>NZ_JH594596.1:1648891-2053093 GCF_000243215.1 Odoribacter laneus YIT 12061 | reverse complement strand
AAAAAATATAATAGAAGCAAATAAGAGCGAATGGTGGATGCCTAGGCTCTCACAGGCGATGAAGGACGTGATAAGCTGCGATAAGCTGCGGGTAGGTGCAAATAACCTTTGATCCGCAGATTTCCGAATGGGGCAACCCAATACATTGAAGATGTATTATACCTTCGGGTAAGCAAACGCAGGGAACTGAAACATCTAAGTACCTGTAGGAAAATAAAACAACAGTGATTCCCCCAGTAGTGGCGAGCGACCGGGGAACAGCCCAAACCACGATTGTTTCGGCATTTGTGGGGTAGTAGGACTGCGATATTGTAGTAATAAATGAAATGGAACGTTTTGGAAAAAGCGATCATAGAGGGTGATAGTCCCGTACATATAAGTTTATGATACATAGCAGAATCCTGAGTAAGGCGGGACACGAGAAATCCTGTCTGAATCGGCCGGGCCCATCCGGCAAGGCTAAATACTAGTGAGAGACCGATAGTGAACCAGTACTGTGAAGGAAAGGTGAAAAGAACCCCGAACAGGGGAGTGCAATAGTCCCTGAACCCATTCGCTTACAAGCTGTCGGAGCCCTTTTTGGGGTGACGGCGTGCCTTTTGCATAATGAGCCTACGAGTTACTCGTCTCTGGCGAGGTTAAGTACGTAAACGTACGTGAGCCGAAGCGAAAGCAAGTCCTAAACAGGCGACTAGTCAGAGGCGGTAGACGCGAAACCTTAGTGATCTACCCATGAGCAGGTTGAAGGTTTGGTAACACAAACTGGAGGACCGAACCGATAAGCGTTGAAAAGCTTCCGGATGACTTGTGGGTAGGGGTGAAAGGCCAATCAAACTGGGAAATAGCTCGTACTCTCCGAAATGCATTTAGGTGCAGCCTCTGTTTTTCAGTTACTGAGGTAGAGCTACTGATTGGATGCGAGGGCTTCACCGCCTATCAAATCCGGCCAAACTCCGAATGCAGTAACTTTACAGACAGGGAGTGAGCCCGCGGGTGCTAAGGTCCGCGGACGAAAGAGGAAGAACTCAGCCCATCAGCTAAGGCCCCGAATTGTATGCTAAGTTGACAAAACGCGGTGGAACAGCACAGACAGCTAGGATGTTGGCTTGGAAGCAGCCATTCATTTAAAGAGTGCGTAACAGCTCACTAGTCGAGCGGTTCTGCATGGATAATACACGGGCATAAGCATACAGCCGAAGCTATGGACTCATCGAAAGGTGAGTGGTAGGAGAGCATTCCATTTAGCGTCGAAGCAGTATCGTGAGGTATTGTGGAGCAGATGGAAAAGCAAATGTAGGCATAAGTAACGATAATGCGGGTGAGAACCCCGCACGCCGAAAGGTCAAGGATTCCCCGGCAATGTCAATCAACCGGGGGTAAGTCGGGTCCTAAGTCGAAGCCGAAGGGCGTAGACGATGGCCAACAGGTTAATATTCCTGTACTCATATATGCTGCGATGCAGGGACGTAGTAGTGACACCGCTGCGTACAGACGAAATAGTACGTTGAAGTCTTTATCTGTCGATGCTGATAGTTAAGTACGTCAGCAGAGGAGATGGGTGATAGTACCGCAAGGCTTCGGCTGCGCGGATAATGCGGGTAATCAGACTACCAAGAAAATCTGCTAAGCTTCAGGCATATATGACCCGTACTGTAAACGGACACACGTGACCGGGTAGAGAATACTAAGGCGCTCGAGATATTCATGGCTAAGGAACTAGGCAAAATGGTCCTGTAACTTCGGGATAAAGGACGCTGGGTTTAACCCCAGCCGCAGTAAAATGGCCCAGGCGACTGTTTACCAAAAACACATGGCTATGCTAAATCGTAAGATGATGTATATGGCCTGACACCTGCCCGGTGCTGGAAGGTTAAGAGGAGGGTTTAGTAGCAATACGACGATCTGAATTGAAGCCCCAGTAAACGGCGGCCGTAACTATAACGGTCCTAAGGTAGCGAAATTCCTTGTCGGGTAAGTTCCGACCTGCACGAATGGTGTAACGATCTGGGTACTGTCTCAGCCATGTTCTCGGTGAAATTGTAGTTCCGGTGAAGATGCCGGATACCCGCAACGGGACGGAAAGACCCCGTGAACCTTTACTGCAGCTTTGCATTGATTTTGGGTAAGTGATGTGTAGGATAGGTCGGAGGCATTGAAATGGCATCGTCAGGTGTCATGGAGCCGCTGTTGAAATACGACCCTTTACTTATCTGAGGTCTAATCTCCTTAGTGGAGAGACATTGCATGGTGGGTAGTTTGACTGGGGTGGTCGCCTCCAAAAGCGTAACGGAGGCTTCTCAAGGTACCCTCATGGCGTTTGGTAATCGCCAGTAGAGTGCAATGGCATAAGGGTGCTTGACTGTGAGACCTACAAGTCGATCAGGTTGGAAACAAGAGCATAGTGATCCGGTGGTTTCCGTATGGAAGGGCCATCGCTCAAAGGATAAAAGGTACTCCGGGGATAACAGGCTGATCGCTCCCAAGAGCTCATATCGACGGAGCGGTTTGGCACCTCGATGTCGGCTCGTCACATCCTGGGGCTGGAGAAGGTCCCAAGGGTTCGGCTGTTCGCCGATTAAAGTGGCACGCGAGCTGGGTTCAGAACGTCGTGAGACAGTTCGGTCCCTATCTGTTGTGGGCGCAGGATATTTGCGGAGATCTGACACTAGTACGAGAGGACCGTGTTGGACGCACCTCTGGTGCATCAGTTGTGATGTCAATTGCATTGCTGAGTAACTACGTGCGGAAAGGATAAGCGCTGAAAGCATCTAAGCGCGAAGCCAACTTCAAGATGAGATATTCTTTTAAGGGTCGTTTAAGACGAAGACGTTGATAGGTTGCAGGTGTATAGTCGGTGACGGCACAGCTGAGCAATACTAATCACCCGATAGCTTCATTATAGTGAATTATATATTTTTTAACTTTCCGGTAAGATGTCAAATTAAGGCGAGGTAGCTCAGCTGGTTAGAGCGCATGATTCATAATCATGAGGTCGGCGGTTCAAGCCCGCCTCTCGCTACCAGATCTAAGATTACTGGACAAGCGTGTTCATTGGTACGTAATCATTAATTTGGAAAATATTAACAGGTGCCTATAGCAAAGGGGATCCACCTCTTCCCATCCCGAACAGAGAAGTTAAGCCCTTTCACGCCGATGGTACTGCCTAAAGGTGGGAGAGTAGGTAGGCGCCGAATTTAGGAACCCTGACGACGAGAGTTGTCAGGGTTTTTCTATTGTATTCGGGGGGTGGAGGGTCAGGACTGCTTTTGTTTTCAGGTAAAATTTTCTATTATTTTACACAGTAGGGACGTGCCCTACTGTGTAAATCCAATTAGGATGGTTTGCTTTGACACTTACAAAAATAATCATGGATAGGATTTACCACTTTTCGGAACACTATCTGGATTGAAGTAAAAATTACACAGTAGGGCACGTCCCTACTGTGTAATTTTTTTTGGGTGAAGTGGCAAGATATTTCATGGCTGCCTGAGGGAGCAGTAGCTATATTTCTTCTTAATTGCCGAAAAATGAGTAGTTGCTGAGAGAAGGTGTATACCTTTGAATGTCCGGATACTTTTATCTTTTAAATATTTTTCTTTTAGGGACGAGGCTCTGCGAGTGTGTTTTGCAAAGCAAGAGAGAGAAGTACTTATAAACTTATTTATGCTTTTTACTTATTTTAAATCTAAAAATCGTAATTTTACCACAGAGAAATAGGAGAAATCCGGGGTATTGAACTGATTGATTGATGGGAAAATCGAGTGATTTCTTATAAATAAACCCTTAAATTCAGACAAATTATGCGTATTGCTATTCCTCAGCTCAATTATATAACGGGAAATGTCCAGAAAAATTACGAAATAATGCTGGAAGCTATAAAGAAAGCGCAGCAGGTTCGAGCGGATTTAATTGTATTTCCGGAACTCGCTATTTGCGGACCTTTTCCACAGGATTTGCTGGAAAAAGAGGCTTTTGTGGATGAATGCAGATTAGCTGTAGATCGGTTGGCTATGGAATGTGAGGGTATTGCGGCTATTGTGGGGGCTCCTAATTTAGATATACAAAGTGGAATTATGTATAATTCTGCTTATTTCATCCAGAATGGGGAAGTGACGGATGGTGTTCATAAAACCATATTGAGTGATTATGATGTGTTTGAGGAAAGCCGTTATTTTGTAGCTGGAGAAGAAAATACCCCTCTTACTTATAAAAATCAGAAGATCCGCATTCTCTTTGATGAATACGAATCGGAATATATAGATTGTTCGGATCATATTGTCCTTTATTTGGGAATTATTCCTTTCACTACGGAAAGTTTGATTTTCCGTCAGGAAATTTTAAAGAATTTGTCCTACAAATATTCAAAGAATATTTTGACTGTAAATATGGTGGGAGGGGCGACTTCGATTTTATTGGATGGGAATTCTTTGGGATACAATTATAAAGGTAAATTAGTGGTTCGTTTGAAGGAATTCGAAACGGATTTTCAGGTTGTGGATACCCATGAGATGGGTTCTTTGCCGCCTATACCAGAGCATCGGGGAGTTCATATTTCTTTAGTTCACCGGGCATTGGTGCACGGTATCCGGGATTTTTTCGAAAAGAACGGATTTACGCGGGCTATTTTAGGGCTTTCCGGAGGGATTGATTCTGCCATCGTAGCGGCTTTAGCGGCTGAAGCGATTGGGGCAAAGAATGTAATGGGAGTCTTGATGCCTTCTGTTTATTCTTCGGACCACTCTTTGCAAGATGCTTATGACTTGGCAGAAAATTTGGGAATTTCTCATCAATTGTTGCCGATAAAGGAAATATACGATCAATACCTGAGCCTTCTTTCTCCTGTTTTTGGGGATAAGCCTTTTAATGTAGCTGAAGAAAATCTGCAGGCTCGTATCCGGGGGGCTTTGGTAATGGCTATGTCGAATAAATTCGGATATATTGCTTTGAATACTTCGAATAAGAGTGAGGTAGCTGTCGGTTATGGGACACTTTACGGGGATATGTGCGGTTCTTTAGGGGTGATTGGGGATGTATATAAAACGGATGTATATAAATTGGCTGAGGATATAAACCGGGAGGGAATTCTTATCCCCGAAAATACGATACGCAAAGCTCCTTCGGCTGAATTGCGCCCCAATCAGAAAGATCAGGATTCGTTACCGGATTATGCGCTTTTAGATCCTATTTTAAAATTATATATAGAGGAAAATTTATCTTTGGAGAGTATTTGTGAAAAAGGTTATCAGCGGGAAACGGTAGATAAAGTTATCCGTTTAGTAGATCGGAATGAATATAAAAGAAATCAATGTCCGCCTATATTAAAAGTAAGTAAAAAAGCTTTTGGTAGGGGTAGAAGAATACCTTTTTAAATAATTAATTATGCAGATTATCAACGATCCCGATCTCCATTATAATTTATGTCAGATTTGCATTGAAAGTCCTCATTCTTTGTTGTCGGAATTAGACAGAAAAGTAAAGCAGCAAATTACGGAGACGACTATTTGTATTTCTTACAAAAAGGGAGATTTGATTTATCAGGAAGGCCGGATGCCTATCGGGTTATTATGCCTTGTAAGCGGGAAAGTCAAAATTTTTAAAGAAGGTGTCGGCGGACGACAGCAGATTGTCCGAATGGCAAAGCCGATAGGTTTTATTGGTTACAGAGCTTTTTTTGCAGAAGAAATGCATATTGCATCGGCAGAAGCTTTAGAGGATTCGATCGTCTGTCGTATTAAAACCGATTTGATTTTCGATATTGTCCGTACCAATCCTGAATTTGCCATGAGTATTATCCGTGCATTGGCTACGGATCTGGGATTTTCAAATCGGAGAACCGTGACCCTTACTCAAAAGCATATTCGGGGAAGATTAGCAGAAGCTTTGTTGGTTTTAAAAGATACGTATGGTTATGAGGCAGACAATGCTACCTTAAAGGTATGCCTGACGAGGGAAGACCTGGCCAATTTGTCCAATATGACGACAGCCAATGCCATCCGTACGCTTTCTCATTTTGCCAGCGAAGGAATTGTGGAATTGGACGGGAAAAAAATAAAAATTATCGATAAAGAAAAGCTGGAACAGGTGAATAATCAGGGATAATGGGATGCTTTGTCGTTGTGATAAAGGGAGAATGGGAGCGTAAAAAGGGAATACTTATAAGGATTTTTCAGACGTGAAGAATACTATGTTTCTGACGATTAAATTCGGATAAAATGGATAAAAAGGAACTGAGAAAATACATTCGGGAACTAAAAAAGAAATACACCCAGGAAGAGAGAAGGCTGCTGTCGTTGGAGGTTTGGAAAAAATTGGAGCAGGATAAGCATTTTCAGCAGGCGAAAATAATTTTAGCTTATTGGTCGTTGGAAGATGAGTTGTATACTCATGATTTTATAAAGCGTTGGTCCCGGGAAAAAATTTTTTTACTGCCTTGTGTCAAAGGAGGGGAATTGGAATTGCGTTATTTTGATGGGGAGGAGAAATTGTGCCCGGGAGAAGGGTATGCAATACCCGAACCGGTAGGAGAGGTATTTACAGATTTTGACCGGATTGATTTAATACTGGTCCCGGGTATGGCTTTTGACGAGGCAGGAAACCGCTTAGGGCGTGGGAAGGGATATTACGATAAGATTTTACAAAATTGCAAGGCCTATAAAATAGGTGTGTGTTTTGCTTTTCAGTTTGTGGAAGAAGTGCCGACGGAGCCCCACGATATCCGAATGGATGCTGTTATGAAATGAGTGCTTTCGAAAAGCAGAATGTCAGGAAGATATAAACTCAAAAAAAAAGCGACAAAAGTCGCTTTTTATTTTTATCAGGCTTGTTTAATAGCTTCCACTGGGCAAACTCCAGCGCAAGTGCCACATTCTGTACATGCGTCTGGATCAATTTGATAGTGATCAGCACCCATTGAGATTGCTCCTACCGGGCATTCTCCTTCACATGTACCACAAGAGATACAATCATCAGATATTACGTAAGCCATTTTTTTAAGTTTTATTGATTAATAATGGGCAAAATTAAAACCAATATTTGAAAGAAAAAAGGTTTTCTGCAGTTTTATTGGGAATTGAAAAAAAAATAGAGAGGTTTAATAGTTATTAAACCTTGAAACACTGGGGAAAAAGATACGTAATAAGAGAAAAACAGGGGCTTCCCCGGTGAGGCAGTATCTTTCCCAACACACACACATACGATAATACTGTCCCGGGGAGCCTTTCCTGTTTTTATAAGTGTAGGGTGAAAATTCATTTTTTTAAGGGGTATAATTTCCGAGTCGTTTGAGGCCCCGGACGTCTCTTATCCAGCAGATTTAAAAGGAAAAATTCAGGATTATGTTTTTCTGTTTACAATAGAATTTATATCTTTGCCCCACTGTTTTAATCGGGGAATAATAGAAATCAGTGCAATGGGAGAACAAATTGACTTAGATCCCCGGAGTTTAAATTTGTTTTTGAGTAGCACATAACATATGTATTATGCAAGTATTTGAATTAAAAGGAGAACTAAGAACCGATTTAGGGAAAAAAGCAACAAAAGTATTAAGAGAAGAGAAAAAAGTTCCTTGTGTATTGTATGGTGGAAAGGAGAATATTCATTTTTCTGTTGTAGAAAAAGATTTGTCAAAATTGGTCTATACTCCTTTCGTATACATTGTAAAAATAATGATTGATGGAAATGCTTACGAAGCTGTGATGCGTGAGATACAATTTCATCCCGTGACAGACCGTATTTTGCACATTGATTTTTATCACATCTTTGCTGAAAAGCCGGTTATTATAGAAGTGCCTGTAAAATTGAAAGGATTTGCAGAGGGTGTACAAGCCGGTGGTAAGTTGGTTCAAGTGATCCGGAAGCTAAAAGTAAAAGCTTTACCTGCTAATTTACCGGGAGAAGTGGAATTGGATGTGACTTCTTTGGGATTAGGAAAATCGATTAAAGTAAAAGAATTATCTTTCGATAATTTTGAAGTTGTAAATGCGAAGGAAGTCGTAATCGCACAAGTGAAGGTAACAAGAGCCTCTAAATCTGTAGAAGCGGGGGATAAGAAATAGTTAAAAAGTGAGATATGAAGTATCTTATTGTAGGGTTGGGGAATATCGGCCCGGAATATCAAGATACGCGGCATAATATCGGATTTAATGTATTGGACGCCTTTGCAAAGGCGTCCAATGTTGTTTTTGAAGATAGGCGTTATGGAGCCGTGTCGGAAGTCAAATTGAAAGGGCGTCCGTTGATATTATTAAAGCCCAACACATATATGAATCTAAGTGGTAAAGCTGTCAGTTATTGGATGCAGAAAGAGAAGATTGCGTTGGAAGATCTGCTTATTCTGGTGGATGATCTGGCTTTACCTTTTGGGACACTTAGACTGAGAGGACAAGGAAGCGATGGGGGGCATAATGGTTTGAAGAGTATTAATGCTTGTCTGGGGACAACCAATTATGCCCGTTTACGTTTCGGTATTGGAAATGAATTTAAAAAGGGACAACAGGTCGATTATGTATTAGGGGGGTGGAAAGAGGAAGAAATCAAGCATATGGATGCTTTATTAGAACGTAGTAAAGAAATTATTAGTAGTTTTGTATTGTTGGGATTATCTAAAACGATGACTTCTTTTAATGGAAAGAAGATAATAGAATCGGAATAATCTGAAAATTTACGGAGAGCTTATGTTGGAAGGAGATAAAGTTAGGATAGATAAGTGGTTATGGGCGGTACGGATATTTAAAACCCGTTCCCTGGCTGCGGAGGCTTGTAACAAAGGGCACGTAAAAATAGGCGATATCCCTGTAAAGGCTTCCCGGGAAGTCCGGTTGGGGGAAGTGATAAAAGTGCGCTTGGCTCCGATTGAACGGCAATACCGGGTAAAAGAACTTACAGATAAGAGAATGTCTGCTCCATTGGCTGTAAATTTTGTAGAAGATATAACGCCTCAAGAACAATTCGATTTATTAAATGCGGCCAGAGCTTACGGATTTGAATACCGGGAAAAAGGGAGTGGGCGGCCTACGAAACGGGACAGGAGAATGATTGATCGGATGAAAAACTATGAAGAAGATTAAAAATACAGGACAATGCTGATTGCGCGGGAGAAAAAAAAGACCAATATTGCCGAATATATTTTATATATGTGGCAGGTAGAAGCGATGTTACGGGCATTGAATTTAGATATACGGCAAGTAGACGAAAAGCTCATCGGAAGTTATCGGATAGATGAAGCGACGGCGAAAGAGATGCATGAGTGGTATGAGAATCTCATCGAGATGATGCGTTTGGAAAAAGTGGAAAAAAGCGGTCATATACAAGTATTGAAAAATGATGTAAATGAATTGACGGAATTGCATTTTTTCCTTTTGCACGAAACCCGGGATATGCGTTACCAACAGATTGTTGCGCAGGCAGCAGCAAATTTGGTGGAATTCCGGGAAAAGTCGGGCGTAGATGAAAGTGTCGGTGACGTAGAATTAGCCTTAAATGCTTTGTATGGGATTTTGATGTTGCGATTGGAGAAAAAAGAGATTTCTGTTCAAACAGAGCAGGCGGTCAAGACATTCAGTAATATGATTGCTTATCTGGCTGCCCGATATAACAAAATGGAAGAAGAAAAGAACTAACTTATATAAAATGACTAAGCTTATGAAAACGACTTTATTTATTTTAGGGATGATATTTATGGGGGTAACACTCTATGCACAAACCAGTAAAAAAGAATATCAGAAAAGTTTTGATAAAGCTGGTATTACAGAAGTAGTTTTGTCAAATCGTTACGGGCAGATTGATGTGGAACAGAAAAAAGCAGACAAGATTGATGTGACGGCTACCATCAGTGTAACGGCTAAAAATAAAAGTAAGGCTGATGAATTTATAGAATATATCCATATCGAGGATGTCGTGAGCGGGGGCTTTTTGAATGTGGAGACTACTTTCGGGAAAGATGTGTTTTTTAAGCAATTGCTTTCCGGATTAGAGATCAATATTGTTTACAAAGTGGTATTGCCTTATGGGATGAAATTGAGAATTATTAATACAGAAGGAAATGTATTTATAAACAATTTTGAGGGAGATCTGGCTATCGATATTAAAAACGGTAACTTTCAATTGGGTAAAATGAAGGACGGAGTATTGCAAATTTTACAGAGTGGGGGGAACTTTGTGGTTGATGATGTGAATACCCTGAATGGACAATTCAAAGATTGCAATTTAAAGATAGAGAAAGTCAGAGAGGCTAAATTGAATTTAGAGAAATGTACCGGTAATCTGGCAACTGCGGCAAAGCTGAATATTACTTCCCAGAATGGAGAGCTGGATTTGGGAGAAATTGAAGAGATGTCGGGTACGGCCAATTCTACCAAATTTGAAATTCAGGATCTTGGAAATGAATTGAGCATGACCATGCGTTTTGGAGAAATAAATATCCGGAATATTCATACCGATTTTTCATTAATCCAGTTGAGAACGAATTATACAAAAGTCGGTTTGACCTTTATGGAAGGAGCAGGCTATAATTTGGAATTAAAGCATAATAAGAGTTTAAAAATGGATCTGCCTGCCGATTTCCAGCTGAGTCAGCAACCTACTTCTGAGAAAAATGTACTTGTAGAAACCGGTTTTATTGGAAATAAGAAGCGAACCGGAAAAGTAGATTTAGAAATCCGGAATGGAAATTTATATATTCAATAATTTCTGTTTGACAGAAAAAGGGAGAGAGCAGAAAAATTTTGGAAGGAATTAGCAAACAGAAGGAATCTTGTTAAAAATCTAACATTCTTTTAAAAAAGCTTTGGAAAATAAATTTTTACTTTTACATTTGTCGCACATAAAGAGAAAAATCATGTATCGTATTGTATTACATCATAACCATCATCATTGCCATCACTGTCTTCAGGTGAGATGATGCCGTTATGCCGTAATCTATTTTAAAGTATAATAAGCTCGCCTGAATCAGGCGGGCTTTTTTATTTCCTTTCTGATTCAGGTTCGGCTTTCTAATAAAACGAACCTTATGACTAATCTAAAAATTGCAATTCAGAAATCGGGCCGGTTGAATGAAGATTCCTTGACTTTATTGAAGGAATGTGGAATATCGGTTAATAACGGAAGGGACCAGTTGATGGCTCAGGCTTCTAATTTTCAGTTGGAAGTGTTGTATTTACGGAATTCCGATATTCCTCAATATGTAAAAGATGGAGTAGCGGACATAGCTATTATCGGAGATAATACGGAGAGAGAGAAAAAAACGGGAATTGTTCATGTGTTGGATTTAGGTTTTTCCCGTTGTCGTTTATCGATCGCTGTTCCCAGAAGTATGGAATTTACCGATTTATCTGATTTACAGGGGAAAAAGATTGCTACTTCTTATCCGAATTCTTTAAAAGATTTTTTGACGGAGAAGGGGATTGAGGCTGAAATACATGAAATTTCCGGTTCTGTCGAAATCGCTCCCAATATTGGATTAGCGGATGCTATTTGCGATTTAGTGAGTTCCGGGAGTACACTTTTCAAAAACGGTTTGCAGGAAGTATATAAAATTTTTGAATCGGAAGCCATTCTGGTCGCCAATCCTTGCTTAGAAGGAGAGAAACGGGTTTTATTGGATAAATTCGTTTTTCGGATTAAAGCTGTGTTGGCGGCGAAAAACAGTAAATATATATTGTTAAATGCGCCGGAGACTGCTTTGGACCGGATATGTGCTTTATTGCCGGGGATGAAAAGTCCTACTGTAATGCCTTTAAAAGAGAAAGGTTGGGTGTCGGTTCACTCTGTGGTGAATGAAAATAAATTTTGGGAGGTAATCGGAAGTTTAAAGGAAGCAGGAGCTGAAGGAATCTTAATTATCCCGATAGAAAAGATGATTCTATAGGATAAAATAGCTGTAAGTTCAGGTAAAGAATTGGTAAATAAATTTTAAAGATAAATAAAATGGAAAAATGGATAAATCCAAGTTTGCAGGATTGGGGAAAAATCATGGCCCGTCCACAAATCGGTAACGATGATTTGGAAAAATTATGTCGTGCTATTTTTATGGAAGTACAGAAAGAGGGAGACAAAGCTTTGATGAAATATACTTGGTATTTTGATCGGGTTCGTATCGGAAATTTCAAGGTGAGTGAGGAAGAAATGGAAGAAGCAGAGGGGAGGGTAAGTCCTGCTTTGAAGGAAGCGATCCGGGAAGCTGCCCGGAATATTGAGGCTTTTCACCTAAAGCAGCTTCCCGGTAGTTGTGAATATGAAAGCGGGAACGGTTTCAGATGTTGGCAGGAGGTAAGGGGGATAGAAAAGGTCGGGTTGTATGTTCCGGGAGGTAGTGCTCCTTTATTTTCTACCGTTTTAATGTTGGTTATACCGGCCCGTATAGCCCATTGCCGGGAAATTGTGATTTGTACTCCCCCCGACCGGGAGGGACGGGTTCCTCCGGCTATTTTATGGGCTGCCCGGTATTGCGGAGCAACCGCTGTCTATAAAGTGGGAGGAGTTCAAGCTATTGCAGCGATGACTTTCGGGACGGAGACAGTACCCCGGGTCTTTAAAATAGTAGGCCCTGGTAATCAGTATGTTACTGCTGCTAAGCGCTTTGCCGGAAATTACGGGCTTGCTATGGATATGCCTGCGGGGCCTTCAGAAGTTCTGATTGTTGCCGATCGGACTGCCCGTCCGGAATATATTGCTGCCGATTTGTTGTCGCAGGCAGAACACGGTAAAGACAGCCAGGCCGTGTTTGTAAGCTGGTGTCCGGATATGCTGGAAAAAGTTGAGAAAGAGGTGAAACGGCAAATAGGCCTATTGCCTCGCTGTGAAATTGCCCGGGCGGCTTGGGAGAATGCCAGATTTGTGGTGTTCGAAAATCCGGAGGTATGTATACAATTTGTAAATGAATATGCTCCGGAACATCTTATCTTGAATATCGAAAACTATCGGGACTATATAGCTGCCATTCAGAATGCCGGCTCTGTCTTTTTGGGAAACTATTCCCCCGAAAGTGCCGGGGATTATGCTTCCGGAACCAATCATACTTTGCCAACCAGTGCTTTTGCCAAAGCGTATAGCGGAATTAATGTAGACACTTTTGTGAAAAAAATCAGTTTTCAGGAAATTAGTGAAAAAGGGCTTCGTTATTTGGCTCCGGTGCTTGTGACGATGGCGGAACAGGAACAGTTGGAAGCACATAAAAATGCAGTACAGATCAGAGTCACCAATAAAGAAACAGAAAAAGAAGCATGATGAAGGTTCAAAATCTGGTCCGGAAAAATATCCGGCTTTTACAGCCCTACTCCTGTGCCCGGGAAGAATATGCGGGAAGCGAAGCGATCTTTTTAGATGCCAATGAAAATCCGTTTGACAATGGTTTTAACCGTTAT
Organism: Odoribacter laneus YIT 12061; assembly: GCF_000243215.1. Lineage (GTDB taxonomy): Bacteria > Bacteroidota > Bacteroidia > Bacteroidales > Marinifilaceae > Culturomica > Culturomica lanea. The sequence continues at coordinate 2,039,735 of NZ_JH594596.1, read as the reverse complement.
CCGGATCCTTATCAACGGATGGTAAAAAAGAAGTTAGCAGCCTATAAGCAAGTGGAAGAAAGCCGTTTGATTCTGGGTAACGGGAGTGATGAAATCATTGATCTGCTTATCCGAAGCCTCTGTCAGCCCCGGGAAGACAATCTGATTGTTTTTTCTCCCGGTTATTCGATGTATGAAGTGTGTGGTGCTATTAATGACGTAGAAATCCGGAAAATTAATCTTCAGACTGATTTGCAGCCGGATTGGAGGGAGGTGGAACGTCAATCGGATGCTTCTACAAAACTGATCTTTTTGTGTACGCCGAACAATCCTTTGGGGAATGTAATCCCTTTGGCCGAGATTGAAAAAATATGCGAAAAATTTACGGGTTTGGTGGTCGTAGACGAAGCCTATATTGATTTTACGGAATTCCCTTCAGCCCTTACTTTGTTACGACGGCATGAAAATTTATTTGTATTACAGACTTTATCTAAAGCGTGGGGAATGGCAGGTCTGCGTTTGGGGATTGGCTATGGAACCCCGGCTTTGATCGGGATATTGAACCGGGTAAAAGCACCTTATAATATTAGTGTTCTGACGCAGCGTACTGTTTTGGATGTTTTGGAACAACGGGAAGAGTTTCAGGAAAAACTGAGGGTTATAAAAAAGGAAAGAGAACGTTTATTCCGGGCATTCGTGCAATTGGACATATTCCGGTCTGTATTTCCTTCCGAAGCGAACTTTATACTGGTCACTTTAGACGATTTTCGGGAATTGTATGATTTTTTAGTTCAGCAAAAGATGGTTGTCCGGTTGCGAAATATTCCTCCTCTGGTGGAAGGAGGGTTACGTATCAGTATAGGGGTTCCGGAAGAAAACGACCGATTATTGGCCTTATTGGCTGAGTGGAAATCGGAAAAAAAGACAGAAGTATGTTGAAGAAAAAAATATTATTTGTAGACAGGGACGGGACGATATTACGGGAACCGCCCGTCGACCAACAGATAGATCGTCTGGAAAAATTCGAATTTATTCCGGGAGTTATCGGAGCCTTGAGGCAGCTTGCAATGGAGACGGATTATCGGTTTGTAATGGTGAGCAATCAGGATGGATTGGGAACCCCGGCTTTCCCGCTGGAGAATTTTTTACCCTTGCAACAACTGATGCTTCAGATATTGGAAGGAGAAGGGGTTCATTTTGACGAAGTATTAATCGATGGTAGTTTTCCGGAAGAGCCTTCTTATCGCCGGAAACCGTCTGTCGGAATGGTAGAAAAATACCTGAATGAACTCTTGGACAGGGAAAATTCTTATGTAATCGGGGATCGTTTGTCCGACATGCAGTTGGCGGCTAATATGGGAATCCGGGGGATTTATAGGGGAGGAGAAATATTTACCGATTTACCGGTAGCATTTTGTACAGAATCGTGGCTTGAGATTCGGGATTTTTTAAAGCAGGGTTGTCGGCGGGTAAAAATAGAGCGCCGGACTTCGGAAACAAAGGTGTGTGTGGAGTTGGATTTGAATGGAAGCGGACGGGCTGGGATTGATACTGGCATTGCTTTTTTCGATCATATGCTGGAACAGCTTGCCCGTCACGGTGGCGTTGACTTGTACTTTCAGGTGAAAGGGGATTTGCACGTGGATGAACATCATACCATAGAAGATGCGGCTATTGTATTAGGGGAGGCTTTTCGGGAAGCTTTGGGGAGTAAAAAAGGAATAGAAAGATATGGATTTGCCTTGCCGATGGATGAATCGAAAGCGGAAGTCTTATTGGATTTTGGGGGAAGAGCTTGTTTGGAATGGAGAGTTGCTTTTACGCGGGAGTATGTGGGGGATTTCCCTACGGAGATGACCCGGCATTTTTTTGCGTCTTTTTGTGAAAGTAGTAAATGTAATTTACATATTGTGGCCGAAGGAGAGAATATGCATCATTTAATTGAAGCTATTTTTAAGGCTTTTGCCCGTTGTATCCGGATGGCTATCCGTCAGACAGGTACGGCTATTCCTTCGTCCAAAGGTATCCTTTAAAGAATAAAAAAATGAAAATTGTCGTTGTAGATTATGGTGCCGGAAATGTCTACTCTGTTCTGTCGGCTATTCGCAGATTGGGATATCAGGCAGTGGTCAGCGGAGAGGCGGCCGTGATTCGCTCAGCAGACCGAGTTATTTTCCCCGGAGTGGGACAGGCTTCAGCTGCTATGAAAAAAATACAGCAGAGGGGGATAGATAAATTACTTCCTCAATTAGAAATTCCGGTTTTAGGAATTTGTTTAGGTATGCAACTGATGTGTATAGATACGGAAGAGGATAAGACTTCGGGTTTGGGGATTTTCCCCCTTAGTGTAAAAAAGTTCAGGGATGTTGAAAAAGTCCCTCATATGGGGTGGAATACGATAGGGGGAATGCAAACTGCTTTGTTTAAGGGGGTAAGAGAAGGGGAGAGAATGTATTTTGTGCATTCCTATTATGTTCCGGACAATGCATTTTGTATTGCTCGTTGCGAGTACGGGGGGACTTTTGCTGCAGCTATAGCCAAGGATAATTTTTATGGTTGTCAGTTTCATCCGGAAAAATCTTCCCAGGCAGGAGAAAGAATATTAGGAAATTTTATAAACCAATTATTTTAATAAAACGATGGAAATTATACCGGCAATAGATATTATCGACGGGAAATGTGTCCGTTTGATACAAGGCAATTACAGCCAGTGTAAAATATATTCAGAGGACCCGGTCAGTATGGCTAAGAAATTTGAAGCTTCGGGGTTAAAGCGTTTGCATGTAGTAGATTTAGAGGGAGCGAAATCTTCCCGGGTGGTCAATATGCGGGTGTTGGAGCAGATTTGTAAAAGTACAGGCTTAACAGTGGATTTCGGGGGTGGAATAAAGTCGGACGGAGATCTTCGGGATGTATTTAACGCTGGGGCGGCTTTGGCTTGTATCGGAAGTATGGCGCAAACCCGGGTCGAAAAAGTGTTGGAATGGATTGATTTGTATGGGGGAGAAAAAATAATTATCGGTGTGGATAGTTGGAATACCAAAGTGTGCATTCAAGGTTGGAAAAAAGTGACGGGTACGACCATTTTTGAATTGATAGACCGATACAAAGAAAGGATAAAATATTTGATGTGTACCGATATTACCCGGGACGGAACATTAGAAGGGACGGCTGTGAATTTATATGCGGATTTACGAAAGCGTTATCCTCTTTTAAATTTGATTGCTTCCGGTGGAATAGGCGGGATGGAAGATTTGGAGCGATTGGCTCATTTGGGTCTGTATGGGGCCATTGTCGGAAAGGCTATTTATGAGAATAAGATAACTTTTGCAGAGCTTAGAGGGCGGTTTTAAAATCTGGTTGGGGGCGGACAAGAGGAAGAGAGAGGCGGTTTAATCGGAAAAGAAGTATCGTTTTTGCATTTGAACATTTTATGATTAATATATTAAAAGACGTGTCCTATGTTGGCAAAGCGCATTATTCCCTGCCTGGACGTTATGAATGGCAGGACAGTGAAAGGGGTTCATTTTTTGAATTTGAAAGATGCCGGGGATATTGTAGAGTTGGGGAAAAAATATTCAGAAGAGGGAGCTGACGAATTGGTATTTTTAGACATTACAGCCAGTAGTGATAAGAGAAAAACGGTCTTGGAGTGGGTAGAGCGGGTGGCTGCCGAGATCAATATCCCTTTTACGGTAGGGGGAGGTATTGCATCCGAAAAAGATGTAGAGGCTTTATTGGGGAAAGGTGCCGACAAGATTTCGGTGAATTCTTCGGTATTGAAGGATCCGGATTTAATAAATCGTTTGGCTTATTCGTTCGGAAAACAGTGTATTGTCGTAGCGATAGATGCAAAGGAAGAAGGGGGAAGCTGGGTGGTTTACCGTAAGGGGGGAAGGGAACGGACTGCGAGGGAGCTTTTTTCCTGGGCGCGGGAAGTGGAGGAAAGGGGTGGGGGAGAAATCCTTTTTACTTCTATGAATCACGACGGTACGCATAGGGGGTTTGCTTGTGAGGCGTTGGCCCGCCTGGAAGAGAAAGCTGGGATTCCCATAATTGCTTCGGGCGGAGCGGGTCGGGCGGAGGATTTTTATCGTGTTTTCCAATACGGAAAAGTGGAGGCTGCGCTCGCCGCCGGAATATTTCATTATGGGGAAATCAGTATAAAGGAAGTAAAAGAATATTTGAGAAAAAAAGGAATAGAAGTCAGGTGATTTTAAAAACGAATATATGGAAATAGAAGCATTGAAATTCGATGAAAAAGGATTAATTCCAGCCATTGTACAGGATTCAAAAACGGGTGTCGTACTGATGCAGGCTTTTATGAATAGAACGTCTCTGGAAAGGACGTTGGCGTCCGGCAAAGTGTGTTTTTTCAGTCGTTCCCGTCAGCGTTTGTGGACGAAAGGAGAAGAAAGCGGACACTTTTTATATTTAAAAGAAATCTTATCCGATTGCGATAATGATTCTTTATTGATAAAGGCTGATCCTATTGGTACTGTTTGTCATACCGGAAAAGATACCTGTTGGGGAGAGATAAATCAGAATCCGGATTTTCTTTTTTATTTACAGGAATATCTGAAGAAGAGAAAAAATGATTCTCCGGAAGAATCTTATACGGCCCGGTTGATCTCCCGCGGTATAAATAAAGTGGCACAAAAAGTCGGAGAGGAAGCTGTAGAATTGGTCATTGAAGCGAAAGATAACAATGAAATCTTATTTTTAAACGAAGCGGCCGATTTAATGTATCATTATTTGGTTTTGTTGATAGCGAAAGGATATGGACTGGAAGAAGTAATTGAGGTTTTGAGAGAAAGACACAAGTAATGGGATAGATAAAGCTGTACAAAAAACCAAAATTTTGACTTTTTGTACAGTTTTATTTAGTTATTCAATGCTTTCCACAGTTCATCTTTTAGTGCTGTAATGCCTTCTCCTGTCACGGAAGAAATAAATACATAAGGTATATCCGGCAGGTCGGATTCCATTTCCGTCATTAATTCTGTGTCGGCACAGTCGCATTTGGTGATAGCCAGTACTCTTTTTTTATCCAGTAATTCCGGATTATATTCCTTTAATTCATTCAGTAGGATTTTATATTCCTGGTGGATATCCGGTGAGTCTACCGGAATCATAAATAAAAGTACAGAATTGCGTTCAATATGGCGTAAAAAGCGGATTCCCAGCCCTTTTCCGAGGTGGGCGCCTTCAATGATACCGGGGATATCGGCCATGACGAAAGATTGATTGTCCCGGTAAGTAACGATCCCTAGGTTGGGGACTAAAGTAGTAAAAGGATAGTTTGCGATTTCCGGTTTGGCTGCGGATACGACAGAGAGAAGGGTCGACTTACCTGCATTCGGGAAACCGACTAAGCCGACATCGGCCAATACTTTTAATTCCAGGATAACGGTGCGTTCGACTCGGGGTTCTCCCGGCTGGGCATAGCGGGGGGTCTGATTCGTGGCCGATTTGAAATTCCAATTTCCTAATCCTCCGCGTCCTCCTTTGACGAGGACCTCTTCGCTGTTATCTTCTGTAATCTCACATATCATTTCTCCTGTTTCTGCATCGCGGGCAACTGTTCCGAGAGGAACGTCTATAATTTTATCTTCTCCGTCAGCTCCGCTGCAACGGGCTTCACTTCCACCTTCTCCGTCTCCGGCAAAAACATGTCGCTGGTATTTGAGGTGAATTAAGGTCCAATAATTCCGGTTCCCTTTGAGAATCACATGGCCTCCTCTTCCGCCGTCTCCTCCGTCCGGGCCACCTTTGGCCGTCATCTTATCCCGGTGCAAATGTGCTGAACCTTTACCGCCAGCACCGCTGCGGCAGAATATTTTTACATAGTCAATGAAATTCGTTGAAGCCATAAAATTCAGGTTTTATTTCGAGTTTGTGTCTCCCCTTGGCAAGAGGCTTTTCAGGCGTTTTTTATTTAGAGTGTATGTTTCACCTCAAGGGAGATTTATATTATTAATGATCGGTAATGTCTTATTCATTTGTTGCAGTGCTTAAAATATATAAATCCGGATAATTGCGTCCTAATCCATCGTAATCCAGTCCTCTCCCCACGACAAAGTCGTTTTCAAGTTCCAAAGCACAGTAGTCGACTGTTACTGGATGAGTGAGGGCTTTGGGTTTGTAAAACATAGTGGCTACTTTGATCGCTTTCGGATTTTTACCTTTGAGGTAGTCAATTAAATAAGTCATTGACCTACCGGAATCGATCATATCTTCCAATATAACGATTGTCCGGTCCGTCAGATTTACGTTACAGCCGATCAGTTCTTTGATTTTCCCGGTGGAAGACGTTCCTTCATAAGAAGCGATTCTCATGAAACAGATTTCAGTTCCGGGGATAGTAATCTGTTTTAATAGATCAGAAGTAAACATAAACGAGCCGTTTAATATACTTAAAAACAGCGGTTTTGTATCTTTCAGATCTTTGTTGATTTCATTTGCAACTTTAGCAATAGCTTGATCGATTGTTGCCGCATCAATAAGTAGTTCGAATTCTTTGTCGTGTAATTTTACTTTTTTCATCGCCGAACGCTGTTTGTGTCTTATTGGAACCTGAGATTTGTTTTTTTTTATTTACTTTGTGCAAAAGTAATGTTTTTACGGTATATTTCGGCAGAAAGATTAGAAATAACGTTTACATTATGGAGAAGTGGGGGGATTGTCGGCAGACTTCAGCCGTTGATGTAGAAGTGGGCGGAAGACAGAAGCGGTTTTGGTAAATGGAAGGAGAAGCTGCTTTATCGGCAGAAGCAGGGGAGGAGAAAAGGAGAAATAGAAAAAGATTGTATTTTAAATCAGAGAATAATGACACCGAAAGTTAGTATTATTATGGGAAGTACTTCGGATTTACCAGTGATGGAAAAGGCGGCCGAAGTCTTGAATAATTTTTGTATCCCTTTTGAAATGAATGCCCTTTCTGCACACAGAACTCCTGCTGAGGTGGAGGATTTTGCAAAAAATGCGGCAGAAAGAGGAATAGAAGTAATTATTGCAGGAGCTGGTATGGCGGCTCATTTACCGGGAGTAATTGCAGCGATGACCCCTGTACCTGTCATTGGAGTACCGATCAAATCTTCCGTAGAAGGTATGGATGCCTTATTGGCTATTGTACAGATGCCTCCGGGCATTCCTGTCGCTACAGTTGCCATCAATGGTGCAATGAATGCAGGTATTCTGGCGGCCCAGATCTTAGCTGTGGGAGATGCAGAATTAAAAAAGAAAATCCTTTCTTATAAGGAATCCTTGAAGAAAAAAATCGTAGATGCAAACAAAGAATTGGCACAAGTAAAGTACACTTATAAGACCAATTGATTTTAGTGAGAGGAGGTCGGTTTAAAAGGGGCTCCGGAAAACTTTTTTAGAAGCATAAGGTGGTGTACTTGCTCGGTTCGGGTTTGGCGATGGGTGGAGAAACGAGCTTTCGGTCTGAATCGATAGTTTTATCAAAAACCAATGTTTTATTCAGCGACAGAGCGTTTGTCTCTCCTCTGAAAAAAGTTTTCCGGATAATTTATGCATTAGGGGGAATATCGTTTTTCCCCCGAAACGACTCGAGTAAAATGCGATTACAAATGGATGCGGAGCTGAGCAGTCAAATCGAAGAGTTTATTGCCTTCGACTCGGGTTACCGATGAGCCGATATGATCTGCATCCGGATAATAGGTAAAACCGGTTTTTAGATAAAAGGTTAAAATCCGGTGCAGTTTCCAGTTCAGATTCAGGTAGGTCCGGAATCCCCGTTCGAAATAAGCAGGAAACGAATAGCCGTATAATACGTTATTTTCGTAACTGTAGATACGGGTATTGTACGAGTCCGTATCGAAATAAGCCAGGCGAAGCTGGAAGTTAAATTTTTCCTTTCCGGAGGTATAAATAAGGTCTTGGTGAATCAGATAACCTTTTTCCCGCAGGTGTAGTTTGCGATAAAAAGTAAAGTCGATGCGTGTCCGCAATTCCAATTTTTTGAGAGGTCGGTAACTCAGTTGATACCGTATTTCGTTTTTTACCCTTAAGACGGTATAGGTGTGATCCGTATGGTTGAAATTTTCCGGTTTTCTTTCGTTTTTGAACCGGAATAAATGTTCAAAATCCGAAAGAGTATAATTTGCTTCGAAGAGAAATTCCTGACCGGCATCCGGTACATAAGCATTATAACGGGGACTGAAATAGCGGAACCAATCGTAATAGGTATTGATTTTTAGGTTTTTAACGGGAGATATGTCCAAGCCGATATAAAGTCCTTCTTCGTTGGAGGTGTTGGAATATTCTCCGAATCCGTGGGCATAACGGGAAACGTAGTTTTTATCATATCGTCTGTATATCACGCTCATCGCGGCATTTGCGTAGAGGCTGAAACGCAATCCATTTACGGTTGCCCAGCTATGTTGTTCACATGTAGCTGTTTCTCCGAATAAATAAATATTTCGAAAACTTGTTTTATAATCGATACTGGTTAACAAACGTTTTTTCCCCTCATCGTTAAATTGCTGATAAATTTTTTCTCCTTTTTTGATCGGCGGTTGAAAATTGTAATACACGGTATTTATTCCGATTCGAAAAGCTGAAGCATTCCAATGAAAAGACAGACCGGTTGTCCATTCTTTTAGCTGATGTTTTTTCTCGTTTTCTGTACTATTCCGGTGGTTTCCGCTTTCATAAAGTGTTGCCGTTAAAATATTTTCTTCATTGATGCTAGCGGGATCGATTCTATTTCCATCCGTTTTTTTAGAAGAAAAAAATAAATCTGTTTGCAAAGAAGGTAGCGGTTGCAAAGAGAGGGCAACGCCTCTTAAAAAATTGTTTTCATCTGTGGAGGTATGAGGACTAAAACCTTTTCCTGATTTTTCGTTTCCGAGAGCTAAGGAGGATTTACCGGAGGAAAAGCCTCCCCAGGCAACGAGACCTTGTCCCCATTGCGTCCGATAGTCTCCCAAAATGATTTTTCGGAAAAAATGGGTGGTTGTGGCACAAAGATGAGCTGAAAAAAAATCGAAACCCATTTTTTGATACCGGGTAAAGTAAGCTTCCCCCGGATCATTTTCCAGTGTTAATCCGGCTTGCCAATGATCACCCGTTTTAATTTTGTATTTTAAAAGTGTACCCAGAGGAATTCCCTGAAACCGGGATGCCTGTTTTTTCAGGTATTGAGCTTCACTTTTAAAAGCGGAAGGAGAATAGGACTTATAACCTTCCTGGCGGGGAAGAGTTGAGCGGGCTTTGGCCAGTATTTCCTGAGAAGTATATTTTCGGATAGCTTGTAGGCGTTTTCTGCCTGTCACTTCTCCTAAACAGATAAAAGGGGAGATGTTTTCCAGATCTTTTTTTCCGATGCCTCCTACCAGTAGCAATTCGTGGCGGGAAAGGAAAATCCCGTATTTTTTACGAAAGCTGAGAATACGGTCGATCTGACTGTCTGATAGGAAAAAGAGCATTTTTAGAGAATCGAAACCGGCTGTGTTAATATTCAAAGGATAACGTTGTAAGTGTAGCAAGGTGCGGGTCATTTCTTCATATCCTTCTTCTGAATGAAGGATATCGTTCGTTTCCAATAATTTTTCTATATCCAATGATTCTTGAGCGCAGAGCGGCAATAAAGGACAAGCGCAAAGAAACAGGAAAAATAAAAATGTTTTCATAGAACGCCGAATTAGTAGAGGACAGAAAAGTAAAACTCAATTTTCAGAAGAAGACTGACAGTTTGCGAATACATTTATGTTACTGCAAATGTCAGGGTGCACAAAGGATCGTTGTCCCTGGAATAAACGATTGAATCAAAATATTTGTACCAACGGGAAATAGAATATTCCCTCATGGTTGTGTAAAACCACCACTTTATAAACAGGACAGAAAGAATAAGAAAGTGAAAAATAGCAAAATGTTGAGAGGTATTTTTTATCGTTTTATCTGTCCACCTTCCTTGTAAAAGTTTTCTACCTTCAAATTTACGAAATTTAAAGATAGGTGTTGCCGGAAGGAACGTCTAAAATTTTTAAAATAAAAGGGATGAAAAGAGCTCAGGCTTTGCTGTCGCATTCTTAGAATATATTAGGTAAGGTCAATTTTTTTTATGCAATATTGTCAGGATCTCTTGTTCAGATAGCTTTTTTACATTCGTAATAATCATATTTTCGTGCAAAAAATTTCCATACAAATTACATTCATTGATAATTGTTTCAAACGTTTTTTTCAGGTTGGTGTCTAAGGGTAAAAGGAGTAGCGATGTAGAATAACTTTTATAGAAATCGATTTGTTCAATGATTCCTTTTAAAGGAGCAAGGGCTGTTTCAATTTCATCCTGGATGATGCGCTGTTGGAATTCTTGTAATTGTTCGTCTGTGCGATGGAGGAAAACACAAAAATAGCGTAACAAAGAACCTTGACCTCCCAATCCTGTGGAGATGAAAATACCCGGATCATCTAATAATCCGGATTGTATCAACATGCGGGATTGCTGTAAAGCAATGATTGCCCATTTCTGTAAAGCCCCTTCGGATTTGGAAAAAGATTCGATAGCGCGGTAAACCGAAATATCATCGAGAGTACCCAGAATTACCAGCATTTCTTTTTTCTTGTCCAGCGGTAAAGTTTCGTCGTATAAATCGTTTATTTGTTCCAGGTATTGTTTACAGAGGATTTGGTATTTTTCGGCATTAGTAGACAACATTTTCGCGAGATTGAAATATTCTTTTTGGACTTTGATATCTACTTCTTCTTCCAGAATATTCAAATTCGATCCTACTTGTGCCAGTAGCTCGCTAATATTTTCCCATTTTTTTTCTAATTCTTTCTCCATCCCTCTATGTAAAAGTTTATCCCACAAATTTAAACGATTTATATGGTAATAAAAATACTCTCTTTTTTGATTTTGGTAAAATACGATAAATCCTTTTAAAGGTAAGTCTTTTCCCGAATTATTTTAATTTTTTATCTCTTTTCTATTTTTGAAATCTCCTTCTTCACCTTTTACAACCTTTTCTGCATTCCTGCCAAATAAGTTCTGTTTGCTGTAATTAAAAATCCTTGTTTTCTCGGGGGATAAGCGTATTGAAAAAAAGATATTATTTTTTATAAAAAAAGCTGTCAGTTTATACCGACAGCTTTTATATTCTTTCTTAAGGATTAAGCCTTATGTCTGTGTTCGTCAGAGATCGTTAATTTTTTCCTCCCTTTAGCTCTTCTTTTCGATAAAACGGCTCTGCCACTGGCAGTAGACATTCTCTCTCTGAAACCATGTTTGTTTCTTTTCTTTCTGTTAGATGGTTGAAATGTACGTTTCATTGCACTTATTTTTTGGATATTATTTTCAAACTTTGGATTGCAAAAGTATGGAATTTTTTAATTACTCCAAAGAAAAGAAACTTTTTTTCAGGACTAAATTTTTCGATTTGTCTTCTTTCGGAGACTCACATTTATTTTTTTGAAACTTTTCACTTCTTTTTTCGTATACACGGTGATTGTTTATATCCCGGACAGTAATTCTGTTTCTCGTGAGTAATTTTATTAATTAAACAGTATGTATAGTTATGAGACAACTTAAAATAACGAAGCAGATAACAGGACGTGAATCTTATGCGATAGAGAAATATTTGCAAGAGATCGGGAAAATTCATGTATTGAATCCGGACGAAGAAGCACGTTTGGCCAAACAAATTAAAAAGGGAAATAGTGAAGCCCGGGAGCGATTGGTATTAAGTAATTTACGCTTTGTCGTTTCGGTGGCCAAACAATACCAGAATCATGGATTGACGTTAGGAGATCTCATAAACGAAGGAAATTTAGGATTGATAAAGGCTGCTGAGTGTTTTGACGAAACCAAAGGATTTAAATTTATTTCTTATGCTGTTTGGTGGATTCGTCAGTCGATATTACAGGCTATTGCAGAAAATGCCCGTTTAATCCGTTTGCCTTTGAATAAAATCAGTACGATAAATAAAGTAAATAAATTTTATACTTTATTGGAACAGGAATATCAGCGGGAACCTACTGCAGAAGAAATTGCTGAAAAAATGGATATTTCTCCGGAAGATGTGAAAGAAAATATGAAGATCGCCAATAAACCTATTTCTATGGATGCTCCGTTGACAACGGGAGAAGAAGCGATTAATTTGTACGATATTTATATTCCCTCAGAGAATGTAATGGCAGCTCCGGAAGCCGGTTTGAATCACGATTCTTTAAAAAAAGACATTGAGCGTTCTTTATCTGTCCTGACCGAAAGAGAAGCTACTATTGTCAGTATGTATTACGGATTAAACGGTTATGTGGCGATGTCACTCGAAGAAATCGGTGCGAAATTAACCCTGACAAGTGAGCGGGTCCGGCAAGTAAAGTCGAAAGCAATCCGGAAATTGAAAGAAGCCCGTTGTGTGAAACGATTGAAAACGTATTTGTAATGCTTGAGAACGTATTCTCTTTTTAGTTCCATAGAAATATTCCCGGGCTGAAAAATAAACTACTTCCGGGGAAAAAATGAAAAATTTATAACGTAATATTAAATCAAAGAGGTCGAAAGGCCTCTTTTTTATTTGTTATTCTTTAAAAACGGATTATTTTTGCAAGGATATGTGAATGTGTTAAAAATAGGCACGAAATTGTCGGGAGGAAAGAGTGAAGGAGCGGATTTGGCTGTGGGACTCGGACACACATTTATAGGGGAAAATGACAGTTATTTAAAAATTTGAGATTATGACACACAACAATTCTTTGTCAGACAGCTTGATAAAGTTGGATCCCACGGCTTTTCAGGCGGAGGTGAACGGGAAAGTTACTCACTTGTTCCTACTGAAAAATAAAAACGGAGTAGAAATTGCTGTAACGAACTACGGCGGTTTTGTCGTATCGGTAATGGTTCCGGATAAAAACGGGGAATATGCCGATGTCGTATTGGGACATAGTAGTTTAGAGGATTATCAGAAAACGCCTGAACCTTATTTGGGTTCATTAGTAGGCCGGTATGGGAACCGTATTGCTGATGGAAAATTTACTTTAGATGGTAAGGAATATACTTTGGCAATTAACAATGGTCCGAATACGCTTCACGGAGGCTTAACCGGTTTTAATGCAGTCGTTTGGGATGCCGAACAACTGAATTCGCAAACGTTAAAGCTGAATTATTTATCAGTGGACGGGGAAGAAGGTTTTCCGGGGAATTTGTCTATAGAAGTCGTTTATCATCTGAGTAATGAGAATGCTTTGGAGATATCTTATCAGGCTATGACGGATAAAAAGACGGTTATCAACCTGACCCAGCATTCTTTTTTTAATTTAGCGGGTACCGCCGATCCTACTCCTACGATTTGCGATCATATCTTGACCATCAATGCCGATCATTATACCCCTATGGATAAGGTTTCGATTCCAACCGGGGAAATTGCTCCGGTGTCAGGAACGCCTATGGATTTCCGGGCCCCTCGTATCGTCGGTGAACGCATAGAGGATTCGTTTGAACAATTAGTATTCGGAAAAGGATATGACCATTGTTATGTGCTGAATAAAAAAGAAGCGGGAGAGCTTTCTTTTGCTGCAAGGGTTGTCGATCCCAAGAGCGGACGTACCCTGGAAGTGTATACAACAGAGCCAGGCGTACAGCTTTATACAGGCAATTGGCTGGGAGGTTTTGCAGGTAAATACGGAGCTACTTATCCGGAGAGAAGTGCTATTTGTCTGGAAACACAGCATTTCCCGGATAGTCCGAATAAACCTCACTTCCCGTCCGTAGTATTGGGTGTAGGAGAGGTATATACTCAAAAATGCATTTATAAATTCGGTGTGGAAAAATAATATCATTAATATCTAAATTAAAAATCATGATTCAAGAGAAAAAAAATTACACCTTGCCTATTTTAATGATGATTTTACTTTTTGGTATGATCTCATTTGTAACTGGTCTACAGAATCCGATGGGCGTAATCGTTAAGAGTCAGTTTGGCGCTTCTAATTTTATGGCGTCGTTAGGCTATGCGGCAAACTTTATCGCTTATGCTTTTATGGGAATTCCCGCTGGCATTCTGTTACAACGAATCGGTTATAAAAAGACGGCTTTGGCAGCTATTATCGTCGGTTTTATAGGGGTTGGTATTCAGTATGTTTCGGGTATTGCCGGAAGTTTTGTCATTTACCTGATCGGAGCATTTGTTGCTGGATTTTCCATGTGTATGCTGAATACGGTTGTCAATCCGATGTTGAATACTTTAGGCGGGGGCGGAAATAAAGGGAATCAGTTAATCCAGGTAGGAGGATCTTTTAATTCCCTGAATGCGACTATTGTTCCTGTATTAGTTGGTTATCTGATCGGTAGTAATGTAGAAGCTGCTACGATTCAGGATGCGAATCCTGCCTTGTTTTTGGCTATGGGAATTTTTGCTTTAGCTTTTATTGTTCTCTCTATGGTCAGAATTCCGGAACCTCGTCAGATGGTGAGTGAAAAGGCTGCCGAAAAAAGTGAACACAGTGCTTTGTCTTTCCGGCATTTCGTATTGGGAGCTATTGCAATCTTTTTGTATGTAGGTGTCGAGGTCGGTATTCAGATGTTTATCAATCCCTTTATGACAGGAAGTGCGGCAGAAGGTGGTTTGGGCATCAACACAACGACTGCGGGTTCTGTAGTGGGTACCTATTGGTTCCTGATGCTTGTCGGCCGTTTGGTAGGAGCTTCTATCGGAGCCAAAGTTTCCAGTAAGACGATGCTTATTTTCGTTTCAATTTTGGGAATTATTTTAACCTTGGTGGCCATCTTCACTCCGATTTCTTATACCGTAAAAATGCCGGTATTCCAGTCTGATATTTCTTTCGGTATGGCAGAAATTCCAATGAGTATTATGTTCCTTGTATTATGTGGTTTATGTACCTCAGTGATGTGGGGCGGTATTTTCAACCTGGCAGTAGAAGGCTTGGGTAAATATACTGAAGCCGCTTCCGGTATTTTTATGGTAATGGTATGTGGCGGTGGGTTATTACCGTTATTGCAGGGACTTGTTGCTGATATTTCTTCTTACATGACCAGTTATTGGGTGATTTTCGGAGCATTGGTATACCTGTTGTATTATGCTTTGATTGGTTCGAAGAATGTAAATAAGGATATTCCGGTTGAATGATATAAAATTTGATAACAGTAAAGAAATAATAAAGATATGGATACAACAGCAGTAAGAAATACATTTAAAGAAAAATTCGGAGCAGAAGGTATATTGTATTTTTCTCCGGGACGTGTTAATTTGATCGGAGAGCATACTGATTATAATGGGGGATGTGTGCTTCCAGGAGCTATAGATAAAGGGATTTTGGCTGAGATTAAACCGAATGGTACCGATAAAGTAAGGGCTTATTCTTTGGATTTACAAGATTATGCTGAATTCGGGTTAAATGAAGAAGATAAGCCGAAAGCTTCTTGGGCGCATTATATTTTTGGCGTGTGTCGTGAAATGCAGAAAAGAGGGGCCAAACTCAGCGGTTTTGATACGGTATTTTCGGGTGATGTGCCGTTGGGAGCAGGACTTTCTTCTTCAGCAGCTTTGGAAAGTACATTCGGTTTTGCTCTGAATGAAATATATAACTGCGGTTTCGATAAAAAGGAACTTGTGTTGATCGGACAGAAGACAGAACACAATTATTGTGGGGTGAATTGCGGAATTATGGATCAGTTTGCTTCTATTTTCGGAAAAGAAGGCAATTTAATCCGTTTGGATTGTAGTACGATGGAATACGAATACGTTCCTTTTCATCCTCAAGGATATAAAGTGGTGCTGGTGGATTCCGTTACGAAACACGAACTGGTAGATTCTCCTTATAATAAACGCCGGCAATCTTGTGAAAGAGCCGCCGCCGCTATTGCCGTAAATCATCCTCAGGTTAAATTGTTGGGAGATGCCGATTTAGAGATGCTGGAAGAAGTAAAGGGTAAAATCAGTGAGGAAGATTATATGCGTGCTACTTATGCTATTCAGGAGAATCAACGTTTGGTTGATACTTGTGAGGCTTTGAAAAAAGGAGATTACGAAACAGTAGGGAAGAATATATACGCTACTCATCATGGCATGAGTAAATTATATGAAGTAAGTACAATCGAATTAGATTTTCTAAATGATATCGCTAAAGAATGCGGGGTTACGGGATCTCGTATTATGGGAGGTGGCTTTGGTGGATGTACCATCAATCTGGTTCCGGAAGATAAATACGATCATTTTATCGAAACAGCTGTCGCTAAGTTTAAAGAAAAATTCGGTAAAGAACCGAAAATATACCCTGTAAAAATTAGCGATGGAGCTCGCAGACTGAACTAAATTTACTATAAAAGAGAGAGATTGGATGGACAATCTTTCGCAAAGTCGTACTGTTCCCCCAAAAATGCTTGAGGTATTGAGGGGGAACCGTTCGTATTAAGAAAACATTTTTTGGTTATTTATAAATTCTTTTCACTTTCATTCGTACTTTTCTCTCTTTTCTCTTTTTTCTTAAACTAAATTCATATATTTGCGCACAATTATGAGGATTTCGGTACTTTTATCTTATAATATGTAAGTAAAAGGTCGTTTGATCTGAAGATTGTTCCAGAGGTATATCCAAAGGAAAGTAGAGGGGACAAAATAGATTGGGGATCACCTTACAGAACAGCTTAGGGATGGATTTCAAAACGAAGTCTGGGAATCCCAAAAGGGTGCGGACGTTATGAATGTTTTATATATTAATTTTATTAAAATATAACCACATGGGAAAGTATGAATTGAACAAAAACCTCGCTCAGATGTTAAAGGGGGGGGTAATTATGGACGTTACAAATGCAGAACAGGCTAAAATTGCAGAAGCAGCAGGTGCATGCGCAGTTATGGCTTTAGAACGGGTGCCGGCAGATATCCGTCGGGACGGAGGTGTAGCCAGAATGTCGGATCCGCAGATGATCAAAGAGATACAAAAATCGGTTTCTATTCCGGTGATGGCTAAAGTGAGGATCGGACATTTTGTAGAAGCACAGATATTGGAGGCGATAGGAATTGATTTTATTGATGAGAGTGAAGTTTTGACGCCGGCAGATGAGCTGTATCATGTGGAAAAAACGGCTTTTAAAGTGCCTTTTGTCTGTGGAGCCAGAAATTTAGGAGAAGCTTTGCGACGGATTGGGGAAGGGGCTGCTATGATTCGTACGAAAGGCGAAGCCGGTACCGGAAATGTGGTAGAAGCTGTGACCCATATGCGTCAGATTACGGACCAAATGCGGAGAGTAAAAAATGCTCCGGCAGAGGAATTGATGAGTTTGGCAAAGGAATTCGGCGCTCCCTACGAGTTGATTCAATATGTGCATGAAAATGGAAAATTGCCTGTAGTCAATTTTGCTGCCGGTGGTATTGCTACTCCTGCGGATGCTGCATTGATGATGCAATTAGGGTCCGAAGGTGTATTTGTCGGTTCCGGTATTTTCAAATCCGGAGATCCGGAAAAGAGAGCAAGGGCTATTGTACAGGCTGTTACTTATTTTAACGATCCCGTAAAACTGGCTGAACTATCTGAGAATCTGGGAGAAGCCATGTCTGGTTTGGAAATAAAGACACTCGAAGATAAATATGCTGAAAGAGGATGGTAAAAAGAGTGCTTCGGCACTCTTTTTTTAATGAGAGGATAAATATGAAAATAGGAATATTAGGATTTCAAGGAGCATTTTTAGAACATGAACAACATATACGTACGCTCGGACATGAGGCTGTCGACGTACGTTATACAGAACAATTGGAAGAGCTGGACGGAATAATTTTGCCGGGAGGAGAAAGTACGACAATCGGTAAATTATTAATACGGACAGGAATGATGGAGCCCTTGCGTAAAAAAATTGAAGCGGGATTTCCGGTATGGGGCACATGTGCCGGAATGATTTTATTGGCCAAGAAGTTGGTAAATGATAGCACTGCCCATTTGGCTGTTATGGATATTGCCGTGAGAAGAAATGCTTATGGTACCCAGATTGATAGCTTTGATACCCGGGTGCTCATTCCTGAAGTAAGTAAAGAACCGATTCCCCTTGTCTTTATCCGGGCTCCTTATATTGAAGAAGTCGGAGAGCAAGTAAAAGTAATGTGTTGCCTGAACGGAAATATTGTGGCAGCTCGGCAACAGAATATGTTGGTTACTTCTTTTCATCCCGAATTAACAGAAGATTCTGCTTTTCATCGTTATTTTGTGAATATGTGCCAAAATTGAACCTTTCAGTAAAAGGTTCGTATAATCTTTTTAAAAAAGAAAAAGGATGAAAACGATTTATTGTATATTATTCGGATTACTGGGGCTTTTGGGAAGCTGCAAACAACAAACAAAGATTGATACAAAAACAGATAAGTATGTCGATCAGACCCGGAATTGGGACATCAATGTGGAAAAGACTTATTTTTCCTCAACGAATGCTGAAGCGGAAAAAGCTTGTAGAGTAGTGAATGCAAAAGTTCAATATTTGATCGATAGTTTACAAAATAACGTAAAGACGCAAGCTGATACTTTTTTTGCTGCTTTTGCAACAGATACCGCTAACCGACCTGTATACAATTATGAATTGTATATAAGGGATACCGTATTTCTGGCAAATGAAGATTATATCAGTATACGTTTATCTGCTTATTCTTTTACAGGAGGAGCTCATGGAATGACCGATTTTTATGCGCTGAACTACAATATGAAAAAGCAGGCTTTTGTATCGCCTCAGGAAATATTAGATTTTAAGCAAAGGATTGAAATTAATAATCTATTGGCGGAAAATTTTAAAAATGAAGGAGGTTGTTTTACGGAAAAGCCGACTTTGACCAATGGGTTTACCGCCCTGAATATTACGCCTAAAGCTATTTGTTTTACTTATCCCCAATATGTATTAGGCCCTTATTCCTGTGGATATGCACAAGTCTATATTCCCAGAGATAAACTGAATGGAGTTTTGTTGATGCCACAAAATAAATAAAGCGGAACCGGCTTGAGCACTAAAACTTCCTCCTTTGAGTGAGGTAAAGCCTGTCTAAGGTTGGCGGACAAATGGTGTTTCTCACATCCTGCTTAAATCTAAATTTCTATTCTTGGAATATCCTCCGTTTCGGTTCTCAAACCTTATTTTGGAGGAATACTCAACAAGTATAAAACCGAACTAAATGCAATGAATTAGTTCGGTTAAGCTTTGTTATTTGCGAATATTCCTAAAGGGAATTCTAATCTTGATTCCTAAATTGGACGGTTATTTTACGACCTTTCTTGGCGATGGGTCTTTTTTAATTTTCACTACCTCCGAATTCCATGAGATAAGCTTTGATAAAATCATTGATATCTCCGTCCATCACGGCTTGTACATTAGAAGTCTGATAATTGGTCCGGTGATCTTTTACCCTTCGGTCGTCAAAAACATAACTGCGTATCTGAGAGCCCCATTCGATTTTCTTTTTATTACTCTCTATTTTATGTTGTTCTGCCAGTCTCCTCTGCAATGCCATATCGTATAACATGGAACGTAAAAGACGCAGAGCATTTTGACGATTGTCCAACTGAGAACGGGTTTCTGTATTTTCAATCAGAATTTCCCGGGTTTCTCCTGTATCGGGATCTTTGTAATTGTATCTTAACCGAACCCCAGTCTCTACTTTGTTTACGTTTTGCCCTCCGGCTCCTCCGGAACGGAAGGTATCCCAAGAAATGTCCGCTTGGTTAATTTCGACCTCTATACTATCGTCCACCAAAGGTGTCACAAATACTGATGCAAAGGAAGTCATCCGCTTCCCCTGTGCGTTAAAGGGAGATACCCTTACCAAACGATGAACTCCGTTTTCGCCTTTCAGATAGCCGTATGCATAATCTCCTTCGACTTCGATTGTGACCGTTTTTATACCGGCTTCATCTCCATCCTGCAAGTTGCTGACCGTGATTTTGTAATCGTTGGCTTCTGCCCAGCGCATGTACATACGCATTAACATGGAAGCCCAGTCCTGACTTTCAGTTCCTCCGGCCCCGGAATTGATTTTTAATACGCAACTCATGGAATCGGCTTCCTGACGCAGCATATTTTTTAGTTCCAGATCTTCAATAAGATGAAGGGCGGTTTGATATTGTTTTTCTACTTCTTCTTCGGAAGCTTCTTCCTCTTTGGCAAAGTCAAAAAGGACTTCGAGATCATCTACAGCCCGGGAAATTTCTTCGCAACCGCTTATCCATTTTTTTAATTCCCGTACCGTTTTCATTACACTTTCCGCCTCTTTGGGGTTGTTCCAAAACTCCGGCGCCTGAGTACGTAATTCTGCTTCTTCTAATTGGATTTTTTTATGGTCGACGTCAAAGATACCTCCTCAGAGCGTCACCACGTTCTTTTAACTCTTTTATATGATCTATTGTAATCATGTGATAATTATATAATTAATGTCAGCTATAAATTTTTATATAATCAAAAAATTCAAGAACTTGAACAGACAAATAGCTATAGAATTTTTTGAGTCTTTCCTGTTTCTTCCGGAAATTGTTTAACAGCACATCCTTCCTGATAAAAGAAATCAGGAAAGACGCGTTGTTAATGAATTTATTTTTTAGGATTGCGATCCACTGGTATCTATCTTTTTTTGTACTTCCGGCCGATAAGGGTGAACAGCAGTCGGATTGTAAATACTTTCCACCATATTGCTTATTTCCTGAGCCAGCTCTGTTTGGCCTGCCTGAGTAATATAAGCCAATAGGAAGCGGATGACATTCATACTGAGCTTTTCGTCCTGCATAATATCTCCTCTTTGCACGTCTTCCGGTGCCAGGGAATGGATATATTTCAACGTCTGGTAATTATTGACGGCCAACTCTTTTGCCAGGGCATTTGCCTTTTCTGTTTCCCCTAAATTGTAATAGAGAGGAATATAATTCAATAGGCTGTTGTCGGCAGGCACCTGATACAAGGGTATTTCTTCCAGACTCTTGTCCAATGCGGCAATGGCCTGTTCGTTTTTACCTTCTTGCGCTAAGGTTTCTGCCAGGCGTAAAAAGGTATATCTGTATTTCATGACAGCTATGGTATTGTCGTGGAAATAGTCGATATTTACCTTCGGGTCTTTAATATTTCCCCATTCGAATTTATTCATGACATTGTCATATAAAATGTCGGAATCAATTCTGCCGTAATCGTAATAGTTTTCCGGATTCGTTTCAATGGGTACTACCCGATAAGCGGCTCCTTCTAGTTGGAAATATTTTTCAAATCCCATATAGCTGTCTGGACCCATACCAATTCCGAAATAAATGGGACGTTCCCAATTGTTGGTGGCCAGGATATCTAACACCATTAGTTGGGATTTATTTAATGCATTCCCTTTGAGGTTTATATCCAATTGTTTAACAATTTTATCGGCATCTTTTGCTTTTACAGTTCCGTTAGCGATCACTTTTGCCGAATCGACAGGAAAGTAGACATTACGGGTCGGAATGTAATCCAATACTTCGTCGGAAGTAGTTTTCAGCTTGGTATTCATATTGTCACTGCCGACAAATGACATGACATCTTTCATATTAGCCGACTTGATCTGTTCTTGTATAACCACCCAATCCCGCACTCCTTCATGGTATTGATCGTTGGTGAGAGAAATCGGTACCGGTTCTCCTTCATAAGCTTTCCGGGCAATCTGGTCGATATACCATCCACCGGCTAAAAGGCTCAGATTTACAATGCGAATATCTCTTCTGACGCCTTCCACTTCCTGCGCATACCACAGCGGAAAAGTGTCATTGTCTCCGTAAGTAAAGAGAATTGCATTGGGGGCACAGGAGTTCAAGTAGTTTTTGGCATGAGCGATTGTAGCATATCGTCCGCTCCGGTTGTGATCGTCCCAGTTTTGTGCAGCCATATTGACAGGAACCGCTACCAGGCAAATCGCACTGACTAAAACTGCTGCTCCGGCAGGTTTCATATACTTTTTCGCCAATTCCCAGAGAGCCAGTACGCCCAATCCGATCCAGATCGCATAGGCGTAGAAAGAACCCGCATAGGCATAATCCCGTTCCCGCGGTTCCCGCGGAGTCTGATTTAAGAAAACAATAATGGCAATACCGGTCATAATAAATAACAGCATCACTACCCAAAAATCTTGCTTGCCTCCCTTTCCTTTCCGATATTGATAAAACATACCCAATAAGCCCAGTAAAAAGGGCAGCATATAATATTTATTCAACGCTTTTTCGGCTTTTAACGTATCGGGAATATCCGATTGATTGCCGAGTCGCAACTCATCCAGAAATTTAATACCTGTGATCCAGTTACCGTAACGTATATCTCCATATCCTTGAATATCGTTCTGGCGACCGGAAAAATTCCACATAAAATATCGCCAATACATATGGCCTAATTGGTAAGAAAAGAAATACCTCAGGTTGTTTGCAAAACTGGGTTTTTGAATGGGTTCATTGTTTACGTAATATACCGGACCTGAGGGTTTTCCTCCCCAGGCTTCGTATTCCTGTGCAAAATAGGGACGTTGATTGCTGTACATACGGGGAAATACAGTACAAAAACGACTATCGTATTCGTATTTCGACTGATAGCGTATTTTGTCGTATTGTCCGGTCTTTTTATTTTGGTAATAAACCGGAGCTCCGTCTTCAATGGCAACAAGAGGTGCATTGTAATACTGACCGTAGAGCAGAGGATTTTCTCCGTACTGATCCCGGTTCAGGTAAGATAAGAGGGCAAATACATTGTCCGGACTGTTTTCATCGATCGGCGGATTGCTAATGGAGCGGATAACCACCATTGCATAGGAGGAGTAACCGATCATTATTACGATAAAACAGGTGAAAATGGTATTCAATACTGTTTTTTGTTTTTTCAGCGTATAGCGAATACCGAATGTCAAACCGACAATTAATAAAAGCGCATAAATAATAACCCCTGTATTAAACGGTAGTTTCATACTATTTACAAACAAAAGTTCAAACCAGCCGGCAATTTTTATAACTCCCGGAATAAGCAGGAAATTGACGAATCCCAGTATAATGATTGACAAAATCCCGGTTTTAATAATTCCTTCCCGGGTAGGGGTATATTTTTTGAAATAATATACAAATACAATAGCGGGTATAGCCAACAGATTCAGTAAGTGAACCCCTATGGAAAGACCAATCAGATAGGCAATTAAGACCAGCCACCGATTGGCATAAGGCTCAAAAGCAATATTTTCCCATTTCAGAATGGCCCAGAAAACGACAGCCGTAAACAGAGACGAGAGAGCGTAAACTTCTCCTTCTACAGCCGAAAACCAAAATGTATCTGTAAAAGTATAAGTGAGTGCCCCGATCAAAGAAGCGCCCATGATTGCCAAAAGTTGTCCCATTGTACATTCTTCTCCTTTTTTCAATATTAGTTTTCGAGCCAGATGGCTGATTGTCCAGAAAAGGAAAAGGATAGTAAAACCAGAGGCCAGAGCGGACATATAATTAATCATTACAGATTGCTTTTCCGGACTGGGCGCGAAGATCGCAAACAGGCGGGATATAATCATAAATAAAGGAGCTCCGGGAGGATGTCCTACCTGTAACCCCACCGAGGTCGTGATGAATTCACCGCAGTCCCATAAACTTGCAGTCGGTTCCACTGTAAGAATATAAGTGATACTGGCGATGACAAATGTAATCCAACCTGCGATATTGTTTACAAGCTGAAAACTTAAATGAGGATGATTTTTAATTTTATACATTTGCAATAAGTTGATTTTATAATTCAAATTGTTTTCCCTTACATAATATAAATTTTGGTTTTTCTTGAAAACTCTCTACCAAAATTACGAAGGACGAAAATAATTATTTTGATTGAATTTTTGTGCTTTTTTTTGCTGTAAATAGAAAAAGTTTTACATTTGCACCGTCTTTGACAAAATGATTGTCCCATTGTGTAATGGTAGCACAGCAGATTTTGGTTCTGTCAGTCCAGGTTCGAATCCTGGTGGGACAACTTTTATGTTCGTTAAATTTCCTACGAGCCGCTGTATTACAGCGGTTTTTTTAATATCTCCCGGAGCCGGGGAAAATAATCATTTTCGGATCAATCAAAATTCTTTGTCATTTTACACACTAGGGACGTGCCTTAATGTGTAATTTTTGCATTATTTTTTCCGGGAAATTTAGAAAAGGTTTATGATAAGGGTAATTGGTCTTTTTCGCCAAAAAGGTCCGTCCCTCTGGTGCATTATTTCCTTTTGGGCTGGTTTGCTTAGAAAAGTACATGTAGATTTTTATAATTATTTTTGTAGCAGACGATATGTAAATGTCTGGAATTGTAAATAGATTTGATGGGGGAGAGGGAGTGCAAGTGGGTGCCTATGTCTTTGGTCCTGTTTGGTAACGAAAGCATATCCCTTTGTCCTGTTTGAACTTTAATCTGGTAAAATTGTATTTATGGTAACATTGAGAATCATGTTGGATAGGCAAAAAATGAATGCTAAACATGAATGTCCAGTTGTCCTGAAACTTGTACAGGGACGGAGACGTTGTTTTATCCCCTTAGCCTTGAAAGTGAAATGGGAGGATTGGAATTTTAAAAAATCTCTGTTAAAAGAAAAACGAGGTACTCTGGAAGAGAAAATAGAGCAACAGAAAGGCAATTTATACCTAGAGAGTGAGGTTTTAAAAATCAAGAAAATTTTATTGGATTTTACTATGATGGAAGAAGATTATACCTTGGAAGAGGTTGTAAAATCATATCAGTATCCGACTTCTACTGGTGGATACGTATACGATTATATGCGAAATATTGTCGATTCTCTGGAAAAATTAGGGAAAAACGGTAATTCAAATGTTTACAGGGGAACGATGGGTGTGCTTCAAAATTTCCATCCCGAACAGGATCTTACGTTTGAGGGAATAAATTATAGTTTTATAAAAAATTTCGAGATTTATTTGCAGCGGAAGGGCTGTAAGGTCAATACGATTTCTCTTTATCTTCGCACGCTTCGTTCTGTCTATAACCGGGCCATACGGGACGGTATTGTTGCGGAAGAATATTATCCGTTTAAAAAAATCACCATTCGAAAAGAAAAGACCATGAAGCGGGCTATTTATAAAGAGGAAATCGCAGCAATCCGGGATTTGAATATTTCTTCTTGTCGTATGGGATTAGCCAGGGATATTTTTTTGTTCAGTTTTTATATGAGGGGAATGTCGTTTAAAGACATCGCTTTTTTGAGTGTATCCAGTATAGTGGGAGAGCGTTTGTATTATTCCCGTCAGAAAACGGCACAGAAATTAAATATAAAGATAACGGATAAAGCTTGGGAAATCATACGTAAATATAATGATTTATCCGATCGGACGAGTTATATTTTTCCTTTGATTCAATATCCGGGTAAAAATGAATACCATCAATATAAAAATGCTTACCGGGAGGTAAATCGTCGTTTAAAATTAATTGGAACGATGTTGCATTTTCATTTCCCTTTGACAACTTATGTGGCTCGTCATTCGTGGGCTTCTATTGCAAAGCGTTCTGGGATACCTATTTCTGTCATCAGTGAAGGTTTGGGACATGATTCCGAAAGGACAACGCAGATTTATCTGGATAGCTTTGAAAATAATGTTTTGGATGCTGCCAATGAAATTATTACAGATTTTTGACGTTTTGGGAAAATAAGAATTAAAAAAAATGTAATTTCCCTATTGGTAAAATTTGGCGATATAGCAAATATTTGTATCTTTGCATCGCTAAATAAAAAGCCCAAATGGCGAAATTGGTAGACGCGCTAGTTTCAGGGACTAGTGTCCTTACGGATGTGCAGGTTCGAGTCCTGTTTTGGGCACATTGAAATGTTGAAAGTTAAGAGCCCGGATGGTGGAATTGGTAGACACGCTACTTTGAGGGGGTAGTGGCCGTTAGGCCGTGCAAGTTCAAATCTTGTTTCGGGCACACTTTTCGGGATTCGCGTACATAAAACCGCAGTAAAGCTGCGGTTTTTTATTTTTCCTCTATTTTAGAGGAGGGTTTTTCTTTTCTTTTCCTTTATTCCTTGGGTTTACCGGATAGGGAGGAAAGTGATATAAGGGGAAAAGACAGGGAAGTTTGGGGAGGGTAACCACGTAATTAAATTTTGCTTCTTCTGTCTATTGGTTGCTGTATTCAACGGTAGCCTCTGTCAGTTTCATTTGGGGTGTAATTACAGGAGAGGGGGAAGTAATGATCCCTTCGAATTCAAGGGTGAATTCAGTATCATATCCTTTTAAGCCGCCGTTTATGGAATATTTTCCGGAAATTCCATCAATTGTAACAGAGCCTTCGGTTAGGGTATAAGAAGTGCGGTTATTAGAAGCATCCAGAAGAATAAAATAGCTATAGGATGATTTCCAGATAGTCAAGGGTAAGGCCGGATATTCAGAGATCGTATAAGTACCCGAAGGAAGCGATACCTGTCCATTCGATACAGACACGTCGGATACATTGAAGTAGAGAGAAAGATATTCTCCTGGTCCTGTATATTCTTCTATAGAATTCCCGTTTGCATTAGATAAAATAATCTGTATACTATTTACGGCTTCGTAAATTCCGTAAGGCTTCAGAATCCCGTAGGCTTTGGTAAATTGATAATTTTTGGGAAGAAAAAGAGGATCAGAGGGAGCATCATCGTCTTTACAGGAATTAAACTGCAAACAAGAATAGGAATAATTTTTTCATAATATATCGATTTAGCGGGTAATAGAAAACAATGAATTTATAATTTAAGTAAAGAATTTTATTGCTTGACATACTGTTCTAGGCCTTTTAACAAAATTAGTAATATTTTATAACAATATAAATTTTTTATAAAAATATACTCTTAAAAGTAAATCGATGTTTTTGTATTTATTTGTCTATTAAAACTCTTTTTAACATATATATCGAAGAGAAAGTAAAATAAAGAGGAAGGGATATTAAAAGATAAGTCCTAGCTTTGTTACGATTTGTTTGTTACAGCGGAAACAAGACTGTGTGTGTTCTTGTTTCTGGATCAGAAATTTATTTATGACAAAAAGTATTTTAATGTTCTATTACCCTTATCAGGTAAGAGCAATAGATATTTGTAATCCTGAACATTCTTTCTTTGTCAGTAAGTTAAACGGAATTACTTATGAATTGAAAAGAGAGGATGAAGTGCAAGAAGTAGCTTATACCGATCGGAATTATAGAATTTTGCTTTACCCTTTGGAATGTCTTACCCGGGAGTTTGTAGTAAATGGGGAAAATATGATTCCGATAAAATACGTGTATGGATTTGTTACGAAGGAATTGAGGATTTTGGATGATTGTAATAATTACAGTTGGTTTTTGAAAAACTTGGTTGACTATCTGGGAAATCGTGCTGTTTGCAGATTCTCGAAAGATATGTTGAACTGGATTTATTATATTTTGTATAGCCTGCATTTTGACATGTATGGATTAATTGAGAATGAAATGGCATATGATGTGCTTTTACTAAAGGAAGATCCTTATGGCAAGGACCGGATTTTATTACCGAGGTAGTTAATAGGACAAGAAGGAGCTATTACTTCTCCGAAAGGGAATAAATGGGGGAAGTAATAGCCTGTTTTTATGTTTTCCGAATACTTTAGAGAGGGAGGTAAAAGTAAAAATTTAATGGTAATTTATTTGTATTTCTGCTTTTTTCGAGCCCTCTGGATATTTTCTATTTTAATTCAAATGTCAATCGGTCTTTAATATTGGTTGAAGAGGCGCCGATCAGAACTTCGAATTTTCCGGGTTCTGTTATCCACTTTTGTTGAATATCATCGTAAAAGCAGAGGGCTTCTTTGTCGATTGTAAATTGCAGGATTTGTTCTTCCCCGGGTTGTAAGTATATTTTTTGGAAACCTTTCAGTTCTTTTATCGGGCGAGGCAGGCTGGATTTTTTATCGCTGATATAGAGTTGTACGATTTCCGAACCTGCGCGGAGTCCTGTATTTTTTATTTGTATAGAGAAGGTAATCTTTTCGTCCGGCCGGATGATTTTTTTGTCAGCGGTAATTTTTCCGTAGCTGAAAGTTGTATAGCTGAGGCCGTGACCGAATGGGAAGAGGGGAGATAATTTTTGTTTATCTGCATATCGGTATCCTACGAACAGGCTTTCTTTGTATTCGACATTTTTGCCGTCTCCGGGATATCCGCCACAGGCATGTGCTGCATTATCTTCAAGCCGGACAGGGAAAGTAAAGGGTAATTTCCCCGATGGGTTAACTTCGCCGGTGAGTATGGCTGCTATGGCATTTCCGGCTTCGGTTCCTCCGTACCAGGCTTGGACGATTGCGGGTACTGTTTCTATCCAGGGCATGGCGACCGCATTTCCGCTAATCAGAATAACTGCCAGATGAGGATTTGCCTTTGCTAACTCAGCGATAAGGGTATCTTGACCATAAGGGAGACTTAAACTTTGCCGGTCCCTGCCTTCGCTATCCTGAAAACTGTTTTTATTCAAACCTCCGAAAAAGAGGACCAGATCGGCCTTTTGGGCTGTTTCGATGGCTTGCTGCCGGAGTTCTTCCCGGCTGGCATGAACTCCGATTTGTTGAATTTCTCCCATCGGATCTTTGCTGGATTTCTGAGGGCTGGCGTAACCGAGGCTGTAGAGGATTTCGGCTTGGTTTCCGATTTGCTTCTGTAGTCCCTGGAGGGGTGAGATTTCGTATTTCACTTTGAGGGAAGAACTTCCTCCTCCGATGGTCATTTGTTTTATCGCATTTTCCCCGATTACGGCGATTTTGCGTACAGTGGAAAAATCGATCGGTAGAAGGGAATTGTCGTTTTTTAAAAGTACGATACCTTCTTCGGCAATCTGACGTCCGGCCTGAGCATGTTCTGTAGTGCCGAAACTTCCCCAGGGACGATTCGGTGCCATTGTCGTCCGGAAAATAAGCCGGAGAATCCGTCTTACTTTGTCGTTTAAGATTTCTTCTTTACTTTCTCCTGATTGTAAAGCTTGTAAATAAGGGCGAGCTAAATAATAGAGATCGTATGCATTTTTGATATTTTCCTGCATACCATCTGTCCAGGTGCCGAATTCCATATCCAGACCGTTTTCAATTGCCTGGTGAGTATCGTGGACTCCGCCCCAGTCGGAAATAACCACTCCGTCGAAGAGCCATTTTTCTTTTAAAATATCCTTTAAAAGGTATTGGTTGTGGCAGCAATGTTGATTTTTATATTGATTATAAGCTCCCATGATGGCCCAGGCTTTCCCTTTTTGTATCGCTGCTTTGAAGGGGGGAAGATAGATTTCGTGTAAAGCCCTGTCGTCCACTTGTACGTTGATATGTCCCCGGTCTTTTTCCTGATTGTTGAGGGCAAAGTGTTTTACGCATGCGGCTACTCCGTTTTTTTGTACTTCTTGTATATAGGGTACGACCATAGCTGAAGCCAGATAAGGATCTTCTCCCATATATTCGAAATTCCGGCCGTTTAGAGGGGTACGGTAAATATTGACGCCGGGACCTAAAAGAACATTTTTATTCCGGTAGCGAGCTTCTTCTCCGATGGATTTTCCATATAAGGCAGACATTTCCAGATTCCAGGTAGCTGCCAGACAAGTCAGGGCAGGAAAAGCAATACAGGAATCGTTTGTCCAGCCGGCGTTATACCACTCGTCCCAGAATACTTCGGCCCGGATACCGTGAGGACCGTCACTGGTCCATATTTCCGGAATCCCTAAACGGGGTACTCCCGGAGAACTGAATTTTGATTGGGCATGGCACATCGCTACTTTCTCCGGTAAAGTCATGCGGGATAAGGCGTCTTCAACTCTTTCTTCTAGGGGTTTATCCTGATCCAAATAAATGGGCTGCACTTGTCCGCAAAGTATACTATGCAGGAAAAGTAAATTCAAAAAGAAGCAAAATTTAATTTTCATACAGGAATATTTAAATATTTTTCCAAAAGTAGGAAATATTTGAAAGAATACTTCATATTCCGGAAAAATGCTGAAAGTCGCGGGTGTAAATAGGGAGAGATTCCTGTGCTTAAAGGTGCTGTTAACGGGATAAGGGGTGGGGCAGTAAATGCCCTCCCTTCTTTACGTGCGGGTTCAGAACAAGCCGAAAAGCTTTAAGGCGACAATGAGCAAGGCGGCGAGCAGGATGTAGCGGATATAGGTGGCTCCCCATTTTATGCTGAGGCGGGTTCCCAGCCAGGCTCCGCTCATATTACCACAGGCAAGTATCAAGCCGGCTTTCCAGTCGATCAGGCCGTAAAATATAAAAATAACTAAAGCGATGAGGGTATAAGAGAGTACTAAAAATATTTTTACGGCATTGGCTTTCAGTAAATCGAATCCACATCCGAGAACCAGTCCGGCTAAAAGGAAAAAGCCTACTCCGATTTGAATGAATCCGCCGTAAAATCCAATGGCGAAAAAAATAAAAAAACGCAAAAGGGGATGTTTATTACCAGCTTTTTCTGCCTTTGCCCGGATCCAGGCGTTAGGGTTTAACCCGACCATAAAAAACATGAGGATTAATAATCCGCCTATAATTTTTTCCAAAATTTCTTTTTGGATATCAACAGCTGTAAAGGCACCGGCTATACTTCCCAGCAACACGGGGAATAAAAGCTTGTAGTCCGTTCGCAGGTCTAAAATTTTCTTTTGCTGGAAAGTAAAAACAGATACGGTGTTTTGGAATAAAATAGCAATCCGATTGGTGGCATTGGCGATATTTGCCGGCAATCCCAGGAAAATGAGGAAGGGGACTACCAGCATAGATCCTCCGCCGGCAAAAATATTGATGAAGCCGGCGGCAAAACCTAGAAAAACCAGTAGAATATAGTCAGAAAAATCCATTAAAATGTTTGTTTTAAAATCGTTCGGATATTGTCGGCTTTGCCCATCGTATAATAATGAATGGCCGGTGCTCCATGGGCCAGTAAATCTTTGCTTTGCGTAATGCACCATTCTATGCCAACCTGGTAGATTTCCTGATCATTTTTACATTTTCTCACTTCTTTCATGAGTTCTTCTGGCAAATCGATGCTGAACGTGCGGGGCAACATTTCGATGTGAGTATGCGTCGATATCGGTTTAAGGCCGGGAATAATCGGAACGGTTATACCAGCTGTACGGCATTTGTCGACGAAATGAAAAAATCGGTTGTTGTCGAAGAACATTTGGGTGACGATATAATCTGCTCCGGCATCCACTTTCCGTTTTAGGTTCATGATATCGGTTTCAGGGTTGGGAGCTTCGTAATGTTTTTCCGGATAACCGGCTACGCCGATGCAGAAATTAGTGGCGATGGCATTTGTCAGGGTTTCGTCCAGGTATTTTCCTTGATTCATGTTGTGAATTTGGCTTACCAAATCGCAACTATATTTGTGTCCGTCGACTTCCGGGATAAAATATTTTTGACCGGGAATAGCATCCCCTCTTAGAGCCATCACATTGGTGATATCTAAAAAATTCAGGTCAATCAGGTCGTTTTCCAGCGTATATTTTGAAGCTCCTCCGCATATTAAATGAGGGACTACTTCTAGCTGATAACGTTTCATGATTGCAGCAGCAATCGCTACGGAACCAGGTCGTTTCGTAACCGTTATTTTTTCAAAAGTGCCGTTTTCTTTTTGACGGAATTCGATTTCATTCCGATGAAAAGTGATGTTTATAAACGGAGGTTTAAATTCCATCAGGGGATCGATAGCCTTGTATAACTTATTAATATCGCTCCCTTTGAGGGGAGGGACTAATTCAAACGTGGCGAACGGTTTTGCTTTGCGGTTTAATATGTCGGTTATTTTCATAGAATTGTAAATTACAATATTTTCAACACTGCTTTTCCGGTAGGTGAAATAAATTAATTGTCTATAAGGGGTCCCAGCAGGCGTTTCCCTTCTTCCGGACTAAATCCCCTTTGTTGGCAATAAGTGTGGAATTGTTCTGAACTGATTTTAGTCACATTGAAATAACGGGCCTGGGGGTGGGCAATTAACATCCCGCAAAGGCTTGTGGTGGGAATAATGGCATAAGAGGAAGTCAGTTCCACACCGATATCTGCTGGAGCATTCAATAATTGGAAAACTTCTTTTTTCAGGGAGTGGTCCGGACAGGCCGGATAACCGAAAGCCGGACGGATCATGTGGAGTCCTTCGGATAATTGTTCATGCATCCATTCGGCCAGGGCTTCCGTTAGACGAGCACATAAGCTTTCCCGGATGAGTTGGTTAAAATCGGGACAATCCGTACATTTATGTGTATCGGAGACTTTCAGACAAAAAATTCCGATAGTGCTTTTGAAAGCCGGATCCGGACTTATAAAATCAGCCAGGGACAAATATTCAGAATTCCGCATTTGTTGTCGCAGCATAGGGAAATGGTATCCGTTTTCCAGTATGATTTCGTTATTTTCAGAACGGGCATTAAAGAACTTGACGAGAACTGAAGCTTCAAATTCATTCCCGGCGATAATCTGTCCCAAAGTTTCCAAAGCCGCCTGATAGGTGTGATCGGCTTCTTCATGGGTATAGATAATTTCCGGAAATTTACCCTTAAATCCCCAGAAATGGAAAAAAGGCGTCCAGTCTATCCGGTCGGCCAGTTCGCGAAGATCCAGCTTCCGGGCCCGTAAGTTGTGCTCGCCGAATGCCTTAGGCAAAAGATAACTTTCCGGATCATATTGGGGAGCTGCGGCTTGAGCTTCCGAATAAGATACGAGAGATGTATGGGCTTTATAATAGAGTTGCCGTATATTTTCCTGCTCTGTTTTTATTTGCTGTAAATAATTTTCCGGGTGTTGCAAAAGTCTTTTGATCAGACCGGCAGTCCGGGAAGCATCTCCGCCGTGGAGGACCCCATAGGAGTAAAGGGGAGCTAGTTTGACAGCCGTATGTACGCTGGAAGTAGTGGCTCCTCCCACAAGGAGAGGTATTTTTAGCTGAGCTTGTTCCAACAAACGGCACAGATCTTCCATTTCAGCTAAAGAAGGGGTAATCAGGCCGCTTACTCCGATAATATCGGCCTGATATTGGCGGGCGGCTTCCAGAATCCGGTGGTTGTCGACCATTACTCCCAAATCGATCACTTCCATATTGTTACAACTGAGCACAATGTGGACGATATTTTTCCCGATGTCGTGTACGTCTCCCTTGGCTGTGGCGAGAACTACTTTGTGTTTCCGGATATCAGATGTCTTCAGGGAGTTGCTGTGTTCTATTGCCGGTTGTAATATCGCTACTGCTTCTTTCATGATTCGGGCAGATTTTACCACTTGGGGAAGGAACATTTTTCCTTCTCCGAATAGTTGGCCTACTTTATCCATCCCTTTCATCAGCGGACCTTCTATAATTTCCACAGGAGAAGCATATGCCTGCAGGGCTGCTGATATATCTTCCGGCAGGTATTCTTTTATTCCTTTTACCAGAGCATAAATCAGCCTTTCTTCCAGAGAGAGCGTCCTCCAGCTTTCATTTTTAATGGTTTTTTCCTCCGTTTTATGGGCTTTCATTTTTTCTGCCAGTTCGATAAGATGTTCGGTCGCTTCCGGATTTTTATTCAGGACAACGGCTTCCACGGCTTGAAGGAGCTGGGGGTCAATATCGTCATATACCTGTAAGAGAGAAGGATTGACAATGGCCATGTCCAAGCCGGCGGCAATCGCGTGATAGAGGAATACGGAGTGCATGGCTTCCCGCACTGGGTTATTTCCCCGGAAAGAAAAGGAAAGATTGGAAACTCCTCCGGAAGTAGAACTGCCGGGAAGGTGTTTCTTAGTCCATGCTACGGCCCGAATGAAGTCGACGGCATAATTATTGTGTTCTTCCATTCCTGTACCGATTGCCAGAATATTGACGTCGAAAATAATATTTTCGGGAGCAAAACCGGCTTGTTCTGTCAGTAGTTGGAAAGCCCTTTGGCAGATGGCAATTTTTCGTTCGTAGCTTACGGCTTGGCCTTCCTCGTCGAAAGCCATTACGACGACGGCTGCTCCTAACCGTTTAATTTCGGCCGCTTTTCTTAGGAATTCTTTTTCTCCTTCTTTTAAACTAATAGAATTGACGATGCATTTCCCTTGTGCGTTTTTCAGGCCTGCGAGCAGGGTCTTCCAGTCGGACGAGTCAATCATCAGCGCTGCTTTGGCAATATCGGGATCATTGCTGATAATCCGGATAAAAGTAGCCATTTCTTTGGCACTATCCAGCATGGCGTCGTCCATATTGATGTCGATGATGGAGGCTCCGTCTTCGATTTGTTTGCGGGCGATGTTGCTGGCTTCGTCGTAGGCGTCGGCATGTATCAATTTGGCAAATTTGGCGGAACCGGCTACGTTTGTGCGTTCGCCCACATTGACAAAATTGCTGAGGGCTTTGTCGACGACAATGTTATCTAGGCCGCTTACCACTAATGAGGGAAAAGGCTTGGCGGGAATACGGGGGGCGATTCCTTCGAGCGCCTTTCGTATTGCCCGGATGTGGGCCGGGGTGGTTCCACAACATCCCCCTGCTATATTTAACCAGCCTTTTTGAGCCATTGACTTTAAAAAAGCTGCCGTATAGTCGGGGGATTCATCGTATTCTCCCATTTCGTTCGGAAGTCCTGCGTTGGGATAAAGACTCAGGTTGCAGGGCAGGAACTTGTGAAGCTGCTCTACAAAAGGCAGCAATTCTTTTGCTCCGAAAGAACAATTCAGTCCGAAACTGAATAAAGGGTAATGAGCAAGGGCTGTATACAAAGCTTCCAAGGATTGTCCGGTAAGGGTGCGTCCGCTTTTATCGTTGATTGTTGCAGAGATCATTACCGGTAACCGGGTTGCTTTTTCTGTCTGTATTTTATCGATCGCGTAGAGGGCTGCTTTTGCATTCAGACCGTCAAAGACCGTTTCTACCAATAAAATGTCGACCCCTCCGTCGATTAATCCGCTGATTTGTTGTGCATAAGTGGCAGCTAATGTGTCAAAATCGATTGCCCGGAATGCCGGTTGGTTGACATCCGGAGAAAGGGAAAGGGTTTTGGAAGTAGGGCCTATACTACCGGCAACATATACGGGCCGTCCGGCTTTATCCGCTACTTCCCGGGCCAGCCGTGCTCCTGCATAATTCAGGCGGTAAACATCAGCTGAACATTGGTAATCCGCTTGCGATACTGCATTGGAATTGAAGGTATTTGTTTCTATAATATCGGCACCGGCGTCAATGTAACTTTGGTGTATCCGGCTGATAATATCCGGACGGGTAAGGGATAAAATATCGTTATTCCCTTTCAGATTGACCGGATGGTTTACAAATTCCTCTCCTCTGAAGTCCTTTTCTTCCAATTGATATTGTTGTATAGCGGTGCCCATAGCACCATCCAGGATAAGTATTCTTTCCTCTAATAAATTTTTCAGCATCTAGTTTGAAATATATAATGTTCTAAAGTCAGGGAGGAGACGGCCGGCCTTCTCAAAATAAAATGTTTCTGTTATCAAATGCTGGCTATCTTCCGACTCTAAAACGAATTTATACTGTAGCGATCCACTGAATCTGCCTGCATACCCATCCTTTTTATCCGGCATGGAAAGCTATGGGAAATTGTATTCCGAGCAACGTACAGTTTAATTAAAAAATTTAAGTTCAAATTTACCGATAACTCCCATCTTATCGTCTTTGATCAATAAGGCGGCAATGATCTCTTTTATTTTACCGATTCTTTCCAATACGGGATTGATATCTTCCGCTTTCCTGACGAAATTGGCAAAGGCTGTGGCATAACTGTCTGCCAATAATACGTCCTGGCAAATGATCATGACAGCATCGGCCTTACCAAAACTCAGGGAAGGTCCCACCGTTCCGGAAGAAGTACAAATGCCCAAAGGGGCTTGGGAAGCTGTAATGTGCAAACCGACTTTTTCCGAAAGGGGAGAGTTGCCTGCAAAGACCGAAACGTCCATGTCTTCTATGATATCTGCATAGATATCTCCTCCGTTTTCCACAATGGCTTCTTTTATGCCAAACTCTCCCTTTAGGGATCGCACCATGTGTTCGGCTACGGCTCCTGCTACGGCACTCATCGGACCGATATGCGTTTGCCGGGAAACCTCCGACATTTTTTGAAAAATTTCGGGAGCATCCGGTTTTGCCTTATAGGGAACCAGAGAAGTTAAATAACAGGGATCTTTGTGCAGATAAGTTTCCATAGCCTTTCGTAATTCCTGTAGTAAGTTATTACAAAATTGGGGCATTTCAGGTTGATAAGAAGCTTTATCCACTCCTATCCAAAGATCAGAGTCCTTACATTTTACGATAAAGTTGGTCCAACGGCCTTCTCTGAAATGTTCGCGGTATGTCCTGATTTTATATTCCATAGCTTGTTTATTTTTGAGGTAAATAGGATTCCTAAAATTATAAAATTTTTAGTAAAATGTTTTTGATTTTTCCTCTTCCTCTTTTATTTTCCGGATTCTTTTTCCTTTTTAACTATAAGCTATTTACAGATATTTCCCTTTTGGGGTTACCTCTGGGCATTAAATACCTTCGGCAAATTCTATCCGAAATAATTTCAGCGGACAGGATTTCAAGCAAAGTTTACATACGATACATTTTTCCGGGTTGAATTTTAGCAACCAATCCGGAGCCCCTATCGTCAGAGCGTGCGAAAAACAGGCGGAAGCACAATTTCCGCATTGGATACAACGGGCTTCGTCGTAGGATATTTTACTGGAGAGCGGGCTTACGCTGACTCCGTTTCCCCCGAGATAAGCTATTCCCTTTTCCAATTGTGTTTCGTCAGCCTCTAGTTCTACCAAAAGCTTTCCGGATTTTCCGGCTTCTATTTCGGCTTTTAAAATATTGATGCGGATATCGTATAATTTGACCAGATCATACGTCAATGATCTGTCGGTGGCATCGACCGGAAAAGATAATACTAATTTTTTTATCATGGTTTAAACAATTACAATTTAACGGTTAATTCTACTCTCTGCTTTAAATTTCAGCGGCTTATTCCTCTTTTTTGATTTCTTGCAGTGTTTTCAGGCTTGTGCCGGTAGGCATCGGCCGGATGGGCTCTGTAAGCAGGAATTGGCCCTGTTGTATCCAGTTTTTTAAGATGCCGGCTATTTCACGGGCTTTTGCCAAGCTGGCGACCGGGGCTGTCCTGATTTTATGTCCGTTGATTTCGATTTCCCCACTGTGCAGAGCTGCGTAATTGGTTTTACCTAAAATTTGATTTTCCTTTCCGTAGTCGACGACTGTCGTTTCGATTTGTTCGTTCCGGATGGATACCCGCCGTGCCATATCCTCGTCCAGGACAGGAATAGGAATGCCGATGCCTACGAACATACTTACACCGTATTTTTCATAGTAAGCAGCCCGTAAAAAATCCGGGCTCATATTTTTCAGGTCCCCGATCACAGCAATCGTACGGGCATTGCTTGTCGGGATTCCATAGGAGTTTGTTTCCTTAGTAGAATGAAACTGAGTGCCGTTCCAGGTGACATAGCCTTCCGTTCCACACAGGAAAATACGGGTACCCAATCCGATTGTACGGCATTCCGGGTCGTTGAGCAGAGGTGAAAGCTCTCCGGCCGTGCTGTAAGAAGCATTCCTCATGCGGGGAAGCAGGGTGCCCATATAGGTGTATTTAATTTGATCGGTCGTATTGGTGGCGACATTGTAATTCTGATAGGCATTCCGGGGATTATATAAAATAGCTTCGTTGATCGTTTCCCGATTAATGATCGTTTTTATGTGTTTGCGAGGGTAACAATCCGTACCCTTACCCCAGGCTTCCAGGGTGATGTCTTTGCCTTCGATCAATTCCTGAATCAGATGGGCCCCTCCGTAAGCCGGATGTTCCGGATTACAATCGGTGGCTCCGATATAGGTGTCGACAGCTGCCAGACCTCCGCTGACCCTTACGCCGTTCAGTTCTATTTTTTCCATACGGATGGGAGGATTGGCGTGTCCGAAATTGATAAAAGCTCCGGAAGAACACATCGCTCCGAATGTACCGGTAGTGACGATATCTACTTTCGCTGCTATTTCTTTCGGCGACAGGGATTTGGATAATTCAGAAACTTCTTCTGCCGTTAATACCACGGCTTTGCCATTTTTAATTTTTTCATTGATTTCTGTATACGATTTAGCCATGATGATATTGCTATTATAAGTTCAAATAATAAATTTTACCTTGAAAATACCTGTAAGAAAACAGAAACTCCCTTCCGTTTTTCGTAAAGGTCTTCTCATATAGCTCCGGGAGAGCCGTTTTGTAGCGGGGAGAAAATAAAATCAGCGCATGCAGCGCATATACATGGATAAGTCGTGAAGAAAAATGAATTTAAATTTTTCGAAAATCTTTGAAATGCTGAAGTAATTCTTGTCTGCGCTCATCTTCTACAGGTTTAAATTATAATTCCTGATTTTTTCAGGACGGGTTTTGGCACCTTTCAGTATCACTGAGGTTGTCGGAGTTTCACAGAGCCCGTCTCTCAACTCCTCTTTATAATTCAAACAATCTTTCTTACGGATTGAATTGATGTTGCAAAGGAAAATCAAAATCTGGAAATATCCAAAAAAGAAAAGAAGATTGTGTTTTTAATTTATTATTTTGCGTTAAATTTCTCTTTTTTGTGTTTATTTGTATAATATTGAACATTTTTGTGATTTGCAGACAGGGAATCTTTCTTAAAAGGGCAGATTTAAATAGATGAAGAAGTTTAAAAGATGAGGAAGTCTGAAGGTGTAAAAGGTTCAAGGTGACAAGAGGAGTGGGGGTGCTGATAATTTAAAAAGTCCGGAAAGTTAAGTAATATTTGGTGCGGGATTATTTATGCTTAAGTAGAGCTGTTTATCCTGTTTCGGCTGGAATAGAGAGCTTTCGTGAGAAACATCAGTCTGACTATCCGGGGGAGTACTGATGAGCTAGATTAACTTTGAGAAAATAGGAATATGAAAACAGAAAATCGTTTATTGGCATTAGATGTTTTTAGGGGAATTACGATTGCAGGTATGATTTTGGTGAACGATCCGGGGTCCTGGTCGGCAGTGTATGCTCCTTTGTGTCATGCTTCCTGGAACGGTTTGACTCCTACTGATCTGGTGTTTCCTTTTTTCATGTTTATCATGGGTATCTCTATGTATTTTTCTTTACGAAGATATAATTCTCTTTTCTCTCGGGGAGCGGTTGCAAAGATTTTCAGGAGGGCGGTTCTTATCTTTTTAATCGGTTTAGGGATCAATTGGTTTGCTTTGTGGTTTGGGACTTTTATGAGTATGGGGAATGGTGAATTTACTTTTTGGGAGCGATTTACGCAAAATATTTTTCCGGTAGCTGATATTCGGATATTGGGGGTATTACAAAGATTAGCGCTTGCTTATTTGGGGGGAGCTATCCTTTGCTTAGGAATAAGACCACGTTATCAATTGTTTACGGCAGTTATGATTTTAGTGGGGTATTTTGTGATTTTAGTGGTAGGAGAGGGGTTTATCCGTTCGGAGCATAATATCCTATCGGTTGTCGACCGGGCTGTGTTGGGCGTAAGGCATTTGTATGGAGGTGGGGCATCGTCCGGCGCCGGCATGGCATTTGATCCGGAGGGATTGTTGAGTACTTTACCCTGTTTCGCACATGTATTATTCGGGGTTTGTATGGGGAGAATGTTGGGAGAAGTAAAAGAAAACGAGATCCGGATACGTCAGCTTTTTATTTTTGGGACCATCCTTTTATTTGCCGGTTATTTATGGAGTTATGCTTGTCCTGTAAATAAAAGAATATGGAGTCCGACTTATGTACTGATTTCCTGTGGGGCAGCTTCTCTTCTCTTTGCTTTACTTATTTATTGGATTGATGTAAAGGGATATAAAAGAGGCTGTCGTTTTTTTGAGGTTTTCGGCGTAAATCCCTTGTTTATATATGTATGGTCAGAAATCGTTGCTATTGTTTTGGCGTATACGTTTCAAGATAAGATTTATACTGTTGTTTTGGCATCTTGGTTAGAAGCTTATTTTGCTTCCTTAGTGTATGCTTTGCTCTACGTAATGTTGAATTGGGGCTTTGCTTATATTTTATACAAAAGACATATTTATATAAAGATTTAAAATTTACAAAGGGTATAGAATCCTGCGGAAAAAGGAAAACTGAAAAATAAATATCTAAGAAGATTAGGGAAATGAAAAGGATTTGTTTGGGCTTATGTATGCTTATCTGTTTGTCGGCGAAATCTTCTCCGGTCTATGAATTACTGGAACGGATAGACCCAGGGGCTTCGCAGAAATTTAAGATCGAATTAAGCGAGGGAGAACCGGACTTTTTTGAGTTGGATCAGGCCGGAGAAAAAGTGGTTGTAAGGGGGAATAACTACGTCAGTATTGCTACCGGTATTAACTGGTATTTAAAATATTACGCGGGGATTCACCTTAGCTGGAATGGCATGCAGGCGAAATTGCCGGCTGTCTTACCTCCGGTAAAAGAAAAAGAAAGGCGGGAAGCGAGTTTAAAATACCGTTATGATTTCAATTATTGTACTTATTCTTACTCAATGGCTTTTTGGGACTGGGAAAGATGGGAGCGGGAATTGGACTGGATGGCTATGCATGGGATAAATATGGCTTTGGCGTTGACGGGCATGGAAGTCGTATGGCATAATGTATTACAGCAGTTGGGCTATACAGCAGAAGAGATCGGGCAATTTATTGCCGGACCGGGTTTTTTGGCTTGGTGGCATATGAATAATCTGGAAGGTTGGGGTGGGCCCAATCCGGAAAGTTGGTATGAGCGACAAATGCAATTGCAACATCGTATTCTGAATCGGATGAGGGAGTATGGAATTGAGCCGGTATTTCCCGGATATGCCGGTATGTTGCCTCATAATGCTTCTGAAAAGTTAGGGATAGAAGTGAAAGATCCGGGCTTGTGGTGCGGTTATCAGCGTCCTGCTTTTTTGTATCCCGAAAACCCTGCTTTCAAGCGAATAGCGGGTTTGTATTATATGGAGATGGAAAAGCGGTTCGGGAAAGCAAAATTTTATGGAATGGATCCTTTTCATGAAGGGGGAAATGTACAGGGAATCGATCTGGCTGCGGCAGCTCAATCGGTATTGCAGGCGATGAAAACGGCTAATCCGGAGGCGGTATGGGTCATGCAAGCCTGGCAGGCCAATCCCCGTCACGAGATGATTACTGCTTTACAGCCGGGGAATGTCCTGATATTGGATTTGTCCAGTGAAAACCGGCCGATGTGGGGAGATAAAGAGTCCGTCTGGTATAGGGAAAAGGGATTTGAAGGACAGGATTGGCTTTATTGTATGTTGTTAAATTTCGGCGGAAATGTCGGAATGTACGGTCGGATGGATCGCGTCATAAATGGTTTTTATGCTGCTGTTCAGCATCCGAATGGAGCTTCTTTAAGGGGGGTGGGAAAGACGATGGAAGGGATTGAAAATAATCCGGTGATGTACGAACTGCTCTTGGAATTGCCATGGCGGAAAATTCCTTTTACAAAAGAGGAATGGCTGAAGGGTTATGTAAAGGCCCGTTATGGGAAGGATGATCCCCGTTTACAGCAGGCCTGGCAGATTTTAGGGAAAGCTGCGTATAATTGTCCTGTCGTGCAGGAGGGGACTACCGAGTCGGTTTTCTGTGCCCGGCCGGCAGAAGAGATTTCCGGAGCTTCTTCCTGGGGAACTTCGGAGTTATATTATGCTCCTGAAGAATCGAAAAAGGTAGCAGCACTTTTTCTGGAAGTGAGTGAGCAATATAAAGGAAACAATAATTTTGAATACGATTTGACGGATATTATGCGTCAGGCTCTTGCAGACAAAGGAAATGTTTTACAAAAAAAGATTACTGAAGCATATCGGCTCAAGGATGAAACTGCTTTCCGGAATTTGAGCCGGGAATTTTTACAATTGATTCTTTGGCAGGACACTCTTTTGGCTACCCGGCCGGAATTTCGGTTGGGAACCTGGTTAGAGAGGGCAAAAGCAAAGGGGGAGACTGAGGAGGAAAAAAGACTTTATGAATGGAATGCCCGAGTACAGATTACGACTTGGGGAAACCGTCAGGCTGCCGATAAGGGTGGTTTGAGAGATTACTCCCACCGGGAATGGGCCGGCCTTTTGAAGGATTTTTACTATCCGCGTTGGAAGGCTTATTTCGATTTACTGGAGAAGCGTTTAGCCGGAGAGGAAACAGAGGATATCGATTGGTATGCGTTCGAAGAACCCTGGACTCTTAAAAATAAGGTCTATGCATCGGCTCCGGAGGGGAATATTATTGACGTTGCTCCCCTTGTGTTCCGGGAAGTTTTCGGACAATGATAGCGAAAATTAAACATTCAAGGGGGCAAGCGTTTAAATAGTCAGGGATATTTCCGAAATAAATCCCTCTTCGGGGTAAGCGCCTTGCTGAATAGGGGTTCTTTAGGCCGGAAGAGCAGAACTTCGTTGCAGATAAATGAGGTGTGTAACCCAACTAACTGTTTCGTTACACACCTCATTCCTTCAGTTTTTGAGTGCTTATATATTCTTACATTTTAAATGATCTTAAGCCCCAGGGTGAAATTGAAAGATCGGGGTGATTTGACTTTTATATAATCTTTGTTTTGAAAGTTTTTGAATCCCTTTTCGAAATCAATATCGAAAGTTAATTTCCAAACATCTACTCCGACTCCGATTTTCCCATTCCACATTACTTTCCGGTTGTCCAACCTGTCGCCGAAATCCTCGTTGTCCCATTTCAGTTTTCCGGTAAAAGAGGCGACCGGTCCTAAATAAGCCCTTAATTTTAGGGCTGGAACATCTATCACATGTAATCCCAGCATGACCGGAATATCGAAAGAATTATATTTCAGGGCGCTTTTGTTCACTTCATCTTTTACTTCCCCTTTCTTATGCGAGAAATTCAAAGCCGGTTCTACATAGAGGGGTCCTAAATTGATGCGGGCAAAAACACCTAACATATAACCGGTATTGGTCCCGTTTTTTAAGCCTAAGGCAGCATCTTTGACTTTGATTTTGTTATTGGATACACCGCCATGAATACCGATATTAAAAGGAGACTGGGCCATCAGTGTAAAACCGCAAAAACAAAGGGCGAATAAAATAATCCATTTTTTCATATACTCGTTTTTAGTTTAATTTCTTGTATTTAATTTTACAATCAATTG
Organism: Odoribacter laneus YIT 12061; assembly: GCF_000243215.1. Classification (GTDB taxonomy): domain Bacteria; phylum Bacteroidota; class Bacteroidia; order Bacteroidales; family Marinifilaceae; genus Culturomica; species Culturomica lanea. Next base: position 1,996,677 of record NZ_JH594596.1, on the reverse strand, counting down.
ATGAGAATTAATCCTTATTTTGGTTTTGTTATAAAATTTTACCTATCAATAAATGTGCCATATTCCTGCAAGGTACTCATTCGGTATTTCGTTTAAATTCCGATAAGATAATACCGGTTGCGACCCCGACATTCAGGGATTCTGTGGAATAGGCGTTGTGGGCAAAACTGGGGATTGTCAGTTTGCACTGAATCAGCTGCTCTATCTCGGACCGTATTCCACTGCCTTCATTTCCCATGACAATAAATCCTTGGCGGCTCAAACGGACTTTGTAAATGTTTTCACCGTTCAGAAACGTTCCATAGCAGGGAAAGTCGGGTGTATTGAATTTTTGTAATAAAGGTAGGAGTTCCGTATAATGCGTTTTTACCCGGAATACAGCTCCCATACTTGCCTGCACACATTTGGGATTATAAACACTTGCGCAGTCTCTATCGCAAAAAATATGCCGGACTCCGAACCAGTCCGCTACTCTCAATATCGTCCCCAGATTACCCGGATCTTGTATTCCGTTGAGGACGAGAGAGAGTGAGTGTATGATTTCTTCTTCCGAATAGGTATATTCAGGAATGCTGGCCAGAGCTATCACTTCCGGGAGAGATTGGAAATTGGAAATGAGTCCCATTTCCCGGGCATCCACTTCGATGATTTTAGGAAGAGTACAGGAATTCCGATTCCGGGCGATCCATTCCGGATAGGCAAGGAGGGTATTGATTTTTAAATCGGATAAAAGGAGTTCTTGTACTAACTTTTCCCCTTCAATTTTGAAGAGATTATATTTATCTCTGAATTTCTTTTTTTCAAGACTTTGGACTATTTTTGTTACGTGTTTGCTTAGCATGCTGTAAAATTGAGTTTCCAGTTTCAGATGCCGGAATAGCCTGCATCTAAAATTATAAAACAGGGCAAAGTGTAATTTGCATACAAAAATAATAACATTTTTGATAGTTGGAGAAGGGTTGCGGATATAAGATATTACTTATTTTTCTGTCGTTTTTTTTCTTGTACTCTTGTTCGCCGACAAAATATGTGTCGGAAAAAGAGTATTTGTTGAATAAAGTTACTATAAAAACAGACAGTAAAGAGATTAAGAAATCGGATATAAAAAAGAATATCCGTCAGAAGCCCAATACCCGTATTCTGGGAGTGGCCCGCTTTCATTTGGGGGTGTATAACCTGAGCGGAAAAAATGAGAAAAAACGTTTTAATAAGTGGTTGCGCACGATAGGAGAAGCTCCTGTTGTATACAGTGATTTTTTGACCGACCGAAGTGTTGCCCAGATAAAATTATTTCTGAATAATAAAGGCTATTACAATGCTGAAGTCTTGGACACGGTTTATTTTAAGAAAAGGAAAGCTTATGTAGAATATAACATTTTCCCTGGGAAGGTGACGACTATTGAGGATTTTACTTTTACCGATACGCACAATTATGTGTCCAATGAACTGTCCGATACTGCCAGGTTAATGCGTGAGGTTTTGCAGGATTCTTTCCGGACAAAAATCCGCCCGGAAGCTCCGTTGGATATTGAACTACTCGAAACGGAGCGGGAACGGATCACCCGGATGCTAAGAGAAAGAGGTTATTTTAATTTTTCGAAAAACTTTATTCAGTTTTATGCCGATACGACAACCGCTAATCAGCCGGATAAAGCCCGTTTGCTGTTGAGTATTGTCAGTAACCCTACCGATACAACTGCTTATCATAAATTCCGGATCGAGAAAATAAATATAAATTTTGATTATGACCCTTTGGTTTTTTTGTCGGGAACAGATTCTTGTTATACGGCTACTATTGAACGGAATTACGGGATTCTTTACCGGGATAAGCTGAAAGTGAAACCAAAATTGATTATTGAAACCATACAATTTCGGGAGGGAGAACTCTATAATGTACAGAAAGTGGTGGATTCTTATTCCCGCTTACAGGCTTTAAACCTATTTAAGTTTATCAATATTGTGTTCCGGGAAAAACCTACGGCTGGAAAGGAGAAGATCTTGGTGTGTGACATACAGTTGACGCCGATGAAAAGGCAATCTTACAATATTTTTCTGGAAGGGACTCATAATTCCGGTAATATCGGGGTGGGGGGGAACCTGACCTACAATCACCGGAACCTGTTTAAAAGTGGGGAGAACCTTACGTTGAGCGTATGGGGAGCATTGAAAAAAGAACAATTTAATGAAAATAAGATATTCAGTACGAAAGAATTAGGTGTGGAAATGCGTTTAGTGACGCCCCAGTTTTGGATGCCGGTTTTTCGTTTGCATGATTTCCGAAGGAATTTTGCCCCTAAAACTTCGGTCTCCTTGTCTTTCAGTTACGAGCATACCCCTTTTTACGACCGGCGTATTGCCAGCGCTAAGTTCGGATATCTCTGGAGAAAGGCCGATAAAAAATGGCGGTATAATTTTGATCTGATTGATTTGAATTATGTGATGATGCAGAATGTGGACAGTGCTTTTATCGCAGGTTTAAAAAATAAATACGTAAAGAGTGCCTATACCAGTCACTTGATTTTATCGGCCAATTTTTCGGCTGTTTATACCGATCAGCAGTTAAACGGGCAGAGTAGTTTCAATTATTTTCGGGGGAATCTGGAAACTTCCGGGAATTTTTTGTGGGCTATAGATAAGGTTTTCAATATTCCCCGGGTGGAAAAAAATGATGAACGCTATTATGAAATGTTGGGAGTCCAGTATGCTCAATATATTAAAGCCGACGGGGAATATCGTTTCAATCATTATTTAAATCGGGCCAATACAATTGTATACCGTTTGTTTCTGGGTTGCGGTTATCCTTATGGAAATATGAAAGTACTTCCTTTTGAAGAAGCTTTTTACGGAGGGGGGGCAAACGGGATCCGGGCTTGGCAAGCCCGGACGTTGGGACCGGGTTCTTATGTGGCAGAAGATAATTATCCCAATAATGTCGGGGACTTTAAATTAGAAGCCAATATAGAATACCGTTTCAAACTTTTCTGGTTGTTGGAAGGCGCTTTGTTTTTGGATGCTGGAAATATCTGGAATATTACAAAGTATGAAAATCGGCGAGGAACGGTATTGGGGGGAGATTTCCTGCGGCAGATTGCTTTGGGCACCGGGCCGGGACTAAGAGTGGATGCTAATTTTTTCCTTTTGCGTTTCGATTGGGGAATAAAAATGCGGGATCCGGCGAAACCGCAAGGACAGCGTTTCGTATTGTTCGATAATGGGAAATGGATAAAACATACAGTGTTTAATATCGCTATTGGTTATCCGTTTTAAAAAGGAACGGCAGAGAAAAAAGTGGAGGTTTTTCGGAAGTTTTATCTTTTATTTTATAGCATATGCTTTCCACAATTGTTGTTTATGTGTCTTTGGTCTTTCAGGTACTGGCTGCCGGAATAGCGATCAGTTTGTTTAAACGTACAAAGTTTAATGTATCCTGGATTTTGATATCCAGCGGTTTTATATTGATGGTCGCTTCTATCATTTTGGAACTTTTCCCGACAATTTATCCCGAATGGGAGGACGAGTTGGCTATTGTTCAGAAATGGCTGACTTTCATCATTTCTCTGGTATTATTGGTAGGTGTATTTTATATCCGGAAAATTTTTCAATTTATGAAACGTTTGGACGAAATCCGGAGAGAGACGGAAAATAAGGTGTTGTCGGCTGTGATTCGTACGGAAGAAAAAGAAAGACAGCGTTTTGCCAAAGAGCTGCACGATGGTCTAGGGCCTTTGTTGAGCGTGGTAAAAATGTTACTTTCCGGTTTGGATGCCAAAGCGGATCCGGAAGTAAATGAGAAAATCAAGCAAAACCTCAAGCAGGCGGTAGACGAAGCAATTGTGAGCGTCAGAGACATTTCTGCCAATATAAGTCCGCATATTCTGAATAATTTCGGATTGAAAGACGCTGTGGAAGCTTTTATAAAAAGATTGGGATCGGCAGAGGGCATTGAAATCCGTTTTACGACCAATCTTGGAGGAAGACGTTTTACTTATAATGTTGAGGTTATTCTTTATCGGGTGATGTGTGAGCTGATTAATAATACGTTAAAACATGCTGTTGCTCATAATATCCGGATTGACTTGCAATTGAGGGAACAGACGATTTATCTGGATTACAGCGATGATGGTATCGGCTTTGATGTCAGCCGGGAAGCTACTGAGTATGGAATGGGATTGGACAATATCCTATATCGTTTGAAATCCGGAAACGGAGATATTGAGATTATCAGTGAAAGGGGGAAAGGTATGCAGGCGAAAGCTTCTATTAAAATTCAATGATGTAAAATGTAAAGGGAGAGGAAAAAATGGTTAAAAATCCAGCCGGAGAGGAAAAGTTTAATTATTTTAATAAGGAAATCGCGTAATAATTAGATAAAATTTACGATTTTTGAGAGGTGGGAGAAGCAATCGCTTGAAAATGCTAATAAGGAAAATGTACTATGCAAAAGCTGAAAATTTATCTGGTTGACGATCATAAATTATTCCGGGAAGGATTGAAATTATTATTGTCGACTCAGGATTTTGTCCATCATATCTATGAAGCTTCCAATGGGAGAGAATTTATTGAAAGCTTGTCGCTGGTGGATTGTGATGTTGTGCTAATGGACATTGAAATGCCGGAAATGAACGGTATTGAAGCTACTCGTGAAGCTTTACGGTTACATCCCGATTTGAAGATCATCGTTTTGTCTATGTATGGGGATGAGCAATATTATTACAAAATGATTGATGCCGGCGCAAAAGGTTTTATGTTGAAAAATACAGGAATAGAAAACGTGATTACCGCCATTAAAAAAGTGGCAGCGGGGGAAAATTTCTTTTCTGAAGAGTTATTATTCACTATTTTAAATAATATGCGGGATAGTAATAAAACAGAAACAGAAAGTCCGGATAGTGAAATATCGGAAAGGGAAATGGAAATCTTGTATCATGTATGTAAAGGGAAATCGAATCAGGAAATTGCAGACGAATTGTTTATCAGTAAACGGACGGTAGATAAACACAGGGCTAATTTATTGAGTAAAACCGGTTGTCGGAATACCGCTGCGTTGGTCATGTATGCAATTAAAAATAAAATTATTGAAATTAACGATTAGCGTATACAAGGTCGATTTAATTTTTGCTCCTCCTCCGGTCGTTTATGTTTTTCAGTCGTGCTTCACTCGCTTTTCTGTAAGCTCAAGCTCCGTTAAAACACCAAAACTTCCTCCTTTTAGACAGGCTTTGCCTGCCTAACGTCGGCGGACAAATGGTGTTTTTTTACACTCCGCTTTCGCACAGAAAGACGCTCCTTCCCGCAATGACTGAAAAACACAAACGACCTCCGATACTCGCTAAATTCTCCCCTCGTCGCTTCTTTAAATGTTTTCTCAAAGTTCCTGTGTTTGAAGCCGGAGCCTTGTTTCGGGAAAGAGATATGACGGGAGAGAGCGTAATTTTGTCAGGAAGTCGTACCGTTAAAAAACGCAGGGTTGTCCGCCGACGTTAGGCACACGAAGTGTGACTAAAAGGAGGAAGCATCTGCGTTTTAGGGGAGACTGACGATACAAAATAGCGAACGGAGTCTCCAGCTCTTTCCCGAAACAAGGCGGAGGAATACCTAAGAAAAAATAAATAAGCAAATTAAATCGACCTTTATAAAACCAAAGGGGCTGTTGGAGAGTTTCTTCGACAGCTTTTTTTATTTGTTAAAATTAAGATTTATTGAAACCGCTAATCTTAGTATTCGTTAAACAATACAAAAAAAATTGCAAAAGCGGTTTTTTTATAATTAAACTAAACTAAAATTTATGAGAAAATTAATGAGTTTATTATCTCTCCTGTTTTTAGTTGGTCTGCAGGTGAGTTATGCACAAATGCATACAGTCAGTGGCATTGTGACAGATAAAAGCGATGGGAGTCCGCTACCGGGGGTATCTGTAGTCATTAAAGGTACGACGATAGGGACTGCGACGGATCTGCAAGGACGTTATGCGATTGAAGCGTCCCCTACAGATATGCTCGTTTTCTCTTTTGTCGGAATGAAAACGGAAAATTATACGGTCGGTGACCGAACGATAATTAATGTTGCACTGGAAAGTGATGCCCAGAGTTTGGATGAAGTTGTGGTGACCGGTTATGGTGTAACCCGTAGAAGGGCATTTACCGGGGCCGCTACTACAGTAGGAGCTCAGGATATTGTGGATAAAACCGATGCCAATCCCATCAAGGCATTGGAAGGAACCGTACCGGGTTTACAGATGAATGTTTCTTCCGGTCAACCGGGAGCTCCCGCTACTATTTTTATCCGGGGACGGAATTCTTTGAATTCGGGTACCCAACCTTTGTATGTTATTGACGGAGTCCCGGTTACTGCCGGGACGATGGGGATGCGTTCTGCCGAAAATCAAACGCTGTCTCCTCTTTCTACTTTGAGTCCTGCTGATATTGAATCCATGACCGTATTGAAGGATGCTACGGCCACCTCTATATATGGGGCACGAGCTGCAAATGGGGTAATTGTCATTACCACAAAAAAAGGAAGATCTGGAAAATTGCAGGCGAATCTGACTGTGAAACTCGGTATGGAAATGAAACCGAGTATTCCGAAGAGTTACAGACCGCTGAATGCAGACCGGTATACAGAGTTACAGGTAGAAGGTTTGTTGAACGACTATGATCTATATGGAGAAAATGGAAATGCAGCCTATTATAATGATGTTTTGTTCGGCGGATATTTTCCCTATACTCCCGAGGGAATGAAAGAAATGATGTATGCCTATCTGGAGACGGACGGCAGTACCCGTACGAATTGGCTGGATGAAGTCACCCGGGTCGGATTCGTTCAGGAATACAATCTGGATTTGCAAGGTGGAGGGACTTCCGAGACTTCCCCTCGTTTCTATACTTCTTTTAATTATTTTAATAACAAGGCCTTGGTCATCAGTAAGGACCTGGAACGGTATTCCGGACGGGTGAATTTTTCACAATCTCCGAGTAAATTAGTTAGTTATGGTTTTGCCTTAAATCTTTCTTATACGAAAACGAATATGGGAGCCGGAGGCGGTTATTTTACCGATCCCATTACTCAGGCTTATATGCAGTCACCCTTGATCCCTGTCAAAGATGAAAACGGCGATTGGAATTTCAATACGTTAAATGGCTATAATCCTGTTGCTCAACGGAGTAAATACGGAGATAAAAGTGAGGCGAAACAATATCGTTTTACAGTCAGCCCTTATGTGACAATTAATTTCAGAGAAGATTTAATTTTCAATTCCCGTGTCGGCATTGATTATTATGATTTGAAAGAATTCGGTTTCTGGTCTTTCTTACAACCTCAGGGAAAGGATATGAGGGGAATGGGAGAACACGGCTCGACTGTGCGAACATTGTTAAGTATTACCAATACTTTAAGTTATGTCAAGACCTTTAACGAAGAACACAACCTGAATCTGATGATCGGACAGGAAGTACAGAAAACGAAAGAGAATTTGACTTATCTGGCTGCTTCCAATTATCCGCTTTTCAATTTGAATCAAGTGGCGAATGCTGCGGTACCGAGTTCTGCTTCTACGAGTAAAAATGACTACGCCTTGGCTTCGTTTTTCTTTAACGGTCAATACGACTTTAGGAATAAATATTATTTTTCTATGAGTGCCCGGGCAGATGGTTCATCTCGTTTTGGGAAAGATAATAAATGGGCAGGCTTTTGGTCTATCGGCGCCCGCTATCGCTTGTCGGAAGAGGATTTTATGGAATCGACAAAATCGTGGTTGACGAATCTGACGGTTCGGACAAGCTACGGTACCTCTGGTAATCAGGATGTTGGGGATACAGATTATGCTCACGGTTGGTATGCATCCCGCAATTTATTCGGTTTTGGATATAACTATAACGGTCTGCCGGGAAGTGCCCATGAGCAGCAGGGAAATCCCGATCTGAAATGGGAGCAGACCAATAAATTCAATGTCGGTCTGGACGTTTCTTTTTTGGACCGGATTACGTTAGAGTTTGATTATTATTACCACCGTACTAAGGATATGGTCTTTCTGGTACCTATTTCCAGAACCACCGGTTTGACAACAGTGCCTAAGAATATCGGAAAATTGGAAAATCAGGGAATAGAATTTACGATTAATGCCAAAGTTTTGCGAATAAATGGGTTTGACTGGGATCTGAGTTTGGTGGGATCTCACAATAAAAATGAAATTATCAAACTCAGTACCGACGAACCCATAGAAGGTGCTATTACAATTGTGGAGAAAGGCCGGGATATTTATACATTTAAGATGAAAAAATACGCAGGAGTAGATCCTCAGACCGGGGAAGCCCAATGGTATAAAGGGACGGAAGGTTACGAATTGACGAAAAATTATAACGAAGCCGGGAAACGGTATGTAGGGGCTGCCAGTCCGAAGTTTCAAGGCAGTTTGATCAGCCGGATGAGTTATAAAGGAATCGATTTTTCTTTCCAGTTGAATTATTCCTTTGGCGGAAAGATCTATGGGGATAATTTGAGTTACGATGAACAGATCGGAGGTTCCGGTTTTGATAATACTACCCGTTATGTATACGATCATCGCTGGCAGAAACCAGGGGATGTAACCGATGTCCCCCGTTTTGTCTTCGGAGACGGGTCAGCGGCCAATAATGCTTCCACCCGTTTCCTCATGAACGGACGTTATTTAAAAATACGGACGATGTCGTTGGGATATACTCTGCCCAAATACATTACGGATCAGGCTCATCTGGGAACCGTACGGGTCTTTATGACCGCGGATAACTTATATACGTTCTGTGCCAAAAATTTCAGAGGATTTGACCCCGCAGGAATAGGGGCTAACGGGATACAATGGTGGAACTATCCTACTCCCCGTAATGTGATGTTTGGAGTAACCGTTGCCTTTTAACGAATCGAATGAAATGTACCGCATGACATTGAAATTAAAAAATAAGCATATGAAAAATAAAATCAAATATTGGATCGGATTACCTGTATTATTGCTTTGTTCCTGCAATAATTTTCTGGATTTGGATACTTTCCAGAATATTCCGGCAGAGGATGCCTATAATACGGTAGAGGACGTACAAAACGGCCTGAATGGTATGTATTATGCACTGGGATATTATTATTTTTATGGAAGAAATGTAGTCGCTTTGGGAGATATGGCTGCCGACAATGCTGTAGCTAGTTCCTCTACGGGACACTTTTTATCCATAAACCGGTATAATTTTTCAGATACGGATGAAAATCTGGATTATATATGGCAGGGAGGGTATCAGGTGATAGACAGAGCTACCCGTACGATTCGGGGAGCTAAAAGCCTCTTGACAATTAGCCGGGAAATGCATCTTACTGAAAAGGAAGCGGCCAGTTTACAATCGTATATTTCTCAATGCTATGCTTTGCGGGCTTTGGCAGAACACGTGTTAGTCAATGTTTTCGCTTTACCTTACCGTGCCGGGGAGGCCAATAGCCAGCTGGGAATTGTGTTGATGGATAACGATCCGATAGAACCTTTTACCCAGGTGGAAAGATCTTCTGTTGCTCAGACTTACGAGCAGATATTGAGAGATATAGAAGAGGCCGGCAGATGGTATACTTATGTAGATAATTATAATCAGAATAATGAAGACGATTTAATTTTATTGGATCAGTTTTATATGAACCGGGCTGCAATTTATGCCTTGGAAGCCCGTGTAAATTTGTTTATGCAAAATTATGAACGGGCGATTGTTGCAGCGGATTCCGCCGTGATTCTCCGGGATGCCTCTCCGGTTTCGAATGAAACTTATCTGAAAATGTGGTCGTCCACCGCCATCAGTGATGAAGACATTCTGACGATTTCCAAATCGGAGAATGATAATTTGTCGGCCAATTCGTTGAATAACTTATATGGCAGCTACAGGGCTAGTTTGACGGATACAGTAGTCAAATTATTTGCGGCTACCGATATCCGGTTGCGATTGATTGATACGAGAACCTTGCATCCCAGGAAGTTTGACGGTATTCCGACGTCTCAGGCTGTGAATAACATTCCGGTATTCCGGGTTTCGGAGATGATGTTGATCCAGGCAGAAGCATACGCCCGCTTGGGGAATGTGAGCAGATCTCAGGAGGCTTTGTTGTATACCGCCAAACGGAATACGGCCATAGAAACTGTAGGAGATTTACCCTCCACTGCAGAAGGATTACTGGCTTTTATTGTGAATGAGCGAAGGCGGGAATTTTTCGAAGAAGGTTTCCGTTGGTTCGACGCCCGGCGTACAGGAGAATTAATCAGTGTCTCCAATGGAAATTATACTGATTTTGACGTAGCGGCTTTTGTTTATCCCATACCTTCTTCCGAAATCAATTCAGGATTTGGCGTTACACAAAATCCAGGCTGGGAAAATACATTACCGAAAAATTAAACTATAAGATTTAAAATCTAAACGAAGAAGTCAAGGGTTTGGATTCGACAGTAAATACTGCCTGTTTCCCGCCTTTGGCTTTTGATATTTCTTTACTGTTTACAGTGCCGATTCGTATAATTTGTGTTATATTCGGGCGAGTGTAAAATATGAGAAAAGTATTTAAATATATATTCCGTATTCTTTTGGGAGTTATCCTGTTAGTTGGCTTAGGGGTGATATTGCTTTACTTACCTCCTGTACAGCGGTTTGTAAAAAATAAGGCGATAACCTATGCGGCAAAGAAACTGGATATGCAGGTCCAGGTGGGGAACCTGGCGTTAAAATTTCCTTTGGACTTGACACTGGAAGAAGTATATGTCGGAAAAACAGTAAGGGATACTTTTGCTTATATCGGGAAGCTTCATCTGGATGTGGGATTAAAGCGGATTTTCCGGAAAGAATTGGCTGTAAAAGAATTGGCATTGAACCGGGTGAAGTTCCGTCTGCAAAATGATACAACCGGCATGGAACTGTCTGTCGGTTTGGATACACTAGAATTAAAGGCAGACCGGATGGACCTGAAAAATAAGGAAATAAATGTCCGGGAATTGAGGGTTGCAACAGGAGATATTTTTTTGAGAGGAGGAAAGGGGAATGAGGAGAAGGATACAACTGCTGCTACACCTTTTGATTGGAAATTCTATTTGGAAGGATTGGAACTTTCTCAGATCAGCTACAATATGGAAACTCCGACCCTGCCTTTATTGTCTGCTCGTTTGGAACGGGGAATGATCAGCAAGGGAGAGGTAGATATTGGAAAGCAGGAAATAGATGTACAGACTGTAGCGGTTGCAGAAGGAGAATGCCGTATTCAAACAGCGGCTTCTGAAACCGTTCCGGAGACTGTAGCCGAGGAGCTTACGGATACAACTTCCCTGTGGACAGTGAAAGCCGCTCGGGTAGAGGTGAAAAATTATGCTTTTACCCTTTTAGAAAGTTCCGGTCAGCATTTTGAGCTCAATTTATCCAATATCGGTATCCAGATAGATAGTGTCTATAATCGGGGTTCCGTGGTGAGGGCGGATTTAAAGCAGTTACAGGTGATTCGGAAAGAAGGGGGACGGATAGAACAAATGCAGGCCCGGGTCGATTTGGAGCCGGCTTATACGGAAGCCGGGAATGTGTACGTTCGTACTCCCTACAGTTCCCTTCGGTTAAATGCTTTTTCTGAAGCACCTCTTTCCGGGATTATTCGCCAGTCTCCTTTAAAGGTGAAGTTGGACGCTTCTGTGGGCATGGAAGATATTCGCTTGTTATGGAAAGACTTGCCCCCTGAATTAGTGGGGAAAAAACTGAGTATTCAGACTGAATTTGCTTATTCCGAAAATCGTATCGATCTGAAACGTTTGAGGACTTCTATGGCCGGTTTTTTCGATTTACAGGGGAAAGGACAATTTTCTTCCATTCGGGATTTGCAGAATATAAGCGGGAATTTTATACTGAAAGGGGAATTAAAGGATATTGCTTTTGTCAAACATATGACCGGCGGGAACTTTGAAATACCTCCGGATATACAACTTGATATGGAGGTTTCCGCTTTAAGAGGCGAATTGTCCCCGCATATCGAAATATGCCGGAATGCCGGTTGTCTGGTCGTCGCCGGAAATTACTCTATTCCCGCCCTCACTTATGATTTGCACCTGCAGGCAGATCGTTTTGATGTAGCTCCGTTTTTACCCGCAGATTCGCTGGGAATTCTTACGGCAGATATCCGGCTCGTAGGAAAAGGCATCGAGCTGAAGGAAGCTGAAAGTCGGCTGTCCGTGGAGATTGGACAGTTAACTTATAAAAGACATGCTTATCGGGATATTCAATTGATTGCCGGGGTCGATCGGATGAAGTGGAAAGGTGAATTGAAAAGTGAAGATCCTGATTTGATATTGCAGCTTGCTTTTCAGGCAGATTCTCTGGACAAACGATATGTATTGGGTTTGGAGGGAGAAGTCGGAATGGTGAATTTGAAGGAATTGAATCTGTTTCAGGATGACTTTTCGCTGTCGATGAAGGTCAAAGCAGATGCGGCTATAGAAAAAGAGGATAGTTATCTGCTGAATGTCGGGCTCGATCAGGTACGCATAGACGATGGACGGGGATTTTATAATTTGGGCGGGCTGCTGTTGCACCTGCTTAGCGATCGGCGGGAGACCCATGTCGATTTGGTGTCGGGAGATTTTCATATGACTTTCCGTGCAGATACCCTGATTACTCAATTGCCACCTATGTTTGCCGCTGTTGCTGCAGAAGTAAAGCAACAGATCCAGCAGCGGGAATTTGACATGGTGAAAATACAGGCTTTGTTACCTTTTTTCCGTTTGAAGATAAACGGGAGTACTGAAAATGTGATGGGGAAATACCTGCAATCGAAGGGGATTCTTTTTAAAGAGATTGCTTTAGCCGTTTCTTCTACGCCGGCGGAAGGATTTCATCTGAAATCGGGTATTTTACATCCTGTGTTGGATAAAGTGGAATTGGATTCGATTGTTTTAAATATCGACCAGCGAGGCGAGCAACTGACATATCGTCTGCAGGCTTTGAATCCTCAGGGGATTGTAAAAGATTTATACAATGTACAGGCGTCCGGTTATATTCGTCAGGACCGGGTAGAAGTGGAGATTTGCCAAAAGAATAAGCAAAACCAAACCGGAGTGCATATCGGGGCTGATTTGATCTTGCGGGATAGTTCTTATGTCATTAGCTTATTTCCGGAAAATCCGGTATTGGGCTATACTTCTTGGATGATCAATGCCGGTAACCGGATCATAATCGGTCCCGGCGGGCGGATTACAGCCGATTTACGGATCGTCTATCAGGAAAAATTAGTGAGCATACAGTCGTTGGAAGATAGGGGAGCAGAAAAAGAAAGATTACAGATCGAGATTAACGGGATTGATCTGGCTGCCCTTACGAAAGTCATTCCTTTTATACCGGATTTAAGTGGAAAACTGAATACGGATTTATTGTTTTATTCCTTGGAGGATCATGTCATTGCAGACGGAGATTTGTCTATTGGAGATTTTTATTATCAGAAGCAACGGATAGGAGATGTCGGATTAAATGTTTTTTATGATGCAGCCAATCGCTTTACCAATCATGCTGTCAATTTTAGCCTTTATCTGGATGAGATACAACGGGTAATTGCAAAAGGAAAGTTTTCAACTTCTGAACAAAACCGGGATGTAGAAATAGACCTGAGTATTCCTTCTCTGCCGCTTTATCTTGTAAATGCTTTTGTACCGGCAGATGTCGTAAAATTAAGCGGGGATTTGAATGGAAAGGTGGAGTTGCGGGGAACTTTGGATCGGCCTCAGTTAAACGGTGGACTTGCTTTTCAGAATGGGCAGGCGGAAGCCGTGATGCTGGGGACTGCTTTCGGCTTGGATTCTACTTTGATACCGATAAGGGATGGAAAGTTGTCGTTTCGCAATTTTGCTTTTACAGCCCCCAATCGGCAGGCTTTATTGGTGAATGGAGAACTGACGCTGACCCCTTTTTCTGATATGCGGATGGATATGAACTTTAAAGCCACTAATTTTCAGGTGGTAAATGTGAAGAAAAATCCGGTATCCCTACTGTATGGAAAGGCTTATGCAGATGTCGGAGTTAGTTTGAAGGGACCTTTTACGGCTTTGAACCTGACGGGAGGCATAAACTTATTGAACAATACGTCTATCAATTATGTAATAAAAAGCTCTACCCCTCAGTTGAAAGACCGGAGTATAGAATTGGTGCGTTTTGTTTCTTTCCGGGATACGACATTATTGCAAAAAGATCTTTTGACCAATCGGGTCAATAACAGTAGCTTTATGATGAAATTATTTATTGAGATCGGCAGTGCAGTAAATGTCGTTATCAATTTGTCCGAAGACGGTGATAATCAAGTGGCTATACAGGGAGGAGGAAATCTGATCTATTCTATGAACCCGGAAGGAGGAAACAATCTGGTTGGGAAATATACCTTGAGTGGGGGAATGGTTCGTTATGCTATCCCGGTGGTGGGGGAAAAAAATTTTAATATTCGAAGTGGTAGTTATGTCGAATGGACAGGTCCTTTGGAAAATCCTTCCTTGTATATAACGGCCAGCGAATCGGTAAAAGTGAGTGTTTCTGAGGATAATCAGAGTTCCCGGCTCGTCAATTTTGATGCCATTATCCGAATAGAAGGAAATTTAAACCAACCCCAGATCACTTTTGATCTCTCAGCCCCGAACGATCAGGCTATTCAGACCCAATTGGCTGCTTTTTCTGCAGAGGAACGGACAAAACAAGCGATGAATTTACTGATTTATGGCACTTATTCCGGTCCGGGAACCGTAAATACCGGCAACAGTGCCAATAATACCTTAAATAATTTTGTCGAAAAAGAATTGAATCAGTGGAGTCGTAAATATTTGAAAAATGCCGGACTTACTTTCGGTATTGATAGTTATAATCAGATAGGTGCCGGCGGACAGGAAGTGAAAAAGACAGATGTTTCCTACCAATTTTCAAAACAGTTATTCAATGATAAAATCAATGTAAAAATTGGGGGACGGGTGACGACAGATAACGATCCGGCGACGGGTATGGAACAGAATCTGGTGGACGATATTGCCATTGAATATATGTTTAGTAAAAACCGGAATTGGTTTTTGAAGATTTTCCGGCATACCAATTACGAGAGTGTATTGGAAGGAGAGGTGACGCAAACCGGTTTCGGTATTGTTTTGCGAAAGAGTTTCCGGAAAATAAAGGATCTCTTTATCCGGAAATCAAAGCGGATTATACGGGATAACCAACGTAAAAATAAGCATGATGGTGAAATGTAAAATACATCCGGACGGCAAGGAACGACTGTTGCAGGCAGGACGTAATATTTTCTTTTTTCTTTTTTTCATATTCATTCTGGCTGCGTGTTCTACAACGAAGAAATTGAAGGAGGGGGAAATTCTGTATACCGGCGTAAAAAAAATGAAAATAGAAACACCTAAAAAATTGAAATTGGAGGGACCGGAGAAATCGGCTTTGACGACACCCTTGTCTTATCCTCCCAATAATCCCTTGTTTTCTCCTTATGTGCGGAGCCCTTTCCCCATAGGATTATGGGTATACAACTGGAATATAAAAAAAGAAAAAGGCTTCAAGTGGTGGTTGTATCGGAAATTGGCTAAGAAACCTGTTTTGATTTCAGATGTACAGCCAGAATTGAGGTTAAATATGGTCGAAAATAATATGAAGGATTTCGGCTTTTTTGGCGTAGAATCCCGTTATGAAATTATTCCCCATAGACGAAATCCGAAAAAAGCGCGGGTCAGTTATTGGGTAAAATTACCTCAGCCTTTTCGATACGGGACAGTGGAATTATGGGGATGGACGGGAGAAATGGATACGATTGTCAGGCGTTCTATGCGTTTTAGTTTGCTGAAGACCGGACAACAATATGATATTAATATTATGGAACAGGAGCGGCAGCGAATATCCGGCTTGTTGCGGAACAGAGGTTATTATTACTTCCAGCCTTCTTATATTGAATTTTTAGCAGATACCACCCGGCAACATGGGATTGCCGATGTCCGGATCGGCTTAAAACAAGGGATCCCTTCTTCTGCTTTTTATCCGTATCGTATTAAAGATGTACATATTTCCCTTAGCGGAAATGGCAGTGAGGCCAGTCGGGATACAATATTTTACAACGGCCTTCGTTTAGATTATGCGCCTCCGCAGACGTTAAAGCCGAAAATAGTAGCCCAGGCTGTCAATGTACGCCCGGAACAGCTCTATACAGCCTGGCGTCAAAGCCGTACTCAACGGGAGTTTGTACAATTGGGGGTATTTAAATTCGTCAACCTGACCATAGAACCGGTAGATTCCGCTGGCAGCAGGTTGTTGAATTATAATATCTATGCGGATTATGCCTTGCCGATTGAAACGGAGATCGAACTGGATCTGGCTTCTAAATCCAATAATTTGTTGGGACCGGGATTGACACTGAGTTTGAATAATAAAAATATGTTTAAGCGGGCAGAGACTTTTTCTTTAAAGTTGAATGGAGCTTATGAGTGGCAGATCGGAGGCGAGAAGACGACAAAAGGACGGTCTGGTTTGGTAAATTCCTACGAACTGGGAATCAATTTGAATTTGTCGGTTCCGCGTTTATTGGTCCCGAAATTTATGAAAACCACAAAAGACCGGCAGGAACGTACCAACTTTCAGATCGGTACGGATTTTTTGAATCGACATAGCTATTTCCGGATGATTTCTTTCTGGGGAAGTGCAACTTACGATTTTAATTCTTCTCGTCGGAATTACCATTCGGTCGTACCCTTCAAATTGAGTTATACACATTTGCTACGGACTTCCCATGAGTTTGATTCCACTTTGAATAATAACCCGGCTATCGCCTTGAGTTTTAAAAATCAGTTTATCCCTTCGATGTCCTATACGTATACTTTCGACCGGGCGGCGACCTACCGTAATCCGAACCGAATTTTTTGGCAGACTTCTCTTACCCAGGCGGGTAATATTATTTCAGGGGTACAGGCCTTATTCGGAAAGACCGGAGAAGGGCGGAAAATCTTGGGAAATCGTTATTCTCAATTTTTAAAATTGACGACCGAGATCATTAAATACAAAAAAACGTCCGACAATTCGCAGATCGCCATGCGTTTTATGGGAGGAATCGGTTATGCATACGGGAATGCAAAAGTGATGCCTTACAGCGAACAATTCTATATCGGGGGGGCCAATAGCATACGGGCTTTTCAGATTCGTTCGATTGGTCCCGGGAGTTACCATCCTGACCGGAAGTCCGTTACGGCTTATCTGGACCAAACCGGGGACATCAAATTAGAGGCCAATATCGGTTATCGCTTTAAAATAGCGGGACGTTTCCTCGGGGCAGTCTTTGCGGATGCCGGAAACGTCTGGTTGTTGCGAAAAGAAGAACAGAGACCGGGAGGAGAATTCCGGCTAAAAGGACTTTGGAAAGAAATCGCTTTGGGAACGGGCTTCGGATTGCGTTACGACATTACCTACATCGTTATCCGAGCAGATTTGGGCGTTGCTCTGCATGCTCCGTACAACACCGGAAAATCGGGCTACTTTAACATTCGGAGTTATAACTTTCACGATGGACTGGTACTCAATCTGGCCATCGGTTATCCTTTTTAAAAGTACGGATGTAAAATTAAAATCCAGTTCGGTCACTGTTTTTTCCTTTTTTATTTTTTATTTTTTCCTTTTTATCCTATCTTTGCCCCGCTGTATTGGAGAGATGCAGGAGTGGCTGAACTGGCTCGCCTGGAAAGCGGGTATACCTCAAAAGGGTATCAGGGGTTCGAATCCCCTTCTCTCCGCAGAACCCCAAAGACAAAAAGGGGTCAAAGTATGACAAATCCCGTAAAATCAAGGTTTTACGGGATTTTTTATTTCTCTCCTCGGACATCCGAAAGACACAAAAAAGCCCCGTTTGGACAGAGTACCGTTACTAAATCGTTACTGAAAAAGGACGATTGATTTTAGTAACGATTTTTAGGATAAGTCGCTGATTTGTCGTTTGTTGTCTTCAAAGTGTCTGCTCATAACTCAATTATTAATCATTTCTTTGCCACTAAAAGTTTTTACCCTCGGCAAAGAGGCAAAAAAAGGAGGTATTATGAGCAAAAGTACATTTAAGATTCTTTTCTACATTCGGAAGAATCAAGTAAACAAAGAAGGCAAGTCGGGAATCATGATCCGTTTGACCTCTGACAAGTGCGAAGAAGCGACAGTGCGAATGCCGAACACGCAATTATCCGACAAAGGGGATGCGGAAGACTTCATCCGTGAGCATGTACATATCGTAAGGCCGAAACCTATGGAGGAGAACGCATCCGGCAAGGGATTCAGGCTGTAAAGGGCAAAAAGGTGGAATACCGTACCGGCAAACGGGCAAAGAAAAGTTCTTTGCCCGTTTTTTCCGGATTCTACTTTTTCACCTTTACTCTTTCCTGCAACGCTTTCAGAAGGTTGTCGGATGGTTGCAGGTTCAGCTTCTTGCGGATATGCGTCCGCGTGCAGGTGATGTTGCTCTCTTTCTTGCCGAGTATCGAACAGATGTCTTTGAGAGGCTTCCCTTGCAGGATCAGCAGGCATACCTCCCGTTCCGAGGCAGACATTTCCGGAAAGAGCGTTTCCATTTCAAGCATACCGGCCTCTTGCATGAGAAGATATTCCTTGACGTTGGCGATGACGTTACGCCGCATATCCTCGCCTGCCATGTCGAGCAGGGCTTTCGTCTTGTCGAAGTCCTGCCTTGCCCGTGCCAGTTCAAAATACGCCCTGACCTGTTCCTTATTCTGTCCGAGCAGGTCGAAAAACTCCTCCTCGTCCTTTTTTAAGGACGTGTTTTCCTTGTCTAAAGAGCGCATGTTGTGTACCAGACGGCTTCCGAGAACACAGATGACGGCAAAGATGACAAGGAATATTATAAAAAAGTTGTTGAGCGCCCCGTTTTCCGTAATCTTCATGCAGGCGGTATATGTGCCCATGCTCAACACGCCAAGCACATACGGGGTGTATTCCAAATAGGCTATCAGAGAAAAAAGGATATTTACCGCGAGCAATACCGTGTTTCCGACAATCAGCATCAGGTGATACTCGTCGGGGGTATGGGCGCAGTTGATCATTTCCATGGTCGTGGCTATCTGCGTGACCATGATGATGCCGAAAAGGGCGAAGGAGAGTGTAATCTTACGGAACAGGTATCCGGAAAAGAGCATGATGATCACGAGGATGTATCCCGAATTGACAACGAGGTTGAATTCCTTCTGCGGGCCGCTTACACCTATTAGATTGAAGCCCAACCCGACCAGTATGGCGATGGTGTAATAAACGAACACATAAAGCTGCTGCTTTCCCAAGAAAGAGGTCTCCCTTTCGAGGAGCGAGGATGGCAGCAAACGGGGTACTTTGGGTAAATTATACTTCATTTTTTCGTTCAAATGGCTGTTTTTAGTGTATTTTAGTGTGCAAAAATACGAAAAAACATCTCGTTTTAGTGCATTTTAGGGGTTATTTTTATTTTGCCATAATAGAAAAATTACTTAATTTTGCAAATAATTCATTCAAACGAATGCCATATAACAATACAGTTATATCAAAAAGTCGTTTGTTGTCGTATTTTGAAGACATGAATAACGATTGCTTCCGGATTTCACAGGTAGAACCGGAAGTGAGAAATTCTGCGTCGCCATCGTTTCATGATTCCACCCTTATATCCGCAGAAAATTTATCCGATGCGCAAAAAAAGTGTGCCAACTATTTGGAAATGTGTAAAATTCGTGTAAACACACACACACACACACACACACACACACACACACACACACACACACACACACACACATCGCCACGCGCGTTATTATACAAATTATTCCTTAAAAATCAATCAGTTATAGAGATATTTTCGCAAGGAATATCTCTCGTTTTCTCGAAACTATCCGAACCTTTATACGCCACCCTCACCGACCGGGGGTGCGTATCGTCATACCCGTCGGCGGTGTATGCTGGAGCATGTAGTAGTAGCCATGCCCGCATACGCCGCCGATGTGCATTTTCATTAACCCGTCAATATAAATTCAATTCAATATGACAGTAATCAAACGAATACTATTCGCGGTGCTCCTGACTGTTGCAGGGCTTCCGCTTTCGGCACAAGAGCGGTCGGACACGACCTACCTTTTCCGTTTTGTGGCAGACAAGGACATGTTCTTCACGCCGTGGAGCGGTAACGGAAAAGAACTTGAGCGGTTGCTTGCAGCCATAAACGAGAACCGCTCCGCCATCGAAGCAGGACAGATGTATCTTTTAGTGACAAGCTACGCTACGGACGGCAACGAAGAACAGACTGCGGCGCAAGTGGCAAAAACACGCCGCAACCGTGTGAAGTCCGAACTAATTGTGCGCGGCAAGGTAAAGGAGGCGCATTTCGTTACCGACCAATCCTTCGATGTGGCCTACACGGATGAGCACGGAAAATCCCTGCGTAACATCGTCATCGTTACTCTCCCTGCCTCTGTGGGGAAAGTATCCGAGATAGCCGGAGAGGAAGCAGCCGCCAAAGTGGAAGCCTATAATAAGGAAATAAGCGGAGAGGCGGAGCGTGAACGCCTTGCCGCCGAAGAGAAAGCAAAAACCGAAGTGCAGGCAAGTCAGCAGGCGGAACGTGATCGTATCGCCGCAGAGCAGGTTGCCCGCAAGCAAGCTGAGGCGGAACGTCTGGCAGCGGAACAAACCGAGAAAGAGCGTCTGGTAGCGGAGGAACAAGCCCGCCTACAAGCCGAAGAAACGGCAAAAGCCACCTCGTACCATTTCGCCCTGCGTGCGAACCTCTTGCGTTGGGCGACTCTTACACCCGATTTGGGTGTGGAGTGGCGCTTCAACCGCCATGTGGGTATCGCCGTGAACGGCAGCTACACTTCGTGGACATGGAACGACAGCGATCGCCGCTACGCCCTGTGGGAGGTGAACCCCGAAGTGCGCTATTATATAGGTAAGGAGAAGCGCGGTTATATTGGCGCGATGTACAAGGTGGGGCAATTCAACTACAAGTTTTCCGAGACCGGCAAGCAGGGCGACCTGATGGGCGGCGGTATCACGGGAGGCTACCAGTTGAAACTGAACAGAGCCTTGTCGCTCGACTTCTCCTTGGGCTTGGGCTATGTCCGTGCCGACTACGAGAAATATACCGTCATCGACGGCGTGCGCGTGAAGCGCGGCAAAGAGACGAAGAACTGGTGGGGGCCGACGCAAGCCGGTGTCACCTTGGTATGGACGATATTTTAAGAAAGGAGGAAGATATGGAAAAGACAGAAAATATACGCTTGTCAAAGATAAATGCAGTTCGTAAAACAGATTTCCGTCTCTGGGGCATGATGGCCATCTTTGCGGCGGTTTCATCGTTCACCTCCTGCGTGAAGGACGAACTTTTCAACACCCCGCACCCCGACCACGGCAAGATCACCGTTACTGCCGACTGGACGGCACGCGGGGAGGATGTTCCCGAACCGGAAAGATGGACAATAAGCATAGGCGACTACACCGGCGAGGAGACCGAAGCCGTCCATGCATCCGACCGCCTTTTCGAGCCGGACACGTACACCCTCGCGGCATGGAGTAATGCGGACAATATCACTGTCAGCGGAACGACAGCCACCGTATCCTCCGCCTCGGGCAATTGGGACGGTGCAGGAGCATTCATCCATAACGCTCCGGGCTGGCTGCATACGAGTATGCAGCAGGTGACGATAGAGAAAGACCGCGTGCATGCCTTCACCGCCGCGATGATGCAGCAGGTACGGCAGCTGACCATCGTCATCGATCCGAAGGGCGACGCCGCAGTACGTATCGTTGGCATAGATGCCTATCTGACCGGAGCGGCAGGCGCATTGGACTTTGCCGACGGCATGCACGGCAGCCCGGCTAATGTGGAGCTTGCCTTCAGGAAGATAACCGAGGGCGCGGACGCAGGCAAATGGACGGCAACGGTGCGGCTGCTCGGTGTTGCAGGCATGGAACAGCGGTTGAAAGGCTCTATCCGTTTCGCTGACGATAACCCGAAGCCCGTAGCCCTCGACAGCGACCTGACGGAAGCCCTTTCGGGATTCAATACCGGCAAGACCGAAGGGATGATTCTCGGCGGCACGCTCGTGGAGACACCTACCGAAGCAGGCTTCACCGCCACCATCGTTGGATGGCAACCGACGGACGGAGGGAACACCGATGCCCATTAAACAAGAGAGAGATACCAAAATATTACAAACAATTAAACGTAAAGAAATGAGAACAAAAAGAATGGTATTCGGAGCACTCGCGATTGTCCTGCTGGCAGCCTGCTCCAACGATGAAAATGAGACGATGATTGACAACACCGGCAGCCGTGCCACCTTCTCCGCTTCTATCGGATGGCAGGTACAGACCCGTGCTTTCGACCAGATGTGGAATGACAATGACAAAATCGGTATCAGTGGCAAAACAGGAGACAAGACATATACCAACGTGGCATACTTTACGGCCAACGGAGGCAAAAGCGGCAGTTTCTCCGTGGTCACTCCCGGAGAGGAGATCTACTATCAGGATAACGAACCCGTCACCTTCACGGCATACTACCCGTGGGAAGAGGCACTGAAGGAGGGGACCTTTATTGAAACCGACACATGGGGACAGGCAGACCAAAAGAGTTTCGATTACCTCTGGTCGCAGGCCATCGGCAGCAAGGGAACCCCCAATGTGGCATTCTCCTTCAACCATGTGATGACGAAGGTGGTGCTGACCATCAAGAAAGGTGCTGACGTGAGCCTTGACGAAGTGAAGGCTGCCGTGATGACATTGGAAGGCTTCGAGCATACGGGTAAGTTTGATGTCACCACCGGTGAGACTACTACCTATGCCGGTACAACCGTGATGTGGAATTTTGCCAACAACAGCGATAACGAAAACTACAACGCTCCTGTTGTAGTAGACGAGACAGCCCAGACAGTAACCTACACGCTGATTATGTTCCCACAGAAGTTTGACAAAAAGCTCCCCGTCCATGCCGACCTTACCGGCAAGCAGACCTTCAAGGCAGAGCTTGACTTCACCGAAGCCAACAAAAAAGCCGGTGACGAAAACCCGGAAAACAAATGGGTGGAAGGTCGCCAGTACAACCTCAGCGTGACACTCCACAAGACCAAGATCACCGTGGACGGATGCGAAATTGTTCAGTGGGAAAATGTTGACGGCGGCGATTTCAAAGCGGAATAAACAGATAAATAATAATAACCCGAAAAATTTCAAGACAATGAACAAGAAGAATTATCTTTTCATCGCATTGGCTGCATTGGCTTTCACCGCTTGCAGCAACGATGATGAACCCGGAGTGAACAATGGTCCCGTGGCAGCACAAGTTACGGCAGGTATTGAGGGTGTGCAGACCCGTGCGGCAGGTACAAGCTGGGACAAAGGTGACCAGATTGGTATTACTGCCGAATCAACCAAAACGAACTACACCAATGTGCTTTACACCACTGCTAATGGAGATGGAGATTTCACAAGTGACTCTCCTATCTATTTCCAAACCTTGGAGGAAGTTACGTTTAAGGCATACTATCCTTATGTGGCAGACAAAGAAACTGTTGAGAAGACCATAACGGCTAATGACCAAGAAACAATCGCCCAGAAGAAAATCGACTATATGTTTGCCACAGGTGCTAAAGCCAGCAAAACTTCTCCAACAGTAAAGTTCGTGAACAACATACCCAGTGGGGATACCGATGCCCGTTTCCAGCACTGCATGAGCATGGTGACACTGACTTTCCAACAAGGAGACGATACCGACTTGAAAAATATGACAGATTTCACTGTCAAACTAACAATGACAGGCACATTCAACACAACCAACGGTGAGGCAAAGGCAACAGATGAACCAGTAAGTGAATTGAAAATCACGGAAACTCAGACAGAGAGCGCTACATACACCAAGTCGCTCATCCTCTTCCCGCAGGATGTTGAAAACGGTAAATTCGACTTGTCTCTCACATTAGGCGGTCAGACCTACAAGACTACGCTTACTCTGCCTAATAGTGCGAAAGCATTGGCTTCCGGCATGAATTACACCTTTAAAATTAGGGTAAACAAGACCGAAATTGATGTAGAAGGCGCTACGATTGCAGGATGGGGTGACGGAGGCAGCGGCAGCGGTAATGCCACCATGTAACAATCCCACCCTCAGCCATCCCGTGCGCCATGCGTAAAGCACGGAGATATGCCTATATTATAAGGTGTAACTGCCCCTCTCGCAGGGGGCGGTGGCACAATCAAAAACAAGCAAAGTGAAATTTAATAAAACAATAAGAATAATGAAGACAAGAATGACAACATGGCTCTTTGTCCTCGCAGCATTGGTGGGAACGTGCCTCACGGGTTGCAAGGAGGAGATCCGGCGCCCCTTGGCGCAACACCTCATCGGCACATGGCAGCGTGCGCAGGACTTCGTCCTCACGGACGGCAAATGGGTGGAAGACCCCATCCCCGAAGGCAAGATGGAACGCATCGACTTCCGCGCCGACGGCAAGGCAGTGAACATCCGCACCGCCGTGGACGGACTCACCGAAATGAAGAGCGGCGAGTGGAAAACCGACGAGAAGGCCTGCACGGTGACGATGGGCGGCTTCAGCACACCGGTATGGCGGCTCACGGCAGACGAGTTCGGCAACTCCTACGACAAGGCCATCGACCCTGCCACCGGCGGACTCATGGACGGCAGCTTCCGCTGGATATACCGCCGCGTGAGCGACAAGCATCCCGTGGAGCAATACCTCGGCAAGTGGCTGCTCACCGGCAGCTACCAAAAGCAGGACGGCGACTGGATGCCCATTACCTACGGTGTTCCCGACGAGGGTTGGTCGGAGTACAAAGAGGACGGCACGGTAACGACCTATGCCCGTTCGGGCGACAAGGAGCAGGGTTTCAAGTCGCTATGGGCCGTGAACTGCAACACCGGTACCATGGTCTGGTACAGGGACGTGACCAAGAAAGAGTCCCACACCGTTACCGTCGCCCTCGACGGCGACACCATGACGGTGTTCTACTCGCAGAACTTCGATCCGGCAACGGGCGGGATGATAGAGGGCGAGTTCAAGGACGTGTTTGTCCGCGAAAAATAAACTGCAAGCCGAGCGAAGAGCCGGATTTGTCCGAGCTGTTCCGAGGCGCAGCGTTTATTGTGAAATCGCAGATTTCAAACTAAAACAGCCACCCCGTGCATGAGGCGTAAGCGCGGAGGTACACGATATAAGGTGCAGCGGGCGGCATCGCAGCCGCCGGTGGCACAGAGAACAAGAATTAGAGAACTTAAAAAGATATTTATGAATCGTATGAAGACAAGAACAATTCTGCTGCTCCTCGGTCTTACGGTATTGTCGGGCGCATTCCTGACAAGTTGCAAGGACAGCGGCGAAGACATTCCAATACTCAAACCCCTATCCGAACACCTTGTCGGCAAGTGGCGCTGGGCGGAAAGTTCCGGCATAAAAGACGGGACGTGGCAAGAATACATCGTTCCGGACGACATCTATGAGCGTGTCTTTCTCCGCGAAGACGGCACGGCTCAGCACATCCGCACCTTCGACGGCGGGTATATGGCCATGAAGAGTTCCGCATGGACGACGGACGAAGAGACGGTAACGGTCACTATTTCAGGCGTACCGAGTCCTGTCCTCCGGCTGACCGCCGATGAGTTTGGTTTCTCCATGACAACGGGCACCAACCCCGAAAACGGCACGGCCGGAGAAGAACAGCACTGGCTGTTCCGCCGCATAGACATCGGAGAGAAACACCCGGTGGAGAACTATCTCGGCAGATGGGTATTGTCCAAGACCTACGAGAAGAAGGACGGGCAGTGGGTGGAGACCGCCGCAGGCAAGCCCGACGAGGCGTGGCACGAATACCGTGAAGACGGTTTTGCGACATTCCATGCATGTACGGGCGACAAGGATCAGGACTCCGAGATGTATTGGATGGTGAACTGTACCACGGGCGACATGCGCTGGTTTGAATCGACCCCGAAAGAGGCGTCCACGGCCAATGTCACCATTGACGGCGACACCATGACGGTACTCTACTCCAAGAGCTACGACCCCGCCACCGGTCAGGTAGTGGAGGGCGAGTTCAAGGATGTGCTAATCCTCGATAAATAAACTGCAAGCCGAATGAAGAGCCGAACTTGTCCGAGCTGTTCCGAGGCGCAGCGTTTATTGTGAAATCGCAGATTTCAAACTAAAGCACAACAGCCATCCCGTGCATGAAGCGTAAGCACGGAGGTACACGACATAAGGTGTAGCGGGCGGCATCGCAGCCGCTGGTGGCACATAGAATAATAAACAGTAAAACAATTAAAAAACAACCGAGATATGAAAAGAAGCAAAAAACATCTGTTACGGAGCTTGGCAGTAGCGATGATAGTCTGCGCAGGGTTCGCCGCCTGCACGCAAGACGACGAATCGGGCAGCACAACCCTGCCCGAAGGCAAATACCCGCTGGAAATCTCTTCGGTAACGATGAGCGTAGAGAGCAGCGAACAGCCGTGGGGCACAAGCCCTACGCCACAGACACGGGTGTCGGAGAATCCCGATGGAAACAGCAGCAAGTGGGAGGACGGAGATAAGATTTACGTGCAGGTAGGTAGCGGCACGCTCGGCACGTACACCTATCAAGGCGGAAAACTGACCGTGGCCGATGGCGATTCGCCCGCTTACTGGGCTTCTAACGCGGATGGTCAGACAGTTAAGGCATGGCACACTTCCCCCAATCATACGAGCGGGGATGGAACTACTACTACCGTAACCCTCTCCGACCAAAAAGACGGATTGGCGTATGTACTGACAAACAGCGCCCCGGTCACTGCCAACTTCGGTCAAAGCATAGACTTGAAATTCTCCCACGCCCTTGCCAAAATTCGTGTGGTACTGACAGGAAAAGAGGTAGGCGATGATACCTCTGTCAGCATAGAGAGCTATACTTCCTGTACGGTGAATCAAGTCACGGTACAGGGTACAACACCGGGCGAAATCAAAATGCGCAGAACCGCTAAAGGAACATTTGAAGCCAATGTAGTGCCGGGATATGAGATAAAACAATTCAAAATAAACGATGGCAACTGGATAGACCTTACGACAAGTGTCACGCCCGTAGCCGGAAATTGGCACAAGATAGGGATTGATGTGAAGCCCGAAGCGCTTACTCCCGCTGAACCGATAGAAATTAAAGACAATGGCGAATATACCATCACAGGAAGTGGCACGAATTCAATCCAGATAACGGGCGGCAGCCCCAAGGTCACCTTAAGCAATGTCAGCATCGCGAACGCTCCCGGAATTATCATATCCGGAAAAGACACGCAGCCGACACTGTATTTTAAAGAAACAAACTCTATAGAGGGAAATGTCGAGTATGCAGCGGGAATACAGCTCAAAGACGGGGCGAGCGTAACGATAGAGGGAGAAGGCGAAGACAAAACCACATTAAAGATTGATATGGCTGGAGCATTAGCTTGCGGAATAGGTGCCAACTTTAACGAAAGTGGCGAAAGTGCCGGCGGCAACATCACCATAAAAAATATAAACTTGATAATAACTTCAATAAGCACCGGAATCGGAGCAGGTGAAAATGCAACATGCGGTGATATCCTCATAGAGAACTCGAAGTTGAATATAACCCTCCAACCGAATAACACCGCCGCTATCGGAGCGAGTGTAAGTAACTTTAACTCACCATCGGTCTGTAGGAACATAACGATTCGTGATTCGGATATAACGGCAAAAACGGGCTACTCGGAGGGGTACAAAGCAGAAGCCTCGGTCATAGGTACTTCCGGAAGTCCTAACGCAGGCACAAAATGCGGCAATATAAATATCTGGCTAAAGCAAGGACAGAGTGTGGACGATTTTAAGGAGAATCTGACTACTACCAAGGCCCAGGCAATAGGCAATGGATTCTGGGAACTCCGAGGTGACCCCAACAAAGCCACGACCGGCACCATCACGTTCCACCCATATGCTGCTAATTAGTGACTGTTTCGGCGGATGTGGGGTGGGTATAAGAACTTACAATCGTGGCAAGGAGTTAAGTTCAATGGAAACTCTCTTGGAACTGATGCAGAATATTAACAAAAGTCCGTCCCGGCGGATTTGTAAAACGATAAAAAGCCTCCTTTTCCCGAGTCAGCGACAAGAGGCGCACAAGTCGCTGACTCGACCTCCTCAAGTCGGCGAGTCGGGAAAGTGAGGTCGGAAACAGAATACGAACATGTAGGATGATGAAGATACAACGATTATTTACACTTTCTGTGATAGTGCTGTTTGCCGCCACAGGTTGCCGGAATAGAGACGGCTTCACAGCCGAAGAATCCCGTCTTATACATTCGGGCTGTTCGGAGGAAATCATGCGGCTCTGTACGGTGGAGGACCGGGAAGACTCACTGCTGTTGCGTAAAGTCTCCCGCCCGCTTCCTGAATCCGCTTTCTTTTCGGAGGAGTATGGACTGCTTGTCGGGTGTATGCTGGCGACCGTGCGCAATCCGGAGAACGAGGGCGTAGGCATTGCCGCCCCGCAGGTGGGCATCCTGCGGCGCATCGTCGCCGTGCAGCGTTTCGACAAGCAGGGCGAACCGTTCGAAGTATTCGTCAATCCCGAAATCATCCGTTACTCCGCAGAACAGCAGTCCGGTGAGGAGGGTTGCCTTTCGCTGCCGGATGTGTCGGGCTGCGTGTCGCGTGCTAAGCAAGTAACATTACGCTATCTGGATGGGCGGACTTTTGAGAAGCGTGAAGAGGTCATCGACGGATTTACGGCAGTCATCGTCCAGCATGAAATAGACCATCTCGACGGGCGTCTTTTTACCGACCTGCTCTTGCCGGACGAGAACAACCGGAACACTGTTCCGGAAGCACAGAATGTGGATAAATAGTTAATAATGAAAATAAAAAGTGTACCTCTGCAAGTAAAGATTTTCTCTGGATATTTGATGTTAATGGCGGTCATCGGTAGCATGGCCGCCATTCTTTTCCATGAACGCGCGAGGCTCCGGGAGCTGGAGGCCGGCATCGTGGAAATCCGCCAAGTGCGGTGTGAGTTATCCGAGATTCACCGCAATATCACGGTGCTGGCCTCGCTTGGCGAAAGCGTCATTGCATGGGAGATCGAGGATTATCATTCTTACCGCACGAGGCGGCTGAAAGTGGATAACCTGCTACAAGTCCTGCAAAGCGGTAACAGTTATATGGTCGATTATCCACAGATAGACACGCTCCGGGGATTGTTGTCAAGCAAGGAAGAACACCTGCATCGGATTATGCTGCTGTTCCATAGGCAGGACGAGGCCGACAGCCTGCTTGTCAACCATTTGCCCGAAGCTGCCAGAGAAGCTACCCAGACGCGGACGGTCGTACAAAAGAAAACAGGCATAGCAAGGTTGTTCGGAGGGAAAAAGACGGTGGAATTGCCACCTTCCCCCGATAAACTCCACGCGCTGAACCAGCGGTTACTCGCCCTGCAAATGGAACGGATAGGCAATATGGACAACTATACCGACAGCCTGCGCACCCGCAACAGGGAACTGAACCGGAAACTGTTCGCCCTGCTCGGAAGCATCAACGACCATATGCAAGCCGCATTCCAATATAGGGAACAGAATATCGCGCAGTCGCACAGATGCTCCACCCGCATCATCACGGGACTTATTTTCTCTGCCATCATCCTGCTGGTTATCTCCTTTATGATTATTCAACGGCATTTGAGGCGAGACACGAAACTTAGGCAACAAATGGAGGAAATCATAAATAAAAACCGCGACCTTCTGGATATGCGCAAGAAAATCATTCTGACGATTTCCCATGACATACGCGCCCCGTTGAGTATCATCAATGGCAGCGCTGAACTGGCGATGGATATGCGCGACCGCAAAAAACGCAACGGACATCTGGCCAATATCGGCGTATTGTGCAAACATATCTTGCACCTGCTGAACAACCTGCTGGACGTGTACCGGCTCAACGAAGCGAAAGAAACACGCCATGACATACCTTTTCGGCTTTCCGGCCTGCTGGAACGTATCGCAGCGGGGTTCACCCATACCGCCAACGACAAGGGACTTCAGTGCAAAAAAAATATTCTTCTGAATATCAATATTTTAATTTCAGATACAGTACCCGTATTCTTTTCAGGTCTCGGTTTTGTCCTTCTGTTTCATATAACCCATTGCGCAAAGGGAAAGAAACAATGAAGTATAAACTCGATAACCCAGAACAATATGGACTACCGTATATTGACGGGCGGTAACTTTTTCCGCTGCGTCAGCCAAAATACAGATGATGCCGATATAAGATCGGCCTACGACGATTTTTCGCAAGCGATATTCGATTCCTATGTACATGCGGACAACCCGCACGGGCTTTTATTCTCGTTGATCTATGCAGAAGCGGAGCTGCAAAGCCTCCATGATACTTTTTCCGACAACGCGGACAGCAAGAGCGTCTATTTGAAAAAAGCTCTATCGCTCGTCCGGCGTATGCTGGAAAACCTGAAATCCCAAGTGCCACCACTATCCACCCCGCAAACCGATTCACCCCCGACAAGCTCTTTCCGTTGGACGGGCAGCCTTGTCGAATTGATAGAGGTCATCTACGCCCTCGACGAGCTGGGCTGCATCAATGACGTCCAGAACAAAATCAAGGAGCTGGCGGCCTTCTTCGGCTCGCAGCTCGGTCTGGAGATCAAAGACAGACATTGCTACGACGCCTATCTGGATATGAAACGCCGCAAGAACGAGAGCCGGACGTACTTTCTCGACAAGATGCGCGAGCGTCTGAATCTGCGGATGCAGCGGGATGACGCGAAAGAGAATGCCAGACGATAAGTCTGTGAATAAACGGAAGGAGTATCCATATCCTTCCGTTTATTTTTCTACCTTTGCATATAAATCATTCGTTGCCAATGAAAAAAGAGAATACTGTCAAGCTATATAATCCCGATTTTGTTCTGGAGATCAAACAAATCGTAGCCCAAGCCCGTCAAAAGGCATACGCCGCCATCAACTCGGCAATGGTCGATGCCTACTGGCAGATGGGCAAGCGTATCGTGGAGCAGGAGCAGTTCGGTAAGGAACGTGCCGACTACGGTGCGCAGCTATTGAAGTCGCTCTCGAAAGAGCTTACGGCGGAGTTCGGCAAAGGGTTTTCCGTAGGCTCACTTTATTATTATCGTCAATTCTACCTGACATTTCCTGAAATATTCGCTACACCGTGGCGAATATTGACGTGGTCTCACTATAAGCGTTTAATGCAGGTTTCCAATACCAATGCTCGTGCATGGTATCTGAAGGAGGCTGCCGAGCAGATGTGGAGCTACCGTACCCTCGACCGCAATATCGGTTCGCAGTATTACGAACGGCTGTTGCTCTCGCAGCATAAAGATACGGTCGAATCCGAGATGAAATCGCTGACCAAACCGTTCGAGCAAGACCGGATGGAGTTCATCAAGAACCCGACCGTCGCGGAGTTCATCGGCCTTGCTCCGAACAGCGACTTTTCGGAAACGGAGCTGGAGGGAGCCATCATCGGCAACCTGCAAAAATTCCTGCTCGAATTGGGTAAGGGCTTCTCGTTCGTGGCGCGTCAGAAATTGATCCGCACAGAGAAAAAGGACTACTTCATCGACCTCGTTTCTTAAATCGTTCGTGCTGATCGACCTCAAAACGACGACCATCACGCACTAAGACGTGGGGCAGATGGATATGTATGTCAGGATGTACGACGAGCGGGTACGGGGCGAGGGCGACAACCCGACTATCGGCATCGTCCTTTGTTCGGAAACCGACGAGGACATCGCCCGCTACTCCGTGCTGCACGACAACGACCGGCTGTTCGCCTCGAAATATATGCTCTATATGCCTACGGAGGAGGAATTGCGCGAGGAAATAGCACGGCAAAAAGAGTTTTTCCGCCTGCAACACGATAATTCCCCAAAAGAGGAGATATAGCCATGCCCTATGACGATGACGAATATATCTTTGATGACGCGGGCATAGATGATATGCCCGTCTTCCCGGAAAGCAGGCGGTTCGCCGGTCTCGATAACTACGAAAAGATGTCGTTACGGGATTATATCCGCTCGTGTATTCAGGAATATCGGGAGTGTTCCGGCAGGTTCCCGACGGAAAACGAATTGGTGGAAATCCGTAAACGAACGATGGGCGTATTGGAGGAAGATTGGCATATCACGTTGAAGAATGACAAGCAATGGCGACAATTCTTTCAGGACAATGTGGCGGCAGTCATTGCCCAACTGCAAAAAGAAACGGAGGGTAACGAATAATCGAATGCTACCCCTATGCTTCTTGTTAATGATCAAGATGAAGGTTATGTGAATTTTATAAGGCAAATTAAAACTTTCGCTGAAAAATATAATAAAATTGGATATAAAATATATCCAGCAATAGATGCAAACATCATAGAGGAAGAAATAAAAATCATAAAAGATAATATAAACGATAATACCCAACTATTTATCTTTTATGATCAGGGCTATATTGTTGATGGGCTTATAAGAATAGCAACAACAAGAGCAATAGATTGTTTGGGTAAAATATCTGCAATATTAGAATCAATCCATAATGTTGAGTATATATTTACCAGTACATCTTTTCCTGATAGTGTAACCAGTTTGAGCGGAAATATGAATGGGAAGATTAAATGTTCAGAAATATCCCTCTATGAACAAATTGTTAGTGCCATTACGAATATAAATGTATCCTATTCAGATTATGGTAGTATTACTCCGAAGCGTAATGATGAGGCAGCATATTATAGTAGAGGATGGACACCAAGAATAGATGTACCTGTAATTTCTCAACAGCAAATTTATTATTACCGCCAAAAAAGAGAAAAAAGAGATTATGCTGATGTTTACGTCGATGTTGCAAGTAAGTGCATATCAGATTCTCTCTTCCCCAAGGGTATTGATTGTTGGGGAGTTCAAACTATAAAAAGTGCAGCAGCAGGGCTTAAACCCGGAGCTACTCCATCGTTTTGGTTGTCTGTCCGAATGAATATTTTTATTATTGAACAATTAAAAAGATTATCTATAATCTAATGATATATAATTAGTATTCATTAAAATATCTTCATAATGCAATATTGTTTCAAGGTCGTTATTTGTCCAGCGACATTTACTTGATGTATGCTTTATGAATAGATTGTGTGCTTGAAAAAAGGAAAACAAATCATTATCAGATCTGGTATATTTAGAATATGGACTATTATTCCGAATATATGAAATTGGAATGGACATTAAAAGCTCTTTTTTGTCTATTAAATGATTTTTTTTTGCCCGTCGTTTATATACAATTTTCTTTGTCTTTGTTGAATAAAGGACAATGCCAACAAAGTCTGGTATAAGTTGTAGTTGGTCGAGATGATTAGCTGTAGTAGCTACATATATATAATCAAATAACTTACAGTAAGCATCTAATT
This sequence comes from Odoribacter laneus YIT 12061, assembly GCF_000243215.1. Lineage (GTDB taxonomy): Bacteria > Bacteroidota > Bacteroidia > Bacteroidales > Marinifilaceae > Culturomica > Culturomica lanea. The sequence goes on along the minus strand of NZ_JH594596.1, from coordinate 1,963,223 downwards.
GGGCTGGTAATCTGCGCATATCATCATTCCATGCTTTGATTTCATACGCGTAGCTTAAATTATCTTTACAAAAAACTAAATCGACAATCTTAGATTCTTCAGAAATCGTTAATTCACTGCAAACAACAAATGGTTTGCTGTTAATGTGAGCATAGTTATTGATTAATGCTGCTTTTATTATATTTTCATTTGGATGTAGATCTATTTTTCCAATTATCATATCATAATCAGTCAGTTGTATATTACTATTCTATCTCGAACAAATTTATTTTTCAAAAATACGAAAAAGAGGTTGCAGTTAATATAAGAAAAAAATATTATATTTGCAAGACAAATGATAAATAACGGGCAGACAAGAAGAAGTCATTAGGCGACTATGACAGACAAAATACCGTTACTAAATCGTTACAAGCGTACTTTTTGAAATAGTTATCACCTTGATAATGAGGATTTTCGGAGAGATTGGTTCATAACCCCTTCTCTCCGCTGAGAATCAGGGGGGTAAATCTAGAAAAGGATTTACACCCCCTTTTTTATTGCCTTAAAAGCAATATTTTTGTGTTGAAATCCGTAGAAATTTGAATAAAAACCTAGCAAAAACCTAGCAAATTTTTACCGATAGGATAGTGTTTCAAAAAGTGTGTAAATTCTCTCTTTTCTAATCTTTACAGAAAAATTTAAGCTAAGTGAGCAAGCAGTGAGTTTTAGATTAGCAAATCTAGGATGGATAAGTTTATATTAATATATCCCTGTAAACTCGTTTGGATTGTATTTTAGTTTTTCCAGTACTTGCCAGCATTGGTATAAACCTCGGGGGACGTGAAAACATCCTTTCCATTTCCCGCCTTTCAGAGGCAATAACACTTCTCCTTGCCGGTTGAGGTAGCCGAACCATTCCGGATATTCCGGATCGGCAAAATGTGCCCATACATATTGGTGTACTTTTTCAAACCAAGCCAGGCATTCTTGGGATCCCGTCAATTGATAACCTTTTAGCATAGAGATCAGTGTTTCGATGTGAACCCACCATAACTTCTGATCCCATTCCAATTGTTGTACCGGATGTCCCAGACGATCCATAAAATAGAAAATACCTCCGTGTTTTTTATCCCAACCGTACTCTACTTCTTGCAGGGCAATCTGTACGGCTTTTTCTACCAGTTCTTTGCGCTGGAGACGTACACCCAAGTCCATGATAAACCACATGGCTTCTATGGCATGCCCCGGATTTAGCAAGCGTCCGTCGAAATTGTCCAATAATTCTCCGCTTGTAGAAACATTCTCTACGATAAGTCCCAGTTCCGGACGATAGAACACCTCCATGACTTCGTGTATGCAAGTTTCTATTGTTTTTTGCATAAATTCTTTTTCCAGTAAGGGTTCTATTTCCAATGCCAGATTACACAAAATCATTGGCAGGGCAAAACCTTTCATATTGCGGGTGCCCGGATAGGTTTTATCCCATTTCCCTTTTGGATGATCGACTTTCGATAGTATAATATCAAATGTTTTTTTGGCAATATCGGCATATTCCTGCCGACCTGTTGCCAGACTCAATTGGCCGAATGCCAAAGTGGCAAATGTATAAGAGAAAATATTATAAGGTTCTACCAAAGGTTGGCCTTCCCGGGTGAGTGAAAAATACCAGTTGTACTTTCCGTCGTGTCCATATTTTTTCAAGAATTCGGCGCCTTGTACAGCACAGTCCAGCCATTCTTGCTTTTTTTCCACTTTATTGTAGAGCATGGCAAACATCCATACTTCCCGTCCTTGCAGCCAGATAAATTTATCGGTATCAAAGACATTTCCCTGCCGGTCCAGACAGGTAAAATACCCGCCGTATTCTTTGTCCTGGGATTTTTCTAACCAGAAAGGGAGCACTTTGTTCAACAATTCCTGTTTGTATTGTGCTGCTAATTTTTCAAAATAAACCATTCTTATCTAATTTTGTCAACATTATGTATTGAATCGTGTTCTAACTGTTTCCAAGTTAAGCCTTTCTGCTGTATTTTCAGGGGGAAAAACAGACTGAAAAGTAAACCTGTGCTCACGGAGACGACGATGCCTATTGCTCCGTACAATAGAAAAGATACAGGGGTATAAATGCTCAATGCAAAAACGGCCAGAGTTCCCGAAATAAATCCCAGTAAGGCTCCGCGGGCATCGATGCGATCGAAGAAAATTCCCATAATGAATAATCCGCCCAGACCGCTCGACAACAAACCCAGGATGGAATTGAAATAATCCAATAATGATAGTATGTTCCAGGTAGCCATCATCACTGCTAGCACTGTTCCCAGTCCTCCCGCTATAAAGGAAGACCAGCGTGCTACACTTACTATTTTTTTATCACTGGCCCGTCTGGCCCAATGTTTATAAACGTCCATGGAAAATGCTGTCGCTGTAGAATTGATATTAGAAGCTATCGTAGACATGGTCGCGGCAAAAATGGCCGCAATCAGTAAACCCGCTACTCCTATGGGCATCTGGCTCATCATGAAAAAGGGAAATATCGCATCTCCGTTGGAAAGAGTATAATCCAATTCTCCCGGTTGCGATTTAAAAAAAGTATATAAGCCGGTACCGATCAGATAAAAAATAACAGAGATAAATACGCTCATAAAACCGTTCATTAAAATACCTTTCCCTGCGCTTTTTTCATCTTTAGTGGTCAGGTAGCGTTGGATAACGGTTTGATCGGAGGTATAGGAAATCAGATTATTGGCGATACCTCCCAAGATAACAACCCAGAAAACGGCTTTTGTGCAATCGAAGCTCCAGTTAAATAACCGGAATTTATCGTGCTCTACTGCGATGTCAATAAAGCCACTCACTCCGCCTTCTGTGTGGAGAATGAGGTAAATAGCAGCGAACAAAGCCCCTCCGACCAGAATAAATCCTTGGATAACGTCTCCCCAGACGACCGCTTCCACTCCGCCCATAGTACAATAAATAACGGTTACGATTCCCATTAAAATGATACAGATATAGATATCAATGCCAGTTACTGTGGTCAAGGCCAGGGAAGGTAGATAGAGAACTAAGGCTGTACGGGCTACCATAAAGGAGATAAACAAAATACTGGCCATGAGACGGGTCGTGTAATTGAAACGTAATTGTAAATATTCGTAAGCACTGGTTACGTTCAAGCGACGGAAAAAAGGCAGATAATACTTTATGACAGGGAAGGAGACCAGCAAGATCATAATTAGCATGGGATAATACGTCCAGTCCGTGGCGAAAGATTTTGCCGGTATCGCCATATAGGTAATGGCGCTCAGCATGGTGGCATAAATACTAATGCCAGCTGCCCACCAGGGAATACGTCCCCCTCCTTTGAAAAAGTCGTCGCTGCTCGCAGCCCTTCGCATAAAATAATAGCCCAGAAGTAACATACTCAGCAGGTAAAGGATCAGAACGCTCCAGTTTACCCATCCGAAATGGGTTCTGGTTCCCATCTGTATCGCATACACAGCGGTTGAACGTACGCCCGGTTTGTTCTCGCCGTTGATGATGATCCAGTTTCCCTGATAGGGAACCAGGGCGGCTCCTGCCAAAGCCAATTGCGGAAAATGTCCTTCCGTGATCCAAGAATTCGTCAAAGTGTGATAAAGGAGCAGGCGACTGTTAAAGCGGTACCATTCTCCGGGATGTTTCAGATAATTTTTCTGTTCTTCCTGTAAGCGATTCCAAAGGGAATCGTTTTTGGTTTGCAAAGCTCGTTCCATGCAGAAGGGGCGGTTAATAGCTTCTGTAAAACGTTCTTTGTCAACGCCGCCCGTAAATACGATATGGTGACTTCCGGAAGGAGTGGCAGCACTCCCGACTAGAGCCAGTGTTTGAGTTTCTCCATAGGGTAAAATTTCTGCAACCGGATACCACTTTTTATCCCGTGGACTGTAACAGAGGCCGTCTGTGTGTACATAGCCTTCCTTTTCTGCCTGTGGAGGGCAATAACCGCCCATGACAAAAAAACGGCTTTCTTCGGAGGTATTCTGTACGGTTCCTACTGCTTGTACCCGACCTTTGCCGGGAAAAGATGGTAATTCTTCCCATTTCCGGGGATCATTCAGAAGGAGTGAAAAACAGCGGTTACCAGGTTTCCCGTCGATATGACCACCAGCCACATACACTTTCCCTCCTACTGTTGCTCCTGCCATATTGTCCATGTGGACCGGTAAATCGGGCCACTTTTCTATAATGATCTGCGATTTGCCCGCTTCTCTCTTCAATAGCCAACATTCTTTGAGTGCCCCCGTTTCGTCCCTACCGCCTATACAAAGGATTCCTTCTGGAATATTTATGCTTACTCCGTAGGCGGCCCGCCGGGGAATTTTACCGGCTTTTTTCCAGCGGGCATCTTCTTGTAAAGGGTTCTCTAGAACATAGATATCGTCATAGTATACTTTTTGAGCACTATCGGCTGTGGCTCCTTCCGGAAAATTGCAACCTCCGGCTACCACCAGGACATTCCCGATCGCACCAGCGTAAGGAGCAGAAATCCCCTGCTCAAATTTTTCTTCTCCTGAAACGATCAGATCATCCAGCTTTTTTAAACTGACAGTATTGTGGTGATTGTCCCTGATCGGTACCGAACGGTCTGAGTAATTTTCCCCTGTATAGAGACCGGCTTTTACAGGAACAGAAAAAAATAATACAAATAAAAGGAGATCGTATAGTATGGCTATCTTCATGATTTTAAGGCTCTATAGATATTCGGATTCCTCCCCTAATGTAATAAGACCAGGATTTATACCCTTCAGCGGATCGGTTGATAAAAGCCATTGGCTTTCATTTTTTACCGATTACAACGGCTAAAAAAATCGATGGCTTCCAGTTCTGCTTTCATTGCATTCTCTTCTTCTTCGGTCATATTCCGGAAGGGGGTGCGGTTCTTACCCAAATCCAGTCCGATCAGCTTCATAATGCGTTTTCCTCCTACGATATTGCCCCGGTAATTACAGATAACGTTGATAACCGCCTGGGAAAAATTTTGTAATTCCCTGGCTTTTTCAATATCTCCGGCTGCCCAGGCTTCCAATATGCCCACCAGGGCACGTCCGTTGTAATTGGTCGTGCCTCCTATACCTCCTTGTGCTCCCCCCATGGCCAGACAAGGCAAAATTGTTTCATCCTGCCCGTGCAGCATGTCAAACTTACCTTCCTTATAGAGACGACATTGATTGTATTCGTATAAACTTTCGTAGGTGTACTTGATGCCGGCAAAATTGGGAATACGTCCGTCAACAGCTTTTAAAAAGTCGAGCATAGGCAGATAAGCATTATTGAATGCCGGAATATGGTAATAATAAAAGGGTAATTCCGGTGCCCCGCAAGCAATTTCTTCACAATAATTCACCAGTTCTTCGATGCGTCCTATTTTGGGGAAAGGTGTGGCCATGGCTCCGGTTCCCCAAGCGCCGATTTCCTGGGCGTGAGCTGCCAGACGACGGCTTGTTTTCACGCAAGTGCTTCCCACATGTACAATCACCTTAAATCCTTGCGGAGCTACTGCCATCCATTTCTCAGCCAACTTCATCCGCTCTGTTTCTGTCAACAGATAGCCTTCGCCCGAGGAACCGTTAATAAAAACACCTTGTAAACCGTTGTTTTTCAATAAGCGGGCGTACGATTCGATCGGTTCATAATTTACTTCTCCATTTTCATAAAACGGAGTAAAAGGGGCATCGATTAATCCTTTAATTTTTTCCATTCTTTATATCTTAAAACTTGTTCCCGATTTTAATGAATTATTCCTTTTGTGTACAAGGATAGGAGGGCTCCGCTATCCTTCTCCCTGCTTCAGGAGATGAGATAAGCCTACTTATCGTAATCAATTTTTGATTCTTCTATACGTACTTTGGCAATTGCTTTTTTAATTTTTTCCTGGCCTATGCAAGGAGCATGTCCATCTTCCGGGAAAAATACGGCAAATTTTCCGGGGGTTAATTTAAAATAGAGGGCAGCCTTGTCGGTATAAAAGGTGATGTCTTCTTTTACATTATAAACTTGCCGGGGATGAACCAACAAACTGCGGGATTCCCAGGCATATATTTCTTCCCCGTTTAAGGGAAACTGGATGTCAATATAATTATTGTGAGTTTCCAATACAGCCTCGTTTTTTTCTTTTCCCTGAACTTCTGCTATATTAATATATAGCCGTTCTCCATCCAGTTCTATTCTTCCTAAGTCGAATTTTGCCAGATCGTGTGTCTTCACATAATCAAATACCTGTTTAAAAGCGGAATGTAATTTTTCCGTTGCGGCACTATTTTTCAAAGCATCTATAACCATATCTTGAAGGTTTAAAATTCTTCTCCGTTTCCTTAGCTATTATTCCGATTAATAGTTACAAACGTAATACATAATTTTACAAGGTCAAAAACATATATTAAATATTTTTAAAAATAAAGCATGTATTTATAAATATTTTCGTAAATCCGAAAATGCATTTTGCTGTCGTTTTTTGAGCGGTCCTAAACTTATTATTTCCGAACAGAACAGTAGGGTTCAGAGGATGTTCATGATTTTGGCGCGTATAAGCATAGCTACTCCAAGGACACTGGCATTGTCTCCTAATTTAGATATCTTAAAACATGTATCTTTACTGATAAGGCTGAGGGCATATTTGTTAATGGCTGTTTTCAGTGGTAACATAAAATAATCTCCTACCAGCGACAGGGTTCCACCGATCACAATTAATTCGGGATTTAGTAAATTGATCAATATGCCCACTCCTCTTCCGAGTTTTTCTGCAATTTCTGAAATCAGGGAGATGGCCAGCATATCGTCGTTATGAGCCGCCTGAATAATATCGTAAAGCAAGATTTCTTTTCCTTTTTTCCATTGTTTTGAAAGGACAGAGATTTCTCCGGCTTTCATATGTTCCACAAACATTTTTTCCAGAGCTAATCCCGAAGCTTCTGTCTCGAGACAGCCTTTTTTTCCGCAAGAACAGAGAATCTCATTGGGGAACAAGGGAATATGTCCGAATTCTCCGGCAAAGCCCGTTTTCCCGGAATAAAGTTTATTGTCGATCAGTATTCCGACCCCTACTCCCCTTCCAATATTCAGGAAAATTACATTTTTTTCTTCTTTCACAACCCCCGCTGTTTTTTCTGCATACATCATGGCCCGGCTGTCATTTTCTATGTAGGCACGAATTCCTAAACGTTGCTGTAATACCTCAGTCAAGGGGATTTCGTTGAAATTAAAATAAGTATAACTATATCCGCTATTGGAGTCCACTCTTCCGGTCAAGCTAAAACCGATACCGATAATCTCTTTTCTATTCATTCCGATCTCGGAGATAAATTTTTCTGTTTCCTGACATACCTGTTCCAAGGCTTCCGGCGTGTTTTCCAATACAAAAGGTACTTCTTGTTTTTTATGCAATATATATCCTTTAAAATCCAGAAGTACGAATTCCAGACGTCGCCTTCTGATGTCTACTCCTAAAAAATAGAAAGCATCGGCTGCCAGGCCAAAGACGTTGGGGCGTCTTCCTCCGGCTGTTTCCAATTTACCCAGATCTGTCAGGTATCCTTCTTCTTTTAACTCCTGAATTAACTTTGTGACCGTCGGAACACTCCAGGTGAGTTCATTTGACAAATCTGCTATGGTGGCTTCTTCGTGAGTGGTAAGATAGGATAAAATAGCCTTCTTCAAAAGATTATTTTTGTATTCTGCTGCTGAGCTTCTATCTTTCCCGAATTTCAATACATTTCCCCAATCGTCCATGATGATTTTTGGGTTAAAAATAATGAATTTGCGCATATAAAAGGGAGAGTTATTTTATTATTATTTTTAAGGATTGTTTGGTTAAAAAAGTTTCAAGATATTTTAAAATACTTTAAATTTGAAAAAATGAAAGTATATCATGTAGCGTTATTTGATTTATTAGTCCGATACAGGAAAGAGATGAATTTAAAAGCAAAATTTTAGCTTTTGAGGTTTTGCATTTCTTTTCAAAATGGGTTCGTGTGAGAGAAATAAATGGAATTAAAATTTCAGATTCCTATTGGTTAACGGGAACCGAAGATTTAACGCATCAAGGTCTGAAAGATCTTGGTGAACAGGTTGGGAAAGCTGTTAATGGATTAAAAAATTTTTTAGACCCTTTCTTTAAAAGAGATCGGGTAATTTATAGGGTTATACATTCTGAATAAATAAGTGGATGAATAAAACTGTTTTTAATTTTTAAAATGTATGAGGAAAAGATTTTTTTTATTTGCTGCAATAGCTTCTTTGCTATTGGGCGCGTGTTCGGACGATGATGTTAAGCCGGAACCAAAGCCTGGTTCGGGTAAGGGAATGTTAGTTGTAAAAGCTTCTCTACAGCTTATAAGTGAGGATGCTGGAGCAGAGGGGCAAGCCGCTTTACCGGTTGATTTTACTGGTTATTCTTTGACTTTGAAGGGACCAGAAGGTACTCAGGAACTGGATTTTGTAGAAAATGATACAATTGAAGATTTAGCAGTAGGGAAATACGAGCTTACCTTGAGTTCCCATAAGACAGCTTTTACGGAACCGGCCTTTGAAATGCCTGTTTATAAGGGGACTGTGGAAGCTATTATTGTGGAGGATGAAATTACGGAAACAAACGTACTTGCTACTCAAGATAATGCGGGTGTATTTTTCGTGTATGATGCTTCTCTGGAAGAGACTCAATATGCGGATATCGTCCCGGCTGTGGGATATGAGGGCAAAGCTCTCTCCTTTGTCGATGCCGATCGGGAACGTAAAGGATATTTCCCTGCCGGTAATTTGGCTATTGCCTTAAAAGGAGGTGAGAAGGAATTGCTTATCGAGGGGGAAGCGGAAAAGCTGCTGGCTGTAGAAGCTGCTCAGCTTTGGAAAATGACGTTAAAGGCGGATGAAAAGAATACAAATCTAATATTGACGGTGGTCGAAATAAACGATCCTCAAAATGTATTGACTTGGAAAGTAGGACCTGTACCTCCACCTGTAGAAGGAACGCCGATAGAGGGAAGTGCTCTGATAGATTATCCCGAAGGACAGGCGACCACGATCACTACACTTACTGTTACGGGAGCTATTCCTTCAGAAGAAGCTTGGAGAGCCCTTAACAAATTTACAGCTCTTGAACATCTCGTATTATACGACGAGAATGGCATAATGCCTGATTATTTATTCTATGATGAGTCGGCAAAGCAACCTACAATGCCCCAATTGATTTCTGTTAAAGCTCCTTATCTAACGGGAATCGGATCGCATTCACTTTTTGCGTCTAACATACAAACGCTTGAAATGCCTGTTTTGAAAAGTATTGGACAATTTGGACTGGCTGGCTGTATGAATTTAGAAACGCTTTCTTTTCCTGAATTGGAAACCTTGGAAAATTATGCTTTATCTGAATGTATTGGACTTACTTCAGTAGATATGCCAAAAGTAGGAATGTTGGCACAAGGAACATTTGATATGTGCAAAAAACTGGTTGAGGTTAACTTGCCTAATGCTACAGAAGCAGGTTCCGGTGTTTTTTTCAGATGTGATGCTCTGGAATCTATTTCTCTGCCTAAGCTTGTCAGAGCTGGCGATAATTTCCTGTCGCATTGTGCTATGCTTAAAAATGCTCAATTGCCGGAGTTAGAGGAATGTGGGAAAGCCTCTTTTGCCGTCTGCACTTCTTTGGAAAGCCTGGATGCTCTTCATATGCCCAAATTACAAGCGATAACAGAGGATATGTTCTATAGGTGTGAAAAATTGACAGAGGCAAGTCATAGTAATATCCAATCTATTGGTAATAGAGCTTTTCAGGAATGTTTTGCCCTGCAGCATTTGTCTTTTGCCAGTGTGCTGAATGTAGGAGTACAGGCATTTGAGTCGTGTACGGCTCTTCAATCGGCATCTATGCCTAAAGCTGAGACGATTTCAGAAAAGGCTTTTTATAAATGTACTGTATTGACCACGGTTGATATCTCTTCGGCAAAGCAGGTGATGGATTTTGCTTTTTGTTTGGACTATGAATTGACGAATCTGAATATGAGCGCTGTAGAGGTACTGGGTAATTCAGCATTTTATAATACTAAAATCGTAACACTTGACATGCCGAAACTGACTTCTTGCGGTAAAGAAACTTTCCGGAAATGTACCGCTTTAGAAAGTGTCTCCATGGCGAAATTGACAGCTTTATCTAATTATATGTTTGGGGAATGTACGGCATTGAAAATCGTGAATGCTCCGGCTGTGGAAACTTCGGCAGACGGACATGCCTTTAACGGTTGTTCGGCTATAGAGAGAGTCTCTTTCCCTGCTATGAAAGTCGTCGGAAATAATTTATTTTCAGGAGCTGTTTCCCTAAAAGAAATTGCCTTGCCTATCGCAGAGACGATTGGTAATAATGTATTTGCACGGGCTTCTCTCACTGAAATCAATTTGCCAAAGGCTGTTACATTGGGCACTTATGTATTTGACAGATGCGAGAAACTTACGAAGGTACAATTACCGTTGGTAAATACGGTAGGTAATTACGCTTTTACCTCCTGTACCGCATTGGAAACATTGGAATTACCCAATGTATTTACGATCAGTTTAGGGACATTTAACGGTTGTACGGCATTGAAAGACGTAAGTCTGCCTGTTGTTAATAATATAGGTAAATGGGCTTTCAGAAACTGTACGGCTTTGACAGAATTGAGATTAGGGACAACCGAAGAGATCACTTTCGGAGATCTTGTATTTGCACATCTTCCTGTACAAGATCCGCAAACCATTACTCCTAACTGTGATTTGAAACTCAATCAGAGCGGCGCAGAAATAGGAAACATCAATGGAAACGTCTGGAAAGACTATACCTGGAAAAGCATCACAACTTTTACACGTTAGGGACGTGCCCTAATGTGTAAAAAGTAATAAGAGAACGGTTCTTTTTTCAATATATTTAAGAAAATAGGGAAGGGAGAAAAATTTAAGATTATTGTGGTCCTGACGTTACATGAGTTATACCATAAAAATCGGTTGTAAACGTGCTTGAAGTGGATCTTATGATTTAATTAAGCATAGCTTCCAGTTTATAAAAGAAAATATTGAAAAAAGAACCGTCTCTTTACCTCCGAATAAGAGACCGATAAAAAAGAATGTGTATGTTATTTAATAATGGTTTGTACGCGGCCTTCTTTAAAAAACAGATAAAAAGAACTGTTATACATCCATTGGATTTCTCCGCCTGTTTCCATAATAGTCAAAGGTTTACCGAAGGCCAGACGGCATTCGTCTTCCGTCATACCTTTTACCGGTTTTTGAATACTGATTTCTGACCAGTGGGTAATTGGAGAAAGCGAATGAGTTTCTATAAAATCAAACATTTTGTTGAGTAATAAAGATTCAGTCTGTACAAAATCATCCCTTGTTTGTTTATGTGCCTCTTTTTTGTTAGGAAATAATTTTTCCATAGGAGTAACTTTTCTCATTAACAACGGGGGAGCTTCTATCAAGATATTGGAGAGATAATAGGTAAGTTTTCCATCTGCTACTCGAAAAATAGCTTGACAATAATAGGTATTTTTTTGATTTGAACCGGCTTGGGAAGCCAATGTAAGATCGCAAGTAAAGCTTTTCGCCGGGACATTGACTTCTACAATTCCTTCTCTCAGTTTAGGGCAGATATTTTCGATTGTCCACAGTAAAGCGTTGGCATAAATTTCTTCGTCTTTCTGATGGGGAAAGGGCGTAAAACCGCTGACGACATATTGATTCCCGTCAGTACTGAGGGGGTAAATTTTCCTGCTTTCCGTAAATGTTTGTGCATAAGATGAAAATACTCCCAACAGGAGGCAGCAGATCATCCCTAAGTGTTGTTTGATCATATACATTATTTTTAAAAGGAAAAAAATGAGGGTTATAAAAGCCGAAACTTTTATAATGCCCTCATGTACAATAAGATTAATAATTTAAAAAGCTACTCCCAAGCGGATAGAGAAGTTATTCGTATAGAATTTATAGTTTTTGATTGCTTCTACGAATCCGCGTTGGAAATTGAAATCGAGATTGAATCTATTATACCAGACTCCGAACCCGGCATTCAGACCTGCGTCAAAACGTTGCCAATCCATGTCCAATCCGTTAGGATCGTCCCAGTCTCCCATGCTGATATCCTCTTTTTCTCCTTCATATTCGAATTTGACTTTACCTGTATAGTCGACGCTGACAAAAGCACCTAAGTGTATGTCTACTTTCAAAGCCTCTGTAATTCCATAGCGGTATCCAAATGTAAATGGAGAAATTTGTACGTTATGGGCTATCAACTTTTCTTCAAACCCCTCGTATTCGTATTTATATCCCCGGGAACCGAGCCCAAATTCCATTCCCCAGTACATGCCGAAATTTCCCATTGGTTTCAGAAAACCGTAAGAAACATTGTATCCTATCTTCTTGTCTTCCTCAGCATCATCTCCTGTAAAATTCATCATATTTAATCCTACGCGCCAATAGTGTTCGGTTTGAGAGGGACGATCCGGTTTCGAATTAATACCTACACTTCTGGATGATACAATTTGTGCCTGCATGCTCGTACACAATAAAATGGCTGCTACAAAAAATACTACTCTTTTCATATTAACGTTATTTTAAAGTATATAATGGTGTTTTATTTCGTATCTATAAACCGATTTTTAACTTGTCTTTACCAGATTTTCTATTTTACAATAGCAGAAATTTTTTCTCTGTCGGCTGTGGTTAAGGTTTTTTCCATGCGAATCCATTCGTAGTCAGAGGCTTCTGCTGTTTTCCAATTTGCAAAAGTGGCAGGGTAGCCTACTACTGTGACAATATAACCTGTCCCTTCGTCATTTGTTTTGATATTAAATGTCGCAGCTACAATTACATCGGCATTATGTTTCTGGGAGGACATATAGACTGCATAACTGCGGATATTCACGATGTCCCCTTTCATTTCTGTTTCGGCTTGATCTTTTGTAAGGGGCCATTCGTCTTTAATGCGTCCTTTCGTTTTGTCTACGATCAGTTCTACAGTCAGCGGATGTACATACGCATTGGAAGTTACATCAAGCAGACGTGCCTGTGTTTCTTGCATTTTTACGGTTACTTTCTGTGCATAGGTCTCGGCGGTTCCCCAAGCAAGAACGAGTAAGGCAATTAAAATGAATCTTTTCATGTTTTTGAGTGTTTTAATGGTGTTGTATTGTATAATTATTTTACTTTTTTGAATTGTCATGACTTTTATTCTCTAGCTTATTGATTCTAGTTAATCAGTCTCTCCCAAATAGTTTGGGGATATACTGAAAGGTATTTTGATAGAATTATTATTTTTCCACGATAATTCAATCTATCTCTATAATTTTGATATAGTGCCGGACATACTGATCTGTTGAGAGCTTTCCATAGATATAAGTTTTTGATTATTAAAAGGGCATTTTCAAATTAAAATGAACATTTTTTAAGACGCCTGTTCCGATTTTTGAAAAGATTATTAAATATTTTTAATAGTTTGAAAGAAAATATATTATAATTTTTGTATATTTGCGTTTGTAAAAATGTGTGTAACAAAATTAAATGTTCGTTTATTTTGTATATTTAAATTCTATTTTATATAGATAAAATAGAAGAATATGTTTCTCACCTATCATCTGAATTTTTTTATAAATTGAGTTTTATAACTCAATGATATCCAATTAAATATTTATGAATTTTTCAAACTCATTCCTTACTGATTATTTATATGGATTATGCCGATAGGACCGTTACGATAAGGCTAAACAAAATTCCCTATCATTTTACACAGTAGGGACGTGCCCTAATGTGTAATTTTTACATCATTTTGCTTATAAGAAATTTAGATGAGGGAGATATTCAGAAGAATTTCTGTTTTTCGCCAAAAAGGTCCGTCCCTCTGGATGTCTCCCTAGATAAAAATTTAAAAGAAAATATCCTTTGTGAGATGGGGGAAAGGTATTATTATGGGTTCAAGCAATTTTTTCTTGTCATTTTTACACAATAGGGACGTGCCCTAATGTGTCATTTTTACATCATTTTGCTTATAGGAAATTTAGATGAGGGAGATATTTAGAAGAATTTCTGTTTTTCGCCAAAAAGGTCCGTCCCTCTGGAGGGATAAGAAAGGTCTATTTCTCTCTGTTATCGGCGGCGAAAGAGGAGAAGGCCGAGAATAGTAATAAGTCCGTTGATCAGGAGAATTTCAAAACCGAAGCGGTAGCCGTTTAAAAGAAAGACTGAATACCGGTCAATAAGTACGGTGAAGAGGATAGAGAAAAAAGCGATATAAGGGATGGCTTTGTCCTGTATACGGATTTGAAAGAAGATACCGATAAAGAACAGACCCAGCAAAGGGCCATAGGTATAGCCGGCGAATTTGAAAATAGCATAGACGACGCTTTCGTTGTTAAAGGCATTGAAAAGGATAATTACAGCGGCTAGGATTGCTGCATTAACCAGATGGGTATAAAAGCGTATCCGTTTTTGCCATTTTTCTGGTTGGTGCTGAATATTCAATATATCGACGGTGAAGGAAGTGGTCATGGCGATTAGAGCCGAGTTGGCACTGGAAAAGGCTGCGGCAATTACTCCCAGCATAAAGAAAATGCCGGTAGCCAGGGAAAGATAATGGGTAGCTAAAAGAGGATAAATACTATCTGTTTTTGCTGGAATGGGAATTCCATTGGTTTGCATATAAATAAAAAATAGGACGCCCAGACACATAAAAATAAAATTTACAGGTATAAACGCCAGGCTGAAAGAGAGAAAATTCTTTTTGGCTTCCCGAATGTTTTTCAGGCTTAAATTTTTTTGCATCATGTCCTGGTCCAATCCATTCATAACGATAGCGATAAAAATACCGGCAATAAATTGTTTCCAGAAATTGTTTGGATTAGACCAAAAATTTTGAAAATCGAAAATTTGGGCTTGCGGATTATGAGCCATAGAGGAAATCATTTCTCCCAAAGAAAAGCCCAGTGCTTTTTGAATGGAGAAAATTGTAAATATGACGGCGAATACCAGAAAAAAAGTTTGAATAAGGTCAGTCCAGATAATGACTTTAATACCTCCTTTAAATGTGTAAGCCCATAAAATAAATACAGAGAAAAGGACATTCAGGACAAAAGGTATGTGCAGGGGTGCGAAAATCATAATTTGCAGAACCAGAGTGACAATAAAAAGCCGGAAGGCTGCTCCGATCATTTTGGAAAGTAAAAAAAGCGAAGCGCTGGTTTTATAAGCGCGATAGCCGAATCTTTGCTCCACATAAGTATAAATAGACGTCAGATTTAGTTTGTAATACAAGGGTAGCAAGATGTGGGCGATCAGGATATAACCTACGAAGTTTCCGAGAATAACAGCGAAATAAGTCATTTTGGCCGGGGAAGACACCCAGCCGGGTACAGAGATAAAAGTGACTCCGGAGAGCGTTGTTCCGATCATTCCGAAAGCTACGGCCCACCAAGGGGATTTACCTCCGCCTTTATAAAAATCTGCGGCAGTGGAATGCCGGGAGGTATACCAAGAAATCAGAAGAATAAGGGCAAAATAAGCTGTTAAAATAAATATCGAGAGCCAGGGATTCATGACGGTTGATTTTCAGGGATTTTTATAAAATGAAGCAACAGAAAACTGGGAATTGTACAGAACATTACCCAGAGGAAAAAAGTCAGATAACTGGTGTGTTCCTGTATATAACCGGAACCCATACCGGGAAGCATAAGTCCTAAAGCCATAAATCCTGTGCAAAGTGCATAATGGGCCGTTTTATGTTCTCCGGCGCTGAAAAGGATCAGATAGAGCATATAGGCTGTAAAACCGAAACCATAGCCGAATTGTTCTACTGCCACACAGGAAGAGATCAACAGCAGATTTTCCGGCTGGGCGTATGCTAAATATACATATACGAGGTTGGGAATATTCATGGCGATTGTCATTCCTAACAGCCAATATTTTAAACCTTTGCGGGCTGTCACAATGCCGCCGAGTATTCCTCCGGCAGCTAAGGCAATAATGCCGATTGTCCCATATATAAAGCCTACTTCGGAGGTGTCCAGTCCTAATCCTCCCACCGTACGGGAGTCTAACATAAAAGGAGAGGCTAATTTAAGCAGTTGGGATTCTGCTAAACGGAATAGCAACATAAAACACAGGGCTTGGCCAATGTGTTTCTTTTTGAAAAATGAAACAAAAGTATTTATAAAATCTTGAAAAAATGCCCGGCTTTGTCCAGCTTTTTTGTCATCAGAAGGTTTCGGCAGGATAAAAATATGATAAATGGCGAACAGGAAAAAAAGGATAGAAAGACTTCCGATGGCAATGGACCAAGCCGTGGCCAGTGGGAGTCTTTTTTCCAGTGTCCCGGCAAGCATGACCGCCAAACCTTGGCCGATAATCAATGCCAAGCGGTAGAACGTACTGCGGATTCCCACAAAGTAAGCTTGTTGGCGTGGGGTTAAGCCATACATATAAAATCCGTCTGCGGCGGTGTCGTGGGTAGCGGAGCTAAATGCCAACAGCCAGAAAAAAACCAGGGAATACCTGAAAAAATCATCTCCGGGTAAAGAAAGGGCGACTCCGGCCAAACCGATACCGATAAAGAATTGCATAGTGGTAATCCACCACCTTTTGGTTTTAAAGAGGTCCACTACCGGACTCCAAAGAGGTTTAATGACCCAAGGGAGATACCACCAGCTGGTGTAGAGAGCTATATCGGTATTCGAAACTCCAAATCGTTTAAAGAGTATGCCTGCTACCGTCATGACCATGACGTACGGGATACCTTCTGCCAGGTAGAGGGAAGGTATCCAATACCAAGGATTAGGAGTTGTCTTATCGTTTATATGCCCCATAATGTGTTTGCATTTTCATTTTGTCCGAACCTCATCCGGTTATTTTTCTTTCAGCTGTTCAATTTCTGTTCCCGGAAAATAGTGCCTCAATATTTCCCTATAGGTGTATCCTTTATAGCTCATCACTGCGGCTCCGATCTGGCAGAGTCCTACACCATGTCCCCAGCCGGCTCCTATTAAACGAAACCCACACGTTTTATCATCATCAGTCTTTTTTTCTACGATAAAAGCGGAACTATAAAGATGTGTCGGGGACAGGGCTTTCCGGATAAGCAGTTCTTTGCCGATGATCCGGGATTTTTTAGAACCGACCACCTGTAACCGGATTAAACGTCCAGAGGGTCCCCTTTCTATAGGAATTAACTCTTCAATCTGGCCGAAATCCATGCCTAAGCGATTCCGGATCAATTCTGAAAGTTCCTGTTGGGTATAATACACTTCCCAGCGAAAAAAATCGGTTGTTTCCTGGTCGTAATCGTTCAATACATTTGCCAGTATATTTTTATCGTTTGTATGGCAAAAAACATTGGGTTTTTCCTTTACCCAGCGTTCCATTGCTGCTTCTTGTGTCAAATCATAGGAAAAAGGGGTGTGTTCGGGTGTATCCGGGACCGATTTTAAGTAAGGGTGAATATTCTTTTCCCAGACATTTTCAAAATTTTCTGTAATACCTCCGCAACATTTGGAAAAGCGGGTATCACAGACCTCCCCTTGATAGGTAAGGATTTCTCCGCGGGTTGCTTCTATGGCTTGCCGGACTGCCGGGGCCGTTATCTTTTGAATTCCCTGATAGCGCTGGCAATGGTCGTCAGCACAGACATCGAAATAGAGATGATCTTCCCGATCATACCAACGGATATAAGTAGAAGTATCGTTTATAAAATTGGTTTGTGCCGTTTGTCCTTTCCTGCATTCGGCTTTGGCTCGTTGAGCCAGCAACCAGCTTCTGGAAATGACGGCATGAGTTTTTAAAAGTTCGGGAAAAGACATAGCGCTCATCTCTGAAGAAATGACACTTTGCAGATAATCTTCGATATCAAGAATATTCACAGCTCTGAGTTGTCCGTTTTCTGCAATAATTTTCAGTCTACCTTTGAATCGTTGATTTTCTTTTCTTTCCCAATGGAAATGGATACCGATGGTGACATCGGACAATTCAAATGTAGAAGAATCTGCTTCTTGGGGACAAAAACAGAGGGGAAGAGAAAGCAATCGTATACCGGAGGTATTTTCGACTTCAACTTGTCCTTCCTTCCAGGAAAGCTTCAGTTTTTGGGTATAAAGAGTGGATGTTGTAGACTCCCTATACTCCCCTCTGAAAAATACATTAATTTCCTGGGCGGCTAATATACCAACACTAATTTCCATATCTATTCTTTTGAACAAGTAATTGTCTGGCTTTTAATTCAATGCTACGGAGGCGGTCTTTGTACAAATTGTGTGCATTTTCCTGAGGCAGAGAAAGAGAGGCATCGGAATTATCTTCCCAGCGCCGGCAGAGATAAATCGGATCGAAGATACGCCCGATACGGTATTGGCGGGAAATAGCCAGTGCTACCGCATAATCTTCTCCATAACTACAATCGGGAAATTTGATCTCCCGAAGGATAGGGGTGTAGAAAGCCCGGGGGGCTCCGAAGCCGTTTATCCGGAGGGCGTTATTGTGTCCATTTTCGGAAGTCCATTCCCGGTGGTCAATCTTGCCGGGAGGAATTTCTTCTAAATTGAAATTGACCATTTGATAAGAACCGATCACCATAGCTGTTCTTTCTTTGCGGAACATTTGAATAATTCTTTGAAGGGTATCCGTTCCCGCATATAAATCATCGCTATCGAGTTGAACGCAGAAGCGTCCGCATCTGGGGTCAGTGATGGCCCGGTTCCAGCAGCCTCCAATTCCCAATTGGAATTGTTCCGGAAAAATAGGTATAATTTGAGGGTGGCGGTTGGCTAATTCTTGAATAATACCGCTTGTCCGGTCTGTAGAATAGTTATCGACCACCAAAATATTATATTCGAAATCGGTCTGTTGTTTTAGGGCAGAGAAGAGAGCTTCTGAAATAGTACGTTCGCGGTTTTTAACCGGAATAACGATGCTGGCTTCCACTGGAAATCCGCTCTCTTCAAAGGAAATTTCCGTCTGAGGGGAAGGAAGCCAGGCTTGTATATCTTTCAGATATTGGGTAAAGACTCTTTCCCGTTCTATTTGTACATTCCGGTTAGAGGGGGTTACGTAATCGAAAATCCGGTTACCGGAGCTTCGGGTGTCTGTACTTTGTTCTGTATATAAATATTCCGGAATCCTCAGGATTTCACCTTTTTGAGCTATTTTTAACCGGAGGTCATAAAGCGCGGAGTAATTGTAATATTCTTCCATACAGCTTACTGCTTCTTTAAAACTTTCGGTAGCAAAGAAGAGGACAGATCCGAATTGAAAATCATCCCTGACACTTCCGAATTGATAATCGATGAGCGGATGGGGAACCGTTTGTTGCTCTTTGATTTCGTAATAGTCTGAATAAAGGAAAGCTGCGGAGGTATCTTTTGCTACTTGTATGAAGCGTTCCAGTGCATGGGGGCTTAACTGAAGAAATAAGGATTTTGTGTAAAGCAACAGATAAGGGGTTTGGCATAAACCGGCGATGATTTTCAGGGCTCGGGTATCTTCTAAACCAGGAATTCCGATGGTTTTTGCGGGAAAAGAAAAAGTTTCTTCTTTTTGCAAAATATATACTTCTTTTACCGGAGCGGAATGGGTCAGGGTTGTATAAGTCCGGTTTATATCGTCCGGAGCTCCGCCGGCGATAAAACAAGTAATCAGTTTATTCATGAGTTGTATATTACACTTCCGGCCGGATTCCGATATATGAGCCGGTTTTTACCGGAATCAAATATATTACTTTTCTTCTAAAATATAAATTTTCCGGACTGATTTCAAATCCTTATCTTTACCGTATTAATTCGTACAGCAAAGATGAGCTATTTAATTGCAGACAGTGGTTCTACCAAAACCCAATGGTGTATTGTACGGTCGGGTCAGGAACCGGAAGAGTGCTATACTACTGGTATCAATCCGATTTATTTGTCGGAGGCGGACATTCGGAATCTCTTGGTGCGGGAATTTCCAGTCGGTTGTACAGGTATAGAGAAAATCTGGTTTTACGGAGCAGGATGTGCTTTTCCGGAGAAAAATGCCTGTGTACAGTCGGCTTTGTCCTCTTATTTTCATTGTCGAGAAGTAGAGATTGCTTCCGATTTAATGGGGGCGGCGAGGGCTTTGTGTGGCCGCCGTCCCGGGATCGTCGGCATTTTAGGTACGGGATCTAACTCTTGTTATTACGATGGGAAAGAAATCGTGTCGAATGTTGCTCCTCTGGGTTTTATTCTGGGGGATGAAGGGAGTGGTGCTGATCTGGGGAAAAGATTAGTGGCTGATTTATTAAAAGGAATATTGCCTTCCGAATTGAAAGAATTATTTTTCGCAGAAACGCAAACTTCTTATGCTGGGATCATCGAAAGTGTATATCGTCGGCCGTTACCCAACCGTTACCTGGCCGATTTTACTTCTTTCATCAGGCGGCATATCGGTTTCCCGGAGATAGAACAGATCGTTCTGGAAGCGTTTGATAGCTTTATTGGCCGGAACCTTATGCAATACCGGCAGATTTCAGAAACTGAGATTTCTTTCACCGGGAGTATTGCCTATATTTTCAAAAAACAATTGGAACGACAATTGCAAAAATACGGTTTAAAACCCGGAGTTTTTAAGCAGGCTCCGATGAACGGTTTAAAAGAATACCATAAAATAGACATGATTTTGTAATGCCATTTCATGCTTTTTGTAGGGCCTGTAGTACGCCTCGCAGGGAGGCATACGTTTGAGGCAGAATCCGGTCTATTTCCCGAGTACGGAGCCAGAAAACCTCTTCGATACCTTCAGCTGTTTGAGGGATTAACGCTTGTCCGGTGGGGCAAGTCATCGTATACCAATACGTCTTTTTTAAATGCCATTTTTCTTCCCGGAAATAAATATGCCAGGTGGTTTGTAAGAACGTTTGGATCGTCAACTCCCGTATACCACATTCTTCCTCGACTTCTCTGAGCGCGCATTCTTCGATGCTTTCTCCCTGTTCTACATGTCCTTTGGGGAGGTCGATAACGCCCAGGCGTTTTATCATCAGTAGTTGGTCGGTCTGCCGGACAATTCCGCCTGCGGCCTCTACGACAGTAAAAAAAGACTGGAATTCGGCAAAAAGCTGCCCGGCATCCGGGGCATAAATTTTGGCGTGAAAAATGTTCGGTTCCCTGAGGAGGTGAAAAATATAATTTTTTGTTGTCTGTGAAGACGTATGTACAAACACGTCTGGAGAGTTTTTTAATAAGCTCTTATCATCACTTAAGAGAAAAGAGCTTTCTTTAAAAAATACTTTGTACATTTGCATCTGAAAAATAGATATTACGATTAGAATAATAATCTTACAAAATTAATAAAAATGAGTACAGTTGCAGAAAATGTTGCCTTACATTTATTGAAAATTAAAGCGATAAAACTTGAACCTACCCATCCGTTTACCTGGGCTTCCGGGTGGAAATCTCCTATTTATTGTGATAATCGGAAAACTTTATCTTATCCTGAAGTGCGGGCTTATATCCGGGATCAGTTTGCAGCTGTCGTACGTGAAAAATACCCGGATGCTGAAGTTATTGCAGGAGTGGCTACTGGTGCCATTGCTCAGGGAGTGTTGGTGGCTCAGGAGTTGAATCTTCCCTTTATATATGTCCGTTCTTCTGCAAAATCGCACGGTTTGGAGAATCTGATTGAAGGGGATTATAAAGCAGGTCAGAAAGTAGTGGTCGTTGAAGATCTGATTTCTACGGGGGGCTCCAGTTTACAAGCTGTTGAGGCTTTGAGAAATGCCGGGTGCGAAGTACTGGGGATGACGGCTATTTTTACTTACGGCTTTCAAAAAGCTGTCGATAATTTTGAGGCGGCTCATTGTGAGCTGACGACATTGAGTAATTACAGTGCTATGATCGATTTGGCTTTAAAAACGGGATATATACAGGAAAGCGATGTCGACAAATTAAAAGAATGGAGGAAGAGCCCGGAGACTTATAAATAAGGCTTGGGTACAAATGTCGGTAGGAAATGAGGTGAAACGGCAATTTTTATTTATTTGTTCTTTGGGGGGAATAGAGTATACCGGTAATAGAATTGTAAATTTTGTGGAACCCGGGAAACAAGAATGGCATATTTCTTGTAAAATAGATTTTAGGAAATCAGGAGATTATGGCAGAATTAAAAATAGTTAGTGAAGTTTTTAAAATCACAAGTACGATTGATGATGTTTATTCTTTTTTATCCGATTTTAACCGGATAGGAATGGTTGTAAATATGGCCAGGCAAATGGGAGGAGCGGAGCAGATGGGAAAATTGGCGGAAAAAATAGAAGATGTGCAATTTTCTGAGGATTCTTGTACGGTGCAGGTAAAGGATTTGGGAGAAGTGGCGGTAAAAATTGTCGAAAAAGAATATCCCAAACTTATTAAATTAGGTGGGGATGGGCAAGTGCCGTTTCAGTTTAATTTGTGGATACAGTTATTGGAAAATGGCCCTTATGATACCCGGATGCGCCTTACTTTTGATGGGGAGATGAATCTGATGATGAAGATGATGCTGAAAGGAAAATTGGAGAAAGGAATCAATCAATTGGGGGAGGGATTGGCGAAAATACCTTATATGCTTTTCAATAAAAAAAGCGAATCTTAGATTCGCTTTTTTTAGGCTCTTAGTTTTTGTGCATTTAGCTTGTTCAGATGTGCCGCCGCATATTCTTTTGTGACGGTAATACTTTTTTGGTCTTGGGAAGGGACCTCATACATCAGATCCGTCATAATGGCTTCGCATATAGACCGGAGTCCCCGGGCTCCTAATTTAAATTCAATAGCTTTATCCACAATATATTCATATACATCGTCGTTAAACTTCAGCGTAATTCCGTCTAATTCAAACAATTTGATATACTGTCTGATAATCGCATTTTTCGGTTCTGTGAGAATATTGCGCAAAGCGAGTCTATCGAGTGGTTCCAAATAAGTCAGGATAGGCAAACGACCGATAATTTCCGGGATAAGTCCATAAGATTTTAAATCCTGGGGTGCGATGTATTGTAAAAAATTGTCTCTGTCAATCTGATGGGTAGATTTCTCTGAATTGAATCCCACGACCTTAGTATTCAGGCGTAAGGCAATTTTGCGTTCGATCCCGTCAAAAGCGCCTCCGCAGATAAAGAGAATATTTTTAGTATTCACGGGGATCATTTTTTGATCGGGGTGTTTGCGTCCGCCTTGGGGAGGAACGTTGACAATAGAGCCTTCCAATAATTTCAGCAGACCTTGTTGAACCCCTTCCCCGCTTACGTCCCGGGTAATGGACGGATTATCTCCTTTCCGGGCGATTTTGTCCAATTCGTCTATAAATACAATTCCTTTTTCTGCTGCTTCCACATCATAATCAGCGGCTTGCAAGAGGCGGGTCAGGATAGATTCGATATCTTCTCCGACATATCCGGCTTCTGTCAACACCGTTGCATCTACGATAGTAAAGGGAACATGCAACATCTTAGCGATTGTCCGGGCGAGTAAGGTTTTACCGGTACCCGTCCTTCCGACCAGGATAATATTCGATTTTTCGATTTCCACTCCGTCGTCGGAATCTTTTTGAAGCAGTCGTTTGTAATGATTATAAACGGCTACAGCTATGTGTTTTTTCGCTTCATCTTGTCCGATGACATATTGGTCGAGAAAAGCTTTAATTTCCCTGGGTTTTTTTATTTCGATTTTGTCTAAGTTGAGGGTAGATTTACTCTTCATCTCTTCTTTGACGATTTCGAAAGCCTGTGTCGCACACGCATCACATATAAATCCGTCCGTCCCTGCAATTAAGAGGTCTACTTCATTTCTGGAGCGACCGCAGAACGAACATTTATCTTGCATTTTCATTCTTTTTTTCTCTGATTAGAACTTTGTCAATCATACCGTATTCCAGAGCTTCCTGTGCTGTCATCCAATAGTCCCGGTCGGAATCTTTTTCTATTTTTTTATAAGGATTTCCGGAATGTTCGGCGATAATCGTATACAATTCTTTTTTCAATTTCTGGATTTCCCGGGCTGTGATCTCGATATCGGAAGCCTGTCCTTGAGCGCCTCCTAAAGGCTGGTGTATCATAATACGGGAATGCTGTAAAGCAGAACGTTTTCCCTTGGTCCCGGCGGTCAGCAACACCGCACTCATAGAAGCTGCCAGTCCGGTACAGGTCGTCGCTATATCACAACTGATGTATTGCATGGTATCGTATATACCCAATCCTGCGTAGACAGATCCTCCGGGAGTATTGAAATAAATCTGAATATCTTTGCCCGGATCTGAAGTTTCCAGGAAAAGAAGCTGGGCCATAATAATATTGGCTACATCCTCGTCAATAGGTACTCCCAGGAAAATAATCCGGTCCATCATCAACCGGGAAAATACATCCATAGAAGCTATATTCAACTGTCGTTCCTCTATAATATTGGGAGTGAGATAGCTGTTGGTCACCGACTGGAATTTTTCCAGTGTCAGGCTATTGATGCCTTTGTGTTTTATCGCGTATTTTTTGAATTCGTCTTGTGGAAACATATATTTACCGTTTTTATTTGGACGGCTAAATTACAAAAAACAAACTGAATGACAAAATGCAATAAGGCAGGGAACAGTTCTTTTGGGAAAAGTAAAAGGAGAAAATATAAATTTTTAAAGAAGAAAAAGTTTTTTTGAAGCTTATTCGATTATTTTTGCAGAGCAAAAACCGGAAAATAAGTCGGTTTGTAAAAACCATTCGGGTAATTGCAACAAGAATAAAAAGTAGTGTAAAAATAAAAAGACTTGGGAGGGACTGGAAAACGGCCGGTGAACCGAGGGGATTAAAATGACAGCAAATGACAGCAAATTGGTTTGAAGCAAAAGTGAAGTATGTAAAAGTAAGCGAGGATGGCAGAGAGAAAAAAGTAAATGAATCCTATCTGTTAGATGCCCTGTCGTATACAGAGGCAGAAAGCAGAATCATGCATGAAATGGAATCCTTAATCAAAGGAGAATACTATATCAGTGGTTTGAAAAAATCGAATATTACCGAATTGGTCCTGTCGGAAGATGAAAACGATGATCGTTGGTATAAAGCCAAAGTGGCTATTATAGATGCAGACGAAGTCAGTGGAAAAGAGAAATCCAGTAGCCAATATTATCTGATAGCGGCAGCCAATATTAACCGGGCTTTGGAAAACTTGGAAAAAAGCCTTTCTACTTTTGTTGTCCCATACGAGATTACTGGTATAGCAGATACTTCCTTTATGGATGTTTTTCCCTATTTTTCGGAAGAAGCAACAGATATTCCGGCGAATTTAAAACCTTTGAAAAAAGAAGAAACAGAGACGGAAAATTTGGAATAATTGGGGCAGAAAAAAGCCTTTTTTAAAAAGGTCGTAATGTTAAATTTTTTTTATTTTCCGTAAACGTTTGAGTAAGGCGTCTTTCTTGAGAAAAGAGAGGCGCATTTCTTTTCGTAAAAGATTGGTTTAATCTGTTTTTCTTTGTTAACTTTGACGTCCTTAAAAGACAGAACTGTTAAAATCATACAGATAGATTCTTTTGTGTAGAGGAAATGTTCGTAAAGTCGAAGGAAAAGGTGGAAAATAACTTTAAAATAGAAACAAAAAATCATATAAGAACGCTTAAATGAATTAAAAGATTGTAATTATGAAAACACGTCTTGAACATGATCTGTTGGGCGAAAAAGAGGTACCTGCAGACGCTTATTATGGAATACAGACTCTAAGAGGAATAGAAAACTTTGCCAATATCAGTGGAATTGAAATTGGAAATTATCCTCATTATGTAAAAGCTTTGGCTATGGTAAAATGGGCTGCTTCCCGGGCGAACCAAGAACTGGGCTTATTGCCGGACAATATTGCCACAGCTATCCAAAAAGCTTGTGAAGAAATTATAGAAGGAAAACTGGGAGATCAGTTTCCGGTGGATTTGATACAGGGAGGAGCCGGTACTTCAACGAATATGAATATCAATGAGGTGGTAGCCAACCGGGCGTTGGAATTGATGGGGCATCAAAAAGGGGAATATCAGTATTGCCATCCCAATAACCATGTAAATTTATCCCAGTCTACCAACGATGCTTTCCCGACTTCTTTCAAATTAGCATTCATTTTTATGAATGAAGAACTGGTTGCTGAATTGAAGCTATTAATCCAGGCTTTCCGGGCTAAAGGAGAAGAATTCAAGGAAGTATTGAAAATGGGCCGCACACAGTTACAGGATGCTGTACCTATGACATTGGGACAGGAATTCGAAGCTTTTGCTGCCAATATGGAAGAAGAAATTGATCGTTTGAATCAAATGGCTCGGTTATTCTTGGAAGTAAACATGGGAGCTACGGCTATCGGTACAGGAATCAATTCTGAGCCCGAATATTCTCAAAAATGTATCAAGAACTTGCGCATTATCAGCGGACATGAATTTTTGCTGGCTTCCAACTTAATCGAGGCTACTCCGGATACGGGTTCTACGGTAATGTATTCATCCGCATTGAAACGACTGGCTGTAAAATTGTCAAAAATCTGCAATGATTTGCGTTTATTATCCAGTGGGCCGCGTTGTGGCTTAAATGAGATCAATTTGCCTCCGATGCAACCCGGATCTTCCATCATGCCGGGCAAAGTGAATCCGGTTATCCCCGAGGTTGTGAATCAGATTTGTTACCGTATTATCGGGAATGACCTGACGGTTACTTTTGCCGCTGAAGCCGGACAATTACAATTGAACGTTATGGAACCGATTATTGTACATGCTATTTTCAGTTCTATCAAGATGTTGCAGAAAGGTATGGAACGGTTGAGAGTATTGTGTGTAGAAGGAATTACGGCGAATGCTCAACGTTGCCGGGAAATGGTGTTAAACAGCATCGGAATTGTAACGGCTTTGAATCCGACTTTAGGATACGAGAATTCTTCCCGGATTGCCAAAAGAGCTTTGAAAGAAAATAGAAGTGTATATGATTTGGTATTGGAAGAAAAATTGTTGACCAAAGAAGAACTGGACGAATTACTGAAACCGGAATTGATGATTAAACCTCATAAATTTTACCGGAAAAAATAAGAAAGATCAGTGAAGATATTCCTGAAGCTGAATAGGAATAAAAGGGTCTGGATTTCCAGTTACTTAAAAAATAAAATGGGGTTGTCCTGAAAGGACTTTTGGGACAGATGAGTGGCTAACCTGTGGTTTTGATAAGCAAATATCAAGGGAGAATTTAGGGAACGTCAATCTTCAAAAATTATCCTTTCGATTTTTGGGACAACCTCATTTCTAAAAAGGCAGGGAGATAAATCGTAAGTTTCTTTTAAAGAAATAGCATTTTTCATGTAACTTTCTGATTTTATAACCGTTCTCTATTTTGAAAAATCAAAAGTAAATCAATACATTTTTTTCTCTGTCCAAGTTTAAATTTTCGGAAGAATATTGGAGTAGAGAAGGGGAAACGAAAGAATAAATTTTGAAATTCAATAGATGTTTAATCAAATCAAAAAGAGATGAAAGGAAAATTGACAAAAGGAGTGGCAATTCTGCTACTTGTTACGACATCTGTTATGATGTCAGGATGTTACGGATCGTTTGCTTTAACTTCTAAGTTACATCGTTGGAACGGCCAGGTGTCGAATAAGAAGTTTGTAAATGAATTGGTGTTTTTCGGCTTATGTATTTTGCCGGCTTATGAATTAGCTTGTTTAGGAGATGCATTGATTTTTAACTCAATCGAATTTTGGGGAGGAAATAATCCTATCGCTATGAACGAAGGGGAGACGGAGGAGATGGATGTAGTCAGAAAAGGACAAACTTATCATTTAACCAAGACATTGAATAATTTAGAAATTTCTCAGGCAGACGGAGAAAGTGTACATTTCCGGTATTTCCCCGAAGAGAAGAGTTGGTATCTGATGGAAGGAGAGAGTAAAGTGAAAGTGGTGGAAATGAAAAAGAAAACCGTTTTTACTTATCTGCCCAATAATAAAACCTTAGCTTTCGATCAGAATAATGCTGCTGAGATCGAGACGGAAATCATGGCGGCTCAATAATCCGGAAGAAAGACAAAACAGGAAATTCCGAGCCCGTTTTTCGATTCAGGTAATTCAAACCGATAAATGTCTGACAAACTTTTACTGGAAAGAAACGGTAGTTTGAATAAGGAAGATTTTATCCGGAACGTTGTATACTGTAATGAGTAAGGCATCGTTCCGTTTCGGGAAGAAGTATTTATCTGTTCAGGAAGGATGGGCTGGGATTTTCCTTTTTGTATAACAGGGAATTAGAAAATGGAAATTTTCCATCAACTAATGTATCTCCATTTTATTTTTGTTTTAAACAAACGTCTGATTTGGGTGGCAAATACCGTATTTTCTTCTTTCTGGAGATCCGGATCTTCTTCCAGGAGGGAGGAGGCGATTCGGGAAGCTTCGTTCAGGATCAAGGCATCTTTTCCCAAATTAGCTACTTTTAAGTTGCAACTCAAGCCGCTTTGTTGCGTGCCTTCGATATCTCCGGGACCGCGTAATTTTAAATCGGCTTCGGCTATTTCGAAACCGTCGTTTGTAGACACCATGGTGTCTATTCTTTTGCGGGAGTCATTCGATATTTTATAAGAGGTCATCAAAATACAATAGGATTGTTCGGCCCCTCGTCCTACGCGTCCGCGTAGTTGGTGTAGCTGCGAAAGCCCAAAACGTTCAGCGCTTTCGATGACCATAAGAGAAGCATTGGGTACGTTTACTCCCACTTCAATTACGGTGGTAGCTACCAGGATTTGAGTTTCGCCGGTGACAAAAAGGCGCATTTCTTCCTCTTTATCTACCGCTTTCATTTTCCCGTGAACCATACTGGTTTTATAGCCTTTCGATAAAAAATATTCATTGATTTTTTGATAGCCTTCTTCCAAATTCCGAAAATCCATTTTTTCTGATTCTGAAATCAAGGGATATACAATATAAGCCTGACGTCCTTTCTTTAGTTCCTGTTCGATGAATTTAAATATCTCCTGGCGTTTGGTGTCAAAAGCATGTAAAGTTGTTATCGGCTTCCGGCCCGGAGGAAGTTCGTCGATGACGGATACGTCCAGGTCCCCGTATAAAGTCATGGCTAATGTCCGGGGAATCGGTGTAGCTGTCATGACTAACACATGCGGGGGGATATTATTTTTATGCCATAATTTGGCGCGTTGGGCTACTCCGAAGCGATGCTGTTCGTCTATAATCACCAGTCCGACATTGTTGAAAGCAACTACATCTTCCAGCAGGGCGTGGGTTCCGATAATGATTTGCAGACTGCCGTCGGCGAGTTGCTGATGAATCTCTGTACGTTCTTTCTTTTTGGTGGAGCCGGTGAGTAAGGCGATTCGGATTCCCATATCTTTCAGCATCTCGCTGATCGTCGTAAAATGTTGGTTGGCCAGGATTTCCGTCGGAGCCATCAGGCAGGTCTGATAATGATTGTCCAAAGCCATGAGCATGCACATCACTGCAACCAAGGTTTTGCCGCTGCCGACATCTCCTTGGAGAAGCCGGTTCATTTGCTTTCCGCTGCCGCAATCTTGCCTGATTTCTTTAATGACTCTTTTCTGGGCATTTGTGAGGGGAAAGGGGAGATACTGATGGTAAAACGTATTGAAATAATCTCCGATGAGTGGGAACGGACAGCCCTTGAAAGCGATTTTCCTTTTATACTTTAACTTCAGTATATTGAGTTGTATATAAAACAACTCTTCGAACTTTAGTCGGAACAGGGCTTTTCGTAATGTTTCCGGAGATTCGGGAAAATGAACATTGTACAACGCCTCATGCAGATACAACAGCCGGTATTTTTGAATGAACCAGGCCGGTAGCGTTTCCGGTATTTTCCCGTTGATATTTTTGAAGATGGCGCCTTGTATTTTACTAATTGCTTTGGAATTGAGAAAAGCTTTTTTCATCTTTTCCGTTGTCGGATAAACGGCTTGAAAACCGGACAATAAATGAGAAGCCTTTTCAAAGAGATCTATTTCCGGATGGATAATATTTAATTTTCGGTTAAATGCAGAAGGTTGTCCGAAAATAAGATATTCTTTCTCTGTTTCGATCTGACTATTCAGATATTTAAAGCCTTTAAACCAAATGAGTTCCAATTCTCCGGTTTCATCGTAAGCCGTGGCCGACATGCGTAGGGATTTTCCGGCTCCCAGACTTTTCAGGTCCCGGATCCGGGCTTTAACCTGAATGTAGGGTAAATGAGGGTTGAGATCGGCAATTTTGTATATTTTTGAGCGGTCTATGTATTTGTACGGGATATGATATAACATCTCTTCGTAACTTTGAATACCTAGTTCTGTATTCAAAATTGCCGCTTTTTTTTCACCGACGCCGGTAAGAAATTTAATATTTAAGCCTGAAATTTCCAAAAACTGAAAAGTTTAAAACTATATGAAACCAACGATTTTCCACTTACTCCTGCCTGTTTTTGCCCTGTCTTTTTATCTGAGTACGAAAATAAAAAAAATAAGTGAGTTCGTTCAGGATGTCGGAAATATATTTTAATTTCGTAAGGATTATTTGGAACACAAAACATAAAAACGAAACAAGAGTGTATTCCTATTTAAGAGAGAGGTTAAAGCATGCGGTTCGTTTTCGTCATAAACGGGGATTTGGCGTACATTCTCCCTTTATGTTCAATCTGATATTGAATATTATCCGGGATAAGGGAAAAAAATTTATCTATCCGGAGCGGGCCGAAAGACAGCCCGGTATCCGTTACCGGGAGAAAAAATTTTATCGGTTATTGTATCGGATGGCAAACTATTTGGAAGCTCAGCACGTTTTATGTTTTAGCGCCAAACCGGAAAATGTATTTTTGTATTTATCGGAAGTAGGGGAGGGGACAAAAATTGTAAAAAACGAACCCGGGCAGTTGGCAGAAGCTGACTTTATTTATATTGGAAGAGATGCCCGCAGGGTGTTGCAGGGGATTCCTTTGTGTTTGGATGAGGAGAGACAATCCCGTATTTGTTTGGTGATCAGCGATATTTATAAAAATAGTTTTAATGCTTATTTATGGCAGCAGGCCGCAAGAAAAGCAACGGTAACCATTGACATGATGTGGTACGGAATTTTGCTTTACGACAAGAAGTTGCAAAAAGGAAGATATAACTTGATTATTTAATCGGATTTAATTTAGGACTTATGAAAATATATACGAAAACAGGTGATAAAGGAATGACCTCTTTGGTCGGCGGAACCCGGGTCGCTAAAAATAGTGTCCGTTTGGAGGCTTATGGGGGAGTAGATGAATTGAACAGTTATCTCGGTTTTATCCGTTCTTTTGAGATTGATATAGCCGTAAAACAGGAGATCATTGCCATACAGAATATTCTTTTCTCTGTCGGAGGGAATTTGGCTACGGATACGACTGTCGAAGGAATAAAAGCGAAGTTGGTCGTAACGGAAGAGGAGGTAATACGTCTGGAACAGGCAATGGATAAAATGGATATGGAATTGCCTCCGTTGACGAGCTTCATTCTACCCGGAGGGGGATCGGCTGCCTCCGTTTGTCATATTGCCCGGACGGTATGCCGGAGAGTAGAAAGACGGATTCTGGATGTAGCCGAAGAATATCCGGTGGATGAATTGCTGATTAAATACATCAACCGTTTGTCGGATTATTTGTTTGTCTTAGCGCGTAAATTAGCTTTTGAAGCCGGTGTGGAAGAGGTAAAATGGGGCTCCTGGAAGAAATAAGAATATCTGTTTAACTCCTTCTGCTCCAACGCTGTTTGTTACAGTTGGGGATTATATTTTATTGAAAAAATAGAGAATAGTAAAATTTATGCTATCGATTGTGTAATAGAGGAAGTAAAAAGATATATAATTCTTGAGTTTTGTGGCTGATTTATTTATAATAAGATATTTATAAATACAATTTAAAAGCAATCGGTTGTGGGGCGTCTTAAAAGTAAGAGAATGAAATTTATTATATGTGTGTGTTTATTGCTGGGGGGGTATAGGTTAGCGGCACAGTCGGTACGGTTGATTCCCTGGCCTGTTTCGATAGACGTATCGGAAGAGAAGTTTGAGTTAAGGAGAGGAAACATTTATTGCTCGGAGGAGGTACTCCTTTCAGAGGCCGAATTTTTGAAAAAGAAATTGGAAGAAACCGGATTGCCGGGACGGATTGAAAAACGGCTTAACCAAAGGTGTAACATCGTTCTGCAATTGGATGAGCAGTGCAGGACAGAGGAAGAATATCGGTTACGAATGACTCCGGATCGGTTGACGGTGAGCGGGAAAACGCCGGTTGCAATTTTTTACGGCATTCAAACTTTATTACAACTTCTGGAGAATGGGGAGCGGCTAAAAGGAGGGATTGCCGGGCCTTGTTGCCAGATAGAAGATTATCCCCGGTATAGGTGGAGGGGATTTATGTTGGATGAATCCAGGCATTTTTTCGGAAAGGAAAAGGTGAAGCAATTACTGGACCTGATGGCTTATTACAAATTGAATAAATTTCACTGGCATTTGACAGACGAACCGGGTTGGCGGATTGAAATTGAAAAATATCCCCGGTTAACTAGTGTTGGAGGAAAAGGAAACTGGAGCAACCCGCAAGATACGGTGGCCCGATTTTATACCCGCGGGGAGATAAAGGAAATTGTAGCCTATGCAGCTGAACGCCATATCGAGATTGTTCCGGAAGTGGATATGCCGGGGCATGCAACGGCAGCGAATAAGGCTTACCCGCAATATTCCGGAGGAGGAACTCCTACCCATCCCGATTTTACCTTTCATCCGGGAAAAGAGGACGTATATACTTTTTTAGGGGAAGTATTGAAGGAAGTAGCTGGATTATTCCCTGCTTCATACATACATATTGGAGGAGATGAGGTGGCTTTTGGCAGTAAGGCTTGGCAGGATGATCCGGAAATTCTGCAGTTGATGGAGCGGGAAAAGTTGAAGAATAGTAAGGAAGTAGAAGGGTATTTTATGCATCGGATGGGGGATACGGTGAAAGAGCTGGGTAAAAAAGTTGTCGGTTGGGATGAATTGCTGGATGCACATCCGGATACGGCTTCGACTATAATTTTTTGGTGGAGGCATGATCATCCGGAAGTGTTAAGGGCGTCTTTACAAAAGGGATTTGCAACAGTTTTGTGTCCCCGGAGACCTTTGTATTTTGATTTTCTACAACAAAAGGCAGACAAATGGGGTCGGGTGTGGGATGGTTTTTGTCCTTTAGAAGACGTATATGCTTTTCCGGAAAAACAGGAGGAGGAATGGAATTTGCCGGCGTATAGCCGGGATTTTATCCTGGGAATTCAGGCAAACCTTTGGACGGAGCGGATTCACAATGAGAAGCGGTTGGATTATATGACGTTTCCTCGTTTATGTGCTTTAGCTGAAGCTGCCTGGACATTAGAAGAGAGAAAGGATTACGGGCATTTCTTAAATCGTTTGGAAGATGCTTATCGGTTGTTGGACAGATACGGTATTTATTATTTTGATTCCCGTAATCCGGCAGCTCATCCGGAACCGGAGGGCTGTCGCCGGCAAGAGCGGGAAATGCCTTTGGATTTCCGGGATTAGGGTTTATTACAAAGTGATAGAGATCGGAGGTACTGAAATAAATTTAATCCCCAACAGATGAAGAGGCTGAGTGTAATCGGATTTATGATATGCCTTTACTTAAATGGAATGGCAGGGACAGCAGGGATGGAGGCCGTAAAGCGGCGTCTTTGTGAGTCTTATTTCCGGGTGTTGAACAATGCTCCGGAATTGCGGGCAGAAATTAAGCAATTTAACAGGGGGAGCAGAAATCCCGATATAATGATCCGGGAGCTGAAAGAAGGAAGCGAGGAGGAAGAAGTGTATTCTTATTTGAGTACGTTAAATCCGGAAGGGAATTGGCCGGACATCTTTTATGACGATAGCAGTCGTAGTGGTTGGCAGCCTTCTTTTCACGCCGAACGTTTGTTGTGTCTGGCAAAAGCTTATCGGAATCCGGTTTCGGCTTATTATGGAAAAAAGGACGTCAGAGAAAAGATAAAGCAAGCACTGGCTTATTGGTTCCGGGGAAATTTTCGTTGCCGGAATTGGTGGTATAACGAGATTGGTGTGCCCAAGATGCTGGGAGGTGTTTTTTTGTTGATGGAATCGGAAATGGATGAGGAGGAAAGGGGAAAAGCCATCGCTTATATGGGAAATGCCCGATTGGGCCGTACGGGGCAAAACCGGGTATGGTTGGCTGAAAATGTGTTGGTCCGGGCTTTGCTGCAGAACGATACACTTCTTTTTATACAAGCCCGGGAAGAAATAGTGCGGGAGTTGAAGATTCAGCCGGAAGGAGAAGGGATAAAACCGGATAGGAGTTTTCAGCAACACGGTTCCCAATTGCAATTCGGAAACTACGGTTTGGCTTTTATCCATACGATGGCTCATTGGGCTTGGGTATTTCAGGATACGGAATATGCTTTGAGTCCCGGACAGATAGAGGTCTTGCGGTCTTATTTGCTCGAAGGGTTACAATGGGTTGTTTGGAGGGGATATATGGATATCAGTGCCTGTGGGCGTCAATTATTTGAGGGTACTCAGCGGGGGAAAGCCTTGGCTTTGGGAAAAGCGGTCCGGAATATGATGCTGGCTGATCCGGCTTACCGGAAACAATACGAACAATTTTATAGCGTTCATCTGCAAGGGAGAAAGCCGGGTCGTGGAAAAATAGGATGCCGTTTTTTTCCTTATTCCGATTATGGGGTGTTCCGGAGTAAAAAGTGGTCTGCTACTGTAAAGATGAGTTCTACCCGGGTCATTGGCGGAGAAATTGTGAATAGTGAAAACCTGAGGGGGGATTATTTAGGAGAGGGGGCTCTTTTTTGTTATATCCGGGGCGATGAGTTTCGCGATATCTTTCCGGTATGGGATTGGCAAAGGATTCCGGGGGTAAGTTGTCCCATCGGAGGGGGACCCTTTGGGCAAGAAAGGCGATGGGGTATATTTCAGAATACAGGAGATTTTGTGGGTGGAATTTCCGACGGTAGGACGGGGATGATGGCTTTGGAAATAGAGAAAGATACTTTACAGGCTTATAAAACTTATTCTTTTACAGGGAAGACTATTATTTGTTTAGGGAGCGGGATAAAAGGGAACGGAAAAATAATGACTTCTGTGGCCCAATGCCTGCGGAGGGGAAAAATAGATTCTTTGAATTTACTTTCCGGCCAGGGGATAGCCTATTATCACGATGGAATCGTGTATATTTTTCCGGAAAAGAAAAATTTGAGTTATGCGGGGGGAATACAAAAAGGGAATTGGAAAAGAGTTGCTGCTTTTTACGATACGACAGGAATTGAAAAAGAGGTGTTTCGTCTAGGATTGGAACATCCGGAGAAAGGGGGGCAATACAGCTATATGCTTGTGCCGGGAGTAACGGAAAAAAGCTGGAAGAGAGTAGTGAGAACTTTGCCGGAGAAGTTTTACCGGTGTGAAGAAAGTGTGCATTTTATTAAATCAGGTAAAAAGTGGCAGGTTGCCTTTTTTGCGGCAGGTGCTGTGGAATTCGAGCCGGGAGTCACTTTGACTGCGGAGGAGGCTTGCCTCCTAATGTGCCGGAAAACGGGAAGAAAATATCAATTCAGGATATGCGATCCGACACAATCTCAAAAGCAAATCCGATTGAGTTTGTCCGGTAAGTGGGAAGGGGAAGGCAGTCGCTATGATTCGGAAGAAGAAAAAACTTTTGTTTGCATAAATGTAGTTGAAAGATACGGGAAAGAGGTGGCCTGTATACTGAGGAAATGCAGGCCTTAAAGAAGGAGCGTTTAAATGTTTGAAGGAGGAGGGTAGTTTGGAGGACTGATTTATGTTTATCCGGGAATTAGCTGTCAGCATAAA
The DNA here is from genome assembly GCF_000243215.1 of Odoribacter laneus YIT 12061. Taxonomy (GTDB): domain Bacteria; phylum Bacteroidota; class Bacteroidia; order Bacteroidales; family Marinifilaceae; genus Culturomica; species Culturomica lanea. The sequence continues at coordinate 1,927,383 of NZ_JH594596.1, read as the reverse complement.
CTTTGGAAGAGGTTTGTAAAATGAATCGGGAACATTTATTTGGACTAATACATCAGGTGTTCGATTCTTCACAAGAAAAGGAGCTGTTTCGTAAAAGATTTTTTGAACATTTACACTTTTGAACATTTTTTGCATATTTGTACAGTCGATTATAAGAATAAAACAAATAAATAAAAAAAGATGAAATTGAAACTGGCCGGCATGAGTTTAATGCTCTTTTGGGTATGTTCAGTAATTGCCCAATCCTCTCCCGTAAGAACAGGACAAGATTTGAGAATAATGAGTTACAATATCCACAATGGTATGGGATTGGATGGACGGAGGGATTTAGAGCGGATCGCGGCCGTTATTCTGGAGGTAAATCCGGATATAGTGGCTCTTCAGGAAGTGGACAGTGTTACAGAACGTTCCGGGAAACAGGATATGATGCAAATTTTAGGAGAATATACCCTGATGCGCCCGATTTTTGGAGAGGCGATTCCTTATCAGGGCGGGAAATACGGAGTCGGTATTTTGTCCCGGGAAAAGCCTTTAAATTGGTATACTTTGCCGCTTCCGGGCCAGGGAGAAAAAAGAGTTTTATTGATTGCTGAATTTGAAAAGTATGTTTTTTGTGTCACCCATTTTTCTTTAACGGAAGCCGACCGTTTAGCCAGTTTGCCGATACTTATACAGGCTGTCGAAAAATATGAGAAGCCGGTATTTTTAGCCGGAGATTTAAATGCCCTTCCGGATTCTCCTGTGATTCAGGGATTAAAGCAAAAATTCCGGCCTTTGACCGATCTGAAAAAGATGACTTTCCCAGCCGATCTGCCGACAGAATGTTTGGATTATATATGGGGGATAAAAGGAGGGGAAGTACCTGCTTATGCTGGAGTACAGAGCAAGGTCGTGGAAGAGTCTGTCGTTTCTGACCACCGTCCGGTATATGCCGATATCCGGCTGGGAGTTTCCAAGGATGACATCTTCCGGACCCGTCCTTATTTACAGAATCCAACGGGGCAAGGCATTACAGTCAGTTGGCTGACGAATGTACCCGTTTACAGTTGGGTGGAATTTGGTACGGATACCTTGAATTTAAAACGAGTGCATACCTTGGTGGACGGGCAGGTCATAGCCAATAATTATATCCATAAGATTCGTCTGAGTCCGTTGGAAGCGGGTAAGACCTATTATTATCGGGTATGTTCCCAAGAAATATTGTCTTATAAAGCTTATAGTAAGGTGTTTGGTGAAACAGCCTGTACCGGCTTTTTCTCTTTTACGCTCCCCGGAGAAAATGAGAAGGATTTTACAGCTTTGATATTCAATGATGTACACAAACATGCACAGACTATGGATTCTCTGTATGCCGGAGTAAGAGATGTAAAATACGATTTTGTATTTTTCAATGGAGATTGTATTGACGATCCGGCTAATGAAGAACAGGCTGTCCGGTATTTGTCTTATTTTAACGATAAAGTCGGAGGAAATAGAGTGCCGGTATTTTACCTGAGAGGAAATCATGAAATCCGGAACGCTTATTCCATTCAGTTGAGGGAACTATTTGATTACGTAGGGGATAAGACTTACGGAGCTTTTAACTGGGGAGATACCCGTTTTGTCATGTTGGATTGTGGGGAAGATAAGCCGGATACCACCTGGGTATACTATGGACTGAATGATTTCAGTCAGCTGCGGCAGGATCAGATCGGTTTTTTAAAGGAAGAATTAAATTCCAAAGCTTTCAAAAAGGCTGCTAAAAGAGTACTCATTCATCATATTCCGGTTTTTGGAAATACCGATCGTTATCAGCCTTGTCGGGAATTGTGGGGTGATTTGGTTGGTAAAGCGCCTTTTCAGGTGGCGGTCAATGCGCATACCCATCGGTTTGCCTATCATCCGGCCGATAAAGAACATGCCTTCCCGGTAGTGATCGGAGGAGGGTATTCTTTGAAAAATGCGACTGTTATGGTTCTGGAAAAGCGGGGGAATAAAATGACCTTAACGGTTAAAAATGCAGAAGGAAAAGAATTGCTGAAATTAACTTTTTGAGAGAAAACGAGGAATATTTTTTTGCATTTTAAAGTTAAGTCCTTATGATGGATATAAAGAATTCGTTATGGTTAAGTGCTTCTTTTTTGATGGGGACAGCTGCGGTTACGGCTCAACAGGTGAAGAAACCGCATATTATTCTGATTATGACCGACCAGCAGCGAGGGGATTGTCTCGGGATTCAGCAGTCGTTTATAAAGACACCCAATTTGGATGCTCTTGCCCGGGAAGGTATCTGTTTCGATAAAGGTTATTCGACCACTCCTAGTAGTACGCCGGCCCGGGCAGCTTTATTGACGGGTTTGTCGCCCTGGCATCATGGTATGATGGGGTATGGAGTGGTAGCGGAGCGTTATCGCTACGAAATGCCCCGGTTGTTGCGGGAAAGGGGATACTATACATTTGGTATAGGTAAAATGCATTGGTTTCCTCAAAAAACTTTACATGGTTTTCATGGGACATTGGTTGACGAAAGCGGGCGTGTGGAACAAAATGGGTTCGTCAGTGATTACCGCGACTGGTTTAAGTTGAATGCCCCCGGTAAAAATCCGGATGCACTCGGTATCGGCTGGAACGATCATACGGGAGGTGTTTATCCGCTGGATGAAAAATTACATCCGACTTGGTGGACTGGAGAAATGGCCGTGGAATTTATTCATCATTATAAATCAGATAAACCTTTATTTCTAAAAGTGTCCTTTGCCCGTCCACACAGTCCGTACGATCCGCCTCAGCGTTACTTGGATATGTATCGGGATGTGAAAATCCCGGAACCGGTTATCGGGGAATGGGCTGGGAAATTTGCCGGGGAACCGCAAAAAGCGGATGCTGCTTTCGGAGATTTCGGCGTAGAGCATGCTGTGGATTCAAGGAGGCATTATTATGCGGCGATTACTTTTATCGACGATCAGATAGGAAGAGTGATACAGGCGTTGAAAGAGGAAGGCCTATATGAAGACGCTGTCATTTGTTTTGTATCGGATCACGGAGATATGCTGGGGGATCATCACCATTGGCGAAAAACTTATGCGTACGAAGGATCTTCTCATATCCCTTTTTTGTTGCGTTTGCCTTCCTGGATGCAGAACGAGAGAAAGCAGGGAGAGCATTTATCCTATGTGGTGGAACTGAGGGATGTACTACCGACTTTTCTGGATGCTGCCGGAGCAGAAATCCCGGAGGATATGGATGGGGCTTCTTTATTATCATTATTACAGGAAAAACAGCCCCAATGGAGAGAGTATATCGACTTGGAACATGCCACTTGTTATCGGGCTGATAATTACTGGTGTGCTTTGACAGATGGGAAAATGAAATATATCTGGTTTTTCCATACGGGGGAAGAACAATTGTTTGATTTGACTAACGATCCTCAGGAAAGAACAGATCTGTCCGGACAGAAAAAATATAGTAAACTATTGGAAATCTGGAGAAACCGTATGGTCGTACATTTAGAGGAAAGAGGAGAGGAGTTTGTAAAAGAGGGGCAATTGCAGAAACTTCAACGCACGCATTTATATAGCCCAAACTATCCTCAGGATAAGCGGTCGAAAAAAGAAAAATTGAGAGATTGGAAAAAAGACAGTCGCTAGGATATGGTTTATTTTATAAAATGTAGATAAGAGAGCATTTTTTCACTCGGCCTATTTCTATACAGAAAACTGCTGAAAGTTGAGATTTTAAGATACCGGGCTTATGTTGCAGGCGGCACTTATTCTCTTTTATCAACTAATGAGGTTATCTCCAAATGAATTGAATTTTCACAAGAAGAATGAGAGAAATTATCCAAATGTTGTAGAAGGGATTGTGAAAACATAAAGAGGGCGTAGTGCTTTATCTTACCACTTATTTTTAATAATTTGTTCTGTTTTTGTATTTTTTCAAAAAAAATGTATATTTGTGCAACCGATTGCATAGACGAATGGAATTAAAACGGAAGAAAGTATCGATTTATGATATTGCCAGGGTATTGAACATTTCCGGTTCGACGGTATCCCGGGCTTTGCAGGATCATCCGGCGATCAGTACCGAGATGAAGGCATTGGTCAAGAAGACGGCTAAGGAGATGAATTATAAGCCGAATACGATGGCTGTGAATTTGAAGCGGGGAAAATGTAATACGATAGGGGTAATTGTACCGAATATCAACCGGAATTTTTTTGCTTCTGCGATAGAAGGTATAGAGGAGGAAGTAAATAAGATGGGATATGATGTTTTGATTTGCCAATCGCAGGATCAGTACGAGAAGGAGAAGAAAGTGATCGGTTCTTTGTCGCAGGGAAAAGTAGATGGTGTCATTGCTTCTATTGCTGCCGGTACACGGGATTATGCTCATTTTAATAGTTTGGAAGAATATGGAATACCTTTGGTGCTTTTCGATCGGGTAGCGGAAGGGATCAATGCCGGTACGGTTACCGTGGACGATTACCGGGGAGCTTACCGGGTGGTAAAGCATTTGTGTGCACAGGGAAAGAGACGTATTTTTCATTATGCCGGGTTTCAGCATGTTTCTGTTTGGAGAAACCGATATAAAGGGTATGTGGATGCCTTGAAGGAATACGGTATAGAGCCGGAAAAGGAGTGGGTTTTTGTGGGAAATATAACCCGGGAAGAAGGAGAGGCTACAGCTCGTAAGATTCTGAGAATGAAAAATAGGCCGGATGCTTTGTTTTGTACCAGCGATTTTGTTGCTTTGGGAGCTATGTTGGAGTTTTTGAAAAATGGAGTAAGGATACCGGAAGAAATGGCAATATGCGGGTTTGCTAACGAGCCCTTCGATGAACTGTTGCGACCTTCTTTAAGCTCTGTCGATCAGTTTAGTAAAAAGATGGGCCAACAAGCCGCCCGTATGTTACTCGATCGTTTGAACGGGGAATCTTGGGTGAATATCATCCTGGATCCGGAGTTGATTGTACGCGAATCTTCCGGAATGATAACGTCATAATATAAAATGTTCAGAGGTTGACGGTAAATGCAATCGATAATCTTGAAAATTTAAATAGAATCATGGAAATAAATTATGAAGTCCGTTATGCTTCGCATCCCCAGGATGCGAAGGCTTATGATACCGATCGTTTGCGTCGGGAATTTTTGATTGAAAACCTGATGCGACCGGATCGTATTCAGTTGGTATACAGTATGTACGATCGTTTGATTGTAGGGGGAGCTGTTCCTGTGGAGGAAGAATTGGAATTGAAACCGATAGATCCGCTGAAAGCCTCTTATTTTTTGCACAGGAGGGAGTTGGGGATTATTAATGTGGGAGGAACTGGATGGGTAATGGTGGATGGAGAAAGATTTGAGTTGGGGTATAAGGAGGCTTTGTATGTGGGAAAAGGGGACCGAAAGGTCGTTTTTGGGAGTGAAGACAGCACCTGTCCGGCTCGTTTTTATTTTAATTCGGCTCCGGCGCATACGACTTATCCAGACCGTAAGATTACGAAAGCTGAAGCGGTAGTAGTGGAGATGGGAGGTCTGGAAGAAAGTAATCATCGGATAATTAATAAATTAATAGTGAGTCAGGTATTGCCTACCTGCCAGTTGCAGATGGGCATGACGGAATTGAAACCGGGAAGTGTGTGGAATACCATGCCAGCCCATACTCACGATCGTCGTATGGAAGCTTATTTTTATTTTGAAGTTCCGGAAAAACAAGCGGTTTGTCATTTTATGGGAGAACCGAAGGAAACGCGTCACATTTGGATGAAAAATGAAGAAGCTGTCATTTCGCCAGTATGGTCGATTCATTCAGCCTGTGCTACCTCAAATTATACTTTTATTTGGGGGATGGCCGGAGAAAATCTGGATTACGGAGATATGGATATGGCAGCTCCTCAGGATTTAAAATAGAAAATTGCTGTAAAGCAAGGGAAAGAGTTGTAATCAAATCTGTTTAAAATAAAAGAGAATGAAAGGTTTGGAATTGTTCAATCTAAGCGGTAAGGTTGCATTGGTAACTGGTAGTTCGCACGGGCTGGGAATGGCTGTGGCTACGGCTTTGGCTCAGGCTGGGGCTACTTTGGTTATTAACGGAGCGTCTTCTGCCGAAAAATTGGCGGAGGCAGTAAAGGAATATGCCAAGCAGGGGATTCACGCTCATGCTTATCTATTTGATGTAACGAATGAACAACAGGTAACGGAATATGTTTCTAAGATAGAGAGAGAAGTCGGGCCCATTGATATCTTGGTCAATAATGCCGGAATTATCAAACGGATACCGGCTTTGGAAATGTCTTTGACGGATTGGCAGCAAGTGATTTGTACCGACTTGACGGGACCTTTCTTAATGTCTAAAATCGTCGCGAAAGGTATGAAAGAAAGAGGAGGTGGAAAAATTATTAATATGTGCTCTATGATGAGTGAGGTGGGAAGAGATACGGTGAGTGCTTATGCTGCTGCAAAAGGGGGATTGAAAATGTTGACCAGGAATCTGGCTACGGAATGGGCGCGTTATCACATACAGGTGAATGGTATAGGACCGGGGTATTTTGCTACCTCTCAGACGGCACCGATTCGGGTAAACGGGCATCCTTTCCATGAATTTATTCTGAAGCGTACTCCTGCCGGAAGGTGGGGAAATCCGGAGGATTTGGCAGGTACGGCTATTTTTCTGGCTTCTCCGGCTTCGGATTTCGTGACGGGACAGGTTGTGTATGTGGACGGGGGAATTTTGGCTTCTTTGGGAAAGGCTGCCAATGAAGATTAAGTAAAATGCGTAAATCGTTAAGTTATGAATAAATGTATCGTAGGAGCTTTGTTGTTTTGTTTGGCAATAGGCTGTGGGGAGAAATTGGAGGTTCGGGTGACCGTACGGAATCCTCTCTCTTGGGACCGGCAAAAGGAAACAGTTGAAATCGGGTGGGCGGAGTTGCAAAAAAAATTGAAAGGGGTGACGGATTCGACTATTCTCGTTTTGAATGCTGCGGGAGAGGAAATCCCTTCGCAGGTTCTTTTCAAGGGAGAAAAACAGCCTCAGTCTCTGATTTTTCAAACCGATGTTCCCTCAGATGCGGAAGCCGTTTACCGGCTTGTTTTGGGACATCCGCAAGCCTATAGGCCGGAAGCTTACGGACGTTTTGTACCGGAGCGTATGGACGATTATGCCTGGGAGAATAATTTAGTGGGACATCGCATGTACGGACCTGCTTTGGAAGCGACAGGAGAGATCAGTAATGGTATTGACGTATGGGTGAAAAAGACCGGTGAATTGTTAATTGACGAATGGTACAGGACCGGTGATTACCACAAGGATCGTGGAAAGGGGATGGATTGTTATAAAGTCGGTCGTACATTGGGAGCAGGAGCCTTGGCTCCCTATCGGGACGGGAAAATTGTGCTGGGAAATAATTATATCCATCAGCAGACGTTAGATAATGGGCCGATTCGGATTAGTTTCCGCTTGGACTATGCTCCTTTTCAGGTAGGAAAGGAAGAGATAACGGAAACCCGTACGATCGCTTTGGATGCCAATAGTCGGTTTAACCGGATAGAAGAGCGGTATACCGGGATAAAAGATAGCCTGGAGGTTGTTGCCGGAATTGTTGTCCGTCCCGAGCCCGGACAGATATGGAAGGAAGCGGAGAAAGGACTGATGGGGTATTGGGAACCTCAGAACAATGATAACGGAGATAATAACGGTCACTTGGCTGTCGGAGTTATTTTTTTGCAGCCGGCAAAGGAAATTGTGGAGAGGGGAGGACATTTACTCGGACGGGTAGATTATCCGGTCGGGGAATCTTTTGTATATTACATGGGATCCGGTTGGAGTAAGGGAGGAGTGGAATCTCCTGAAAGCTGGCTTAAAATGCTGGAACAAGAGAGAGAAAAAAGGCTTCATCCTTTACAGGTAAGTATGGAATAGGAGTAGAAAACAGACGACTAAAGCAATTGTTTTAATACAGAAGAAAAGAGATAAAAATGAATAATAAAGTAATTACTTTTGGTGAGATCATGTTACGGCTGGCTACTCCCGGGTATTTGCGGTTTACGCAAACGGAAGAATATACGGCTACGTTTGGCGGGGGAGAAGCCAATGTTGCGGTATCGTTGGCCAACTATGGGATACCGGTGGAGTTTGTAACCCGTTTACCGGAGAACGATATTGCGAAAGCTTGCGTCATGGATTTACGGAAGTTCGGCGTCGGAACCACTCATATTTTGTTCGGCGGAGAACGGATGGGGATTTATTTTCTGGAAACAGGAGCAGTAGCCCGGGGAAGTAAAGTGATATACGACAGGGCGCATTCTGCAATATCTGAGATCGGCCGGGGGATGGTGGATTGGGAAAAGGTGTTTGACGGGGCGAGTTGGTTTCATTGGACCGGTATTACTCCGGCTTTGTCGCAGGGAGCGGCAGAGGCTTGCCTGGAAGCGATACAAATGGCCCGGAAGATGGGGTTGACGGTTTCCTGCGATTTGAATTACCGCAAGAATTTATGGAAATACGGAAAAAAAGCTGCTGAAGTTATGCCTGCTTTAGTGGACGGTTGCGATGTGATTTTGGGGAATGAAGAGGATGCCGAGAAAGTATTCGGCATAAAGCCGGAAGGATTTGACGCTACGGCTACGGCAGGCGAAGTCAATGCTGCTGAATTTGAGTCGGTATGTAAACAATTGAAAGCACGTTTTCCCCGAGCCCAAAAGATCGTTATTACCCTGAGGGGATCGGTAAACGCCAATCATAATACTTGGGGAGGGGTGCTTTACGATGGTGAAAAACTCTATGTTTCCAGTCGGTATGATATTACGCATATTGTAGACCGGGTCGGAGGGGGAGATGCCTTTATGGGAGGCTTGATATACGGTTTGCTGACTTATACCGGAGAAGATCAGCGGGCATTGGAGTATGCTGTGGCAGCTTCTTGTTTGAAACATACGATTTACGGAGATTTTAACCGGGTGACGGTGGAAGAAGTAGAGAAATTGATGCAGGGAGATACTTCCGGGAGAGTAGCCCGGTAAACAATAAGGCAAATGGCAAGATTTACGAGAATAGAAGTGGCTTTAAAAATGTCGGAATGTGGAATTATTCCGGTATTTTATCATGCAGATATTCAGGTCTGTAAGGAAGTAATACGGGTCGCTTATGCAGCAGGAGCCCGGGTTTTTGAATTTACCAACCGGGGGGATTTTGCCCACGAGTTGTTCGGGGAGTTGAATAAATGGGCAACACAGGAATTGCCGGAAATGATTTTGGGTGTAGGCTCGGTTGTGGATGCGGCAACGGCGGCTTTATATCTGCAGTTGGGAACTAATTTTGTCGTATCTCCCTTGTTAAATGAAGAGATAGCGAAGGTGTGTAACCGTCGGAAAGTGTTGTGGAGTCCCGGGTGCGGTTCGTTGAGTGAGATCGGTAGGGCGGAAGAACTGGGTGCCGAAATTGTGAAAATATTTCCGGGGGCGGCTGTCGGGGGACCTGCTTTTGTCAAGGCTATTAAGGGACCTTGTCCCTGGACCAGTATTATGCCGACGGGTGGGGTCGAACCGACGGAGGAAAATCTGGAAGCCTGGTTTAAAGCCGGTGTGACTTGCGTCGGGATGGGCTCAAACTTGTTTCCGAAATCTAACATTCAGTCCGGTAATTGGGAGGAATTAACCGTTTTTGTCCAGAATTGTTATGCTATTTTGCGGAAGGTGAGAACTCAGCTAAAAAAATAACAATGAAACTCAGGTGTGTTAGTTGTATCGGAATTGTTGTCTGTGCAATCGTATTCGCTGCTTGCACTTCCGGCGGAGCAAAAGTCCGGGTGTTGAAACTGGCCCATGGTTTGGATCAGACCCATTCTCTGCATAAAGGAATGGTGTATATGGCCGATCGGTTGCTGGAAATTTCCGGAGGAAAGATGCGGGTGGATATCTATCCCGGTGCGCAATTGGGTTCTGAAACCCAGAATATTGAGCTGGTACAGATTGGAAGTCTGGCGATGGCCAAAGTTTCTACAGCTTCTTTGGAAGGATTTGTAGAAGAGTATAAAGTATTCGGTATCCCTTATATTTTCAGATCCAAAGCTCATCTTTTCCGGGTACTGGAAGGGGAGGTCGGAAAGGAATTGCAGACCAGTACCGAGAAATATCTTTTCCGGGGATTGGGTTATTTTGATGCGGGGGCCCGGAGTTTTTATACGATGAAAAAACCGGTTTTGCAGCCGGAAGATTTGAGAGGGATGAAAATCCGGGTCATGAAGAGTCCGGTTGCTGTGGCCATGATGCAAGCTTTTGGCGGATCGGCTACTCCTATTTCCTGGCCGGAATTGTATACGGCTTTACAGAGTGGAGTGGTGGACGGTGCTGAAAATAATCTGCCTTCTTTTGTGACTTCTCATCATCACGAGATATCTAAATATTTTACTGTTAACGAGCATACGATGTTACCGGACGTTTTGATTATCAGTAAAGTGGTGTGGGATAAATTGAGTCGGCAGGAACAGCAGTGGTTGAGGCAGGCCGTGGGAGAAGCCGTGGTTTATCAACGGGAGTTGTGGGCCCGGCAGGAGAAGGAAGCCTTGGAGACGGCCCGTAAAAATGGGGTAGAAATCTATTTCCCGGATAAAAAACCTTTTGTAGAAAAAGTAGCTTCTATGCGGGAAATGTTCCGGGACAATGAACGGGTTTACCGGATGATTCAACGGATCGATGCGATCTCGGATACAGTTGTGTTACAAACAGAAAATAAGAAATAATGCTTCGGAAGACAATTGATAAAATATTGGGAAATCTGTTGGTTTTTCTGATGGCTGTATTGGTGTTGGATGTACTGTGGCAGGTTTTCAGCCGTTATGTATTGATTAATCCCAGTTCTTATACGGACGAATGTGCCGGTTATTTACTGATCTGGGTGGGATTGTTAGGGGCGGCTTATGTCAGCGGACAGAAAGAACACCTGGCTATCGATATCCTTTTGCATAAATCGGGGGCAAAGACCCGCAGGGTATTGGAAATGCTGATTTCTGTATTTACGCTTTTGTTTGCTTTGACTGTAATGGTCGTCGGAGGAGCCTGGTTGATGTATACCCGGTTTATATTGGAAGTTACCTCTGCTTCATTAGAGTTAAATATGGGGTATGTCTATGCGGTTTTGCCTTTGAGCGGAGGGTTGATCCTGTATTATGAAATAGATAATTTAGTGAAATATAGCAGGGGCCGTTAAGAGGGGTGTGTCCTTTTGGTTTTGGAAATTATGGATATTACAGGTATTTTAGTATTAGTAATAAGTTTTTTCTTATTATTGGGAATAGGAGTTCCGGTAGCTTATAGTATTGGAATCTCGGGGATATTGACCATGCTGGTGAGTATCGATTCCTTGCCGGCTTTTACGACTTATGCCATGACGATGGCTTCCGGCCTGGATAGTTTTACGTTGTTGGCAATCCCGTTTTTTGTATTGGCGGGGAATATTATGAATAGCGGAGGGATTGCTTTGAGGCTGGTAAATTTTGCGAAAGTTTTGGTGGGGCCTTTGCCGGGGGGACTGGCTTTTGTAACGGTAATGGCTAATATGTTGTTCGGGGCTATTTCCGGTTCGGCAGCCGCTTCAGCTTCAGCTATCGGGAGTATTATGGGGAAAGAAATGAAGAAGGCCGGTTACGATGAAAATTTCAGTGCTGCGGTTAATATTTCTTCTGCTACCACGGGATTGTCCATTCCTCCCAGTAATGTGTTGATCGTTTATTCTTTGGCGAGTGGGGGAGCTTCTATTTCGGCTTTGTTTTTGGCCGGATATCTTCCCGGAATATTGACAGGCATTGCCATTATGTTGGTGGCTGGCTGGGTGGCTTATCGGAAAAAGTATCCCGTAGGTCAGAAAGTACCTTTCCGGCAAGCCTTAAAAGTCTTCGCAGAAGCTATTCCAAGCTTATTTATGCTGGTCATTGTAATCGGTGGGATTATTGCCGGTATATTCACGGCTACGGAAGCATCGGCTATAGCTGTATTGTACGCTTTAATCTTATCGTTTATCTATAGGCAAATAAAATGGAAAGATTTGCCGGAAATACTGCTGTTGTCGGTAAAGACGACGGCTATTGTATTATTGTTGGTGGCGACTTGTACCGGCTTGTCGTGGATTATGTCGTATGAAAATATTCCCCAGACAGTGAGTCACGGGTTGTTGGAATTAAGTCATAACCCGATAATTATCCTGTTGATTATCAATTTACTTTTGTTAGTAGTGGGGATGTTTATGGATATGACACCTGCTATTTTGATATTTACACCGATATTTTTACCGATTGTCACTCAGTTTGGAATGGATCCGATTCATTTCGGGGTGATGATGGTGGTTAACTTGAGCGTTGGATTGTGTACCCCTCCGGTCGGTTCGGTATTGTTTATCGGATGTAGTGTGGCAAAAGTCCGGATTGAAAATGTATTGAAGCCACTGGTACCGATATTTGTGGCTATGTTTATTGTTTTAATGTTGGTTACTTATATTCCTCAGATTAGCTTATGGATACCTCATGTATTTGGTTTCTAGGGGAATCGGTTTATAAAAAAAGAAGATGATGTTTGATGTAAAAGACCGGATTGCTGTTATAACGGGTGGTTATGGGGTGCTGGGGTCCTCTATGGCCCGTTGTCTGGCCCGTCAGGGAGCCAAGATTGTTATTTTGGGAAGGCAGGCAGAAAAAGGAGAAAAATTAGTGGAAGAATTGAAGGCTTTGGGGACGGAGGCTTATTTTGGGAAAGCGGATGTTTTAAACAAGGCTGAAGTAGAACGGGTTTGTGCGGCAGTTGTGCAGTTATGGGGGCGGGTGGATATTCTGATTAATGCAGCGGGAGGTAATAAGACAGGGGCGACGATTGCTCCCGGGCAGACGATCTTGGATATGGATATAGATGCTTATCAGCAAGTATTCGACCTCAACTTAAAGGGAACTGTTATTCCGACATTGGTTTTTGGAGCTCAGATGGCCCGGCAGAAGAAAGGATCTATTATCAATATTTCTTCCATGACCGCGCAATCGGTTGTCACCCGGGTGGTCGGTTATTCGTCGGCCAAAGCCGGTATCGATAATTTTACCAAATGGGTGGCTGTAGAGTTTGCCCGGAAATTCGGAGAAGGTATCCGGGTCAATGCAATTGCTCCCGGTTTTTTTATTACAGAACAAAACAGGACTTTGATGACTCAACCGGATGGTTCTTATTCAGAAAGGGCAAAAGACGTCATCCGGGCTACTCCTTTCGGGCGGTTGGGAAAAGCGGAAGAACTGAACGGAGCGGTTGTCTTTTTGGCAAGCGATGATTCCTCTTTTATGACGGGAACTATATTACCGGTAGATGGGGGATTCAGTATATTCAGCGGAGTCTGAGAGAGTAAGATTTTTTAAAATTATTAAATGGAAAATGAATACTTATCGATTTGAGCAGAGTTTTCGGTGGTATGGACCGAATGATATAGTCAGTTTGGCAGATATACGTCAGGCAGGAGCAACGGGTGTTGTGAGTGCCCTTCATCATATTGTTCCGGGAGAAGCGTGGCCGGTAGAGGAAATCCGGAAACGGAAAGAAATGATAGCGACAGCCGGTTTACATTGGACTGTCGTAGAGAGTTTACCGGTCAGCGAGGAGATCAAAACACGGGCATCCGGTTATGAAAAGCATATCGAAAATTACAAACAAAGTATCCGTAACCTGGCAGAATGTGGGATAAAAGTAGTGACTTATAATTTTATGCCTGTTTTGGATTGGACCCGTACCTCTGTCGTATATGAAACAGAGGATGGTTCCCGGGCGCTCCGGTTTGAAAGGGCTGCTTTTGTGGCTTTTGACCTGTATATGTTGAAGCGGGAGAATGCAGAACGGGATTATACGCCGGAAGAGGTAGAACGGGCGAAAATCCGGTATGCTCAAATGACGGAAAAGGAAAAACAGGTGTTGATGGAGAGTATATTGATGGGATTGCCGGGAGCGGATGAAAGTTTTACGGAGGAAGCTATCCGCGAAGGATTGGCTTTGTATAAAAATATAGGGGAAGAACAATTGCGGCAGAATCTGATCGGATTTTTAGAGGAGGTAGCTCCTGTAGCTGACGAAGTAGGGATACGTTTAGCCATTCATCCCGATGATCCTCCTTATAAGTTATTGGGATTGCCCCGGATTTTAAGTACCCGGGCTGATTTTGAACGTTTGGTAGAGGCCGTGCCCAATCGGTCGAATGGTTTGTGCTTTTGCACCGGTTCTTTCAGTGTGCGGGCAGACAATGATTTGCCGGTTATGGCAAAAGAGTTGGGAGATCGGATTTATTTTGTACACTTAAGGAGTACGCAGCGCGATGAGTGGGGAAATTTTTACGAGGCTTATCATTTGGAAGGTAGTATTGATATGTATGCTATTGTCCGGAACTTGGTTGAGGTGATGAACCGGCGGAAAGAAGGTTTGCCTATGCGTCCCGACCACGGACATCAGATGCTGGATGATTTAAAGAAAAAGACTTATCCGGGGTATTCTGCCATCGGTCGCCTGAGAGGTTTAGCGGAAATAAGAGGCTTGGAATGGGGCATAGCCCGTACACTTGGATATCTGTAATAAGGAGATTATGTTTATAGACGAGCATTTTTTACTTGAAAATGAGTTTGCGGAAGAGCTTTTTCAAAAGCATGCAACTGCTTTACCGATTATTGATTACCATAATCATTTGAATCCGCAGTATATTGCGGAGGACCGTCAATTTTCTTCCATAACGGAATTATGGCTGGGTAGCGACCATTACAAATGGCGTTTGATGCGGGCCAATGGAATAGAGGAAGAGTATGTTACAGGCAAGGGGGAGGATTTGGCAAAATTTATGAAATGGGCAGAGACATTGCCTTATGCGATGCGGAATCCTCTGTACCATTGGAGTCAGTTGGAGTTAAAGCGTTATTTCGGAATAGAGGAGTTACTGACAAAAGAGAACGGGGAAGCGATTTACCGTCGCTGTAATGCATTGTTGAAGGAAAAGGAATTTTCGGTAAGGCATTTGTTACAGCGGATGAATGTCGAAATAGTGTGTACAACGGATGATCCTGCCGACAATCTGGAATTTCACCGTCAGATAGCAACTACTCCTTTCGGGGTAAAAGTGTTACCGGCTTGGCGTCCGGATAAACTTATGGCAGTAGAGGACGGTCTTGTTTACCGACAATATTTGGAAAAGTTGGGAGCAGCAGCGGATATGGAAATCCGGCATTGGCCGGACTTGCTGGAAGCTGTTGACCGGCGGCAGCGCTATTTTCACCAACTGGGATGCCGGCTTTCAGATCACGGTTTATACGCTTTTCCCGGAGCTGATTTCAGCGAAAGCGCTTTGGAATGTTTATTCGATAAGCTTTTGAAAAATCAGCATTTGACTACAGAAGAAATAGAGATATTTCAGACGGGGATGTTGTACCATTTGGCTGTACAGAATTACCGTATGGGATGGGCACAACAATTTCACATAGGAGCTATCCGGAATAACAACATCCGTTTGTATCAATTGTTGGGGGCTGATATCGGATGCGATTCGATAACTGATCGGCCTATGGCAGAGGCTTTGTCTAAGTTTTTCGGCCGGCTGGATGCAGCAGGAAAACTTACCCGTACGATTCTTTATCATTTGAATCCGAAGGATGCCGAAGTCATGATGTCAATGGCTTATAATTTTAACGACGGATCGGAGATTGGAAAAATGCAGTACGGTGCTGCTTGGTGGTTTCTCGATCAGCTGGACGGGATAATCCGGCAATTGAATGTACTTTCTAACGGAGGATTGCTGAGTCGTTTTGTCGGTATGCTCACAGATTCCCGTAGTTTTTTGTCTTTTCCCCGGCATGAATATTTCCGGCGTATTTTGTGTAATATGTTGGGAAACGATATCCAAAAGGGATTATTGCCCCGGGAGGCTTTTGATTTTATCGGGCAGATGACGGAAAATATCTGTTATTGGAATGCAAAAGGATATTTTTTTAATTCCTGAGAAGCGAAAGGAGAAGACGGGAAGAAATATAAACAGTAATAAAATGCAGAATTATGTGGAAAAAGGTATTGTTATTTTGGTTAGGGATTGTAGTGACTGTCGGTGTACAGGCGGAAGGACGGACAATAAAGGCCTTTAATGACAACTGGCAATTTAAAAGAGGTCCCTTTCCGGAAGATCCTGTAAAATGGCAGGCTGTTTGGGAAAAGGGTTGGAAAGAAGTGCAGTTGCCGCATACGTGGAATGCCCGGGATATGCAGGAGCAACATAATAATTTTTACGCCGGTCCGGCTTATTACCGCAAACGGCTGTCTGTATCCCCCGATTGGAAAGGAAAGAACATATTTCTGCGTTTTGAGGGAATCGGACAAGTGGCGGAGATATATGTAAACGGGGAGTATGCAGGGAATCACTTGGGCGGTTATTCGGCTTGTGCTTTTGATCTGACAGCTTTGTTAAAATCCGGAGAGGAAAATGAAATTCTGGTCCGGGTAGATAATAGTTCCCGTCCCGATGTAATCCCTGTCAATCACAGTCTTTTCGGAGTATATGGCGGAATTTATCGTCCCGTTTGGTTGGTTATAACGGAACCAGTCCATATTGCTGTAACGGATTATGCTTCCCCTGGAGTGTACATTACTCAGAAAAATGTTTCGGCCCGGCAGGCAGAGGTGGGAATAAAAGTGAAAATAGAGAATCGTCTGGGAACCGTTTGCCGGATGGAATTGGAGAATGCCGTATACGATGCTGAAGGAAAGGTATGTAAGCTACAGAGAGAAGAAATAATCGTACTCCCTCAGGGAACACAGGAGTTTAGGCAACAGTTCCGGATAAAGAGACCTCATTTGTGGCAGGGACGTCCGGATCCGTATTTATACAAGGTGGTAACCCGTTTGAAACGGGAGGGACAAATCTGGGACGAAGTGATTCAGCCGCTGGGATTCCGGAAATATGAAATAATCGCCGGGAAAGGATTTTACCTGAATGGAGAAAAATACCCCATGTATGGAGTGACACGTCACCAGGATTGGTGGGGATTGGGAAGTGCTTTAGGGCGCGAACAACACGATGCGGATTTGGCGGCTATCCTGGACATCGGCGCTACGACTATTCGTCTGGCCCATTACCAGCAATCGGATTACTTTTATTCCCGTTGCGATAGTTTGGGGTTGATTGTCTGGGCCGAAATTCCTTTCGTGAATCGGGTAAGTACACAGGAAGGGCCGAATGCGAAAGAACAACTGAGGGAACTGATTCGCCAGAGTTTTAATCATCCCTCTATTTATGTCTGGGGTTTACACAATGAAGTGTATGCTCCTACTGCATACACGGCTGCTTTGACCCGGCAATTGCACGATGTCGCTAAGACGGAAGACCCTGACCGGTATACGGTTTCCGTAAACGGATACGGGCATATGGAACATCCGGTAAATCGAAATGCCGATATACAGGGAATGAACCGTTATTTCGGGTGGTATGAGAAAAATATACAAGCTATTCAGCCGTGGATAGAAGATCTGGAAACCCGTTTCCCGGATTATAAGCTGATGCTTACGGAATACGGGGCAGACGCCAATATCGCTCATCAGACGGAATATATAGAGGAATCGCTGGACTGGACCAAAGCGTTCTATCCCGAGACATTTCAGACAAAAACGCATGAATATCAATGGGGGATTATCGCCCAGCATCCGTATATTATCGCTTCCTATCTGTGGAATATGTTTGATTTTGCTGTGCCGATGTGGAAGAGAGGCGGGGTGGAAGCCCGCAATATGAAAGGTTTAATCACTTTCGACCGTCAGGTAAAGAAGGATGCTTATTACTGGTATAAGGCGAATTGGAGTAAAGAACCTGTCGTTTATATCACCCAGCGTCGCTTAAAAGAAAGGGAAAAACAACAGACGGAAGTGACGGTATATTCCAATGTGGGCCGACCGGATTTATATGTGAACGGTATACGACAATCTCCTGCCCGTCAGGGATATACCGATGTTCATTTTATTTTTGAAAATGTCCGTCTTAACAAAGGAAAAAATGTCCTGGAGGCGATTGTACAGCAGGGGGATAAAACACATACAGATCAGATTGAGTGGAACTATACCCGGGAACGAAAAGCCGGAGAAGCTGTTCCTTTGGATAAGAATACAGAACATTGGGGGTTTTAATTAAATAGAAAAAAATGAGACGTAAATTGGTATTATCCGCTGTTTTTTTTAGCCTGTGTCTTCTGGTGTCCGGGCAGCTTATAGCACAAATCCCGTTGAAATATGGAGCCAGCCGGGAAGGGAAACGAACCGATGCCGCTATGCAGCGTTGGAGAGAGAACCGTTTCGGGCAGTTTATTCATTTCGGACTGTATTCTTTGGCTGGGGGACATTGGAATGGGAAATATGTGGAAGGGGCTGCAGAGTGGATAAAGGGCAATGCCCGTATTTCCGACGAGGATTACGAAGCGCTGACACGGCAGTTTGTTTTGCCTGAATTTGACGCCCGGGAATGGGCCCGGATTGCAAAAGAGATGGGAGTGAAATATTCGGTCATCACTACCAAACATCACGAAGGGTTTTGTTTGTGGCCCAGTGAATATACGGATTATGATGTAAGTCGTACCCCTTTCGGTCGTGATTTATTGAAGGAGTATGTGGATGCTTATACCCAGGAGGGAATAGATGTATATTTCTATTATTCCATTATCGATTGGAATCATCCCGATTGGCGTTCCCGCGTAGAAACTGTAGAAGATAGTCTTGCTTTTTTCCGTTACTGTGATTTTATGAATAAACAGATTACGGAATTGATGACCCGCTATCCGGAGGTAAAAGGATTTTGGTTTGATGGAACCTGGGATAAATCGGTAGTGAAATTCGGGAAGATAACCTGGGATATCGAGCAGTTGATGCATCGTCTGAATCCCGGTATTATTTGTGGGAGCCGCCTGAGAGTAGATGAAAAAGGAGCCCGGCATTTTGATACGAACGGGAAATTGATGGGAGACTACGAACAGGGCTGGGAACGGAGTTTACCGGAAAAAGCGCCGCAAAACGATTGGGAATGTGTCATGACAATACCCGAAAATCAGTGGGGCTATCAGGCTGATTGGCGGGGACATATTAAAAGTGCTACAGAAATTATAGAGATGCTGGCAGCGGCAACTTCTATGAACGGAAATTTTGTGTTGAATTTCGGACCCAAAGGGGACGGAAGTCTTCGGGAGGAAGAAAAGCAAATGGCCCGTAAGGTGGGGAAATGGATGCAGCTTAACGGAGAAGCGATTTATGGATGTGTACAGGCTCCTTTAAAACCGCAGAAATGGGGGTATTATACTCGGCATCGGGATAACGGTTTTGTATATATGGTCGTGTGCTATCAACCGGTGTCCGGAATGTTGAAAGTAGTATTACCTACGGGGTCTGTCATCGAAAATTGTGTAGTGCTGGGAAAGGAAGGGATGGAATTAAAACCGGAGAAAAGTACGAAAAATGAGTTTGTGATTCCGGCCCCGGAAGTAAAGGACGGTTTCCCGTATGTGATCCGTTTGAAATTAAAAGAGGGGGATTCTGTCGGAAATTATGTGGCCCCGAAAGTGTAGTTAAAAATGGTAATATAAGTTATGAAAAAAGGAATCAGTATTGTTTGTCTGTTTGTCGGAATCAGCTTGTCTCTTCGAGGAGAGGGTTATTCTGCTGGCTGGACTCCGGAGGAGGTAACCCGGGTAATGAAACAAGTGGCAGATTGGCAGATCGGACATTTTGAAGAAGTAAAACACCGGCGTACAGATTGGACGAATGCAGCTCTGTATCTGGGAATGTTTCAGTGGGCATCGTTGGCTGAGGAGAAGGGCGACACCACTTATTTTAAATGGCTGAGAAAGATCGGGAATCGTAATTATTGGCAGCCGGGAGGGAGAATGTATCATGCCGACGATATTGCCGTAAGTCAGTTATACCTGGATATGTATAAAAAGTACGGTAAAGAGGGTATGATTCAGCCTACTCTGGCCCGAACCGATTGGGTTATTGCTCATCCTTCCCGGGGATCTTTTGACTTGGATTACCGTCGACCGGAAACCTTGGAGCGTTGGACTTGGTGTGATGCCTTGTTTATGGCGCCGGCAGTGTATGCCCGTTTGTATGCAATGACCGGAGATAAAAAATACATTCGGTTTATGGAACGGGAATTTAAGGCGACTTATGAACAATTGTTTGACGAAGAAGAAGATTTGTTTTACCGGGATCGCCGTTATCTGGGACAACAAGAAGCAAACGGAGCCAAGGTATTTTGGGGACGGGGGAATGGTTGGGTAATGGGAGGCCTTTGTCAATTATTGGAGCAACTGCCTCAAAAAAGTAAGTACAGAAGTTTTTACGAAGATTTGTTTGTCCGGATGGCGGAGCGGATTGCCGCTTTACAACAGGCAGATGGATTTTGGCGGGCCAGTCTGCTGGATCCTGAAAGCTATCCGGCTCCGGAAACTAGTAGTACCGGTTTTTTTGTATATGCTTTGGCTTATGGAATCAATCAGGGTATATTGCCGAGTGAAAAATTTCGTCCTGTAGTGGAAAAAGGCTGGCAAGCTTTGGTATCAGCTGTAGAAGAGGACGGTAAATTGGGATATGTGCAGCCTATTGGGGCAGATCCGAAAAAGGTGAGCCGGGAAATGACAGAAGTGTACGGGGTCGGAGCATTTCTATTGACCGGTTGTGAGGTGTATAAGATGTGTCGTTGATAAGGGAAAAAGAGTATAGATAGGTGTTATATAAAATAATCCGGCGGATCACAAGCTCTATAAAGGCTGTCGAATGATTCGTCGGATTGTTTTAGAGATTATTTTTGTATACTTTCCCGTTTTTCATAATCAATAGCATATTTTTCTCCGGGTCGGTCAGTACTTTTATGTCTTCCAATGCATTCCCGTCTACTACGATCAGATCTGCCAAAGCTCCTTCTTCGATAACGCCCAATGTACCGGGGTAAGGATTGCGGCGACCGGATAAGGCCAGTAATTCCGCATTGTCGTGAGTAATCATTTTCAGGATTTCGTAATTGGAAAACCAGCGGGTCATTTTTTCGATATTCAAATTTTGATTCCGGGCATTGGACGGGCTAAACAATAAGTCGGTACCCCAGGCCAGTTTTACGCCATATTTTTTGGCCAGTGTATATGCATTTTCTGTACCCTGTACCACCAGTTCGTGCTTTGCTTGTTGTTCGGGAGTGGAATAATGGTTGTTTCCCTCCCCTATAAAAGGCTGCATAGACAGCCATACGCCTTTTTCGGCAATGAGCTTCATTGTCGGTTCGTCTATCAGCTGCCCGTGTTCTATGCTCTTCACGCCTGCCTGGATTGCCCGCCGGATTGCCTCGGGTACATAAACGTGTACCATCACATAAGTTCCGGCATCATTGGCGGCCATAACGGCCGCATGCAATTCGTCTTCGAAATACTGTACATCTTCCAGTTGGTCGTATAAAGAAGAAACACCTCCTCCGGCCATTAATTTGATCTGACTGGCTCCCAGACGCAGATTGTTACGGGCAGCTACTGTCACGGCATCTACTCCGTCGGCTATTAATGCCGCTCCGATTTTTTCCGTATGGGTCAGTCCGCAGCAATCGAAAGGTTGCGGGAGGTCATATACCATTCTGAAATCTCCATGTCCTCCTGTTTCCGAGATAATGGCGCCGCTGGGATAAATACGCGGTCCTGTTATCACTCCTTCGTCAATGGCCCGTTTCAGGCCGAATACCGGTCCTCCGGCATCCCGTATCGTTGTAAATCCCCTCAAAAGAGTTTTTCCGGCTTCTTGTCCGGCTCTTAATTGGGTATAAGAAGCATGAGCCGTCAACAAATCGACCATTGTATTGGCTGCTAAATAAGCGTGCCAATGAGCGTCAATCAATCCGGGCATCAGGAATTTTCCATGCCCGTCGATTACTTCCACATCTTCTCCTGCATTTATCGGCTCGGCCGATATTTTCTGGATTTTATTTTCCGCTATCCATATATTTCCAGTGATTGTTTCAGGACTTTTCCCGTCAAAAATAACCACATTCTTTATCAAGATTCCTTTTCCCATTGTCCATAAGGGCAACAAAGCCAATAAAACAAGTATGTATGATTTTTTCATAATTAAAACATTCCGTTTTAAATATCAGGTTGTTGTATCGGTTTCCCCTTTGTTGTTTTTTCCCTTTACTCGTGATTTCGGTAGAAACCTGGATAAAAAGAGGGAGGGCAAAAAAGTGCTTTTGAACAACCTTGTTTTAAAAAATTGTACGTTTTCCGACCGAAAAAGTTCTTTTGTTGTATCCCGTTTCTTGGTTTGTGGAATATTTTACTTCTTTTTATTTCTCTAGGAGTTCGTAAAGGGAAATCGGCTGTTGAGTGGGATTGGAGATATGAATTTCTTCAATTTCCGCCGGGCACTCAAAGGTATAGCAATTTTTATCGGCTGTACCCAGGAAAGGGAACTGATTGTCTTTGGTTTTCCCTTTTATTTCCAGAGCCGCCTGCGGGGGTAAAATTGTCAGTAAGCAGTAGCGCTTATTGACGCCTTTGTGCGGATTTTCGATAACGGCACTTTGTGCAGGCATTAAAATGCAGGCGGTTTGTAATTGCTTGTCCGATAGGAAAGCGACACTGTTTTTTAATTCCGACAATTGAGGGGAAGAAAGGCTGTATTTTTTCAGGTAAATTTCTTTTTGTGCAGGGCCGAAATTTATAAAGCGAACGTATTGAAAGGGAATACTGTCGGGTAAAGCTGCCGTAAATACTGTCCCTTGGGGGGTGACCCGACAGGGTATCCAGTCCGATCCGTTTGCCGAGATTTCCAGGCGTCCCCATTTTGAAACGGAAGCATTCAGATTGGCTTCTAATTGAGCAGAGTGCATGGGATAGGGAAATGCTATACCCAGGTATTGCTGAGGAGCTATTCGAATCACCTCCAGCATAGGGGTCAGAGAAATCCTGTTGCTGTCTTTTTGCAAAGGCAGACTTTTTATTTGTTCAATATTTGTGTAGAGCCGGGGGACAGAGGCCTCCTTGGGTGCCGGTTCAGTTTCTTCTTTCCAGAATAGTTGTTCACTGAGGAGACGAACACTATCTATAAAGGGTTGCATGACGAGAGAACCGGTCTTTATGCCCGGTTGATAGGGATTTTGATTGTAACTTTTGTCGATGCGGAGGCGTTCGTTCTCGTACCCGATCAAAGCACTGTAAGTGTCCCAATACCTGCAAAGCTCTTGTCGGGGAGAGAGTGCAGCCAGTTCTGTGGCAGCCAGTCCCGCTTTTCCCAGGACTTCGAACTGCATTAACCAGGGGGATATTTCCCGTATCAAGTCCGGATTTTCGGGTGTAGTTGAAAGCTGCGTACAAGCTGTGAGAATTTTTTGGTATTCCGTCCGGATTTTGGAAAGGGATTCCGCTGGCATATCTCCTTTTCGGAAAGCTGTCAGAAATTTCCGGATTTCCGGATTTATATTTACTGACTCTTCCCTTCTGTATTTGTGACCATTAGGTCCCAGATCGGAATTATGGGCAGCAAATGTATGTAATGCTTCGGAAGCGTTAGGCATCAATACCTGTATGGCTTTTTCCCAGGCTTTTTCGGAGTCGTATTTTGCCGGGTTCCAGGCATAATCGGCCACTCCGAAAATAGCAATTTTGGAAGCTTCGGCTTTTTCCATGGGATTGGCGACGAACCCGGACATCTTCTCTCCGGCCGAGGCATCTAGTCCATAAGCCGGTCCCATCAAAAGATGATCCCGTACATAATCGTTTACCGGAAAGTTCCACCACACATAAGCCGGACGGCGGATTCGCTGATTAACTTCTTCCAGACCGGAAGCCGTAATGTCAGAAATGACCCGGTCGCCCGTCCACATGACAAGAATGGAAGGGTAGAGATTTTCTCCTAAAATATCCAGATAACTGCCGGGTTTGGGGTTCGACCAACTTTTGTTGTATTCGGTAGGACACATAATCAGAGGTGTTACATCCGGTTTGGCGGCCACAAAACGATCGTGCAGGAAATTCAGCAATTCTGCCTGGCGTACCGGATCGGTACCCTCTCCCGAGATATCATCGAAAAATACGGCGAAAGAACGTACTCCCAGTCGGTACATGTCTTCAAATTTTTTTAAAAGAGCCTGACGGTCTGCGTCGTTCCATTGGATATCCTGACCGGGATGAATCGCCCATATAAAATCCACCTGATTGGCTTTTGCTTCTTCGACAAGCGCACTGATTTGTCGGGCTTCCTTTTCCGGATAAGGAATTCTCCAATTCGGAGAACTGTGATAAGGATCGTCTTTCGGACCGTAAATGTAAGTATTCAGTTTGAAATTACCGTAGAAACGAAGTTGCCGGAGGCGGTCTTCATGGCTCCAGGGTTGTCCGTAAAATCCTTCTACCACACCCCGGTAAAGCACTGTAGGGAAATCGGTAATGTCGGCTTCCGCCAGTCTGTTGCCTTGGCGGAGTTGCCGTAAGGTTTGCAGTGCATAAAAGAGGCCTCTTTGATCAAATCCTGCAATGATAATAGTTTCCGGGCGGACAGATAAATAATACCCTCCTGAGATTTCCGGAATTTGTGCCCGGAATTTTTTGATTTGGGGATCCTTTATTTGTCCGATATAGATTCGGGGAGAACGGCCTTTCTTTTCTTTTTGAAGGGGAAGAATTTCCGAAAGCAATTGTCGCAAATAAGGATCGGTATTTTTTTCCTTTATCCAAAAAGTCCCTTCTAAAGAGAATGTCTTACCGGTGAATATCACTTTTTGGGGGGTAGGAAAAATACTTATGTCGGCACTGTTTCCTACGAAATAACTGAGTAAAAAAAAGCAAAGGAGAAAAAAACGGATATACATACGACTGAATTTAAAAGTTTATCTGTTAACCTGCCAAAGGTAAAAAAATCTGAAATCAAAAAGAATAGCTGGGGGGGAGAAGACATCCTTCTTTTCCCGTTGGTTTTTAAAAAATTCCCCCCTATGATATACGCCATAGGGGGGAAGTTTCTTTTACATTTGAAGATATTTTTGCTTTTATTGAAAGTCGTTTTAATCTTCTAAAAAGTTAGGATACATATAATCTGTAGCCGGCACAAACGTTTCTTTAATCGCCTGCGGGGATACCCAACGCAATAAATTCAGAACGGATCCGGCCTTATCGTTTGTACCGGAAGCTCTTCCTCCGCCGAAAGGCTGTTGGTCTACAACTGCTCCGGTTGGTTTGTCGTTGATATAGAAATTACCGGCAGTATAGGTCAGACGCTCGGTCATTCTTTCAATTGCGGCGCGGTCCTGGGAGAAAATCGCTCCCGTCAGCGCGTAACTGGAGGTATGATCCAGAATATCGAGGGTTTCTTCTACCTTATCCGGTTCGTACACATAAACGGTCAATACCGGTCCGAATAATTCTTCCTGCATAGTGACGTAATCCGGTTTCTTGGCCAGGATAACCGTCGGATAAATGAAATAACCTTCCGATTTATCATACTTCCCGCCCAGGATTACTTCTGCGTCGGGGGAAGCTTGTGCATTATCTATCGCTTTGGCCAGTTTATCGAAAGAATCTTCATCGATGACAGCGTTTACGAAATTTGTAAAATCTTCCACTCCTCCTACTTTAATTTGGGCCAGATCGGCTTCTATATATTTGCGTACTTCCGGCCAGATATTGGAAGGAATATAAGCCCGGGAAGCTGCCGAACATTTTTGTCCCTGGTATTCAAAAGCACCTCTTACCATAGCGGTGGCTACTTGTTTGGCCGGAGCCGTCGGATCGGCAAAAATATAATCTTTTCCTCCGGTTTCCCCGACGATACGCGGATAAGTCCGGTATTGATTAATATTTTTTACAATATTGGTCCATACACTGTTGAATACTCCTGTTGAACCAGTGAAATGAATACCGGCGAAGTCTTTATTGCTGAGGATAACATCGGAAGCTACCGGTCCGGAACAATACACCAGATTGATCACCCCGTCGGGCAATCCGGCTTCTTTTAAAATCTGCATGATTAAATGGGCAGAGTAGACAGCTGTTTTAGAAGGCTTCCATACGCATACATTCCCCATTAATACAGGAGCTCCCGGTAAATTGCCCGCGATGGAAGTAAAGTTGAACGGAGTCAGGGCAAATACGAAACCTTCTAGCGGTCGCCATACATTGCGATCCCATATTCCGGCTGAAGAATTCGGTTGCATATGATAAATTTCGTACATGTTCTTTACGTTAAACCGATAGAAATCGGCCAGCTCGCAAACGCAGTCAATTTCAGCCTGAAAAGCGTTTTTAGATTGCCCGAGCATAGTGACGGCATTCATCAGCTGCCGATAAGGGCCGGCAATTAATTCTGCCGCTTTTAAGAAAATAGCTGCCCGGCTTTCCCAGTTCATTTTTTCCCAAGCCGGTTTTGCTTTCATGGCTGCTTGGATGGCCATTTGTATATGGGAGGCATCTCCCTGATGATAATGCCCTAATAAATGTTTATGTTCGTGGGGAGGACGGATATCCATTAATTTACCGGTACGGATTTCTTTTCCATCGATAATCATCGGTAAATCCACTACCGTATTTTTTACTTCGGCTAACTTTTCTTTTAAGGCTTTCCGTTCGGGAGAACCCGGAGCGTAACTTTTAATAGGTTCGTTAGTAATGTTGGGTAATCTGTATACTCCTTTAGGCATAGTTGATAGGTATTAAATGTTAACGATATGTTTTTACAAATATAAAACTATTTCTGGGATAAAAAATATGACAAAAGTCATGGAGTTTTTGCTGTTGCCTGGGATGAAGGAAAAAAGGACGACTAAATAAAGTAGATTTCGGGAGAAACTCCCTATCTTTGCACCGGAATTTGCTTTGTATATTTTCAATTTTCAGTATTTTATGATTTCGGTAAATGGTGTAAGTGTTGTCTTCGGAGGTTTTTATCTGTTGGATTCTGTGTCTTTTTTGATTAATAAAAAGGATCGGATTGGGTTAACGGGCCGGAATGGAGCGGGAAAATCCACTATGCTGAAGATGTTGGCTGGATTGCAACAGCCTTCAGAAGGGAGTATTTCGATGTCGTCCGGCGTTCGGATAGGGTATCTGCCTCAGACGATGCTTTATAAGGACGGAAATACGGTGAGAAAAGAAGCCGAGAAGGCTTTCAGTGATTTACTGGATTTGCGGGAAGAAGTCGACCGGATGAATCGGCAATTAGCAGAAAGGGAAGACTATGAGTCTGACTCGTATATGCGTTTTCTGGATCGTATCCATGAAAAAACGGAGCAATTGGCCCTGAGGGGAGAAGGGAATGTCAACGGAGAAGTGGAAATTATCCTCAAAGGTTTAGGTTTTACGGCTGAAGATATGGAGCGTAAATGCGAAGAATTCAGCGGAGGATGGCGGATGCGTATAGAACTGGCTAAGATATTGTTGGCTAAACCTGATATTTTTCTTTTGGACGAACCGACCAATCATTTGGATATTGAATCCATTTCCTGGTTGGAATCTTTTTTACAGGGATATTCCGGGGCAGTGGTGTTAGTTTCCCACGACCGGGCTTTTTTAGATAATGTGACTACCCGAACGATCGAGATTTCGCTGGGTAAAGTATACGATTATAAAGTTCCTTATACCAAATTTACCGAACTTCGGAAAGAACGGGTGGAACAGCAATGGAGAGCTTATCAGAATCAGCAGAAACAGATAAAGGATACCGAAGAATTTATTGAACGTTTCCGCTATAAGGCGACTAAATCCGTACAGGTGCAATCCCGCATCAAACAGTTGGAGAAACTGGAACGGATAGAGGTAGAAGAAGAAGATGCCGCCCGGATCAATATCCGCTTTCAGCCGGCTCTCCGTTCCGGAGATATCGTATTGACCGGTAGGAATTTATGTAAATCGTACGGCGAAAAGAACGTATTGAGAGAGGTAGATATCGATATAAAAAGAGGGGAGAAAGTCGCCTTTGTAGGGAAAAACGGAGAGGGAAAATCTACTTTGGTGAAAATGATTATGAACGAGATTCCCTATGAAGGAGCGTTGAAAATCGGTCATCATGTAAATATCGGTTATTTCGCTCAGAACCAAGCGGATATGTTGGATGCTCAATTGACGGTACTCGATACTGTAGATCGTGTAGCAGTGGGGGAGATCCGGAAAAAAATAAGGGATATTTTGGGAGCTTTTCTTTTCTCGGGAGAAGAAGTGGATAAAAAAGTGGAAGTTTTGTCGGGAGGGGAAAGGACCCGTCTGGCTATGGTACGCTTGTTACTGGAGCCTTACAATTTATTGATATTGGACGAACCGACAAATCATCTGGATATGCGGACCAAGGATATCCTGAAGGAGGCGCTCCGGAAATTTGAAGGGACGGTGATTATCGTTTCCCACGACCGGGATTTTCTGACCGGTTTGGCTGATAAAGTTTACGAATTTGCTCACCATGGAATTAAAGAATACTTGGGTGGAGTAAGTGATTTCCTGGCAGCAAAAAAAGTTGCCTGTTTCAGTGAATATGAGAGATGGAAAAGCAGAAATGCACGGAAAGCAGAAACAGAATATGCCGGCGATGCTCCTGGTAAACTCAAAGGAAAACTGTCTTATGAGGACCGTAAACAGCTAAACCGGGAAATAAAAAAAGCGGAACAGCGGGTGGAGACGGTTGAAAATGAAATAGCTTCCTTGGAAGAAAAAATAAAGGGCCTGGAAGAAAAAATGGCTTCCGGTGTGGTGGGCGAAGAGGACTATATACACTATAATCGGTTAAAAAAACAACTGGAAGAAAGTATGGAGGAATGGGAGAAGGCACACGAAGCTTGGGAAGAAATAAAGGGGAAAAAAGAAGATTGAACGGAGAAAACGGAATAAATAAATTTAAATATTGAAATATGGCAAAATACAGGCAAGAATATATATTTGGTTTACGGGCTGTAATTGAAGCAATACAGCAGGAAAAAGAGATCGATAAAGTGATGCTAAAGCAAGGTATCAAGGGGGAATTGTTCCAGACTCTCTTTGCCTTAATGCGGGAGAGAGGAATCCCGTTCCAGTATGTACCGGAGGACGTATTCAAGCCTTTTGCTGACCGGAATCATCAGGGAGTATTGGCTGAAGTCGCTCCTGTACCTTATCAGGATATCCAGGAAGTTTTGGATCAGGTGATTGCGAAAGGGGAAGTGCCTCTTGTTTTGATTTTGGACCGGGTGACGGATGTCCGGAATTTCGGAGCAATTGTACGAAGTGCGGCCTGTGCTGGGGTACATGCTGTGGTGATTCCCAATAAAAATTCGGCAAAAATATCTTCCGATGCCATAAAGACGTCTGCCGGAGCTTTATATCATATACCTGTTTGCCGGGTGTTAAATCTGAAAAAACTGGTTCGTGAATTGAAATTTGAACGAAAGATGTTCGTATATGCTGCCACGGAGAAAGCCGGAAAACTTTATACGGAAGTTGATATGACTTTGCCTCTGGCTATTGTGATGGGGTCCGAGGACAAAGGAATAGACGAAGGCTTATTAAACATTGTCAACGAGCAGATAAAAATCCCGTTAAAAGGAGAGATTGAATCCCTCAATGTATCCGCCGCCGCCGCCGTGATGATATTTGAAGTGGTCCGCCAGAGAGACGCCTCCAGAGGGACGGACCTTTTTGGAGGGAAACAGAAACCACTTTAAACACCTTCTTTATCTCGATTTCTGCGAAACAAAACAATATAAAGATTATCCAGTAGGGGTATGTCCTTACTGGATGCCTCCAGAGGGACGGACCTTTTTGGAGGGAAACAGAAACCGCTTTAAACACCTTTTTTATCTCGATTCCTGTGAAATAAAACAATATAAAAATTACCCAGTAGGGGCGTCCTTACTGGGTAAAAATGAGAAGAAACTTTGATTAAACCAACAATAATACCTTTTCCTCTCCCCTGGAGAATATTTCCTTTTAAATTTTTATCCAGAGGGACGGACCTTTTTGGTGGGAAACGGAAACCGCTTTAAACACCTTCTTTATCTCGATTTCTGCGAAATAAAACAATATAAAAATTACACATTAGGGCTCGTCCCTACTGTGTAAAATGATGAGAGTTTTGGGAAATTCCTCTTTAAACAATTTCCAGAGCTAGCGGTAAAAGTTACCCGTATCGTACCAGGATTCTTTTTTCGTCAGTTTCAGATCCCGCAACAAACTGGAGCGGACATTGATCTGAAAATTGTAGGATTGGTGGGTTCCAAAGGGAATACAAGAAAAAGTCATATCCCAACAATGTAAATCCCGGGAAATATTGAAGCTGGTGGCTGTTACTTCGTGATTGTCGAAATCATAGCCTGTACTGAATCCGATTTTCCATTTGGGGGTCAGCGAAAAATCCCCGTTTACCCGGAGCATCTGGGAGATTGTTCCTTCCGATAAAGCTTTTGTAGCTCCAGGATTCGGATTCCGGGTCCAAGATTTTGTATAATTGAGGGTATAATCTACACTGACAGCCCAGGGAACGTCAAAATCGACATAATGGTCGTAAAATCCTCCTACCAATTCATTTTTTTCTTCCCTGTTTTTTCCGTCGTCAGAAGAGAATTGAAAACCTGTAGAAGCACTTACGCTCCTTAAACGTCCCAGTCCTCCGTGAAATTTGTTAATACGCGTTCCATTGACATTGACAGCATAAGGATCCAGTACGGCAGTGACATCCAGATTCAGCTTGTCGTTGAATAATTTTGTACGGGCCGTAATTTGTATGTTGGACCAGTTCATTGAATCGGCAAATATGTCGTAACTTGTACCGATCCGGAGGCTTTCCAGAATTTTTATTTTCTTGAATTCGTTTTCTCCGGTCGTATCTTTATCGTTCCGCACTTTCATTTCGATATTATTATCGATACTCATACTGATTGTTCCGGAATTTTTTTGTGTACCACTAGGAGTTCCGTATATACCGTCTTCAAAAATAGAATATTCGTGCTCTGCGTTATCGACATCCAAATAAGTATTATAATATTTACTTCTCTTTACACCCATTTTGGGGGTATAAGAAACGGAAACGCTGGGACGGATAACATGCCGTACTGCGTGTATTTTGCTATTGGGTTTAAACATATACATACCGTATATGGTCGGATTATAAGCTAAAGTGACACTGGCGGTATAATTGTGAGCATAGTGGAAACCGTTGATTGTATCTTTCTTTACATATCCTTTGGCATAATAAGAAGTGTCACTTACCCAGTATTTCCGAATAGCATGTGTATAGAGAACGGCATTATAGCTAAATTGGGGGGTTAAAGAGACATCCTTTATCACATTGATGGTTGTATTGATAGGAATAGAATGCTTAAACCCATTTTGCCATTTGTCGAAAGAGGATTTAAACAATAAATCTTCTTTGGTCTGGATACTGTTTCTCAATTCGGCTGAATAAGAAACCGCAATATTATCATACCATTTTAAATCTCCTGATTTTCCTTTTTTCCGAAAAGGATAAAATTGGCTGACTCGGAAATTGACATTCGGTAAGGTGATGGAAATAGAAGAATCCCGGCTATTTTGGTTATGGCTGAAAGCTGCAGTCAAGCTGAACGGTTTTTCCGGCCATTTTTTACTCCAGGAGATACTGGACTGTTTTCGTTGGTTGGCAATATCGTTGATATTGGTAGAGTTGTAATAGTTGTTGTTGGCTGAAGAAATATCCACAGAAGCCGAAAAGGTACTGTAAGGATTTGCTTTATTATCCTGGGCATGTGTCCATCGTATAGACCAGTCGCTGGATTGAGTATAATCCGGCATTCCTTTTTCACTGGTGTGGTTCCGGCTCATGGTAAAATTCAGATTACCGTTATATTTATAACGCTTCCGGTAGTTTGTGATGAGATTGGCTCCCCAGGATCCGTTGGTATAAATATCTCCTGTAAGAGCTAAATCGATATAGTCACTGATAGCCCAGTAGTATCCTCCGTTTCTGAGGTTAAAACCCCGCATTCGTTCATCTCCATATGTCGGCATAATGATGCCGGAAGTTCCTTTTTTGGTAATCGGAAAAAATCCGAAAGGAATAAAAAGCGGGAGCGGGACATCTTCCAGAACGAGATTGGAAAAACCGGCGATGACCTTTTTATCCCGGATCATTTTAGCTTTATTCATCCGGATATAAAAATGGGGATGATCGTGTTGATCGCAAGTGGTATACCATCCTTCTTTTACACAATAGATAGAATCCGTCAGTTTTTTAGTCAATTTCCCCTGTACATATCCATCTCCTTCCTGGGTGATAATATCTTTTACAAAGCCCTTTCCCGTTTCGAAATTATACCTGAGTTCTTTACTTTCGAATTCCTGGGTACCATCCTTGAAAATAGGGGTTCCTACAATGGTGCCTGAAGTATCCGGTAAACCTGAGGCGAAAGCCTGTTTTTTCTCCATATCCAATTCGATGAAATTGGCATTTAGTTCGGTCGTAATATACTTCACGTTGGCGTTCCCATAGAGGAAAACTTTTTTCTGTTCTACGGAAAAACGTATGGAGTCCTGTGCGTCGTAAGCGATGATATCTTCAAACAAAGGTTTTTCTTTGAGGGTGTCTCCTGTGAGGGTATCTGTGGGCACACTGTCCTGAACGAAAATGAGGGAATCGGGAGCTAAAAGAGTTGTGGTTTCCAAAAGAAAAAGTGAATCCGCTTTCTCTTGCGCTGCAAGCGAACCTGTCACGAGTGTTACCATTACAAAAATGATACACAACCGAATAAATTGATGTATATATTCTCTAATTTGCAATTTATTGTATTATTTTTGTGTGGACGATTCGCCGTTCACTTTCTGATTCCGAGTGGCAAATGTAAGAAATATTGACTGTTAATACTCATTATTCTTTTTAAAAAGTTTTAAATATCATGATAATTCGATACGGAGTGGGAGGATTTCTGTTTATAACAATGCTTTTCTTTTTTCCTTTTTTCGCCGAAAGTCAGGATAAGTTAGGGAAAATCAATTGTATATGTATTGATGCAGGGCATGGTGGAAAAGATCCGGGTTGTATTGGGTTAAAAAGTTATGAGAAGAATATTGCTTTGAGTGTAGCCCTGAAAGTGGGAAAATTGATTAAAACGGAATACCCGGATATAAAAGTTGTATATACCCGGGAAAAAGACGAATTTATCGAATTGGACCAGAGGGGGAAAATTGCCAATAACCACAAGGCTGATTTATTTATATCCATACATGTAAATGCTGTGAAAAATAAGACAGTGAAAGGGATAGAAACGTACGTGCTGGGATTACATAAACTGGAAGCGAATTTGCAGGTAGCGATGAAGGAAAATGCGGCGATCAAATACGAAGATAATTATACGGTTCGTTATGCAGGATTCGACCCTTCCCGTCCCGAATCCTATATTATTTTTTCTATGATGCAGAATTTGTATCTTGGAAAAAGTCTGGAGATAGCCGGTTTGGTACAGGAAGAATTGATTAAAAGTACTCAGAAATACGATAGAAGTATACGGCAGGCCGGTTTTCTAGTTCTGAAAGATGTGGCTATGCCGGCTATCTTGGTCGAATTGGGTTTTATCTCAAATCCGGAAGAAGAACGTTTTTTGAATTCTTTGTCCGGGCAGAATAAAATGGCGGATGCTATTGCCCGGGCTTTTCGCCAATATAAAACGCATGTAGAGAAGAATAGCGTTGTATTGGCTCCTCATTCCACGGAACAGGGAAAAGATTCGCTCGATAAAATTCAGGATTCTCTCTCTTCTGGGGAACTTTTCTATGCAATACAAGTAGCTTCAGCTGTTTCTCCCATTAAAAATAGGCGGGATTTATGTACGGGATTTGAAGTGGAAGAGCTACTCACCGAGAAAAGATATCGTTATTTTGTCTGTAAGTCGTCCGATTTAGAGGAAGTAAAGCAAAAGCTACAAAAAGTCCGTAAAAAGGTAAAAGATTGTTTTATTATTGCCGTACATAAAGGGAAATTGATTAATATTGCAGAGGCCTGCAGGCTGGAAAAGAATTTGAAATAAACACTATGGTAATAAAAAAGGAGATAAAACTGGCAGTGACAGCTATTGCGGCTGTCATTATCCTGATCTGGGGAATTAATTTTTTGAAAGCAAAGGCTCTTTTCGATCGGAATAATGTATTTTATGGTATTTATAACCAAGTGGACGGATTAAAAATATCCAGCAGTGTGATTTACCGTGGTTATCATGTAGGACAGGTGACGTCGATCCGCTTTACGGGGGAACGGTTTGATCGTTTGCTGGTAGAATTTTCCGTTGGAAAAAATCTGGAAATACCCGCAAATTCAATCGCCGTGATCCAAAATGCCGATTTAATGGGGTCGAAAGCTATTAATATCGAACCAGGAGATGCTGCATTATATGCTGAAAGCGGAGATACATTGCGTACGGCTTTGCAGCTGGGATTGATGGAACAATTTAATAAACAATTGCAACCTTTAAAAGTAAAGGCAGAGAATACGCTTTCTTCATTAGATTCTGTACTGTCAGTTGTACAGGATATTTTCAATACAGATGCCCGGGGAAATATCGAAGGAAGTATCAACAGTGTGCACAATACCCTGCGGAATGTGGAACATGCCTCTGCCAGTTTAGATAAATTGATTACGGGACAGTCTTCTCATATTGCTTCTATTTTGGAAAATATCAATAGTATTTCCGCCAATTTGGAAAAAAATAATGATAATATTTCCCGAGGATTAGATAATATCGTCGTGATCAGCGATTCTCTGCGGGCTGCCAATCTGAGTAAAAGTATCAACAGCCTGAATCATATTTTATCTCAACTGGATTCTATTGTACAGAAAATCAATAGAGGGAAGGGAACTTTGGGAGAAGTAGTGAACGACGATGATCTCTATTATAATTTAACTGCTGTCACAGAAAATCTGAATAGGCTTTTGACAGAATTCCGTACCAACCCCAAAAAATTCGTCAATCTTTCACTGATCAGTTTGGGTTCAGGTGTAAAAGAAGGTGATAATTATGGAATTTCCGTTTATGAATCTGAAAAACCCTTACCGCAGGATTCGGAATGGTATCTCAAATATCCTGATTTATTGGAATATAAAAGTCGGGGACAATTTTTATATTTGATCGCTACCTATAAAAATTTAAAAAGAGCGGAAAAAGATCTCGATAAGATTAAAAATGCATATCCAAATGCATTTATTGTTAAAATTTCTCAAAAATAATATCTATAATGCTTCTAAATAAGCGTGGAAAAGAAGGGGGATTATATTAACATAATGTATTTAATAAATTTGTTATTATGATTAATGTTAATTGCGGAACCCACCTTCTGTTTTAGTGTATTAGAGGGATTGTTAAGAAGCGGTTAAGGGATAATTTTTGACAAGTTCCAGAGCGAATTTTTTTGATTTAACATATCGGATTTTTATTGTATAACTGTCTTAAAATCAGATTATTGTATTTAAAGTCCTGATAATAAACCCCGAGCATTTTTTTCAAAAAAATAAAGTAAAATGTGATTTTTTTTATCCACTTTTTTTTCTCAATTTAGCCTTCCCAAAACAGAAATGTAACAGAAAAAGAAACTATCTTTCTAACAGTAAACTATGGAAAAAGATTGTAAAATTATTTGGACGAAGTGTCTAAGGTTGATTGAGGAGCAGTTACCGCCCAAAACTTTTAAGACATGGTTTGAGCCGATACGCGCATTGAAACTGAAAAATGACGTATTGACGATACAGGTGGCAAGTAGCTACGTATATGAATGTTTGGAAGAACGTTTTATTGATATTTTAAGAAGTTCTCTCAAAACGGTTATCGGTCCGAATGCGAAGTTGGAGTATTCAGTTGTAGTAGAAAACCAGCCGAAAAAGCCTTTATCTGTTACGCTGTCTTCTTCTCCGGAAAAGCGGCCGGAAACCAATACGATTTATTTGAATAAGCAATTGTCCGGAGGTTTGAAAAATCCTTTTGAGCGTACTGTAAATCGTTTGCAGATTGATTCTCAGTTAAATCCTGTCTATACGATGGAGAGTTTTATCGAGGGATCCTGTAACCGTTTAGCCAAATCTGCCGGAATGGCAATTGCTAAAAATCCCGGCGGAACCGCTTTTAATCCTTTGCTGATCTATGGAGGTTCCGGTCTGGGAAAGACGCATCTGGCTCAGGCTATCGGTTTGGAAGTAAAGCAGAATTTTCCGGAAAAAGTTGTGTTATATGTATCGACGAATTTGTTCCAGACTCAGTTTACTGAAGCGGTACGGAAGAATGAAATCAATGATTTTATGCATTTCTACCAGTTGATCGATGTACTTATCCTGGACGATATTCACGAATTGGCCGGAAAAACGGCTACACAGAATACATTTTTCCACATTTTTAATCATCTGCAGCAGTTGGGAAAACAGTTAATTTTGACTTCAGACAAGGCGCCGGCAGAGTTGAGTGGGATAGAAGACCG
This sequence comes from Odoribacter laneus YIT 12061, assembly GCF_000243215.1. Classification (GTDB taxonomy): domain Bacteria; phylum Bacteroidota; class Bacteroidia; order Bacteroidales; family Marinifilaceae; genus Culturomica; species Culturomica lanea. The sequence continues at coordinate 1,890,973 of NZ_JH594596.1, read as the reverse complement.
TCTGCTCTCCCGTTTTAAATGGGGATTGTCTGCAGAAATAAAATCCCCCGATTTTGAGACCCGTAAGGAAATTGTCTTGTATAAAGCGAAGAAAGACGGTATAGAGTTTTCCAGCGAAGTGATCGCTTATATCTGTAAATATATTAATAATAATGTCCGGGAACTGGAAGGGGCCATGATTTCTTTGCTCGCACAGGCTACTTTTAATAAAAGAGATCTGACTGTCGATGTGGTGAAAGATATTCTGGTAAAGATGGTTCGTAAACAGGCAGAAGAAGAATTGACGGTAGAAAAGATTCAGCAAGTGGTATGCGGGCATTTTCACATTGCCCCCGAGACATTGCAGGCAAAAACCCGCAAGCGGGAAATTGTACAAGCCCGTCAGCTGGCAATGTATTTCTGCAAGAATTATACGAAGGCTTCCCTCTCTTATATCGGAAACCAGATCGGTAAAAAAGACCATGCAACTGTATTGTATGCTTGTAAAGCTGTAGCTGATTTAATGGAAACCGACCGGAAATTTAAAATGGAGGTGGAAGAGATACAGCGGAAGTTGTATTGCGGAAACTAAGCGAAGAAAGCATTAACCGGGGTAACCTTCAGTTCTGTGTCTTGTAACCATACTCAGAACTGAAGGTTTTTTTCTCCGGGAAAAAGCTGAAAGGTCTGTTCCGGAAATCAGTAAAATCCTGATAAATTGCATGAGGTTGTTGTAAGATAAGAAATTTGGAGGAAGTTATGGAAGATTTGTATAAAACGATAAAGACGGTTGCTGAGGGTCTCTACAAAGAAAAGGGGAGTAAGTTTATTGCCTTGGCCTATCCAGTTTATACAGAGGAGGAGATTAAATCTATTCTGGTGGATATAAGGACAAAGTATTACGATGCCCGTCACCACTGTTATGCTTATCGTTTAGGGGCGGATAAAAAGCGTTTCCGGGCGAATGATGACGGAGAACCTTCTTCTACGGCGGGAAAACCTATTTTAGGACAGATTTTGTCTGCCGACCTGACCAATATACTGATTGTGGTTGTCCGTTATTTCGGAGGAATAAAATTGGGTGTTTCCGGTTTGATTCAAGCCTATAAAGAGGCGGCAGCCGATGCTATTGCTCATGCGGATATCGTTGAAAAGACGGAGAACTGCCTCCTTCGGATCCGGTTTGATTATAGGGTTATAAACGAAGTTATGAAAGTTATAAAAGAGGAAGAGCCGGAAGTAGTGGCGAGGGAGTTTGAACTGGAATGCCGGATGACTTTGTCGATACGCCGGAAAGCTTGTCCGCATTTGATAACTCGTTTAGAAACAATCGATTCTTTAATTTTTGAAGACTAGATCTTTCTTTTCTGGCTCAGTTTTTTTGCTTTCGTTTATTTTAGCTTGGTTGAAACAATGACGGCAGAGGGGTTCGTAGATATCTTTTTCGCCCAGTACGACCAGGCGGTCGTTGTCTGCTAACCGGTGGGAGTGGTGGGCCAGGTTTCCGCAATGGACACATATTGCATGTACTTTACTGACATATTCTGCGATAGCCATCAACTGGGGCATAGGTCCAAAAGGTTTTCCCAGAAAATCCATATCCAGTCCGGCGACGATCACCCGTATACCGTTGTTTGCCAGCTTTTGGCATACTTCTACGATATTGGCATCGAAAAACTGGGCTTCGTCGATACCGACTACATCCACATCACCTGTAAGCAAGAGAATATTGCCCGAATTTTCCACCGGAGTAGAACGGATCGCATTGGCGTCGTGCGAAACCACTTCTTCTTCCGAATAGCGTATGTCGATTTTAGGTTTGAAAATTTCCACCTTCTGCCGGGCAAATTGTGCCCGTTTCAAGCGCCTGATCAACTCTTCTGTTTTCCCGGAAAACATAGAACCGCATATCACTTCTATCCAACCGGCTTTACTGGCATTTTCCAAAAACATTCTTTTTCCCTTTGGTTCGTAGAGGCAAATGTATAAAAAACGCAATTGTCACACAATGGAAAAATCTGCTAAAAAACATGAAGTTACCAACATCCCCCGTTGATAAATATTTTTTCTATCTTCTCTATGTAAAAAAAGTAAAATAAAATTTGCACTTTTAATATTTCCCCTTATCTTTGCACCCGCGTTCCGAAAGTAACGACGATTCGCTAGCTCAGTAGGTAGAGCACAACACTTTTAATGTTGGGGTCCTGGGTTCGAATCCCAGGCGGATCACTGAAACGCTGGACAGAAATGGACAGTAAATGTACAACTCCTACAATATCAAGGTATTGTAGGAGTTTTTCTTTGAATAATGTCTGTGACCTAAGACACGAAAAGGTCACAAAAAGACACACTATCCACTATCCACTGATAGAGTTTTTCGATAGTGGATAGTGTTTCAAAAAGTGTGTAAATCCCAAGTTTAATTATTTTTGTAATTGCACATCAAAAATAACTTATTATGGAATTTACACAGGAACAAATTACGGAAATAATTTCGGAAATCACAAATGGAGCATCCGGTCTTCAGGGTTTAGTCAAACAAGGTTTAGAGAGTTTAATGCTCTCGGAACGAAGTCTTCATAATGAAGCTTTATCTGATGTGAGTAACGGTTTCCGAGGCCGTCGTGTCTGTCATGGAGGTAAGATATTCGAATTACGTGTCCCTCGTAGTCGTAACAGTAATTTTTACCCGATGTTTTTCGGTGTGTTGAAAGATCAGGAAGAAGAGGCCCAAAAGCTAGTGAGCATTCTTTATTGTAGCGGTTTAACCACGGAACAAGTGGGTAAAATTTACGAGCAATTTTACGGTAAGCATTACAGCAAAAGCCAGGTCAGCCGTCTTCTGAATACGGCCCGTGAAGATGTCAATGCTTGGCTTGTCCGTAGGCTTGACTCTCGTTATCCGATCTTATACCTCGATGCCACTTATGTACTCACGCGTCGGGATGAGTCAGTCAGTAATGAAGCTTATTATACTGTTTTGGTAGTGAAGGAAGACCGTACATGGGAAGTATTGACCGTGGTAAACTTTCCCACAGAAAGCGCAACGAACTGGAAAGACGTATTTGAAGACCTCAAGGAAAGAGGGGTGAGTGTTGTTGATCTGTTGGTATGTGATGGTTTAAGCGGGATTGAAAACGCCCTGGCAGACACTTTTCCAAAAGCAGATCTGCAACTTTGTACTGTTCATCTGAAAAGGAATATTGCAGGTAAAGTCAAGCCAAGGGATAAGAAACAGGTCATGGAAGAGCTGAAACAAATATGTGCCCCCGATCAATGGGATATCAATCCGGAAAAGGCATTTGAAAACTTTAAAGACTTTATCCTAAGATGGCAGAAGAGCTATCCATCACTGAAAAGATATCAACATGAAAGATACAGGTTCTACTTTACATACTTTAAATATGAAAGGGAAATCAGGGGAATGATTTACACTACAAACTGGATTGAAAGACTCAACAGGGATTATAAAAGAGTCATTAACATGAGAGGAGCTATGCCAAATCCACAGGCCGTCATTCTGCTGATGGGCACAGTGGCGCAGAATGCGGATATTTATAAATACCCCATTTATAATTTTTTAGAATCAAAACTATTTTATTAAAAATAAATAATTTTGCAGAAATGAATAAAAAGGGAAGGCATACACACTTTTTGAAACACTATCGTTTTTTCGCTCGTCGGGACGGGAGGTCCTGCCCTTTGTCGCTGAGCGTTCCCCGACCAATGAGTTTATTTTTGTAATCCTGCAATCTTGTTTTATTGAAATATTGATAGCTTGATTGATTGAAAGCAAGATTTCAATATAGCAGGATTGAATGAAAACAATAAACCATTCAAAATGGATTGAAATGCTGAATGGTTTATTTATTACAAGAGTATAATTACTTGCGAAAAGAAAATAAAACTCGCATCATGTGTCGTTTTCATCCATTCTTCGGAGCAGACTTGTTTGCAATGTTTCCAAAGTATCGAGTTCTGTTTGTTTTACGGCTTCGCATTTCTAAATAAGAGAGGTATAAGGCGCCAACATCTATACTGAACATACGCTCAAAATATACTGCAATCTCTTTTAAAGTTGCTGTTCCTTTATTAAAATCCCCATTTGTTTCTAAAGCATAAATCAGTTCCACCAATGCTCTTTTAGAGCCAGTCCAACGCAAAATAGTTTCTACAATCAGTCCGTTATCCGCTTTGCGCTGTACAATATGCTCCAATTACTGCAATCTGTTAGTCAAATAGATTTTCAACAATTCGTTAGTAATAATTTTAGTCATTTAAAAATCATATCCGATTTAATATAAAAGGGTCTTTATCAATATGAGAACTATCCGTACATATTCGTAAATCGTTTTGGTTTCGAGTAAAATAGTACCTATCCAAATAAGTAGATTTAGAACGGTAATACTCATAAAAGTCTAAATTCCTGCTGAAATAAAATGTCAAACTATTTAATTCATTGTACAGATACTCTTTTTGCGCAACCTCACTACCAGTAGGGAATTTACTTTCTATGACATAAATTTTGTTGTAGTACATATATTTACTTACCACTTCAGGCTTTAGTTCTTTAAAGAAATAGATTTCTTCCGCCTCGTCCCTAAACTGATAATTTACTGTATGTTTCCTAAGTTCGTCACATAAAGGCCTAATAAAACGCATCATGTGTAATGCCCTGTCAATCCTTATACATTCATCAGAATTAGAAATATTTATTTCAGTCTGTATCTGAAAGAGTAATTTACTAACGTAGCTTTTAATTGCTACATATTCCATACTCACCATATATCGCATTATAACACAATGTTATAAAGATAACCTAATACAATAATAAATAAGGTTATCAACCCAAAGAAAATACCAATCAAACGCCATGTCATTACTTTCTTTAACAACGTGGCTTCGGGAAGTGAAAGCCCCACTACCGCCATCATAAAAGCGATTGCCGTTCCTATGGGAATACCCTTAGCTACAAAAACTTCAATCACGGGCACTATTCCAGCAGCATTGGCATACATCGGAACTGCTAAGACAACTGATAAAGGAACTGCAAACCAGTTTTCCTTAGACATATACTGCTCAAAAAATCCTTCCGGCACATAACCGTGCATAAACGCACCGATACCAATGCCGATAAGGATATACAGAAGCACTCCTCTGACAATACCCCATGCTTCTTGCATGATAACTGGCAATCGTCTAGAAAACGGAGTATGCTCTTTTTCCCACGTTCCAGAGTCGGAAGTTGAATTTTGCTGTATTTGTTTCACCCAATCACTCAAATAAGACTCCAATTTCATCTTACCCAAAATAAATCCGCCTACCATACCCAACAGAATACCACTAATCACATAGATAGTGGTAATGCGCAGCCCAAAAGTTCCGATAAACATGGCAACGGCAACCTCATTCACCAAAGGCGAGGTTATCAGATAGGCAAATGTTACTCCCAAAGGAATGCCCCCTTTCACAAATCCAATAAACAGCGGTATGGAAGAACAGGAACAGAACGGGGTAATAGCACCAAATAAGGCGGCAAAGAAATATTGCAATCCATATAGTTTGCGAGAGGTCAAATAATTGCGCAAACGTTCTATCGGGAAATAGGCATTAATAATGCCCATTATCACGCTGATAAAAAATAATAATATCAAAATCTTTATCGTATCATAAAAGAAGAAGTTAATAGCTTCTCCTAAAGCTGTCGAAGCATCCAAGCCGAAGATGTCATACACCAGCCAATCAGCAAATCTTTGTATCATAATTCTATTATTGTTTGTAATAATACGAACAAACAGCCTGAAAAATTAGCGGTTACAAGCAGATTTAGGCAGTTCTTGTTTTTTTACCTCTGTCATGTAGAACTTGGTAAATTCATTCTTGATTTCATTACGCACTCTTTCAAATTCACTTTTGATAAAGTCAGTTGTCCCTATTGCTTCCGAGGGGTCTTCAAAACCAATATGCAACCGTTTCCCTACATTACCTACAAAAGCAGGACATGTTTCATTGGCACTGCCACATACTGTTATCACATAATCCCATGTATCACTTAAATAAGCAGTTACATTGGTAGGAATATGCCTACTTATGTCAATACCGACTTCTGCCATTGCTTCAACAGCCAAAGGATTAACTTTCTCTGCCGGATGTGTACCAGCTGAAAACACTTGTATATTCTTATCAAGCGATTGCAGGAAGCCCTGCGCCATTTGACTGCGACAACTATTTCCTGTGCATAAAATCAAAATTTTCATATTATATCCAAATTAATCAATCCATAATAAATACCAACCAAGATAAACAGTATAGCTACCATATAATTAAACCCCTTCTGAAAAGTTTGCACACGATTATAAAACTTTCCTATTCCTGCTACACTGTATGCCAAAATCCAAGCAACAAGCATAACCGGAAGCCCTGTTGCCAATGCAAAAATAACAGGTAACAGATACCCCTCACTTTCCATTGCCGACATGGGAATAAGCATACCAAAATAGAATAACCCACTGGTAGGACAAAATGCCATGGCAAACAATATCCCCAGCAACAAGCTGCCCCATGAGCCTTTTAGTTTTTCCGTCTTTTCAGTAGCGGAGAATCCGAACTTGGGTAATTGCAATTTATCACCGAATAGCATAAACAGCCCTATCAACATCAAAGCAGGAGCAAGCAGCAGTTCTCCCCATTCGCTGATCCCTTTTTGTATGGCAAACATATCCGCACCTTTTCGGAGTATTGCAATAAGTATTGCCCCTGATGTAGAATAAGCCAATACACGCCCTAAAGTGTATAGAATACCATTTGTAAATATTCGGTTGCGGTTATTTATATCTTTACTGATAAATCCGATAGCGGTAATGTTGGTAGCCAGTGGGCAAGGACTTACAGCAGTCAGCAGACCGAGCAGAAAAGCGGTAATAATAGGTATTTCACTATTATCCAACAATGTTTGTAAGTATTCCATAAAACTGTGTTATTTTAGCAACTGATTGATTTTCTGTTTTAATTCTTTCTTGAATGTCGCTGTATTGTTTCGGGCATTCTGAAAACCGAAGCGTGTCATATCGTTGCGTTCTTCTTTGCCGTTCTTCCATTTATTAACATAAAGAGATGACCAGCTTACACGATATTTTTCTGCCAGCCTTTCACCTTCAGGAGTTGAAATATCTACTTCTTTGAAACGAAGTTTGCCATTTTTGGCCAATTCCGCCAAATCCGTATTAACTACTTCTTTCGTATGTTTCTCAATGGCTTTGCAAGTTACACAACGTTGTTTTCCATGAAAATAAAGAACTTCCACATAGGTATCTGTCGCAATCTGAGCCATTCCCCCAATAGAAAACAAACAAGCAATAGTAAGGAATAAAAAGCGTTTCATCACACTCTGATTTACTTGGTTAATAGATCTTTTACCTCTTTGACAGAAAGTTTGCCTTTTGCCACGACCTTACCGTCCACGACAAGAGCCGGAAGCGTCATTACATTGTATTCCATAATCTTCATCAAATCTTCTTCTTTGGTTATTACTGCTTCCAAAGCTAATTCTTTTACTACTTGCTCAACTGTTGCATACAGAGTCTTACAACCTGCGCAGCCTGTTCCTAATACTTTAATTTCCATAATTTATAAATTTATTATATTAAACGTAATTCGCAAAACAACGAACATTGATATTAAAAAAGGGGACTATTAGCAACACTCCCCTGATTTACAGATACATTGCCCGAAAAATTCCTTAAAGAGTTCACGAGCTAGTTGCCAATTCTCTCGGTTGATACAATATTTCACTTTAGGTGTTTCCAGCTCTCCTTGTATAAGCCCCGCATCTTTCAACTCTTTCAAGTGTTGGGACACTGTTGCTTTAGCAATAGGAAGTTCTTCGTGAATATCCCCAAAATAACACGTTTTCTGCTTTGCCAAAAAGTGCATAATGGCAATTCGGGCAGGATGTCCCAATGCTTTGGCAAATCTTGCCAACTGTTCTTGCGTAGCTGTATAATCTTTCTTTTCTTCCATATCTTGAATATTGTTCGCAAATATACGAACAATATTCAGGATAGCAAATTTCATTATGTTTTTTTCAGTGCAAGGTACAAGTGCGTATGTATGCGCTTGCACCTTGCACTGAAATTATATACATTCATTATCAGTCACTTGCATAATTCAAAGATAATGTGTACGTTTGAACCCAAGATGTTGGCAGACAGACACCGGACAACAGCAGACAGCTTTTAAGGGCTAAAAAGTGACGGCTGCAAAACCAAAAATTCTGAAAGCACTGATATTGAGGAAGAAATAACGCTTGGTTCATAACCCTAGCTGGATCACGGAAAGATACGCCAGACGGCGGTAAAAAACGAACAACTCCTGTAATATCAGATTGTTGTAGGAGTTTTTCTTTTCTGCTCTGTCTATCCTAAAAGCCATCCAGTGCCTCTCATTCGTGGCTAAATCATGGCCATTTATGGGCAGGTAAAATGCCCACGTGAAGTCCCGGAAGGGCTGATCGCAGGCCATTATTGTCCATCCTATAAACATTCTCATTTGCAGGCTTTAATACAATATTATCAGCGGCTGCTTTCCGAAGACGGTTATATGACTGCGGAAAAAGTACGTGATGCTTATCTGGGAAAAGATGAGAAAGCCCTGAAAAAGAAGGAGGAGGGAAGGAGAAACAATACGACTTTACTGGACTTTTTCGATCGCTTCAACCGTGAATACCGGTTGAAGGCAGAGACTGGAACCGCAACGTAGAAGATATACAGTCGTTATATTTTCACGCGGAACCGCTTGTTTGCTTTTATAAAAGAAAAATACGGTGTAGCGGCTATAGGTTTGAATAAAGTGGATTTGTTTTTCATTGAGAATTTTTATCTCTATCTGCGCAAAGTATAGGAGTGTATCAATAAAATATTTCGATGGAGTCTATATTTGGTAATATTGAGGCAAATTGGGGCGAAAACGGTTTGTAAAAAGAAAGACGATTAAAGGGGCTGCGGCTGTATTTTGTTCCCGGAATTTACGGGAACATGCTGCCGTAAAGTTTGAAACGGAAATCTGTATGTCAGAGTAATCTGTAAGCATTTCTGAAAATGAACGGGATGTATAAATACTTTTTATTCGACGGAAGTTCCAATTGTGTATATAGATGCTATTTTAGCAAATGTCTTTGTTGGGACGATTCCCATACTTACCGGAATACCTGTTAATTTACCAACAAATTTTGTAAAGTTTTGAGCGAAATTTTCCACCCCTGTATTATGAATTATAGAAAGGTCTAAAAAAGTTTCGTTTATGCAATAAGCTTCAATTTTTGAGGCAAAACTTTGTTCCCGGAATTTGTCCGCATGATGGGAAACCCATCCCGGTCAGGCAGTACGCCGTATCATTGTGTAATTGCCGGCAGGCTGTTTTTGAGGTATAAGGCTGTGATATCGCTTTCATTTTGTTTTTGAATATGCAAAGATTAGAAGCCTCCAGCGGAAACCCAGCCGGAGGCTTGTTATATTATTTATTTGTACCAATCCAAGTCCATTTGTGCCATATATACTCCAAAGGTCCTTGTTTATGTTTATTAAGCCACCATTTGCAGAATCGAACTTGTAACAGGAAAGTGAATATACCGATTAACAGACTTATTGTATATCCGCAATAAGGTGCAAGGTAAAGGCCGAAAGGAAAATAGATAAAAGCTCCTATAATGGACTGTGTGATGTAGTTCGTAAGGCTCATTTTACCATAAAAACGCAGATTGCTTACCATTTTGTTGAATGTATTGTTTGGGTAGAGTATCACGAAGGATGCAACCAGAACCAGCGTAAAGGCTAATTTTTGCCACATGTCAAATGCTGTTCCTGCACTTTGTTGTATAATAGCGTCATTCTTCATGACTAGTTCTTTCAGTGTATATAAAGGAGCAAATGAAATCGCCGAAACAATTAGTGTCTTTATCCACAAGCGCAAGTTTTTTTCAGAAGAAACAAACAGTTGCTTTCTGCCGATGTAGAAACCAAGCAGGAATAGCCCGGCAGTTTGAAAGAAACGGCCGGCATTAATTGCCCAAAACAAACTGGCTTTTTGTCCCAAAGTAATATTTCCTAGAATGAATTCTCCAAAATTTCCTGATTTTGTATATTCAGTCACTTCTGAATACATTTCACCAACCTTCAAATCGGGCAATTGGTGTGCGGGATTTATAAGACTGGCTATATAGTGATACCATTCTACGGGTTGCAAAAGAAATATTATGGAGGTTATCAATATTGCTTTGTCGCTCCAGTTTCGTGTAAAAAACAACACAAGCCCTACTACCGCGAATAACAAGAGTACATCTCCCGCCGGGAAAAAAGCGGCATTCAGTGTTGCAAACCCCACCAGTAAAACTAAGCGCCATAGAAACCTATATCCGAAATCCTTTCCCTGTTTTTTCTGATTGTTGGTCTGTATATAGAATGTAAATCCAAAAAGCAGGGCAAAGATAGCATACGCTTTTCCGGCAAAAAGACTGAAAACACTATTGAAAACTCCATGATCCAATATGTTAAGCCACTCGGGAGAGTCTGTTGGATATACCGGAAAGATGAAATGCTCAAGATTATGAACCAAGATAATGGCCATTACAGCAAACCCACGCAGGGCATCTACCACCTCTATGCGAGGATTTTTTTTTAGAAGTTGTTCCATGATGTTTATTTATTGAATAATGATTTGATTTTCTGATTCATGGGTTTTTCAAAATAACGGTAGGACAGCAGACTCAACAAAATTATGATACAGAATAGAACTGGAATTGAAATATACCATGCTATTTTGAAATTCGTTTCTTTTTGCCATTCTGCGTACAGTAACAGCACAAAAAGGTGAATCAGATAAAAGCTGTAGCTTATTTCTCCACCTGTAACTAATAAACGGTTTGACAATATGCGCGAGAGTACCCCTTTTTGTAATGAGAAACTGATTAATACCATAGCGACGGGTAACCAATAGTAACAGGAATATCGGTATACTTTAGGAATTTCAGAAGCAAAAAGATAGAAAGACAGAAAAAAAAGCACTGATATTATTTCCATTGCACTGCCTTGTCGTGAAGTAATATGCTTATTTTTTAAAAAATTATACAGGTGGAACAGCAGCATACCAACAATAAAATCCGGGAAACGAGTTACGGGATTGACATACCAATATCCTTTTATCTCATCTTCCGGAGTGAAATACATACCCGTTACTACGATTATGGCTATAGGTATGAACAGATATAGCAACCGTTTGTAGGTCTTTGCCAATGGAATGAGAAACGGGAAACAAAAATAAAAAAGCTGCTCGCAACACAGACTCCAGGAAGGACTATTAAAAGAAAAAAAATAATCAGCCTTGGGAATATAAGCATTTGTAAGGGTAAAGGATGCAAGAAAGTGTTTCAGCCAGTCCATACAGTCTGATGCGACAACATAATTCCCTAAAATTACAGCTATAAACAGCGTGAGCCAATGTAAAGGATAAACACGTGCGATGCGTGCCACCCAGAAAGTTCGTTTGCTTATCTTATTTTCTTGCAGTTTATGCTGATAGTTATATGCTATAATGAAACCGCTTAATACAAAAAAGAAACTGACTCCCACAAATCCCTCTTTGAAAAAATGGGCGTCAAAAAAACTGTCGATTACATAGCAATGTGCCCCAAAAATCATCATAGCAAACAAGAATCTCAATGATGTCAGTGTATTTATCATCCTCTCTTGTTTTATATGTCTTACATTTTTTGAATCTGTAACAAAATCAGAACTATATACCAACTTCCTTTAGAACTCAGTACTTATATGTATCTTTCCAAATGTTTTTTGCTCGTTATTTACATACATCCTTTATTATACGGCTGTAAATGTAGGAATTAAATCTGAAAGACAGAAAATACTCGATTTTGATTTATTATAAATCTGTCCAAAAACATACTTTTGCAAGGGTGTCTTTCGCTAAAAAAGTTGACTCCCAAAGAGTAAAACATGGAGGGGAAAATTTATTTGAGCCTCAAGCGGAAGAAGCATTTGGAAGAAGCTCTCTCTATTTTTATTAAGATAAGACTGAAAAAAGTCAACCTAAATCAAGAAAAGACAAGGTAGGGGAGGAAGCTGCAAGCTACCTTCTGCCAGTACAGAACAAGGTCTGACAATGCTTTTCGGGATATTGAATTCTCCTATCCCTATACAGGTAAATATCAATATTATACGTGCTTTTATTGTTATATGTCGGTTAATATTTACTCCACCGATTGATAAAATTTTCATGTTCCGACAAAAAATAAAGGAATTCAAAGAATATATTGAGAAAATGTTTGCCGATCAGAATGATAGTAACTCCTGGCCTTCACTACATTAACCTGGAAGATGTAGTGCTCATAACTCATCCATGACCCGACTGAAGAATGGGGAGAGGATTATCCGCATTACGCTACAAAATGAATGGATAAAGAAAGCTCCGGTCCAATGAAAGAAGAATCAAGAAACATTTTTTAAGCTGTCTGGAAGTGGCATTTTGGGGCATTCATTGACAGTTGCAGTATAGAGAAAGTCGTGTAGCAGTAGCTCTTCCATTGCTTCAACTATCTCTTCTATAGAAGACGTATATTTTATTTGTAGCAAATTTGCTGGAAAACAAAAGATTGCATATCTTTGCAGCGATGACAAAAACAAATAAATCGGATTTGGTTTAGTAAACAATTTGCGTTTCTGATGCAGATTGTCCTTTCGTTTACTCTCAGATAATCTTTCTGAGACGATTTTCATGTATTTACATTGTAGTTTAATTTGCATACAATGACAGACGTATTGTTATGTTTTTGCGTGTATGCTATATACATTAAAGTAATGAGTAACAAAAATAAAACAATTCACGAATTTGATTTCAATTTAATCTGCGAATACTTTTCAAATGTGAAACGACAGGGGCCGGGAAGTCCCGAAGCAACTATTAGAGCGTTGCATTTTATTGATAATCTGACTCCGCAGTCCCGCATTGCCGACCTCGGCTGCGGAACGGGCGGACAGACCATGACGCTGGCACAAAACGCCCCGGGACATATTACAGGGCTCGATCTCTTTCCCGATTTTATCAATATTTTCAACAGAAATGCTCAGGCTCTTGGTTTGTCTGGTCGGGTAAAGGCCATCGTCGGTTCGATGGTGGAGACACTTCCGTTCGAGAAAGAATCTTTAGACCTGATTTGGTCGGAAGGGGCTATCTATAATATTGGCTTTGAACAAGGGCTAAATGAGTGGAGGCAATATCTAAGGAAAGGCGGTTATATCGCTGTCTCGGAGGCTTCGTGGTTCACACCCCAACGCCCGGCAGAAATTTATGATTTCTGGATGGCACATTATACGGAAATAGATACGATTCCGAACAAAGTCGCCCAAATGCAGAATGCAGGTTACGTTCCTGTTGCTACTTTTATTCTACCGGAGAATTGCTGGACGGAGCACTATTTTGCTCCCTGTTGCAAGATACAACAGGCATTTCTGGAGAAACATCAAGGGGATAAGATTGTTGAAGAACTTATTGCCGGTCAACGCCTCGAAATGGAGTTGTACCATAAATACAAAGAGTTCTACGGATATGTGTTTTATATCGGGAAGAAAATTTAAATAACAATCAAGGGGACTGTTGTCAAAGGCAGTCTCCTGATTAAGAAACAAAAGTAATGAACCCGTTACAAGTATACGGTTGGAATGAAGAACTCTTCCGACAGAAACAAAATTCAAATTATAAAGATTTTTTACGTGGTCAACTAACCGTTACCCACAAGACCTGTCAGGAGATAGTGTCTGAGACGGGGCATTACGCTTGCGGACAGACAGAAAATATGTTATATGGAAGCGAGGTTTCCGAATATCCTTGTACCGGAGATTGGGTCATCCAAGAAGCATTTTAACTTGTAACGCCCGAGAACGGGGAAGAAGTCATGATTGGGATTGGTATAACTGATCTGAATTTTACGTTATTTACACATTAGGGCACGTCCCTAATGTGTAATTTTTATCTGTTAGATGGATGTTTTGAATGATTATTTTGTCGTTGAGGGTCTGAAGTGAATCCCAATGTCCTCCTAGGACACTCCTCCGGGCCTGAAAAATAGCTGTTCGGGCATTTGTTTTTGTCACTTTTTCCAAATTCCCTGACGATCGATAAGACCATAGTGGTCGCCGATTTTTGCTTCGGCATAATCGTCGATGTAATGGCTTAAATAATGATATTTTACCGGAATTTTTTCATGGCCTTGGTGGTCTATATATCCGTAGCAGTTGCCGATGCGTACTTGCATCCAATCGTATTTGTCTTGTTCGATTTCATCGTATTTCAGCTCTGTCTGTAGACGACCTGCTGTGTCAATCACTCCCCATTTCTTGTTACAACAGACGCAGGCATTTTTGTTTAGGAAATCCGTTGCATCTTCATATTTGCCTGCTATCACTTCCTTGCCATTTTTAGCTATAAATCCGAATAATCCTTTTGAATTCCGGAAGCGGGCTAATCCTTCAGAAAAATTCCATAGATCCCTATAAACGGTTGGAATCACTTCTTTGCCCGATCTGTCAATAAATCCCCACTGCCTGTTGACACAAACACGGGCATAATCTCCATCAAAGAAATCAGCATTGTCGTATCTACAAGGGGTAATCACCCGGCCTTTCAAGTCACAGAATCCCCATTTGCCACCTTTGCATAGGTATCCTCCGTTGGGTTGTCCCTGTCCTCCCCGATTGAGCATTACTGTTCCCTGATTAGCATTGAAAATATAGTCATAAACCAAAGGAAGAATTTCCTTTCCTTTCAGATCAATCAGTCCATATTTTCCCCCGACATACTCCTTGCAGTCATCCTGAAAGCCGCCCTTTGCGACCACAATGACTTCTTCGCAGGGAGAAGCTACATAGTCGTAAAGCAAAGGAATACATGTCGATAGATCGCTGTTGCATAAATAATTTATGCCGTGTATCGTGCGAATCCGGGGGAAGGTGTTATAATTCTGATCCGTCATGGGGTTATTTATTGCACAAATATATTAAATATCCAGGGAGGAAGAGCTGTGACTGTCCATAAAAATGATATCCTTTTTTCGTATGTTCCGGTTCTGAATTCTTTCCTTCTCTCAGGATTTATTCTAAATGATAAAAAATGAGATACATCATTATCGCATTGAATCCTGAATGTGCACAAACGGCTCTCCAAATGGAAGTACAATATTGTTTACATCTGAAAAATACCTGACTGGCAAGAAACATGGCTAAAATCCAGCGTATTACCGGAAAAGGGAGAGAATGCCAGCTACCTGAAATGTAAATGAGTCTAAAATGAGCGATATGAATGAGAGCAAAGGCCAATGAGTCGAAAACAGAAGCTGCGGTTTCCCCAAATTTAGGGGTGAAGCTACCGTGGATCACTTCTCTGTAGAGAAATTCTTCACCTATCGGGCTGAAAAACATGCTCCGGATCACTGCTATCCAAAAATAGAATTGTTTGTCCCGTTCCGGTATAAAAACTCCGGGATTATTCCCGCCGATATTTACAAATGCATTTTCTACTGTTTTATCAAATAAAAGCCAGAAAAGTATAAATACCATCATACAGGAAAAAGCAGTTGCGATGAGAGCCAGAAGAAGTCGTCCTTGACCGAAGGGGTTTTAGAATAGAACTACCGTACCGGACAAAGAAGACGTAGAATTATTGGAAAACAGACATTTATACAACCGCTTACGGGCTGTTTAAGAACGGAGATCAGGTAAAAAACTTTCCTTCGGATAGAATCCCTAGATTTAGGTATTGAAATCCAGGAGATGATTTCTTAACTTTGCTTAATTAATATATAATTTAATCTCATTTGAAATATGAAAACATTTTATTTATTGAGTACGCTTACGGGAATATTTATTTTCAGTTTGATCGGACAAGGATGCCAATCGGGTAAAAAAAGTAATAAACAGGCAAATCCCAGCGAGCAGACCAGTTCCCAAATACTACAAATCGATGATTTATTAGGTAAAGCGGAAACGTTGAACGGACAGGAAATAGAAGCCGAGGGAGTATGTACGCATATTTGTGCTCACGGAGGAGGTAAAATCTTTCTGATGGGCAGTAACGACACCCAAACCATTCGGGTAGAAGCCGGTGAGAAAATAGGTAGTTTTAAGCAGGAAACGGTAAATAATATAGTTCGGGTAAAAGGCACATTGGTGGAAGATCGTATCGATGAAGCTTATCTGGCGCAATGGGAGGAAATGCTGAAGTCGCAGACTGCTCCGAAGCATGGAAACGACGAAGCCGGTTGTTCTTCCGAACAAAAAGCCCAGGGAGAAACGATGGCTACCACTCAACAGGAAAGAATTGAAAATTTCCGGAAACGTATTGCTGAACGGAAAGAAAAAGAAGGAAAAGATTATCTTTCGTTTTATCATATAGAGGCTGATACCTATACCATCCTGTAAAAGAAATGTCCAGAATAGCTCAGATACGTAAAGGATGCCGGTTTATCCACCGGGATCTTTCTTATTTCTTTTCGGGCATTATTGTGATTTATGCCGTATCGGGAATTATGCTGAATCACAAGCGGGATTTCAATGCGGAATATTCAATAAGCCGGGAGGAATTTGTTATAAATCCCGGGGCGTTGAAAGTGAGAGAAGAGATTTCCAGGGAGGATGCTATTTCTTTTATGGAAAAGGTGGGAGAGGATGAAAAAGGTTATACCAAACATTATTTTCCGAAAGAAAATCAATTGAAGATTTTTATAAAAGGAGGATCTTCTCTGGTCATTGATTTGACGAATGGAGAAGCGGTTTATGAACAAGTCCGAAAACGTCCGGTGATCAGCGCTTTTAATCGTTTACATTACAATCCGGGGCGTTGGTGGACTGTATTTTCTGATATTTTTGCTTTGTCTTTGTTAATCATTACGATAACGGGTCTTATTTTAGTGAAGGGGAAAAAGGGAATAGGGGGACGAGGAGGAATTGAATTGCTTGTCGGAATTTTATTTCCTCTGCTGTTTCTTTTATTTTTCTGATACTTTTAGCGGGTAAAGTTTACCGGCTATCCAGTACGATGCTTCGGATAGCCGGTTGTTTTATTTCTTAAAAAGCAAAAAAGGAAGTAGTCCGAAAATACCTGGAAAGCAAATCAAGAGGACTGGAGCGATAGCGGAATGGCCTGCTTGCCGGTGATGGACGAGCCAATAGGTGATAGTCAAAATCACGTTCAGCAGCAATGTACTTGCCGACTTGTCGGAGCAGTGGGAATATCCCAGAATTCTGCCCCGGGATACCCCAAAATTGAGGTTTTGGTAAATCCTCCCTTTCCCCTAATAGAGGGGCAGATGACAGTCTTCTATACTGTTTTCCATATTCTTGATTGGCCAAAGAGTCGGTTTTACAATACGAGTCCCAAAGCCAGTGAAAGATGAATGCTTTCCGAATGATTGCTATATCGGTTGTAACGGCCTTGTGCTTTTACAAATAAGGTTTTATTCGTTAATCCTCCGCTATAGTCAAACCGGGCCTCTCCCTGAACGGAGGTTTGGTGGGCGGAGAGTACATCATAGTTGCCAGATAACATTTCCGTTATTTTTTTCTCTGTACTCCCTTCCTTTAGTACCAGCTCGGAATGAAGCGACTGGGCACGTATTCCTTTTAGTGTAAAGTGTAATAGACACTTCTTTAAAACATGCGAAGCATTCAGACCGATTCCTACATTTAGCATTTCAGAATGAAGTCGCCTTAAGGGGGAGAGATATTTGCTTTCTATTTGATGATAGCCGGCATAAGGCGATATACTCCAGTGAAAGCGGGCAGAACGCTTGTTTTCGTAAAGAAAAAGAAGTTGGGAAAATAGTTGCTGACAAATATATTGTTGAGCAGAACCGATCTGTTTATAAGCTCCGCTGGTGGCATCTCCAAATAAATTTTCCGTGCCTTTTCGCTTGGCGGTTTCTGCTGTCAGTCGGATTCCCCATCCCTGTGCTCTTGTCGTATGGCGCCAGCTTATTTCTCCGCTGATGCGGTTTTCCGTCATTTCATTTAAAGGAAGATTATTTAAATCCGAGAGTATTTTTTCGAAATTAAAATGATTATAAGTGATGGCTAAAGAAAATCCATGTTTCAGCCGGGGATAAACCTCCAGACTGCCGCTATAGGCTTTCCCTTTATAATAGGTATTATTGTTTGTGCCGGAAAAACGGACGTAGTCCATGCCTAAACCGCTCATATGGTAAACTTTGTATACGCCCAGTTCACTGAAAAACTTGACATTGTTCGTTTGCTTATATTTGCGGGCTTTTAGGGAAGTTCCAAGGGTGTAGTTTTCTTTTAGTTTGAGGGCGATTCCGATTTGGCCGTTTAAGTCCGATACGATGTTTCGGGGACGCGGGTCTTTTTTCCGGTATTCCATATTGGCTCGGTAGTTTAATTCGGCTCCCCAGAGAAAAGTCCGCTGTTCGCGGGCATATCCTCCCTTAAAAGAATAAATTTCCGATTTTAAATCCCCTCCCAGCGTATCGGCCATAACGTATGGATAAACTACTTGAAAATCGGATGTTTCATTCCAACGGATATTGAAAGTTTGGCTATTCTTATAAAAAGCTTGTCCCCATATCCGGGAAAGTGCGTTTAATTTATTCCAGGACTCAGCGTTAAATTGAAATCCTTGTTCTCCCTCTCCTTCCTGCATGATCCGGGTCTTTTTATCGTCCTTGTAATGAGCCGACAGGGCTAGTTCTGTCCTGCCGTTTTGATGCTGATAATATTGTAAGGCCGGATTTTGAAAGACTTGGGGTGTAAAATTTGTAAAGGGTGACAGATAATCTGCCACCCGCTGCAGTACAGTTTCCTGTGCTACGGTTGTTTTTAGAAAGACAAACGATGAGAAAAGTACAATTGAAAATGTTTGTGTCGCTCGGTAAATCAGGTGTTGAGCAGACGTTTGGGGAAATAACGTCCGTCGTACCGGAATCAGAAAGCAAATCAGACATTTCTTATGAAAAAATCGCTTATACATGTTCTTTATTTAAAAATGTAAAAAGGATCAGCTTTGGCTTCTGCTTCGAAATCTGCTGCCGAATTGTTGGTGTCTTGCAGGAGCACAATGCCATCTGCTGTAGTAGAAGCCACTTTACGGCGAACACTTTTACCGTAACGGCTGGCGTCTTGGTCTACACTCCCGCAATACGTCCAGCCTAAATCCAGAGAGGGTGCCGTTACTAACCAAACAAAGTTGGATTCGATACTGCAATTTACAGCATCCAATACCCACTCATTCGGGATTTTATAGCAATCTCCCTCCATTGGGAAAGTACCTGCTGGTAAAACCATTTCATATTCGTAATGGTAAGGATAATTTCTCAGATAAGAATCTTTGTTAACTCCTTCCGGTACTCTGGCAAGTACGTAAGATTTAAATCCCCTGTTATGAGGTCCCCAGATCGTAGTTGTATAACAATAGTATTTGTCCATATCGGGTACATCCGGATTATTAACATCCATGAAGTTAGGGTTTGTAGATTCGTCATACCATTCGAAATCGGCTTTTGTCAAGTCGAAAGAGTTAGGATTGGCTTCGGTATGGTTGATGGCATTGTCCACGATTAAAATCGATTTACCGGGAAGTACGGGGTAATCTTTACCGGTTCCGGGCACTACATATATGGCTCCTGCAGCAAAGGCATCTTTCATGATATCCGGATCGTAATTGTATTTTTTTACGGTCGTAAATTCAGATTCGGCAATCATCAGGCGGTCGGCATATAAGGTATCAGAAGAATTGTTGTAAATCCGGAAATATTTGTCGCCGGTATATTGTTTCTTTTCCGGGGTTTCCGTTCCGGTAAAGAAAATTTCTGCCAAAACAAAATTTCCCTTTTCGCCGACTGTATTATTGTGCAGGAAGCCTTCTAGAGAGATACTGGGATTTGTGCCCGTCAATTCTACATTCCCTTTATATCCTCTGATTTTGCTGGTAATTTGCTGGTCGTGGAATGCGTAGGTGATATCTCCTTCCAGAGTCATATTGTATAGGCCCTCCTCCACTGTGAGCGTAAAATTGAACGAGGTGGAAGCTCCGGTTTCCGCAGGAATGACGTCTATTTCAGAGGCCCTTCCCGTTGTGATATTTTTTAGGGTTGCGACCACATTACTGACAACGGCATTTGAAACGCTATCCGGTGCATTCAGGGTAACGGAAACGGTTACTTGAGGGATCGGAGTCGGATCGTCGTCATTACAAGAGGATACACCAAACAGGAGTGTAAAAACTAAAAATAAATACAAATAGTTGTTTCTCATTTTTTTATAAATTTAAATTTGACATTTTATAATTTCAATGTAATTTCCATCCCGAAATAAGGATTTACATTTCGCCGTATGGTATAACCGTTGGAATCATAATCCGGACTGTAATCCAGGATGCGGTCGACATATAGAGAGAGATTTAAAAATTTCCCAAAATCCTTGCTGGCTTTAAAATTGACATACATATAGAAAGGTTCAGTCGTTTTTTTAAATAGTTCGTCATTGAATGTTTTAATTAACCATTGTTTGTAAGTGTCTTTCTGATCTTCTTCTGTATAGGGATGCATGACACCCGTGACATCCATGTAGGCAATGGGCCTACCGTTTTGTTTGAATCTGCGGGAGCTGTTGAACCACATGCATTCTATCCATAGGGAAAGAGTTAATCCCAATGGTTTAAAATAAGTGTCCAAGATAAAGGTGGTGTTGAATTGTTGTTTTTCAGAGCCGTCGATCCAGTCGTAATACCCCAGGTATTTATCGTTGATAGGTGTATTATTGACAATTTTATTGACAGCGTAAAATACGGGCTCGCTGTTTTTGTAGGTTGTACGGAACCAGGCACCGTTAATAGTCAATTTGGTTTTGAGCCCTTCAAGCCGGGGAGAAATAAATTGGAATTCAATCCCTTCTTTTCCCAGGAAACTACCGTTTGTTACCCTGCTGTGATTTCCCAATATCGTGTCCGGCTGCCAGCTTATGTCTGCTAAATCAGGGGGTCCCTGTAATTGACTGTCGTCGATGGAAGAGGGATCGTATTTTTTATAAATATAAGGTTGTGTTATCGTCGAATTGCGGAATCCGGAATTCAGAAATTCTTTAAAGTAAGTTACGGTGAGTTGACTTTTCTGATAAGAAAGATCCATTTTGATTTCTCCTTTCCGGTTACTGGCCGGTTTGAGGTGGTAGTTGGTGGGATCGGTGATATGCGTCAGGATGTTGATGCGTTTGAAATCCGGATTTAGGTTATAATAGTTTAATTGCATGATGTCGGAATAATAGTAATAAGGATGGAGTTGTTGTAAAGTCGGCATTTTTGTTTGCCAGCCAATGGAGCCGGAAATGCTGACATAGAGCGTTTTACTCTGTCCTATGCTTGGGAAATTCCATTGAGCGGAAATCCGGGGATCGAAATACATTTTATTTTGTATCCGGTAACGGGAAGAGAGATTGAATAACATCGATCCTCTTATTCCTCCGATGACTTCCAGTTGATGGTAGCCGATGGGAACCCGGATGTGGTCTTCGGCAAATACGGCGTATTTATGTCCTGCCGGAATATCTCTGAAAGTAGTGGGTCGCAAGGACGTGGTCGGATTCAGAGGACGGTTGATATCGTATACCTGCCCCCGTCCGTAGTTTTTATCCATACTCCATTCTGTACCTATTAATATCCGGTGCAGGATATTTTCTCCTGAGATTTCCAGATTGGCTTTTAATTTGGCCGATGCCCTAAAAGGTTGACCGTCCACTAAGAGATGAGCGGTATATTTGTAAGGCAATATTTCTCCGTCGTGTTCTCCTTCTTCGATCGAATTGGGGATAACCCGGTCCCGGTCTAATTGCACGAATTTTGTCTGTCTGATCTGGTCTTTCTGAAAACTTAAAAAGGTATTGAATTCTATGCGTTTCAATAACTGACGACCTAGGAAATCGATGCTCAGGGTGTTCCCGAGCGACAGGGCATTGTAAGAAGCTTTATAGCGATCCTCTTTTTGTAAAGTGACTTCCGGATCGGATTTCTGGTTATCGAAAGAGCCGGTATAATCTGCTGTTAGGCCCCAGTAAAGTTGTGCCCGGGAGAAAGTCCCATTTTTATTGATCCGTATGGAACCTGTCAGGCGTTTATAGGTGGAGAAATCATCCCGGGGATCCGGCCGGGCATCTGTATAATCCAGGCCGGCATTTAGGGTTAACTTGCGCTCTTTTAATTCGGTTCCTTTCCCGAGGGCAAATAATTTTGCATACTGATCCGCTTTGAAACGGGCATCCCAGGGAGTATATCCCTTTTTACGGTTAATTTTGATTAAACCGCTGGTTAAATCTCCGTATTCGACAGAAGCCAATCCCCTGACGATTTCTACACTTTCGATTTGATCGGTAGAGATTGCCCGCATATCAATGCCTTTGTTGGCAAATTCTAAATTGTCGTGACTGTCTGTGGTCCCGCTTGAGATTTGGACTACTTTCTGCATATTGGCGTCCGTAGGCAGCCGATGTCCGTCGATGAGGAAAGCAGTGCCCAGAGAACTGATGTCGTATTCATCCCCACCGTTGCCGGCTTGTCTTAGCCGGACTAAAGAAGCTGAACTCAAGTTTGGGGTGGAGGACATGCCTCCGGGCAACAGGGATAATAAATCGCTGAAACTGCTGGGTTGCCTGTGATTCATTGCTTCCCGGTCGATTTGGGTACTGCTGTTTAAACCTTTGGATTCGGTAGCTGTGACAACGACTTCTGTCAGTTCCGTAGCTTGGGGCCGCAGATAAAAATAGAGCGAATCGTTTTTGTCCAGTTGCAGTTCTTGGGTAAAAAGAGGATAGCCCACGAATGATATCGATATTTTATAGTGTCCGCGTTCCATTTGCCTGACGATGAAAACACCTTCTTCATTCGTAATGACTCCGTAGAATTTGCCTTGCTCAGACTGAAAGCTGACCGTTGCAAATTCAAGTCCTTGCTGTGTATATTCATCCCTTATTTTGCCATAAATGGTAAATTCAGCCTTTTGGGCTGTTAAGGATGAATACAAGAATAAAAATTGATACAGTAGGATTAATTTGTACACAGTTTCTAAATTTTAGGACTGCAATAATAAAAAGAAGGAAAGCGTGTTGATATACCCAAATGTGGGGATTTTAAAAGAGGGCATTAGCCATAAATGAGCATCTATTTTGCTTCGAGAGAGCTTTCTTTCAGGAAGGTCCTTTGTCTTTAGAGGAATCAGCGAGAAAGCGTTAAGGCCGGGAGATTGTTCGGGAAAAATTTTGAAATTTAAGCAACCAAACTTAGAGTTATCGGTGATAAAGAAAACAGAGCAAACAAGCCGGAGGTGATAAAGGAAGTGTTTCTTTATCGCCCTCCGGGTTTCGGAAAAAAGATCAGTATTTTAGAGAATCGGGTAGAGGAGGCATGGCTCCCTCTTGGGTGCATACATAAGCAGCGACTTCGACAGCTAATTGCTGGGCTTTTTCAATATCTCCGCCTTTTAAAAGAGTGGCACAGAAGGTGGCCGTAAAAGAATCTCCGGCTCCTACTGTGTCGTAAACCTGTACAGAAGGCGTTTTGCGAAAATAGATTTTTGTGGGAGTAAAGACGTAGCTGCCTTGAATGCCGCAGGTGAGAATGAGCATTTTTAAGGAATAAGTAGCAAGTAAATTTTTGCAGGCGGTTTCCGGGCGGAGGTGTGGATATCCAAACAATTGTTGGACGCATGTCAGTTCTTCGTCATTGAGTTTTAATACATTGCATTGGCGGAGGGAATGATGGAGTATTTCCCGGGTATAATAGGATTGGCGAAGGTTCATATCGAATATTTTGTATTGATTTTCTCCTTCAGGCATTTCATTCAGAAAGCGCTGGATCGTGGTACGGGATACTGGATTTCGTTGGGCCAGAGAACCGAAACAAACGGCGTTTGTACGTTTGGCCAGTTCCTGAAGAGAGGACTTGTAAGGGATATTGTCCCAGGCGACCTGTTCGCAGATATCGTAGCAAGGGATACCTTTATTGTCCACGGTTACTTTTACCGTGCCGGTCGGATAAGGGGTGATGGCGATTTGATAATTTAGTTTTTTATTTTCCAGATTTTCCAGGATTTCTTGTCCTAAAAGATCATTCCCTACAGCACTGACTACGCAACTATGCAATCCTGATTGTGCGGCATGATAAGCAAAATTGGCTGGAGCTCCTCCGAGTTTTTTGCTTTCGGGTAAAATATCCCATAAGATTTCACCGATTCCAACAATAAGTTTATCTGTCATAAATATCTGTTCCTAATAGTTATACATGTAATCATTAAAAAATGGTAAACAAAGAGTTTACAAAAATAAGCAGGAAATGTAATTATGGTGTGTTTTCCACCTCATCCGTTTTTCTTATTTTCGAACCGAGCAGTGCATAATAGAGCATCACCAGTTCACAGATGACGACTAAAATCCAGGTATATTGCCAGCTGCCCCAGGAATCTGCCAGTATCCCCTGTAAAAAGGGAAAGACGGCTCCGCCAAATACCCCCATCATAAAAACTCCGGAAGCTTTGGAGGTGTATTTGTTTAAGCCGGTAATCGCTAAGGTAAAGATACATCCCCACATGACAGAATGGAATAATCCGACCGTGACGAGTAACCAGAGGTTGTTGGTCACAAGAGCTATCAGGGTGAAGGAGGCTGCTAGAATAGTGGTTACCGTGAGCTGTATCCGGGGGGAAATATGTTTCAGATAGCTGGATACGATACGTCCTACCATCAAGCCGCCCCAGTAGAGAGTGGCCAATAGGGCTGGCAGGCCAAAATCTATACCCCCGATGACAATGTGCTTCATGCCGAAAAAGGATAAGGTTTGTCCGGAATTTTCCAGTTCAAGGGCATTCAGGTTGACATTGACACCGATGGATACTTCTGCTCCTACATAGAAGAAAATGGCGATTACGCCTAATGTCAGGTGCCGGAACGACCAGATACTGCGTTCGAGTTTTTCCCCTTTTGCCGCTTTCGTATGCATCACATCAGGTAAGTAAAGCCTTTGGGTGATAAAGGCTGTAAACGCAATAAAGGCGGCCAGAATTAAGAAGGGAACCATGAGCTGTTTTACTTGTACTTCCTCTATGGCTAATCCGCCGAACATGACTCCTGTTACAAAAAACGGAGCGATGGTAGTACCGAAAGAATTGAAAGCACAGACAATATTCATCCGCTGTACGGGTTGAGTCCCTTTGACTTCATAAGCAGCCACATAAGGGTTAATGACAACTTGTAACAATGTAGCAGAAGTTCCCATCAGATAAGAACCGAAGAGAAAAATAAAATAACCGTAAGGGATATGGGCTCCGGCAATAAGGACATTCAAATTTTCATAACGCACGGTAAACCATGAGGAAAAGAAAAATACTGTCAGGCCGCAGACCATGGCTAATAATCCTCGGATTAAGGTTTTTTTGTAGCCGAATTTATTGATCCATTTATATCCCAATGTTCCGTTTAAAAGATAAGCTAAAAAGAAACTGAAAGAGATTAGAGTAATAAATGTATTTTTCAATTCACCGGCATGCATGAGAAAAGCGATTTTCAGGGGAGCCTGGCACTGTCCGTTGACAGTAGTCAGAAATCCTACCAGAAAATAGATGAATATCAGGACAATAAAAGGTCCCAGTTTGTTTTGCTGTGCTGTATTCATGTCCGTTCTATTGAAGGATAGTTTCCAACACTTCTACTACTCCTTTTTCCTTTAGGGCACTCACCAGTTGCAGGTAGTTTGTTACAAAACCTTCGTCTCTTTGCAGAGGGGTACTTTTAAAGGGAGAAAGGGCTAAAAAGGCCAGCGGATTTTCTTCTCGGATCTGTATCCAGTCGGTTTCTGTTAACCAAGGATCGTTCACTTCGTAAATGTTATCTTTGTCGTCTTGCTGGTATTTTAGATAATGCCGGTAAGCTGCCGTAAAGAAGCTTACCCGTCTGAGGTCGGCTTTGTCGCGTATCATTTGGATAAGATTGGGCATGATATATACCGGGATTTTGGAAGCTCCGTCAGAACATAACCTGCTCAGCTGGTCGCTTACGGAACGGTTGCCGAAGCGTTCGAGCAGTGTTTGTTTGTATTGTGTCAGGTCGGTATGCCCTGGGGCAGGAACGTAAGGAGTGATATCCGTATCCATAAATTGTTGCAGATAGCGGGCAAATCGCTTATCGTGTACGGCATCGTCGACTTTCCGGTAACCGGCGAGAAAAGCCGGATAAGCGAGCATGGAGTGGGAAGCGTTGAGTAAACTGAGTTTCATGTTTTCGTAAGCCGATACATCGGTTGTAAATTCCACACCCACTTTTTCCCAGTCCGGGCGACCGGCGATGAAATTATCTTCGATTACCCATTGTATAAAATCTTCACAGTATACAGGAGCAGCGTCCTCCACACCGTTGCGTCGGTTGAGCCGTTCTATATCTGCTGGAGTAACGGCCGGAGTAATCCGGTCTACCATACTGTTGGGAAAAGTTACATTTGTATTCACCCAATCGGCCAGTTCGCTGTCTTGAGCTGCTATAAAAGAACAAAAGGCTTTCCGGGCTGTATTCCCGTTGTGTTGTAAATTGTCACAAGATAAAATGGTGACGGGACCTTGGTGGGCTTTCATACGTTTGCGTAGGCCGGCCGCAACGAAACCAAAAACGGTTTGTGGAGTGTCCGGATTTTTTAAATCATGCTGGACAGCAGGGGTTTCCAGAATAAAATTTCCGCTAGCTTTGTCTATATTATATCCGCCTTCCGTAATCGTCAACGTTATGATTTTAATTTCGGGATGAGCTATTTTATGAATAACGGCATCCGGGTTTTCCATTCCCCAGATCAATTCTTTGAGCGAACCGATTTCGTAAGCTATATCCCGATTGTCCCGGCCACAGACAGTGAGAGTATAGATATTGTCTTGTTGTTTCAATGCGCTGTAAAGGGATTTGTCTCCGGCTAATAAAGCAATTCCACAGATACCCCATTTTTGTTGAGAGGGATCGGATAAAAGTTGGTTCGTATAATATTCTTCATGGGCCCGATGGAAATTTCCGACACCAATGTGTACAATTCCGGTTGTTATACAGGAGCGGTCGTAAGGGAAAGGGATAACGTTTGCGTGCTGGTGTTGAATAAGTGTTTTCATAATATCTGATTTGAATTTTATTATACGTGTTTTATGCTTTACACTTACAAATGTAAATGGATGATTCTTTTTTGGATAAATTTTAATTCCTGAAATACCGGCAATCGTTCCCGCAAACGTTCCCAAAATCTGCAAACGTTCCCATTTTTCATATTCCTGTTTGTTGGGCAGATTATAATTTCTATTTTTGTGTAAAACGGTTCGTATCATGAAACATGTGACTATTAAAGATATTGCTCTGCGGTTGCATTTGTCGACTTCGACAGTTTCCCGTGCTCTGACCGATGATAAAAATATTCGTCAGGAGACAAAGGCCAAGGTCCGCGCTTTGGCTGAAGAATGGGGATATAAGCCTAATGAGGTGGCTTTGGGACTGAAACGGGGAAGGACGAATACTGTAGGTATTATTGTTCCGGAAATGATCACTCCTTTTGCAGCGGAAGTGATCGGGAGTATTCAACACTTGCTTTTTGAAAAAGGGCTGCGGGTGATTATTACTCAATCGGACGAAAATCCGGAAACAGAGCGGAATAACTTGCGTTTGATGGAACAGTTCCGGGTAGATGGTATTATCATGAACCTTTGCCGTACTTCTGGAAATGAAGAGGAATATAAGCGTATTCAGCAGCAAGGGATACCGATTGTTTTTTTCGACCGGGTACCGGAAAGTTCAGAAGTGACAAAGGTAATAGTAGACGATTATGTAAAATCTTTTTTTCTGGTGGAGCATCTTATCCGGACCGGCAGACGGAGAATAGTACACTTGCAGGGGCCTGACTATATCCGCAACGCCATGGAGCGGAAACGGGCTTATGCTGATGCATTGAGTAAATTTAATATTCCTTATGAACCGGCTTTGGTTATTTCGGCAGGTGTGAGTGTGGAAGGGGGACGGCAGGCAGTAAAACGTTTGCAGAAAGAGGGAATTTCTTTTGACGCTGTATTTGCTTTTACCGATACACTTGCGATCGGAGCAATGAATTATCTACAGGAACAAGGGGTTCAGATACCAGAAGAAGTGGCTGTCGCCGGTTTTTCCGGAACTATCCTTTCAACAATTGTACATCCGCCCTTGACAACCGTTGAACAACCTCTTCATCGGATAGGAGAGACTGCAGCCCAATTACTGATTGAAAAACTAGATCATCCGCAGACCGTTGCCCGTACAGTCGTTTTAAAAGCCGAAATAAAAATCCGCCAATCGACTTTGGGGACGCTTGGAATAAGTTGAGAGATAAAAAATCGTACGATTTTAAGACCGTACGATTTTATTGTGAAGGTTTTCTGCTTTCAGAAATTAGTATCTTCGATTGGAATTATAGCTATTGCGGTTATAACTTCCGTTATTACTTCTTTCCGTACGCGGACGTGCTACAGCTACACTGATGATTCTTCCATCGTATTCCGCTTCGTTTAACTCGCTAATGGCTTTCTGGCCTTCGTCATCATTTTTCATTTCAACGAAACCGAACCCCCGAGAACGACCGGATTCGCGATCTGTAATTACTTTTGCTGAAGAAATTTCACCATATTCGTTGAATAATTCGTGCAGGTTGGCATCATTTATGCCATGACTTAAATTGGAAATGTAAATGTTCATTGTAAATAAACTTTATAATTAATAATAAATAAATGAGGTTGAAAAAAATTGAAAGGAAAGTCTACTTAACAATACATTTACTGCCGGGCAGGAATTTCAAATACAAAAAATATTTCTTCTCAAATACGCTACAAATATATGCTAAATAAATGGATTTGTTACTATAAAATGAATTTATTTTCAGCTATTTCTATTTTGCTCTTTCCGGCTGATTCCAGAAACTTTTCGATTTTTAAATTTTTGAGCATTTTTCTTTAAACGGATTTATAGGTAGATTTATTTTTTTGTAAAAGTTTTATTCCGGAAAATAGAAATCGAACTTTCTGCCAGGGCATTTCGTTTATTTCGAGACAATAGATAAATACCATGGAACTGACAACACGAAATCCTTATTGGTTATTGAAAAATGGTTATCATTCTTCTTACCCTTCTTTACAAGAAAATATACAGACGGATATTATCGTTATGGGAGGGGGTATTACAGGCGCTTTAGTGACCTACCGGCTGATAAATGCCGGTTGGAAAGTAACGGTTATCGACAAGCGGAATATTGGTATGGGAAGTACTGCTGCCAGCACAGCACTTTTACAATATGAGATAGATACCCCTCTCGGCGATTTGATGGAAAAAGTGGGACAGAAAAGAGCAATCGACAGCTACCTGGCGTGTTATCAGTCGATCAATGAATTGGAGCAAATTATCCGGACTGAAAATTTTCACGTTGGATTTAAAAAACGCTTTAGTCTGCAATATGCTTCTTATGAGAAAGATACTGTTAAATTGGAAAAAGAGGCAGAACTTCGGAATAAAATTGGCATACCGGTTGAATTGTGGGAAAAAGCAGAGATAGAAGAGAAATTCCGGTTAAAAGCTCCTAAAGCTATTTTCTCTAAACAGGCGGCACAGTTGGATCCTTTTTTATTGACACATGCCATTTTTCAGCGGAAAGATGAAAATTTGCAGGTATATGACCGGACGAAGGTGATGGAGATTCAACCGGGAAAATCCAGGATTGTCTTGAAAACGGATACGGGTAAAAAGATTATAGCTCATTATCTCATTATCGCTGCAGGGTATGAATCTCAACAATATATCCCTTACCCGGTAGTTGATTTGTTGACGACTTATGCTATTATCAGCGAGCCGATAGCTTGTTCGGAGGCGTGGTATAAAAATGCCTTGATTTGGGAAACGAAGACTCCTTATCTGTATATGCGTACTACTTCTGATTCCCGAATTATCGTCGGAGGACGGGACGATGAAATGCAGGATAGCCGGAAAAGGAAAAAACGACTTCCTCGTAAAGCTATGAAATTGGCAGAGGATTTTCACCAATTAATGCCTCACCTTTTTTTTCATACTGATTTTGCTTGGGCAGGTACATTCGGTTCTACAACAGATTCGCTTCCTTATATCGGTTCTATCCGGCAAATGCCCCGTACTTTTTTTGCTTTGGGTTTTGGGGGAAACGGAATTACATTCAGTATACTGGCTGCAGATATATTATGTACTGTCTTAAAAGGGAAAAAGCATCTTTTACAAGAGACATTTGCTTTTGACAGGTAAGGTTTCCTTTTTTAGGCAAAGCTAAGGGAAGCTGGAGAGAATTTAATAATAATTGAACCACCTGGGTTTAATGCAAATTCTGAAATGAATCATACATTTATATTTGCGGTATTCGAGTAAATTTTCGCCTTAGCCTTGATAACACTGAATAAACAAATATGGATTGTCTTGCTTTCTTCATTTATAATTGAATTCGACAATGGTATTGAAATTGATAAATTTATTCCGGGGGTATAGAATAAGGGAACACCATAATCGTTCATCGGCGCTTTGGTAATTTAAGGCAATTAAACCATAGCCTTTGTAACGGAGTAATCGGAGATTTTCTTTTTTATCTATCCAGCCCGCCCAGGCTTTAGCTTCGGCACTGAAACGCATATTAAAGAAATGGGTAAAAGAAAATGAAAAATAATTCCAATCCCGTGAATCTATGGAATCTCGTCCATTGGATTTGTGTTCAAAAGAGAAAATAGCTATTCCTTTTAATTGATTGTTGCGAATAATGGGTTTTCCGATACTTAATCCGGGGTTAAAGTTATTGTCCGGGAAAGGTAAGGAGGTACGATAGATATCCCAGAAAGATTTTTGTGTATACGTGACGTCTAGAAAGGTGTTAAAAGATAAAATACTTTTCGTAAGCCTCTGCCGGATACTGGTCTGAAACTTGGCATCAGCCGTCTTTTGATTTATTGGCTGATTGAAGGGGATACCTGTTGTAAAATAATTATCTCGAAAAATGCCGAAATTGGATTCTTCGTCAAAAAGTTTTAAGGCATTTTTTCATCTATATGTAAATACGCTTTTTCAGGTAAAATATGAACCCAGGAATTCCTTTACTTTTCCGGTTTTATTTTTTCGGGAACCTGTGCGAATCATGCATTCGTTATCCATAAAAAATAGCACAATAAAACATTTCCGGACCAAAATCTTTTCTTGATGCCATTTTTTCAGGTTTTCTGACAAGAAGGATACCCTAGATTTTATCCGGAATGCTATTTTTTAGCGATTTAAATCGCTTTGATTAATTCTTTCTTTTATTTTTCCCCAAGCCGGCGTATCGAATAAACAACAATTTTTCATAGTATGATACATTACTTTAAAACGGGACATGGGTATGGTATAGCTTAATAAGTTTGATTCAAACCAAGGACGTACAGAGGGATCGAAGAAACCGATAAATGTGCTTTTCCCATTTTTCCGATTTTCAATAACCGTCTGCGTTACCACGCTGCAACATCCGGAACCGAATAGGGCTGTTACTGCTTCTCTATCGTTATTGTCAAAATAAGCCCAGGTGGTTAAACCGGAAAGTATATCCGGTGTAGCTAAAAACAAAATGCCTTCTACCAGCTGAAAGTCTTCTATTTGATCCAAACGGGCAAAGTGTAGGAATTTTCCCGTAGCCGAAGGGATATCTAAATCTCGTATATAATCCCGTACCAATTCAGGAGTCTGTTTATATTTTTCTTTAGCCGATACAAAGTGAGGAACGTGTTCGGGCATATCGGTAAATCCAGTATAAAATTTTCCTCCTCCGCATCCCATGTTGTTAGCATCTAAGCTGATAATCTTTCCGGCACGGACATCCTTTAAGCCTTTGAAAAAACAACCTCCGATTTTTTCAATTTGTCTGATGGCTCTGTCTGAGTACCAGAACACAAGAGGTAACTCTGCTTTTTCTCCAAAAGCTTCCTTATAATTTTCTATAAACTTTTTAACTTCCATCTTTTTCTCTTTAAATTTACACAATAGGGACGTGCCCTACTGTGTAAATTTAATAAATTATTTTTATTTTGCTGCTTTATAAATGTCCAAATGTTCGTTTTTTACCTGTACAAAATAGAATATTTGATTATCTGAGCTAAAAACTCTGAGGTTAATATCATCTTCTTCGGGAAAGTCTAAATCATTTTCACTAAAAGTATGATTAAAGTAAAGGCATTCTTCTTCGGAATTTCCACTCATATCTCTTATCACCAAATGATCTCTTTGAGTAGGGTCGACAAAATAACCGTATTTTTCCCAACCCCCAATCATATAAGTGGCGTTCGGATACGCGGAGGAGGTATAGTGGCGTTTGACAGGGAGGGAAATAAGAAGATTTTTTTTTATGAGAATGTCGTAAAAACCATTAGTCAGTATATTATTGTAGACGGTAGTTGAAATAAAAAAATAATTTATACTTACTTGAAATAATTCTTTTCCATCGAGATCTGTTAAAACAATTTTAGGCTGGCGAGTAGCGTATATAATTTTGTTTTCAATGATATCAAAAAATTCGAGTAACGTTTCTTGTGGGATGGTGATAAGGGTCTGGTATTGAGATGAATTTTGAAATTTTTGGATAGAATTAGTCGAGGCTGTATACCATTCTTGTTGATATTTCTTTAGAAATACAGGAAATTCATTTTTAGGTAGAGGCGTAAACAGATGTTTTATCTTTGCCAGAGAGTCAGAAAGTGATATCGAGCTTATATAATTTGTTTTTAATAAAAGGGTATGTAATGTGTCATTTTCTAAATATAAACTTCTTAAAGTATATTTGGGCCATTCCTCATTATCATTGATTTCTTGGGGAATACTGTATAATAATTCGAAATTTTTCATCATGTTATTTTGGGAATAGAGAGATTTTGAAAAAGTGATGAATAATAAAATAGTTATCATTTTCATATCATTAGTTTTAATAACGTCCTCTTCCTGCAAATTTATTGGGGAAGCCGGTTGTGGATCCGCTTTTATTGTGAATTTGTCCTGTACTATCAATAGGATTGAATTTTAAACTGCCTCTTTGATGTGCGTTTATTGTTGCATGTATAATCCCAAAAATTCTGCCACTATCGACGACTATCCCTGTATGGTTAGGATCTGTATAAAAAAGTTGGTCACCTGCTTGAAGATCAGAAGGATCTAATGAAAATTTACCATTTTCTTTAAACCATTTCATTTGGTCTGCAGCAGTCCTAGGCAATTGTATGTTAAAGTTTTTGGCAATTTCCTGTGTAAATTTTGAACAATCGACTAAAGAATCTGCTCCAGAACCATATCTTCGTCGATCTTTTCGTTGTTGTTTTTTAGCATGTTCTGCAATTTGTTCACCTAAGGTTACGGCAACCACACCTTCTCCCGCCCATTCTCCAATTTTTGTTATCTTTTCGTTGTCATCATCTTTTCCTCCTCCTATTCCACCACCGCCCACGCCACCCCCTCCGCCACCACTATCGCCACCACTGCCTCCTCCTGATCCACCACCCCCACTGCCTCGGCATTCCGGCGGTAAACCGAAGTAGATGTCTTGAGTGGGACATACGTTTTTGCATGCACCGCAGCAAATACATTTATCATCTCTAATAAAAATATTTTTGTAATAATCATTGACGGAAGCTACATAAATAGCTTCTACCGGACATTCACTTATACACCATTTGCATCCTATACAGTTGATAATACCCATATTTATTGTAATTTAAAGTAATCTCTGCTTTCTTGATTTTGTAATAACATCTCAAATGCGTTTTTTGTCATAACGCAGGGTAAAGCATAAGCTGGGCCTAAAATTAGTTCTTTATTAGCCGTTTGTTTTGAAAATTTTATCGGGTAAATTATTTGTCTTTCATGAGGAAAATGAACAAAATAAATTTTTTGACCGGGTATGGCTGTCGAAAGCGTGTACATATTTTTATGGGTTTCTCGGCAATCTGTAATTGTATTTTGATACCGATAAATATCAAAATTGCATTTTATAAGTCCTAATACGTTGAAATAAGCTAAATAATCCACAATATGTTTGGGATCTTCCGTAAGTTTATACTCTGTAATAAGAAGAATAATTCTTTGTTGCCTGTAAATATTTCTGTGGTTTTCGTAATACCCTCTGTTCGAATTTTCAATGTATTGAATTAATTGCAGTCTGGTGTCCTCTTGTAAATTGATTAGAGAAATATCTTCCGAATTACAAGTGATTAACAACGAGTTTAAAAAGATACTTCCTATCCCTAAACTACTTAACTTTAAAAATTGCCTGCGGTCCATGAGGGGAAGAATAAATTTGACAGACTTGAAATAGAGAAATCGGATATATCAAATTTATTACATATTGTACAATAAATAAAGTTTTGTTTTTTAATTTATGTTAAATTTGAAAAATTACACATTAGGGACGTGCCCTAATGTGTAATTTTATCACATTGTCTTATGCTTCTCTAACTCTTTGTTTTAGAGAAGAGTGTTAAAAGAGTATACTTATTAAAATAAATACATTTGAAATTAGCGAGTGATTATTGTTCTAGTTTGGATGATTTTGTAAATTTTATATGTTCTTTTAAGACCTGTTTACTTACCTATGTAAATATAAATCAAAGGAAAAGGAGGGATAGGAAATTAAAATAAGGTTGTCTTTATTGTTATGGAGCCTTTTTGAAATTTTAATCATTGTTTTTTAAAACCATACAACCATCTTTTTCACTTTAACAAGAGAACTTAAGAATGTTTGAATGAATTTTTAGTGTATGGGCAAGCGGAGGAATTGAAAAGAAATTTATTGAGAAATAAAATTACACATTAGGGCACGTCCCTAATGTGTAATAAAGGGAAATTTAAGGGTAAATTAAGATATAAAAAACTGGTTTTGATATAAAATAACATATTTTTGTAAATATTGATTTTTATGCCAGCAATTCTCTGGATCGCTTATGAAAAGGAAGCCTGAATGTTTAAGTTTTTAGATTTGTAAGAAAAGATGATTCTGAAAATCATCAAGGGAAATATTTGAAATTTGAATAAAGGGTTTTGGTTATAAATACTTCTTGTTTGAAAGAAAACTTTCTGACTATAAATATCAACCTATTAATGACAAAGCTATGAAAAAACATTTAATTTTATTATTCAGTGTACTTATGGCATTCGGATTTCCGAGCTGTAGCGATGATGAACAGGAACCGCCTGTTGTGGAACCGGAAGTTGTAACATTGTCCGTTGGTACGGAGAATGGGTATGGAGAAGAACTTCCTGTTACTTGGAATGAAGGGGATCAGCTAGGTGTGTTTGCAGCGGAGACGCTGAATGGAACTTTTTTACTTTCCGGGGAGGGAGGAAAAGTTACAAGTGATTTTACCGGGAAAATTATGGGGGAACCTTCTACGTATCAGGTTTATTATCCTTATTCTGCCGCTGCTGTTCTGGATGGAAGTGAATTATCTGTTAAAGTTCCGGAATTACAGCATTATACGGCAGGTAAACTGACGAAGGGTGAAAATCCGATGGTAGGGGTAGCTGCTTCGACAACTATACAAATGAAAAATTTGTGTGGTATATTGGGAATAAAAGTGGTGGCAGAAAGGAATATTTCTGTTTATGATATTACATTTAAAGGGGCAGAGGGGCAAAAAATCGCCGGAGAGGCTACTTAGATATGAATTATGGTGAAGGGAATCCTACACTCTTGATGTCAGAAACTGCCACGAATGTGGTTAGATTGACTGTATCGGAAAACGGTTTTGCGATAGCTGAAGGAACTTCTGTAATGTTTTATATTGTATTACCGCCTCAGGTTTATACGAATGCGGAAATTACGATTCATACCGGAGAGGAAGAAAATAAAACAATTGCAGTAGAAGGAGACTTGACGATAAAGCGCTCTGAGCTAACAAAGGGTGTGGAATTCGTTTTTGATAAAGAGGCGGAGCAGAAACCTACAGAAGGGATTGATTTGAACGATCCGGTCAGATACGGTATGAGTGGGGCGACAGAGGTTTATTCGAACTGTTATCTGATAAATCAGCCTGGAACTTATTTTTTGAATGCCACTGTCATTGGAAACGGGAGGAACGGGCTTCATCCGGACGGAGGATTCCATACCGAATCTGTGTCGATTGCACCTCTTTCAGCAGCGCTATTATGGGAAGAAGAAGAGGGGACAATAACCGATGTGAAACTGAGCGATGGGGGAACTTACCTGATGTTTACTGCCGTTAAGGTTCCCGGAAATGTAGTTCTTGCCGTATATGACGGAGAAAATGGAAGTGGTACTGTTTTGTGGAGCTGGCATATCTGGCTTTCTGAAACGCCCCGGGACCATCAATATAAAGATACGGATGGAAATAATACTTATCTTGTTATGGACCGGAATCTGGGAGCCCAATATGCGCCTGCTACCGATGTACAGGCTGATATTGAGGCGATGACTGCCGCTCAGCGTTGGGCCGCTTATGGGTTATATTATCAGTGGGGAAGGAAGGATCCTTTCTGGGGTGGTTTAACTGCTACAGGTATGAAAGAAAAAACAGTATTCGGACAAGTGACTACTTTTAATACTGTTGCTTTTGATAAGACAGAGGATAATGCGAATAATAACCTCTTGTATGCCATTCAGCATCCTGCCACGTATATCACTTACAATAAGAGTATTTTGGCGTGGACATTTACTCCTGTTAAAAATCTTTGGGGGAATCCTGCGGGGTATGATAATTATCCGAAAGGTCAGAAGACAATTTATGATCCTTGTCCTGTGGGATATATGGTTGCCCCTGCTGATTTGTGGCTGGCCGTCGGTTTCGATCAGGCGTATGTGGGTAAATTTTCGAAGGGGCGTATGTTTAAGTACGATGGGTCTCATATTGCCTGGTATCCGGGTGCTGGGTTGCGTTGGGAGGATGATGGCGGATTGGGAGATGTGGGAATCGCCGGGTACTATTGGTCGAATTCTGCCTTTGATGCGGAAGGAAAAGGAGCGGTAGAATATTTGTTTTTCCTCAGTTCGACGGAGATATTTAACTTTAATCAATATGCTTCGGCTTCAGGGCATAATGTACGTTGTATAAGAGAATAAGCGTAGACGAGGAGGGAAATCTATTGACGTTTATCTTGTAAGACCTTATCTCTTTGGAATGAAAAAGAGATAAGGTCTTATTTTGAGAGGGATTAATTTATATTTTTGTAATTTATAAAGTAATATTATATTTATTCGAATGTTTAAAGAATTGGCGGTACTGCATAACGAAGTAAAAAGTTATTAGGGGAAGAGTCTGTTCCGGGGGCCAGCGAAATTTACAGACGGAATATTTAAACATTTGAGCTTTTGAATCGGTTTACAAATAGAAATCCGCTGAAAAATTCATTTTAATAGAGAAAATGATGAAAGAAAATAAATACGACGAGGAATGTTTTTTTAATCAGTATAGTCAGATGTTGCGTTCGCTGGAAGGTTTGAAAGGGGCAGGTGAATGGCCTGTCTTAAAAGCCGTTTTACCAGATTTTCAAGGGAAAAGAGTACTGGATTTGGGATGCGGTTTCGGATGGCATTGTCGGTATGCTATCGAACACGGTGCCTTATCAGCGGTAGGTATTGACCTTTCGGAAAAAATGATAAAAGAAGCTAAAAAGAGAAATGCTTTTCCGCAGATTGAATATCGTTGTATGGCTATTGAAGATTTTGATTTTGAGCCGGAAACATACGATATCGTACTCAGTTCTCTGGCATTTCATTATCTGGAGTCATTTGAAGATTTGTGCCGGAAGATTTATGGTGGTCTGACCCGACATGGAAATTTCGTATTTTCGGTAGAACATCCCGTATTTACTGCCTATGGAAGTCAGGATTGGTATTATAATGAACAGGGAGAACGTTTACATTGGCCTGTGGACCGTTATTTTGCAGAAGGAAAACGAACGGCTCGTTTTTTGGGAGAAGAAGTAATAAAATATCATAAGACTTTGACAACTTATGTGAGAGGGGTGATAGGTGCTGGATTTGAAATAACCGATTTGGTGGAGCCTGAACCTGAAGGAACCTTTTTAGAAACCATCCCGGATATGAAAGATGAATTGCGTCGTCCGATGATGTTAATTGTGGCTGCGGTAAAAAAATGATATTTTCTTTCAAAGAAAGGGTATCGTTTTGTTAACTGCTTCTACGAGCCTTTTTAAAATGTCCTTTCTTTTTAAGGAAGTATTTCTGTTTTTAGTCTTTCTGTAAAAAATCCCTCCATGTCTTGAAAATGGCATTAAAATTCTGGTGATAAAAATAGCTTTTGAATACATAAAATTGCAAGTTACAAGCCAGAATTGACAGGTTGCAAAGGTGAGTTAGAATTAATAATCTGTAATTGTTTTTCATTGGAGGATTTTGCTTGTAACTTGCATAGAGGGCAACCTGTATTTTATATATTATTTTTATCTAAAAGTTCGGCTAGTTTTTGCCGGAATTGGAGCAATTGTAGTATGGACGAGAGGTCTAGTGCCTGGTCATCGACTGTTAGCCGATAAGTGATTTTCGGTTGTACTGCTTCTTCTGACCAATGAATTTGCTGACAGATGGCAGGAGTTTCTTCCAGAAAATTATTGTCCCTGGAGGGATCGGTTTGAATATCTACAGGAAACAGGACTTCGTTTTGTGGAGCTGAGGGATATACCAAAGAATAAGCTTCCGGTTTATCGGATTCTTCTCTTTCGATTAAATTCAGAAATGTAAGGATGGATAAGGCTATCTTTCTCATTTGCCGGGAAGAAGTGCATTGGAGATAACCGTCGTGGGTGTTCATAGAATAGAGGATATGGAAACAGTTATGATCTGCATAACGGATTCGAATTTTGTCGAAATGGATCTGGTCCTTTTCTTTTTTGATCGTTTGACAATAAATTGAATTTTGTTTGGGGGCTAACATCGCATCGATGACTTCCTGTATTTCTTTAAGGCGTGAAATCGATAATTGCCGGAGAAGTTGGTTTCCTATCCGGACAGAATAACTTTGTCCGGACGAATGACGAACGGACGATAAATCGTTTTTTTTATTAGTTGTTGTTTTCATAGTATATAGATTAGAGTCGTAAATGTATTCCCGGATGTTTTAACTATACACCTTGTTCTTTGTTTAAGAGAGAATCATCTCTCTGATTTTGGTGCAATATTGGTATATTAGTGCAATATTGTATATAAGGGGCAGATTGAAATACCGGATTATTAAAAATGGGACAGTCCTTTCTGTCTATTTTTAATAAAGCCGGGATCGGATATTTCAATGGGGAAAATTTCTTTTTAGAGATTTTGGGATCTTTTCCCATTCAACAAAATTTTCGCCAGAGCAGAAATAAGGAACGGTTCCGCCTTTCCCGTTGTCCTACACTTCAAGAGCAGTGGGCACATTAATGCTCCACACGGGGGTACAGAACCGTTATACTAAGAGCAGCAGGCAAAAAAATGCCTGCCGCGATTGACAGGTTTCCCTGCTCTTGGGTAATGTAGGACAGAAGCAAATGTAATATTATTTTTTCAGTATTGCAATATCAAATGAAAAATTTTATTAAATGGAGGAAAGAAAAACGGAAATGACGGATTGGATTTTTTATACAATTGTCCTTTCTGTTTCTGATGAAATGGTATCTTTGCCTTGATAAAACAGAAGCTATGAAAATTTATACAAAGACCGGTGATAAGGGAACGACTCGTATTCATGGAGGAGAGCGGGTAGATAAAGATGACATCCGGATTGAAGCGAACGGGACATTGGATGAATTAAATGCTGCGATAGGGGTTGTTCGTTCTTTTCTGAAGGAGGGGCATGAATGGCAACAGGTCCTTTATAATATTCAGAAGAATTTGATGATTGTCATGTCGCAGGTAGCGACGCCTTCGGAAATCAGAGAAAGGAATCCCAACGTTTTACCGGCAGAACTCATTCCGTTATGTGAAGCGGAAATTGATCGTTTGTCTGAAGAATTGCTGGAAGA
This sequence comes from Odoribacter laneus YIT 12061, assembly GCF_000243215.1. Taxonomy (GTDB): domain Bacteria; phylum Bacteroidota; class Bacteroidia; order Bacteroidales; family Marinifilaceae; genus Culturomica; species Culturomica lanea. The sequence goes on along the minus strand of NZ_JH594596.1, from coordinate 1,850,912 downwards.
AGGTTATTTTGTGCTTCCCGGTGGGAATTTGATATCGGCTCATTGTCATTTGGCTCGTACGATTGCTCGCCGGGCAGAAAGGCGTTTGTGGGCATTGAACAAAAAGGATGTTTTGCTTCCTGAAATTTTAGTATTTGTAAACCGGCTTTCTGATCTTTTCTTTGTGATGGCAAGGGTAGCTATGCAAAGAGAGGGAAGTCTGGAGGAAAAGTGGAAATCTTTTACTTATAAAAAGAAATAAATGACAGATTTTTTGCAGCCTAGAAAATTAGGTAAGTTAAAGCCGATTATGTTTGTCGGTACGTGTTCGGATGCGGGGAAGAGCGTGATCAATACGGCCTTTTGCCGGATATTCCGGCAGGATGGTTATTTCCCTGCTCCGTTTAAGGCGCAAAACATGTCGTTGAATTCTTATTCGACACCGGAAGGGGGAGAAATCGGGCGGGCTCAGGCTGTTCAGGCGGAGGCTTGTGGGATAAAGCCTCATACCGACATGAATCCGGTGCTGTTGAAACCGACCAATGATAAGAGCTCTCAGGTAATATTAAACGGTCGGCCGGTTGGGAATATGAGTGCGAGGGAATATTTCCGCAGTGGGAATAAGGATCATTTGTTACAGCAAGCTATTGCAGCCTACAAACGACTGGCTGAGAGATACAATCCGATTGTATTGGAGGGAGCCGGAAGTATTTCGGAGTTAAACCTGCGGGATCGGGATATTACCAATATGCGTATGGCTGCGGAAGTGGGAGCGGCGACTTTTTTGGTGGCGGATATCGACAGGGGAGGGGTTTTTGCTTCGGTATATGGTTCGGTGATGTTGTTGCCGGAGAAGGAGCGGAGATTGATAAAAGGGATTTTCATTAATAAATTCCGGGGGGATATTTCTTTATTTGAGGAAGGCCGGAAGTTAATTCAGGAGTTGACGGGTATTCCGGTGGTCGGAGTGTTGCCTTATTTTACGGATATTCAGATAGAGGAGGAGGATTCTGTTTCTTTGGTACAAAAGGAAATGCATGCGCTTTCCGGAAAAATCAATGTAGCTGTGGTATTGTTGAGAAGGATTTCCAATTTTACGGATTTTAATGTTTTAGAGCGTGACGAGCGTTTCCATTTGTATTATACCAATAATGTGGAGGAAATCCGGAAAGCCGATATTATTATTTTGCCCGGTTCGAAAAATACGATAGCTGATTTAATAAATATCCGGGCGAATGGAATTGCAGATGCTGTTGTGCAGGCCTATAAGGCAGGCAAGAAAGTCATTGGAATTTGTGGGGGGTATCAGATGATGGGCTTACGGATTGAGGATCCGGATCAAATGGAAGGAGAAGTCGGGACTGTTCCGGGTTTAGGATTGTTTCCGCTGGTAACGGTGATGGAAAAGGAGAAGACGACTTGTCAAAGCCGTTTTCGCTATAAGGGAGGAGAAGAGTGGTGTGAGGGATATCAGATTCATATGGGAAAGACGGAGGAAGTCGGGAAGGAAGGAAGGGAGATAACCCGGAGTTTGAATATATTAGATACCGGAGAAAAGGACGGATATTATCTGGATGATAGGTGTTGGGGAAGTTATATGCATGGCATTTTAGACCATGCTTCGGTTTTAAACGATTTAGCTGCCGGCTTGACGCAAGAACGGTGTGAGAACTTTGATTACATGGCTTTTAAACAGCAACAATACGATAAATTGGCCCGACAGGTCAGAGCGGCAGTGGATATGGAATATATATATTCCACTTTGCGGGAGAATGCCGGGAACTAAGTCCGGCCGGTAATCATGGAGATAAAGTCTGTTTTTTCTCCCCAGTAGAAATGGATATAGCTTGCGATGGTCCGATTCAGGCTGTAAATCGGGGTATCTACTTTTGTTCCTTGGGCGTTATAAACCTGAGTCCGGGGGAGAGAGGGAACGGAACCCGCTACGATACGGGAGTAATGGAATTCGTGTCCTCTCCATTCCTGTCCGTTACAGATCACTTTCCGATAGCCTAATTTCAGTTTCATATTTTCCATCGTGGCAGCCTGGGGCAGGTATTGGCACATGGGATATTTTTTCCCCTCTGCGTCGGCAATAAATTCGCCTAAATACATCATTCCGCCGCATTCTGCCAGCAGATGACCTCCGGACTGGCAGTAAGCCAAGAGCGACTGGCGCATTTCCTGATTGGCGCTGAGGCGTTGCAGATAAAATTCCGGGTATCCGCCTGGCAGGTAGACAAAGTCGGAAGGAGGTAATTGGGTATCCTGGAGAGGACTGAAAAAAGTAACTTGTCCTAATTTCTTTAGCGACCGAATATTTTCCGCATAAATAAAATTGAATGCTTCGTCTTGGGCTATAGAGATGCGTAATCCGGATGCTGGGGAAATCGCTTCAGTTGACTCCTCTGCCGGCTGAGGGAAGGGTTGGGAGGTTACTTCCAGAAGTCGTTGAATATCGATTGTTTTTTCTACTTCAGTAGCAACCTGTTCTGCAAATTCGTCCAGGCAAAATTCGGTATCGATACTCAGTCCCAGATGACGGGAAGGTATTTCGATAGACTGGCATTTCCGGAGATAGCCCAATGCTTCCACCCCTGTATCTTGACAGGCTTGACGCAGGTAGTCGTAATGGGTAGGAGAGCTGACAAAATTAAAAATTGCTCCGACAATCCGGATATGGGGTTGAAAATGTTTAAATCCATAGAGAATCGGGGCCACAGAATAAGCTGAGGAACGGGCATTGATAATCAATATGACGGGTTGATCCAAAATCCCGGCAATTTCGGCGCTGCTGCCTTGCATGTCTTTATAACCGTCAAATAAGCCCATGACTCCTTCGGTGACACAGACGTCCGCCTGTTGACCATAGTAGGAATAAAGACTTTTAATATGTCCGGCCGATGCCAGGAAAGAATCCAGGTTTATGGCATTCTTGCCGGCTGCTATCGCATGGTGCTTCGGATCCAGATAGTCCGGACCGCATTTAAACGGCTGTACCTGTAATCCTCGCTTCCGGATAGCGCGTAATAAGCCTATCGTAAGGGTTGTTTTCCCGCATCCGGAAGACGTCGCTCCGATCAGAAATTGAGATTTGTTTGAGGTAGAGAAGTGAGAAAACATTTTGTAATGAGCTAAGGGGATAATCAATTTTATTTTTGCAAATATAACGTTTAAATATTCAACTGTTCGATGTGGAACTGAATTAAAGATATTTCGGGTCAGATAAATCTATGTCTGACATTTCCCGGATAAACGGCCTTTCGATTGTATTTAATGAATTCTTCCGCTTTTCTGAAGGAACACAAAATGAAATAGGAAGGTTATTAAAACTTTTAAACATTTACACATTGAAATTAGCATATCTTAATAAAACTTTCTATATTTGCCCCACTTTGGTGATTCGGCAGATGAGCTTCTGCCGTTTAATAGGGAATCCGGTTGGAATCCGGAACAGTGCCCGCTACTGTGATGCCCTTTGTGATGAAAAGTATCTTACACCACTGTCTGCGCGTAAAGACGGGAAGGTTGCTTTTCAGGGCTTAGTCAGGAGACCTGCCAGAGTACAATACAGCTAATAGAGTATTTTCGGGGCCAGGAATACGAATATTAATGTCTTAATTTAATCATTTTTATGAAAAGAAAATGTGTGCTGGCAGCAGTACTGTCGTTTCTTGTGGTATGTGTTTATGCACAGGTGAATATCAGTGGAAAGGTAGTGAGTCTGGAAACCGGGCGACCGGTGGACGGGGCCAATATTCGGGTAGATCATAGTTTAGCCGGATGTTCAACGAATGCGAAGGGGGAATTTATGCTTCGTAATTTACCTGCCGGTGAGCATGTCCTTCGGGTAACCCATGTCAGTTATGTACCTCAATCTGTGCTTGTAAAGGATGGGAAGACGGATGTCCGGATACGTTTGGAAGACAGCCATGTCAATATCGGACAGGTGGTAGTGACCGGAACGGGGACTCACCACCGGCTGACGGACAGTCCGGTGCCGGTATCCGTAATTACGGCTAAAGATATTCGGGAGGCTAATCTGTCGACAATGGAAGAAGTGCTGACAAAAATGAATCCTTCTTTTGCTTTTGTAACGAGTGGAATGGGGACGACGATGAGTCTGAACGGACTGAATGATGATTATATTCTGGTGTTGGAGAATGGCAAGCGACTGGCCGGGGATGACCGGATTGCCCGTATCAATATAGCGAATATCAAGCGAATAGAAATTTTGAACGGTGCTGCTTCGGCGCTTTATGGGAGTGATGCCATTGGAGGAGTGATCAACGTCATCACCAATGACTCAAAGAATGCAGTGAACCTCTCCAACGACACCCGTTACGGAAGTAAGGGACGTTTTTCCGAAGCCGTGAATGCCGATTTCAGTGCCGGGAAATTCAGTTCCTATACTTCTTATCAGCGGTTGCAGGCAGAGGGTTGGCAATTAAATGCTTTAGCTGCATCTTATGCTACAGATAAGAAAACCCGATTGAAATACCGTACGCCGGAAAAAGATAAGCCAACGGGAAAAGAAGCTTCTACAGCTTATTATTCCAATACAATCAACCAGCGGTTTACCTATGAAGTGAACGATCGTTTGTCTTTCGGGATCAGGGGATCTTATTATAATTGGAAGAACGATCGTCCGGTGACAGAGTATAAATACAATATGAAGCATGAGACTTATACTTACGGAGCTGAATTAAAATATATGATTCATAAATCGGCTTATCTTGCTGCTGATTTTTATTCTGACAATTTTACTTCGCGTTACGATTCGATCTGGAAGCCGGGAGAAAAGCCCTTGGGTGAGGAAACCCGTAAACGTGTACGGTATTATAACGGCTCTTTAAAAGGTATTTTCAAAATCGGCCAAAGTCAAAAATTTTCAATCGGGTTAGAGTATGTAAAAGAAAATTTGATGAGTGTTTCTGATAAACTGAAGGGAGAAAATATGTATACGATGGCTGTTTTTGCTCAGGATGAAATCCGTTTATTCCGGAATTTTCAAGCTGTTGTCGGAGTTCGGTACGTTTATAATGAATATTTTAAGAATTATGCGACTCCCAACGTTGCTTTGCGTTACAAGTGGAAAGATTTCAATTTCCGGGCTTCTTATGCCTCCGGTTTCCGGACCCCTACGTTGTCTCAGTTATATGCGACAGATATAGCCAAGACAACGGATATGATTACGATCGCAAATCTGCATTTAAAGCCGGAAAAAAGCGATTATTTTATGTTGAATATTGAATACGTACATCAGCGTTTCACCTTGTCGGTTTCCGGATATATAAATGAAATCCGGGATATGATCGCTTACCGTCAATTGAGTCCTGAAATTGCGGCGGAATTAGGGCATGACGAAGCACAACAACGGGATAATATTGCAAAAGCTGAAGTAAAAGGGGTTACCTTGGCCTTCAATGCTTATATAGGGGCGGGATTTTCAATTGGCGGGGGTTATAATTTTATGGATACAAAAGATAAGACAACAAATCTTCCTATTGATAAAAGTGTCAAAAATGTCTGGACGGCAAATGCTCGTTGGGGAGGGCATTGGGGGTGTTACCGGTTGAATATTAATTTGAATGGGCGAATTCAGGAAGGGCGGTATTCCAGGACTTATTATTATGATCCTGCTCCTCATTTTTCTCAATGGGATTTAAATACGCGTCATTCATTTTATTTAAAATCGGTTGTCCTGGAACCGGGGTTCGGAATTGAAAATTTGTTCGATGAGGTGGACGACCGGCCGTGGAATAGTAATTATTCGACCCTTCATCCGGGGCGTTCCTTGTATGTTAGCTTGGGAGTAAGGTTTAAACATTAATTCTGTTGATGGTGGGTTTTATTTTAAAATAAGGTCTGTTTATGAAAAATTTTTTTACCAAAATGGCTTGTGTGGCCCAACAGGTTGCCGGCTTCAATGCTCCTTCGGGTAAAGAGGAAGGGCATAATCGGGATCCCGTAAAAGCAAGGAAATATCCAAAACGTTCAAGGGGATAATCTTTGCATTTGACTACAAGTGGCCGGAGGGAAACTCCTTGAATGACAGAATTGTTGTATCTTTTTGTGATTCCCGAAAAATGTTTAGTTTGAGGGAAGCGGTGTATAGGATTTTAAGATTGCATGGCCGGAGATAAAAGGGGAATAAATACCCCCCTACTGTAGTCTCAAAAGTCGGCAACATGATTTTATAGGTTCGATAAAACTGATAATTTAAATACAATGAAAGATGAGATTAATTATTTGGATCGTTACATTATGCTGGGCATCCCTTGCTTTTGCCCATTCTGATGCGAATTATGTAGAATCGGATGTTTTTGGAAAGCTTGGCCCCCAGGACAAAGGGGTAATATTGATGGTGCATTTCGGAACCACCTATGCGGACACCCGGGAGAAAACCATAGAGGTAATCAATGCGAAAATGAAAGAAGCTTTTCCGGAGCTGGAGATTCGGGAAGCTTGGACTTCTCGGATTATTTTGCGTAAACTGAAAGAAAGGGGAGAGGAACGTTTAAATCCGACAGAAGCTTTAATTCGTTTGCAGAAAGAGGGTTTTACCCATGTGTTGGTACAGTCGACGAATATTATCGAAGGCACAGAGATGACGGAACTAAGGCGGGAAATAGAGAGTTTGGAGCCGAATTTTAAGGATGTTCGGGTCGGAAATCCGTTGTTGTATTCGCCGGAAGATTATGCTACCGTTATTCAGGCTGTCACTCAGGCTATGGATGGGATGGAAAAAGGAAGTCAGAAGTTATTGGTCGGCCATGGAACAGTTGTTCCGGCGACGGCTTCTTATGCTATGTTTGATTATATGCTGAAAGCAAAAGGATATTCCCACTACCATGTCGGTACGGTGGAAGGTTATCCTACTTTTGAAGAGGCATTGAATCAATTGGAGGCTACAAAACTTCCGGTTGTCACCTTAGCTCCTTTGATGTTTGTTGCCGGAGATCATGCTCGGAACGATATTGCCGGAGAATGGAAAGAGAAACTGGAGGAAAAAGGCTATGAAGTAAATCTTTACTTGAAGGGCTTAGGGGAAAATCCGGTTGTACAGGATTTGTATATTGCTCACGCTCGTTTTGCTGCCGGGCATAAAGCTGTGAGTATGGCTGTTAAAAAACGGAATTATAGTAAATGACGCCTGAAAAATAAGGTGGATGCTTTTTCTGAAATGTTTAGGGTGTCAGCTTGGGAAAAAGAAAACATTTTAATAAGAGCAAATTATTCAATTAAATTCAGCATTTCCGCTTTTTATTGGTTACGGTGAGTTTTACGCGTTCTGCGAAAACGAGAGGGAATCCGGTGGAAAACCGGAACAGTACCCGCTACTGTAAGGTCTTTTAAAAGAGAAAAGTTTCTTCTACCACGGCGTAAGCTGGAAGGTTTGCTTTTCGGGACTAAGTCAGGAAACCTGCCGTGACTACACGGATAATCTGTTCCCGGGGTCAGGAATAGAATTATAAAAATGGAGAAGGAGAGGCATCTAGAAAGGTGTATTTCCGAGAAGATTCGTAAACATGTTGATCAAAGTAATAAGACAAGTACATAAGATACTGGGTTTAGTGCTCAGTGTGTTGTTTCTGATGTGGTTTATTTCCGGAATAGTGATGATTTATCATAGTTTTCCGAGGATAAGTCCTACCCTGAAATGGGAAAGACAAGAGGCTTTATCTCCGGATTTACCGGCAATAGACACGCTTTTGAAAAGCTTACCGGATAGTGTAGAACTGAGGGGAATTTCTGTGGATATGTATCGGGAGCGACCGGTTTTTCATTTGCAGGGAAAACGATTTGTGGCGGAAGTTTATGCCGATTCTTTGCAGAAGGTCGAATCGCCTGATTTTGCTACGATCCGGAAGATAGCTGTGCGTTGGGGCGGTTCATCTGCTTATGCGGTAGATACGCTTTATCATTTGGATCAGTGGATTCTGTTCGGATACCTGAAAAAAGAATTCCCGATATACAAGTTTAGTTTTGAAGATACGGCTCATCAGGAATTGTATATTTCTTCAAAGAGCGGGCGGGTATTACAGTTAACCGACCGGCATTCCCGTTTCTGGGCTTGGTTAGGAGCAATTCCGCACTGGCTGTATTTTACTTCCTTGCGGCAAAATCAACCGTTATGGATTCACTTTATGCTCTGGGTTTCTGGCTTGGGAGCCCTCATGTGTTTTACCGGTCTCTGGATAGGGGGCTGGGCCTTCTGGAAAAACCGCAAGAAAGGTTTCCGGTCGCCCTATAAAAAATGGTGGTTACGCTGGCATCATATTAGCGGTACGATTTTTGGGATTTTTGCCTTGACTTTCGTATTCAGTGGCATGATGTCGCTGGTCGATCTCCCGGCCTGGATGCAAAAAGGGAAACAGAAAAATCGGGAGATCCGTTTTCGGGGACGAGGGGACGAAATGCTATCTATGAATAAGTATGTATTGGATTACCGGCGAATTGTGGGGCGTTTGGGGGAAGTCAAAAATATCGAGTGGTCTTCTTTTGGGAAACATCCTTATTATGTCGTCAATACTGCAACGGAAAAACACTATATCGACGCTTCCGATTCCACCCGTTTATCGCCTTTCCGGTTGACGGAGGCTCTGGTAAAGGAGACGGTACAGAAAATTCATGGCAAAGAGGTCCCTTATACTGTAACGTGGATGACCGACTGGGATAGTGACTATTATTCCCGCCGGGGAATGTTGACTCTTCCCGTGTATAAGGTAGTTGTCGGCGACGAACTCCATACCCGGCATTATTTTAACCCCGAGACTTTGTATCATCGACAGATTGACGACAATAGCCGTCTCAGGGGTATATTGTACAGTGGTCTGCATCGTTTGAATTTTAAATTTTTGGTTGACCGTCCGATTGTCTGGAATGTGGTGATGTATGTGTTACTGATCGGAGGCACTTTTCTTTCTCTTTCTGGTGTGGTTCTGATGTTAAAATGGTTGGGACGCATTATCCGGAAGGTCGTTAGAATTCAAAAATAGGATATTTAAGAGTGTAGAATAGAATTTTTAATGTTTTGAAAAGATGAAAAAGTTAATTTTGAGCTTAATTATATCAATTTATATAACGGGAGTATACGGGCAGCAGCGTAAGAGTATAACAGATACAATTTTTCCGTTGGAACAAGCAAATGTATATGGAACACTGAAGCATAAAGTGAATCTTCTGAATTTAGATGTACCCTTGAAAATTTTACCGGTAACGGTTACCCGTTTATCAGCCGATATATTGGAACGTAAAAATATTCTGAACCTGGAAGATGCTGTGCGTTTTTTACCGGGCGTTACGGTAAGAGATCAGTTGGGAGCCTTTTATCGGTTTTCGGTCAGGGGATCTAATGAGACGGTTATTTCTGTGGATGGTTTCCGGGACGAACGTTCTTTGTTAAACAATGTACCTTTCGGTGATTTGTCGTCGGTAGAGTCTATAGAAGTGTTGAAAGGAGCTGCGGCTGTATTGAGCGGTCATTCCGTGATGGGGGGAGTAATCAATATTGTACGCAAAAAAGCGGTTCCCGAATTTACTGCGGGAGCCCGCGTAAGTTATGGGAATTGGGACATAAAATCTGCCAGTTTGGATTTCGGCGGAAAATTATTCGGACCTTTAACTTATCGGGCTACAGCTCATTATTCTACGGGAGAGGGGTACCGGCATGTGCATGCAGATCGTTTTTCGGTTACCGGATCGTTGGCTGCCAATATCGGTAAAACCGGACATTTTGAGGGAACTATTGGCTATAGCGACGATAAATACGATACAGAAATCGGTTCTGCTCCTACTCTATCTTCCAGAATGGGGGATGTGATGAATTCCGCAGGAGAGATTGTCATGCCGGTAGGAGCGCGAAATCCTTTTGCCGATTATCATACCGTATATAACGATTTTAACAATAATACGATGAAACGGCGGGTGGCCGATATTTCCCTGACCTATACCCAGGAATTGGCTTCGTTTATGAAATTGCGGGAAAGATTCAGTTGGAACCATAGTGATCTGGATTACGCCAGTGTGGAAGGAATGAGCTACCGGACAGATACTGTAAATCGTTTTGGAGGAGGATATTATTATGAAAGTAGAGGGAAAAAGTATTACATAGATCTGACCGATTCGTTAATTACCGGAAGTCCTCTTTGTTTTAGTCCGGATAGCCGGGGATGGACCAATACGGTCGAATTGACCGGAGATTTTAAAACAGGAAGTGTCGGGCATAAATATATTCTCGGGTATACTTATTCTTTTTTCAATTATACGCAATATAACGGCTGGAAGGAAGGAGATACCTGGGGACCGGGATTGAATCAGGTGGTTGCCTTACACCATCCTCATTTAGCACGTAACTGGTGGGATTATAAATATTCCGAAGCTTCTATACGGGAATGGAGGACTTCCGGGCTTTATCTGCATGATGTGATAGCTATCGATACCAAGTGGAAAGCGATGGGATCCGCCCGTATGGATTTTTACAATTACCGCACGGCTACTGCGGCCGTAAAAAATGGAGGACAGGATTATGACAAAGAAGATCGTAGTGAATGGAAAAAGGTGAGGACTTCTGCATTTACCGGCCGGGCCGGTTTGGTATATATTCCGGTAGAGACCCTTTCTCTGTATGCTTCTTTTGGGTCGCATTTTAAGCCATACAATACCCTGTATAGTAACCGGGTGATTTATCTGGATAAAAGCGGAAATCGCTTTAATCCTTCTCCGGATGGAGGAGAGGTATTTAAACCTGAAAAAGGATATCAGGCGGAAGTTGGAGTGCGGTATATGTGGAGAAACCGGTTGGATTTTTCCGCAAGTGTATATTATATCCGCAAAAATAATGTAGTCAAATCTTTAGGTACTGAGCACGAGAAGGATGAAAACGGAGTGGAGGTGGAGAAAACCATTCAGGGACAAGTCGGAACGGCCGATTCCCGGGGATTCGATGTGGAACTGACTGTGCGGCCTGTCTCTACCTTGGCAATTACCGGTGGATTGGGATGGCAGGATTACCGGGTCAGAAAGATCAATAAAAGCGATGAGTTTCCCGAATATACGGACGCCAGTAAAAATGTAAGGGCAACTGGTATTCCCCGGACGACTTTTTATATATACGGAGATTACACTATTCCCAAAGGGGTATTGAAAAATCTATCGATTCATTTGAGCGGAACTTTCCAGGATAAGGTTTTTACGAATGTAGCCACCCGTACTTATTATCCGGCTTTATTTCTGGTAGACGGAGGGTTGTTTTATACGATAAAGAAAAAAGTGACTTTGGCTTTGAATGTGGACAATCTTTTTGATAAAGAATATTTCAAGAGTACCACTGTCTTGGGCAAACCAAGGAATTTTACCGGTACAATAGCTTATCGTTTTTAGAAGATGCTGAAATTACGCTTTTTAAAAGGAGAAAGAAGGTGTCAAAAGTCCGATATTACTTTTGGCATATTCTTTTTGCTTTAAAATATTAACTTTGTCAGAAAATAGAAAGGTAAGTAAATAATGGGGAAAATAATTATTGCCGGGATCGGACCGGGTTGTGAAGAAGATATTACGCCTGCTGTAGGTGCGGCTATTGCGATGTCGGATGTGGTGGTCGGGTATAAGTATTATTTTGCTTTTATCCGGAAATGGATAAAAGAAGGAGGAGAATGTGTGGATTCCGGAATGCGTAAGGAACGGGAACGGGCAGCTGTGGCATTTGACTATGCGGAACAGGGAAAAACAGTATGTGTAATCAGTTCGGGAGATGCCGGGATTTATGGAATGGCTCCTTTGCTTTGGGAAATGAAACGGGAGCGGAATGCGGCGGTGGAGATGGAAGTCTTACCGGGAATCAGTGCTTTTCAAAAAGCTGCGGCTTTGTTAGGTGCTCCGATAGGTCATGATTTTTGTGTAATTTCATTGTCCGATTTACTGACCCCTTGGGAGAAAATAGAACGTCGGATTCAGGCTGCGGCTACTGCTGATTTTATAACGGCAGTATATAATCCTAAAAGTGAAGGACGTTACTGGCAGTTGTACCGTTTGAAAGAGATTTTTTTGCAAGAACGGGCCGGGAATACCCCGGTGGGTTTTGTGCGGCAAGCCGGGAGACCGGAGGAAGAGGTGAAGCTGACGACATTGATTGATTTTGACCCGGAAGAAGTGGATATGTTTACTGTGGTATTGATCGGAAATAGTCAATCGTATCAATGGCAGCACAAATTTATTACTCCTCGTGGTTATTATAGGGCAACGGAGGAGGCAAGCACTAAACCCGGACAAGAGATCATGATCCGGAGCTTCCGTACTATCGCTTCTGAATTGAGGAATCCCGATATCCCCTTCGATCGTAAATGGGCTTTACTCCATGCCATTCATACGACGGCTGATTTTGATATGGAAAATATTTTTTATGCGGATGAAGGGGCTGTTGAACAGATATATAAAGCTTTAAGTGGAGGACAGGTGGACACTATTGTTACGGATGTAACGATGGTAGCTTCAGGGATCCGGAAAAAAGCTTTGGAACGTTTGGGAGTGAATGTGAAGTGTTATTTAGGCGATCCCCGGGTGGAAGAAATGGCTTTGAAGTGGAATATCACCCGTACTCAGGCCGGGATCCGTTTGGCTGTAGAAGAGCATCCGGATGCTTTGTATGCTTTTGGAAACGCTCCCACAGCGCTTATGGAGTTATGTCGTCTTATCCGGCAGGGAAAAGCGAATCCGGCCGGGGTGGTCGGAGCACCCGTCGGATTTGTAAATGTGAAGGAATCCAAATACATGCTGAAAGCTTTGGGGAAGCTGCCTAAAATCATGGTTGAAGGTCGTAAAGGAGGTAGTAATTTGGCGGCAACTCTTGTAAATGCTGTATTGTGTTTTGACGATGCTGAGCAATTATGGCCGGGAAGAGATCTTTAATTAAAAGGCCGGCGGAAAAGAAGGGGGGCAATTTAAGTCCGGAGACTGCCAACCGATTGAGAGCAAATCACGGAGGCTAATGCTAAAAGATAGGTAGGTCACAAACTTTAAATAGAAATATATCTGGTCGATGAGGCACATTATTGATGTAAATACCTGGAAACGCAAAGAGGAATATTTATTTTTCAGGACTTTTTTCAATCCCATGGTAGCCGTAACGGTTGAAGTGGATTGTACGCAGGCTTATAAAAAGGCGAAAGAAAAAAAAGTTTCCTTTGCTTTGTATTATCTGCATGCGGCCCTTGTAGCGGCGAATCGGATCGAAGAATTCCGGTACCGGCAAGAGGGGGAAGAGGTCGTACTTTATGACCGGATCGATTTGTTTACGCCTGTTTTGACTGCGGATGGAAGTTATCGTTCGGTATTATTACCTGCTGAAGAAGAGTGGGAGACCTTCCGGAAAAAAGCGATGCCAATTATGGAAGCGGCTAAACAGGGAGTAGGCGAAGCGCATAGCGAAAAGGAACAGGGCCGGAATATCCTTTTGATCAGTGTAAATCCCTGGTATCGTTTTAGCAGCGTACAATTGGCAATTCCACAGGAACCGCAGTTGAACATCCCTATTTTTACTTTCGGAAAAGTAATGCTTGAAGGAGAGAAACGGATGATGCCGGTGTCTTTATCTGTGAACCATGCTTTTGTAAGTGGCTATCAAATCGGGTGTTTCCTCAAAGAATTTCAAGCTTTACTGGATCGTTAACGGATAATGTATGGAATTTTATATCATCGGCCTGGAAGATCGGCCTCAACCTGTTTTTAGTGAAGAAGTAAAGGAAATATTAAAGACTCATCGCATCTTTTCCGGAGGGAAGCGACATGCTGAATTGGTGGCCTCTCAACTTCCGGACGACCGGCTATGGATTGATATAAAAGTTCCTTTGCAGGCTGTATTCCGCACTTATGAGGCCTATGAAGAAATAGTGGTTTTTGCCTCCGGGGATCCTTTGTTTTTTGGTTTTGCCAATACCATACGAAAATTTATGCCGGAAGCCGTCATTCACGTATATCCTTGTTTTCATTCTTTACAGACCTTGGCTCACCGGCTTATCTTGCCTTATCAGGATATGCATATGGTTTCTTTAACGGGACGTTCGTGGCATGAATTCGACAGGGCGCTGATAGAGGGGAAGGCGAAGATAGGCGTGCTGACAGACCATCGGCATACTCCCGCAGCCATAGCGGAGCGGATGTTGGAATACGGATATGATAATTACCGGATGAGTGTCGGTGAAAAGCTGGGGAATCCGGAGGAATGTATCCGGCAGCTGACTATAGCAGAAGCAGCTGTGACGGATTTCGGGACTCCGAATTGTCTGATTCTGGAGAAGACGAACAGCCGTCAGCGGTTTTTGGGTATACCGGAGGAGGCATTTTTCTTGTTGAATGGGAGAGAGAGAATGATTACGAAGATGCCGGTTCGTCTGTTGACATTGAGTCGTCTGGATTTATACTGCCGGAATTATTTCTGGGATATTGGTTTTTGTACCGGCTCGGTATCCATAGAGGCTAAATTGCAATTCCCGCATTTGCATGTTACGGCTTTTGAATGCCGGGAAGAGGGGAAAGAATTAATGAAAAAAAATAGCCGGAAATTCGGAACTCCCGGAATTGAAACGGTAATAGCGGATTTTCTGACAATAGATATAGACGGGTATGAATGTCCCGACGCCGTATTTATGGGAGGATATGGAGGGAAAATGGAGGAGGTGCTGCGAAAGATTAACGGGAAAATGAAAACAGGAGGGGTGCTTGTGTTTAATGCGGTATCGGAAGAAAGTCTCTTTTCGTTTGAGCAGATTATAACAAAATTGAATATGCAGATTGAAATGCGGGACCGGATCGTTTTGAATGAATACAATCCTATTGTCGTGATTCGGGCGAAAAAAGTGGTGTAGTATTTAAAGCAACTAACAATGAAAACAGCAATTATTATTTTGTCTGATAGGGGAGAGGAGATCGCCCGTAAGATCGGGAGTGAAATGGAGGTTGAGGTATTTTCTGTGCAGGAGAGAAAAGGGGTCGTACGAGTTGAGGTTTTGGGAGAGTTTGTCGGGGAAAACTTCAGTCGGTATTCTGCCTGGATTTTTATCGGAGCATTGGGAATTGCCGTTAGGACAATAGCTCCTTATCTTCGGTCGAAGTATACGGATCCGGCTGTTGTATCCATTGATTCGACAGGGCATTATGTGATTCCGGTCGTATCGGGGCATGTCGGAGGGGCGAATGACTTGGCCTGCCGGTTGGCAAGGTGTCTGGGAGCAGAAGCGGTTGTAACCACCCAGAGCGATAAGGCCGGGTTATGGGCATTGGATGTTTGGGGAGAAAAGTGGGGCTGGAAAACGGAACATATTGGGCCGATGAATCAACTGATCGCTTCTTTTGTCAATGGGCGGCCCACGGCTTTGTTATTGGATATACAGGATGATGCTACTGCGGAAATGAAACGTACTGCTCCTGCCCACGTGGATATTTATTATCGGCAGGAAGCAATTCCGGAAGAAAAATACGAATTGATTATTGCCGTCACTCCTTTTATTTATGAATTCAATAAACCGGTTTTATATTATCGTCCGAAAGTATTACATCTGGGAATCGGTTGCCGGAAAAATTGCGATCCTGTCGGTGTGAAAGAGTACATAGAAGGAGATTTAAAGCGTCATTGTCTTTCCGCTGCCGCCATCCGGGTTGTAGCTACGATTGGATTGAAAAAGGAGGAACGCCTGCTGCACGATTTGGCGGAGGAGTGGGGAGCGGAAATCCGGATCTATCTTCCGGAGCAGTTGCAGGATATCGAACTACCTCATCCTTCGGAAAAAGTATATGAGGTGACGGGAGTGTATGGAGTGGCTGAATCGGTGGCATTGAAAAGTGCTGCGAATACGGATTTATTGATAGAAAAACAGCGGGCTTGTGTGACGGAAGGGAATCAGTTTACCTATGCTGTCGCTTTGGATAAAGTAGCCGAGAGGGGTGGTTTTATCGAAATTGTCGGAGCTGGTCCGGGCGATCCCGAATTGATTTCTGTAAGAGGGAAACAGATGTTAGAACGGGCGGATTTGATTTTATATGCCGGTAGTTTGGTGCCTGTTGAGTTGACTTATTACGCAAAGGCCGGAGCCACAGTGCGTAGTTCGGCTTCTCTGACCTTAGAGGAACAGTTTGCCCTGATGAAAGAATTTTACGATAAAGGCTTGTTTGTGGTGCGTTTACATACCGGGGACCCTTGTATTTATGGTGCTATTCAGGAGCAGATGGCGTTTTTTGACCGCTATGGAATGCGTTATCATATTACGCCGGGAATTTCTTCTTTTTTAGCAGCAGCAGCAGCATTACATTCTCAGTTTACCATTCCGGAAAAGACCCAGACGATTATTTTAACGAGGGGAGAGGGACGTACTCCTATGCCGGAGAAAGAAAAATTGCATTTGCTGGCCCGTTCTCAAAGTACAATGTGTATCTTCCTGAGTGCTTCTATTGCCGAAGAGGTTCAGAGCGAGTTGATGCAGCATTATCCGCCGGAAACTCCCGTTGCGGTTTGCTATCATTTGACCTGGAAAGATGAGAAAATATTCCGGGGAAAATTGGAGGATTTGGCAGCGATAATAAAAGAAAAGCAACTTACTTTGACGACATTAATTGTCGTGGGAGAGGCTGTCGGTAACCGAAGCGGTTTGTCTAAACTTTATTCCGGGCATTTTACCCATCTGTTTCGGAAGGGAAAAGAAGAAAGTTGTTAGTTTCGTTTTGTCAGAGATATTTTCGAAAAAAGTTTAATCGATAAGAGGTGATTTTAGTATTCGGAGGAACGACAGAGGGACGAAAAGTCGTGCAGTTACTGGACGGAGCCGGGAAAAAATATTATTACTCGACGAAAGGCGACCGGCAGCGGCTGGAAAGTAACTATGTAGAACGCCTTTCCGGAGGTATGGATGCTGCCGGGATAGTAGCTTTTTGCCGGGAAAAAGGAGTCGGCTTATTGGTGGATGCCGCCCATCCTTTTGCTGTGCAGCTTCGGGAAAATATCAAGCAGGCAGCTGTGGAACTGGGTGTACCTGTTATCCGTTATGAGCGGACATATCCTGCCCGGGATACGGCTTTCATCTGGTGTGAATCCTGGGAGGAGATAGTCGATTATCTCTGTGAACAGAATATACGCAATCTGTTGGCTTTGACGGGGGTACAAACCATTCCTCGTTTAAAGTCCTACTGGTGCCGGCATAATTGTTGGTTTCGGGTATTGGACCGGGAACAGTCTTTACCTTTGGCAGAAAAATATGGTTTCCCACGGGAAAAATTATTGTATTATGAAGAAGGCGAAGGGATTGAAAAGTTGATAGAGCGTATCCGTCCGGATGCCATAGTGACGAAAGAAAGTGGTACTTCCGGTTATTTTGAAGAGAAAGTGAAGGCTGCTGTAGAAAAAAGAATACTGGTTATTGTATTAAAACGACCGCCTGTACCGGAGGCTTTTTATACGGTGAGGGGAGAGAATGGCTTCCGCCATCAGTTGGAACGTTTATTACCTGGCTTTTTCCCTTTGAGAACAGGTTATACAACGGGTAGTTGTGCCTGTGCTGCGGCTAAGGCTGCTTTCATAACGCTGGTCTCCGGAACGGTTTTACGAAATTGCCGGTTTGTCCTGCCTTGCGGGAAAGAGATGGAGTTGCCGGTGGGGCTTGTCAGCAGGGAAGAAGGGCGGGTCACTTATTCCGTTGTGAAAGATGCAGGGGATGATCCCGATATCACCAACGGATGCGAAATACGTGCTACCGTAAATTTTAATACCACCCATGAGCTCCGGTTTTTACCGGGCGAGGGGGTAGGAGTTGTAACTTTACCCGGATTGGGATTGGAAATCGGAGCTCCGGCCATTAATCCGGTTCCCCGCCGGATGATGGAGGAAGAGTTGCGGAAATTACAGTCTTTTTATAAAATTTCCCAAGGTATAGATATTATGCTCACTGTGCCCGGGGGAAAAGAATTGGCATTGAAAACGTTTAATCCCAAATTGGGGATAGAAGGCGGAATTTCGATTATCGGGACTTCCGGTGTCGTCAAGCCTTTTTCTGCTGAAGCTTTTGTGGCTACTATCCGGAAAGAAATCCAGGTAGCCGGAGCATTGGGATGCAAACATATCGTGATTAATTCCGGAGCTAAAAGTGAACGGATAGTAAGAGAACGTTTTTCGGAATTATCTCCACAGGCTTTTGTCCATTACGGAAATTATATCGGGGAGACTTTAAAAATAGCGGAAGAGGAAGGTATAAGTCGCATCACGATGGGCATAATGATTGGAAAGGCTGTCAAATTGGCTGAAGGACATCAGGATACTCATAGTCGTCATGTTCTGATGAACCGTGATTTTATTGTCACGCTGATGCAGGAGTCCGGAGTTGAGGAAACCGTTTGGGAAAAGGTTAAGCAGATCACTTTAGCCCGGGAGCTCTGGTCTTTGTTACCCCAGAATCATCCGTTTTTCGAATTATTGGTCCGAAAATGTCAAGAGGTGTGTGCCCCTGTATTTAAAAACGGTAGCCTGGAAATTATCTTAATTCCGGAAACGAGTGAAGGATTACTTAGTCCTGATTTTCTGTTTCCCTGAATCCTGTCCTATATTTCCGGATGTGTTCCCGCTTTTTCTCTTTATCCCTCTCAAATTTTTAGGATAAGTTTAAACTCTCTGTTTCTTATGGAGAGGAAGGAATTAGCTTGAAAATATTTTATTTGTTTTGCAAATTTTTCCAATTCTTGTTAACATTGCAGTTGTGGTATGGCTTTAAAATTTTAATAATCTAAATAAAAAGAAAATGTTAAGTAAAAAATTGGAAAATGCTTTAAATGAGCAAATCAATGCTGAATTTTGGTCAGCTTATTTGTATTTATCGATGTCTGCAGATTTTGCAGTAAAAGGTCAGCCGGGTTTTGCAAACTGGATGCATATACAGTTTAGGGAAGAGCAAGATCATGCCATGAAATTATTCAATTATTTGATTTCAAGGGGCGGACGTCCGGAATTAAAGCCGATTGCTGAAGTAAATACTCAATGGGAGTCGCCTTTAAAAGCTTTTGAGGATACATTGGCTCACGAAATGAAAGTAACGGCCTTAATCAATGATCTTTATTCCTTAGCGACCGAAGAGAAGGATTATGCCACTCAGTCCATGTTGAAGTGGTTTGTGGACGAGCAAGTGGAAGAAGAAGCTGCTGCACAGGGAATTATCGATGCTCTCCGGATGATTAAAGACAATGGTTTCGGTATATATACTTTGGATAAAGAACTGGGCACGCGCGTTTATACTCCGATTGCTGCCGAGTAAAGAAATTGAATTTTTATAAAAGATTGTTTTAATTAATTTTAAAACAATCTTTTAACTTTAGAGAGGGGCCTCTTGTTTTTCCTGGGGGCTTTACTGTTTTATATTCCTTTAAAGAGAGGAGTGTTTGTACCTTATTATCCGACCTCTGTTTTCAGGCAAAAGCGTATTCACGGATCCTTCTTTTGTAAATACTTCCGGAGAATGTCCTGTTCAATGTTTTGTTTTTAAATATTCTCCCACTTGTTTTAACAAGTCTGCTATAGTCGTTACGATGCGGGGAGGTTGTTGAGGAAAATGTAGTATAAATTCAGGACTTTGCAGATTACCGGTTTCGATTACTACTTCTGATTCTACTTTTCGGTCTGCCAGAATTTCGTTGCGTTGTAAAGCTTTGCGGGCCATGGCGTATTTTTGTCCGTGTCCGGTCAGCCGGATTTTGTAGCGGTAGTGATTCGTGATGCGGAAAAGGCCGGTTTCTAAATCGAAAGTAATTCCTTTGCGGGCAAAGAAATGGCTCAGGTGTCCGTTCAGGGCTAAATCTTCAGGGGTACCTGTGGTCAGTCCGTTTACTTTGTCCATAAGCCAGATCTTATCAGCAATTTGAAGGGCCAATTCTAAATCGTGTGTGGAAAGAAAAATTGTTTTATGGGATTCACGGGAAAGCCGGTGAAGCAATTGCATGATTTCTACTTTGCTGGGAAAATCCAGGAAGGCAGTGGGTTCGTCCAGGATGATAATGGGAGTTTGTTGTGCTAGTGCTTTGGCAATCATTACCTTCTGTCGTTCGCCATCGCTTAGCGTATGGGTCAGGCGGTGGGCCAAGGGGCGGATGTTTACCGTGTCAATAGCGTTGGCAACGATTTGCTTATCGGCGGGACTGAGTTTTCCCCAAAATCCGGTATAAGGACTACGGCCCATACCTACTAATTCCGTTACGCTCATATTGCGGATGTCACATTTTTCGGTCAGAACGATACCCAATAAGGTAGAGAGTTCTTTGTCAGAGTAACTGCTTACTTCTTTTCCCAGTAAATCGATTGTTCCTGCTAATTTCGGCTGAAATGCAGAAAGGGTGCGGAGAAGGGTAGATTTTCCGACGCCGTTTGCTCCGAGTAGACAGGTCAGTTCCTGATTGTAGATGACAGAATTGAGATGCTGGGCGACAATTTTCTGATTTCCTTTCGTTTTGTAACCGATAGAAAGGTCCCGTATAGATAGGGTAGCTTGTTTATTCATTCCATTCATTTTTACGTTTACGGAATAAAACAGAGGCCACCACCGGAGCTCCGATTAGGGCAGTGACGGAATTTACCGGGAGGGCTCCTTCGAAACCGGGCATACGGGCAATGAGATTACAGAGCAAAGCCAGGGCTGCTCCCAATGACATACTTGCCGGCATCAGCATGCGATGGTCGGAGGTTTGGAAAATCGCACGGCAGAGATGGGGAACTGCCAGTCCTAAAAAGATGATGGGACCGCAATAGGCTGTTACAATTGCGGTCAGAACGCCGGAGCAGGCAATGACTTCTATACGGGCCCGTTTGATATTTAGTCCCAGATTCCGGGCGTATCCTTCACCCAATAATAACAGATTTAATGTTTTTACAAGTAAGAAAGAAAGAGGGATCAGAACGAGCATCAGACTGACGAAAAGCGTCATTTGATTGCCGGATACGCGGGAAAAACTTCCCAGGCCCCAGATTACGTAAGCTTTGATATCTTCTTCCACACTGAAAAATTTTAGCACTCCTATTACGGCGTTGGCAATGTAACCGATCATCACTCCGACAATCAATAGGGTAACATTCCCTTTTATTTTTCGGGAAGCGAAAACGATGAGGGACATAACGGCTAAGGCTCCTGCGATGGCTGCGACCGAGAGGGCAACTTCCCCGATAAAGCCCAGACGACTAAGGGCAACGCCTCCTATGCTGCCTGAAAATAATACGACAAAAGCGACTCCCAGGCTTGCGCCGGAACTGATGCCGAGTACGGAAGGACCTGCTAACGGATTATGGAAAACAGTTTGCATTTGCAAACCGCTGATAGATAAGCCGGCTCCAGCTACCAGGGCCGTCAGGGCTTGAGGAAAACGGGATTTCCAAATGATATTTTGCCAGGACTCCGGTTCGTTACCTCTATCCAGGAGGATATTTCCGATAGAAGAAAGAGGAATGGATACCGATCCCCATACTAAATTCAAAAATAAAAGGAGAAGGATAGAAAAGGTAATTAAAAAAATTCCTATGCTATTTTTACCCGGATACCTCATGGCAGATTATTCTTTTAATAAATTGTAATAAACGGGAGTATAATCGGGTAATAATTCCGGATGAAATACTTTTATAAAATCGGAGAGCAGCACATCCGGTTCCATCGGCATTTCTTCGTAATAAGCTTTTTCCCGCATATTGCAGTAAATGACACCTTTCTGCCGGAAAGCCCGGAAATCTGCATACCGTGCGTCCTGGGCTTTCAAGGCTTCATAAGAATAATTACCGGGAAAACTGTTCAGGATCCGCCAGTAATCTGCCCGGTCTGCTTGATTATATACTGTTTCAAAATCCAGGTGTATGCCTCCGGAACGGAGATCGTCTTTCAAAAAGTAGTCGGCTCCGGCATCCTGAAAAACCTGAGCTAGAAAACTGCGTCCTCCTACGGCATACCAGGTCCCTCCATGTATTTCTCCGCTCAGAACGACCGGCCGGCTTTGGAGGTTAGCGGTCCGTTTTTTCAAGGTATTGTACCGGTTTTCGATGCCGTTAAAAATTTCACTGGCTTCTTTTTCTTTGCCGGTCAATAGGCCGATGAGTTTGATCCATTCAGCTTGTCCTAAAGGTGTCGTTTCTTTATAGCCCAGATGGGGGATAAGGGGGATGTCCACTTCTTTCATCGCATCGTATCCGCCTTGTTTAAAAGGAGAGATCAGAATCACATCCGGGGCCAGGCTCATGATAATTTCCGGATCGAAGTTTCCTTCGATACCGATCTTTTGAGTTTTGCCTTCAGCCATCTGTTGGCGGATTTTTTTATTTTTCAGAAATCGGGTACTACTGATCCCTACGACTTTCTCCGTGGCCTTCAGGCGGATAAAATTGGAAAGTTGTAAAGATGTCATGCAAATAAACCGGTTTATCGGAAGGTCGAGAGGCGTTACCCCTGTCGGAATGGGGGGCGTCGTTCCTTTTTGCCGGAGAGCGAAGCAATATTCCGAGCTGTTCGGAGATTGAGGATCCTGAATACGCAATAGAATATAGCCTTGCCGGTAATCCAATTTAAAACCTTCTGCATAGCGAATGTCCGCCTGCCGGACAGAAATTTCCGGAGGGAAGGTTTCCGTAGCGGCCGATTGTTTAGGAGATTGGGAATGACAGCAGACAAACAAACTACTGCATAATAATAGAAGAGAAATAAAAATACACTTCATTTTCTTTTCCTCCGAAAGATTAATTAATACTCCATTTTCGTATCGGCAGGTTTTCTGACTTGTCATTTTTTCTCCTTCCCAAAGCTATTGACTTCAGTGGATGTTTTTGAAAAAATCCGCTTTTAGGCGATAAAGACATTACAGCTGCGGGGACAGTTCCGGATTCTCACAGGATTCCCTTATCTTTCCTTCAGGAAAGTACCGACGCATGCGCAAAGATAGCATTAATATTTTGACTGCTTTTATTTTTTTCTGATTTTTGCGGAGGAATGGAATCTATTAATATTGCAATTTATGAATGGAAAGATCACTGGGGTTTCTTTGGGACCGGGAGAACCGGAACTGATCACTGTAAAAGCATTAAAAACTCTACAGGCAGCAGATGTCATTTTTTGTCCGGCTACCCTTCGGGGGAAAGAGGAGAGAGAATCAAAAGCTGCTCGTATTCTGGAAGCTTTAGGGATAAATACAGCAAAAATCCGCTTTTTTTTAGTACCTATGTCAACCGACCGGACGGCTGTCAATAAAGTTTACGACGAAATCTGTAAGGAAATGGCAGAATGTGCGGGGGCGGGACAGAAGGTGAGCCTAACTGCCGAGGGAGATGCTTGTTTTTATTCTTCAGCTCATTATATTTTCGAAAAATTACAACGACTTGGCATATCGGTAAAAATGATTGCAGGTGTACCTGCCTTTATTGCGGCGGGAGCTTCTGTCGGATTACATATTGTAAAACAGCGGGAACGGATGCTGGTGATCCCTGGAGATGTTTCGGCAGAAGAACTAGAGTCTGCTTTGAATCGCGGTTATACGGTGGTTATCATGAAAGTACCTTTGGGGGAAGAAATTGTACGTTCCTATATGGCACATCATCCGGAGGAACATTATTTCTATTTTGAGCAGGTCGGAACTGCAGCAGAATACATAACTTCTGTATATGCAGAAATTCTGAAACATCCTTTTACCTATTTTTCCATTTTGGTCATCCAAGCTGCAAAGAGGCATAAAAATATTACTAAATGATCAAATGGAAGGAATGAGTTATACGCTTACCTATCATTTTTATAGGCTTAGGGCTGCGGATTATGTCAGGGAATATCGGAATGTGGAAAAATTTGAGGCCTTTTGTAAGGAATGTGACCGTTACGATAACTGTTGGGTTTGTCCCCCTTATGAAAGGGACCTGGCTGCCGGATTACAGACCTATGAATTTGTTTCTCTGATTGGCACGCAGATCGTTCCGCTGCTGGAGGGGAAGCAAAATGCTGCATCCGGACAGAAAAAACAAATCACCGTCTGGCAGTTGTTGAAAGAAGTAAGGGCCAAACTAGATCCCTGTTTGCGGAATTTAGAAATTGTATATCCGGGTAGCCGGGCTTTTTATGCCGGTACTTGTCATTTATGTCCGGAAGGCCAATGCAGGAAAATTTGGAGATTACCCTGCTGTCATCCGGAGTGGATACGTCCTTCTCTCGAAGCTTTGGGATTTGATTTAAGTCGTACGGCAGAAGAATTATTGCAGGTTCCGTTGAAATGGAGTAATACGGAGGAATGGCCTGATTATTGGATGCTGATCAGCGGTATTTTTACACGTTCTGAAGTAAATCTTTGTCCGGAAATTTTTGAATAATTTTCTTCGGGTAGTATTTTCTTGACAAGGGAATTTTAAGATAAATTCATAACTTTAGGGGATTGTTTTTCGGAGGGATTACGTATATTTTTACTGGTATATTCCAAAAGGGAGGAGTAGACTTTGAATAATCATTATAAAAAAGAATACGGAGGAAATAGAAAGATAGGGAGTGTAGGATAAAGTCTGCCTCTTTATTGTCGTTCTGGCTTTAGAACCGTTTTATTTTGTTCCGGATAATTAAAACAAAGATTATGGCACACGAGCATAAGCATGAACATCATTCTCATGAGATGACTTCTTTAAATAAGGCTTTTATTATAGGTATCGTTTTGAATGCCGGGTTTGTCGTCGTTGAATTTATTGCTGGTTTTTGGTACGATTCGCTGGGATTGATTTCTGATGCGGGGCATAATTTAGGGGATGTTGCAAGCTTAGTGTTGGCGATGCTGGCTTTTCGTTTAGCAAAAGTTCATTCCAATACCCGGTATACATACGGGTATAAAAAAAGTACCATATTGGTATCTTTACTGAATGCTGTGATTCTGTTGATTGCCGTCGGGTTTATTCTGGGAGAAAGTATAGATAAGTTATTTCATCCTCGTCCGGTGGATGGAGACGCTGTGGCTTGGGTAGCAGGAGCGGGGGTGATCATCAATGCTGTGACGGCCTGGCTTTTTATGCGGGACAAAGAGAAAGATTTGAATGTAAAAGGAGCTTATCTTCATATGGCGGCGGATGCTTTAGTTTCAATAGGAGTTGTCGTTTCGGGTATTCTTATCCAGTATACAGGTTGGTATATTATTGACCCTTTGATTGGAATAGGCATAGTAGGAATCATCGTATATTCCACCTGGGGATTGCTAAAAGGAAGCTTACGGCTTTCTTTGGATGGGGTCCCGATTGGAACGGATTATAAACATATTGGACAGGTAATCACTTCGATTGCCGGAGTGAAAAGCATACATCATATGCATATTTGGGCATTGAGTACGACGGAGACGGCTTTGACCGTGCATGTCGTCGTCGGAAATATGGAGCAAATGGAATCCCTAAAATGCGAGATTAAATCAAAACTCCGGCAAGAAGGAGTAGCTCATGCAACCCTTGAATTTGAGACTCCTGAAGGACATTGTAGCGGGGAAGGATGTGATGTTAACTGACCGTATCGTTTTTCCAAAAAATAAAATAATAACCTTTTTATCGGGAAAAGTTTGTTTTTTCCCGATAAATAGGGATTGACGGGAGAGAGATTGTATTTTATTTTTGTCAATAATTAAACAACTGGTTTTATTGATTCTCGATTATTGATGCGCGTAAAAAGCCATAGGAAGCCATATCCCTATGGCTTTTTCTTTAGAAGCCCTGCCTTATCTTAAAAAATTAAAGAAGGAGGGGTATAAAAATTGCAAAAATATAATCTTTTCCTGTTTTTTGTCGTTTATGTTTCATAGCGTTCGATAAATTGAAAATAAGTCTATGAGCCTAAAAGAGCAATATTGGAAATATTCACTTATTGTTATCATATTGCTTCTGGGAGTATTGATCTTCCTGAAGATTACTCCTTTTTTGGGGGGGATTTTAGGAGCGATGACTGTCTATATCCTTTTACGGGAACATATGATCTATCTTACCGACAGAAAACACATCAGGAGAAGCATAGCCGCTATCCTGATATTAATCGAAACCATTCTGTGTTTTCTGATTCCTTTGGCCTTGATTATCTGGATGTTTGTAAATAAATTCCAGGATGCGAATCTGAATCCCCGCAGTATTATCGATCCGGTAACGAATGTAGCGAATTTGATACAGGAAAAGACGGGATATAATTTATTGAGTAAGGCGAATATAAATTCCATATTTGCTCTTTTGCCCCGGATTGGGCAAGTACTGATGGGAAGTATTACCAGTTTCGCCATCAATGTATTGGTTTTACTTTTCGTACTCTATTTTATGCTGATCGGGGGAAAGAAGATGGAGAATTATGTCAATGATTTACTTCCTTTTAACCGGCGGAATAAAAAAGATATTTTGCGGGAATTTCATATGGTTGTCAAATCGAATGCAATTGGTGTGCCTTTGTTAGCTATTATACAAGGGGCTGCTGCCACTATCGGGTATATGATTTTTGGAGCACCGGCGCCTGTATTGTGGGGCGTAGTGTCCTGCTTTGCAACCATTATTCCGGTTATCGGAACTGCCATTGTTTGGCTCCCTCTGGCTTTGTATTTAGGGGCTACGGGGCATTGGGGAAATGCTATCGGATTGTCTGTATATGCTTTGGTTGTGGTTTCGAATGTCGATAATTTGGTTCGTTCTATTTTACAAAAAAAGATGGCGGATACTCATCCTTTAATAACCATTTTTGGCGTCATTATCGGGTTGGCTTTGTTCGGTTTTATGGGAGTTATTTTCGGTCCCTTATTATTGGCCATATTTGCTTTGTGCGTCCAGATATTTAAAGAAGAATACCTGGAAAAGGAGGATTGATGCCGGTTTATTTCCCAATCGTTTCTTATTATTAAACAGTATAAAAACACTGGAAAAATAGTTGGTGTTTCATAAATTATTGGAACACAATGGTCTAAAGTTGCGTATGTATAGGGTAAATTGGAATTTAAAGAACTATCTGAAAAATTCCGAAATCTACTAGCCACTTTGACGGAAAATACACGAAAAACCTTTAGAGGGGGGAGGGATTATGGAGGAGGAGAATTATTAACCTAAATCTGAATATTATGTTTTATCATTCAAAAGAATTACAATTTAATGCACGTGTATCCAAGCCGGATCCACGCTTTGCACGTTTACTACTGGAACAATTCGGTGGAGGTAACGGAGAGTTGAAAGCTTCTATGCAGTATTTTGTACAGGCATTTTGTTGTAGAGACCCTTATCCTGATAAGTATGACATGTTAATGGATATTGCAACAGAAGAAATGGGACACCTGGAAATTGTCGGAGCTACCATACAAATGCTACTGGCCGGAGTAAACGGAGAATTGAAAAATGCAGCAGATCGTACGGAAACTATGAAAATGTTGGACGGAAAAGCTTCTAAAGAAAATTTTATACATGAGGCTATTTTTAATCCGCATTTTGTCGTGCTTTCCGGCGGTGGACCTATGCTTACCGACAGTAACGGAAATCCCTGGTCTGCTACTTATGTCAACGCCGACGGAGATTTGACAGTTGATTTACGTTCTAATATTGCGGCAGAATCCCGGGCAAAAATTGTCTATGAATATTTGCTTAAATTTACGGATGATCCGGACGTGATCGCTACTCTGAATTTTTTGATGACCCGGGAAGTGGCCCATTTCCAGCAGTTTGAAGCGGCTTTGGAGACCATCAGACCGAATTTCCCTCCGGGTGTTTTGCAAAGTGACCCGCGGTATAGTAATTTGTATTATAATAATTCGGCAGGAGAAGATGCCCGTGGTCCTTGGAATGAGGGGGCCAGCACTCAGTTCAAAGAGACCTGGCAATATATAAATGATCCGAAGGAACATGTGGAATCGACAAACGGATTACAGGATATTGACCCCAAAGGAACCGACAGGACATTGGAATCTGTCGAAAAGGACGATCGGGAGTTGAGCCGGGTGAGAAGTGAAGAAGTGAATTCGGCAACTCCTACTAAAGATATACAATGGAGTAATTATCCGGCCTCCCCAAAGGATAAACCCCGCAAACGCAGGGATAAATAAGATGTTCTTTTAAAAGAGTCTATTCTAAAAGGAAAGTTTTACCCTTTGAAAAGTAAGGTTCCTTTAGGAAGGGATTGACGCAGCACTGATTGGTGGAACGAAAGTTCTTGATTTCTGTTTATTTATCAGAACTCAGATTCACCAATCAGAAGTCTGCCCTACTTTCCCGATCCGGTGTATAAAACCCTTAGCCGGTCTAAAAACTTTTTTGTGCAGTTTCATGAAAGTTCTTGTACATTTGCCCGTTTGCTTTTTACGCATTTTCCGATATTTATTCTTTCCTATTTTTTATACTTACCCGTAACCGATTTTAATATTTGTCAAAATTCACCATTTTTGGGGATTGTAATCCATTCTTTTGTCTCTTACTTTTGTAAAGTTTATTAACACAGTAATCAGGAGTAAGTTTGACAAGAATTATATTATTCCCGATATTTGCAATAAAAAAGAAATGACAAAGAACTCTTCCTTTTTTACTTCCGGTATGAAGTTGGCCGATTTAATTCATTTGGATTATAAGTTACTTTTATTACTACCGCGTTTCGGTTTGAATTTAGGATTCAGGGATCAGACGGCCGAGGAATGTTGTGCCCGTGTGGGGGTCTCTTCCCAATTGTTTATCATGATCTGTAATATCTATGCTTTTGAGAATTATTCTCCCCGGAAGGAGGAAATCGACCAGACTGAAATCGATCAGTTGCTTGCTTATTTGCGGCATTCCCATTCTTATTATCTGGACGATCGGATTCAGCGTATACAGGATCAGTTAAAAATAATGTCGGCGAATTCTGATCTGGCCCATCAAAAAATACTGAATCGTTTTTTTGAAGAATATAAGAACGAGGTAATTAATCATTTTGAATATGAAGAGAAAACGGTATTTCCTTATATTCAAAGTATCGGGGTAGGTAAAAAGGCGACTGGATATGAAATTGAGATATTTGAGCAGAATCACAGTAATATCGATGATAAGCTCAGCGACCTGAAAAACATTTTTATTAAATATTGGCCGGCTGATTCCTCACAAAAAGAACGTACTGCTATTTTATTCAATATTTTTTCCTTGGAGGAAGATTTGAGAAAACATACATTTATTGAAGATAAAGTCTTGATTCCGTTGGTTCAGAAATTAGAACAGAATTATGGTAAGTAGAAAACATTATCGGATTGTCCTCATTGAGCCTTCTGCTATCATAACGGCTGGTATACAGGAATTGATCAAAGGGGAAAGAGAATTGGAGGTGGTTGCCGTTTTTGCCGATTGCTGTCATTCTACAGAGCATATCAATGATTTACGACCGGATTTAATTATTTTGAATCCTTTGATTGTAGATTTTAAATACAGACATTGCGTTGAAGATTTGTTTTTAGGAAATGTACCGCTTGTTGCACTGGTTTATCAGTATGTGGAACCGGAAACGCTGAGACATTACCGGGCTGTTATCGATATAGAAGACGAACGGGCGAAGATCGTCCGAAAGTTATTGCAAGTTATGGAAACGGTAACTCCCCGGCAGGATGTACCGGAAGGGAATGAATTGTCGGAGCGGGAGAAAGAAATATTAGTCAGTGTGGCGAAAGGAATGATAAATAAGGAAATCGCCGAACAGCACCATATTTCCATTCATACTGTTATTTCTCATCGAAAAAATATTAGCCGGAAGACCGGGATTAAGTCGGTCGCCGGTTTAACCGTTTTTGCTATACTCAATAATTTATTGGACATAAACGACGTAGAGTAAAAGCTGTTTCGTTTTTATATTCTGTTTGTTTGTAAATTGTTTTTTGCTTGTGGATACGGATTCCCCAGTCCCTAGATAAGGGGAAAAATGGAATTTTTTGAGGGAATCAATGCTTATTTATAGGAGTAAATCGGATTTTAGCCGGGTGAATACACTAAAACTGACGAAGGTTTTTGGGAGAATCAACCGTTTTTATTTTTCTGTCTTTCTGTTTTATAGATCCGTACGGAATGTCGAAGCCGGCAGATTATCTCCGTTGACAAGATTGGCACGGGTAAAAGGTTGCCAAGCATATCTGACAACACAAGGAGCCGTCACCTTGGGAGAGGTAACGATAACCCTGTCATCTTCAATAAAGGCTTTGGCCGGATAAAATAATCCGTCCGGACCGGCTATTTCGAAACAGCGGAGAGCTTGTCCGTCGGAGGTCTTTAAATGGTGACCGTAATCAAATTCCAATATGGCCTGCTTGTTGTGAAAACGGACAGACCGGAATAAAGGACCGGAAGGGGTAATGGATTTACCATAGTTATTGGCCAGGGCCCAGCGTCCCAGACGTTCCCCTATTTCTTTTTTATAGCGCGGATGTACGTCCAGAGAGTCTCCCCGGTCGGAAGAGACTGCCATGCCTGTATAGGGAATTGTTTGAAGCATACGTCGCTGGCTGTCCCGGAATCGGGGCCAGGAAGGTCTGTTAAGACTGGACAGTTGTACATAATAGAAGGGAAGACGGGGAGATTGCCAATAGTGCCGCCAGCTGTTTACCAGCATCGGGAATAGTTGTTCTGCAAGTTCCGTATGATGGGCATTTGATTCGCCTTGATACCAAATGATTCCGGCGATCGGATAGTGTTCCAGGGGAAGTATACCGGCCTCAAAGAGATAGCAGGGTTCATAGGGATGGCGCTGCTCCTTCCGGTTTGCTTGCCGGATATTCTGTCCGGCCCGTTGGCGTACCCAGTCCTGAATCATGTCATTGTGCTTCCAGTCCTGTAGAATGTCGGGAAGATCATATTCCAGCGTTCGCCGGTCTATCCAAGATTCGCAGGGAGACCCGCCGACTGCGTTTAGAATGAGTCCGACAGGTACATTTAAGCTGTCGTTTAGCATTTTTCCGAAGTAGTAGGCAATGGCAGAAAAATCGCCGATTATGGCGGTATCTGTTTCCGTCCAGCCTGTGGTACGATAATACTGCAATCTGTTGAGGGAATCCAGAAAAGAAGGCCGCCATTCCACGGCATTGGTTTCCTCGTAAGGTTGCATATGGAAGAGCCGGATTTGCGGTTGCCGGGCCTGACGGAATGCTGACTGTGCTGTTGCACACTGTTTTAAGGGAAAAGCCATGTTGGATTGGCCTGAACATACCCATACCTCCCCTATCCAGACATTGTGATAGATTTGTTTTTGCCGGGACGTCCGGATTTCCAGGGTATAAGGTCCCCCGGCTTCGAATGGCGGAAAAGTCACTTCCCATTTCCCGTTCTCTCCAGAGCAAGTCGTTTGTTGTTGCCCGGCGATTTTTACCCGGATTTTTTCTCCTTTATCGGCTTTCCCAGAGAGGAGTAAAGGCTTATTCCGTTGTAATATCATATTGTCGGAATAGAGGAGGGGCAGTTGAAGTCCTCCGTAATCTCCCGTCAGGGCTGAATATACCGTTTGCGCTAAAAGGGTGGCCCCTTCCGGATCCGGATGCAGAGCGTCCGGAAAGAGATCGGGCCGGTGGTAGAGCGGTTCTTCCAGGTCGATCAGACCCACTTCTGTATGGACGGCTATTTTTTCGATTTCTTTTTGAATTTCAGCGTGCCAATCACGGGTTCCTGAGCGGAAACGGGGATGACGGTCGCCTATAGGAGTTAAACGGCAGATCCAGATTTTGCATTGGGGATTGGCCGCTTTAAACGAGGCGATCAGCTCTGTATAATCTTTTATAAAATTATCCCGGTAATGAGGCCAGTTTCTCGGGTCGGTATCGTTTAATCCCAGGTGTATCACTACTCGTTCTGCTGCAAAGTCGAGGGCTTGCTGGTATTCCGGCTGGTCGGTATAAGGCCGGTGACCCATTTTGAGGAGAGTGGCCCCGCTTTTTCCGAAATTTTTAACGATATAATTTTCTCCCAGCAATTTTTGTAGCTGAACGGGGTAAGCATTTTTTTCCCGCTCGGGTAACAAATAACCGTAAGTGACACTATTGCCTACACAGGCGACTTTTATTTTTTCTTTTGCAGAAACAAAGACGGGAATGAGTAAAGTAATCCAGAGGTATAAATATACTTTCATTTTTCCTGTAGATAAGGTAATATAATTTCACGCCACAATAAATAGCCTTTCCCTAAAAGATGCAGTCCGTCGTTGGTATATACCGGGTTCATTTTTCCGGAAACCGGATCGACAAAATGAGACCATAAATCGATATAAGTGGCCTGATTTTCCTCGGCTATGAGACGGAGGGACGCGTTGAGATCTTCAGCAGCCTTTCCTTTTGAGGTATGGTCTTTGAATTTTCCGTAACAGTCATTTACGGGGAGTACACTTTGGAGGTAGAGTTTTGTTGCGGGAGAATCCCGGCGTATTTTTTGAAGAATCTTCCGGATATTTTGTGCAATTGTATCGGCCGGGATACCTTTGGCTAGGTCGTTGATCCCGATAAGTAAGAATAACTTAGCCGGCCGGCCTTTTAGAATGGGATCCAGCCGATCGTACACCCCTGTGGTTATATCTCCGCTAATACCTCTGTTTTTGATACGAATGTCCTGGAACAATTCTCCCCATTCACATCCGTTGGTGATACTGTTTCCTAAAAATATAATATCTTGTGGATCGGTCGGGAGAACTTCAAATAAACTGGCTCTTTGTTCATAAAAGGTAGAGTGTTTTCGTTCCTGTGCCAATGTCGTTGTAAAAAACAAAAAGCTAAAAATCACTATAAAAAATAAATATTTCATTGTCTCTTGTTTTTAGGTTTTATTTTATGAGGAGAATAGGTCAAATTTTCGGTCGCTTTTTGTCCGTCGGAGGTTACAAAAATTACGGTGAACATCCATTTCTGAAGGCGGATTTCAGGCGTTGAGAATTTTCCGATCGGTAATTTTAGAAATAGTTTGTTCCAACCTTTTTTTAAATGTACTAAAAGCGGAGGCCGGGCAGTACAGTTTTCATTCCCCAGGGCTATTTCGGTAGAAGGAGAGGTATGGGTATTGGTCCAGCGGGGAGGGAGCAGTTCGGTTCCATTTAACCAGATACGGCTTCCCCGGTAATCCCATTTTCCCTGTGGAGGAGGAAGGTCCTTTTCTGAACGCCCGTAATTTTGAAATTCTACCCATAAACCGGTTTCCTGCTTCCGGGGAGAGTATACCCACGTCCAGGCGTAAGCCGTGTGATTTTCCCGGGGTTCTTTCATAAAGCCGGGTATTAAATCTCCCCACACATGCCTGAGGTAGATGCCGGCACCTCTGGCTGTTCGTACGGAATAAGATTGATTTTGATAAAAGTAGGTCTGGCGTAGCTTTTTTTCCGGAGGAAAAGATGCTTCCAGATTTCCTGCGTTGGGGAAGGCATCTGTAATATTCCATTTCACCTGGGTTTGACGGACATAAGGAAATGGATAATGTTGAAAATAATGTTCCTTATGCCAGAGAAGCCGCTTTTCAAAGTCGGCGAAAGCACAGGAAACAGAGTCGTCTTCCGTAGGAAGAAGGGGACCATTCTGGTCGAAATATTCGCTTCCGCCTCCCAGCCAGGCTCGCTCGGCTATGGCTAACAGGCAAGGATAAAAATTATTTTCCAGGAGAATATTTTTTTCGGGTACTACCAAGCGGTCGTTCCAAACGGCTAAAATCACCCCGGCAATGTCCTCGTTTCCGGTTTCGCAATTGTATATCCGGCTGTTGTAGAGTGCAACTAAGTCTCCGAAAACATCATAATGGTTCAGATAATGGAAACGGGAATCAATGGCGGGAATACCGGTTTGGGCTTTTCCCCGATAACTCCACAATTGAGTCATATCGATTTCGCCTTTCTGATAAGGCCAGCCAGGGTTCCAGGAGATTACTTTTTTCCCTTTTGAACGGACATAATTGACCATTTCGGGTACAAAATCCGGATGGGTAAAACGGACTTCGTCTGTACCGATGTGAAGATAAGGAACGTCGAAAACGGTACAGATTTCATCCAGTAATTGTTTTAGGATCATCATGCCTTGCGGACTTTGCATATCGCAACCGAAAGTGCGAACAAAAGCTTCACTGTGTCCCGGCATATCGATTTCAGGAATTAAAAGTATATGATGCTGCTTGCAGAAACGCACCAGTTCCCGGGCTTCTTCCTGGGTATAATACTGGCCTGGGAGGCGGCTCATATTTACACTGTCGTTGAGTTGAGGAAAAATTTTACTTTCTATCCTCCACGCTTGATTTTCTGTCAGGTGCCAATGAAAAGTATTGATTTTATAACGGGAAAGCTGGGCTATTTCCCGTTTTAGTTCTGAAAAGGAAAGATAGCTGCGGCCGGTGTCGTGCATAAACCCCCGGATCCGGAAAGCCGGCCAGTCGGTAACCAAGCAGCCATAAAAATAAGGGCCTTTGGGAGATTTTAACTGTCGTAAGGTTTGGAGGGCTCGGAAAACTCCTGTTTCTGTCAAGGCTTCCAGAAGGATCTTTTGAGAAGTAACCGAAATACGATACGCTTCTTCCGGGTTATTTTTTACCTTCTCCAGGTGGCTGATCAGACGAATTTCAATTACAGGAACGGCCTGGGCGTCCAAAACT
This sequence comes from Odoribacter laneus YIT 12061, assembly GCF_000243215.1. Lineage (GTDB taxonomy): Bacteria > Bacteroidota > Bacteroidia > Bacteroidales > Marinifilaceae > Culturomica > Culturomica lanea. The sequence continues at coordinate 1,816,375 of NZ_JH594596.1, read as the reverse complement.
CCCCCGACTTCTTTCAAAAGCATTTCACATTCCCGTTCTAATACCGGAGTTTCCAATCGGATGCTGCCGATAAAAAAATGGTCCGAATGAAATGTAATTATTTGTGGTTTGGGTAAAAGCATGGGAAATTCAGCTTGGCCGAATAAACGTATAGGGAAGATTATAAACAGACTGGAAAGATAGATTAAAAGTATCTTCATAGGTACAAAACTGAACTCGAATAATTCTTCCACATTAGAGGAACAAATATAGTATAAAATTTGTTTAAATGTACAAAAATGTAGCGATGAAAACGTTTAAAAGTGAAAACCTTTCAATCTTCGAATGTTTTTTACATTTGAAGATTTTCAGTAAAAATTACGTTTGAATGGCGTATTTATTTTAATGATTTTTAAAATCTCTTTGAGTATCTGGGGGTAATTCTGTCAGATTTCCGATTCTTTTTTTAAGCTAAAATCATTACTTTTGCCCAAAACTGTTTAAAATGGTAGGAAACTATTCGGAGGATTCGATTAAGACGCTCGACTGGCAGGAACATATCCGTTTGCGTCCCGGGATGTATATAGGAAAATTAGGAGACGGTTCGTCCCCGGACGACGGTATTTATATTTTGGTGAAAGAGGTGGTGGACAATTCTATCGATGAGTTTGCGATGGGATGTGGTTCGGAAATTGTTATAACGGTGGAAGACCGTAAGGTAACGGTACGGGATTTTGGCCGGGGTATACCTTTGGGAAAATTAGTGGATGCTTCTTCTAAGATGAATACAGGTGCAAAGTATGATTCTGAAGCATTTAAGAAATCTGTGGGCTTAAACGGAGTGGGTATTAAAGCGGTGAATGCTTTGTCGGAAAGTTTTGAAATACAATCTTTCCGGGAGGGAGAGACGAAATATGTCCGTTACAACCGGGCTAAAATTGTAGAAGAGCGGGAAATAGAGCCGACCCAGGAACCGAATGGAACACGGGTGACTTTTTTGGCAGATAAGGAAATATTCGGGAATTATTCTTATATTGCTGAATATCTGGAGGCGATGGTTAAAAATTATGTGTTTTTGAATACGGGTTTGGTAATTGTATTTAACGGGCATAAGTTTTTTTCCAAACGGGGATTGTATGATCTGTTGACGGAAAACATGAATGGAGAAGGACTTTACCCGATTATTCATCTGAAAGGAAATGATATCGAGATGGCCATGACGCATGGCCGGCAATATGGGGAGGAATATTATTCTTTTGTCAATGGGCAGCATACGACACAGGGGGGAACGCATTTGAATGCTTTCCGGGAAGCTTTGGGAAAGACTATACGGGATTTTTATAAGAAAGATTTTGATATTTCAGACATACGGACTTCTATTATCGGAGCGATCAGCATAAAAGTGCAAGAGCCTGTGTTTGAATCACAGACAAAGACAAAATTGGGGTCGAAAGATATAGCTCCGGAAGGCCCTACGGTCCGGAATTTTGTTATGGATTTTATAACGAAGGAGCTGGATAATTATTTGCACCGGAATCCGGATACGGCCGAATTATTGTTGCGGAAAATTGTAGAGACGGAAAAGGAGCGCAAAGCCATGTCGGGGGTACAGAAAATTGCCAGGGAAAGAGCTAAACAGGTCAGCTTGCACAACCGGAAATTGAGGGATTGCCGGGTGCATTTTAATTCCTCTCACGAACGGAAAAATGAATCTTCGATTTTTATTACCGAAGGGGATTCTGCCAGCGGTTCTATTACAAAGGAACGGGATGTGAATACTCAGGCCGTGTTTAGTTTGAGGGGAAAACCGCTGAATTCTTATGGATTGACGAAAAAGGTCGTCTATGAAAACGAAGAATTCAATCTTTTACAGGCGGCTTTAAATATTGAAAACGGATTGGAAGATTTGCGGTATAATAATGTGATCATTGCGACAGATGCTGATGTAGACGGTATGCATATACGGCTTTTGTTACTGACATTTTTCTTGCAATTTTTCCCGGATTTAGTACGTTCCGGACACGTTTATATTCTGCAGACGCCTTTGTTCCGGGTACGGAATAAAAAGGAAACCTCTTATTGTTATACCGATGCTGAGCGGGAAAGTGCTATAAAAAAATTAGGGCCGAAACCGGAAATCACCCGTTTTAAAGGTTTGGGGGAAATTTCTCCTAACGAATTCCGGAATTTCATAGGGAAAGATATTCGTTTGGAACCGGTGAGAATTACCAAAGGCGATACCATTGCAGATGTGTTGAGTTATTATATGGGGAAAAATACCCCTGAACGACAGGATTTTATCATCGACAACCTATATATAGAAAAAGATGAATTGAGGTGAAGATTTCTCATTCAGTATACAGCTTAAATAAATTTTAGGGAGGAATGATAAATTGAAAATAAAGGGAATATGGATAAGGAGAATTTGATCGGGGAAGAAGAGAGTAAAGACGAACAGAAGTTACCTACAGAGGGTTTACAGGAAGAGGAAAATCGGTCCGAAAATGACGGAATATCCGAAAAACCGGAAGAAAATGGGAAGATACGGTCGATACAGCATCTTTCCGGTATGTATCAGAAGTGGTTTTTGGATTATGCCTCTTATGTAATATTAGAACGTGCCGTACCCTATGTGGACGACGGGTTGAAACCGGTACAAAGGCGTATTTTGCATTCGATGCGGGAAATGGATGATGGCCGCTATAATAAAGTGGCCAATATTATCGGGAATACGATGAAATATCATCCGCACGGGGATGCTTCTATCGGGGATGCTTTGGTACAACTCGGACAAAAGGATTTACTGATTGATTGCCAGGGGAATTGGGGAAATATCCTGACGGGGGATGCTGCTGCTGCTCCCCGTTACATTGAGGCCCGTTTATCTAAATTCGCTTTGGACGTGGTGTTTAATCCGAAAACCACGAATTGGAAACTTTCGTACGATGGCCGGAACCGGGAACCGGTGACTCTTCCGGTGAAATTTCCTCTATTATTGGCACAGGGAGTGGAAGGAATTGCTGTCGGTTTGGCGTCTAAGATTTTGCCTCACAATTTCAATGAATTGGTAGATGCTTGTATTGCTCATTTAAAAAATGAAAATTTTGTACTTTATCCGGATTTTCCGACCGGAGGAATGATCGATGTCAGTAAATACAACGATGGACTAAGGGGAGGGAATGTAAAAATCCGGGCCAAAATCGAAAAAGATAACAATAATAAAGTGCTGAAAATTACGGAAATTCCGTATGGACGGACCACTTCTACATTGATCGATAGTATTATCAAAGCAAATGATAAAGGAAAAATTAAAATCAAAAAAATAGATGATAATACTGCTCGTAATGTAGAGATTATGATTTATTTGGCACCCGGAGTCTCTTCTGATAAGACGATAGATGCTTTATATGCTTTTACAGATTGCGAGTTGTCCATTTCTCCGAATTCTTGTGTGATTGAGGATGAAAAACCTTGTTTTATGCCTATTCCCGAGATATTGAGGAAATCGGCAGACGATACGGTGACGCTGTTGAAGTTGGAATTGGAAATTCGTTTGTCGGAATTGTCGGAAGAATGGCATTTTGCTTCTTTGGAACGGATTTTTATCGAAGAACGAATTTATAAAGACAAAAAATTTGAAGAGAGTCCGAATTTACAAAAAGTGCTGGCACATGTGCACGAAAGATTAAAGCCGTTTTTACCTCAGCTTTGGCGGAAGGTTACGGACGAAGATATCAAGCGTTTGCTGGAGATAAAAATGAAACGGATTCTTAAATTTAATTCCGAAGAAGCAGAGCGTTTTATCAAGGGTTTGGAAGAGGAGATTAAGCAGGTAAAACACGACATCGCAAATATTATTCCTTATACGATTGCTTATTATAAGCGCATAAAGACCAAATACGGAAAAGGGAGGGAACGGAAGACGGAAATCCGGAATTTTGAGAATATAGAAGCTGCTAAGGTCGTTATTGCCAATGAGAAACTATATATTAACCGGGAGGAAGGCTTTATCGGTACAGCTTTGAAAAAAGACGAATTTATCTGTGAATGTTCCGATATGGACGAAGTGATTGTCTTTAAAAAAGACGGGAGTTATTATGTGAGCAAGGTGGCGGATAAAATCTTTGTAGGGAAAGATGTATTGTATGTAAATGTTTTTAAGAAAAACGACAAGCGTACTATCTATAACGTTATTTACCGGGACGGCCGTTACGGAAGTTCTTATGTCAAACGGTTTAATGTAACGGGAGTTACCCGGGATAAAGTATACAATTTGACAAAAGGGACTTCAGGTTCCAGGGTACTTTATTTTACGGCCAATCCGAACGGGGAAGCCGAAGTGGTAAAAGTCTGTTTGAAGCCGAAGCCTACTCTCAAGAAGCTGGTATTTGAGTACGATTTTGCAGATCTCGCCATAAAAGGCCGGGATTCTCAAGGAAATTTACTATCGAAGAACGATGTGCATAAGATCAGCGTTGTCCAAAAAGGAGTGTCTACTCTCGGAGGGCGGAAAATCTGGTTTGATGAAGATGTATTTCGTTTAAATACGGACGAAAGAGGAAAATATCTGGGGGAATTCCAGGGAGAAGAACGGATATTGGTGGTCAATAAAAACGGGACATATTATACTTCTTCTTTTGATTTGACCAACCATTACGACGGGGAATATTTGATTATCGAAAAGTTTGACGAACGGAAAGTTTGGTCGGCTGTCTTTTTTGATGCCGAGCAACAATATTATTATTTGAAGCGCTTTCGGTTTGAAGAGACGACCAAGATATTGTCTTTTATCGGAGAAGGGGCTGGTTCCTGTTTAGTGGGCTTGAGTTGCGAAAGACATCCGCAGTTTGAGATTCTCTTTGGCGGAAAATATGCAAATCGTCCGGCTGAAGTGATACGGGCAGATGAGTTTATCGCCGAGAAGTCCTATAAGGCTCGGGGAAAGCGATTAACTACCTATGAAGTAAAAAAAATCCGGGAAATTGAACCTTTGGTGTTGGAAGAGGAAAAAGAAATTAATTCGGAGGTGGAATTTGAAGTGACCAATCCCTCGGAGCTGGCAGACGGGGAAGAACAGATGAAATTGGAATTTGATTAAAAGGATGATAGGTAAGGGGGAGAGGGGAGATTTTACGTCCTCATTACTGTAATGTTATTCAGTGTTGGAATGAAAATTTTTTTAGTCGGATATATGGCCTGCGGCAAATCTCGTAAGGGACGTGTTATGGCAAAGGAGCAGGGGAGGCGTTTTATTGATCTGGATGCTTATATCATCGATCGGGAAAAATGTAGTATTGCAGAAATTTTCACCCGGGTAGGCGAGGGAGGATTTCGTAAATTAGAAACCCGCTATTTACAGGAGGTATGTGAGTTGTATGAAGATTTTATACTCTCTACGGGAGGAGGCACTCCTTGTTTTAACGGCAATATGGAATATATGAATCAGCAGGGACATACTATTTTTTTGAATACTGATATCAGCATCTTGACGGCTCGTTTGATTCGGGGAAAACAAAAACGTCCTCTTGTAAGTGGTTTGAAGGATGAGGAAATCCACGATTTTGTAAGGAAACACCTGGAACAGAGATTGCCTTACTATAAAATGGCAAAAGAAGAAATAAAAAATAATCTTTTTGAGGGGCAGAGCGGAGGAGAATTTTGATTTGAGAATGTAACTTCAGTCTCCGTAAAAAGGTATAAAGTATAAATAAATGAAAAATTCTGTTTTAATTATAGTATTTATTGTCAGTATTATGGTTACATCTTGTAGTAATAGTCGTCCTACGGAAGGGAATATCCCGACTCAGGATGCGATTCAGAATCTTATGTCACGGAAGAGCGTACGTAAATATTTGGAAAAGCCGGTGGAAGAAGAGAAAGTGCAGATATTATTAAAAGCCGGTATGGCTGCGCCTACCGGAAAGGATGTGCGTCCCTGGGAATTTGTTGTGGTAACAGAACGTTCCCTATTGGATGCCATGGCAGAAGCTTTACCTTATGCTAAGATGTTGAAACAAGCCCCTTTGGCAATTGTTGTATGCGGGGATACTACTAAATCTTCTTATTGGTATTTGGATTGTTCTGCTGCAACAGAAAATATTTTGCTGGCGGCTGAAGCATTGCAGTTGGGGGCCGTGTGGACGGCAGCTTACCCCTATGAGGATCGCATGGCAGTGGTAAAGAGAGAAATCCGACTGCCGGATCATATTCTTCCTTTATGTGTCGTACCTGTCGGTTATCCGGCCATTCCTCATAGTCCTAAGGAAAAATACGACGAAATGAAAATCCATAAAAATCAATGGGAATGAGACTTTGCAGGCAAAAGTTATTCCTGAGATCCGAAAGATAGCAATTTCTAAAATGATAAGGGATAGGATAAATAATTAATATTTTTTTAGTTTTCCTATTTTTATCATTATATTTGCCTGCTCTATTGTGGCAACAACAAAGGGATGGGAGGAAAGAGGCCTGTATCATTTTATTATCTGTAATTTTTGAGGCTTTTGAAGAAAGTCTGCACTTTATAAACGACATTAAAACTAAACGTATGGGAAAATATAGGAATATCGTAATTCTCTTGTTGTTGAGCCTGTTAGGGGTTTCTTGTGTGTCTTCCAAAAAAGTTATTTATTTACAAGATGTAGAGGTGAATGAAAGGATTAAGACTGCGTCTGAATATAAGACCGTGATACATCCGGATGATTTGCTCTCTATTATCGTTTCTTGTGACGATTTTGAAGCAGCGACTCCTTTTAACAGTCCGATGATCGGTTTGGGACGGGAAATCACGAATTCTCAGCAGGGGGCTCAGCAAGGATATATCGTCGATAAAGAGGGATATATCGATTTTCCGGTACTAGGCCGTATTAAAGTAGACGGAATTACCCGGAATCAATTGTCGGAATTATTAAAGGAGAAATTATCCACTTACTTGAAAAATCCGATTGTCACGATTCAATTTCTCAATTTTAAAGTAACCGTTTTGGGAGAAGTAAAGAATCCAGGAAGTTATAAAGTAACGACAGAACGTATCTCTTTGTTAGATGCCTTGGGAATGGCAGGAGATTTACAGATTAGCGGAAAACGGAAAAATGTACTTCTGATCAGGGAATCAGGGAATGAAAAACAGTTTGCCCGCATTGATCTGACTTCTTCCGATTTTGTCGATTCACCTTTCTTTTATCTGCAACAAAATGATGTCATCTATGTAGAACCTAACAAAGGAAGAGTTGTGGGAGGAAACATGGGTACTTTCTGGACGTATGTGGTGTCCAGTATATCGACAATCGTCGCTATTGTCGCACTTATTGTGAAATAGAAAACCTTATAGCCGGATCGGAAGGCAGAAACAGAATTTTAGAATAGTTAGATTTACATTTTTCAGGATAACGATATGAACGTAAATGAACAGGAACAATTAACCCGGAACGAAGAAGAAAGCATTGATTTCAGGGAATTATTTTTTAAATTATTGATTCATTGGCGTTGGTTTGCCATAGCAGTGCCTGTCTGTATAGCATTAGCTGTGTATATTTATATGATCCAGACTCCGATTTATAATGTGGAAGCTAAGGTGATGATCAGTGATTCGAAAAAAGGAGAACTGGGAACGAATGTGATGATGAAAGAACTGGGATTTATACAGGGAGGGGATATGTTTGTGGAAAATGAAATTGTAGAACTCCAGTCCAAAAATCTGATGCGGGAAGTGATAAAGGATTTGGAATTAAATATCAGTTATATTAAAGAAGGTTTTCCCCGAGACCGCAATTTATATGCTTCTACTCCGATTAAAATTTTAATTGATCATCCAGAGAATATTCAGGATACTTCTATGATCATCACTACCTATAAAAGTGGTAAAGTGGTGATCAAAGATCGGGAAGGAGTGCTGATTTATGAAGGCGAATATTCTCAGGCGATTCCGATGGGAGACTATCAGATCTCCGTAGAAAAAGTCGATACAGCTTTCCGGGATGATGAGTTATTGGTACAATTGAGTTCTTACGAATCGGCAACCGATCGTTATCATGCTAATTTGTCTGTCAATTTACTGGGAAAAAATACGAATGCTGTCAGTATTTCAGTAAAAGATGCCATTCCGGCCCGAGGGATAGATTTAATCAATGCTCTTATTCGTCTTTATAATGATAACGGTGTAACCGATAAACAGTTGGTTTCTACCAAAACCGTCGAATTTATCAACGAACGATTGAGTGTTATCAACCGGGAATTGGGGAGTATTGAAACCGATGCAGAACGGTTTAAAAAAGAGAACCGCTTGACGGATATTACATCCGATGCAGCTATGGTCATGGAGAGGAAAAAAGCTGCGGATGCGGAATTATTGAAACTAGAGACGGAACTGGCTGTTGTAAAAAGTATCCGGGCTTTTTTGGAACAGAAAGGAAATGACGAGTTCCGCCTGTTACCGGAAAATCTGGGTTTGACAGACGTTACTTTGGCAAGTGGTATTACGCAGTATAATGAAATGGTGTTGCGGAGAAATAAGTTGTTGATGACGGCTAATGAAAGCAACCCCTTACTGATCAGTTTGAGTAACCAGTTGAAGGCTTTGAAGAATAATATTCAGATCGCTATCGGGAATGTAGAAAAAAGTCAGGAAATTAAAATCAACAGTTTGCGTCAGGAAAATGTGTCTGTAGACAAGTTGTTGACTTCCGTACCGACCCAGGAGCGCCAATACCGGGCTATTGCGCGTCAACAGGAATTGAAAGAAAATTTGTTCTTATTCCTCTTGCAAAAACGGGAAGAAGCGGAAATTGCAAAGCTGATGTATGTACCGGCAGCTAAAATTATAGAAGATGCCCGTAGCGGTAAATCTCCGGTATCTCCTAAGAAGATGCTGATTATACTGGTAGGATTGATCGTCGGTTGTGCCGTGCCATTCGGTATTATTTTCCTGAAAGATATGGTCAATTCCAAAGTGAGGGGGCTGGAAGATGTGGAGAAAGCCGTAAAAATTCCGGTTTTGGGAAGTTTGCCCGAGTTACCGGTTGAAAAAGTCAAGATATTTAAAGGAAATTTTGCTTTGGAAGAGTCCATGCACCTGATCCGGGAAAATCTGAATTATATGATTAACCGAAAGGACGGCTGTCCGGTGATTATGGTTTCTTCTACTATCCCCGGAGAAGGGAAATCATTGGTATCCTCGCATTTGGCTACTGCTTATGCTAAAGCAGGTAAAAAGATCGTTGTATTGGGATGCGATTTACGAAATCCCCGAATGAATGAATTCTTTGGGAAACCACAGGGGAAAGGTTTGTCTGCCTGGTTGGCCGGAATAGAAGACGATGTGAATAAGGTGATAGAACAGATCGATGAGAATCTATATGCCATCTTCGGCGGTACGGTGCCCCCGAATCCGACGGAATTGGTATCTGGGGAAAGAATGCATCAATTATTGACAAAATTGAAGGCTGAATTTTCTTATATTATTTTGGATACTCCTCCGCTGGGAGTTTTGGCGGATGGATTTACGTTGAGTAAATATGCAGATGCTTGTGTATACGTGGTCAGAGCAAATGTATTGGATAAGAAAGCCTTAAAATTAGTTGCTGAATTAGATCGGGAAAAGCGGATTAATAATTTGGGAATTGTTTTGAACGGAGTGAAGATGGTACATGGGAAGTACGGCTACGGTTATGGCTATGGTTATGGCTACGGTTACGGTTATGGCTACGGCTATGATTCGGAAGAAAAGCATGAGCATTCCAAAAAACACAAAGAAGAGAAGTAAATGGGATGGTTTGGGAGTCGTAAACAATATTTTTCTTATCGGCATGATATGCATGCGCACCTTTTACCGGGTTTGGACGATGGGGTGAAGACCTTGGAGGAAGCGGTAAAATTGGTGGAAAAAATGAGGAAATTAGGAATTGAACATTTCTCATTGACGCCTCATGTTGCTTATCCGGCTATGCCCAATAGTATAGAAGATATCCAAACGACTCTGGCAATTTTAAAAAAAGCTTGTCCGGAGGTGCCTATAGAAGCAGGAGCGGAGTATCGGGTAGGAGAGGAAGTTTTCCAATTGGCGGAAGAAGGAAAGATGTTGCCTTTTTATCAGCAATATATCTTGATTGAGAATAGTTTTCTGGCGGAGTCGATACATTTAGAGTCTTTGATTTTTCTCTTGCGCGCTAAAGGATATGTCCCGGTATTGGCCCATCCGGAGCGATATAAGTTTTATTACAATCATTTTCTGGAGAAATGTCAGGATTTGGTCAAAAAGGGTTGTCTTTTACAAGTGAATTTACTTTCTTTGGCCGGATTTTATGGAAAAGAAACAGAGAAGATCGCTTGGCAATTATTAAAGTCGGGAATGGTGAGCTTTGTGGGAAGTGATGCTCACCGTATGAATTATGTAGAAGCTTTGGAAGATTTTCTTTATAGCCGGGCAGCAGACAAGCTCAACTCTTATCCCTTGCTGAATCGTTAATACTCCTTTTCTTCCTTTGACTTGGCAAAAGCACCTAAGCCGAATAGGGCGAAGTCGTAGCGGATGGGATCTACGGGATCAAATTCCCGGAGTCGCTCTGTCAGTTCTGCAACAGCTTGGGCATCATTTTGTTTGCGATGGAGCAGGCCCAAATTGCGGCTTACATTTCCCGTATGTAGATCCAAAGGGATCAGTAAGGCGGCGGGAGGGATCGATTTCCACAATCCGAAATCGATGCCACTGGCATCTCGGCGGACCATCCAACGAAGGAACATGTTTACTCTTTTGGCTGCCGATCCTTTTTCCACATTTGCAATATGCCTTAGTACTCTTTTTTCGGCTGGAAGTGCTGTAAATTCGTTATACCAACAACGCAACACCTGGAACATATCCTGATGTTGCTGGTAAGCCTGTGTAAAGATTTTTTCCAAACCTCCTTTGGTCCGGTAAATGTGAGCTAAAGCCTGTAAAAAATAACAGCAGTCATAGCCGTTAAATGTACGGTGTTTGAAGTTTGTAAAACGTTCAAAATCTGTTTCTTGGGCATTTAATATAAAGTCGTAGGGTGCATAATCCATCAGACGCATAAGTTCTTTACATTTGCGAATAATCGTAGGACGTTGTCCCCAAGCCAGAGACGCCGCCAGAAAACCGGATATTTCAATGTCTTCTTTTTGTTCAAACAGTTTGGGGATTTGAATGGGATCGGTGATTACAAAAAAATCAGAACGACAGTATTCCCGGTATTTATCCTCCAGTAATTCTTTGATTTCTTCCTTTTCCATGTCTTTATTTCTTTTCAAAAACGGCCTTCTGCGCTCTCAATATTTCTCTTTTCCCCGGAGGTCCCGGGAGCTTTTTTAACATAAATCCCAGGTTTCGAAGAGCTTGCTTGACACTCCCTTTTACACAATAGGTAACCAATATCCCTCCCGGTTTAAGGGCTTTATGAAAATTCCGGAATACTTCTTCCGTCCATAAATAAGGCTGAATATCCGGGTTGAAAGCATCGAAAAAAACGATGTCGAAACGGGATTCAAAACTGATTTCCCTAAAATCTTTCTGGTATTTGTGTAAACGAAAGAACGGGCTGATCAGGTTTTCTGTCTCCCAGGGGGAGGTATGCAACCGGTCAAATAGATCCGGGTTTTTAGCAGGAACTTGTGCTTTATAATTGAGTTGTTGGATTTCCTCGAAGGTTAAGGGATATTTTTCAAGGCTGTGGTACTGAAGCCTGATTTTTTGCTTTTCTGCATACAGAAGCGAAAGATAAGCATTTAAGCCTGTTCCGAATCCTGCTTCTAAAATATTCAATTCAGATAAAGGAAAACCGGTGGAATGAGTCTGGAGGTAAAATTCAATTCCCGCCCGGATAAAAATATGTAAGGACTCCTGTATGGCCCCGTGTATCGAATGATAATGTTCATTTAGTGCAGGGACATATAAGGTAGTACTTCCGTCTTCCGTATGAACAAACTGGCGTTTCATATAAGAGAGGAAAGAATTAGAGTAATTTCTCTCTCAGTAAATTTACAAATTCAATGATATCGCTTTCTGTGGTATCGAAAGAGCATACCCAGCGGATTTCCGAAGCGTCTTCATCCCATATATAAAAGAAACATTCTTTCTGCAAGCATTCAATTTTATCCCGGGGGATGATGGCGAATATTTCATTGCCTTCCACTTTTTGAGTAATTTTAATTCCGGGAATAAGTGAAGCTTCGTTTGCCAGTTTTTGAGCCATGCGATTGGCGTGAGCTGCTGTTTTTAGCCAAAGTCCGTTTTTTAATATAGCGGAGAATTGGGCAGCAATGAAACGGGATTTGGAATGAAGCTGCATCGCTTGTTTGCGGATATAAGGGACATTTTGGCAAACAGAAGTATTGAAAAAAATAACGGCTTCTCCGAACATCATACCGTTTTTGGTTCCTCCGAAACTCAATACGTCAATACCGGCTTTTACGGTAATATCTAAAGGGTCACAATTCAGATATGCTACTGCATTGGCTAAACGGGCGCCGTCCATATGGACATAGAGTCCCCTTGCATGGGCAAAATCACATATTTCTTTCAATTCTTCCGGCGTATAGGTCGTTCCGAGTTCCGTACATTGGGTTAACGAAATGATATTGGGTTGTGAATGGTGTTGTTCCCCGAAACCATGCATGTGATTTTGAATAAGTCCGGTATTTAATTTACCGTCAAACGTGGGAACAGTAAGCAGTTTACAGCCTGCCTGTTTTTGGATGGCTCCGCATTCGTCTACATTAATATGGGCCGTTTCTGCACAAATAACTGCGTTGAATGAACGGGCGAAAGCAGAAAGACTGACAATATTGGCTCCTGTTCCATTGTATACGAAAAAGATTTCTATATCTTTCCCGAAGATTTGTTTAAAATCTTGGATTGCTTTTTCTGTATAAAGATCTTCTCCGTAAGAATGTTGATGTCCGTATGCGGCCTCTTTCAGAGCATTGAACACTTCCGGAAGGACTCCGGAAAAATTATCACTACCAAAACCTCGGATACTCATATATGTAAATTAAATAAATAATGGGATAAAGATACCGTTTATAAAAAGAAAGAAAAAATATGTATCAGAAAAAAGATGAAGAAAAGAATAAAGAGGGAAAAGAAACATATTTTTAGGTATTTTCGTAAAATAAAATGCGTTGTGAGGAAGAAGTAAGTGGAGGGGAATAAAGGTTGTAAGTGGGGACGGAAGATAGACGTGATTTTCTGGAAAGAGGGGGATACTCGTATTTACTATGTTAATTACAATTGTTTTATGAAAGATTTTTTATTTCTGGGAAAACCATTACAGAAAGGGCGTTCTTTGCCTTTATTATTCGTTCGGGTATTTATTGCTTGTATGATGTTACTGCATGGAGGTGCAAAATGGATGGCCTTCGGTGAACTGGCTGATAATTTCCCGGATCCCTTGGGGGTTAGTCCGGTGGTATCCCTTGTTTTTTCCCTTTTGGCAGAAGTGGGGTGTTCTGTGCTTCTTTTGTTCGGGCTGTTTACCCGCTTGTCGGCTCTACCTTTGATTTTTAATATGATAATAGCAATATGGGTTATTCATGGGGATGATCCTTTCCAGATGAAAGAACTCGGAATTTTATATCTGGCATTTTATATTTTGTTTTTTTGGATAGGAGGAGGACGTTATTCCTTGGATTATGTATTTTTCTGGAAAAGGAAATACAGAAATGGATAATAAAAAACTCCCTGTTTGATCAGGGAGTTTTTTATAGAATAGCGATTTTACATCAAGAAACTCAGTAAAGTTCCGGCAGCAACCGCTGATCCGATCACTCCGGATACGTTCGGAGCCATCGCATGCATCAGCAAGTAGTTGGTCGGATCGTTTTTCAATCCCAAATTTTGTACCACCCGGGCACTGTCCGGAACTGCAGATACGCCGGCGGCTCCAATCATCGGATTGATCGGATTGCTCTTCGGAGATAACCAGTTCATGATTTTGGCTACTAATACCCCCCCGGCAGTCGCAATGATGAAAGAGAACGCTCCTAATCCGAAGATCAAAATAGAGTCTTTCGTCAGGAATACGTCGGCTTGAGTGGAAGCTCCTACGGTAACTCCCAATAACATCGTGATCGTGTCGATCAAAGCATTGCTGGCTGTATTGGCCAAACGATTGGTTACTGTCGATTCTTTCAGCAAATTACCAAAGAACAGCATACCTAACAACGGAAGTGCAGACGGTGCAATAAAAGCTGTCAGCAACAAACCGATGATGGGGAAGAGTTGTTTTTCCAAACGGCTGACAGAACGCGGGGGACGCATTTTAATTCTTGAGTTCAACTTATAAATGCAACTTTTTGGGTGCGGATAATAAGCAATAAAAACATTTATTTTTCAGAGAGGAAAGAGAGACAATGTCCCCCTTTCTCTCACTCTGAATGGATAAAGTTTGCTATCTTTGCTTTAATTGTCCGTCCAAAGAAAAAAAAGTTGCAGATGAGCAAACATATAACCGAGGAACAAAGGTATGCAATTTCTATGATGTTGCAAATACCGATGAGCAAAAAAGCAATAGCGGAAGCTATCGGAGTAGATAAAAGCACTGTTTACAGGGAGATAAAGCGCAATTGCGACGCCCGAAGTGGTAGCTATAGCATGGAGCTTGCCCAGCGAAAAGCAGACAGGCGCAAGCAGCAAAAACATCGCAAGGAAGTGCTTACACCGGCAATGAGAAAACGGATAATAAAGCTGTTGAAGAAAGGATTCAGCCCGGAGCAGATTGTCGGCAGGAGCCGCTTGGAGGGAATTGCGATGGTATCTCACGAAACGATATATCGCTGGATTTGGGAGGATAAGCGGCGGGGTGGCAAACTGCACAAATATCTTCGCAGACAAGGTCGCAGGTATGCCAAACGTGGTTCTAAAAATGCAGGGCGAGGATTTATCCCAGGCAGGGTGGATATTGATGAGCGTCCCGAGATAGTGGAACTGAAGGAGAGATTTGGTGATTTAGAGATAGATACAATTATTGGTAAGAACCACAAAGGTGCCATTCTTACCATTAACGACAGAGCAACAAGCAGGGTCTGGATACGCAAGTTGTCGGGAAAAGAAGCCATCCCGGTAGCTAAGATTGCAGTATGGGCACTGCGGAAAGTGAAAAACTTAATACACACAATTACGGCTGACAATGGAAAGGAGTTTGCAAAGCACGAGGAAATTGCGCAAAAATTGGAAATAAAATTCTATTTTTGCAAACCATACCACTCATGGGAACGTGGTGCCAATGAAAACACCAACGGGCTTATCAGGCAGTATATCCCAAAGGGTAAGGACTTTAGTGAAGTAACCAACAAACAGATTAAGTGGATTGAAAATAAACTCAATAATCGACCTCGTAAAAGACTTGGATACCTCACGCCAAACGAAATATTTAAACAAATTATTAATCAGAATTCTGTTGCATTTGCAAGTTGAATTCAGCATTTTCCGTTCGTGTTTTGTAGTCAGTAAGTTGATTACCGGCGGCTGAATTACCGGAACCAAAGCCATATAGGAATATGCTGCAATAGCAATCGGACCGATAAGGTTTTTCACTAAGGTCCCGTCGGCCAGCATGTTTACGCCGTTGGCTAATTTAGAGGAAAGGAAAATAGCTGTCGGACCGTCGGCTCCACCGATAATACCGATAGCACCGGCCTCGGGAGGAGCAAATCCTAACCATAAAGCTCCGAGGAAGGTTACAAATATACCCAATTGGGCCGCTGCTCCCAATAACATCAAACGAGGATTGGAAATCAAAGAAGAGAAGTCGGTCATCGCTCCAATACCCAGGAAGATCAAAGGAGGATACCAACCGTTGATCACACCGGAATAAAGAATATTCAATACCGATCCCGGTTCGTAAATACCCAATTTCAGGTTGAAGGCCTCTCCCATATAGAAAGGAATATTTCCGATAATGATACCCATACCTATCGGAATCAACAACATGGGTTCGTAGTCGAAGCGGATAGCCAGCCAGATAAAAATTAAGGCAATAATGATCATGATCAGGTTTCCTGTCGTGGCATTCGGGAATCCGGTAAATTCCCAGAAATTCTTCATTCCGGCAATAGCGTCGGAATTGTGATAAGCATTCTGGGTCGGATTTGAGAATTCCAGTACATCTCCGTTTATGGTAGCGGTACGGATACCTAAGTTGACCATTACATCGGTTGTTACGTAACCTTGTCCAGAGGCATTCGGATCTAAGTTCGGAGAGAATTCTGTAATCTTTTTCGGATTGAAAGTCATAATGACTTTATTTCCTTCCAATTGCCATGTTCCGGTATAACGCTGTTTGATGGAGTCCATGGTAAAGGTTCCATCATCATAAAAACTGTAAACTTTGTAGCGGGCTACCGTCCGGGCTTTCTGATCCGGCTTTAAGTCTGCTGCCCGGATAGCCTTCGGGATATACCCGTCGGCCCTGTTCATCCATTTGCCGTGGACAAGCTCGTCTTTTAAGCTACCTTTGTCTGAAGCTTCGCAGATATTTCCGCTGAAGGCGACAAACAAAAAAGATAGCATAATGAAAATAAGTCTGTTCATATTCTATTGAATTATGCTATTTCTACTAATGTATCGCCTTGGAGAACTGCATCTCCTTCTTTTACTTTGATAGCCTGTACAACACCACCTTTTTCGGCCATTACGTTATTGTCCATTTTCATGGCCTCCATAATCATAACGCATTCGCCAGCTTTTACGGTAGCCCCAACGCTAATATTGATTTTTTTAATGGTTCCTGGTAGCGGAGAGTTGATTTTGTAAGCAGCTCCACTGCTTTCATTCTTTTTAATCTGGCCTTCTCCCGGTTTGTTTACCACCGGTTTACGAGCTAATACTGGCGTTTTTGCTTTCTTCTCTTCTCCCTGTATTTCTACTTGATAAGGGGTGCCGTTTACAGAAACAGTAGCGTTTGAGCCATCGAATCCACCTACCTCAACTTCGTAGGTTTGACCGTTTATCTTAAACTTGTATTTTTTCATATTTTTACTAATTGGTGACCGGCTTATTCGTTTTGCCGGTCATGAATCATTAATTTATTTTTTCACCGGTTGATTTTGTACACCATATATTTTAGAACTCCAGGGAGAATATTGCTTAGGTGCATTGTGAATCGTAATAATATTACTTTCTTCATCGTGCAGTTCATCGAAATACAGATGCAGAGCCATAGCAATAGCTACATTTACATTGGCTTCGACATTTATTTTTTGATTGGGTTCTTCTTTACCGGCTTTTTTCAGTTTGTTTTTAATGCTCATTTCCAATATTTTCGGAATGGACATGAAAATAGCCACCAAAATCCCCAATGCTGCAAATACAACAATAATACTAACGATTGAAATGGTATATCCCCCGGCTTCCCTGATTAAATCTGTAGAAAGCGTAATTAAACTTGTCATATGCTTTAATTTTATAAAGGTATATTACTGTGTTTCTTAGGCGGATTCACCACTTTTTTGGTACGCAGGCTTTCAAAAGCACGGATCACCCGGAAACGGGTATTGCGCGGTTCGATTACATCGTCGATATAACCATAGGAAGCTGCTTGGTAGGGATTAGCAAAAGCTTCGTCATAAGCATCTACTTTTTCCTGTATGAATTTAGCTTTTTCTTCCTCTTTGCTGATAGCGGCTACTTCTTTACCGTAGAGAACTTCGATGGCGCCGGAAGCCCCCATGACGGCGATCTGGGCAGAAGGCCATGCATAATTGGCGTCTCCGCGAAGTTGTTTACAGGACATCACGTCGTGTGCTCCACCGTAAGATTTGCGTAAGGTGACAGTAACCTTGGGTACGGTAGCTTCTCCGTAAGCGAATAACAATTTAGCGCCGTGGATGATGATACCTCCGTATTCCTGTCCGCTACCCGGTAAGAATCCCGGTACATCAACCAACGTCAGAATCGGAATATTGAAACAATCACAGAAACGAACGAAACGGGCTGCCTTCCGGGAAGCTTGTATATCCAATACCCCTGCCAGGAAGTTCGGTTGGTTGGCAATAACACCTACCGGTATACCGCCCATACGGCAAAAACCGACAATAATATTCTTGGCAAAATTACGATGTACTTCCAAAAATTCTCCATGGTCGACAATGGCTTCGATCACTTCCAGCATATTGTAAGGCTGGTTAGGATTGTCGGGGATCAAGGAATTCAGTCTGTCTTCCAGACGATCGATCGGGTCAGTACAATCAATCATTGGAGCGTCTTCCAGGTTGTTAGACGGCAAATAGGAGAGAAGCTTCCGGATAATCAGAATACCTTCTTCTTCGTTTTCTACCTTGAAATGGGCAACCCCTGATTTGCTGGAATGGATGCCGGCACCTCCCAGGTCTTCGGTACTGATATCTTCGCCGGTAACGGTTTTCACTACTTTCGGACCGGTCACGAACATATAGGATGTTTCGTCTGTCATCAGGATAAAGTCGGTCAAAGCCGGAGAATAAACGGCTCCTCCTGCACAAGGACCAAAGATGGCAGAAATTTGAGGAATGACCCCAGAAGCCAGAATATTGCGTTCGAAAATTTCAGCGTAGCCAGCTAAAGAAGTTACACCTTCCTGTATACGGGCTCCCCCGGAATCGTTCAAACCGATTACCGGAGCTCCGACAACCATGGCTTTATCCATGACCTTGCAGATTTTTTGTGCCAATGTTTCAGATAAGGCTCCTCCGAATACGGTAAAATCCTGTGCAAATACAAATACCAAACGACCGTCGATAGTTCCCTGTCCGGTTACCACACCATCCCCGAGGAATTTGGTTTTCTCCATCCCAAAATTGGTACAACGGTGAGTTACGAACATGTCGAATTCTTCAAAGCTACCGTCATCCAGTAACATTTCAATGCGTTCGCGAGCCGTTTGTTTCCCCTTTTTATGCTGGGATTCAATTCTTTTTTCACCGCCGCCTAATTTGGCTGTCGCACGTAGGTCGATCAGTTTTTTTACTTTATCTTGATTCGTCATCATATAATATTGAATTTATAATGTTTATAAAGTTGTAAAGTCTTAAAATCAATAAAGAATTGCTGTTCATCGCAGTAATTCTTTATTGAAACTGAACTTTAAAACCGTATTATTTTTTTCCGCAAAGTTCGGTCAATACCCGGTTGGTAGACTTCGGATGCAAAAAGCCGATTTGTAAACCTTCTGCGCCAGCGCGCGGAGTTTTGTCAATCAGTTGGCATCCAGCCTCGGCTGCGTCGTTTAAAGCCTGTGCTACATCTTCTACGGCAAAAGCCATGTGGTGCATACCACCACCATTCTTTTCTACGAATTTACCAATAGGTCCTTCCGGATCTGTCGATTCCAATAATTCAATCTTCGTTTGACCTACCTGAAAAAAAGCTGTTTTTACTTTTTGATCTTTTACTTCTTCAATGGCATAACATTTTAATCCCAATACTTTTTCATAGAAAGGAATAGCCTCGTCCAGGCTTTTTACGGCTATGCCGATGTGTTCAATATGAGTTGGTGTCATGATAATAAATTATTTAATGAATAATGTATTTAATTCTAATTTTTTGTGTTATAGAACATATTTTAAGCACATAAATATATCTTTCGGAAACGTTTACTTTTCGAATTTGCCCTCAAAAGTACTCATTGTTATTGCGATTACCAAAAAAAAAAGAATAGATATTTTTTAAATTTCTGTTTTTCGTCAGTTTTTTTTACATATAGAGGAAAGAATGGAATCCTTTTGTTTTCTCTCGAACTTTTCCAGCCTGTAAACGTATATATTTTCGTTACCTTTTTTAGGTAAACTGGAATTTTTCTGATTGTTTGAAAAATAATGTAAATAAAAAATAAAATTATGAGCACACAACGGTTTATTGTATTTATTTTAGCTATTGCTGGGGTTATTGCTACTTTTTTACCTTGGTTCAGAGTGGAAATGGTAGGAGATCTTAGCGGGGTTTCGACCTCCGGTTGGTTTACCTTTATTATGTTTATTATTATCCTGTTTTTATGTGTGCGCCGGAATACGACTTACGATATGAGTTACGGGAATACCTGGGCCGTTTCTGTGTTGGGAATTGCAGCGGGAATTGTCGTTTTATGGCGTATCTTCGATATTTATTTTGCTCAGGATACTACCTTAGAATTAAGTGGACGGTTGAGCGGAATAAATGGGGAACAGATTGTACTTCGCTATGGTGCCTGGATCGTTATGGTCGCAGGATTAGCGACTCCTTTGGCCGCCTTTTTGTTTCGGCGTCCCCGATTGAAAAAAGGATCGGAAATTTGATTACTTTTATAGCCGTAAAATAATAGAGATTTACTCAAAAGGCGGATTGCTGCCTTTTGGGGCGATCTCGGCAGATGCAAAGATGCGGATAATTTAATTTACGGTTATGAAAAAAATAGTATTCTTATTTCTTTTGTGTGCTTTAGGGGCTTATGGTGAAAAGAAACCCGATTCAAAGTGGTTGGACCAGAAATTTTCGATGTTTATTCATTGGGGGATTTACTCCGAATTGGGAGGAGTGTGGGAAGGAAAACCGATTACTCAGGGATATAGTGAACAAATACAGTCGCAGGCCGGTATTTTTGGAGATTGGTATGCTGCAGTGGCAGATCGGTTTTATCCCGTTTGCTGGAATGCTGATTCTATTGTAACCTTGGCCCGGCGGGCAGGAATGAAATCGATAGTGTTTACTTCTAAACATCACGACGGTTTTTGTATGTATCACAGCCGGTATACTGATTATAATATAGTAGACGCTACTCCTTTTAAAAGAGATGTCATGAAGGAATTGGCGGAGGCTTGCCGGAAACAGGGAATGCGTTTCGGGGTATATTTTTCCCTGATCGATTGGCATTTTCCTCAGGCTTATCCTATTTCTAGTCATAATGCGGATCCGTTGACTCCGGAACACTATATTTATAATCTCAAACAAGTAGAGGAAATCATGACAGGCTATGGGGATATTTCCGAAATATGGTTTGATATGGGGTCCCTGACTTCGGAACAGAGCCGGGGACTTTATCATTTGGTGGATTCTTTACAGCCAAGTTGTATGATCAGCGGGCGGTTGGGAAATGATTGCAGCGACTTCAGCGTATTAGGAGACAATGAATACCCGGATGATAAGATAGGAGTTCCCTGGCAGACAGCTGCTTCTTTTTTCGATGAGACATGGGGATATCGTTCCTGGCAGAAAAGAGGGGAGGTGGCAGAAAAGAGGGATGAAAAACTCCGGAGTTTGATTAAAGTCGTGAGCCGGGGAGGGAATTATTTGTTAAATATTGGTCCCAAAGGAGATGGGAGTGTGGTTCCTTTCGAACAGGAAGTGTTGGAAAAGATGGGAAGCTGGCTGGGAAAATATGGAGAAGGGGTTTACGGCGTGAGAGCTAATCCTTTCGAATATTTGTATCCCTGGCAGGATATCACTGTAAAAGGAAATCGTATTTATATCTTTGCAGACAAGTCCGTGAGTCCCGTCAATATTCGTTTGGACGGATTGAGAGGACAAATTCTGTCGGCTTCTTATGTGGGAGGGGGACCTGTGACTGTAAGGCAGGAAAAGGGAGAATGGCAATTGTACGGGCAACCTTGCTGGCAAGAAGACAGTCCCCTGGGAGTAATTTGTTTGGAGATGGAAGATGGATGGAAGGTAGAACCGGTAAACAGTCGGGTAAGAGGGAAAAAATGGACATTGGATAATGCCACACCTTTATACGCTTATTCTTGTATTGATTATTATACCGGATTTCGAAGTACGGTGGCTTATACCTGGGGTTTCCAGACTTCCAAGAAACAAGTGAAACCTACTTTGTATTATACGGATAATGAGAGAGGAAGAAAAATACGGATGCTGGTGGACGGGGTAGAAAGGGAAGTGGTCCTGGGAGATCGTAATTTGCAGGGAAATTCGGTTTATCTGAAAAAAGGAACAGTGAAATGGGGAAGGGTGTACACGAAACCCTCTGGTAGTGTTTTTGGAAATCTTCCGGCAGGGATCGACCGGATTCCCGGGAATCCGGAAGAGGCCGGATGGAAAAAACTGACCGGTTTTCAATACGGAAAGATAAACGAGTTAGGAATGCGGCAGAGAAAATCGCTGTTTTTATATACAGAAATAGAATCCGACAGAGTTCAGCGCATATCGGTTGAGTTAGGAAGCGGGAATGGTATATTGGTATTATTGAACGGGCGGGAAATTACAGCGCATCTTTCAGAAAAAGGAAAATTATATAATAAAGAAAGCGTAGTATTGCCTTTGCAAAAGGGAAAAAATCAGTTGGTGATTAAATTGTATAATCGTTTTGAGAAAAAAATCTGCTTCAGTATCAAACCTGAAGAAGAATATAAAGTTTACAAGCAGGAAATGGGGACCTTCCCCTTAGAACCGGGAAAATGGCATCGTTGCGAGATTCGTCCATTGGACGTTCTTTCTAAATGTAGCGCTATGCGGTTGAATAATATTGAATTGGAATTTTAGGTATTAAAACGTATTTTATTTCCGGGTTTATTTCGTTATCTTGTGAGCTCTTTCGGAAAGGAAGAGAGAAGAGGATATGTGAAGAGAAAATAAAAATAATTACTCATTAAAAATAAATCGTATGTTTGAAGCAAGTGTTTATAAAAACAGGAGAAAAGAATTGAAGGAGAGGATGTGGGAAGGGTTGGTTCTTATTTTAGGGAACGGAGAGGCTCCGGCTAATTATAAAGATAATACTTATAAATTCCGTCAGGATAGTTCGTTTTTATATTTTTTCGGTTTGAATATGCCAGGGTTTGCCGGTGTTTTGGATGTGGAAAGCGGAAAAGAATACCTGTTCGGAAATGATGTGGACATGGACGATATTATCTGGATGGGGCCTCAGCCGAAAGTGAAGGAATTGGGAGCTTCTGTGGGAATTACGTCTACCCGCCCTTTTGCTAAATTAGCTGAGATGTTACAACAGGCGATTGCGGAAGGTCGTAAAATCCATTTCTTGCCGCCTTATCGCTATCGGAATATGTTATTGTTGGAAGATTTATTGGGTATTCATCACTCTCTTTTGAAACAATATGCTTCTGTAGAATTGATACAGGCAGTTGTCGCTTTGCGTTCTGTGAAGGAAGCCTGTGAAATAGAGGAAATTACAAAAGCTTGTAATATCGGTTATGATATGCATACTACCGCTATGCGGAATTGCCGTTCCGGAATCAAGGAACAATATATCACAGGTTTGATAGAAGGAATTGCCGCTTCTTACGGGAGTATGGTTTCTTTCCCGGTTATTCTTTCTCAGAATGGGGAAACTTTACATAATCATAATCACAGCCAGATACTGCAAAAGGGAAGAATGATGCTGACAGATGCCGGAGCTGAAAATAATATGAATTATTGTTCCGATTTTACGCGTACTGTCCCTGTAGACGGAAAGTTTTCTGCCCGCCAGAAAGATATCTATAATATTGTCGTCCGTTGTAACAACAAAGCCTTGGAATTATCCCGTCCCGGTGTGACTTATCTTTCTGTACATCTGGATGTATGTAAGGTCCTGGCACAGGGCTTAAAAGATTTGGGACTGATGAAGGGAGATGTGAATGAAGCTGTAGCGGCCGGAGCACATGCTTTGTTTATGCCTCATGGGCTGGGACATATGATGGGATTGGATGTTCACGATATGGAAGATTTAGGGCAGATCTATGTCGGTTACGATGCGGAAACCCGTCCGGTTAATCAGTTTGGTACGTCTTCAGTACGTATGGGACGTCGCTTGGAACCGGGATTTGTGGTGACCGATGAACCGGGATGCTATTTTATTCCGGCTTTAATCGATCAATGGAGAGAAAAAGGAATGCATAAAGAATTTTTGAACTACGATAAGATCGAAACTTATAAGGATTTCGGTGGTATTCGTCTGGAAGACGATGTTTTGATTACAGAGGAAGGATGCCGCTTGTTAGGAGACCGCCGTATTCCGATTACGATAGAAGAGGTAGAAGAAATTATGGGCTGATCGCTTGGTCTTTTAGGAGGGGGGTACCCGTAATGCTGTTTGAAAGCAGGAGGGTATCCCTTTTTTGTGGCGTTGATTCGGGGATTTGTTTTGTATAAAAATAAGGAACTTTGAGATCGAAATGACAGCCGGAGAGAATATTTTTATGAAAGAAGAGAAGGGGTAAATTTTATTTCATAAATTCTGTTTTTCTGTGGAAATATTTTCTTTAAAATTTCAAGAGGAAAAAAAAATACATTAATTTAGGCGTTCATTTCAGAATAATAATTAATAAAAATATAACCTATGAAGTTTGTCGTATCAAGTAATACTATGCTGACGCGCTTGCAAGCGGTAAGCAAGGTAATCGGCGGGAAACCGGTACAGCCGATTCTGGATAATATCCTTTTAGTCGCTACTAACGGCTTGCTGTATGCAACAGCATCCGATAAAGAAACCACAATGGAGGCGAAAATTGAATTGGATAGTCTGGAAGAAGAAGGCCAGATGACTATTCCTGCGAAGATTTTACTGGATATGCTGAAAGAGTTTCCGGAACAACCCCTGACTTTCGATATTAATGAATCGACGAATGAAGTTCGGATTATCTCGGAAAAAGGAGAATTTTCAGTGAGAGGGGAAAGTGCAGAAGATTATCCGCGTCCCGGAGTCCCGGAGGGAGAAAACACTTCTTTTGAGACCAAATGCGGATTGATGCTGGATGGTATTGTAAAGTCCATATTTGCTACTGCGAATGATGATTTAAGACCGGTTATGAATTGTATTCTGATCGAGATGAATGAAGATAATTTTACTTTCGTCGCTTCAGATGCTCATAAGCTGGTGCGTTATAAACGCTTTGACGGTAAATGTGAAACCGGACAACATGCCTTGATATTGCCTAAAAAGCCAGCTTTGATGTTGAAGAATATATTGCCTAAAGACGACGCTCCGTTGCAGATTGCTTTCAATGAAAAAATGGCATGTTTTGTTTTCGATAATTATAAAATGACTTCTACTTTAGTCGAAGGACGTTTCCCGAATTACAATTCTGTGATCCCGCAAAATAATTCTAAAAAAGTAATTATTGAGAAAAAAGAATTGTATAATTCTTTACGCCGCGTGTCCGTCATGGCAAATCAAGCCAGTAATTTGGTAAAATTCGAACTGGAAGGAGACAAAATAACCGTTTCTGCCCAGGATATCGATTATTCCATGTCAGGCCATGAGACCTTGAACTGTCAGTATGAAGGGGAACCGATTGCTATCGGATTTAAATCTCCTTTTGTCTTGGAAATCCTATCGAATATTGAGTCGGAAAATGTGGTATTGGAATTGTCAGATCCTACACGTCCCGGCTTATTCCTGCCTTTTGAAAATGAAGATCAGGACGAAGACCTGCTGATGTTATTAATGCCGATGATGGTGTGATAACCGGAGAATAAGCAACAGGTTAAAAGATGACTCTAGGTGTGATCTTTTAACCTGTTCTGTTTTTAATCGGTTAATTCTGTTTGCTATAACTTGCAATTAAATGAAAAAATGAATTTGAATTTAGCTAATCCGATCGTGTTTTTCGATCTGGAAACAACGGGTGTCAATATTGCCAAAGACCGGGTCGTGGAAATTTCGGTATTAAAGGTATACCCCCATGGAAAAGAAGAGCAAAAAACGATACGGATAAATCCGGAAATGCCTATTCCGAAGGAAGCATCAGCTATCCATGGAATATACGATGAGGATGTAAAAGATTGCCCGGTTTTCAAGGGGATTGCCAAGGAATTGGCCCGGTATATCGAGGGATGCGACCTGGGAGGGTATAATTCCAATCGTTTCGATATTCCTTTGTTGGCCGAAGAGTTTCTAAGGGCGGGAGTGGATTTT
The DNA here is from genome assembly GCF_000243215.1 of Odoribacter laneus YIT 12061. GTDB lineage: Bacteria > Bacteroidota > Bacteroidia > Bacteroidales > Marinifilaceae > Culturomica > Culturomica lanea. The sequence continues at coordinate 1,790,567 of NZ_JH594596.1, read as the reverse complement.
GATATGCGGAAAAGGAAGTTTGTCGATGTACAGACGATTTTCCATAAGATGGAACAACGTACCCTCTCTGCTGCTTATCGTTTCTATTGTGATAAATGTCTCGAAGATGCACATACAGCCGCCGCCGATACTTTTGCTACCTATGAAGTTTTGAAAGCCCAGTTGGATCGGTATGAGGGAAAATTGGAAAATAGTATTGAATTTTTAAGCAAGTTTTCTACTCAGAACAATAATGCCGATTTTGCTGGTTTTATTGTATTTAACGATAAGGGAGTGGAAGTATTTAATTTCGGAAAAAATAAGGGAATCCCAGTGGAACAGGTTTTAAAAGAACAGCCCGGCTATTTTGCATGGATGTTAAATAGCGATTTCCCTCTGTATACGAAAAAAATTTTGACAGAAATCAAATTGAGATCTACAGGTATGCTGAAATAGCGTATATTTTGTCCTGGAAATTTTGTGGAGAGAAGCCTTTCGGATAGGTATGATTTACTTGCCGGAAGGTTTTTCTCATTTTTTTATTTTTCCCAAACCATTTTAAGATAAAAGACGTATACGTGAAGTAATATTTATGAATTCGGCTTCGCCGTTGAAACCGGAAAATAAAGATATGAAACGTATAGACAACGTACAGTTTATCGTCCTGAGTTTGTTTTTTTTACTGGGATGTAGCCGGAATAAAGACGAGGTGTACCAGGATATTCTACGTCCGGTAAAAGTAGAAAGAATAGGGACCCCTCAAAGGCTGGATAAAATTTATACCGGAGTTGTGGAAGCAGAAGAGTTTGCCCAGTTGGCTTTCAAAGTAGGAGGTCCTTTGGTTGAAATGAATGTGGATGCCGGAGAAACGATAAAGAAAGGGACGATCGTGGCAGTCGTAGATCCGCTCGATTACCAATTGCAAAATGATGCGAATCAGGCTGCTTATGTTACTGCCCGTTCCCAATTGGAACGGGACAAAAAGTTATTGGATATGGAAGCGATCTCCCGTCAGGATTACGAAGTTTCCCTGAATAATTATGTCAAAGCCCGCTCTGCCTTCCAGACTTCTCAAAATACCTTGCAGGATACCCGTTTAAAAGCTCCTTTTGAAGGGTTTGTAGAAAAAAAGTATGTGGAGAATTATCAAAAAGTACAAGCAGGAGAACCGATTATAAAATTAGTTAATCCGGATAAGTTGGCTGTTCGTTTTATTTTACCGGAAACCAGTGTCGGACTGACCCGGGAAAAAATGAATATATCGGTTGAATTTGATGTCTACAGAGGATATCATTTTCAGGCCAGAATCCAGGAATTTATAGATGCTTCTCCGGGGGGAGGCGGAATCCCCGTAAAATTAGTTATAGAGGATACGCTTTATAAGAAAGAACGATTTCCGGTTTATCCCGGTTTTTCTGCCCGGATTCATATCCAAATTGAGGAAAAAGTAGACGAACATGCCGTAGTGCCTTTGAATGCTGTGTTTATCGATCCGGAAAGAAATGTCACTTCTGTTTGGATTTATGAGCCGGAAACAGCTACGGTAAGGAAACGCCGGATAGAGATTGTTCAGCTTTTTGGTCAGGATAAGGTGATGGTGAAAAAGGGATTGAAACAAGGGGATGTGGTGGTAATCGATGGGGTGAATTTTATTACGGATGGTCAAAAAGTACAAGTTATTCCTTAAAATCGTTCCGGAAAGTATCGGCTTTAAGGGGGCGTTTATTTTTAACGCGGAATCCGAAAGCCGGGGAACAGAAAGGTAGTAGTCGATATTTTAAATAAAATTTTATGAATATTCCAAAATATTCTCTGGATAATCCCAAAGTAATTTATTTTTTTCTGGCTGTCCTGATGATTGGGGGAGTGATGGCTTTTGAATCGTTGGGGAAAAAAGAGGATTCTCCTTTTGTTATAAAATCTGCTGTTCTGATTACCCGTTATCCGGGGGCGACACCACAAGAAGTGGAACAGTTAATTACAGAACCTATCGAGCGGGAAATTCAATCGATGAGAAGAGTATATAAGATAAAGTCGGAATCTTATTATGGCATGTCTAAAATCAATATCGAGCTGAGTCCGGCAACACCTCCGGATGAGATGCCCCAGATGTGGGATGAGTTGAGGCGTAAAGTACTCAATATTCAGCCTCAGTTGCCACAGGGCGCTTCGGTTATCAGTGTCTCGGACGATTTTGGGGATGTATTCGGCATTTACTTTGGTCTGGCTGCTACAGAAGGGTTCAGTTACCACGATTTGCGGGAATGGGGACAGCGGATAAAGACAGAATTGGTGACAGTTCCCGGAGTTCAAAAAGTGGCTCTGTATGGGGAACAGACGGAAGTGGTAAATGCATTTATATCGATGTCTAAATTGGCAAATTCCGGTTTAAATCTGAATACGGTGATTCAAACCATTAAATCTCAAAATTCTCTCATCAATACCGGTGAAAAAAGAGCCGGTTATATAGAGTTAAAAATATTGGCTGAAGGTACTTATAAAGATTTGAATGATATTCGCAATCAATTGCTGGTGACAGAAACCGGACAACAAATCCGGTTAGGGGACATCGCTATTATTGAAAAGGGCTATCTGGATCCGCCGGGAAGTCTGATGCGGGTAAATGGGAAAAGAGCTATCGGAATCGGAGTATCCACTGCTCCGGAAAAAGATGTGGTCAAAACCGGAGAAGAGGTGAGAGGGAAATTGGATCAGTTGTTGCCTTTGATGCCTGTAGGAATAGAGCTGATTACTCTTTATCCCGAAGACCAGATTGCCCGGGAAGCGAATAACGGGTTTATTCTCAACCTGGTGGAATCACTGGCTATTGTCATTTTTATTATTCTCATTGTGATGGGAGCCCGAGCCGGCATGTTGATCGGTTCTTCTCTTTTGTTTTCTATCGGAGGTACTTTACTGGTGATGCAATTCATCGGAGTGGGATTAAACCGGACTTCTTTGGCGGCTTTTATTATCGCAATGGGGATGTTAGTGGATAATGCTATTGTCGTTACAGATAATGCCCAGATTGCCATCCGCCGGGGGATGAGCAGGCGGGAAGCCCTGATCCGGGGAGCTACTCTCCCTCAGTGGGGGCTGTTGGGGGCTACTTTGATCGCCATTTTCTCTTTTTTGCCTTTGTATCTGGCTCCTTCCGCCGTTGCCGAAATCGTAAAGCCGTTGTTTGTCGTGTTAGCGGTGTCTTTGGGACTGAGTTGGATTCTGGCTTTGACACAAACTCCTGTATTCGGGAATTTTATTTTAAAAGAAAAGAAAGATGATACAGCAAGAGATCCCTATGATACGAAATTTTATAACGGCTTTGCGAAAGTTCTGCGGAAATTGATCCGCTATAAAATAGTGACTATTGCGGGGGTGATCCTCTTATTTGTACTGTCCTTGGTGATTATGGGACTGATGCCTCAGAATTTCTTTCCGAATATGGATAAGCCTTATTTCCGGGCGGATTGTTTTCTGCCGGAAGGTTATAGCATACGCGAGTCCGAAAAAATGTTATCGGATATCGAGAATTATTTAATGCAACAAGAAGAAGTCGTCAATGTATCTACTACTCTGGGTGGTTCTCCGCTGCGTTATTACCTGGCCAGTACTTCTTTCGGACCCAAACCGAATTTTGGAAATATACTCATAGAAGTAAAGGAAAAAGCTTATACTGCTGAAGTAGAAGAACGCCTCAACCGCTATGTAAGGCAAAATTATCCCAATATGCTGGTCCGTTCTTCTCTTTTTAAGTTATCGCCGGCAGTAGAGGCGGCTATCGAAATTGGTTTTATAGGAGAAAATATCGACACCCTTAAGAATTTGACAGAGCAGGCGATGCTAATTATGCAAGCTTGTCCTATGGTGACGGATGTACGGAGTAGCTGGGGAAATATGGTACCCGTATGGGAACCTGTTTATTCACAGGAGAGAGGACAACGTTTGGGAATAACCCGACAGGCTGTTGCTTATGCTTTGAAAGTGGCTACAAACGGACTCCCTTTGGGCGATTATCGGGAGAAAGATTTATTTATGCCGATTTTATTAAAAGAAGAAAACTATGAAGCCGGAAATTTAGATAATATGCGGACTTTACCCGTGTTTTCTGCTACCGGTTCTGCTGTACCCTTGGCGCAGGTCGTAGATCGTTTTGACCTGAATTATAATTACAACGTGATTAAACGGTATAACCGCGAAAGGGTAATGATGGCGCAATGTGATCCAAAGCGGGGAGCGAATACAAAACAGGCTTTCCGGAAAGTGTGGGAAGAGGTACAAAAGATCGAAGTTCCTCCCGGATATCGGATGAAATTCTTTGGAGAAGATGAGAGCCAGGTCGAATCAAATGAAGCGTTGGCAGCAAATATGCCTCTCACATTTATACTGATGTTTGTCGTATTGCTGTTGTTGTTTCGGACTTACCGTAAACCCATTGTCATTTTGTTAATGGTACCTCTTATTTTTATCGGCGTTGTATTCGGCTTGTTGGTGCTGGGAAGGATGTTCGATTTTTTTGCTTTGCTCGGGCTGTTGGGATTGGTTGGTATGAATATAAAGAATGCGATTGTATTGGTCGATCAGATCGGGATAGAACAAGCCAACGGTTTGGCTCCTTTGGAAGCCGTCATTCAGGCTACGAAATCCAGAATTGTACCCGTGACGATGGCTTCCGGTACGACTATACTGGGTATGTTGCCTTTATTGTTCGATGCTATGTTCGGAGGAATGGCTGCTGGCATTATGGGCGGATTATTGGTCGCAAGTTTACTGACCATTATTGTTTTACCGGTGACGTATAGTTTGATTTTCCGGATTTCGGTAAAGAAAAAGGCCTGAATAAAAAAGTTGCCAGAAAAGTAAAAAGATATTTAAAATTCAGAAGAGGAATTTAGAATGAAAAGAATATATGGAATAATCGGATTGTTATTTTTAGGAGGGTATGGGATGGCTCAACCCTTGACACTTCAGCAATACCGTCAGAAAGTGCTGGATTATAATCAGGAGATCAAACAATCTCAGGAAGCTGTAAAAGCAGCTCTTTATACGTTGAAAAGTATAAAAACTGGATTTTTTCCCCGGGTAGATATGACAGGAAGCTATTCTTATCAAATAGAAGACGTTCAGTTTATGCCCGGAATAGATCTTAAACACGATAATTACAGTGTGGAGGCAGGAGTGGTCCAAAATGTATATGCAGGAAGCGGCTTGCGTAAACAATACGAGATGGCCCGTATTCAGGAAGCTATTGCCCGTTTGGGAGAAGAGTATACCGTTGATAATATTGTCTATGCAGCGGATGTAAATTATTGGACTGTAGCGGCAAACCGGGATTTGTATCGGATTGCATTGCGATTTGTGGGAATTGTCCGGGAATTGTTCGATATTGTAGACAAACGGTTTGTAGAAGGAGCAATAAGTAAGACGGATGTCTTAATGGTACAAGCTCGTTTAAAAGAAGCTGAATTACAGTTAAATACCTCTGAAACAAATTATAGAACAGCTGTACAGGCTTTGAATGTCATGATGGGAGAAGAAGCCGGCCGGCCGATTGTATTGGGCGATTCGATACGTCAGCCTATGGCTATCCCTTCTCTTTATGATTTACAGCTTGTTTTGGAAAACCGGCCGGATTACCGCATTGCACAACAGGACATTGAATTAGCTCGTTTACAAACCCGATTGGTAAAAGCGAATTACTTGCCTAATTTGGCCGTAGGGATAAAAGAAAATTGGGGGACTACTCTGATAAATGTAGATGGAGATAAACGCTTTTCTACGATTGCTTTTGCGAAGGTGAATATTCCTGTATTTTATTGGGGAGAACGCCGGCATAATGTCCGCTTAAGTGAAACTCAGGAAGAAACCCGGGAGTTGGAGAGAAGTAAGCTGCTCGATCAGATCCGGCTGGATCTGAGTAATGCCTGGGTAAGTTTAACGGAAGCTCTGAAAAAAATCAATATTGTAGATTCCTCCTTGGAAATTGCACGCCATAATTTGATACTCAATACTTTTAGCTATAATGAGGGAAAGTTGCCGGTGATTGATGTACTGTCGGCTCAGGTAACTTGGTTACAGGCTTTTATAAATGTTGTCTCGGCAAATTATCAATATAAAGTCGCTCTGGCGGAGTACGAGAGGACTATAGGAGGATTACTGCCTTAATAGTAGGATTTTTAAAGAAGGGACTAGGAGTAATGTCTGGGATATCTCAGCAAAATAGCGAGTAAACCACAAATTCCGATTAAAATTGGATAATACAGGTAGCGGATGATCGAAAGGGGAGAAATACCCGCTAATTCTGCAGCGATCAGCATTTGGGCTCCATAGGGAATGATGCCTTGTACGAAACAGGAAAAAGTATCCAGAATACTGGCAGATTTTCGTTTGTCTACTCCGAAACGTCCGGCGATATTCCGGGCAATGGGACCGGTTGTAATGATTGCAATGGTATTATTGGCCGTACAAAGGTTAGCGAGACAGACCAGGCCGGCAATACAGAGTTCTGCAAGGCGCTTCGAGTTTACACGCCGGGTAAGCCGTTCGATGATATAAGCTATTCCACCGTTGTAGCGGATCATTTCCAACATACCTCCGGCGAGTAATGTGATGACGATCAATTCCCCCATACCGGTAATTCCGTTTCCCATCGCTCCGAAATAGCCGAAAATATCAAAGCTGGAGTTACAAAGTCCGATGCCTCCGGTGATACCGATCCCCAAGAGCAAAACCAGCATCACATTCATACCGGCTATAGCGGTTCCCAATACGACCAGATAAGGAATGACTTTTATCCATTCAATCGGAGCCAAATGGGCGGGAACTTGTATGTGCCAGCCCTCTATAATATAAAAGATAAGTACAAACAAAGCCGCGGGCAATACAATCATGCTGTTTACTTTAAACTTGTCTTTCATTTGGCACTCCTGCGTCTTAGTTGCTGCAATCGTGGTATCAGAAATAAAGGACAGATTATCGCCGAAAAAAGCTCCTCCTACCACAATGGCCACCATAAAAGGTAATTCCACTCCGGTTTTATCGGCTATTCCTACAGCTACTGGAGTAAGAGCGACAATCGTCCCTACAGAAGTTCCTACTGAAAGAGAAATAAAACAGGCAGCTATAAAAATACCCCCTAATAATAAATTATCCGGAAGGATTTGTAAAGCCAGATTGACGGTAGCATCTATAGCTCCCATCGCTTTTGCCGATTGTGCAAAAGATCCAGCCAGAATAAAAATCCAGAGCATCAGCATAATATTCGGATCAGAAGCTCCCGCTGAAAAACGGGAAACCCTTTCACTCAACTTTTCACCCCGGGTCATTCCGATAGCTACTACGGATGAAATGACAAAAGCAACCGTAATCGGTACTTTATAAAAATCCTTTACAATCAATGAAGTGATCAGGTAGATCCCAAGAAAAATAAACAAAGGAACCAAGGCCCAGAAATTCGCTTTTACAGGTTTTATCATCTTTTCCGATTGAAGCGACAAAATTACACATTCTCTTTAGAAATGAAAGCCTTCTTCCCCCTGTCGTTTGCAAAAAATATAAAACAAAAGTTTGTATTCCCGTAAAAATCCTCTATATTTGCACCGCCAAACCGTAAAAGTGTTGGTCCAGTAGCTCAGCTGGATAGAGCAACGGCCTTCTAAGCCGTAGGTCGTGGGTTCGAATCCCGCCTGGATCACTGATTGAAAAATAAAGGAGTTACATAAAAATAACTCCTTTTTTATATCCTCCCTTATTCCTCTCCTGTTTTCTATTGTATGCTTATTTATAAATAATTCCCACTCCCTTTCCAACCCTATTTTTACACATTAGGGACGTGCCCTAATGTGTAATTTATACTGTAAATCACATATAGAGAAAGAAAGATGTTTTGATGTAATATCAATAGAAAAGGAGAAGGAATATTTTTATTTCTTGCAGTATCTTTATAAGGTATTGTAATAAAAGATATGCTTATGTAATGTCTTTATACTTTTTGATTACGTTTACAACATTTTTTGTACTAATCATTTCATCAATTTCCTTTTGGGTAATATCAGATATTGACCTGACATCTGATATTCTCCCGTCCTGATAGGTCACTTCCAAAAGAATTTGAATATTATCGTATTGATTATCTGTGAATTGGTCGAGATCTGAATATTTCCTGTCGATATACCATGCTGCTCCCCAATTTCCTAATCCATGTAATCCTGCAATAAAATAATTTTTAAGTTTTTCCCATTCACCTCGCTTATTACCTTTGTCGAATCTGGCGACTACAGCAAAATCTTTTGCTATAATATTTTCAAAATTCACATCGTTATTATCTCGTGTGTCTTTTGCTGGACGCTGACGTTTTAAATAAGAATATAAAGGTGATTTGATTAATACCTTTTCGCCTTTGGAATTGATCCACTCTATTTGAGGTTCCACATTTTTTTTCCCGAGAATGATATTGAATTTTCTATCAGGATAATCTCTTTTTAAGATTTCCAAAGCTTTTGCTTGCCTAGGTAAACATACCCATACCGTATTTTGGTCCCCTATATTAGTCGGTAAATTGTATTTAGAATATACACGGTAAGAACTACTACCGCCTATCATTGAAATATTTTTCATTATTTTATGAAGAGCTTTATAATCTTCAAAGTTGATATAAGGGACTAATTTCTTTTGCCAGAAATTAGTGATTTTATCGCTTAAGTTGTCTTTAGCAACAGGAGGATAGATAATGGCAATTTCAGGTCCTTTCTGACCATCTACTTGCCCGAATTTCCAAAATTTTTTTAATTGCATCACTTTATAGGAAGAAGTGTGCATCTTTAAAAGGAGATTGTATAAATCATGAATTAATTTAATCTCAAAATCATGCGCATCTTTATAGGATTTATAAAACCAATGATGGTCTTTAGCTAATTTTTTCTGTAATGCTTTTATTTTTTTTTCCTGGGGTCCTGGATCTTCATTAGAAGAGATTTCTTTAAAATAAGAAATAATTTGTTTCTTTTTTTCTTGTTTTACACATTCTATTATGGTGTCTATTTCTCTCTCAGTATTAGATTTTCTTGCATTTTTGGCAATTGTTCCATATCTTTTATATAGAATCAACAAAAAGAAATGGCACTCTTTAATTTTCTTATTTATGTTTTCTTCCTGTACATCTTCCGTATTTGTGGTAGGGGGTATGTTTTCCCAACTTACTATATTTAAGTTTATATGTAACGTTTCTCCTAATATATCATTTATTCTTTTCACAATATTTTCTACACTTGCTCTCTCTTCTGCTACATCTCCTGGAGAAGCTACAAACATTTTTAAATGCTGATATAAAGGTTCCATAATTTAAGTTTTCAACAAAAAAACTCATTTTTATGGTAATTGACAAATTTTTGTTAATTAAAAATATTAATTTGTTATCTTATATATATATATTATTTATTAAATATTATCTTATGTAATATTATTATTTGCTTTTATTGTTATTTCTTAAGAGATCTATAAGTAGAATTTTTCGGGATTTTTTCTTAGGAAATATGGAATGGATTGAATACAACGTCCATTCGATTTTTACAGATTTGAAATTTAATAAATATTTGTTGGAGAATGAATTGTTTAAAGATTATCTCGAAGATTTCATTTTAATATCGTTATTGTATGTAAAATCCGATTTTTGGTGTAAATAATCTATTTTTAAGAGCATAAATAATTTGTATTATTTCAAGCTTTTGGGGATATAAGATCTGTATCTATACCTCAATAACAAATTAAAATTGTTTTTACAGGTTTTATAACAAGTTTTTAGAAAAATAATTAACTTTAACAGGTATGTAAGTGTATAAATTATTATTAGGAACATATGAAAATAAATAATATAATTAAGTTAATCACATCTTGGAAGATTGGGGATTATATCCGGCAATTGTCGATTGTTATGGTGGGAATTATTGTTACATTCGCTGGAAGTAATATGATAACAGATTATTCTCAATCAAAAGAGATCGTAAATGCTTTACAACTTGTCAAAAATGAACTCGAACTAAATAAAAAAGAAGTAAGACGAATTACAGAAAGAATACAATTGGAGCGTAAAGCGTGTAGTTATGTTCTTAAATATAGAGATTGTATTGAAAAAGCGTCAGAAGATACGTTGAGAATGTATAGTAATATTCCTTTTCAAAGCAGGTCATTTGTTTATACAAAAGACGCTATGGAATTACTAAAAATTTCTTCTCTTTTTCAAAAAATTCAGCCTAGAATACTTGTTTTACAAATTATAAAATCCTATAGTGATTTGGAGATAACGAGAATGCTTGTCAAAGATTTTTACGATATAAAAGTAGGGTATACGAATAACCTTATAAATAGTGAAAATTTTGATTTTTATGATAAGAAGCAATATCAATTTATTCGGGATTTTTGGAGAAATTTTCTTTTTTCCAAAGAGGGATGGAATGTATGCAACTTTGTCGTAAATAATTTCAGTTCAGAAGAGCCTTTTCAGGAAATTGAAATGAGTTTGGAAAAGACAATTAAAATGCTAGAGGAAACATATCAATTAGAATAAACTCCTTTCTGTTTTTACACACTAGGGACGTGCCCTAATGTGTAATTAATCATTTTTCATTTCTTTAAAATTCTAGCTTTCTTCTATCCGGGGGATTCAAAATATTTATTTAAGTTATTCTTCATTCATTTGTTTTTAGAACAAATATTGTGAGAGTAATTGCACAGGGCAATAATAGGAAGTTATAAAGTTACCTAAAAGAGGGGAAGACGAGGGAAGATGGGTTTTTATTATAAAGGAAAAGAAGGTAAATTTTGTACTTAGTTGAAAATTACACATTAGGGCACATCCCTAATGTGTAATTTGTACAACAAAGAGAGGAAGATATTCGTTATAGAAGGAAGAGAAAGAATTAACGGACGGATATGAAGAGATTTGAGCAGAAAGTTATTGTGATTACCGGAGCGGCTTCCGGAATTGGAGCGGCTACGACCCGGCGGATGGTTGGAGAAGGAGGAAAGGTTGTAATTGCAGATTTTGCAAAGGATAGGGCGGATATTTTTGCGGAGGAACTGAGAAAAGAAGGAGGAGATGTTCAAGCTCAGTATTTTGATGCAACAGTATTGAAAAGTTGCCTTCAATTGGTGGAATTTGCAGTGAAAGAGTATGGTAGAATTGACATATTGGTAAATAATGTGGGAGGGACGGATCTTCAGAAAGATCAGAACATTGAAGATTTAGATATCTTTTATTTTGATAAAGCTTTTCGGCTGAATTTACAGTGTGCCGTTTATCTTTCCCAGTTGGTAATTCCTATTATGGCAGACCAGGGAGGGGGGAATATTGTCAATGTGGCTTCTGTGGGAGGAATAACTGCTGATCTTAGAGGAACTTATTATGGTGTTGCGAAAGCAGGTATGATAAATTTAACCCGGTATATAGCTACCCAGGCCGGAAAGAAAAATATTCGCTGTAATGCTGTGGCTCCCGGTTTGGTTCTTACTCCGGCTGCTTTAAATAATTTATCGGAAGAGATGCGGAATGTATTCCTCCGCCATAATGTTTTGCCCTATTTGGGAAAGCCGGAAGACATTGCTTCTGTAATCGCCTTCCTAGCTTCTGACGATGCAGGTTATATCACAGGACAGACCATTATTGCTGACGGAGGACTAACTATTCATAATCCGACGGTAGCAGATCTTGTAGAAATAATGCAGAATAAAGATAATAGAATTTAAAGATTTTACTATTTTTTACTTATAAAAAGGTTTTCGGTAATTAATTCTTGAAATTTCTTGCACTTAAGGATGTTTCTTTATCTTTGTTGCAACAAAAAGTAAAAATTTGTTTTAATTCCATAAGCAGGAATAAGAGTTATTCTGCGATGAGAATTGAAATAGATGGTATGTCTAAATTATTGACGGAAATCTGTATTATGGAAAAAAGAGAAACTATCGGATGGATAGATTTGTTACGTATTTTAGCCTGTTTCTTAGTTGTTTTTTCTCATTGTTGTGATCCTTTTACGGCTCAATTTGATACAAACCGGGCCAATTTTTTGACAGCCGTATTTAGTGGGAGTTTGGTACGTCCCTGTGTCCCTCTTTTTGTGATGATGACAGGGGTTTTGTTATTTCCTGTACGCATGGATATGATTGCGTTTTATAAAAAACGAATCGGACGTATTATTATACCATTGATTTTCTGGTCGATGCTTTTGCCGATTTTATTTTTTGTTTATTTGAATTATATTCATCCTGCTACACAAAACATGGCGATTACCGGCGATTACACTTGGAGGGGCATGGGAACAAAGTTATATACATTTATTTTTAATTTCAATTTTGATACAACACCTTTGTGGTATCTTTATATGTTAATAGGTATATATTTTATTATACCTATTCTCAACAGTTGGCTGGAGGGAGCCAAAAAACGGGAAATTCAGGTATTTTTAGGGATTTGGGTGATTTCTTTGGTTATACCGTATTTAAAAATGTTGGCACCTCTTTTAGGATATACGGGAAATTATGGAAATATGGGTTTATTCGGAGTTTGTGATTGGAATGTATATGGTACTTTTTACTATGTTTCTGGTTTTATAGGATATATTATACTGGCTTATTATTTGGTAAAGTATCCGCTTGCTTGGAGTTGGAAACGTACTTTAGGAATTACTATCCCCCTGTTTGGGATTGGTTATTTAATAACCTCTTTGGGCTTTTTATTGACACAGAAATATTTTCCGGGTAATTATGCAAACTTAGAGATTGTCTGGTATTTTGCAGGGATTAATGTATTTATGATGACTTTTCCTGTGTTTGTAATCATTCAGAAGTTAAACATAAGGTCTTCAGTTTTGTTGTCTCGTATCGCTTCTTTAACTTTTGGCATATACCTTTGTCATTTTGTTTTTGTACAAATTGCTTATGATATTTGGGAATCTTCTCTTCCTGCTATTCTGAGAATTGTCGGTATGGCTTGTTCCGTATTTATAATTAGTGCATTGATTGTATGGGGTATGAAACGTTGGAGTTATACCAGACGTCTGGTTTGTTAAATTTTTAATCCCGGTCAGATTGGGCGGTTATTTGGAATTCGTGAAGATCAATACAATAAAGATGCTGGGAAGGAAGGATTAAAGTCTCGGAAGTTTCGGCACCTCCGAGTATATAGAGTTTGTTATCTATACAGAATAATTCACTGTTTTTCAAGAAAAGATTGATTTGAAAATTTTTGATTTCTTTTGTTTTGACGTTATAAGTTTGAATTTTATCTCCTTCGAAAATGTAAATGATATTTTTATGATAAGCAAGAGCAGGCCTTTCTGTGGCGTAAAGTAGTTCTCCTTCTGTATGCCATGCCCCTGTTGTTATATTATAATTTTGGATTTCTTTAAGTGCAGTTGTTTTATAACCTCCAATCAAATAGATGTGATCTCCGACAAGGATGCCTTTGGCTTCTTGTGCTTGGGGCATATCTTCCAGTTCATACCAATAACCGGTTTTTAAGTCTAAAGCATGAACTTTGCTAGAATATGTTTTTTCTTTGTTTATTTTGATTCGGGTAGAGCCGCCCATGACAATCAGGTTATGATTGTATATGCAAGATGCAAAATTGACTGCTTGATGAGGATTGGCATAATCTTTCCAGATCTTTTGACTCAAAGTATCATAAACCTCTATGCAATCTTCTAAATATTCGACTTTTTTATTTTTAGCTAGTCTTTTGCCTCCTAATATATATATTTTTCCGCTATCGTACTGAACAGTATGGTTAGCTCTTTCTTTAAATTTTGAAGTATTTAATTGCCATTTATCCGTAGGAATATCGTACACATACATATTTCCCCGGTATTTATACCAGCAGAAAGTGTTATATCGGCCTCCACTTTTAAGTTTTTCCTCAAAGGAACTATCCCCTCCGATAACATAAATTCTGTTGCCGATCAGACATGTACCGAAAGCACGTAATTGAACGGGGAGGGATGCTAATTTAATATAATCGATATAGCGCTTTAAATGGATAGGATCGGAATGCACAGTAACTTCCTTTAAAAGTTGAGGATTCGGAATAAGTTCTATTTTATATTTATTTTCTTTCAAAGTATGATAAGTAATTTTTTGAGTATAATATCCAACATACGAAAAATAAAGGGTATCATTTTCTCGAAGATTTTGGAAATTATTGAGATCGAAGATTCCATTTTTGTCTGTAACAGTTCCATTGTTTTTATCGTTCAGATAAATGTTGACACCTCCTAAAGGTGTTTGTGTAGGATTGTCCAGAACGATACCTCTTTCTTGTGCTATAACAAATGTTGGGAAGCAGAGAAAAAATAATATGCCGAATCGATAGCTTTGTTTCATCCTCTTTCTTTTGTGTAAAGATAAAAAATTACACATTAGGGACGTGCCCTAACGTGTAATTTTTTGGAAAAAACGTAAATTTCAATAGATCAACCTTTGAACCTGGCGTCTTACTGGTTGGCACCTCTTTGGGCCGAATTGACTGAATTTCGATTGGGGTAAAACTTTTGTATTGTAAATCAGCGGCAAATTTCATCCGGATCGAAGGTTCTCTTTTCAGGGCTATAAGTACACGAGTCAACGGAGTGCTGATTTGTGAACAAAGGGATGTTTCTTCTTTTCTGATAAGATCAGAAATACTTATATATTTTAAATCAAATAAGAGGAAAGGATTTTTAAATAGGACGATCGAGGTGAAATTACACATTAGGGCACGTCCCTAGTGTGTAAATGTGTATATTTGCAAGGTTAATTGTATTTATAATAAGGATTGATGAAAAAGGTTTATTTTTTGTTGTTTTGTGTGGTGTGCGGGATATCGGAGGTCTTGAGTTTGGATCGGGAGGAGATGTCTGGGTGGAAGACAAAGAATTTAAACGGAAAGGTAAAATCGGTTGTGTATAGTGATGGTTCTTTTCTGACCTTTGATATAGTGGGAAATGTAGTACAATTCGTGAATTCGGAAAAGTATGTAACAGTTTATGATTATATAAATGCCTGTCGGTATATTTTGCAGGAGGAATTTTATGATATAGAGTTCGATGGCTGCGTACGGAGGGAAGTGAAGGAGAATACAAATGGATGTTTGGGAATTGTATATACTTTTGATGAGCTGGGACGCATCCGGAAATATGTACAGACGGATTACGGAGATTTAGAAGAAGCGGAATATTGGTATGAAGAAACAGAACAGTTGCCTTGGAAAATAGTTAAGTCTGAATTTTGGGAGAGGGGAATGGCCGTTCAGGTTTCGGAAATTCGGTATTTGGAAACGGATTCTTTGGGAAATTGGCTACGACGGGAAGTAAAAAATACAACGAAGGAGGTAGATTATGAAGCTGCGGATTCTGTTTTTACTAAGCGAAAGCATGTCGAAAGCTGTAAGATTGTTTATTTTACTAAAGAAGAGTTGGCCCGTGTGAACAAGTATTCTAAAGTTGTAGCAAGCTCTCTTATTGAAACGCAAAGTATCGGTTTACGGGAAAGTATACCGATTATTATTAAACAAAGAAAAGGATTCTCGGTATGGCAATATGGGTTAATCGGAGGGGGAATCTGTTTGGTTGTGGGTATAGTGTTTTATTTCTGGAAGAAAAATAAAAAAAATCAGGTATGAAATATTGTTTATGTTTACTTATTTTTATTGGT
Organism: Odoribacter laneus YIT 12061; assembly: GCF_000243215.1. Classification (GTDB taxonomy): domain Bacteria; phylum Bacteroidota; class Bacteroidia; order Bacteroidales; family Marinifilaceae; genus Culturomica; species Culturomica lanea. The sequence continues at coordinate 1,774,913 of NZ_JH594596.1, read as the reverse complement.
GTTTTTAAAGCGTATAGTCAATCCGTTATAAGAACTGAAAATTGGGAAATGCAACTAGATCCCGAAGGGTATATAAAACAACTTGTTTTTAAAGATAAGGGAAGAGATACCATACCTTTTTTCCGGCAAACAGGCAAACGAGGTCCTTCTTTTTATGCTGAAAGGGAAGGAAAATTGCAGTGTCCAAGGTGGACTGCGTTGGGAAACCAGTTATTCCGGACAGAGGTGGAAGGTGTAGAATGTGAATTAGCTTATTTATCTACGGAAAAATATCCGGCGATTCAGCTTACTCTGACCAATCGGTCGACAACTCCTTATCAGCCTCAGAAGGCCGGTTTAAAATTAGGGATTGATACTTATATGGATAAATATCCGGATTGGTTTGATAAATATTTTCCTACTTTGATGCGAAATGAAAAGACTCATTTTTATGGATATATGCAAACTCCTCGGGGGCATACTTTGGCATTGGTGTGTGAGCAGCCTATCGCATCTTGGAGTGTGGATTACAATCTGGGGTATCAGGATCCTGCTCCTCATTGGTTTATGGGGCACCGCATTGAATCTTTAAATTTGGATTTATTGAATTGTTTGCCTCTTCCTCCACGTCATCCACAACATTTGTATGAATTAAAACAAGGAGAATCAAAAAGTTGGGTAATTGCTTTTGTAAATATAGGTAAGTTATCAGATTTAGAGAAAGGAATTTCCGATATCGTAGAGATACCGTTAATCGATTTATCTCGTACTTCTTATACTTCAGGAGAAGAGGCCACTTTTGAAATTTGGGGGGAACAACCACAGGTCGAAGTTGTAACAGATAACGGAATGCTTTTGCCTTTACAAACAGCTCGGATTAAAGCTGGCCGTACGCAGGTAAAGGTGATATTACCTCGTCCCGGTTTGTATCAGGTGAATGTTAAATCAAAAGGAAAAATAGCAGAAGCGGTACTTACAGTTCATCCCTCTTGGGAGTGGGTGTTTCGCAAGGCCAGGGAAAATGTAAGGCGCTATCATCAAAAACCGACCTCTCATGCAGAGAGTTGGTATGGATTTTACTCTGCTTTTCTGGCTGCCCGCTATTTCCCGGAGGAGGGAGAAGATGGGCTGATACAGGATTATTTTGAATTACTTTTTCAAAAATTGCATGATACTGTTCGTATGGAACCGCTTTATTATAAATCCCGTATTCAGAATACTTCTACGACTATCGGGATGTTAGTGGATAAATATGAGGCCAGTAAAAATATTCGGGATTTAGAACGGGCTAGTCGACTGGCCGATTGGCTTATCGGTTTTTCTCAAAAAGAGAACGGAGCTTATTATAATCGTAAAACAGTTTATACGAGTGTTATATACATTGCCAAAAGTATGCTGGAATTAGCCATAGCTGAGCAGGAATTGGGAAAACAAGACAGAAAATGGAGGGAAAGGGGAGAACGGCATTACCAGTCTGCTAAACGGGCTATCGACCAGTTGGTGGCTTCCCGGGGGGATTTTCAAACGGAAGGAGAAATGACTTTTGAGGACGGAATGATTTCTTGTTCTGCTTTACAGATTGGTATGCTAGGAATCTTGCAACAAAAGGAAGAAGACCGGAGACATTATACAGAGGCAATGCTGGAGATTCTGAACAGTCATGATTGTCTTACTCAGCTTCGAGTGCCGGATGCTCGTAGGCGTCAAGGCACTATGCGTTATTGGGAAGCACAATATGATGTAGAAATGTTGCCTAATATGTTTAATTCTCCTCACGGTTGGAGCGGTTGGCGGGCTTATGCGACGTATTACGCCTATTTACTTACCGGCGAGGAGAAATGGTTACAGCAAACCTTCAATGCTATGGGAGCTTTCGCCAATCTGATCGATTATAAAACCGGCCAACTCCGTTGGGCTTTTGTGGTAGATCCCTATTTGGAAGTGGAGCAAGCTTGTAGCGCAGATAAGAAGTATGACTTTTCGGATTTGAGTTTTGGAAACCCGCATCCCTGTTTGTACGATACCCGTAAATTTACCATCGGAGAACAATATGTCAATATGATCAGCGATTGGCAGACGGTAAATAGTCAGGATAATGACGTACATGAAGTATTTAAATGTATGGGGGAAACCGTCTTGACAAATGCTTTTTTGATAGAGCGGGAAAATGGAGAATATAGGAGTTATAATTGTAAAATAAAGAAGGTTGGTAAAAAAATAGAGGTGATTCCAGATGAAAAACAGATTACTCATTTGCATATTAATCTCAAAAAACCTTGTGTTCTATCTTTTCAGGGAAAAGAAAAGGCGACGGGTGATCTGAAAAGAGGATGGTTGTTTTAGATCGTTTGGGCTGAGGGTGAGTAAGGGTAAAATTACACATTAGGGCACGTCCCTAATGTGTAATTGGATTTGGTTTGGGCTGGGATTAGAAGGGGTGTGCAGAAATAATATCCAAATGGGTGAGGGCTTTGTAAATGCCATCTTCATCTACAGAAGCCGTTACGTAATCCGCTGATTGTTTTACCGCGTCTTTGGCATTCCCCATCGCCACGCTGATTCCGGCATATTGTAGCATAGGAATATCGTTGCCTCCGTCTCCAAAAGCGATAACTTCTTCCCGGGAGAATCCATAATGTTCTATTATTTTTTGCATCCCTATCTGTTTGTTACTTCCTAAAGGGATGATGTCGCTAAAGAGAGAAGTCCAGCGTGTAGATTGACAATGAGGTAACTGGGGCATAATTTCCATTTCTTGGGAAGGAGTGAAAAAGGCAATTAATTGGAAGATCTCTCCTTGAGCGGCTTCTGTTAGAGGGAGTATAGGCGGCTGTGGAAAATTCAGGAGCTGAAAGGCTTTTGTTGTCTGCTCGTTTATATAATTCATATACAGGGCGTTTTCGTGAACAAAAATACAGGGGAAATTTGCTTTTTCCTGTAGATAATTGACGAGCATAGAGATATCTGCAGGAGGAATAGAATGTTTATAGATAACTTTTAGATCAATAAAACAATAACTTCCGTTGAGGGTCATATAACCGTCGAATTTTAAATTGCCCAAATTGTTGACAGTAAGTATATGTCTACCTGTAGCAATAAAAGTCAGAATACCTTGAGAGCGGAGTTGATGTAATGCCCTTACAGTAGAAGCGGGAACTTCGTGGGTTTTAAAACTGACCAAAGTTCCGTCAATATCAAAAAATGCAGCTTTTATCATGAATTTAAAAAGTTAATGTTCTGCTTTGCAGATTGTTTTTCGGACATTTGTGTCCTCCATTGACAGACAAAGATATTATTTACAAATTTCCTGCAAATTGATACAAGTCAAAAAATGGAGCAGAGGTACAAAAAGTTCTTCCTCCCAATGTGCAAAAACTTCTCTGGTAGAGAACAATTGCCGGATTAATATTTGTCTGGTGATTGACGAATGAGTAGATTGTCCGTTTGGGCAAAGTTTTAATCTGGCTTTTGTGCTTTCAATCCTTCAAATTTTGGACATTTTACCTATTTTTTTGTCGTTTCCTTTTCTTTTCCATAATAGAACTGATAATAAGGGGGATAGCCAGGAATACCACAGTACCGGTAATTACGAGTCCTGTGTAAAAGGCTGGACTTCCGACAGGAAGTTGGGAAGGGGGGAAAAAGGTGACGGCAAAAGAGAAGAGTACAGCTAAAAAGCCGATACCGGCAATTAGCCACATACCGGTATTTCCTCCCGGAACGCGATAACTCCGGTTTAAATCGGGCTGTGAATACCGCAGTTTAATGCCGGCTGCATACATCAGCATATACATAATCAGATAAAGCCCGATTGTAAGGGCGCTGAGTAAGAAAAAGGCTACACTTACATCGCTCATTACAATATAGAGGGAAGATAGAATGGTGACGATGCATCCTTGGATAATGAGGATGTTGATCTGTATGCCGTTTCGGTTTGTTTTTTTCATAAAATCGGGGAGTTCGCCGTCATGGGCTGTCCAAAGTAAGCCCCGGCTGGGGCCTGAAATCCAGGACATGACGCCCGCCAATGCTCCGAAGGCTACCAAAAAGCCCATAATATTTGTCATCCAGCCGATGTGATAATGATCGAATAATTGCCGGAAGGTGACAAATAATCCGTCTTGCAGATTTATTTGGTCGTAGGGAGTGACAACGGCTACCGCTAAGGCTCCCAAGGTAAATAATCCGAATGAAATCAGGGCTGCCAGAAACATGGCTGCCGGAAATTGTTTTTGCGGATTATTTAATTCCGGAGCGTGTACGGCGTGAACTTCTACTCCTGCAAAAAGTAAGAGAATTCCTGCAAGAAAAGCGATGTCGCTCATGCCTGTCATGTGGGGAAAAAAGCGGGGATGTACATGATGGGCAATATCTATATTAGCTACCTGTGGGACGTTGGTTGGAATATGTTCAAAAGCAATGGGATTTTTCCCGACAATCCAGATGATGGCCATGACGATAATAACTATTCCGGGCAGTACGGTTCCCAACAGAAATCCCTGACTTGTAATTTTAGAAACAGCGGAGGTCCCTTTCAGGGTGATCCAGGTCGCAAACCAATACATAGCGATGGCAAAAAGTCCGACAAATACCCCGTTTTGTGCTAATGCCGGTTTCCCGATCATATAAGCGATTCCCGCCCCAGCAAAGCCAAGTACGGTAGGATACCATACGACATTTTGGATCCATTGTAAAAAAATCGCAGTAAATCCCAAGGGACGATTGAAAGCTTCTTTTACCCACGTATAAACGCCTCCTCCTTTATCCGCAAAGGCACTTCCTAATTCCGCTCCTACTAAAGCAGCAGGAATCAGGAAAAGAACGGTTGCAAAGAGAATATAAAAGAACATGGTGAGTTCTTCTTGAGCCATCATGGGTAATCCTCTTAAACTGATAATGGCGGCAGCCGTCATCAAAGCCAGTTGCCAAGTGGAGAGTTTTTTGTTTGTTTTGCCCATAATCGTCTGTACTTAATTTTTGTAGTCTGTTATTCCCTTCTTTAAGTTATAAGCCAATAACGTAAGGGAAGCTGTTTTTGTTCGGTTGGAGCTGTTAAAATTTGTGAGGGAGTCCGGTTGGTAAGTGAATTTAAGCATTTTGAGGATTCGTTTGGGGAGCTTTTAAAACCTTTCTTCGGTTTTTACGTTTTATATCTTGTTCGGTTTATTTATAAGCCTCATGATATCAATTCTATAAAATCAATGCGATGGAGAAAAGAGAACAAGAAAAATATTCTGAATCCCGGGAAAAAAGGGATGAGGAATTAGAGGAAAACTACAAAAAAGTAGTCAATCATATAGACGATATAGATGATGAAAACGCCCGGGATAATTTATCCGATTATATGGATGAGCTAAAGGAAGAGTCGAAAAATGTCGGACGACCTTCCGGAGAAGATTGAAGTAATTAGAAGATAAACAAATGTTAGATAAAGAGATGGGAAAAAGATATTTTATAGGTTGCTGGATAATTTTAATGGGTTTAGCCGGATGGGGGCAGCATTCTTTACGGGCTCAGACAACCTCTTCCGGAATACAAATGCCGCAATTGCCTTATGCTTTAAATGCGTTGGCTCCTGTTGTCAGTGAAGAAACCATGAATTATCATTATGGGAAACATTTGAAAGCTTATATTGACAAGTTGAATGTTTTAATCGTAGGAACTCCTTTTGAAAAAAGTGATTTAGAAACGATTGTGAAGTATTCTACAGGACCTATATATGACAATGGTGCTCAGGCTTTAAACCACATAATCTATTTTAATACTTTTTCTCCGAATGCCCGTCAACAACCTACTGGAGCTTTATTGGAAGCTATTGAAGAAAAATGGGGTTCTTTTGAGAATTTCAAGGAGGAATTTTCGAATGCCGCTGTTACTTTGTTTGGTTCGGGTTGGGTATGGCTGGCTAAAGATGACCAAGGGGAATTATTTATTTTTCAGGAGAGTAACGGAGGAAATCCGCTTTCCCGGGGATTTATTCCTTTATTGGGGTTTGATGTTTGGGAACATGCCTATTATCTGGATTATCAAAACCGCCGTCCGGAGCACATCAAAAATTTATGGACGATCGTAGATTGGGCGAATGTTGAAAAAAGGTATTAAGCTTTTGTTGTCTTTAACTGTCGAAAATACCGCAGTTGCCAGATCAGCATAAAAAGTGCGGTAATAAAAGCGATGACATCGGCTACCGGGATACTGATCCAGACGCCGATTTCTCCGAAAATGTTCGGCAAAATAAGCAGACAGGGGATTAAGAATAATAATTGCCGGGTGAGAGATAAAAAAATAGCTTTTTTTGCCATACCTATGGATTGAAAAAAACTGGAAGTAACCATCTGAAAGCCTACGGCCGGAAAGAATGCCAATACGATCCGGAGTCCTCGCGCTGCAATGTCGATCAGTTCTTTTTTCGTTGTAAAGAGGTAGATCATCGGTCGGGGGAAAAACTGGCAGATGAGGAATCCGGTCGTCGCTACTCCGACGGCACATCCAATCGTATAACGGAGTATTTTAACGACCCGGTCGAGTTGACGGGCTCCGTAATTATAACCTGCAATAGGTTGCATGCCTTGGTTGAACCCCATAATAATCATAATGAAGAGGAAACTGATCCGGTTGACGATGCCAAAAGCTCCGATAGCCATGTCGCCTCCGTGGTTTTTCAGGCCGTTATTGATGAGGATGACCACCATGCAGGAACAAAGGTTCATCAGGAAGGGAGATAAACCGATAGCCAGCATTCCGAAGACTAACTTCCGTTTCATATTGAAAATTCCTCTTTGGAAATGAATAAAGCTTTTCGGATTAAAAAAATGGAATAATATTCCACAAAGTGCGAGGAACTGAGCCGTGATGGTTCCCAAGGCGGCTCCCTGTATGCCCATATCCAGGGCAAATATGAAAAGAGCATTCAGCACTCCGTTAATTACTACTGCGAACAAAGTAGCTAGCATGGCTTTTTGAGGATAACCGGAAGCCCGCACGACTTCATTGAGTCCCATATAAACGTGGGTAATTATGTTTCCCCATAATATCACTTTCATATAATCGCGGGCATAGGGCAGAGTGGCATCACTGGCTCCGAAAAAGCGGAGAATAGGATCAAGGAAACAAAGACTTGTGAGGGTAAAGAGGCTTCCGATCAACAGATTCAATAAAATAACATTTCCCAGTATATCCGTGGCACTTTTCAAATCTTTTTGCCCCATTTTCATAGAAACCAAAGTGGAAGCTCCGACGCCTACCAAAGACCCGAATGCTGCTGCGATATTCATAAAAGGCAGGGTGATGGCCAGGCCGGCAATAGCCAAATGCCCGACGCCGTGTCCGATAAAGATACTATCCATCATATTGTACAGCGAAGAGGCCGTCATGGCTACGATCGCCGGTAGGGAATAGTGAATCAGTAATTTACCGATTTTCTCGGTTCCAAGCGCAAGGGGTGAAGTTTGAACAGACATACACGAACATTCAGTATCAACCGGAAAATTTCCGGCATCTTTATTTCTCCGGAGTATATTTCATCAGATCCGGATTTCAGATTGAATTTTATAGTAAAACCTAGGCTTTCCTTTGACAATTGGTTTTTCCAACTATCCTTTGCATAAAAAAATGGCGATGCAAATATACAGAAAATGTTTAAAAGTGGAATGATGTTCCGGACTGCTTATAAAAGAGATTTACAAAAATTACAGACAAACCTTGAAATAGTGAAAGACAAATATTAAAAATAAACCAATAACAGACCTGTCGTTTAGATCCGTTAAACAAATCTAAACGACAGGCAAGCTGATGAGAGGAAAGAAGTTGAAAAACTTTATTCTTGACGGATAACGGTTTTCCCTCCGGGTAAAACGGCTTGGATACGGTCGTCGTACATCGCGCTGCACTGAATGGCCGGGCGCAGATAATCGCCTGCGAAAGCTGCATTAAACCGGAATTCAAACGTCTTGGTCTGGTTTTGGTTTAAACTGAAATAAATGTCGTATCCATCGTCTCTGATGTTGACGTAGTCTGTGTCTTTAAAGGCTTGGGTATTGCCGGTCAGACGGTCGTTAATGATTTCAAAACCGGAGGGTAACAAATAAGTAAGGGCCAGATTGTCATAAGTGCCTGTCATACCTGTATTGCGGACCGAAATCTTAGCTGTTACATCCGTTCCTTGCAGTAGATTATTGATATCTACCGATTGTCCTTTATCATCGTAGTAGCGGATATTCATAGAAAGGCCTGACAGGATTTGTTCCGTCACTACCTGATAAGGTGCTGAGGACGTGATTAAACGGATATAGAGGGTATTGGTTCCCGTATTTTTTACACTGGCAGAGCTTTCTTCCTTTCGGATTGTTAATTGCTCTTGTTGGAATGTTTTGTTGGTTTGTATGTTTATCGTTTGGCCTTGGGTTTGGATTTCAGCTTTTAGACCGTCTGTATTTCCGACAAATTTCGCTACATATTCAGTGGCGGCCAGTAAAGCAAAAGCTGTGGTTTGTGTGCTCAACCAGTTGTTTGACGAGAGGGCGGCTGAGATTTGTTCCAGCATTTGATAAGCTTCGTCCTGCATACCTAAATAAATCATCGATTGGAGAATGATTGCTTTGTCCCGGATATCGGAGCCGAAAGTACCTCCGGTTTGTCGGTAAGGAGAAACTTCCCGGGAAGCCTTTTGAATGAGTTTGCGGGCAATATCGGGATGATTGCAGAGGGCGTATGCGGAAGCCAGTAGCCATTGGGCTGTTGCATTCTGGAGTTTCCGTTCCTTCATTCGGTTCATAGCCGGCAAATTCGGTTTCCCTGCTAAAGCCAATACGTACAAGCGGTATCCTTGTCCGATTTCATCGTAATAGTTGTTTATCCGGTAACTGTTGGCATACGATTGGAGATAATTCAAATCTTTTTGTAAAAGTTGTGTAGGAACGGAATATCCTTTTCGGGAGGCGGATATTAGAAAATGAGCTACGTAAGTACTTACCCATTCTGAAACATAAGGTGATCCCGGCCAGTAAGCGAAGCCTCCGTCGGCTGTTTGGTAGAGGGATAGACGACTAATGACGGCTTTTACGTTTGTCTCAATATCCATTTTTTGTTTGGGAGTCAAATCCAATAAAGTATTGAGAGAGATTTGCGGGAATGCTGTAGATACAATTTGTTCGGCGCATCCGTGGGGATAAGTGATCAGTTCCTGGAGTCTCTCCGCCAAATTGAGGGGAGGAATAGTAGAAATTTCCAGTGTGGATAGGGGGTCTGCTCCTTCTACTTTTGCAGACAGTTTAACTGATTTTTCTGGTTTCAGTATTTCGCTGCTGACGTGGGTAATTCGTGGATTCGGCACCCGGATCTGTACGTTTTCTTTTACAACGGTCGTTTCTTTTCCGGATTGGGCTGTAAAAGTAAGAGCGGTGTTACCGGTTGTTTGTTTGACGCGAAGTGTAAACCAGGCTAATTTTTCTCCTTGTTCAGTAAAGGTAACAGTCTGGATGTTTTTTCCGACGATTTCGAGCTTATCGTCTGTCGTCATTTGTACTTCTACGTTTCGGATCGAATTGTTCATGGCAAATACGGTCACGGGGACATTCATCACATCGCCGGGAGTGAACAAACGAGGCATAGCCACGGACAGCATCAGTGGTTTATTGACTTGGGCATCGGCAGAGGCAGAACCGTATTTCCCGTCGGCAGTCGCGGCAACGACCATGGCCCGTACTTCTCCGATATATTCGGGCATGCGGAGTTTGTGTGTGCGGGACTCTCCTTTTTTCAGAGAAAAGGGGCCTTCGAATAAGACTACGGGTTTAAAGCGGTTTGTTTTTTCATCCTGTTCCGGTTTTAAAACCTCGTCTCCTCCTATGGCAAATGCTTTTTCCAGCCGGGCACCGTAAGCTCCGAAAATATAGTCATAGAAATCCCAGGTTTTGACTCCCAGGGCTTCGCGGGCATAAAATGCCGGGAAGGGCTGAGGAGTACGGAAAGAGGTCAGAGATAGTAAGCCTTCGTCTACAACGGCCAGGGTATAATCCATAGCCCGGTGTTCTTTTTCACTGACAGTTACGGTAAATTCTTCTCCTGGCCGGAGATCCGGCTTCAATTTTATTTCCGGATACAGATGCAGGGCAGCGTCTTCGATATTGATATTTACCACTCCATACAGGCGTATCGGCCGGTCGTTATCGCGATTCTGCTGCGGTTGTATCAGTGTCACAAAAACGTAAATATTCGGGCACATGGCCGGAGTCGCTTCAAATTCAAAGCGAGTGGAATTTTCAGTTGTTTGGATGCGGTGTATATCCCGGAAAGAAGTTCCGTTTTCTAAACTGACAATAGCTATTCCCTGTTGAGAAGAAGGTATAGTCAATTGTACTTTTTCGCCCGCTTTATAATTTTTTTTATCGGTTGTAATATTGAGTATCGTTGCAGCTTCTTTACTGGAATTTTCCGCCCAGGAGCCGAAATAAGCAACGAGTCCGGTAGAATGTCCCGACTCTTTGTCTGTTGCCTGAATATAATAACGGCCATAATGTTCGATATTCAATTCGCACTCGAATTTGCCGTCTTTACTTCGGATGGTTTTGTCTATTAACAAGCTATTATAAGGACGGTTGATATAAGTGTAATTATTATTTTCTGAATCCCACCACCAGCGCCATTCAATTTTATATACCTGAATCTCCACAGTTGTATTAACGGGAGCTTTTTGTCCCAGGGGGGTAACCAGTACTCCGCTTAGTTTTACGTTTTCTGTAGTGGGGTACCAGCCGTCTTCCGAATCCGGGAGGCGGATACCTGCATAGCGGGTATAAGGCGAGTAATGAGTGGTATACGTAGCAATACTGAAATCTCCGCTTTCTTCAAATACCCGGGTGGTAAATGTCGCGTTTAATATGCCCGGGGCATTTTCCGTTTTTATTTCGTTCAGATTAAAGGAAAAATTTCCTTCCGAGTCAGTTTCCCCATCAAAAAGAGTGGCGCTATAAGGTTCGAAATCGTCTGTTGAACTATTAAACGTATAAGCCGGATAATTTTTAAAGGTATATTGGCTCCGATTTAATTTGACTTCAGTTATTGCTTTCCGGTTGGGAGTGGAAGCTCCGTTAAGCCATCTGGTTTTAACTTTTACGATACTATTGCTTATGCCTTTTCCTACGACTTGTTCATTGGGAAAGATCATATTAATACTCAGTCGGTTTGGTTTGATCGTTTCGATCCGTAAGGTTTTGGTAAAGCGGTTTCCTCCGATTTGTACGACGCATTTCCAGTATCCTGTAGGGGCATCTTCTGCTGTGGAAAAACGGAAGGTATGGATGGGGATATCGCCGGTGACGCTTTTGCGGGTGGCTGTCGTATTTCCTTTCGGGTCGATGAGTTGGGCAATAATCGGATGTCCGGCGGGTAATAGGTGTTGCTTATCTTCGAGAATAAAAGAAAGGTAGATATCGTTGCCGGGACGCCATACGCCTCTTTCTCCGTAGATAAATCCTTTCAATCCGGATTGCACATCTTGTCCGCTAATATCAAAGTTGCTGAGAGATAAGGAATTGGCATCTGATATCTTTAACCAGGCCTTATCTTGTCCTTTACGGGCCTGAGCAATAAAGGCTTTCATATCCGTATTCAGGTATGCAAAACCGTTTTTATCGGTTTGTACAGAGTCGATTTTTTGGTTTTGATAATTGTAAAGGGAGATCATGCAATTTGCCACGGGTGCTGCCGTTACAATGTCGTTGACAGCCACAAAATATCGGTTGTCTGAACCTCGTTTGGCCAGAATACCAAGGGACGTATTGATTATATTTTTACTGATAAACCGGTCTCCGGTATAATAAGAATCTGTACAAGGATTATCTCTGTCGCTCCATCGGTAATCGTTATTGTAATAATAATTGCTGTAATAATAGTCGTTGCCGTCCCAGTCCTGATCGTAATAATCGATATTATCCTGGCCCTCTGAGGCGCAGTCGAGTGTCGTATAAGATTTGCGGAAACGAATTTCTATCCGGTAAATGACGCCTTTTTCCAGTTTAACCAGATCGGATAAGTTAAGGGTAAAATCATTCCAGTGGTTTAAATTAATCGGTGAACCTTCCGGATTTAGTGCTATCTTTTGACGAAATACAGGTCGGGCTGTCCGTATGAGATCTCCGGTTCCGTCGTACGAATTTTGCTGGAGAAAAAAATTCATATTTTGATCAAAAACTTTTATAATCTGTACATCGACGGCTTTCAGGGCTACTGCGGAGAAGGGGACCCATACTTTTCCTTCTGAAGGAACAATAATACCTTCTCCGATGAATCGGATGGCCGGGTTGGAAGAAGGAAGATAGACTGTTTGGGTATAAGGTTCCTCCAGAATTTTGTTCTCGCTACTCCGGATACCTTTGTGGACAGTTACCTCTATGCTTTCTGCATCTTCTTGAATCGTATAAAAAAGGAAAATGGTATTGGCATTGGTTTTATACCGGATATCCGATACTCCTTGTATTGTAATCAATCCTTCGAGATTCTGGGAAGGATCCACATTTTCCGACAGGTCGATCCGTAGTGATTGTCTGTCGTTATCGTTCAGTTGTACGTTGAGAACTGAAAATTGCTGATTTCCCGGAATATTTTCCTGAAATTCCTTCTGATTGATAACTTTATTGCCGAAACGTAACGTCAGCGTTTGCGGTTGTTCGGTTTTAAGAATAGGATAGACTGTAAAATGATGGGTATTGCCTGAATGAGACCATTCTATCGGAAGAGATTGATTATCAATTTGTGCTGTAACCTGTTTCTCTATTTCCTGGGGTTCCATATGATCAGAAGTATAGAGGGAAGCCTGATAATTTAAAGTATCGTTGGAGGAGGTGGTCGTAAAATTTCCCGGATTAAAAGATGCTTGTAGATCGACGACTTTCACTGAAAATTCAAAATAGTTGTAATCGCTGGGAACGTTGAAAAGAGCTCCCAGATGTAACCTTAACCGGTATTCTTGTCCGTTTGTAAAGCCTTGCTGGGGGATAAATTCCAAAATGCGTTCTTCTTTGAGAAAAAGTTGTCCTTTTATGGCCGGAGATATTTTCAAAAGATCACCCGGCAAAGGTTCTCCTATGGGAAATGACTTGTCCGGAGTTTTATCCAGATAAATATAGATGTGTGCATCGGAAGTAATCGTTCCGGAAGTATATCCATAAATGTATTTATTGATTTCAGGTTGGGCGGTGTTGGATTTTGTACGGGAACATCCGCTGAGACAAAGGGCCAGGAGAAGGCAATAACAAAAAACATATTTACTTAAAGCCATAGTTTTCAGGATTAGAAGTTATTTCAGACAAATTTACGTAAATAATGAGGAAAGTATGTTTTTTCCCGTTTTAATTTTTATATTTTTGTCGTTTTAGTAAAACAAGGGAAAATCTATTTGTGTTTTGCAGAGAAATGGAGAGCGGGAAGATAAGTAGATTTTGGAGTTTACCGGAAAACGATAAGTGTTCACTTTATTCACAGATAAGTACTTCGTGGACGGGTGACTGTCGGGTGTTGATGAAGAACCGAAGGTTCGGATAAGATTTACGGTTGTTTTTCAGTTTTAAAGTTTTATCCTGAACCAAGTTCTGTCTGTCAAATCCGGAGGATTACCAATCGGCTATGTGCTGATCAGGGGGCTGATCTATTAAAACCTGGGTATAAATATAAATTTATGAGAATTACAGTTGTTGGTACTGGATACGTTGGTTTAGTTTCCGGAACTTGTTTGGCGGAAACGGGAGTTACTGTTACCTGTGTGGATGTCGATGCATCTAAAATTGCTTTGCTGAATGAGGGGGGGATTCCGATATATGAACCGGGGCTTAGGGAGTTGGTCATAAAAAACCGGGCCGATGAACGTTTGTTTTTCACTACTTCTTTAGAAGAAGCCATAGTAGATGCGGATGCAGTGTTTATAGCTGTAGGAACGCCTCCGGATGAGGATGGAAGGGCTGATTTGAGTTATGTGCTGGAGGTTGCCAGAGAGGTAGGGCAGATCTTGGATCATTATGCTGTTGTCGTTACCAAATCGACTGTACCGGTGGGTACAAATCAAAAGGTAAAAGAGGCTGTTGCTGCAGAGCTTCGGAAGCGGAATTCCGATGTCGAATTTGATGTAGCTTCCAATCCGGAATTTTTGAAAGAAGGAGATGCCGTTAACGATTTTATGGCGCCCGACCGGATTGTGATCGGAGTGGAATCGGAACGGGCCAGAAAGACGATGGAGAGACTATATCATGCATTTTTGTTGAATAATACCCCGATTTACTTTATGGATATTCCTTCTGCGGAGATGACCAAATATGCGGCTAATTCGATGTTGGCTACGCGGATTTCTTTTATGAACGATATTGCCAATTTGTGTGAAATCGTGGGGGCGGATGTAGAGGCTGTCAAAAAAGGGATCGGAAGTGACACTCGTATCGGAAAGAAGTTTCTCAATGCCGGATGTGGTTACGGGGGATCCTGTTTTCCGAAAGACGTAAAAGCTTTGATCAAAACCGGAGATGAATACGGTTATCGTATGGAGGTATTAAAGGCGGTGGAGCGGGTAAATGAAAAGCAGAAAGAAGTTTTGTTTTCTAAGATTATGAAGCATTTTCGTCAGGATATAAGAGGAAAGCGGTTTGGTTTATGGGGGCTGGCTTTTAAACCTGCTACAGACGATATGCGGGAAGCGCCTTCTCTGGTGTTAATTGAACGTTTATTGGAAGCGGGTGCTGTGGTAAAGGCATTCGATCCGGTTGCCATGGAAGAATGCAAGCGGCGGATAGGAGGGAAGATAGAGTATGCCAAAAATATGTATGAGGCCTTAACAGATGCCGATGCCATGGTGGTGGTCACCGAATGGCAGGAGTTTAAAGTACCTAAATTTACCTATATCGAAAAAGCTTTGAAGGAAAAGGTCATTTTCGATGGACGAAATATATACAATGCCGATCAGATGAAGGAGTTCGGCTATGTCTATTATGGGATTGGAAAATAATTCTCTCGGAATTACCTATGCATTTGTTGTTTATAGTCAATCCTGTTTCGGGGGCCGGATCCGGTAAAAAATTACCGGAAATAATCCGTTTTATGCCTGAATATCAAGGATTAGATTATGAAATCCTGTTTTCTGAATATGCCGGGCATGCCCGTATTTTAGCGGCGGAGGCGATAAAGAAAAAGAAGTATACGCATATCATTGCCGTAGGGGGAGACGGCACCGTAAATGAGGTGGGTGGGGCTTTATATGGGAGTGAGATTGCTTTCGGCATTGTTTCTATCGGAAGCGGAAATGGTTTTGCCCGGCATTTGGGGTATTCTACCCGTATGAAGAAAGCTTTGAGACAGGTTTTGTCGGGAGCTTATGCCTATGTCGATATGTTGGAAATGAATGGACTTTATTCCTTGAATGTAAGCGGGGTTGGATTTGATGCGGAAGTTGCTCATGAATTTAATCGTTTAAAAAGGCGGGGAGTCTTTTCCTATATTTATGCCGGTTTGAAAATGTGGTTTCGGTATACCGAACAAGAATATAAAATTACAGTAAACGGGAAAATCTTAAATGAGCGGTGTTTTATTTTGAGTTTTGCTAATAGTTCCCAATTCGGAAATAATGCAAGTATTGCCCCGCATGCTTCCTTGAAGGACGGATTGGTTGATATCTGTCTTTTAAAACGTCCGAAATACTGGAATTTGGTACCTTTTTTATTTGCTTTAATGAGCGCCCGGATTGATAAAATGGGCTTTTATAAGGAAATCCAGTGCCCGGAGGCGCTTATAGAGGGGAATATTTATCGGGTGCATATCGATGGAGATGCGGCTTTTATGACTTCTCCCATTTATTTAAAAGTTCATCGGGCTGTCCTCAAGACTGTTGTACCTAAATATGCCCATCAGCGGTATGGCGATCCCGAAGGTTCCTCTCTTTAACCGTTTGTCTCTTTGTCTTTCATCAATTCGGCGGCTATTTTAAACATATAGGCCCGGGCTTCTTCGTCCTTATTCGGGATGATCCCGTCCAGGATAGCTTCTTTAATGGCATTTTTAATATCTCCGATCAGCCGGCAGGGGGAAAGGTGAAAAGTTTCCATAATTTCTTCTCCGCTGATAGGGGGTTGAAAATTCCGGATAGAATCTTTTTCTTCTACTTCTTTTAATTTCCGGCGAACGATTTTAAAATTTTTCAGAAATCGTTTTACTTTTTCTTCATTTTTGGACGTTATATCGGCTTCTGCTAAAGTCATCAAATCGTCGATATCGTTTCCTGTATCGAATAATAATCGGCGGACAGCGGAGTCTGTTACGATTTCCTCGGAAAGGACGATCGGACGCATATGTAAATTGACCAATTTCTGGACATACTTCATTTTTTCATTTTGGGGTAGCTTGAGACGGTTGAAGATTTTAGCAACCATTCTTTCCCCGATGTGATTGTGGCCGTAAAAAGTCCATCCTTGTCCCTTTATAAACTTTTTGGTGACAGGTTTTGCAATATCGTGCAGAAGAGCTGCCCAGCGGAGCCATAGGTCATTCGAATACAAAGCTACAGTATCCAGAACTGCCATAGTATGGTAAAAGTTATCTTTATGTCCTATGCCGTCGATGATTTCAACTCCTTTTAAGGCTGTCAGTTCCGGAAAGAACATTTCCAGCAGACCGGTTTCCTCCAATAAGAAAATTCCTCTGGAAGGTTCAGGAGAAAGCATGATTTTGTTGAATTCATCCATAATCCTTTCGGTCGAAATAATCGTTAAGCGGTCTTTGTTGGCACGGATAGCTTTAAAAGTATTTTCTTCTATTTTGAAATTCAATTGGGTCGCAAAACGGATGGCCCGCATCATGCGTAAAGGATCGTCGGAAAATGTGATACCGGGTTCCAGGGGAGTTTTTATCAATCGTTCCTGCAGATGTTGCAGACCCTTGAAAGGATCGACCAGCCGGCCGTAATCCTTTTTATTGAGGGAGATCGCCAACGCGTTGATTGTAAAATCCCGTCTTTTTTGGTCGTCATCTATCGTACCTGCTTCGACAAGGGGTTTGCGGGAATCAGAACGATAAGATTCTTTGCGGGCTCCTACGAATTCAATTTCCGTACCTTTATAGCGGAACATAGCCGTTCCGAAATTTTTAAATACCGACACCTTCAAATGTCCTAATTTTTGGGCCGTAGCTTCTGCCAGGGCAATGCCGTTACCTTGAACGACAATATCGATATCTTGGGAAGGACGATGCAGCAAGAGGTCCCGTACATATCCTCCAATAACATAGGTTTCGATATTGTTTTCTTCTGCTATTTCTGCCAATACATGAAAGATAGGGTGTGTCAGATATTCCTGCATCATTGTCAATTTCCGTTTTTGGGTTGGGTTTACAAAATTAGGATATATTTTTTAGATACTTCTGTTTCCTTTCAAATTTCCGTTAGAGAGAAGAGTTTTTTGGAAAATTTTTGGATAGAAAAGGAAGCAAATGGATCTTTCTGTGAGAAAAGAGTGTAAATGCAAAACAGAAATAATAGTTTTTTGTAATTTCGAAAGCCGAAAAAATATAGTTATAAAAAATGGAATTATGGAAAAGAGAATGGCCGGATTATTTGATTTGGACGGAGTGATTTTCGATACGGAATCCGAATATACCCGCTTTTGGCGAGAACAAGGGAAACTGGCACACCCGGAAATTCCGGATTTCAGCAGTCGGTTGAAAGGCCGTACCCTAAAAGAGATTTTAGCTGAATATTTTCCTCAAGAGCAGCAAGCCCGGGAAATTGTACGGCGAATTGACGATTTCGAACGACAGATGGATTTTCCTTTCATAAAAGGCAGTCTGGAATTCGTGGGGATATTAAAACAAAACGGAGTAAAAGTGGCTATTGTCACCAGTTCTGACGATAAAAAGATGAAAAACGTATATCGGATATATCCCCAACTGAAAATTCTTTTTGACGCCATAATTACTGCTGATCGGATTACCCGTTCTAAACCTGATCCGGAATGCTATTTGTTGGCTGCTGAGCAACTGGGGAGGAAGCCTGCCGAATGTGTGGTTTTTGAAGATTCATTTCCCGGTTTGGAAGCCGGACGCCGGGCTCAGATGAAAGTAGTGGGATTGGCTACTACTAATGCTGAAGATCAGATTCGCGATAAAGCCGATCGGGTTATCCCTGATTTTAGTCGTTTCACCTTTTCCGATTTCGTTCATTTATATTCCATTAAATGAACGAAAATTTAAATTTTCTCTTATCGATATAAAAGGGCGGGAAAGGCAAATGGGCTGAAAGAAAAAATCCACAAAGGCAAATTTTGCCTTTGTGAAAATGAATATTCCTCGGGGGAACTACTTAGCGCTTAATTTTACGGATATTCGTAATATTATACAATTCCGGAGAAGCCCATAAATGCCATTGCCAGTAGACCGGCTGTAATCAAAGCAATAGGAGAGCCTTTCAATCCCTTGGGAAGGTCTGTCAGTTCCAGTTGTTCCCGGATACCGGCAAAGATGGTTAAGGCCAGTCCGAATCCCAATGCGGTGGAACCGGCGAATACCACCGACTGCAGCAGATTAAAGTCTTTTTGTATGACCATAATGGCCACTCCCAATACGGCACAGTTCGTGGTGATCAAGGGAAGAAAAACGCCCAGTGCCTGATAGAGGGAAGGGCTTACTTTTTTCAGTATGATTTCTACCATCTGTACCAGGGCAGCAATGATCAGGATAAAAGTAATAGTTTGCATAAACCCGATATGGAAAGGATCCAATACCGTTTTCTGAACGATAAATGTTACGATAGTAGCCAGTATCATAACAAATGTAACGGCCCCGGTCATTCCCAAAGCTGTGGAAACTTTTTTAGATACACCCAGAAAAGGACATATTCCCAAGAATTGTGCCAATACAATATTATTGACAAAGACGGCTGTGATAAAAATTAATATATATTCCATAGAAGTAACGATTAAGGGTTAATGTTTGGCCCGGATCCGGTTTACGATGGCAATCAGATAGCCTAAGGCGATAAAAGCTCCCGGAGCCAGTACAAAAATCAGCATACCGAAATTGTCCGGATAAATGGAAAGATTGAACATTTTCCCACTTCCTAAGAATTCTCGGATAGCTCCCAGCAGGGTTAAACTAAAGGTGAATCCTAATCCCATGCCGAGTCCGTCAAAGATAGAAGGAATCACTCTATTTTTAGATGCAAATGCCTCAGCTCGGCCCAGTACGATACAATTCACTACAATCAATGGGATAAATAATCCCAGGGAAGCGTGTAAGGCGGGCAGATAGGCTGCCATACACAGGTCTACTACAGTTACGAATGCTGCTATGATGACAATAAAGGAAGGGATTCGGATTTTATCCGGTATAATATTAGCGACCAAAGCAATAACTAAGTTTGACATGATCAGTACAAAAGCGGTGGCTAATCCCATACCCATTCCGTTGCCGGCAGAGGTCGTTACGCCCAAGGTAGGACACATTCCCAGCAGCAATGCGAAAGTCGGATTCTCCCGAAACAAACCGTTGGTAAAAACTTTTAAATTATTCATATGTGCTTGTGAATTTACGGTTTATAACATCAATTATTCTTGTTTTCCGGGGTAGTGGCTGACGTTTGTTCACGACTGCCCTTTAAGCCGTTTGCAGCCCGGTTGATTGCATCTAGGAAAGCCCGGGAGGAGATCGTTGCGGCCGTAATAGCATCTACTTCTCCTCCATCTTTTGAAACGGCTAAAGCCTGTGTTTCTGGATTTTTGCCGATAACGGAGCTTTGTTTTTCTACGCTTTTAACTTCAAAACCAAAAATACGTTCGATCAGACTCTTTTCTTTTTGAGTGGGCTTAAACCAGGAGTCCATTTTAGAACCGAGTCCCGGAGTTTCTTTGTGATCTAATACGGAATAATTGGCAATTGTTCCGTCGGGATTGAATCCCACCATCAACCAGACAGTCCCTCCAAATCCGTTGTTTGTATAGGTTTTTACGGCTGTGCCCAGGAGTTGTCCTTCTTTTTTAGCCGGATAAAATTCGAGTATTCCACCGTCTGGTGTTTTTTCGGCCCAGGCTTCTGCCATGGGATCGTTATCGAATTTTCCGGGGATTACCTCCCGTATGGCTTTCACCTGTTTGGCTTGCTTGGCTTCTTCGATCGGTTCTGCTGTCAGGGAATTGACATATGCTACGGCTGCTGAGGAAATCAGGGTGATTGTGAATAACACCAGCACCATATTTTTAAAATTTGATTCTAATTTCTTTCCCATCTTAATTCTGTTTTAAATTTCAGATTTACGATTATTTTTCAGAAACGTAAATCGTCCCTTAAGCAAATCTTTTAGGTTTACAATATCTGTTGATCAACGGAGTGAAGCCATTCATGATCAGGATGGCGAAAGACATCCCCTCGGGATAAGCTCCGAAGTTCCGGATGATGACGGTGAGAAGTCCGATTCCCACGCTATAGATAATCATACCTTTGACGGCCATCGGAGAAGTGACATAATCCGTTGCCATAAAGATGGCTCCCAACATAAGTCCTCCGGAAAGCAGCTGGTAAACCGGACTGATAAATTGTTCCGGGTTACAGAGGTGCAATATACCGGCAAATACAAAAACGGTAATGAATATCGTAATCGGAATATGCCAGGTGATAACGCGTCTCGCCAGCATAAATAAAAGGCCTAATAGCAGGGCAAGTGCTGAAACTTCTCCGAAAGAACCCGGATTCTGTCCCACAAACAATTCCAGTGCCGTTGGCAAATCTGCTTTTGCTTTTTGCTGACTGATTTGAGCGGCCTGAATTTCTTGTTCCAGTTTTGTTTTCAATTCAGCTACCTCGGCAGCCGTTTTTGTACCCTCGGCTAATTCTTTATCCGCTTTCGTCAGGGCTACTTTTGCTTTGGAAATCTCTGTATTATTTTTTACTACAATTTTCAATAAAGCAAGCGGAGTAGCTCCGGAAATGGCATCCGTAGAATTTTCACTGACTACATTCACATAGGTTTGCGGGAAGGTGGGCTCGACAATCTGCGTGTGGGCGACCGGCCATGTCGTCATCTGTACGGGAAAAGAGATCAGCAGGAATACCCGCCCTACCAGAGCCGGATTAAAGATATTACACCCTAATCCGCCAAAACTCATTTTTCCGATACCAATGGCTGCTAAAGCTCCGAGAATCATAATCCATACCGGCAGGCTGGAAGGTACGTTGAAAGCCAATAGTACTCCCGTAATCAGGGCTGATCCGTCCCAAATACTGGTTTGTTTTTTTAATAAATATTTTTGTATTAAAAATTCAAAAATTAAGCAGGCAATCACTGAGGTTAAAGTCAGCACTAATGCGTTCCATCCAAAAAACAATACAGAGCAAATGAAGGCCGGAATCAGTGCAATCAATACCCCGTACA
This sequence comes from Odoribacter laneus YIT 12061, assembly GCF_000243215.1. GTDB lineage: Bacteria > Bacteroidota > Bacteroidia > Bacteroidales > Marinifilaceae > Culturomica > Culturomica lanea. Next base: position 1,753,546 of record NZ_JH594596.1, on the reverse strand, counting down.
TATTCTTTTCGATGGAATCGCCGCTATGAATATGAGGGGATGGAGAGATAACCAAATTATTCATATTTAAGTTTTTAGATTTTAAACTGTAAATGAGATTTACAACTTAAAATGTATAATTTATAATTCTTATTTTTTTCTGTTCCGGATCATCATTCCGGTTCTGGCTTTGCCCAAACGGATGTAATCCAATAACGGACGATCGGCAGGACAGGTGAAACTACAGGATCCGCACTCAATACAATCCATCACTTTTTCTTCTTCCATGCGTTCCAACAGATTGTATTGGGATAATTTCATCAGCAAATAAGGCTCCAGGCCCATGGGACATACCGATACACATTTGGTGCAGCGGATGCAGTTTTTGCACGGTTTCCGTTCTCCTTCTTTTTCATTCAGGAGCAAGATACCACTGCTGCCTTTCATAAGCGGAGAATCGATGTTAAATATCGCCCGTCCCATCATCGGACCCCCACCGATGACTTTGGCTGTATCTTCGGGAGGTCCGCCGGCAGCTTTGATAACTTCCGCTATAGGAGTACCGATTCTGCAGAGAAAATTACCCGGATTCTTTACCGATTTCCCGGTAACGGTAACCACACGTTCTACCAAAGGTTTCCGTTTTAATACGGCTTCGTATACGGCCAGGGCTGTACCTACATTTTGTACGACAGCTCCTACCGCAATCGGAAGAGCCCCGGAAGGAACTGCCCGCTTGGTGATAGCCTGTATGAGTTGTTTTTCTCCTCCCTGCGGGTATTTTACTTTTAAGGGACAGATTTCAATGCCGTTCATACCTGCTGCCAGGCTTTGCAAATGCTCAATTGCGTCCCGTTTATTGTTTTCAATACCGATGACTGCTTTTTTTACTTCTATAGCTTTCATCAACAACTGTACCCCGATGAGGATCTCTTCTCCTCTTTCCAGCATGATGCGATGATCGGCCGTCAGATAAGGCTCACATTCCACCCCGTTGATAATCAGTATTTCTGCTTTACTGCCCGGGGGAGGAGAAAGCTTCACCTGAGTGGGGAAAGTGGCTCCTCCCATCCCTACAATTCCGGCTGCACTTATTGCTTTGATAATTTCTTCTTTCGGAAGATCCGTATGGCGTTCGATTTTTTCGGAAAGATCGACTTCCGGTACCCATTCATCCCCTTCAACCTGAATGACAATGCAAGGTTTGAGTAATCCTGCAGCATCGGGGCGGCTTTCGACAGCTGTGACAGTTCCTGAAACGGAACTATGTACATTGGCAGATACAAATCCGGTAGCCTGACCGATTAACTGGCCGGCTTTTACTGCGTCTCCTTTTTTGACTACCGGACTTGCAGGAGCGCCGATATGTTGTCCGAGCGGAATGATTACCTGTTCCGGTACGGGTAATTTTTGTATTTTTCCACCAGACGTTAATTTGTTCTCGGGCGGATGAATACCACCGATTTTAAATGTCTTTAACACAGTGTATTATTTTTAAGTTTTAAAATCCTTTTTGAATGTTCTATTGGCTTAGACCGTTTCCTTTTTTTCTCCTGTTTCGGAATTTCCCGGAACGGAAGAAACGGGTTGGGAGACAGGTGCTGGTTTTGCATTAGCTGTTACGGTTGTTTTCGGTGTCTCCGGATTCACTTTCCGCGGGGGAAAATTTACTTCGTGTATGGCGCCTGTAGGACATACCGTTACGCATTTCCGGCACAAACGGCATTTGTTATAATCGATATAAGCTAGATTATTCTCTACGGTAATGGCTTCGAACGGACATTCTTTGGCACATTTCATACAGCCGATGCAAGCTACTTTACAGGCTTTCCGGGCAACGGCCCCTTTGTCTTTATTGACGCAGGATACGAATACTCTTCTGTCTTTCGGACCTTTGTTCCGGAGTTCTATGATATTGCGCGGGCAAGCTTTGACACAGGCACCGCAAGCTACACATTTTTCGTCTGAGACTTCGGGCAATCCAGTAGCTGGGCTCATATGAATGGCATCGAAAGGGCAAGCCGCTACACAGTCGCCACATCCGAGACAACCGTAAGCACAAGCCGTATCTCCTATATATAAAGAATGTTCAATTGCACAGGAACGAGCTCCGTCATAGCGATTGAGCCGGGGACGGTTTTCGCAACTACCGTTGCATTTCACTACCGCAATTTTAGGTGCTTGTTCCACTACCTCTCTGCCTAAAGCCGCTGCAATTTTTTTCATCGATTCAGCTCCTCCGACGGGACATAGGATATTGTCCAGCGAATCGGCTTTTACGGCAGCTTCAGCTAATCCCCTGCATCCCGGATAACCGCATCCTCCGCAATTCGCTCCCGGCAAAAGACCTTCCACGATATCAATACGGGGATCTTCCTCTACCTTAAATTTTTGTGCTACAAAGTACAATATAATAGCCGATATTATACCTATAGCACATAATGCAATAATGGTAATGACAATTGTATTCATTTCTTATAGTTTATAGAGTCGTATTTTATATTCTGTTTGTCTTTAACTATGGTTATTCCCTTATCTGGGCAATCGTAAATTTTATTTTTTTACCGATCGACTGACGAAACAGATAAAGGAATAAATAGTAAATCACCACGCATCCTACAGCACTGATTGCTGCAATGGTTTCATTAAATCCCAATGCCAATACACAAGGAATAATACCTATTAAAATAACGGAAGGGATAACATAAGCCACTATTACTGAAAATACAGCATTCTGTACGCTGGCATAAACAACTACTTTTTCTCCGACCGTCAATTCAAAATCCGGACGGATGGCCGTAATTATTTTTTGTGTATTTTCTGATACCCCGCATAGGGACTTCGCATGGCAACTTGCACAGGCCGACTGACTGCTGATCACGACATCAACGGTATGTTCCGAAATGTTTTTTATCACTCCTTCGTGTCCTATTCCTGCTCTTTGACCCATAGGTATTGTAAAAAAATACACGCGAAGATAATATAAAAAAATAAAAGCTGAAAGGTAAAAGGGAAAAAAGAAACTTGGGAAAAGAAGATACATTTTTAATAAAAAAGTAATCCCGGAAGCTCCGATTCAGACTTTCTGTCATAAACCGTTTCTTTCGGAAACCGGCAAACACCATACCCCCCTACGGAGCTGATAGTCCGGATTTTTGTCAGGTTTGCAGCTTTCTTCCTTCAGCGATTGAAAGGCAAATTGAGGAAAGTGGAAAACTGCCCGTCTTTTCGAAAAGGACTTTCGGAATTTTCTTTTTCTAAGGGATATATTTACATTTTTATGCTTTGTCTAAGTTTTCTATTTTTTTCGCATGAAAATTTGTATAGGCACTCCTGTAAAATCCCAGTTTTCCCGGATTTTATTTTCCAGGAAACGTTTATATGTTTCTTTCACATATTGAGGCAGATTGCAATAAAAAGCGAAAGACGGAGCATGTGTGGGAAGTTGCGTCACGTATTTAATTTTGACCGATTTGCCTTTGACCATAGGGGGCGGATAGTTTTCGATAGCTTCCAGCATGACGCGGTTCAGTTCGGAGGTTTTCAGTTTTTGTGTACGGTTTTCGTATACTTTTAAGGTGGCCTCCAGGGCTTTTAATAACCTTTGTTTGGTTAAAGCGGAAGTGAAAATAATATCTACATCCCGGAAAGGAGCGATTTTTTCCCGGATTTCTTTTTCAAACAGAAGGGTCGTTTTATTGTCTTTCTCAATCAGGTCCCATTTATTGATCAGGATCACCACTCCTTTGCGGTTGCGTTCAATCAGATGGAAAATATTCAGGTCTTGTGCTTCCATACCGCGGGTAGCGTCGATTAGGAGCATACATACGTCGGAATCTTCTATCGCCCGTACGGAACGCATGACGGAATAAAATTCTACATCTTCGTTTACTTTGGCTTTTTTCCGCAAACCGGCTGTGTCCACCAATAGAAAGTCGTGTCCGAACCGGTTGTAACGGGTATACAGAGAATCGCGGGTCGTTCCGGCAATTTCCGTGACAATATTCCGTTCTTCGCCGATCAGAGCATTGATGGTGGAAGATTTCCCCACATTCGGACGTCCTACAATGGTGATACGGGGCAGATGATCGGTACTTTCCACGGAATCCGTTTGAAAATGTGACGTAATTTTATCCAGTAATTCTCCTGTGCCGAATCCGTTTGCTGAAGAGATGCAAAATAGATCGCTGTTGATGCCCAGACGGTAAAATTCACTGGCATCGTAAATCCGTTCACTGGTATCGACTTTGTTGGCAACGAGATAGATTGGCTTTTGAATGTTCCGGAGTAATTTTGCAAAATTCTGATCCAGATCTGTTAAACCGATTTCTGTATCTACCATAAACAGAATGACATCTGCTTCTTCTATCGCCAGAAGTACTTGTTTATTGATTTCTTCTTCAAAAATATCGTCACTATTGGATACATATCCGCCGGTGTCAATGACAGAGAACTCTTTGCCATTCCATTCGGACTTTCCGTAATTCCGGTCCCTGGTTACGCCGCTTTCTTCGTTGACAATGGCTTTACGGCTACCGATTAAACGATTGAAAAGCGTAGATTTCCCCACATTGGGGCGTCCTACAATTGCTACTATATTACTCATGAGTTATCATTTTAAAATCTAAAAACCGTTTGTATCCTTGGTTGGTAAAACACTACGGTTTTATTGCACATATCCGAAGTTTTTCAAATCTTTATCCTTACTGCGCCAATCTTTTTGCACTTTGACGTAAAGATTCAGAAAAACGCTTTTCCCGAAAAATTTTTCAATATCCAGACGAGCTTCCGTCCCTACTTTTTTCAGAGCGGCTCCTTGACGACCGATAATGATTCCCTTCTGAGAGTCGCGTTCTACATAAATAACAGCCATAATATTGATCCGCTTGGCATCTTCTTTAAATTCTTCTACAGCTACTTCTACCGAATAGGGAATTTCTCTTTCATAATTCAGCAGAATCTTTTCCCGAATAATCTCATTGACAAAAAAACGGGCCGGCAAATCCGTTAGCTCGTCCTTTGGAAAAAAGGGTTCCCCTTCCGGTAAGAGTTCCAGAATCCTTTGGTAAAGATGATCTACATTGAAATTTTCAGTCGCTGACACCGGAAAAATTTCTGCTTGGGGAAGGAGAGATTTCCATTTGTCAAAGAGATCTTCCAATTTTTCCTGGGTTGTCAGGTCTATTTTGTTAATGACCAATAATATTGGAGCTGCGGATCGTTTTACTTGTTCGATAAAATCATTATTTTTCAACATATCTTCTACTACATCTGTGACATAGAGAATAATATCTGCGTCGGTTAAAGCCGATTTGGAAAATTCCAGCATGCATTCCTGCATTTTGTAACTGGGCTTTACAACACCCGGTGTATCCGAAAATACAATCTGAAAATTTTCATCATTTACAATCCCTTTGATGCGATGCCGGGTTGTCTGAGATTTAGAAGTGATGATAGAAATCTTTTCCCCTACTAACCGGTTCATTAAAGTTGACTTTCCGACATTCGGATTTCCGATGATATTGACAAATCCTGATTTGTGATTCATAATTTTTACTTTTGGGTCGACAAAGATAGCTATTTTTCGCGTAACGCTAAGCTTAAATCCGTTTTAAGTTTTGGATTTGTTGTCAGTTAGAAAAAATCGAAAGTTCAAATGAGTGAAGATAGAAGGGATTCAGGGTTCTTCTCTTCGAACATTTAAACTTTCCCATGAATCATTAAATATTTCTGATTTAGCGAACTTTTCATTCAAAGGAACGATAATAAGGAAGAGAGTGAGAGATTTGAGGTATTAAACAGACTAAACCAAACGAGAATGAAAAAGATTGTATTTTTAAGTTGTATTTTTTTTATAGTTTCTTTGTCGCTACAGGCTCAGAAGAATGTGAAAAGAATGTCTGCTCCGGAAAGGGCAAATTGGATGATCGAAAAGATGCAGGAAAACATGACTTTAACAGAGCAACAGCAGCGGGAATTGAGGAGTGTTTTTGAAACTTCGTATACAAAAATGCATTCGATCCGCCAGAATGGCCAACAGGATAGGGCAGCTATGCGTGAAGCAATGGGGAAAAATTACGAGGATATGCAGGCTGCCGTTCAAAAAGTATTGACTCCGGAACAATATAAGCAATATTTAACGATGCAGGAGCAATGCAGACATCAAAAATGCGATGGTGTGAAAAAACATGAAAAACGCATGAGACATTACGATAGAGACTGATTCAAGACAGTTATAAACGTTTTATTTTATCCCGATTTATTTATTTGATAGGAGGAGAGGAGGGGCCCCTTAGGCCGGAAATAACTCCCTACCGGTTTGTCAAAGAGTAAATCGGGTTATTTATTGCCTTTTATTTGTTTTTTTACCTGACGATTTTTTATTGGAACCGAAAAAGGACAATAAACTTTTATCCGTAATTTTTGTCCTAAAAAAGAATATCGATTCGTTCGGAAATTCAAACGTTCGAAAGGATAATGCCAGGGGATACTCGATAGGAATACCTGCCTTCTCTTCTGAATTTTCTGAACATTCGGGCAGCGGAATGTTTTACCTACTTTTTAGAACGGATATGAAAAAAGGAATTTTGTTTGTTTCTGTATGTTTGTTTCTGTTGGCTTGTCACTCTAATACCCGCCAGTCTGCTTCAGAGGAACGTTTTCCCCCGGAACAGCGAGTGAATAAGATGTGGGAACAGTTGGAAAAAGAATTGGAGCTGACCGCTCCGCAACAGGAAGAATTAAAGGCTTGGTTTAAATCTGCCCAAGAGAAACGGAAAAGGCTTTTGGAAGGAAAAAAAGAGGACCGGAAAAATAGGCGGGAAATTGTACGCAGAAACCGGGAAGAAATGAGAGAAGAGCTAAAAAAAATATTGACGGAGGAACAGTTCCTGAAGTACGAAAAATTCGAAAAGGAAAGTCGAATGGAAAGGGGTAATCCGAAGAAAGGTTCACATCGATCCCCCCGATTCATTCCCTGAAATTTTAGGCTGTATTTGAGCAGTATCCAAGTAAACTTGATACTGCTTTTCACTGGCCCTGTTATGCTTCGGTTCCTTATTGGAAACGTCTGTCCGGCTTAGGAATTTGTCGTTTCTTCCCGGTTCCAGGATGAAGCTAACAATTGGAAGTAAATAACATCCTCCCATTCGTTGCCTCGTTTCAGCCATTCTTTCCGGTAACCGGTTTGAGTAAAACCGAGGCTCTCAAAAAGTTTCAGACTGGCGATATTACATTGGGGGACACTGCTGTAGACCTGATGTAGGCCTAATGTTTCAAAACAATAGTCCAGGATAAGTTTGATAGCACTTTGTGCATATCCCTGGCGACGATTTTCTGTGTTGTGGATCATAATTCCCAAACCGGCACGTTGGTGGTAAGGATCGAAATCGTAAATGTCAATTAATCCCAGAGGTTCATTGTCCTCTCTGTTGGCAATCATTAAACGCAATTGCTTGGTTTCATAAATATCCCGGTGAGCATTTTCAATGTATTTTTTCAATGCAAAATGTGAAAAGGGCGTAAGTGTATCGCTTACATCCCAAAGATCCATATTATTTTCCCATTTATAAAGGTATTCTAAATCTTCAGGTTCCAGCGCCCGGATCAGGATATTTTCATCGTTTATCATAAAATGTTGTTTATTTAGGTTATTACTATTTCACTAATAGCTTGTTTCTATTTTTCTGTCGGTTTTCCGTTTTTTTGCTTTAGGAATACCAAATGATTCAGAGGGCTGAAAAATTTCGTATTTTGCAAATATAGAAGTTTTGAACGGATAAAGATTATTATTGATTATTTTTGTTCTTCAGTTTATAAAAATAGAGTTTACAGATATTTTGATTTATTTTGCGAATGACAAAAGGCATGAAAATAAATCGATATGTGGTACGAAAGAAAGAAAAAAATGTTTAATCTTTTGTGTGTAATTGGCCCTACTGCCAGTGGTAAAACAACTCTTGCCGTCCGGATGGCAGGGGAATTGGGAGGAGAGATTATTAGTGCGGACTCCCGTCAGGTGTATAAGGAAATGGATTTAGGCACGGGGAAAGATCTGGAAGAATATTGTTATAAAGGTCGGCAGATTCCTTATCATTTGATTGATATTGTAGCAGCCGGCTATAAATACAATGTATTTGAATTTCAGAAGGATTTTCTAAACGTGTGGAATGCCTTGCAAAAAAGACAGATTTTTCCGGTATTGTGTGGAGGAAGCGGTTTATATGTGGAAGCTGTATTAAAAGCCTATAAACTATTGGCTGTTCCGGTCAATGAAACATTGAGAAAGCAGTTGGAACAGAAGAGCTTGGCTGAATTAAGCGAGGTGTTGTCACAATATAAGAAATTGCATAACACCACAGATGTCGATACTGTAAAGCGGGCTGTAAGAGCTATCGAAATAGAAGAGTATTATAGGAGTCATCCGCAAACGAAGGAAGATTATCCGGAAATCAGACCTTTAATTGTAGGAGTGGATGTAAGCCGGGAAGTCCGGCGGGAGAGAATTACCCGGCGTTTACACGAAAGATTAGAGAAGGGCATGGTGGAAGAGGTGAAAAAATTACTGGACAGGGGAATAGCTCCTGAAGATTTAATCTATTACGGATTAGAATACAAGTATATTACTTTATATCTGACCGGTCAATTGACGTATATCGAGATGACAGAGAAGTTAAATATAGCTATTCATCAGTTTGCTAAACGGCAGATGACATGGTTCCGGAAAATGGAAAGAGAAGGTTTTCACATCCATTGGCTCGGGGCTGATTTGTCTTTAGAAGAAAAAATTACGAGGATTCAGGAATTATTGAAATCGGGTGACGTTTGATTATGCTTTATTCAAAGCATGCAATACATTGTCGATCAAAAATTGTTTTTCCTCTCCCGTATGAGCGTTTTGCAGGATATGAACGATAGCTTTCCTTGTTGCTGTTGCCGGTTGGGACATATTTTCCAAAATAGTAGCGGCTTCCAAGGCTACGATAAAATCTTCCGAAAGAATCATTCGGGCGAACATTTCGGCGGAATCAGAAAAATCGAGTGCAGATTCCCAACAAATACGCAATAAAAGAGATTTGGGGAATGGGTCGGGAGTGGTTTCAATCCGGTCGATCAGTATTTTTTTGAAATGATTATCTTTTATATCTGCCAAAAGACTTACAACTTCTGTTGTAGTCGTATGGTCTTGTCCCAGGGAAAGTAAGTCCAGTAAAGCCGGAATAATCGATATGTCTCCTGCTGTTTTGATGATTTCAATGGCTTCTTTTCTGGCGTCCGGATCTTCACTACTGAGTTTTTTCAGAATATCGTCTTTATTTTCCATCTTTTTTTATTTGCGGTTTGCGAAGATAAAAAAAAGAGCGTTTCAAAACGCTCTTTTCCGACTTATTTTTTATTTTTTTCGTCTTCCTTTTCGCTTTCTTCTTTTATAATTCTCGGGTGGTATTTATTGATGGTATCCCGAAGGTAATGATTATCCAAGTGGGTATAGATTTCTGTCGTCAGAATAGATTCATGTCCTAGCATATCTTGTACAGCTCTCAGGTCAGCTCCCCCGTTTACCAGATGGGAGGCGAAAGAATGCCGGAAGGTATGAGGGGATACGGATTTTTTAATTCCGGCTCTTTCTGAGAGGTGTTTGATGATATTGAATACCATTACCCGGGAAAGAGCTGTTCCGCGTTTATTCAGGAACAGAACATCTTCGTATCCTTTTTGGATATCCAGGTAGTCCCGATATCCTTTCATGTATAATTTGATTTCCTGTTTTGCATTTTTGCTTAGTGGAATCATTCTTTCTTTATTGCCTTTTCCTTCAATTTTAATTGTTCCCATACGGAAATTAATATTGGAGATTTTGACATTGATCAGTTCAGATACTCTGAGACCACAAGAATAAAGAGTTTCAATAATTGCTTTATTCCGTTGTCCCTCGGGCTTGTACATTTCCACGGCATTCAGGATAGAATCGATTTCTTCTACAGTGAGTATGCTCGGAAGTTTGCGCCCGATTTTCGGGGCTTCCAACATTTTAGTAGGGTTACTGGTCAAAATTCCGTCATATACTAAAAATTTGAAAAAAGAGCGGATGCTGGAAATACTTCTGGCCTGCGTACGGTTTGTTACTCCCAGATCGTTTACAAAAAGCAAGTAACCTTTTAATATGTCATAGGTTACTTGTTCCACTTCTTTGACATCGTGGCCTTCCTCGCAAAATTTAGCTAATTTACGCACATCATTTAAGTAAGCTTCAACTGAATTTGAGGAAAGTGATTTTTCCAAGATAAGAAAAGTCTTGTAATTTTCAATAGCGTTATCCCAAGTCATTTTGTTTTTTATTTTAATCAATAGTAAATTAACACCCAAGTATAGAATATAAACCCTTAATCTTCTCTGTCAAAAGATACTGGTTAAAATCAAGCGGTAAATATAAATATTTTTTTTATATTCTATATGATTATTTTTATAAATTGCCCTTACAAAGTAAATTAATAATAGCATAAAATGCAAACTATTTCTTTGAATAATATGTTAATTATGTCCAAAATTGAAATAAACTATTTTTTGTAAATTAAAATTGAATGAAAATAGTGAAATATAGGGGTAAATGCTTTAGGTTATAAAGACCTCTTTTTACCCTTTACGTGAATCGTTTTAATTTTTTTATAGACGAATGTATTTTACAAAATGATTTTATTTTATTAAAATGAAAATATGGACTATAAATTAAGGGGTTTTAAAAGTTAAAACGGGAAAAATGACTAAATTTGTAAAATATAAATATGCCTGAAGCCGGCAAGAAAAGAAAGGAATAGTTTTTGAAAGAAGCCGGTTCATATATCGGCTTAAAAGGGAAAGAAGTAAGGGTTTAAAATAACTTTGAGACGGAAAACGCGTATGAAAATATTGATTTTAAATGGTCCTAATTTGAATTTATTAGGTGTCCGGGAGCCAGATGTATATGGAAAAATGTCTTTCGATAATTATCTGGAAGAACTCCGGAAAAAATATCCGGAGGAAACGATTGTCTATTACCAATCTAATAGCGAAGGACAGTTGATTGATAAAATTCATGAGGTAGGATTCGAATACGATGGTATTATTTTCAATGCCGGAGGGTATACACATACTTCAGTGGCTATTGCAGACGCCGTTTCTGCGGTGAAAGCTGTTGTTATAGAAGTACATATTTCTAATATTGCGAGACGGGAGGGGTTTCGGCATACTTCTTTTTTAGCACCTGTTTGTGAGGGAAGTATAGCGGGATTCGGGCTGGATTCATACGAATTGGCTTTACAGGCTTTACGGCTTCGGAAGAGAAGACATTCCTAAGACCAGATAAAAGCAAACATTTTTAGGAAGAATGTTCGTAGAGCTAAAATGTAAAGGGAAAACAGACTTCATTGAATCGGAAATAATCAGATAATAAAAACAGCAATACGAAACTGAATAATATACACTGGAGGAAATAGGAGGTTGTTCGGGATTGCTAAACAGAAAAAGATAATTCTATGAAAAGGACGAAAATTGTAGCAACGATTTCAGATAAGCGATGTGATGTTGACTTTTTACAGGAACTGTATCAGGCAGGAATGGATGTGGTACGTTTGAATACGGCTCACCAGACGTTGGATGATGCCATGAAAGTGATCCGAAATGTCAGGGCGGTGTCTGAGAAAATACCTTTACTGATCGATACCAAAGGGCCGGAAGTGAGAACGAAGCAGGTGACAGTACCGATAGAGGTGGAAAAAGGAGAAGTGATTTATATTACCGGGAAGGAAGAGGTGGTTTCTGATGAAAAATTATTACATGTGTCGTATGAAAATTTTACTCAGGATATTAAAATCGGAGATAAAATTTTGGTTGATGACGGGGACATGGAATTTATCGTTCAAGGGAAATACGAGGATCGTCTGGAAGTGATGGCTACGAATCCCGGTTTTATAAAGGATAAGAAAAGTGTCAATGTTCCGGGTGCTTCGATGAAATTACAATCTTTAAGTGAAAAAGATCGTCGGTTTATCGAATTCGCAATCGAAAATCATCTCGATTTCATTGCCCACTCTTTTGTCCGGAATAAAGAGGATGTCCTCCAGATACAGGAAATTCTGGATCAGTATAAGAGTGATATTAAGATAATTGCAAAAATCGAAAATCAGGAAGGGGTAGATAATATCGACGAAATTCTGGATCATGTATATGGCGTAATGGTGGCAAGAGGCGATTTAGCAATCGAAATCGACGCAGAAAAAATACCTAAAATTCAAAGATGCATTGTAACAAAGTGTATTGAAAGTAAGAAACCGGTTATCATTGCTACCCAAATGTTGCATACCATGATCGAACATCCCCGTCCGACGCGGGCGGAGGTGAGCGATATTGCGAATGCTATTTTTATGGGTACGGATGCTATTATGTTAAGTGGAGAGACAGCCTACGGAAGTTATCCGGTGGAAGCGGTGGAAGTCATGACAAAAGTGGCGGAAGCTAACGAGTTGACCACTCCTCCCGATTCAGGAAGAAGTCTGGTGCGGATTAATAATGAAATTACGGCAGCTTTGGCGCGGGTGGCTGTAAAGACTACTACCATGTTACCGATAAAGGCCATTGTTGTAGATACTTTGAGTGGGCGTACGGCACGTTATTTATCTGCCTTTCGTGGGGCTTTACCCGTATATGCCCGTTGTTATAATCCCAAAGTAATGCGGGAATTGGCTCTTTCTTTTGGTATTCGCCCTTATCATACTGAAAAGCCGACTTCCCGTGATGAATTTATTCGGGATATACCCGATGTTTTGTTGAAAGCAGGATACCAGGAAGAAGACTATATCCTGGTCATCGGAGGTAGTTTCGGGTATGTGAGAGGGGCTTCTTTTATGGAAATCTGTAAGATCAATGATATAAAGTAAAAAATTACCAAACGGGCGTGGGTATTTGTCCGGGACAGAATACCTTTCATTTTTCTGTGTTTTGAGAAGGCGAAAAAATAGAGGACGGTGTCGCCTAGGGGCTTCTATTGTAAAATTTTTTATAAAGTTTTTGTTTTGTTCGTGTATATAAAGAAAATTAATTAAGTTTACCCGGAAAAAGTAATAAATTTCATCATTATAATTATCTAAAATTCAGCGCATGATAAAGTTTTTATGGTTAATGTACTTTGTGGGGATGAGTACGTGGCTCAGTGCCCAGCAAAAGAGTTTTTGGAAAGAGGATTTTTCTTCGGGAGCATTACCCCAAGGGTGGGTGATTGTGGATTCCACCGGGGCAGAGGGACGTACTTGTGAATGGTTTGTTACCGATCAGCCTTATCCCGGTTCTTTTCAGTTCGATCAACAGGCACCTCCGATTGCTTCTGTAAGCCGGGGATATCATATGCAGTATAGGGCCGGAGTTTTTACGGGGGAAGAAGTGACGAAATGGAATCAAAGAAAAGAATATCCTTCCGGTTATTTTCAGACTTCGGCCATAAATTGTGAAGGGAAAAACGATGTAGTGCTGAAATTCCAGCATGCTTTTCGCTGGAACAATTGGTTTACAGCTAAGAATAAGGGATTGTGGGTAGGAGTCAGCAACGACGGAAAGAACTGGAAAGAGTATGATGTATTGAGGGATCGTCCGGCAGCAACGAATATGCATGAACCGATTTCAGAAGAGATCAATATCACGGAGGTTGCTGCCAATCAGCCTGCTGTATATATTCGTTTTTTCTGGAAAGGGATGTTTTCCTGGTATTGGATGGTAGATGATATTGAACTGACGGAGCCTTATGCTCATGATGTAGCGCTTGTTGGGTTGGAATCGCATCGTCCGGAAGGGAATGAATTTACGACGCATGATACGTTGAAGGTTAAAATTCAGAATGTCGGTGCTCAAGCTGTAGGGGAAAATTTTGAAGTATGGGCCACTTTGGGGGATGGTCGTCAGTTCAAGACGGTGGTAGAAGCTGCTGGAAAATATCTGGAGAAACAAGAGGAGCGTATTGTTGCTTTTCCTCCGGTAGATTTATCTCAGCAAGGGTCGCATAAGATTCATTTTGAAATAAAATACGGAAAGGATGAGAAAAAGAGTAACGATATTCTGGACGTGCGTTTATACGCGGCAAAGATGAGTCTGGGGGATGTGACAGATTTTAAAAAATTGAATAAATCTGAGTTTGAATTTATTTCCGGTTATTCGAAAGTAAAACTGATGTTTTACCGGAACGACATTTTCCGGATTTGGTTGGCTCAGGATGGAGAATATACGAATCCGGCAGGAAATGCAATAGTCGTGGATTACGGAAAAAAGAATCCGTCTGTTTCTGTCAGTGAGAACAGCCGTTATTATCGGTTTTCGACTCCGGCCTGTGTCGTTCGGGTTTATAAGAAACCTTTGCGGTTTGCCCTTTATGATAAGGCGGATAAAAAAATGATATTTGAAGAGAAAGAACCGCTTTCTTTTGGAGCAAAGACTTACCAAACTTTAAAACGAGGTGGTAAAGAATATTTTTATGGAGGAGGTATGCAGCAAGGACGTTTTTCCCATGGTGGGACGGATCTGGATATTTCGATCACGGGTTGGCATGAAGATCAGGTTTCCAATCCGGTACCTTTTTATATGTCTTCCAATGGTTATGGCGTATTTCGCAATACTTTTGCACCGGGAAAATATTCTTTCAGCGGAGTGGGGCAGGTTGCGGCAGAGGACGGGATGAAAATAGAGTATTCCAGTACTCTTTCTCACAATGAAAACCGCTTTGATGCTTTTTATTTTTATGGGCCGACATTGAAAGATATCCTGAATGATTATACTGATATTACCGGAAAACCTTTTATGCCTGCTCTTTGGATGTTGACAATGGGGGATGCTGATTGTTATAATAAACCCGAACAACGGGTAGGGTGGAAACAACAGACTCCGGATGTCATTACCCAGATTGCGGATAAATATATCGAGCACGATATGCCGAGAGGATGGATATTACCCAACGACGGGTATGGATGTGGGTATGTCAAACTCGATTCTGTTGTGAGAGAGTTGAAGAAAAGAGGGTTCTATACGGGATTGTGGACAGAAAACGGCGTCGATAAAATTGCTTATGAAGTTGGGGAATGTGGGACTCGCCTTTGTAAACTCGATGTGGCTTGGGTTGGTCCCGGTTATGAATTTGCTTTGAACGGGACGAAGGCGGCTTATGAAGGAATCGAAAATAATTCCAACGAACGGGGGTTTGTTTGGTCGGTATGCGGTTGGGCTGGTACGCAACGTTATTCTACTGTATGGAGCGGAGATCAATCGGGTAATTTCGATTATATCCGCTATCATATTCCGACTATAACGGGAGCAGGTTTATCGGCTTTTAATGCGGCCACCAGCGATGTGGACGGAATATTCGGCGGTTCTGCTTTTACTTATACCCGGGATCTCCAGTGGAAGGTATTTACTCCTATTATTATGACGATGAGCGGATGGGCACCGGTGGACAAACAACCTTGGCTATACGGGCATCCCTATGAGGAAATTAACCGGCATTACCTCAGATTAAAAATGCGCTTGATGCCTTATGCTTATACGTATTGTCAGGAAGCTCATACTACCGGAGTACCTATGGTGAGGGCCATGGTATTGGAATTCCCGGAAGACGAAGTGACGTATGATACCCTTACTCAGTATCAGTTTATGAGTGGGGAATGGATGCTGGTGGCTCCTGTATATAAACGGGGAGACTGGCGGGGGACTTGTGAGCGGGAGGATATTTATTTCCCCAAAGGTACGTGGTACGATTACTGGACAGGAGAAAAATACGAAGGAGGGAAGTGGCTCAAAAAGTATAAAGCTGCTTTGGATATCTGTCCGGTATTTATCCGTCAGGGAGCGATTATTCCCCTGTATCCTCAAATGAATTATGTAGGAGAGAAACCTGCGGATGTACTGACCTTAGACCTTTATCCTTTTGGGGACAGTTCTTTTGATATGTACGAAGATGATGGATTAAGCCGGGATTATCGCAAAGGGGAATTTGCGAAGACGCTCATTTCCATGTCGGCTCCCCAAGAGAAAAAAGGAAGGATTACTGTGCATATAGGTAAAGCCCGGGGAGACTACAAAGGCCGGCTGAAAGAACGGACTTATGAGTTGAATGTACATACGGAAGAAACACCTTTACAAGTTTCTCTAAATGGTTCGGCTTTGAAAAATATTACAGCTGCCGATTTCCAATCGGGCAAAAGCGGTTGGTATTTTGATCCGGAAGATAAAAAGGGAACTTTAAAAGTACGGACGCTTTCGGTAGCTACAGATAAGGATCATTGGTTTGAGTTTACTTATTAAGTTTTCATAACATTTTATAGTATAAAATACGGGTATCTGAAGAGATACCCGTTTTTTATGCCCTCCATATTTCGGGAATGTTTCATAACTTTGTCTTATTATTAATAAACTAAACTAGAACGAAAATGAAAAAATTATTATTAGCATTCATTGCGGGGATTGCCCTGTTGGGCAGTGTGAAGGCCCAGACAGAATACACAATCGGGCCTAAAGTAGGGTTAAATGTGAGTAATATATCTCATTCGCACGGAAACAGTAAGGCCAGTGTCAATGTAGGTGTTTTTGGAGAAGCCCGTTTTACCGATTTGATCGGTTTGCAACTTGAGGTATTATATTCCCGCCAAGGCTGGAGAGATAAAGTAGATATCGACGGCATCAGGGAAAAGGTGAATTACCGGGTGAACTATTTGAATATACCGGTATTGGCCCGTATCTATGTACTGGAACGTTTAAGTGTGGATTTAGGTCCTCAGTTGGGAATCGGCTTGAATGCCAAATCTAAATATAAACATTCGGGAACCACTGTAAAAGAAAAATTACATGATTTGAATACCATAGAAGCTAGCTTTGTTTTCGGAGTCTCTTATGACTTATTCGATCATCTTTTAATATCTGCCCGATACAACCTGGGTTTAAGTAATGCTTTTGATAAAGATACTTTTGGAAAAAGCAATAAAAACGGAGTATTTCAATTCTCTGTCGGATATAAGTTTAATTGGTAATTATTTGGGTTCTCATAAAAATCAGGGACTGTTCCAGCTAAATGAACGGTTTCTCTTTTGTAAATCAAGCATTTTACACATTAGGGACGTGCCCTAATGTGTAATTTTTATTATTACTAAATAATTATTCTATTAAACTTTAAAAAGGGCACTACCCTTGAGAAGCCAGTCTGCTTTCTACTAGAGGATTACACAAGGACCGTTCCCGCATATAAAAAATTCCTGAAAAAAGGTAGATGTAAACTACGGACCTATCTTGTGAGAGAAGTATACTTTCAGGCCTAATTTATGTTGCGAAGCTTTTATAACTGAGATTTACTGTTTTCAGAATTTTCTTTGAAGTTCACAAATCGGGCATTTGATTGTATTATCTGAGACATATTCACATAATCCTCCTTTTCTTATTTCTTAGAATTCAGCATTCCTATAAAATACGTTTTAGGTAGAGAGAGACAAATACAGGAAGTCTCCAGCTTTACTGTTGTTTATTCTTTTCGGTAAATACAGTCTGTCAGATGATCGTTGATAAAACCTGAAGCTTGCAAATGGGCGTAACAAATCGTAGGTCCGAAAAATTTAAATCCTCTTTTTTTCATATCCTTGCTCATGGCTTCGGATTCGGGAGAGGATACAGGAATCTCACTCAATGATCGAAAAGTGTGGATAATTGGTTTCCTGTCGGGAAAAAACGACAGTGTGTAATCATAAAAACTACCGAACTCCTTTTGTATAGCAAGGAATAACTTTGCATTTGTGATGGCCGATTTAATTTTCAGCCGATTTTTTACAATGCCATCAAACTGCATCAACCGTTTGACATCTTCGTCGGTCATTTGTGCCACCTGCTCGGCATCGAAATGACAAAAGGCTTTGCGATATCCCTCCCGTTTTCTAAGGATCGTTATCCAATTCAATCCGGCTTGAGCACTTTCCAATACAAGGAATTCGAACAATGTCTTGTCATCTGTCACCAACTTTCCCCATTCTTGATCGTGGTATTTCACATACAGCTCGTCAACACCGCACCAACCGCAACGTCCGTTTATTATATCTTGCATAATTTTTGTATTTATAAACCCGTATTAATATATCTTTCTGATTGTTTTTGGTTCGTTATTTTTCTACATCCCTCTTTTTCTGCCCTTGTAAATATAGAAAATTAATCTGAAATGTTGAAAGATTTGAGCATGCACCTGTATAGGGTACGGTATAAAAATATGGTTAGCTAGATCATAATGAGTTTATATGCGTTTATCCATAAGAAATTTAAAGGGGTTTCTTTTATCTTAATCATTGAAGGGTAGTTCGTTATCCGGAATTCTGGGATTGTTTACAAATAGAGGGGAAGAGAGTTACCTTCCCGGCATGATTTTTGTTATTTTTTATAAAATATTTTTTAACTTTGTTCTAAATTAATAACCAAAAGAGTGTGATATGAAAAGAATTCTATTGTTAATTGTTGTTGTGGCATTTTTTGGAAGTGTGAAAGCTCAGTCTGATTTTAACTTTGGGCCTAAAGTAGGGTTAAACGTTACGAACCTTACTAATTTTGAAATGAACAATAAGGCGAGTATTCACTTCGGAGGTTTTGCTAATGTGAAATTTTCAGATTTTGTCGGAATGCAGGTCGAATTATTGTATTCCCGGCAGGGGACAAGAGATAAGTTTCATAGTAATTACAATAAAAAAGTGACAAGCGTGGTACGGGTAAATTATTTGAATATCCCTGTATTAGCTCGTTTAAATGTATGGGATAACTTACATGTAGAGGTTGGACCGGAGTTGGGGCTTGCTTTAAATGCAAAATATGTAGAAAAAGTAGGAGATGAAACGACCAAGGTAAAAATGCATAATTTAAATACGGTGGGATTAAGTCTTGCTGTAGGTGCTTCCTATGAGCTGGATATGGGATTGATGTTTTCAGCCCGTTATAATATCGGATTGACAAATGTTTTCGACAAAGATATTGTCGGAGAATCCAATAAAAATCACGTTTTTCAACTTTCTGTCGGTTATAAGTTGAATCTTTAGAAAAGAATAGGATACAATAATTATATTTTGCTGAAAATATCCGAAAAATACTGCGAACTGACTGGTAAATTTAGGCCCGGGTATAGGGAGACAGTCGGCCGAAAACGTTGCGATGCAAAGCAAACTTGAGTATTTTTCGGATATTTGTTCATTTAAAATAGAGGATATTTATAAAGTCAGGATAAAAAGCGGAATACGAACCTTATAAAATAAAAATGATATGAAATATTGTTTGGTTTTTTTATGTCTTCTGGGTGGATTCGGATGGACTTGGGGACAGAATGCAAACGTTTACACACCGACAGCTGAAAATCTGAAAAACCGGGAAGAATTCCGGGATGCCCGTTTTGGGATGTTTATTCACTGGGGGATCTACAGTATGTTGGGCAGTGGGGAATGGGTATTGGAGCAGAAAGGGCTGAATGAAAAGGAATATCAGAAACTAGCAGCCGGTTTTTACCCCTCACGGTTTAATGCCGAAGAATGGGTGGCTATCGCTCAGCAAGCAGGCATGAAATATATCTGTTTTACTTCTCGCCATCACGATGGTTTTTCCATGTTTGCTACCCATCAATCGGATTACAACATTGTCGATGCCACTCCTTTCGGACGCGATGTCGTAAAAGAATTGGCGGAAGCATGTCAAAAAGCAGGTATAAAATTATTTTTCTATTATTCTCATCTGGATTGGCATCATCCTGACTACTTTCCTTTGGGGCGGACGGGGCATAAGACCGGTCGGGAAGCCAAGGGAAATTGGGAAAATTATTTGAAATTTACGGATGCTCAGTTGACGGAATTGCTGACAAACTATGGACCGATTGGGGGGATCTGGTTTGACGGTTGGTGGGATAAAAAAGACGCTCCCTGGCGGCTGGAAGAACAATATGCTTTAATTCACCGTTTACAACCGGCTTGTCTGATTGGGAATAACCATCATCAGGCGCCGAAGAGCGGAGAAGATTTCCAGATGTTCGAACGTGATTTGCCGGGTCAAAATACAGCTGGTTATTCCGGAGAATCCGAAATCGGAACATTGCCTTTGGAAACTTGTGAAACCATGAACAGGACTTGGGGATATAATCTACAGGATCACAACTTTAAATCTACAGAAGCTTTGATTCGTTATCTGGTAAAGGCTGCTGGAAATAACAGCAACCTTTTATTGAATGTGGGACCGCGACCGAATGGGGAAATTCCGGAAGAATCGGTAAAACGCTTGCAGGAAGTAGGAGAATGGATGAAAGTATATGGGAATACGATATACGGTACCCGGGCAGGACTTATTGCACCCCACCATTGGGGAGTCACAACTCAAAAAGGGAATATTTTATATGTACATATATTGGATGCGCAGGATAATGTTTTATATCTTCCTTTACAAGGAGTGAAAGTAAAAAAAGCCAGTGTCTATAAGAATGGAAAGCCTGTTATTTTCCGTCAGGATAAAGATGGTGTGACATTGAAGTTACAAGAAATCCCTACAGATATCGATTACGTAGTAGAGATGTTGCTGTGAGGCGGTTGTTTTTCACACTTTGCTTTTGTACAGAAAGACGCTTGTTCCTGTGACAAGGGGGAGGAATACCTAAAAAATAGAGTAATGAATTATACCTGGATTCGTCTTGGTTTGAGCGTGTAAAGGTTGAAAAGTTTCCTTTGAAAATGATTGAGGGCATTTCATGCTTGAGAGAGGTTTATCTGACGCCTCGCTGATAGGGGAAACTGAAGTTTCTGGTGCCTATCCTTTCTCCAGGACCAAAGTTTTGTCTATTGGCGAAACCTCAGTCCGTTTTTGCCAGAAAGCATTAAGCCTCAAGGGAACCTTTCGACATTTACACCCTTGACCGATTACATTTCAGAACAAATTCAGATCTGCTTTTTCTCTTTCAGAATATCTCTGATTTCGGAGAGCAGGGTTTCTTCTTTTGTCGGAGTGGGGGGAGCGGGAGGCGGTGGCGGAACTTGTTTTTTGCGGAGGCTGTTCATGCCTTTGATAACTAAAAAAATAGAAAATGCGATAATCAGAAAGTCCAAGCTGGTTTGAATAAAATTTCCGTAGTTAATATTAACTGCTTCTATGACTTTTCCGGTAGGGTCTACTTCTGCTGGTTTTAGATGTATAACGAGATTTCTGAAATTTACCCCTCCGATTAAAAGGCCGATAGGTGGCATGATGATGTCGCTCACCAATGAGGAGACAATCTTGCCGAAAGCTCCGCCGATAATAATACCGACAGCCATATCGACTACATTGCCCTTCATGGCAAAAGCTTTAAATTCCTTTAAAAAACTCATAGTTTTGATTTTATAGATTATTATTCGGATGTTGTATCATCACTTTTTGTCCGTCTTTTAAGTCGGCAACGCCGGCTGTAACAATAATATCATTGGGATAGAGGCCTTTTTTTATCAGGGCTTTATCTTCGAAAAATAAAACTTTTACGGGATGGCGTTGGACTGTCATCTGTTCCGGATTGACCAGCCAAATGTAATATCGGTTGTTCTCAAAAAGTAAAGCGCTGGCGGGGATAATAAAATTGTCGGAAATAGTGTTTTCTATTTTGAGAAGCACTTTTGCAGAAAAACCGGGGTATACTTCTTTTTGAAAAGGTTTAAAATCCGGATCGGTAATTCGTAAGGTTACCGGTATGCCGGAACCGTCTGAGGAGTAAATATATTCTTTAATATCGGCTTGAAACCAGCGTCCCGGATAGGTGTCGAATTGTACGTAAATAGTTTTTGGAATTTGCATCACAGAAATAGCCGTTTCCGGTAAGATAAAGCGCACATTGAGCTTATCCGGATTGACAAGACGGACAATAGCTTCACCTACTTGTACTTGTTGAAAATTTTCTACATATTTTTTTTCTACCAATCCCCGGAAGGGAGCCAAAAGTTGTGTATAGCCAAAAGTCCGTTTGGCAATATTGAGGGCAGAGGTGGCCCGTATATAATCGGCCCGGGCAATTTCCAGATTTTGAACGGCAGTCGCATTTTGTTGCAATAACCGTTCCGTACGTTCATAGATGGATTTTGCCGTTTCGTAATTGGATTCCGCGGTTTGATATTTTAATCGGTAATCTATGGGATCTATGCGGGCGATGACATAATTTTTGGGTATAATCTGACCTTCTTCCACCGGAAGGGAAGTGAGCGTCCCGGCAACTTTAAAGGCGAGAATACTGAATTCTTCTGCTTCTACTGTACCTGTATAAGTCCTGTCGATAGTACTGAGTGTACCGACTTTTACGACTTTCACCGGACGAGTGGAAAGTGTAAGGTCGGTATTTTTTTCTTTTGTACAGGCTACCAATAGAGAAAGCAATATCAATACGTAGGTATTTTGCATTTATGGCGTTTTTACTGTTTGTACGGAAATATCCCTTCTATTTGTTACATAATCTTAATTTCTTTTTAGAAAAGAGTTGCTGAAGAAAAGAGCAGCAGACAAGGGGAGGGACGAGAAAGAAAAAATTGACTTTCGGAATTTAACTTTTTGCTTTAGAAAATGGAAGTCTGCTGAAATATCCTTATTTTTACGATAAAATAAATAAAAATGGTCATTACAAAATATTCTGAAAAAATTAAAATATACAATCATTATACCAATTATAAAGGACGGTTGTTTATTAAAACTTTATGTGATTTATTTAATGATGTAGCGGAAGGGCAGACAAAACTTTTGGGTGTAGATGTGGATACGCTGAATAAATCCGGTTTAACCTGGATGTTACATCGCCTGCATATTCAGATTCATAAAATGCCTCAATTTGAGGAAGAAGTGATTTTGGAGACTTGGCCGTCGGGAATAGATCGGTTGTTCGCATTGAGGGATTACCGGATGTTGAGGGGAAGTGGGGAGGAAATTGTAAGAGCTACTTCTGAATGGATAACAGTCGATTTAAAGAAAAGGCGGCCTGTGCGTCAATCGGTGCGGGTTATAGAAATGAGCACGTCTCATCAGATTGAAAAACTTCCTATCGAACATTTGATCAACGAGAAAGAATTCGGGACAGATTTTCAGGAATGCCGCCAATTTACAGCAACTTTCGACAATATTGATTTTAACGGACATGTCACCCAGGCTTCTTATATGAGATGGATAACGAATTCCCTGCCTTTTGATTTTCTTAAAAACCATATACTGACGGAAGTGGAAGTCGTTTATGAGCATGAGATTATGCCGGATAGCCGGATAAATTCTTATTACCGGATAACTTCCGAAGGAGAGCGGGTAATTGTTTACCATCGGGTAAAAGATGCTTCGGACGAACGGGTGCATTGTACCGCAGAAACGATCTGGAGTGTACATACGGATAGAAAAGGGTAGAATTTAAATACTCGTACGTATTCCTTTTTTCTTTAGGATGGGAGGTTTGATAAGCAGGGTGTGACCGGTCAGCATTCATCGAGCGCGGGCTAGTGTGGAGCCCTTGGACGTATATGTGTTTACACTTTTGGACATTCAAGAGTGTAAACATAAAACCTCAGATTTCTTCGTCAATTTGATATACATTCCGGTCTACGGCGGAACGGGAAACCAGTTCTGCTATAAATCCCGCTAAAAATAATTGGGTTCCCAGTATCATACAAGTTAAAGCGATGTAGAAATAAGGGCTATCTGTAATCAGAGAGGCGCGGATTCCTTTGACGAGATTCATATATTTTTCGATTCCGATCCAGGCGATAGAACAAAAACCGATTAAAAATAAAAATGTACCTAAGGCTCCGAAGAGATGCATGGGTTTTTTGGCAAATCGGGTGATAAAAGAGATCGATAACAAATCCAGGAAGCCGTTGATAAAGCGGTTTAATCCTCCGAATTTCGTTTTGCCATATTTGCGGGCACGGTGTTGTACCACTTTTTCTCCGATTTTGGTAAATCCGGCTTGTTTCGCTAAGATCGGAATATAACGGTGCATTTCTCCGTACACTTCTATACTTTTTACCACTTTGTTTTTATAGGCTTTTAGTCCGCAATTGAAATCGTGTAATTTCAGGCCGGAAAACTTACGGGCAGTAGCATTGTATATTTTTGTCGGTATCGTTTTGGATAGGGGATCGTATCTTTTCTTTTTCCATCCGGACACCATGTCATAATCCTCTTTTTCGATCATTTGGAAAAGAGCGGGTATTTCGTCCGGGCTATCCTGCATATCTGCATCCATCGTTATGACGACATCTCCCTGTGCTACTTGAAAACCGCAGTGTAAGGCTGCCGATTTCCCATAATTACGTCGGAATTTTATGCCATGTATACAAGGATTCTGGCGGGATAAATCTTCTATATATTTCCAGGAATGATCCGTACTCCCGTCGTCTACCATAATGATTTCATAGCTCAATTGGTTTTCGTCCATCACCTTTTTAATCCATGCTGTTAATTCAGGCAAAGATTCTTCTTCGTTATAAAGAGGGACAATTATGGAAATATTCATAGAAATTCGATTTACAAATATTAATTACTGTTCTGAACGTCAAAAGGCTAAATTTCTGTTGGTCTGCTTTTTTTCAAAAAAGCAGCTACAATCAGCGAATAAATAACTCCCAGCAAGGTTTTAGATATAAATTCAGAAAATCCCATTGTGAGGGGTGTGGTAAAAGCGTGAAGCATTTGCGTCATATTGTCGGCTAAGGGAGAATTGGGATAAAGTTCTTTAAAGACACTTTCTACTGTCGTTAAATAGTTTTTCAATGTTTCCGGATGAGCCGAGTAAATAAAGGAGGTATAAACAGCATACACGAAAGCGGTGACTACAGACAGATAGCTGCCTGTTTTTACGGCTTTTCCGTAAGAAATATATCCCTGTAATCCGGCATTTTCCCTGTATCTGCGGATTTGGATAAAAAGTCCGATGATATACAGGAAAGTGAGTGTCCTGTCCAGAGCCGGATTGGCATAAATATTGCCATTATATTGGAAATACATATAAGAGGCGACAACAAAAGTTCCTCCCATCAGTAATCCGAAAGGCATATTAAAAGATAGAAATATATTCGTTTTTTTCTCCATTTTTCGGTATTCGTATGAATGCAGAGAGGTTAAACTCCCGCTTTACTTCTCAGATAAATTTTTTCTCCTTCAATTAAAGGAGTATTGCTATCGATATAATTGAATTTAACCAGACTTTTAAGTTTTACACCATACATCTGTGCTATTAGATAGAGTGTATCTCCCGGTTTCACACGATGGAATTCATATCCTCTTGCCGCCTTATTTTTTTTCTTTTTTAGGAATACATACTGTCCGATTGTCAGAGATGTATCTTTTTTGTCGTTGTATTGTAATAATTTCCGGAGTTTTATCCCGTAATAAGTAGCAATATTTTCGAAAGAATCGCCTGCCTGTATTTCAATACAGATAATTCCATTACGCATTTCTTCCCGTTTCAGATAATTGACAGATACCGGTTTGGCATAAGGGGAAGGCGTAGGGTTTTCTGCGGAAGCAGTTACGGATTCCGGGCGAGAAAGGGTGCGTTTTAGAGGATGATCGTATTTATAGAGTTCTTCTTCTTCGATAATTTTTATAAGCATATCGGCATATTGAGGGTTTGTTGCATATCCAGCGGCTTTCAGTCCTCTGGCCCAAGCTTTATAATTATTGGCCGGAATCTTAAAGAGGTCGGCATAACGGGGGCGGGAAACTAAAAATTCACTGTGATCGATCCAGGATTGTTCCGGATTTTTATATTTTCGGAAACATTCGTCGGCCAAATCATCGTCCATATGAAAAGTAGGGCCTACCCATTCGTGACATTTTATGCCAAAATAATTGTTGGCGTTCACGGAAAGTTCCGATTGGCCACAGCCGGATTCCAGAATACCTTGAGCCAGCTTAATACTGGCGGGAATACCGGTTCTTTCCATTTCTTTGATGGCGATGTGTTTGTATTTTCGGATAAATTCTTTCCTGGACTGGCCGTAAACGGCTAAGCTTGATACGCTTAAGAGTGAAATTAAAAATATTTTATAAATCTTCTTCATACTTTCGTAACGCAATGAGATCAGAAAATAATAAAAAAAGTTCTTTTCATGCTCTGCTTTTAATAAACTTTTACGAACTTTACAAATCCTGTATCACGTTGTAAAAGTAATAAAAATAAGCAATGGATAAAAGAGAAGTCAAAATTGATTATGTGGTTTATAAAAATTCTTATCCTCCAGAGTATGAGTTGTTGTGTCGGAAAGCGGTAGAAGTATTGCCGAATGCTTATAGCATTTATTCCGGTTTTTCAGTGGGGGCTGCTGTTTGGCTGGAAAATGGGGAAATTCTGACAGGGACAAATCAGGAGAATGCTGCCTATCCCAGTGGAATGTGTGCAGAAAGGACTGTATTGTATTATGCCGGAGCACTTTATCCGGAGGTTGCTATAAAAGCTTTGGCTGTAGCGGGTGCCAATAAGGGGCAACAGACAGAAGAATTTGTACCTCCTTGCGGAGCTTGCCGTCAGGTCATGATGGAAATGATAAAGCGTCACGGGGATTTTGACGTTATTCTGATCGGCAAACAGCAGACCGTTTGTTTGAAGGCGAGCGCTTTGATGCCTTTTGCTTTTACTTTGTTATAAGAGAACGCCTTTTGTTTTGCGTAGAGAATTTACCGACGTTTGAGCGGTACAAACCTCAGGGGATATCAATCAGTTGCCGGTATAGGAAACCCGATGAAGGATCGATCGGCCCAGTGTCAGTTCGTCGGTATATTCCAGATCATTTCCGATGGATATTCCCTTGGCAATGGTCGTAATCGTAAGGGATTCTTTATTTTTGAGCTTTTTGTAGATATAGTAACCGGTAGTATCTCCTTCTATTGTGGCGCTGAGGGCAAAGATTATTTCTTTCACTTCCGGTTTTTCAGCTCTTTCGAGCAGGCTGCTGATATGTAAATCTGCCGGACCAATGCCTTCCATGGGCGATATAATGCCGCCCAGGATGTGATAAAGGCCATGGTATTGGGAAGTAGCTTCTATGGCCATGATATCTTTAATGCTTTCGACCACACAGATCACAGAATTGTCTCGTTTGGGATCACTGCATATTTCACAGAGATTATTGTCTGAAATATTATGGCATTGCGGACATTCCCGGATATTGTTTTTTAAATCCTGAAGGCTTTGGAGAAATGAATTTACCTCTTCCGGCTTTTTTTTCAGCATAAAAAGCACGTATTTCAAGGCTGTTTTTTTCCCTACTCCCGGTAATAAAGCAAATTGTTCTACTGCTTTTTCTAATAATTTCGAAGATAAACTTTGCATGTCTGTCTCGTTCGGTCAGGATTCTTCTGTTTTTTCCGGCTTATTGAATTTAATGTCTTTCAGCATCATTTGGATATCGATTTTTCCCATGAATTCGTTTTCCTGAAGAGAGTAGCAGATACTGAAATATTTACCGGAATTTACTTCGTCGTATAAATGTCCCATTCCAAAACCAATACCGCTACGATCGCTGCAGATGCGGGTATCATCTACTACGACGAGTTTCAGGTGCTCATTGTTTCTTCCTACCCTACGGGTTCCGATAAAATTGGTTACATTTTCGGTCATAAATACCGGAATGGTATTATTGGGTCCGAAAGGGGCAAATTTCTGAAGCATATTATACAGTTCAGGCGTAATATCGGAGAGTTTGATCTTTGCATCAATATTGATTTGGGGTGTTAACATCTCCTCGTTGATCGTTTCCTGAACGATTTGCTCAAACTTTTTTCTGAAAGGTTCTATGTTTTCGATTTTCAGGGTCAGGCCGGCTGCGTATTTATGTCCCCCGTAATTTTCCAGTAATTCGCTGCATTGGGAGATAGCGTAATAGAGATCGAACCCCTCCACGGAGCGGGCGGAACCGGTAGCCATGCCATTGGATTCGGTTAATACGATGGTAGGACGGTAAAACGATTCTGTCAGTCGGGAAGCGACAATTCCGATCACTCCTTTATGCCATTTGGGATTGAAAAGTACAGTTGTCTTACGGGAAGGTTCTATTTCGGAATGGGTGATATGGGCGATAGCTTCTTCTGTAATATCGTGATCCAGTTTTTTCCGGCGGTCGTTAAAAATATTGATATCGGAGGCGATATCGTTGGCGGAGAATTTTTCGTCAGCCACCAGAAGATCGACGGCTCGGTTTCCTGATTCTACCCTTCCGGCCGCATTAATCCGGGGGCCGATTCGGAACACGATATCGTTTATCGTAATTTCTTTATCGATACCGGAAACTTCAATGATTGTCTTCAGACCCAGACTGGGTTTTTCGTTTAACTGTTGCAGTCCGTAATAAGCGAGTATGCGGTTTTCTCCGGTGATGGGTACAATATCACTGGCGATGCTGACACAGAGCAGGTCCAACAATTTATACAATTCCGACATGGGTAAATTGTGTTTCATGCTGTGTGCCTGTACCAGTTTAAAACTTACCCCGCAACCGCTGAGCCATTTATAAGGATAATCGCAATCCTGGCGTTGGGGGTCCAGCACCGCAACGGCTTCCGGCAGCGAATCGCCGGGCGTATGATGATCGCAGATGATAATGTCTACGCCTTTTTCTTTGGCGTACCGGACTTTTTCTACTGCTTTTACACCGCAATCTGTTACCAAAATGAGGGAAAAGTCATTTTCTGCAGCATAGTCTATGCCTTTGATAGAAACTCCGTATCCTTCTGTATAGCGATCCGGAATATAATATTCCAGATTTGTGGCGTTACATTTATTTTTTAAGTATTTATAAAGTAAAGCTACTGCCGTTGTGCCGTCTACATCGTAATCTCCATATATCAATATTTTTTCCTCTTGAGCGATGGCTTTGTCCAAACGGTCTACAGCTTTGTCCATATCTTTCATTAAAAACGGATCGTGGAGCATGTTGAGAGAAGGGTAAAAGAAAGCCTGTGCTTTTTCAGCAGTATCTATATCTCTTTGTAACAAGAGATTCGCAATAACGGGGGGACAGTTTAATTTATATGCTAATTTTAATATCTTATTTTCCTCCGGGGGAGTGTTTATAACCCATCTTTTTTTCATTATACTTTTTTCCAATTCTGATACAAAGAAGCGGAAATTCCTTGTTATTTCAAAACTAAAAAACTATAATTTTTCAACAGTTTAAACATAAAAAAGGTATGCAGTTACAAATCAAAGGAATAGGATAGCTTTCTCTTTATTTTTTTATTATCTTTGCAGTCCCTCGATGAGATGTGGAAATTAACATATTGATAATAAACTATTTAAATAATAATAAAATGGGTTTTACTGAATTGAGTGAACAGGAAATAATCCGTCGTAATTCTTTGGCCGAATTGACGAAATTGGGAATTGAAGCTTATCCTGCTGCAGAATTTAAGGTAACGGGCCGGGCTGAAGAGATAAAAGAGAGTTTTGATGATGCAGCTCCGAAGCGGGAAGTTGTGATTGCCGGAAGAATGATGAGTCGCCGGATTATGGGTAAAGCTTCATTTTTTGAATTGCAGGATGCTACCGGAAAAATTCAGGTATATGTCAGCCGGGATGATATCTCTGAAGATGAAAATTCTACGGCTTATAATGTTTTATTTAAGAAATTGATGGACATCGGGGATTTAGTAGGGGTAGAAGGTTACGTTTTCCGTACCCAAACCGGGGAGATTTCTGTGCATGCTCAGAAGTTGGTTATGTTGTCGAAATCGTTGCGTCCTTTACCTATTGTCAAGGAGAAAGACGGAAAGATTTTCGACGCTTTTACCGATCCGGAATTGCGTTATCGGCAACGTTATTTGGATTTGATTGTAAATCCTCAGGTGAAGGAAGTATTTGTGAAAAGAACCCGTATGATCAATGCGATTCGGGAATTTTTTAACAGCAAAGGTTATCTGGAAGTGGAAACACCTGTTTTACAGGCGATTCCGGGAGGTGCTTCTGCTCGTCCTTTTATCACTCACCACAATGCTCTGGATATTCCTTTATACCTTCGAATCGCAAACGAGTTATATCTGAAACGGTTGATTGTAGGCGGTTTTGAAGGAGTATATGAATTTTCCCGGAATTTCCGGAATGAGGGAATGGACAGAACACATAATCCGGAATTTACCTGTATGGAAATCTACGTAGCTTATAAAGATTATCTGTGGATGATGAATTTTACAGAGGAGATGATTGCCCGGGCTGCTATGGCTGTGAATGGGACTTTGAAAGCCCGGATCGGAGAGGAGGAAATTGATTTTACTCCGCCTTTCCGTCGGATTCGGATGACAGACGCTATTTTAGAATATACGGGTTATAACATAGAAGAAATGTCTGAAGAGGACCTCTATAATGCTTGTTTGAAGATGGGCATAGCCGTAGACAGGACAATGGGAAAGGGGAAACTGATCGATGAAATTTTCGGAGAGAAATGTGAAGGGCATTATATCCAGCCTACTTTTATTTATGATTATCCGAAGGAGATGTCACCTTTGACAAAGAAACACAGGAGTAATCCGGATCTGACAGAGCGGTTCGAATTGTTTGTCAACGGAAAAGAAGTCGCCAATGCTTATTCCGAACTCAATGATCCTATCGATCAATTGGATCGTTTCCAACAACAGATGAAATTGCAGGAAAGAGGAGACGATGAAGCGATGTATATCGATTATGATTTTGTACGGGCTTTGGAATATGGTATGCCTCCCACCTCCGGTATGGGAATCGGTATCGACCGTTTGTGTATGTTCCTCACCAATAGTCCTTCTATTCAGGATGTTTTGTTTTTTCCCCAGATGAAACCGGAAAAGAAAATTGCCGTTGACGGAGACGAAAAATTTGAAGAGGCGGGGGTGCCCAAAGAATGGATAGAAGTGGTGAAAAAAGCTGGAATTTTGACTGTAGAAGCTTTGAGAGAAGTGGAAAATTCCAATAAATTACATCAGCAGCTTTGTGGAATTAACAAAAAGGAAAAGCTGGGGTTGACGGCTCCTTCTCAGGAAGAAGTGAAAAAATGGACAGGTAAATAACAAGGAAATTTGAGAGGTATGATTTACGATTTTAATTTTAAATTGTAAATATAAAGCAATAATCATGGAAATACCAGAAAAACCCCGGTTGGGCATTGTCGGAGGAGGAAGTTGGGCGACAGCTATAGCTAAAATATTGACAGAAACGAACGACCATATCAATTGGTTTATGCGGAATATTGATACCATCAAGGCTTTTCGGGCTTTGAGTCATAATCCGCGTTATCTCTGTGGAGTGGAATTTGACCTTTCTAAAATTACCTTTACCGACGATATCAATAAACTCATCGGGATGTGTGATGTCATTATATTTGCTATTCCCAGTGCTTTCCTGAAAAATGTAACGGCTAATATTACGGTTTCTTTGCAGGAAAAAATTGTCGTTTCTGCTATTAAAGGTTTGATACCCAATGACAATCTGATTATAGGGGAATTTTTTAATCATTATTTTAAAGTGCCTTTGGAACAGATTGTGGTGATTTCCGGTCCTTGTCATGCCGAAGAAATTGCCTTAGAGCGCTTATCGTATCTGACTTTTGCCAGTAATGATCTGAAAGTTGCCCGGCGAGTTGCCCAGACTTTTGATTGTCATTATGTAAAAACCAGTATTTTGGATGACATTTACGGAACGGAATATGCTGCGGTATTGAAAAATGTAATCGCTATTGCTGCCGGAATTTGCCATGGGTTGAGGTATGGGGACAATTTCCAGGCTGTTTTAATTTCAAATGCCATACAGGAAATTGAACGTTTTGTCGCCGCAGTTCATCCTATTCACAGGGACATAAAAAGTTCAGCTTATCTGGGGGATTTGTTAGTAACCGCTTATTCACAATTCAGTCGGAACCGTACTTTTGGGACGATGATCGGGAAAGGTTATTCTGTGAAATCGGCTCAGATGGAAATGTTGATGATTGCAGAAGGTTATTTTGCCGTAAAGGGAATCAAAGAAATTAATGAGCATTATAATGTGCACATGCCCATTACTAATGCGGTATATAATATTTTATATGAACGGATCAGTCCGACGATGGAAATCCGTTTGCTGACAGAGGAATTGAGGTAGAAAGTTTGGAAACTGTAAATTGGCAATATATGATTAAAGAACGTATTTTCGGTTGTATAAAAAAAGCTTTGCCGGTAGCTTTGAGGACCTCTTGCTGGTTTCTCAAAATTATGTTGCCTGTTTCCTTTTTTGTCATGCTTTTATCTTATTTTAATATTTTGCCTTATATTTCATCTTTTGCGACTCCTTTATTTACTTATCTGGGTTTACCCGGAGATGCTGCTTTGGTGTTTGTAACCAGTATTTTTACCAATATTTATACGGTTATTGCTTTGATTACAACATTGGATTTTACAGTAAGGGAAGGGGTAATACTGGCTGTCATGTGTCTGATTTCTCACGGTTTTATTATAGAAACATTGGTGCAACAAAAAACAGGCTCTACTGCTTTGCGTATGATTGGAGTCAGGTTGGCAGGAAGTTTGATAGCGGCTTTTGCTTTAAACGGTATACTACCGGCTATGCCGGAAGCACTTTCCTCGACCGAAGCTGTGGAACCGGGATTTTCGGCCGCATTTTTTCATTGGTTGGAAAGTAGTTTGTGGTTGTGCGTGAAGATCTTCGGTATTATTATTTCGTTGATGATTATTCAGCGCTTATTGGAAGAGTTCGGGGTATTGAAGGCACTCTCCCGCTTATTTGCTCCTTTAATGAATTTATTTGGTTTAACGGCTTCCGCTTCTTTTTTGTGGATTTTAGGAAATACTGTCGGTTTAGCTTACGGTTCAGCTATTATGATGGATTATGCCAAATTAGGCAAGCTGGAAAAGAAGGAAGCTGATTTGTTAAATCATCATTTGGCCGTTTCTCATTCACAGGTGGAAGATCCTTTGTTGTTTATGGTCATTGGTTTGCCAGTATGGTGGTTGATTATTCCCCGTCTGATTTTAGCTATTCTGGTAGTATGGGAAAGAAAATTGGAGTGGCGTATAAAATATATCTATACCAGCAGGCATCCGGAAGCTGTGAGTTTGTGAAGTTGGTGTGATTTTAGCTACTAAACTAAGTTATGTATACGATTACAGAGATTAAAACGGAAAAGCAGGAAGCGGATTTTTTGCTTTTGCCTGTAGAGCTTTATAAGAATAATTCATATTGGATACGTCCTTTGGATAACGATATCCGCAATGTGTTCGACCGGAGAAAAAATCCCTGCTTTAAAAACGGGGAATGTGTGCGTTGGGTGTTATACAATGAGGTTGGGCATTGTGTAGGCCGGGTAGCTGCTTTTGTCAACGGGAAAACCTGTCATTTGGATAAGTATGCGGTGGGGCAGATGGGCTTTTTCGAATGTATAGACGATAAGCAGGCTGCTTTTATGCTTTTTGATAAATGTCGGGAATGGCTCGAGGCTAAGGGGATGGAGGCTATAGAAGGACCTGTAAATTTCGGGGAACGGATTGAATGGTGGGGATTGTTGGTGGATGGGTTCGATCGATTTCCGAATTATGCTATGCCTTACACCCACTCTTATTATGTAAAATTTTTTGAAGAATATGGTTTCCGGGATTATTTTAAACAATTTACTTACCGTAACCGTTTGGTTGTAGAAAGTTTGGCACCTATAGTTGTATGGAAAGCGGATCGTCTGTTGAAAAATCCGGATTACGCGGTCCATACCTACCGGGAAATCGGAAAACAAAAGGCAATTGACGCTTTACTGGAAGTATATAATAAAGCTTGGAATCTGGAGGTACATGGAGTGGACGGTATTACCCGGGAACAAGTCGAGGTTATTTATAAGAATTTGCAGCCCGTAATAGATAAAGATTTGATTTATTTTGCCTATTATAAAGGGATGCCTATCGGTTTTTTCCTGATGTTTCCGGAAATGAATCAGGTGATCCGGCATTTGAATGGGAAATTGAATTTAACCGGAATACTGAAATTTTTATATTATCGCCGCATAAAAAAAGTGGACGTCGCTTTAGGACAGCTTTTCGGCGTCGTTCCCGAATTCCAGGGGAAGGGGGTGGAAGCCGCTTTAATCAAACAGTTTTGTGAGACCATCGTAAAGAAAAATAGTTGTTATAAATATTTAGAAATGAACTGGGTGGGCGACTTTAATCCTCAGATGATGCATTTGATGGATTATTTGAGTGCCAAAGCTGTGAAAACCCATATCACTTACCGGAAGTTATTTCGGGAAGATATTCCCTTTGTCCGTTCTGTCGATAAAGAAAAATAAAAAGCAGGGAGAAAGTGTCTTTCTGTTATTCCTTGGACGAAGGGTATACGGTGTCAGACTAAGGCCTGTCCGTCTTTATATCTCTTAATAGACTAGTTCTATTGAAGGTAGATATTTTACTTACATTTAAAAATAAATGTTATCTTTTGTATTTCCCGGAAAAAATGTTATTTTTGTAATCTGTATTTACATAGATTATCAAGGTATTTGATTTAATATAAAACGGGCGTTTATTCTTTTAATTTTTCCTCCTTTATCTGATTTTCTTCAATCTTATAACTGCTTGTTAATTAGCATTATTTTATGCTAGTCCCTCTTTTTTATCTCGTCTAATTTAAAGGCCGAAAAGAAAAACAGGCAAACTGCTTAACTTTACTTGGATTAAAAATGAGAGGAAATCAACGATTTCTTCTCATTCGTGATATGCCTATTATAATGTAGTATTCCTTCTCCTGTCGTTTATATTTTTCAATCTGATGGTTTCCTTGCTTTTCTATACACTCACACTCCCTTAACAGATTAATACATTATTCATAATTCCAGAGAAGAGCGTTCTTCAGGTAGATTAATTCCCGTGTTTGGAATGGAATTTCAGGCGCATGAGGCGCAGATCTTCTTCGGAATAATCCCCTTCGAATTCGTCGAAAGCTTCTGCAATATTGTCGGTTTGAGCTTCCATAAAATAATCAAATATTTCCTTTTGCTGCTCTTCGTCCAGAATTTTATTGATATAATAATCAATATTGAGTTTCGTTCCGGAAAATACGATGGCTTCCATTTCCTTGATGAGTTCTTCGTAGCTAAGTCCTTGGGCAGAGGCGATGTCTTCCAAATCGATTTGCCGGTCGATGTTCTGGATAATATATACTTTAAATTTGGATTTGTTGGCTACGGTTTTCACTACCATATCCTGCGCCCGTTCGATTTCGTTGTCTTCTACATATTGTTTGATGACTTCTACAAATTCTTTCCCGTATTTTTGGGCTTTGCCTGTACCTACGCCTTGGATATTGGCCAACTCTTCTATTGTAATGGGATAGTTGATGCACATATCTTCCAAAGACGGATCCTGGAAAATGACATAAGGAGGCAGGTTATTGGTTTTAGCAATTTTTTTCCGTAAATCTTTCAGGATGGCAAATAGAGTGTTATCTAATGCGGAAACGCCGCCCTTCTCCTGAATCTTTTCTTCGTTTTCCTCAAAATTACGATCTTCCATCAGCATAAATTCTTTAGGGTGTTCTAGAAAATCTAGTCCTTCTTTCGTTATTTTTATTACACCGTATTGTTCAATATCTTTTTCGATAAACCGGCTGATCAGCGCTCTGCGAAAAACCATTGTCCAGAATTGACGACTTTTTTCTGCTCCGCTTCCGAACATTTCCAGTTTGTCGTGCTTATATGCCTTTATGGCCGAATCGGCTTCTCCGATCAAGATATTGACCAAATGTTCTATTTTAAATTTTTCTTTTATTTCTGAAACCAATGTGAGAGCATCCAATATATATTCTTTGCCCTCGAATTCTTTCTTCGGATACAGGCAGTTATCGCAGCATCCGCAATTGTCTTCGTCAAAATCTTCTCCGAAATAATGGAGTAGGACTTTTCGTCGACAAAGAGAGGTCTCCGCATAAGATACGGTTTCCATCAGCAATTGTTTTCCGATTTCCTGTTCAGCTATCGGTTTCCCTTGCATAAATTTTTCCAGTTTTTGGATGTCTTTATAACTGTAATAAGTGATACAAATACCTTCTCCTCCATCTCTTCCGGCACGTCCTGTTTCTTGGTAATACCCTTCCAGACTTTTGGGAATATCGTAGTGAATGACAAACCGTACGTCCGGTTTATCAATGCCCATTCCGAAGGCGATTGTAGCTACGATGACGTCGACCTCTTCCATCAGGAATTTGTCCTGATTGGCACTTCGGGTAGTTGCATCCATGCCAGCATGATAAGGAGCTGCTTTAATGCCGTTTATGCAAAGGACTTCTGCCAGTTCTTCCACTTTCTTCCGGCTCAGGCAATAGATAATCCCCGATTTTCCCTCATGCTTTTTGATAAACTTGATAATATCTTTTGTTGGATCATTCTTGGGACGGACTTCGTAATAGAGATTCGGACGGTTAAAAGAAGATTTGAATACTTCGGCGTCCAGCATGTCAAGATTTTTTTGGATATCGTGTTGTACTTTCGGCGTAGCTGTGGCTGTCAAAGCGATGATAGGCGCCTTTCCGATCTGCTCGACAATCGGGCGTATTTTACGATATTCGGTCCGGAAATCGTGTCCCCATTCAGAGATACAATGTGCTTCATCGACAGCAAAAAAAGAAATCTTTATTTTTTTCAGGAATTCTACATTACTGTCTTTTGTCAGAGACTCCGGTGCTACATATAATAATTTGGTCTTTCCTTCTAAAATATCTTCTTTGACTTTTAAAATTTCATTTTTCGTCAAAGAGGAATTCAGAAAATGAGCTACTCCTTCGGCAGCACTAAATGAACGCATGGCATCCACTTGGTTTTTCATCAGAGCAATTAAAGGGGAGATCACAATAGCTGTACCGTCGAGAATAAGGGCAGGCAGTTGATAGCACAAGGATTTGCCGCCACCTGTCGGCATTAATACAAATGTATTTTTACCTGCTAACACATTCCGGATGATCGCTTCCTGATTCCCTTTGAAGTTATCAAAACCAAAATACTCTTTTAATTTTTCATGTAAATCAATCTCCAATCCCATTGTATTTGTAATCTTTTCGCACACTTTTCGCAAAGGAAGTGCAAATTTATAACTTAATTTGAATGAATAACAAAAAAATTTAAATTTAAATGTTTAAACGTAAAAATGTTCAAAAGTTCTTTTTCGAATAAATGTTCATTTGGGAACAGATGAAAGTATTTCTCGGGAAATAAAGCAAAGGTTCCTGAGATTTCTTCACCGTAAATGAAGCGATATCGAGCATCTATACAAGAGAACGTTTAAACATTTGCACATTAAAAAATAAATTTCTTTTCCTTCTATTTATTTCTTTTCATAAAAGTCGAATGTATGATCCCCTATTGTAGGGTGAATCATAAAAAAATGGTACTTTTGCCTTTGAGTAAAGTTATAGTAAAAAATAATTCCTACAAGAATTTTTGTCATTTTTTTTGGCATAAATATTGTAATTCTTGAAGTAGTTTAGTAATGATTTGATAAAATGATTGATATTAAGTGTGTTGCAAAGAAGGTCGTTTCGGATGAGGCAGAGGCTGTCCGGAATCTGCTCAATTATATTGACGAGGATTTTGAAAAAGTTGTAAAATTAATATATGAAAGTAAGGGGCGTGTGATTATTACGGGGATCGGAAAAAGTGCCATTATTGCGCAAAAGATTGTAGCTACTTTGAATTCTACGGGTACGCCGGCTGTTTTTTTACATGCTGCCGATGCGATTCACGGGGATATGGGGATGGTACAACATGAAGATGTCGTTATTTTTGTATCTAAAAGTGGAAATACGCCTGAAATTAAAGTATTGCTTCCTCTGATCCGGAATATTGGGAATAATTCCATAGTGGCTATGGTATCCAATACGGACTCCTTTTTGGCTCAGAATGCGGAATATGTGATAAAGGCGAAGGTAGACCGGGAAGCTTGTCCGAATAATTTAGCTCCTACCAATTCTACGACGGCTCAGTTGGTAATGGGGGATGCTTTGGCCATGTGTTTGATTGAATGCCGGAATTTTTCCAGCCGGGATTTTGCCCGTTACCATCCGGGAGGATCTTTGGGGAAACGCCTTTATACACGGGTCTCGGATGTATTTGATAAAGAAAACCGGCCTAAAGTCGGTTTGGAAGACAATATTCGCAAAGTAATTCTGGAAATGTCTGGGGGATGCTTGGGGGCAGTCGCTGTCGTCGACCAGGAAGAGAAATTGATTGGTATTGTAACAGATGGGGATTTACGGCGTATGTTGGAAAAATATAAGGATGTCGACGGATTGAAAGCTGCTGACATTATGTCGGCTTCTCCCAAAACGATACCGGAAGAAGAATTGGCTTATAATGCTTTCAGGTTAATGGAAAAGAACAGTATTACACAATTGGTCGTAACCGATGACCAACGTATATATAAAGGTATAGTTCATCTCCACGACATACTTAAAGAGGGGGTGGTATAAATTTATTCCGGAAAGACCGGGATTAATTTTCTTAGGATAATAAATTCATGAATAGATACATTCTCTTTATATTACTGATAACGGTGACCTCTGTGGCTTGGGGACAAAGTACGCGTGTGAGAGGAAAAATCACCGATGCAAAGACCGGGGAACCTCTTCCTCTGGTCAATGTTGTATTTAAAGGGACGACGGTAGGAGTTACCTCTGATTTCGATGGTATTTATATCTTGGAAACCCGGGAAAAGGTGACCGAATTACAGGCTTCTTTTGTCGGATATGAATCTCAGACAGTAAAGGTTGTGCCGGGTTCGTATAATGCGTTGGATTTTCAGTTGGTTCCTTATACTGTTGATCTGGAAGAAGTGAATGTGACTCCTGGAGAAAATCCTGCCCATCGGATTCTGAAAAATGTTTCCCGGAATAAAAAGAAAAACAATCCGGATGAATTATCTCTCTATAAGTGTTCCACTTATACAAAGATGGAATTGGATCTGACCAATATTAATCCTTATTTTAAAAATAAAAAACTCCAAAAGAATTTTGGTTTTATTTTTGAACATATGGATACTTCTGTCATTACCGGAAAGGCTTTTTTACCGATTATGATTTCGGAAGCTACGGCAGATTATTATCATCGGAGTTCGCCTGGTTTTTCCCGCGAAATTGTAAAAGCCAGCCGGATTTCCGGAATAGAAGAGGACTATTCTTTGGCTCAGTTTACGGGACATTTGCATGTAAATGTGAACCTTTATGATAATTATATCAATATTTTTGAGGTGAAATTTGCCAGTCCTTTATCGGAACACGGATTGCTGTATTACAAATATTTTTTAGTAGATAGTATGCAGATTAACGGGCGGAAAACCTATAAAATCCGTTTTCATCCCAAAGGAACTTCTACGCCGGTATTGGACGGGGAGGTAAATATTGATTCGGCCTCTTGGGCTTTACAATCTGCTCATGTGAAAATGTTAAAAGGCTTGAATGTAAACTGGATCCGGCATTTGGTCATCGAAAATACCAATGAATTGGTGAATGATTCGGTTTGGTTTCCAAAACAGGATAAGCTTTTTGCTGATTTCACGATTGTTATGTCTGATTCTGCCAAGCTCGTTTCTTTTTTAGGCCATCGTCAGATCGATTATACTCACGTACGTTTGAATGAGCCAATACCGGAAGAAGTATTAAAATTGGACAATAACGTGATTATTTCCCGGGATGTATTGAAAAACGACGAACAATATTGGGATACTGTACGGCCGTATGAGCTCAGTGTGAAAGAAAAACAGATATATGGCATGGTGGATTCTGTAAAGAATGTACCGCTTTATCAGAACATTTATACCGTTATCAGTACTATATTGGGAGGATATTATGATACCAAGTATGTGGGTATCGGACCTTATTATAAATTGTTCAGTTTTAATAAGCTGGAAGGATGCCGTTTTCAACTGGGGTTACGGACCACTTC
The DNA here is from genome assembly GCF_000243215.1 of Odoribacter laneus YIT 12061. GTDB lineage: Bacteria > Bacteroidota > Bacteroidia > Bacteroidales > Marinifilaceae > Culturomica > Culturomica lanea. The sequence continues at coordinate 1,713,653 of NZ_JH594596.1, read as the reverse complement.
TGATTTCAGCAAAAAAATTCGTTTATTCGGACATTTGGCATATGGAACAAAAGACCGGCATTTTAAGGGAGGGGGAGGTTTGGAGTATATGTTTAAGGATTTGCCAACCTCTAAACTCACCCTGTCTTTTAAGCATGATGTCGTACAGTTGGGGGCTGGTGTAAATGCGTTTACAGAGGGGAACATATTGAGTTCTATCTTGTCAAGGGGCAATAATGATCGGCTGAGTTTGGTAAATCAGGGAGATATTTCGTTTGAACAAGAATGGCGTCAAGGGGTCAGCAATACTTTTGCTGCTCAGGTGAGGAATATTTTTTCTTCCCGTTATGTCCCTTTTATTCGCCCGGATGGGAAGGAAATGAGTTCCATACAGTCGCTTTCGTTTCGGTTGAGGACCCGATTGTCCAAAAATGAAATTATTGTCCGTCAGACATTTGATAAGTTTTCTTTGGGTTCGGATTATCCGATCTTTACATTGGATTTGTCTGCGGGGGTAAAAGGCATTTTTAAAAATGATTATGAATATTACCGGCTGGAGGGAACGGTGATGTGGGATATAGGATTTCCGCCTATAGGTACTTCCAAATTTGCATTGAGTGGGGGAAAGATTTTTGGAAAAGTGCCTTATCCGTTGTTGAAATTGCATGAGGGGAATGCCACCTATTTCTACGATCCTTATGCTTTTTCTTGTATGAATTATTACGAATTTGCTTCTGACTTATGGGCATCTCTGATGTATGAGCATCATTTTAAAGGTTTTTTCTTGGGAAAAATTCCTCTGATGAAAAGATTGAAGTGGAGAGAGGTATTTATATTCAAAGCTTTGATTGGAACATTGGAGAAGAAAAATAACGGTAGTTTGGAAGATACGCGGGCTATTTTGCTTTTTCCGGAAGGGATGTCGTCTGTTTCCAAGCCGTACTTTGAAGCAGGCGTGGGCATTGAAAATATATTTAGGATATTACGGGTAGATGCTATCTGGCGTTTGAGTCACCGGCATAGTGTACCCGGACAAAAAGTACAAAATTTCGCGGTCAATTTCAGTATAAACCTGAATTTCTGATCGGAACCAAATAACTTTACGTGTAGAATAGGCTTTGGAAGTATTTGTTAACTCTTAACTTTTGCCTATCTTTGTACACCAAAATAGGAATTTATGATACTGAGAGCAGAGGATCTGGTAAAAAAATATAAAAGCCGTACGGTAGTAAAGGGGGTTTCTTTACAAGTGGAACAAGGAGAAATTGTAGGGTTGTTAGGACCGAATGGGGCGGGGAAAACGACCTCTTTTTACATGATCGTGGGCTTGATTACTCCGAACGGAGGCCGGATTTTCTTGGATGACCGGGAGATTACAAAAGAGCCGGTGTATAGGAGGGCTCAGTTAGGAGTCGGATACCTGGCGCAAGAAGCCTCTGTATTCCGCAGGTTGAGTGTGGAAGATAATATTAAGGCGGTATTAGAAATGACAAAGATGCCGAAGGACGAACAAAAAGACCGTCTGGAAGAGATGTTGGATGAGTTCGGTTTACAGCATATCCGTAAAAGTTTGGGGATACAGTTGTCCGGAGGAGAGCGGCGGCGTACGGAAATTGCCCGTGCTTTGTCTATCCGTCCGAAATTTATCTTGTTGGACGAACCCTTTGCGGGGGTAGATCCCATTGCCGTGGAAGATATACAAGGTATTGTACAGAAACTGAAAGATAAGAATATTGGTATTCTGATTACCGATCACAATGTACAGGAAACGCTTTCCATTACGGACCGGGCCTATCTTTTATACGATGGCCGGATATTGGAGTCCGGAACGGCCGAGCATCTGGCTGCCGATCCTGAAGTAAGGCGGGTTTACCTGGGTAAAAATTTTGAATTGAGGAAGAAAAAATAAGATGAGGGAATGTGTATTTTTTAATTCACAAATCTAAAATCTTAATTCATAAATATTTTGGAGGTTTAAAAAAATAGGCTATTTTTGCAGCGCTGAAATTGTAAGCGGGCGTGGCGAAATTGGTAGACGCACTAGACTTAGGATCTAGTGTCGAAAGACGTGGGGGTTCGAGTCCCTTCGCCCGTACAAAATGGAAAGCCGCCTTCTTCTAGGTGGCTTTTTTAGGTTAGAGAAATCGAAATATATTGTATAATTAAAACTGTTGTGACCGTTGTAACTGTTGCGACTGTTGTAACAAAAACGATAGCATGAACATAACAAAAACCCAGAACGATGATCTTAATGCCATTATTAAGATTCAGTTAGGTAAAGAAGATTACGCAAGTCGCGTAGAGAATGTACTGAAAGATTATCAGAAGAAAGTGGTTATTGACGGATTCCGCAAAGGGAAAACCCCCATGGGAATTGTGAAAAAGATTTACGGTAAGGCTGTGTTGGTGGAAGAAATAAACAAGGTGTTGGGAGAAGCGCTTAACAATTATATAAAAGAAAATGATCTTCAAATTCTGGGAGAACCGCTACCAAGCGAGACCGAACAAAAAGAACTGGATTTAAACGATGAGAATTTTGAGTTTGCTTATGACATTGCTCTTTCTCCCGAGGTGAACGTGAAGTTGAGTAAGCGGGAAAAAGTACCTTATTATTTGATTACGGTGGACGATGAGATGATCGATAAGCAAATCGAGAACATGTGTAAGAACAATGGGGAAATGGTTCCGGTGGACGAAGTTGAAGGAACGGAATACGTTAAGGGAGAACTGATTGAATTAAATGCTGATGGCAGTGTGAAAGAGGGGGGGGTGAACAATGCTGAGGCATCCTTATCCGTTATGCACATAAAAGACGAAGAAGCTGTAAATGCATTCAAAGGTGCTAAGGTAGGGCAAGAAGTAAAATTTAATGCAGCTAAATCATTCCCGAATAAAACGGATTACGCTTCTATGTTAGGTGTTTCTAAAGAGGAAGCGGAAAAAGCCAATCCTGATTTTTGCTTTATCGTGAACGAGATCAAACGTTATGTAGATGCAGAAGTAAACCAGGATTTATTTGATAAGGTTTATGGCAAAGATGCTGTAAAGGATGTAGCAGAATTCCGTGCCCGTGTAAAAGGTGATATTGAAAAACAATTACAGGGACATTCTGAATACCGTTTTACGATAGATGCCCGTGAAAAATTATTGAAGAAGAACGAGGAAGTGGTGTTACCGGAAGCATTTTTGAAGAGATGGATCGTGGCCGTAAATAAAGAAATGAAAGCAGAGGATGTAGAGAAGGATTTTGAAGGTTACCGGGATGAATTCAAATGGCAGGTGATTAAAAATGCTTTGATTAAAGAGTACGAGTTGAAAGTAGAAGCGGATGATTTGAAGGCCGTAGGCCGGGAAGTTGCTGCTGCCCAATTACAGCAATATGGTTTGTATGGACTGACGAACGAGCAATTGGACGGATTTGCTGTAAAACTGCTGGAAGATGAAAAGCAACGGCAGCATCTTTATGAGAGAGCTGTGGACAATAAGATCTTTGCAGTGATAAAGGAAAATGTAAAATTGGAAGAGCAGCCTATTGCTATGGCTGATTTTGAAAAGTTATTTCAAAAATAAAACAATTTTGGCCGTACCCACAAGTTTAAAGCCGAAAGCGGCAAACGGATCTTCCTGAAGAAGGGACTTCCGTTTGAGTATCATATTCAAAAAGCTGGTGAAATTTTTCATCAGCTTTTTTTAGGTGCATTTTTAACAATACTATTTCCCGATAAAATGTTGCTTTCCTCCCGCTAGGTCTTTTATTCGGGACAAAACTTCGGTCTCAAATACAAGAATTTACACATTAGGGACGTGCCCTAATGTGTAATTTTCTATTTAAATCGGAAACAGAGCGGTTTTGTTCCTCAAACTTAAAAGTCACCGATCCGTTCCGAACGTCCATAGGGATAACTTCTTTATCTTTCGGTCATTTTTATAAGAAAACTTTTATATATCCGAACTTTTAAACAATTCCGGAAATCCCGATTTTTTTCCTACTTTTGTGAGCTAATAGAAGAGGGAGAACGTCGATAATGTATCAGACTTATATATTGAAAAACGGGCTGAAGGTCATTCATGAACATGTACCGAATAAAGCAGCTTATTGTGGTTTAATTATAAATGCAGGGAGTCGGGATGAAAGGGAAGATGAAGTGGGGATTGCTCACTTTATTGAACACGTGATTTTTAAAGGTACGACGAAGAGGAAAGCTTATCACATTTTGAGCCGTATGGAAGATGTGGGAGGAGAGTTAAATGCCTATACGACGAAGGAAGATACCTGTATATATGCTTCTTTTCTGCCCAAAGATTATGAACGGGCTTTGGAATTGTTTGCCGATATTGTTTTTGATTCGGTTTTTCCGGAAAAAGAAATAGAGAAGGAAAAGGAAGTTGTCATTGACGAGATTAACTCTTACAAGGATTCTCCCGGGGAATTGATTTTTGATGATTTTGAAGAACTGGTTTATAAAGGAGAGCCAATCGGACGTAATATATTAGGGAATGAAGAGAGCGTACGGAATTTAACCCGGGAACAGATTTTTAATTTTGTACACCGGAACTATGTTCCCCAGCGTATGGTGATCAGTTCGGTCGGGGATATTGATTTTTCCAAGTTGATCCGGTTCGTTGAGAAATATTTCGGAGGATTATCCGGGGAAACCGTACCTTTTGGCCGGCATTGTCCTGAAATTTACATTCCTCAGCAAAAAGAGGTAGTCAAAGGGACCTTTCAGAATTACTGTATATTGGGGAACATTGCTTACGATTACCGGGAGGAGAAACGTTTGCTTTTGTCTGTATTGGTAGATATTTTGGGTGGAAGTGGGATGAATTCCCGATTGAATCTGAATCTTCGGGAAAAGCATGGATTGGTCTACAACATAGAAGCTTCTTATACTCCCTATTCGGACACGGGTATTTTTACCGTTTATTTTGGTTGTGATGCGGCGGATTTGGAAAAATGTCTGAAACTATGCCGGCGGGAGATGGAGATGCTTTATAGTGAACCCTTGGGATTAGTACAACTGAGGAAGGCAAAGACGCAGGCTATTGGACAACTTACCTTGTCGGCTGAAAATTATGAAAATACCATGCTCTCCATTGGGAAGAGTTTTCTGGTATACGATAAAGTGGAAAGTATTGAGTGTCTTTGTAAAAAGATTGAAGAGATTGATGCAGGGAGTTTGCAGCAGGTCGCAGCAGAAATATTGGATACGGGTCGCCAATCAGTGTTGGTGTATAAATAAAACCGGTTTTATTGCTGCTAATGTTTGTCGAAAGGGAAACCGGAGAAGAGAACAGAATTTTGGAAAGCTTATGGAGTGGAATGCAGAATTGGAAGAATATATGATGGCTCATTCAGAACCGGAGCCGGCTGTTTTGGCTGAATTGAGGAGGGCAACTCATTTACAGGTTATGCGTCCAAGAATGCTGTCCGGTAATATGCAAGGACAATTTCTGAAATTGATTTGTCGGATGACGGGAGCAAAACGGGTGTTGGAAATCGGCACTTATACCGGATATGCTGCTATTTCTATGGCTTTGGCTTTGCCGGAAGGGGGAAAATTATATACGATTGACATCAACGATGAAATAGAAGATTTTACTCGGGCTTATATAGAGAAAAGCGGTTTAGGAGAAAAAATCTGTTTCTTATTGGGAGATGCCTGTACGGTAATACCGACCTTGGAGGAGCAATTTGACGTCGTGTTTATCGATGCAGACAAAAGACAGTATTCCGATTATTATCGTCTGGTATTTGATAAATTGCGTCCGGGAGGGATTATTATAGCGGATGATGTATTGTGGGAAGGAAAGGTAGTAAAAGAAGCCCGGGATGCGCAGACGAAGGGAATCCTGGATTTTAATGAGCGGGTTGCAGCGGATGAACGGGTGGAAAAAGTGATCCTGCCCGTCCGGCATGGCCTGATGTTGATCCGAAAAAAATAAGGAATACAACATCAAAATTAGTTATATATTTCAGGAATGTGATAAGCTGAAATCAAGGAGTTTACAAAATTATTAAATGAGTCGGAGGACTTATCTTTATAACCTGGCCTTTGGGGCATTAATGCTTTAACATTTAGGATAGATTATCATGAAGCAGTATTTGGAATTATTGGATAAAATTCTTGCCGAAGGGGCACAGAAAACAGACCGGACCGGAACGGGAACAATCAGTATTTTCGGTCATCAAATGCGTTTTGATCTGCAAAAAGGATTTCCTTTATTGACGACTAAAAAATTGCATTTAAAGTCGATCCTATATGAATTGTTATGGTTTTTGCAGGGAGATACGAACGTGCATTATCTGCAGGAACACGGTGTGCGGATTTGGGATGAATGGGCGGATGAAAAAGGGGATCTGGGGCATATTTATGGTTATCAGTGGAGGAGTTGGCCTCGTCCGGACGGTACTCATTTGGATCAGATTGCCCAGGTGGTGCGGGATATCCGGAATACGCCTGATTCCAGACGCCTGATTGTAAGTGCCTGGAATGCCGGGGATATTGAAAATATGGCTTTGGCGCCCTGTCATGCTTTGTTTCAGTTTTATGTTGTAGACGGTAAATTATCCTGTCAGCTCTATCAACGAAGTGCTGATACTTTCCTGGGAGTCCCTTTTAATATTGCTTCCTATGCTTTACTGACACTGATGATGGCGCAGGTTTGCGGGTTGCAGCCCGGGGAGTTTATACATACCTTGGGAGATACCCATATTTATTTAAATCATATCGAACAGGTGAAGTTGCAACTGACCCGGGAACCGCGGGAGTTACCTCAGATGCATCTGAATCCTGAGGTAAAAGATATTTTTGGTTTTCGGTATGAAGATTTTCAGTTGAGTAATTATAATCCTCATCCCCATATTAAAGGAGATATATCTGTCTAAGGATAACGAAATAAAATCAGAAAGTTACGGTTAAAAAATAAAAACTGATGTTCGGAAAAGAACTTCTGATTTTTCTTTTTTATTAAAATATCTTATTTAAGGGAGAGGTAGTCTGTTTTATATTTCACAGGTATTTTTCATATTGTTCATCTCGAATTTGTATTATTAGGTGGAATATGTTTATTTTGCTAAAAATAAAATAATTAGCCGGAAAGAGAGAAGGATTGTTCCGGGTAATTTGAAAAACTCATTCTATACATGAAAGTTAGCTTAATTATAACGACCTATAACTGGGAATCAGCCCTCCGGTTATCTTTGAAAAGTGTTTTAAAGCAGACACAACTGCCTTTGGATGTAGTGGTAGCGGATGACGGTTCCCGGCCTTCTACCCAAGCATTGATTGATGAGATGCGGGAGCAATTCCCTTGTAAGCTCAAGCATGTATGGCAAGAAGATAAAGGTTTCCGGGCGGGAAAAATCCGGAACAGGGCTTTTGCCGTGTGTGAGGGGGAGTATATCATACAGATTGATGGGGATATCATTATGCATCCTCGTTTTATAGAAGATCATATGAAGGAAGCCCGGAAAGGTTATTTTTTATCGGGAGGCCGGGTGAAGTTGAAAGAGGGGGTATCGGCTGATTTTGAAAAAGCAGGAGAATACAAACTTTCTTTTTTTTCCAAAGGGATACGCCGTCGGATTAATGGGTTGAGGTGTCCTTTACTCACTCCTTTCTTTTACAATTATAAGAAAGGGCGGATGTATGGACGAGGATGTAATATGTCTTTTTGGAAAGAAGATCTGTGGGCGGTAAACGGATATGACGAAGCCTTTGTGGGATACGGATTTGAGGATTTTGATCTTCCGGCCCGTTTGAACCGCTATGGTATTCAGAGGCGATTTATTAAATTCAAGGCGATAGAGTACCATATCTATCATAATGAACACAGTACCAAACACGATATGAGTGTTAACGAGAGTATCTATAACCGGAATAATGAAAATAAACTGATCCGCTGTCAATACGGGATAGATCAGTATTTGGAACAAGGAAATAACTCCTGTAAAGAAGAGAAAGGATTTAAATAAAATAATATGGCTCGGAAGGAAGAGTTAAAATCGCAAATATTAGAGTTGGTGAAGGAGTATTATGCGGAGGTGCATGCTCCTTCTAAGGTTTTTGAAGCCGGAAAGACTTTTGTAAATTACGGAGGTCGTTATTACAATGAGGAAGAAATGCTCAATCTGGTTGATTCTTCTCTGGATTTTTGGTTGACGGCAGGTCCTTGGGCCCGGAAATTTGAGACCCGTTTTGCTGAATGGTTGGGTGTGAAATATTGTTCTCTGACAAATTCCGGTTCTTCTGCGAATTTGTTGGCTTTTATGGCTTTAACTTCCCCGGCTTTGGGAGAACGGCGGATTTGCAGGGGGGATGAAGTGATTACGGTCGCTTGTGGTTTCCCTACGACGGTCGCTCCGATTATTCAGTTTGGGGCCGTACCGGTATTTGTAGATGTTACTTTGCCGGAATACAATATTGATGTTACACAGTTAGAACAGGCTTATTCAGCTAAGACCAAAGCTGTCATGATTGCTCACACGCTGGGGAATCCCTTCGATTTGGGAGCGGTAAAGGCATTTTGTGATGCTCATGGATTGTGGTTAATCGAAGATAATTGTGATGCCTTAGGATCCCTTTATTTTATAGAGGGGGAATGGAAGAAGACCGGAACTGTGGGACATATTGGTAGCAGTAGTTTTTATCCTCCCCACCACATGACAATGGGAGAAGGAGGAGCCGTTTATACGAATGATCCGCAACTGCATAAAATTGTAAATTCATTCCGGGATTGGGGACGGGATTGCTGGTGTGTGGGAGGGGTGGATAATACTTGTCATTATCGGTTCAGTAAGCAATTTGGGGAATTACCCGTGGGATATGATCATAAGTATGTGTATTCCCATTTCGGTTATAATCTGAAGGTGACAGATATGCAGGCTGCCATCGGTTGTGCCCAGTTGGAGAAATTAGACGATATTGTAGAGATCCGGAGAAAAAATTGGGCTTTACTGAGAGCGGGTTTGGAGGGAATAGAAGATTTGATTTTGCCTGAACCGCAGGTAAATTCAAAACCGAGTTGGTTCGGATTTTTGATTACCGTAAAAGAAGGGGCGGGTTTCACCCGGAATCAGTTATCTGGTTATCTGGAAAGTAAAAAAATTCAGACCCGTAATTTATTTGCTGGTAATTTGGTAAAACATCCGGCTTTTGACGAAATGCGCCGTACGGGAAGGGGATACCGGATTGTCGGGGAATTGACCTGTACGGATTTGATTATGAATAATACCTTATGGATAGGTGTATATCCAGGAATGCAGCCGGAAATGCTGCATTATATGATCGAAACGATTAAAAACTTTGTATCCGGACATAAGCAATGAAAGCAGTAATTCTGGCAGGTGGTTTCGGTACCCGTCTTAGCGAGGCGACCAACCTGATTCCTAAACCCATGGTGGAAATTGGCGGTAAACCGATTCTCTGGCATATTATGAAAACGTATAGTTATTATGGTATCCACGAGTTTATCATTTGTTGCGGTTATAAGCAATACGTGATTAAAGAGTATTTTGCCAATTATTTCCGGCACAATAGCGATATGACGGTGAATTTGGCGGATAATAGTGTGGAAATTCTGGATAATCACAGTGAGAACTGGAAAGTGACTCTGATAGATACCGGTTTGAATACGATGACGGGAGGACGGATAAAACGGATTCAGAAGTATGTGGGAGAAGAGCGTTTTTTGCTGACCTATGGAGACGGAGTGACGGATTTGAATATAGGGGATACTCTTTTGTCACATGAAAAGTCCGGAGCTATTTTGTCGCTGACGGCCTATCAACCGAGTGGTAAATTCGGAGCTTTGCAGATTGATCCTCAATCGAATCAGGTGACTTCTTTTCTGGAAAAGCCGGATGGCGACCGGAATTGGATAAATGCCGGTTATTTTGTCTGTGAAAAGGAAGTTTTCGATTATATACGGGAAGGAGATGCTACGATATTCGAGCGGACGCCTCTGGAAAACATTGCCAGAGAGGGAAAGATGCACGCATTTAAGCATACGGGATTTTGGAAACCGATGGATACTTTGCGGGATAGTATAGAGTTGAATGATATGTGGGAGAAAGGAATTGCTCCCTGGAAAGTTTGGTGATCTTATGACAAATCTGGATACATTTCGGGCGTTTTACAAAGGGAAACGGGTCTTATTGACCGGGCATACCGGTTTTAAAGGATCTTGGTTGGCAATTTGGTTGTATGAATTGGGGGCGGAAGTTATTGGGGTAAGTTTAGAGCCCTATACGGAGCGGGATAATTTTGTATTGTCGGGGATTGGAAAGCGGATAGTGGATTTAAGGGGAGATATTCGGGATGGAGAAAAAATGAAGCAGATTTTTCAGCAATACCGGCCTGAAATTGTTTTTCATTTGGCGGCACAGCCGATTGTCCGGCTATCGTATGAAATTCCGGTGGAGACCTATGAGACGAATGTGATGGGGACTATCCGGATTCTGGAGGCGATGCGGAATACGCCTGACGTTAAGGTCGGCGTTATGATTACAACCGATAAGTGCTATGAAAATAAAGAGCAGATTTGGGGGTATCGGGAGAATGAGCCCCTGGGGGGATACGATCCGTATTCTTCTTCTAAAGGAGCGGCGGAGATCGCAATAGCTTCCTGGAGACGTTCTTTTTTCAATCCGGAGACCTACGAGAAACACGGACAGTCGATTGCCAGTGTGCGTGCCGGCAATGTTATCGGAGGAGGGGACTGGGCGTTGGACCGGATTGTGCCCGATTGCATAAGGGCGTTGGAAGCAGGGAAGCCCATCGAAATCCGGAGTCCTCAGGCAGTCCGCCCCTGGCAGCATGTTTTGGAACCTTTGAGTGGTTATCTGTTGCTGGCGATGAAAATGTGGGAGGAACCTACCCGTTATTGTGAGGGGTGGAATTTTGGGCCGCATGCCGAATCTGTTGCGACAGTGTGGGAGATTGCGAATCAGATTGCGGATTTATATGGTGGAGGAGAGGTGAAAGATGTTTCGCAGGCCGGGGCTTTGCATGAGGCGAAGCTTTTGATGCTGGATATTTCAAAGGCAAAGTATTATTTGAACTGGGAACCTCGTTTAGCAGTCCAAGAAGCGGTACGTCTGACGACCGATTGGTATAGGCGTTATCGGCAGGAGCCGGTTGATCGCATTTGTGTGGAACAGATTGAAAAATATATGCTTTCCCAATGAAAAAGATAGAAACTTCCATCTCGGGTTTGTATATCCTGGAAACCGTCGATTTTCAGGATGAAAGAGGTTGTTTTCAGAAATTGTACAATTACGATTTTTTTAAGGAAAACGATCTGGATACTGATTTTAAAGAGTTTTATTATTCTGTTTCCCGGAAAGATGTCATCCGGGGGATGCATTTTCAGTTGCCCCCTTTCGATCATACGAAATTAGTGTATGTGAGTAAAGGGAAAATCCGGGACGTTGTCGTGGACTTACGTCAGAAATCCGCTACTTTCGGGATGTTTTTTTCTTTGGAGATGGATGAACGGGCAGCCCGGTATTTATATATTCCACGGGGGTTAGCCCATGGTTTTCTGGCCTTGGAAGAGGGAAGTATTGTCAATTATGCCCAGACATCCTGTTATGCAAAGGATCAGGATTGCGGGATCGCTTGGGATTCTTTCGGCTTCGACTGGGGGATACAGCGACCGATTGTGTCCGGGCGGGATCTGACTTTTGAAAAATTGGAAAATTTCAAATCTCCTTTTTGATGAATATATTGATTACCGGAGCCACAGGTTTTGTCGGACGACATTTGGTCCGGAAATTGAAAAAAGATTTTTCTCTGCATCTTTTGGTCCGGGAAGGTTCGGATTTGACAGGCTTAGAAGATATACCGGCCTTTTGTTTTAAGGAAGATATACTGGCCTTACGGCAATATTTGAATAAAGAAAAAATAGAAGGAATTGTGCACTTGGCTTCTTTGTATATTGCCCAGCACCGGGAGGAGCAAATCAAAGATATCATTTTGTCGAATGTTTATTTTGGGACGGCTTTATTGGAGGCTGCTTCTAAAAGTGAAGTAAAATGGTTTTTGAATACAGGTACAATCTGGCAGAATTACGAATCGGACAGTCCGGAATATTGTCCTGTCAATTTATATGCGGCATCCAAACAAGCTTTTATCGATGTGGCCCGGTATTATACTGCCGTATCCCCTCTGCGTTTTATGACCTTAAAACTGTGTGATACTTATGGGCCTTGGGACACGCGGACCAAAATATTGGCATTGTTCAAGCGAATTGCGGAAACGGGAGAAGAGTTAGCTATGTCGCCGGGAGAACAACAGATCGACTTATTGCATATTGACGACGTAATCGCCGGATTCCGGGTTTTAATCAGACGTTTAAGTGAGGAAAAGGAACAGGGAGAGGAATATGTATTGAGGGCAGACCGACCTTATTCATTGCGGGAACTGGCGGCGGTTTTTGAGCACGTAAGCGGAAAGAAACTGAATATTATATGGGGAGGGCGGGAGTACCGGCTTCGGGAAGTGATGTGTCCCTGGAAGAGAGGAACCGTTTTGCCGGATTGGCAACCTCAGATTTCTTTGCAAGAAGGAATATCGGATTTGTTACAGCATAATTAAACAGTGAGATATGCGGAATATTTTTGAAATAAAGGATAATTTTCAGACGTATAGAGAAGTTCCCTCCTTATTGGTAAGCGGAGATTTCAGTTGTTGCCCGAAACCGGAAGTTTCTATTGTAATGCCGGTTTATAATCATCCGGATTTTTTGAGGGTCGCTTTAAAATCGGCTTTGGAACAGGATTACCAAGGAGCTTACGAGATTATCGTGATAGATAATGACGATACGGTTTCTGGAGAAACTCCCAATTTTAAAGTTGTCAAAGAATTCAATGCTCCCCGTGTGTATTACTATCGGAATCAAAAAAATATAGGCATGTTCGGCAATTGGAACCGTTGTATCGAGTTGGCCAGGGCTCCTTTTTTGGTATTTTGCCACGACGATGACATGTTATTGCCGAATGCGTTGTCCCGTTTGATGAGTTTACAGAAAAAAAGCGGAAATAAAGCCATCTTTTCTGCCTTCAATAAGATAAACGGTAAAGGAGAATATATTAAGAAAAAAAAGGTCGGTAAGAAAATTATGGGGATATTGAGAAAAAAAGATCACTATAATTATTCTGTATTCGCTCATTTTATGGATGAGGTAGGGAATGGGGTCGGATCCTTGTTTGCTAAAGAGTGTCTGTTGGAAATAGGAGGATTTAATCCGGAATTTTATCCTGTAGCGGATTATGCTTTATTTTCCCATTACACTTATCGGTTTGGATCGATATACAATACGATTCCTACGTTTAATTATCGTATTGCAGAGAACGAAACATTTAATTGTTACCGGGAAATGCTGGATGTCGATAAATATATATGGACTTGTATGAAAAAGGCCATTGCTTTGCCCGATCCTTTACTCGACCGGATTATACGTGCAAAATACAATACCCGTAAAATCCGTTTTGAAATAGAATTCGGGCAAAAAGATAAATCTTTAAAGAAAAACCTGAAAACGACGGATAAACTTTTATTGAAAATGATACACTGGACGTTTTTTATAAAACGTTACGGTTTCTGATGGTGTATTCCTTAGCGGTTGCTTGACGTCAAAAACAAAAAAGGGATTTTATAGCACATCCCTTTTTCATAACAGTGTCTTTAGGGCTTTCTCTACAGCTTTGGTACAATAATATCCGTTTGAGAGGCGATTGCTGACGATAGCGATGTTTGCTTTCATTTGTTTATATTCTTCCGGACTTAAAGCTTTCAGGCGTTCGTTTAGTTCGGTCAGGCTGTCGATGGGTATCCCGATTTTATTTTTTTCAATAAAAGGAGCCAGGGCTGCTTTTTTCCAGATAATTACCGGTAATTCACAACGGATATAAAGAGAGGTTTTATGGGGATTATTGTATTGTAAATATTCCCCCCAGTTTCCGCTGCAGGACGTAATGGAATCTCCGTCCCAAACCAAGCCGAAATCTCCTTCCGCTTTCGCGATAAGCTGATCGGAAGGGACGAAACCTTTATAAGTGAAATGTTCTTTTCCTTTGGCTTTTTCAGCTTCGAATCCGTTGCCGTATAAATTGATGTGGTAATTGGAAATCGTTTCTCCTATTTCATACAAAAATGTGTTTTTGCGGGGGCTCAGTCCTCCGGCATATACGACACCATAAGGAAGTGGAGGAAGGTCCCGGTCCGGAGCTGTTGTTTCCGACAAGTAATCGAAAATTTCCAGACAGCCGATTGGAATTTTACATCCTTGTTGTTCCAGCCAGCTTTTCATAAACGTATTGTGGGCGATAATATAATCGCTATGCCCCAGGCGTTTTATTTCCTGCGGAATCGTAAGCTTTTGACGTCTAAAGCTTCCGAGGTCGTGGATCAGGGTAATCACTTTGGCTCCTCTCAGATGGGCCATATTACAGACGAAACTATAGTATTTCTTCAAAGGGTACTGTAAAAGTAGCACATCCCCTTTGTGTAGACAAAAAGGAGCTTTCAGTACCCCCAGGAGGGTGATAAAAAAGCCGAGAACTTTATTGGTATACACTGTTTGTTTTAATCCGACATTCCGGAAGCCCTGTTGCTGAAGGATTTTTTCAATATCGGTTTTAGCTTTGTTTCCGGCGTTTTGTAAGCCCTTGTAATTTTTGGAGAGATAACATTTGTTGGTCATATCGTTGTGAGGTCTATTCTTCGTAGGTTTGTTTTAAATAATTGTGCAGCCGGCCTGATAAAAAACATCGTTTTAAAACAGGGACTCCCGGCGAGCTAAATCCAACGCTGCTTCTACGGTATCGTCCATATCGAAATAAGCGTACTGGGCCAATCTTCCCCCCAGGAGCAAATGAGGAAATTGGGCTGCTTTTTCTTTGTATTTTTTGACTTTAGCTGTATTGAGTGAATCATTTACGGGATAATAAGGTTCATCTCCTGCTGCAAAGGCTTTGGGATACTCCCGTGTAATGATGGTGAAAGGTTGTTGTCCGAATTCAAAATGTTTGTGTTCAATAATCCGGGTATAGGGCACTTCCCGTTCGGTGTAATTGACGACTGCATTACCTTGAAAATCTACTATTTCCAATTGTTCGTGTTCAAAACGAAGACTGCGGTATTCCAGCGGTCCGCATTCATAGTTAAAAAATTCATCCAGGCAACCGGTAAATACTATTTTGTCGGCCAAATGGTCGAAATAGGACCGGTTTTCGAAATAATCGGTGTTCAGTTTTACTTCTATGTCTTTTAAAAGTCCTTCGATTAGAAGATTATATCCTCCCTTGGGGATACCTTGATACTCATCGTTAAAATAATTATTGTCGTATGTAAATCGGAAAGGAATCCGTTTGATAATAAAAGCGGGGAGTTCGTTAGCTGATCTTCCCCATTGTTTTTCGGTATATCCTTTGATCAGAATTTGGTAGATGTCTTCCCCGCACAATTTTAAAGCCTGTTCTTCCAGATTGGCCGGTTCTGGGAGAGAAGCATATTTCCTCCGTTGTTCTTCTATTTTAATCCGGGCTTCTTCCGGACTGACGACTCCCCATAAGCGGTTAAAAGTGTTCATATTAAAAGGAAGATTATAGAGTTTCCCTTTGTAATAGGCTAGGGGAGAGTTGGTAAAGCGATTGAATTCGACAAAGCGGTTGACGTAATTCCATATCTCTTTTTGACTGGTATGAAAAATATGGGCTCCGTATTTATGGACACGGAGGCCGTCGATATCCTCACAATAAATATTCCCGCCCTTGTGGGGACGTTTGTCAATGACCAGACATTTTTTTCCTGATTGGAAGGCCTGCCGGGCAAAAACGGCTCCAAAAAGGCCGGCTCCGACAATTAAATAATCGTATAAACGCGCTTGCTCCATCATAATATTTATAAATCTAATTGAAATTCGGGAGGATGTCTTTGACTGTAAGCTTTCCAGAATTTCTGTCGGTAATGTAATACCCATTTGATACATACTTCGGCGTCGAAGTGACGGGCTGCAGCATATTCTGTTGCTAATATACGGAAAAAAGGTTGTTGTCCCCAAAGACGTGCAAAATTAGCACAACCCATTTTTATACCTACGGGCCCGAACTTCATCCGGTTGATGTCTACGACACAGAATTCTGGTTTACCTTCCCGTATATCGAATAAAATATTGCCCGGGGAATAGTCCTTATGGTATACTCCGGCTTCGTGCATACGGGCGGTGTAACGGGCAAAGGCCCGGATAATTTCTTCTTTCCCTTCGAGTGGGGCGGTTCCGAATTCATAAAATCTGCGGGTATAAGGTACTTGCAGACTGATGAAATAGCATCTGTCCAGAAGTCCCCTTCGGCTCATGCAAATACAGCCAATGGCTTCCGGAGTATTGATACCTGAATGTTGCAGTTTCAAGGCATATTCGTAAGCCCTGAGGGCTTTGGGGGGGCGGAAACCGTTATAAATAATCCGATTGAAAAACAGAGGAATACCGAATTGCTTTACGTTGAGAGATAATCCTGCTTTTTCAAACACACGCAGTTCATTCCGACTCTGATAGATAACTTTTCCGTTTTGCGAAAAAGTATCAGGAAGAGAAGTGATAAAGGAACGCAGGTGTTCGTATTTGGGATTAATCAATATCTTTTTCTTCATTTTTTTTCAATAAACGTTCCGTTTCCTGGACGATTTTTTCCGGAAGAATGCCATTCAGACAAGCGTAATCTTTCCGCAGGCAAGGTTTATTGCCGAATACAGAACAGGGACGACAGGGTAAATCCATTTGTATAGCCTGTTCTTCTTTTTGTCCCCAGCCCATAAATCCGCACCAGAAATGGGTAGCGCCCCATATGGAAATGACCGGCGTATGAACCAGCGAGGCCATGTGCATATTGGCGGAATCCATAGAAATCATCACGTCTAGGTAACTCATCAGGACAAGTTCTTCCGGCATCTTTAATTTCCCCGGTAAAGCGAATGTCCCCGGAAATTTCTTTTCCCATCCTTGGAGGATTTCCGTTTCTTTTTTGCCTCCACCGAAGAAAAAAAGCCGGATACCGGATTTTGCATTCAGAAGGGCGACGACTTTTTCCATGAGCGGCAAGGGATATATTTTTCCTGTATGCTGTGCAAAAGGAGCAATTCCCACCCATTTTTCCTGTTTTTTTTCTCCTGTAAGCGGCCGAATGAGTTCGAAATTCCCTTTTCCCTCTCCGTAAATAGAGGAAAAGTGCAATGTCAAGGGAAGGCCCAGTCGGGTAAATACTTCTTCGTAACGGGTAAAAGACGTTTTTAAAGGCTTACGGATTTTATTTACCGATCGTACCAGTTGTTTTTTTTCTTTCCGTCCTTTTTGTATAGAAGCCGTTTTTTTCCCGTAGAGCCAAAAGCAGGTCCGCAAAAAGCGGGTCCGCAATACATTGTGCAGATCGGCTATGGCATCGAATTTATAGGGGCGAAGTTCTCTGAATAAGCGGGTTAATCCGAGAATTCCTTTGTGTTTGCCCCGGAGATCGGCTGCCCTAAAAGTCACATTTTCCGGTAACTTTTCGAAAAGCGGCCGGAAATTTGCGCGACTTAGTACAGTAATTTCCAATTCGGGATATTGTGTTGCCAACGAATAAAGTACAGGTACAGTCAGGGCCACATCTCCCATAGCGGAAAAACGGACGACCAGCAAACGTTTCATATTTATTTCTTTCCGTAAAGTACAGGATTTAAAGCCGGATCGTTATACATTTTCATCTGTTTATATACTTTCATGTATTTCCGGCCGGCTGCGATGTCGTCCAGCAATTGTCCAATAGCCGTGGAAAGATCTTTTTGCTGTTCCAGAAGAATGTTCAATTTCTTTTCACATTGCTGATGGTGTTCTGGGTTGGTGTCGGTCCGGTTCACTTCCTGTTGCATATGGTAGATTTTCAAAGCCAGAATGGAAAGACGGTCAATTGCCCAGGCCGGACTTTCCGTATTGATGAGGGCATCCGGCAAAACGGTTACTGCTTTGAATTTATCCAGAAAATAGCTGTCAATCAACTCCACTAAATCTGTACGGTCCTGATTGGATTTGTCGATCCGTCTTTTTAACAATAAGGCTTCTGCTGGATCAATATGCGGGTCCCGGATGATATCTTCAAAATGCCATTGTACGGTATCGATCCAGTTTTTCAGATATAAATAATATTCTATACTTTTTAAGGGGTATGGGTTCTGAATAGGAGTGTCTACATTGTCTTTCACATGGTAATCCGTAATGGATTCGTTAAAAATTTTGTTGCAAATGTCGGTAAAGGCCATAATACAATTTTATTAAGTTATCTAAATTATCGCATAAAAGCACGTGCTTTGCAAAACTAGGTAAAGTTTCCGTAAGAAGCAATTATTTGATGCGTAATCCGGAAAAAGGAAAAGAAACAACCGGATTTTGACCCCCGGAAAGTTGAGTCCCGCTGAGAGAAAAAGAACCGGGAAGCAAGACGTGGTTTTATACGGGAATATCCTTATCTTTGTATTCAAAACGTTGAAATTATGATATTGTCCCTTATTGTTGCAGCAGCGGAAAATAATGTTATCGGAAAAGATAACGGATTGATATGGCATTTACCTGCCGATCTGAAACATTTTAAAACCCTTACGACAGGGCATCCTATTGTGATGGGGAGGCGTACCTTCCAGTCGATCGGGAAAGCTTTACCTAACCGCCGTAATGTTGTCATAACCCATAACCCTGCTTTTTGTGCAGAGGGATGTGAATGTTATTCGGATATTACTGACGCCTTAGAGGCTTTGAGGGCAGAAACAGAAGTTTTTATTATCGGCGGCGGGACTTTATACAATGCCCTTTGGGAGAAAGCCGACCGTTTGTATCTGACCCGGGTACATACCCGGGTAGAAGGAGATACTTTTATTCCTGAAGTGAAGGCAACGCAGTGGACAGAAGTAAACCGGACAGAGGTAGTGGCGGATGAAAAAAATGAATTTGCCTGTTCCTTCCTGACTTATGAACGCAAAGAAAGCAGTTCCCGATAGACATCATTGACTTTTTGAGTCAAGAGGCGGGGATCAAATTGCCGGTGAGCAAATTCATACCCTCCTGCTGTCAGTTTGTTGCAAAAGGCCGGATCTTCTATAATTTTCCGGATACCTTCGGCTATCTCCTCCGGCTGTGAGGGATTCACATAATAACAATAATCACCTCCTGCTTCCGGTAAAGAAGAGACGGAAGAAGTGATGACCGGGACCTTGCTCAGCAAAGCTTCTGTCACCGGAAGTCCGAAACCTTCGTAAAAAGAGGGGTAGATAAAAATCCGGGCACTCTGATAAAATGCCTGCAGGACACTGCTGTCGGTCAGGTTGTTGAGCCAGATTAACCTTTGACTCAGTCGGTGAGTGGATGCATATTCTTCTACCTGTTTTTTATACCCCCTGCCGTTGCCGATGATGACCAGAGGAAGTTGTAAATGCGAAGGCAACAGTCGGAGTGCTTTGACAATACCCAACAAATTTTTCCGGGAATTTACTGAACCCACATATAGTAAATAATCGGGAGGAATATGAAAACGCTCTACTTTTTTCCGGGCTTCCCCGGCCTCTTGCATCTGGTAAAAAATGGGTTGTATAGCCTGGTAAATAACTGCTATTTTACTTTCAGGGATACCAAAAAAACGAATAATATCTTTTTTTGTACATTCGCTGATGGCAATGATTTTATCGGCATGCCGGCAGGCGTACTTGAATTTGAAATCGTATATTTTCCGGTCGATAAGCGAATACATATCTGGAAAAGTACGGTAGATGATGTCGTGTATGGTGACAACCGACCGTATACCCGTATGTTGCATCCGGAGCGGAATTTCGTGACTTAACCCGTGAAAAATGTCGATCCGGTCTTTTTTTAAATCTTTCTTTATAGCGGAAGTGCGCCACCACCCTTTCAGTTTTCCCCGGGGCATAACCGTATGAAAAGCAGCGTTGTTCAAAAAGGAATCCGTCACTTCATTCTGACGGATGTCCGGCGTATATAAATAATATTCATTTTCCGGATAGAAGAGCTGTAAATTCCCGACTAAAGTCCGGCTATAATTTCCCAGTCCGGTGAAATTTTTATAAAGTCTTTTAGCATCGTACCCGATTTTCATAGGAAATGATTAATGGATTGAACAAGCTTGTAAAGTTTCTCTATACTGTTTAAACCTTTCTATTTCCTCCGCTTATTCTTTTTCCCGGTAAGGTTTATTCAAGTCCAGAAAATAAAAATTATGTTGACGCTGCTTTTCTGCAGGTGGAATTTGCATATAATCTCCGTATTTATTGCGGAGGTAGGCATGATAATTTTCTATACCGTATACCTCTTTTTCTTCAAAAGAAATAAGGGTAGGGTTTCCGATGACAGAACGGGGAAGAATGCCCTTTCGGCCATCGTCGTAATCGCATACCCATTCGGAACGATCAAAATCGTATTTCCTCATCAGTTTTTCCAGTTTTGCCTGCACTCCCCGGCGGGTAAACAGGGTACGGGCGATCCGGCAAGGCCAGGAACTGATCCCTTTGCCGTGTTTATAAGGATCTCTGAAAAGAAAATATAACGTTTTGTTGTAAAACTCAAATTTTCCGAAATGCCAGAGGCGGATTAATTTTCCGCAAGGAGCGCCGTCCAGTGGAAACACATCGATATAAATCCCCCCTTTGTATTTTAAATGTTTTCTTTCAATCAATGTCGTCCGGGCATCTTGTATTTTCGCGAAAGAGAGGGGGTAATCCGGATCATTTTTCCAATA
This sequence comes from Odoribacter laneus YIT 12061, assembly GCF_000243215.1. Taxonomy (GTDB): domain Bacteria; phylum Bacteroidota; class Bacteroidia; order Bacteroidales; family Marinifilaceae; genus Culturomica; species Culturomica lanea. The sequence continues at coordinate 1,692,895 of NZ_JH594596.1, read as the reverse complement.
AATTGCTTCTAGGTAATCCGGTAATAAATCCTTCGATTTTTCCATGAAAATTTCGTAATCCTTCCGGGGCATCCCAATATCCAGATCGTCGTCCCAGGGAATAAATCCTTTATGCCTTACAGCTCCGATCAAGGTACCGGCCATAATATAGTACCGTAAATGATGCTCCCGGCAAACTTTATCTACTGCCAGCAGAATATCCAATACTTTCAATTGTAAAGCTCTGATGTCGTATTTATTCCCCATGGTTACAACAAATTAGCAGGTAATTTTTCCGTAGCTGTCTGAAAATCTTCCAAGGTATCCAATTCCATGGAGAATAGAGTGGAGGTGTCGACTATATGGAAACTTTTACCTTGAGCAATCAGACGCTGGAAAGCTGCTTCGTAAAATACATTTCCTAAATCTTCTTTTAAAATCATGTGGTCCAACTCCGCGAATAAGTATTGCAGATAAGTATGGGATATCTTTTCTATGCCGATCGATTCTCCGATGGCCTGTTCCGGAGAACAGGTTTTACTGATTTCGACGACCTTTCCCATAGGATCAGCAATGACTTTCATTTCTTCCTCACAAAGCGGGTGCGAATTTAAAGCCAACGTATCCGGATAGGGGGAGTTTATTACTGCTGTTACCAATCCCGGATCAAATAGAATATCACTGTCGAGGAGTATAATATCTTCACCCTGTATACTGTTTTTCACCAACCAGAGAGAATAAATATTATTGGTCGTAGCGTATTTCTCGTTGTAGATAAATTTTACGTCTACTTCCGGAAATTTCTTTTGCACGAAAGACACAATCTGTTCTTGCAAATAACCGGTGACAAGGACGATTTCCCGGATGTTGTTGGTCAGTAGTCCTTGTATGGCTCTTTCCAATAGACTTTTCCCTCCGATTTCCAACAGACATTTGGGGGTATGATTGGTAAGAGGCCGCAGGCGGGATGCAATACCTGCAGCCAGTATTACAGCTTTCATGCTCCTACAACTTCTTTAATGGTTTCAATGACCATACAATTTTGGGCATGTGTACCCAGGGTGATTCGCATGTGGGTATTGATGTCCGGTTCATTCATAAATTTAATCAGATATCCTTTGGCTTTCAAAGCGGTTTGTAATTTTTCCTTCCACTCGATCGGATATTTGACAAGCATAAAATTGGCATTGGAGTCATAAACTTTAAAACCCGCTAGCGGACGCAATTCACGGATATACATTTCCCGGTCCTGAGCCATTTGGTCGGCTACGTTTTGATAATAATCGGTTGCTTTTAATACAGCGATACCCAATTCTTCCGACAAACGGTTATAGCCCAAGTATTTCGTGCTGTAATTTAAAAAACGGCTTAGAGCTGTTCCCATAAAAGCGAATCCCAGCCGTAATCCCGGTAAACCGTAAAACTTGGATAGGGTTCGGACAATTAATACATTGGGGAATTTCTCTAAAAGCGGTTTGATATAACTAGTATCTTTATTGGCAAAAGAAGCATATGCTTCGTCGATGACTACCACTGTGTCTTTTCCGATAAAGGAGAGCGTCTTGTCCAGCTCTTCAGCTGGCAGTGCATTTCCGGTCGGATTGTTCGGAGAAGCAATCAATACCATTTCCGGTTTTTCCCGCTCGATAGTCTCCTGCAGAGCTTTAAAGTCGTATTTAAACGTATTCCCGTCTTCGTAAAGCGGATAAAGGACACTTCTGCCTTCCACTTCGTCGGCAATGGATTTATAATACCACCACGAAAATTTGGGAATCAACAATGTTTTTTGTTTTTCTTTCCCGGCTAAAAAACAATGAACCACTTGTTTTAAAATATCTTCGCCTCCATAGCCCAGAATGATTTGTTTTTCCGGAATTTGATATAAAGAGGAAAGAAAGTCTGAAAAAATACTTTTTTTCCCTTCGTCGTAAATACGGGTGTAAAAACAAAGTTTATTGGGATCGAAATTTTTTAAAACTTCAGCTACTTCCGGGGCTGGCCCGTAATTATATTCGTTTCTGTCGAGATAAGTGGTTTCTTGTGTCATATTTTTAGAGTTCCGCTACGATTGTTGTTATTAAAATTGTTTTTCAGATTCCTCGTGCACACCTGCTGTAAATAGTATTACAAAAGTAATAAAATTATTAGTTATAAAAGTTGTTTGATACAAATATCCGTGTCGGCTTATTTTATTCTTATAGGAGAAAAAGCATCCAGAGCCGTAAAAGTTTATTTTTTCCGTTTGATTATATCTTTTCGGCTCAGTTTTAAAGTGAAACCGAGGTTGTTGGGTAAAAATTCTCCCCGATCTCCGTATATGCCGACATCGATTCTGAGAGGAAGTTTAGGAGTTTGTGGCAAAGCAGCTTCCAGGGCAAAGGAAAATTGTTTTTGAGGGGCTTGGGGCAGCGGTTTTACGTATTGTCCGTAATTTAACGTATAGGTCAACATTATTTTGTAGGGGATTTTTTTCCAGGCCTGGCCTTTCAAGCCGATATGGTGCCCGATGATCCGGTTGTTATAGATTCCTAAGGTGATACCTTTAGCGTTCGGCTCATGAGGGGTCATTAGAGGGGAACCTATGGTTCTTCCGTACAGCGTCCATCCGCTTTGGTATTCGCCATTATTAAAATAATTGTCATTCCCTCCCAATACCTGTTCGGGATGTCCCGGAGGGTTGTGGTAGCGGCCGGATTGGTATTTGGTGTAATTGAATTCATAAATAATATCGCTCAGCCACCGCTTTTTTTCTTTCGAGCCGAAATAAAAGGCGTATACGCCGTCGGGGAAAGATCGGAAATCTGTACCCGAGCCGTCTTCGAAAGGGATGTCATGGTAAAAAGAAAGCAGATAATTGTCTCCTTTGTAATTGATCCGCAGGTGTTCCCGTCCCAGGTGATTTCCTAAAGCGTTAATGATGTCGCTATTCGTAGCTCCGTCACCTCCTGCTTTGCCACATACAATGCGGAGATAGTCTTTGAAAGAGGAAGGTTGTTTCCCATAACGGGAAGAAGTTCCGCCCCATTGTACCCAATGTTCTAATCCCAAAATAATTTCTAAACGGGCGTGCGGAGTGATTTTAAGAAAAATGGACTTGTTGTGTAAGCGTGTATGATGGACGTAACGGTCGTCGATCATCAGGTAGTCTGCCCAGTTGAACTGGAAAGAAAAAACTTGATGGGTCCAGGGAACTGCAATATAATCGGAATGTAAATTATAACCGGGCATCGTCCGGGCATTATTGGAATAAATGATATTTCCGTTGGTAAAAGACACTCCGTTGTATTCGGTTTCCCGATGGATCATCCCTAAATCCAGCCGCAATTTTTTCCATTTTCCGCTGATGTACAACTGGTCTAATAGAATGGCATTGTCGTCGTGAGAAAGATAAGCTGCGGCAGAAATGCCATAAGCCAGTTGAAAAATATGTTTGGAATTAAAATCGGAGAACAGACCTGCTTCCAATAGGCTTCCCCGACTGTCGGGAAGAATTCCGTAGCGGTTAGAGGTCGCCCAAAAAGGTAATTTTTTTTGATGGGCGAGAAAACCGGATAAAGAGACGGAAGAATGAAATTCACGCGGTTGAGCAGAAAGAGAGACCGTACACACCAAAAAGAAAAACAATCCGATAAATTTTTTCATTCGTAGCAGGAATTAAAGGGATTCAAGCTTAGCCATTTTTCTGCAAAAGCCAGATCTTCCGGCCAGGTCAGCTTTATGTTCCGGGGATGCCCGTGTACCAGTCGGATTTTTTCTTCCGGCAGGTATTTTTTTATCACACCACAATCATCGGTCGTCTGAAAATCCGGGTCTTTTAACGCTTTGTCAAAAGCCCGTTGTAGGGTTGCCCTGTCAAATCCCTGGGGAGTCTGAACATGAAATAACCGGGAGCGGTCCGGAATACAGGTAATATATTCTTGATTCTCATCTACTTCTATAATTGTATCGGTGGCGGGTACTGCGACATTGACTGCGTTCACTTTCTCCAGTTGTCGGATGACATCGCTGATAATCCTGGGATCTACCAAAGGGCGCACAGCATCGTGTATTAATAAATTGCAATCTACATGGGCATATGCTTCTAAAGCAGAAAGGCTGGAATGGTACCGCTCCGGGCCTCCGTGTAAAACAGAAACTAATTTTTTAAAAGGATGAACCTGAAGAATCTGTTCCAGCATTGGAGCATGGGCGGGGGCTATTACTAAGGCTATTTCGTCTACCAAGGGATGGTTTTCAAAAACAGTTAATGTATGTTCAAGCACGGTTTTTCCGGCAATGACCAGAAATTGTTTGGGAATGTTTTCCCCCATTCTTTTTCCGCTTCCTCCGGCTAAAATTACACCTATATTTTTTTTCATTCTAGTTCTATTGACTGACCTATAAAAGTATATAAAAAAGAAGTGTTGACGATAAAAAATTGTTTTTATCCTTTCTGAAAATTTAATCTCTCTTTTCTTCTGTGGGTTTGTCCGTCAACGTAAATTCTAATTTTCCCCCTTCCATAATTTCGTCGTGAGTAATCCAGGTACGGTCGAGTTCTTTGTCGTTTAACAATACTTTTTCAACGTATATAAATTTGTCATTTTCTTTATTAGCTGTGATGACAAAACGTTTTTCCGGTCCTACCTTTAGCGTAACTTTTGGGAATAAAGGAGTTCCCAGTTGGTATTTACCTTCTACCGGGTTAACCGGATAAAAGCCCATGGCGGAAAAGACATACCAGGCAGACATTTGTCCGCAATCTTCATTTCCGCACAGGCCGTCGGGAGTATTTTTATATAATTCGGTCATAATCTTATTCAGATAATACTGGCTTTTCTGAGGCTGACCAGTATAATTGAAAAGATAGGCTACGTGGTGGGAGGGTTCGTTTCCCTGGGCGTATTGCCCGATAAGGCCGCTGATATCCGGGGAGGCATTTTCTCCTTCTAACTGGGAGGGGATGGTGAATAAACTGTCTAATTTGATACAGAAGGCTTCCGGGCCTCCGTGCAGATGGATGAGGCCTTCGATATCCTGAGGTACAAACCAGGAATATTGCCAGGCGTTTCCTTCTGTGTATTCATCATCCCGATGATTGGAGTAGAGGGGAGAAAAGGGTGTTTTCCATTGGCCGGCAGCTGTTTTGCCTCTCATAAAACCGGTTGATTTATCGAACAAGTGTGCGTAATTTCTGGATTTTTTCAGAAAGTAAAGATAGTCGTCTTCTTTGTTCAAGGCTTTTGCCATTTGAGCAATACACCAGTAATCGTAAGCGTATTCGAGGGTTTTAGAGACAGATTCATTTTCACGGTCACAGGGAATATAACCCAATTCCCTGAAATAGTTCATACCGCCCCGGTCGGAAGCAACCGTTTTTTTCATGGCTTCATAAGCTTTTTCCGCATCGAAATCCCGGATCCCTTTTAAATAAGCCTCTACCATTACCGGAATGGAGTGATAGCCGATCATACAATTGGTTTCATTTCCTGCCAATTCCCAGACGGGTAGCAGTCCGTAGGCATCGTAGTGTTTTAGCATCGAATGGACCATATCACCTACCTTCTTTTTCTGCGTAATGGTAAAAAGAGGATGAGCAGCCCGGAAGGTGTCCCAAAAAGAAAATACCGTATATTGTTTTTGTCGTTTGTCTACACTGTGAATTTCATGATCAGGCCCTTTAAAATTGCCGTTGGCATCGGAAAATAAATTGGGAGCAAGGTAGGCATGATAAAGAGCTGTATAAAAAATACTCAATTGAGATTCATCCGGACTTTCTGCTTTTATCTTCGATAATTCTCTTTTCCAGGCTTGTTTGGCATCCCGTTTTACTTTATCGAAACTCCAGTGGGGTAATTCTTTTTGTAAATTGGCTTCTGCTCCTTCAAAATTGGCCGAGGAAATACTGATTTTGGAAAGAATTTTATCTGTTTTATCTCCGAAATTTATCCAGACGTAACAAGAATCGCTTATGATTTTCTGTCCGTTTTGTAAAGGTTCAAATTTATTTTTCCCTGCTAAGACTTCTACATCCTGAGAAAACTCGATTGAAAAGTATACCCTTTGGTCCGGTGCCCATCCCTTGGATTTACGGTAGCCTTCCAAAGTACGATTATTGACTTTTTTGATGCAACATTCTACGGGTTTATCCCAGTTGCGGGCTGTCGTCAAATCGACGGTCAATCCGTGGGTGGTATGGGACGGATATTGATAGTAGTGAAAACCGCATCTGGGGGTTACCGATAATTCGGTGATAATCCCGTTATCGAATTTTACTTTGTAATAACCGGGTTCTGCTTGTTCATTGTCGTGCGAAAAGCGAGCGTAATTGGAGGCAATATATTGTATTGTAGATTGGTTGCTATCCGGTTTATTCAATACCGGCAGAAAGCGGATATCTTGCAGATCGCCTATGCCTGTACCACTGAGATGTGTGTGCGAAAAAGAAGAGATAATACTATCGCTATAATGATAACCCGAGCTCCAGTCCCAGCCATTGCGGGGATTATCGGGACTTAATTGTATGGCTCCAAAGGGATAAGCCGCTCCCGGGAAGCAATGCCCGTGAGCTCCAGTCCCGATAAACGGATTTACATATTCTGTAATTTTAAGTTCTTTTTCGTGGTTTCTACATCCCAGACAGAGCAGAAAAAGACAGCAAAAAACGACCGTGTAGTTTTTCATCTTAGGTGTATTTCAGATAAGAATAACTTGTGAAGCAGTAAATAATCGATGGCTTGGCCCTCGGAATAGCGTAAAAGGGGAAAACGAAATTCTGAAACCGGGAAAATCGGTAATCGGATTTTCCGGATTACCGATTTCCTGAGAATAGAAATTATTTATTTAGCTCCTTCCATACCAGAGCAGCAGCTCCATAAATAGCTGCATTTTTGTCTAATTGGGAAGGTAATAATTTAACTTTATTGGAGTATATTTTCAAAAGATTCATTTCCATATGGTCTTTTGTGGGTTCAAAAAGTAAATTCCCGGCTTTTGCCAATCCTCCGAATAAAAAGATAGCTTCCGGACTGGTGATGGCTATGGCATTTGCTAATGCTTCTCCCAGCATTTTTCCTGTATATTTGAAAGTGTTGATAGCGATCATATCCCCTTTTTCTGCTGCTTCGGCAACGATTTTCGCCGTCATTTCATTGAAAGGTATCGTACGCAATTCGCTCGGATAGTTGTATTTTGCCATCATTTTGTAAGCTGTCCGCTTTACACCTGTCGCCGACACATAAGTTTCCAGACACCCCTGCCGTCCGCAACCGCATTGTCTGCCGTTAGGAGAAACAATGATATGTCCCAGTTCGCCGGCGAAACCGTCGTGTCCGTAGACCAATTCTCCGTTAGCAACGAATCCGCTACCCAGACCTGTACCCAAGGTAACCATGATAAAATTTTTCATACCTTTGGCCCCTCCGTATATCATTTCCCCTATGGCTGCCGCATTTGCATCGTTGGTCAGGTAAATCGGAAGAGTGGGATAATATTCTTTCATCATGTCGCAAAGCGGAATGACATCATGCCATCTTAGGTTGGGAGCAAATTCAATAGAACCTTTATAATAGTTCCCGTTGGGAGCCCCGATTCCAATTCCGATCATCTCTATTTCCTCCCGTAACGGATCTAAAACTTTTTCTATTTCCAGATATAATTCTTTTAGATAATCATTGATATCTTCGTGTTTTTGGGTTTCTATATTTCCATCTGCCAGATAATTTCCTTCTCTGTCTATAAATCCAAATGTCGTATTGGTTCCGCCGATATCAATACCTAATGCTACTTGTTTTTTCATAATCATTTATCTTTGTTTTAAAAATTACCCTTTTACCTTTGTTCTGACTTTTACGGACGTTATAAGATTTGTGCCCTTCTCTGTCCCCTTTTAGCTTACTGAGCATTTTATCTCCAGACGATAACGTTTTCAAGCGGTAAATATAGAAAAAAAATAAGAGACCGTGAACGATCTCTTATTAATTACTAACTACTAACCTAAACATACAAACTTATGAAAAAAAAACGTCTTTGTTAAATGACTGTTTTTATAGAAGCAAATATAAAGTAAAGGAACAAAATAAATGGTTAATGGAAAGTTAAAAATTTAAATTAGTTCGGGGTAAAAATATATAAATTACTTAATTAAAATCAAAGATAGTTGACTTTTAATTTTATGGGCTATAAGTTCAGATAAAATTCCCGGGTTAAACAAATGTATTCCGGACTATACTGATGGCGGCTGAATTCTACAACGATGTCGTTGACTGCGATCGTTTTTTCGATACGGCTGAATTCGAGCAATTTCCTTTTGGGAGCTTTTTGCGGTGTAGGGAGAACTCGGGTGACCCGGGATAAGTAGAGATTTAATGATTTTGCTTTGGCGATCAATTCGTCGGCTTCCTGACAGGGGAGAATCAGGCTGAATTTACCCTGTGGCAGTAATAGACGCTCGGCTGCTTTTAGCAGATCTTCGTGTGTAAAATCCTGACAATGACGGGCGAGTGTTCTGTTCGGAAGAGGAGCGGGAGTAGAACTGACAAAGAAGGGAGGATTACATAAAATATGTTCGTAAAGCCGGGAGGGGAAAAAATCGAAAATAGAAAGATGAAAAACGGAAATACTGTTTTTCCAGGAGCTTTGTGCAACATTTTCTACAGCTTGCTGATAGGCCATAAAATCGATTTCGACAGCATCGATATGGGCTTTCGTATTTCTTTGGGCGGCCATCAAGGCGAGAAGGCCCGTGCCTGTCCCGATATCCAGAATGGATGAAGCTGCTGTGAGTTCGGCCCAAGCTCCTAACAATACTCCATCGGTTCCGACTTTCATCGCTGTTTGAGATTGCCGGACAGTAAATTTTTTAAACTGGAAATAGTCGTTCATCGGGCGGGTACGTTTGGGAAAAATAAAATTGGTACATCCCTCTGTGAAATGTTCCTCAAGGAACGAAAGAAGGGAAAGCCTATCGTTTTCTGGTAAAGCCAGAAAATTCTCCTGTAATTTTTCACAAAAAAACCGATGTATAGAAGCGGAATAGGAGGGGATTTCGTCTGTCTATACATCGGTAATAAAGAAGGATGTATTATTCGGCTTTAGGAGTTTCCTCTTCAAAGCTTAACATTTTCTTATCTGCCAATAAGTTGTACCATTGGATGATTTTTCTCATATCCGAGACATATACTCTGTTATGGTCATATTCCGGTACGATTTCTTCAAAATAAGCCAGAATTTTTTCTGTATCTGCTTTGTGGGATAAAGCTTGTGCCCCGTTTTCTTTTTCAAAAATCCGTTTTAATACTTCTTTGAGGGGCATATCTTCATCTTCCGTATAAATAGAGATATCTTCTAAGGCTATAATTTTGGAATTGGAATAAGCTGCAAAACGCTTCCCGTCCAAGAGAGATTCTACAATAATAGCATTAGAAGTATTGTTGATGAGTTTGTAAAGTCCTGGTTTTCCTGAAATAGATAAGATTTCTTTTAACATCATAGTGCAAAATTTATTTGTTTGTTAAAACAGCTTGCAAAAATAAGAAAGAATTTTTTGATTTGCGATTTTTAGTTCTGATTTTTATGTTCTGGCAGTGTTCCGGTTTTCGCTTTTATTTGAAATTTTCCAAAAGAAAGGAATGTTTTAATTCAGCCCTCTTTGTTTTTTGATTTTCTCATAAGCCAGATTAATCAGGGTCAGTTTATCTTCTGCGGCTTTCCGGATATCTTCGCCCAGATGTCCTACTTTGTCAGGATGGTTTTCGAAAGCCATCTTCCGGTATGCTTTTTTCACTTCTTCGTCGGTAGCGTTCGGACTTATTCCCAGTGTCTGATAGGCAGAATCGAGATCATTATAATACATGGATTTAAGAGAATTGAACGTAGTCCGGTCGATTCCGAGCAAGGAAGAAATGTTTTCCAATAACTTTATTTCGTTATTGCATATTTGGCCGTCTGCTTGTGCTAGGCCGAAAAGAAAGTACAAAAGCTGGATACGGGAAGCTTGTTCCATATTCATACGGATCTGTTGGCACACTTCTGTTAAAGGAATTTCCTGGGTACTCAATTTTTTGATCATTCCCAAGGCTTCTAAGGTGGCTTCTTCTCCGAAGTTATTTTTAAGAAAGCTTTTTACATAATTCAGTTCGTTACGGGTAATCTTACCATCGGCCTTCATCATTGCCGTTGCCAATACAGTTAAACTGAACATGAAGTCGCCTCTGCCCGTATGATAAGGATTTTGTCCGCCTGTATTTTGTACGGTTACGTTTACATTATCTAAGATGGATCCCATAAAAAGACCGAATAAAGCCCCCAAAGGGCCTCCCAGCACAAATCCTAATCCTGCTCCAATCCATTTACCGTATTTTGCCATAATGTAGTTTTTATCAGTTTTCTTATTGCAAAGTTATATACTTTCAGGAGATCTGAAGTATTTTGATTCTATTCTTTTTACGATTTCTGTCGTTTGCCGGTTGATATCCAAATCCCTGTCCGTATAAATGATAAAATCGGATTGCTGGCATTTCTTCTCATCGCTCCATTGGTTTTTAATCCTTTCCATCACTTTTTCCGGAGAAATCCCGTCCCGTTTGCGAACTCGTTCTATCCGGGTTTGCAGGGAAGCATAAATACAGATAATTACATCGAAATGCGCAGCTAAATTTGCTTCAAAAAGTATTGCCGATTCAAAAAATACCAGGTTTGTACGCTGTTGTTGGCTCCAGGCGATGAAATCTTCCATTACGACAGGATGTACGATATGATTTACCAGGGAGAGGGCATTTTTATCCTTGAAAATAATGTCAGATAATTTTTTTTTATTCAATACTCCTTTGTCGTATAGGGAGCTTCCGAACTGATCGGTAAGAGCTTTCCGGATAGAGGGATGAGTATTGATCAGGACAGAGGCTTCGCTATCGGCTATATAGACCGGATATCCCCTATCTTTGAGAAGGGTCGCTATGGTTGTTTTACCTGAACCGATACCTCCTGTAATACCAATTTTTACCATATATCTTTCATTAAAGCAGCTAATCAACGATTCCTTTTTTCCAGGATATATTCTACTTTTTGAGGGGTATAGCTCAGATTTTTTATGTAAGGAGGGAATTTTACAACTTCTACCGGTAAAAAAGAGGAATTCTGTGTCTCGGCATAATTCACGATAAATTCGAAATCTTGGTCTGTCGCTTTATCGTATCGGCTTAAACCGATTTCATAACTGATTTCTACCGTATTGGGAAATAATTTAATATTGAGGGAGTCCGGTAGATTCCAGACGGATATCGGAATGTTACGTTTGGCTTCTGTGAAACGTTCCAGTTCTATATTCACTTTTACGCTTTTTTCATCTGCTGAAAAATTCGGAGGAAATTCTAAATCGATCGTTCGGGAAAGATTTTTATTGATTTCTCCTGCTTTCCATGTTTCTGTGGGAATATAGCTTAAGGTGTCCATCAGAGAAGCCGGACCGCTGACTAAAATACTATCGGGGACAGCCGAGATTTTATCTTTGAGTATGTATTGTTTCTTCAGGGAATAATCTACCATTGGTTTTACCGGAATCACTTTAGACACAGCCGGGGAGAATTTAAAATAAATTTCTTCCGGTTTAATGTTCAGTAATTTGATATCTGAATTCAGTTGGTTGTTGATTTTGTCTTTAATGGTACTTAATTTTAAAGTATATTCCAGGATATTATCTTTTTCCAGCATATAATTGCTGTAAGAATTAATGTCCAGACTGATCGGTAAAAAAGAAGTGCTGATTCGGTATCCGACCAATGTAAAACCTTTGGCTTTCACCTCTAGTGTAATAGTGGAAGGAAGAGAAGAGACCAGATATTTCCCTTTCGGAAAGTCCGTATAACGGACAGGATAAGAAATTTCACTTGTATATTCTTTATTCAGTGCGTTTAAAAACCATAATATTGCTGCGATGATTACACATATTATATAACTTAGAATATTCCGGTCAATGCGGATATTCCGGTTTTTAAAATAAGATCCTTTCATTTTCATGTGCACGGAATAAAGTTTCGGATTTACGATTTTGATGTAAAAATACAATCCAAAATTGTAAATCCGAAAAAATAGATACGTCAATAAATCTCTTTTTATTTCGCAGGAGCAGCATCTGTCATGTCTTTGATGACAGCTGATTTGTCTACTTTCAGGCGAACTCCGCCTTCGACTTCCATAATGATAGCGTATTCCTGAATTTCAGCAACTTTTCCGTAAATTCCTCCGGTAGTTACTATTTTATCTCCTTTTTGCAAAGCATCTCTGAATTTTTTCAATTCTTTCTGTCTTTTCATTTGAGGTCTGATCATAAAAAGCCAGAATACCACGATAATTAAGATCAGAGGTAAAAAACTCATTAAACCGCTACCTTGAGGTTGTGTTTGTAATACAATCATAAAAAATGTGTTCATAATCTTGGTTTGTTTTAAATTATCGTAATCGTCTATAGGAATAGATTACAATCGTTTTTATTATCATTATTTCTGTTTTCCCGTCATGATTCCGATTGATGAAGGGAATATTTTCAATGTCCCGAAGGCGTTCCCTGTATGTCGGCCGTAAACTTTAAAGTAACCACCTTTTCCGGAACATTTGCAAATATACGGATTTCTTTGTATTGTTTACCGTATCTGCCGGAAGAGTTAAAAGCTATTTCTAATTTTCCTTCTTTTCCGGGTGCTATGGGCTCTTTGGGATAGTCGACGGTAGTACAGCCACAACTGGTTTGAATGTTTTTGATAATGAGGTAATGATCCCCTGTGTTTTTTAAAGAATAAGTGTGACTAACGGTTTCCCCCGAAGTGATTTTCCCGAAATTGAAAGTAGGCTGTGTCAATTCGATCCGAGTGTTTTCTAGATCATCGGTGCTTTTTTGAGATTTATTTTGACAGGAAGTCAGAAATAAAAGGAATAAGCAACAAAAAACAGCTAATTTGCCCAACGAAAACCGAATATTTTTTTTTGTATAGTAAAGTATGTTCATATATTCCTCCCGTAAAAAGTTAAAATATAAGGTGTTTGACAGAGTAATCCTTATTTTTTATATTGTTCATGGTTTCTATACCAATTTCTAAATGTTGTTTTACGAATTTTTGAGTGACGTGTTTGTCAGATTCGGCTGTTTTTATTCCCTCAGAAATCATAGGACGGTCGGAAACCAGCAATAAAGCCCCTGTCGGAATCCGATTCGCAAATCCTACGGTGAAAATTGTAGCTGTTTCCATATCTACTGCCATCGCCCGGGTTTTTACCAGGTATTCCTTAAAACGGTCATCGTATTCCCAAACCCTGCGGTTTGTCGTATATACGACTCCTGTATAATAATACCGGTTGTGGTTGACGATGATTCTCGAGCAGGTTTTTTGTATGCTGAAGGCTGGCAGTGCCGGGACTTCATGAGGCATATAATCGTCGGAAGTCCCTTCCCCTTTGATGGCTGCAATCGGGAGAATATAATCTCCTACGGAAGTCTTGTTTTTAAGACCCCCACATTTTCCCAGAAATAAAATAGCTTCCACTTCTATCGCTGTCAGTAAGTCCAATATAGTAGCTGCATTTGCACTTCCCATACCGAAATTGATCAGCATGACATCTTCATGAGAGACATTGGGCATTGTTTTATCTATGCCGATAATCGGTTCGTCGTACATTTCTGAAAATAAATCCAAGTAATACTCAAAATTTGTCAGTAGAATGTATTTCGGAAAATTTTCCAGTTCACGCCCTGTATACCGGGGCAACCAATTTTCCACTATTTCTTTTTTCGTCTTCATGATTTTTGTTCCTCTGAATTTACAAAGTTAAAAAAAATATGCAATCGGAAAACAAGTGTTGAAAATGTTCCGGTGTTTTGATTTGAGGGGAGAGGCCGGAAAGGATAAAACGGCTCTTCGGGCATTCTTCAGGCTCGAACAGCCGTTCAGGCTTTGAATATTTCCCCATTTCCTCCCTTATCCTGTTACACATTTGAACTTTTTACTACCTTTGTTTTTCTAAAAAAATGCAAATGGATACACGAATACTCGATCGTCTTAAAGAGATAAGAATAGAGGATTATACTTATGATTTACCGGAAGAGAAAATTGCTAAGTTTCCTTTGCCTCAGCGTGAATTATCTAAGTTGCTGATATACAGAAAGGGAGAAATTACTAAAAATACTTTTACTGCCGTAAAGGAGATTTTAGCTCCGGGGCAAACCCTTATTTTCAATAATACTAAGGTTATTTTCGCCCGTATTTTTTTTCAGAAGAGAACGGGAGGGCATATTGAGATTTTTTGTCTGGAGCCGGCAGAACCAGCGGATTACGCCTTGAATTTTGCGGCTCGTGCCACTTGTGTTTGGACCTGTATGGTGGGAAATTTGAGGAAATGGCGTGAGGGGGAGATTTTTTGTCGTTTTTTTCATGAGGGACGGGAAGTCGTTTTGACCGCGCAAAAAGTAACGCAGGAGGGAGGCGAAGTAAAAGTCCGTTTTTCCTGGCCTCCGCATCTGTCGTTCAGTGAAGTACTGGAAGCTTGCGGAAGGATACCTATTCCTCCTTATTTAAATCGGGATGCTGAGGATTCGGATAAAATCCGTTATCAGACCGTTTATTCCCGGGAGGAAGGTTCTGTTGCTGCACCTACCGCGGGATTGCATTTTACGAAAGAGATACTGGAGACTCTGGCAAGTAGGGGAGTGAGAATCGATGAATTGACGTTGCATGTAGGAGCGGGAACTTTCCGTCCTGTAAAGGCTGAGAAAATTGGGGGACATGATATGCATACAGAACATGTGATGGTATCCCGTCAATTAATAGAGGACTTGGCAAAAAAGGCCGGGGAGGTGATTGCTGTGGGTACTACGTCTGTGAGAACCCTCGAAAGCCTTTATTGGATGGGAGTAAAGAAATTAGAAGGAGATCCTTGTTTCTATGATTTGTCTCAATGGGAAGCTTATACATTACCTTCCTGCTATTCGTTGCAGCAGGCTATGGGGGCTTTACAAGAATGGTTTGACGAAACTCAGGAGGAGCTTTTAAAAGCCCGGACAACGATTATTATTGTGCCCGGTTATTCTTACCGGGTAATCGATGCTTTGTTTACAAACTTTCATCAGCCGCAAAGTACACTTTTGCTGTTGGTGGCAGCTGCTGTAGGCGAGGATTGGAAACGGATCTATGCCTATGCTCTCCGGGAAAATTTTAGATTTCTCAGTTATGGAGATACAAGTCTGTTGTGGATAAATAAGCATAAATAATAATAGAGAAAATATGCATCTGTCTTTACCGGCTTTCGAGTATAAAGTGAAAAAGCAAGAGAAAGGTTTGTATATATACGATATCATTCGTAAGAAATATGTGCTTTTAACTCCGGAGGAATGGGTGCGCCAGCATTTTATTCATTATTTAATTCACTATAAAAATTACGCACCTGCTTTGGTTGCTATTGAAAGAGAAATCGATGTTTACGGTTTGAAGAAACGTTTTGATATTGTATGTTACGACAGACAGGGAAAACCTTATTTGATTGTGGAATGCAAGGCTGCTTCCGTTCCGCTTTCCCAGCAAGTGTTTGATCAGGTGTTCGGTTATAATCTGACCCTGGCAGCCCGCTATGTGGTCGTTACAAATGGTCGGGTGCATTTATGCGGTTATACGAACGAGAAACGGATTTTTTGTTTTCTGGAAGATATTCCCGATTTTAAGTAAAAGTTTGGCGGGGGAATTGACGAACGGACCCACGTTACTGATTTGATTTTTTATTCAAACCGTAGGTCCGTTCATCGGCGACTGATAAGGAGTGCCTATCCGGTGTGGACAGAGGGGTTTTGTTTTAGTTTTTGCAACTGGAAAAATATTTTTCCAGGAGTTCAAAAGCAGCAGCAAAGGAACTCATCTCGTTTTTCAAAACTTTTTCTTCTGCTATTTTCAGATTCTCTTTTTGACTGTTATAAAAACGGTTTTTTAATTGTTCGTTAATGGTTTCATACATCCAGTATTTGGATTGTTCCCTTCTTCTTTTGTCAAAATAACCGTTTTGTTGGGTGATACTACAATAGTTCAAAATATTGTCCCAGATTTCTTTTATGCCTATTTTTTCGTAGGCAGAACAGGTCAAAACTTTGGGTTCTGTGCCGGATTCATGGGGAGGAAACAGATGAAGGGCCGATTGCAATTGGGCTTTGGCGAGTTGGGCTTTGCTGATGTTATTGCCATCTGCTTTATTTATGATAATGCCGTCTGCCATTTCCATGATCCCTCTCTTTATTCCCTGTAGTTCATCCCCTGCTCCCGCAATCTGTATTAACAGGAAAAAATCTACCATGGAATGGACAGCCGTTTCACTTTGGCCTACCCCCACCGTTTCTATTAAAATAATATCAAATCCGGCTACTTCACATAAAATCATGGCTTCCCGTGTTTTCCGGGCTACGCCTCCCAGTGAACCCGCAGAAGGGGAAGGACGGATATAAGCATGCGGATCGCACGATAACTCTTCCATGCGGGTTTTATCCCCCAAAATACTTCCTTTGGAACGTTCACTACTGGGGTCAATGGCCAGAACAGCAATTTTATGCCCTTGTCCGGTAAGGTATTTGCCGAAACTTTCGATAAATGTACTTTTCCCGGCTCCGGGAACTCCTGTAATGCCGATGCGAATGGAGCTTCCGGAAGAGGGAAGGCAACGTTTTATGACTTCCTGTGCAACCGCTTGGTGTTCCGTTTTAGAACTCTCTACCAACGTAATCGCCTGACTCAAAATATTGATGTCCCCTTTTAGTATCCCTTCTACATAGTCATCAATACTTAAAGCTTTTTTACGTATATTTTTTAACCGGGCGGCCAGATTCGGATTCATCGGATCCGGCTGTTCTATTCCTTTGTTAACTTTTAATCCTTCGTATTCCGGTGAATTTTCCGGATGTTCCATACATTCCTCCATAATACGCCTTTTTAATTTTCGGCAAAGGTAAGAAAAATGTCTTACTCTGATTTAAAATGATTACTCAAATGTTTGAAAAGGGATTTACTCCCCTTTTCTCCCCAACTATTCTTTCAGAATGACGTCGTGGGCACCTCCTTCTACAATAGAAGTAGAAGAAACGAGAGTGATTTTCGCCGTATTCTGTAATTCCGGGAGAGAGACCGCTCCGCAACTGCACATGGTCGCTTTTATTTTTCCTAAAGTAATGTTAAGGTTATCTTTCATTTTACCTGCGTAGGGAACATAACTATCCACTCCTTCCTCAAATTTTAGGGATTCAGTGCCTCCCATGTCATAACGCTGCCAATTCTTTGCCCGGTTCGATCCTTCTCCCCAATATTCCTTTACAAAGCGGTTTCCTACCGTCAGCTTCCGGGTAGGAGATTCATCGAAACGTGCAAAATAACGTCCCATCATCAAGAAATCGGCTCCCATCGCTAAAGCCAATACCATATGATAGTCGTGTACCAACCCTCCGTCACTGCAAATGGGGATATAGGTGTTTGTCCTTTGAGCATATTCATTGCGGGCTGCAGCGACATCGATAAGAGCCGTCGCCTGCCCCCGTCCGATTCCTTTTTGTTCCCGGGTGATGCATATCGATCCTCCTCCGATCCCCACTTTTATAAAATCTGCACCGGCTTCCGCTAAATAATAGAAACCGTCTTTGTCGACTACATTGCCGGCTCCTACCAACACTTTACCCTTGTATTCCTGCTTAATCCAGGTCAAAGTCTCTTTTTGCCATTCGGAATAGCCGTCGGAAGAATCGATACAAAGGACATCTGCACCGGCTTCTACCAAAGCCGGTACCCGTTCTTTGTAATCCCGCGTATTAATACCTGCACCTACTAACAATTTTTTGTGAACATCGGATAATTCATAGGGGTTTTCTTTATGGCTGTCGTAATCTTTCCGGAAGACGAAGTAAACCAATTTCTGGTCCTGGTCAATAATGGGCAAAGCATTCAATTTATGTTCCCAGATCAACTGATTTGCTTCCGATAAGGTCATTCCTACTTTCCCGACAGTGAGTTTGGAGAAAGGTGTCATGAAGTCTTTTATCCGGCTGTCTTTACTGTCATGGCTGATACGGTAGTCTCTGCTGGTGACAATGCCTAACAATTTTCCATTGGAAGTACCGTCTTCCGTCACCCCTATCGTAGAGTGCCCTGTGCGTTTGATAAGGTTCAGTACGTCTTCGAGCGTATGTTCGGGCGTGAGATTGGAATCGCTGGTGACAAATCCGGCCTTGAAATTTTTCACTTTCCTCACCATTTCTGCTTGAGAACTGATGGGTTGGGAACCGAAAATAAAAGATAGTCCTCCGTTACGGGCCAATGCGATTGCTAGACCCGAATCTGATACCGATTGCATAATAGCCGATACAAAAGGTATGTTCAATTCAATAAAAGGTTTTTGACCTTTTTCGAATTTTACGAGCGGCGTTTTCAGAGAGACATTCTCCGGGATGCACTGTTTTGTCGTTAAGCCGGGAATAAGAAGATATTCCCCAAATGTTCTTGATACTTCGTCTGTAAATAAAGCCATAGTATGTTGGGATGATAAGTTATACCACTGCACTCAGGCTGTTTTTGTTCCCCTTGTCCAGATCTTTCACTCGGTAAGGACTCAATAATGGGAGCTTTATTAAAACCTGTTCCAATTTTTCCGCTTTAAAGAAAAAATTTACGCGAAATTAAATAAAATAAAGGAAAAAAGCCTGGATTTGGGTCAAGACTTTTTATTCTTCCAGCTGTTTCTTCCGCTTTTGAGTGTTTAGCTGTCCGAATACCTCCTGTTTGAGAGTTCGGTTGTCATCGCTTTTAGGAAAAGAAAAACGATATAAATTGCTGGAATGCAAAGAAGTTCAGGGATTTTTCATTTTCGAAAATAAAGAGGATTAAAGTAAACTATAGGTATTTATTCGGAGGACGGTTTGAAAAATCCCTGAATGTTTCCCTGCATAATGGCTACTTCTTTATTTTACAATACGTTGCGTTGTATAACAGAGTCATCGGTTCAATTTCCTAATTTCGTTTCATTGAAAAATGGTATTAAATACATAAGCATCTGTTTTCCCGGTCTAATAGTGTCATTTTTCTGAGTATAGGCTAAGGCCGGTTCCTGTGGCGTTATGAGTTTTTCGCCTGAGGGTCTTTCCAGGGTTCCCGCCACTTCTATCGGGGTATTAGTATAGATGCTCTTCTGCCGGCAAGCTATTCATCCCTCGTGCAATCGGTATACAGTTTTTTACTTTATCTTCCCATTCATGCAGGGAGACCTTCCGGTTACAGGCGCGAGAAATATTGCAGGCCAGCTTACCTCTATCCGTACACAAGAGACGGCCAAAGTCTCATCCATTTTCTTGCCGGACAAATGTAGTTTGTCTTCCTATCGTTCCAGTTGAGCCAACAAATAAAACTGTATGAATGAAGTGTTTACCAAATAAATAACTATTTTTGTATTATGTTTATTAATATCTATGACAAATGTAGAAAACATACTATCACTCATTGATAGCGGAGAAGGCTATAAGGTAGAGTTCAAAGTCCGCGTACCTTCAAAAGTTCGTGAACTCACAGAGGAAATTTGCGCTTTCGCTAATGCAAACGGAGGATATTTACTCATTGGCGTAGATGATAACGGGCAGATCATTGGTATAGATTTAGAGAATAACAAACGTTCAGCCATTCAAGACTCTATCCATGAAATATCTCCGGCTCTCCATTGTGATATGTATGCGGTAAATATCGGCAATAAAACAGTTTGGGTAATTGATGTTCCGTCAGGTAAAGACAAGCCTTATATATTTTCCGGTTCTATTTTTGTGCGTGATGGCGCAAATTCGCAAAAACTTCGTACTGTCGAAGAGATGCGCAGCTTCTTTCAGGAGTGCAACAAAATATTTTTCGACCACATTCCTTGCGATTGGTTCAATATCTATACAGATGCGGACGAACAAGCGATAAAAGACTTTCGCATGGAAGCACAGCTAAGTTCGTCGACTGCCAACAAACAGATATTTGAGAATTTGGAACTATTTACGGACAAAGGAATAACCAAGAACGGTGCAGCTATGTTCTTTGGAAAACAACCCGAACGGAAATTTCCACAGGCCGTAATAAGATGTGTTCTTTTCAAAGGAACAACTAAGGTATATATCATAGATGATAAAACCTTTGGCGGTCCATTATACCAACAATATTTACAGGCTATGGCGTGGCTCGAAAGTAAACTGCAAGTTGCCTATAAAATTGAAGGAGCGGGACCGAGGAAAGAAATTTGGGAAATTCCTCTTACGGTATTTAAAGAAGCCATTATAAATGCCCTCTCCCATCGTGATTATTACGAACAGGGAGCGACCATTACGATAGAAATGTTTGATGACCGGGTAGAAGTTTCCAATCCCGGAGGACTTTTGCCTATCGTAGCCAAAGATTTCGGACACAAGAGCCTGACACGTAATCCATTAATCTTTAGCTTGTTTAACCGAATGCATTTGGTCGAAAGGGTAGCATCCGGTATCCCCCGTATGCAGGAAGCTATGAAAGAAGCCAACCTGTCTGAACCGGAGTTTCATACGGAGGGGATGTTTACGGTAATGTTCAAACGGCAAGCAAAAAACAATGTCGCCGATGACATAGTAAAAGGCATAGTAAAAGGCATAGTAAATGATACTATAAACGAGAAAGAAAAAGCCATTATCAATTTGCTGGCAAAAACTCCTGGTTTAAATGCTTCTCAAATCAGTAAACACATAAGTAAGAGTTTGCGGACGACAATGCGATATATTAAGATTTTACAAGATAAAGATTTAATAGAGTTTAGAGGTGCACCCAAAAATGGAGGATATTTTCTAGCAGACTGATATGATAGTACGTTTATAATTTATCCATATCATATAATTTTTTATTAATTAAATCAATCATTTCATTAGCTGATATTTTGCATTTGTCCGTGCTATCTAATAATTGTTTCAATTTTGAGCAAACATTTTTCTTCGCTAGAATGATATATTGAGTCATTTTTGGTAAACCTTTAACCGATTTATAAAATTCTACTAATTGTTCATATGATGAATCTATATTAGTTAACAATAAATGCAGCGCTTCTTTATTTTCTCTCCAAGATTCTTCAGAAATAATATTATCAGAGACTTGTAATAAACCTTTCAAAGCTCCTACTATTTCCTCAAAAGAGGCAATCCAATTTTGAATAGGTTGCTCGATCTTCATGGCATATTGATTCATCGTTTTAGCAGAAGAATTGATTATACCTTTAGCCAATTGAATTTGATTCACAGGCTTTTGTTCATTGATTATATTCAGTTTCTGAGCATATTCGGAGATTTGTTCACCTATCCAAGCTGTAGAAGCTGTTATTTCATTTAAAGCTTTTACGGCTTCTTCAGATTTCGTGTTCAAAACATCTTGAAACTCTAATAATCCTAATTCTACCACCTCGTCCTCAGTAGATTCTATAATTACAGGCAAATTGGATAAATTCATATTTGTTGTCGAAGATGTATTATTAACATTCCAATTTTTTATAACCTTAT
Source organism: Odoribacter laneus YIT 12061 (assembly GCF_000243215.1). Lineage (GTDB taxonomy): Bacteria > Bacteroidota > Bacteroidia > Bacteroidales > Marinifilaceae > Culturomica > Culturomica lanea. Next base: position 1,671,393 of record NZ_JH594596.1, on the reverse strand, counting down.
ATAAATGAGTACGCAAATCATTTTTAAAGTTTTCCGAACCTACATATGTAAAATAATAACAACCTAATTCTGCTATTCGCTTCTGAAAAGATCTAACTTTAGAGTATTGTTCAATATCTAAGGAGTCCAAAGGTACTCCTTCAATATTAAAATACATCATTATATGAACTTTATTTGCTTTTTGATTGCGTTCCAATGCCCGATAAAACTCTTCTTCTGTACCCGATTCATAGTTTAGCGTTTTAGAACCGAATCGAGTCCATAATATTCCTAAAAAAATATCATACTCGTCACCTATTTGAGAATTAATCACGTCCTGAGCATATTCTCCAGTGGAAGGGTAGGTAGATTTTTCCCCTATAAAAAGTGACAATACTTGAAAGAAATATTTTTGCTCTCAGAAGTCGTGGCATAGATATAACTTGCTGAAGATACAGCTAAATATCAATCCGTTCCCGGTCACTGATGGGGATAAAGGAGGATATTTTGACTTTTTCCATTCTTGCAATGAGTTCGTCTCCTAAAGCCCGTTTATCGGAAATATGGCGGCGGACGTTTTCCACGAAAGGATTATTTTCGAATCCTCCTCTTACTTGTTCGAAATCTTTTTGTTTTTGCCGGCTGTTGCCATCTATGCCGAATCCCGTTTGGGCCGTCAATGAAAATTCTTTGTGGGCATCCGCATAGAGCATTTCATCCAAAGATATGACAGCCTCCTTCCAGATGTTGACGATTCGAATAATATCGGAAGAGGTGATGGTGTCGAGGGAAACATCGTACCACTTACAGATGATTTGCCAGGCCCAGTTCCATTCTAATTCGTAATACTGTTGATGTAGGGTGTCGAAAGTTTTATTGATCTGTTCTACCGAGGTGATTTCTCCCGTTTCAATTTGCCGGATCAGATTTTCGATTTCTTTTTGAGGAGCAATCAGGCCTGCTAAATCAATCCATTCTCCTAGACCTTTTTCACTGTTCGGTTGTAGGCGGGCACGAATTTCAGAATCAGCAGTGAATGAAATCTTTTCCAAACGCTTGATTAGTGAATTGCCCAGAAATTTGTTAACGGCTTTGGCGTATAAGACAAGTCCTTTTTCCAGGGAGCTGTTTTTTATACGTGCACTTTGGTAGGCGTATTCTTCGGAAGTTTCTCCTGAAACTTGCCGGAGGGAATTCAAGACTTCCATACCGGTTAACATCTTCTGGATAGAATAAGGGCTGAGTAGGTTGAAGTTAATACAGTCCAGCTGATGAGGATCGGTCCGCTTGTCTCGTTTGGGCCATTTCAGCGCATCCCGGATCGTACCCACACTTCTTAAGTTAACACCCGGGACGAGATAAGTCTGGTTGTTTTTTTCGATCAGATACGAAAAAGGAAGATCTGAAGTGTCCGGATGATTCACATGTCTTCCCATAATCAAAGAAAAAGCTCCGATTTTGGCCGGCCATAAGATATAAGAATCACTGGTGGTTTTAGAACCTCTTTCTACGATACCTTGATGAATAGGACCTAATTTGTAAAGATGATTACTTTGATTAGAGCCACTGCCGGCATTCAAAAAGGAAAACATTCCGGCAATCAGCAAACTGGATTTATGCATGGTTACCGTGTAGGGGCCGGCAAATACAGCGCAAGCTTCCCCGTTTTCTCCCTGACAATTGCTGAAAAATAAGGAATCATGGGCGGAAAAGAGATGACTGAAATGACAGGCCTGACCGATAAAACAACGCATAAGGGTCACTCCGTCCGTAATACGGGAACCGGAAGAAATGATAAAATCTTCGGCTACGACATTGTATCCTACGTATATCGGAGCTAAAACATTACTGTTAATACTTCCGTTTTTTAGGCGGGATGTCCCGTCAATGGTACAATGATCGCCTATCATGACATTCCGGATACTTCCGGCACTTACAATACTTACGTTTTTCCCGATGCGTCCCTTTTCAGAGCTATGGGTTTCTACGTAACGATCAATGAATTGTACCAGTTTTTCTGTGAGTATCGGATAGTGCCGGTATAAAGCTACGATATAGGCTAAGTGGGCAGAGAGATCATTGAAAATCGGAACTTCACGCCCTCCTGTTTCGTTGAGTACGGAAACCAAAACACCGTTTCCGAAAGAACTCTTGCCTTCCGTAACAATCAAGTTGACATTCTGAATGAAGCTATTGTCTCCAATCTCGTAATTAGCAATATAATTTTGAATATTTTCAATCAAAACATTGTTCCCGACACAACAGTTGTGTAAGGTCACATGAAAAAGACCGGAATGTTTCACCAATCCACCTGCCAAGGTGAACGAATCCTGAAATTTTCCCAGATAAATGTCGCCGGAAAAACGAACATGACAAATATGTTCAGGAGTAAAATCTTCTGCAACTTTTATCCGGTTCCAATCGTCTGAAGTACAGTACTGCTGCTGTAAAGCGAGAATTTCTTTCGGGCTTAAATTTCTGTATAGATCCGTTTTCTTCATTGTCATAAGTTTAATTGTAGGGAGCAAAGATAATATTTTGTTCGTTTTTATCGAGCTGTTTTGCTTAATTTTGAAATACTAAGATTTGATAATGAAGTTGTTATGTATTAATTTTCTAAACAAAAGGAAGGTTTGTTTAGAATTTAACAAAGTATTTCGGATTAAATAAAAATGATAAAATCAAAAAGCCTTTGGGAGAAGGGGTTTAAACTTCATCAAGAGGGGAAGGTAGATAATTAATGCAACAAGGGAGAAGAGCATACCTCCCATGGCTCCGATTGCGAAAGAGAACCAGAAAATTTCCTGAGCTCCGGAATATACAAAAGGGATGAGTCCTAATATGGTGGATATAATTGTCAGAAAAATAGGGATGATTTTATGGTTATACGATTTCAAATAGATTTTTATTCCGGTTTGGCGGGTCTTTTGACTAGTAAGATTATATTCGTTGATAAGATAAATACCTGCATTTACGACGATTCCGCAGAGGAGGACAAAAGAGGCAAAGCCGCCTTGGTCAAAATTAAACTGGAAGAGGTAAAAAGTCAGAAATACCCCGATAAAAGAAATGGGGATCATGAGGATAATGATAAAGGGTTGCCAAAGAGATTCGAATAGAATAGCACAAATGAAATAAATAATGATTACAATCAGAAAAAGTAAAATATAAGGTTGGGATTGTTGTTTCCAATTGGTAGATAAATATTTATTTTCGGCTTTAAATCCTAAAGGAAGCTGAAGGTTTAGTTTTTTGATTTCACGTTCCATAACCCGTTTGGCTAATTCGTGAGGACCCAGAAAGTCGTATGCCACTTGAAGGGAATAAACTTGATTTTTCTTATAAATATTATTCCCGCTGGGACGTTTTTCTATGTTTCCGAGATCAGATAATTTGACGGACTGTTTATTCATTGTAATAATGTCATTTTGCAAATGCCAGATGTCAAAATCTTTATTTTCCGAGGATACCAGGGTAATCGGGGTTTGTTGGCCGTAAATAAAAACCGGTTGTAGGCTGTTTCGGTATAATTGTTGTGTCAGGAAATCATAATAATTTGCAGGGGTCAGTTCTTGTTGGGCAAAGCGTTCGAAATTAAAGCGGAGGAAATATTCATTTAAATTTTTCACTCTCCAGTTGTCTGAACCCATGATTTCGGGAGCGGAAACTCTTTGATTACGGGTAAGACTGTCGATCAGCTGCAGGGCAAAATTGTAAAGCATATCGTAATTATATCCGCTGAGTGAAATCCGGTTGCTTTTATAGCCGGATCCCAATGCGTTGGAAAAGAATTGGCCCATACCGTATACGTTCCAGGTAGCACCTCCCAGATCCGTTGCTTTCAACACGAGGGCTTCCTGCAAAGTATGGGGAAAGCTGCTGCTTTCAAATTCCGGCTGGAAGGTGATGATAATGCCTCCGTTATTATAATCGAGTACGTACGTTTGATAAGTTTCGATTTGTTCGTATTGACTGAGAAAATTTTCCATTTTTAATAGTACCTCATTGAGCTGATGTACAGTACAGCCTTCCGGCATGTTTGCCCTTACATAGAGACGGGTACGTTGGGGATCGCTGTAGTAATTGGTGTTGAATACATGCTCCGTAAACAGTCGCAGGCTTCCTCCCAGTAGGGGTTCGAGTTTCGGTTTTAGGGTCATCTGATAGAAACGACTGCCCAATGTTTTGTTATATAAAGCCGGAAAAAAGCCTTGTCGGTCTTTGCCGGCCGTATCTTTTAGTCTTTCGGGTAGGAGATGGAGCGGGATACCGAAACAGAGCAGGATGAATACGAGAAATATTCCTTTCAGAAGGGGACGGCGACTGAAACGGATGAATTTGCCGTATCCTTGGGTAAATTGCACCAGTCGTCGGCGGGACCGGAATAATTTTTTGCCTGTTCGGGATTTCATGGGAAGTTTATCCACTAAAGCCGGAATAAACAAAAGGGCAATGAAGAGGGAAACAGTGAGGTTAATGATGATGACGGAGGAAAAATCCACCAGGTTGGCTCTTTCTTGTTCCGGTAGGAAAAATACGATAATCAGAGCTCCTATGGTGGTCAGAAGAGCAGCCAGAATAGCCAGAAAAGCTTTGCGGTTACGGTAGTAATTGTAGTGGTCGATCATAATGATACTGGTATCAATGATCAGGCCCAGGGAAACCGTGATACCGGCCATGGAGTACAGGTGAATTTCCAGTTGAAATAATTTGTAGAAAATAAAAGCGAGGAGGATATTGGCCAGTAAGGTAATGACGATAAGGAAAAGATAACGTAATTTCCGGCTTACCAGATAAACGAATGCCAGCAGAATGAGAGTGGACATAAGAGTGCGGACATAAATTTTATTCAATTCTTTTTCGATTTCTTTTGAAGAATCGTAGGCGATGATAGTGGAATAATTTTCCGGAAAATGGGCGGATAGTTTTTTCATTTCCTCTTTGACCTTGGCTGTTACTTCCAGGGCATTGATCTGTTTTTCGGCATGGATAGAAAGGTTGATGTTGTTCAGACCGTTAATCCGGTAATATCGGTTGGGTAATTGTTCTTTATATTGGATTTCTGCGATATCCCGGAGATAGATAATTCTTCCCTTGTTATTGGTGAGGGGTATATTTTCCCATATCCGGGTATCAGTTAAGGTATTTTGCTCTTCCGGATTCCGGTTGGATACTTTGTGGAGAGCAGGATTAACCAGGATTACCCGGACGGGAAGAGTATCCCGGGCGCTGGTTTGTTCCGGTATGAGTCCCACTATGTTTTCGGCATTAAAAGCATCAATGGCTTTGGCGATATCCTGGGCAGTAAGACCCAGGGCTTCACATTTATTCGGGTGGAAGCGGATTTCCCATTCATAAGGCGTAGCTCCGTAAATACTCACATCGTTTATTCCTTCGATGCGGGAGATAACAGGCAGGATGTGTTCTTCCGCATATTGCTGAATTTGGGAAGTGGAGTACGGAGCATTTAACGTATAAGAAAGGAGCGTTTGCATTTGATCTCCTGAGACATTGGTGGAGAAATTCGGATAGGTTACTTTTTCCGGTAAATGGGGATATATCTGTTTGATGAGGGTTGCGGTTTCAAAACGGATAGCATCCACATTTTCCTTTTTTTTAATTTCAAGGGTTATTTGTCCCCATCCTTTTCCGGTTGAAGAACGCATTTCCTGAATTCCTTTGATAGATGCCAATACTCCTTCAATTTTTGAAGTAACTTCTTGTTCAATGACCCGGGCAGAGGCGCCGTACCAGTAAAAAGTAAGCGTTAATTCCTGTTGTTGCAGAGAGGGAGTATAACGGATATTCAATTTGGGAATCAGACTTGCTCCGATGATCATAAGGGCTATCATCGTCAGAATGACAGAAAAAGAAGAGAATTTCTGCTTCGTTTTTACGGGATTTACTTTTTCTTGATTCATGCGTTCAGTCTTTTTCTCTTTTTAGCTCTGACGGATTTTGTATATATAATAATACCCCAGGGGAATAAAATAAACACTTACGATTGTTCCCACTGTCATACCTCCGATAATGGCCAGTGAAAGCGGAAATTGCAGATCGGCCCCTAAATTCCCGGTAAATAAAAAAGGGAGTATTGCTAATATCGTAGTCAGGGAGGTCATTATAATCGGTTTAAGCCGTTTGTTGCCTGCCATGAGGATTGCTTTTAGCAAGCCTTTGCCTTCTTTGCGTAATCGGTTGATGGTGTCCACTTTCAAAATAGAATCGTTGATCACGATTCCGCACATCACGATAATGCCGATCATCGACATAATATTGATACTGGAACCGCAAATCCAGAGCAGGAAAAGAGCTCCGAATAAATCGATGCCGATTTCAGACAAGATGATGAGAGGTTGTATCAGCGATTCGAATTGTGCCGCCAGGATAAAATACAGCAATAGCAGAGAAACAACCAGGATGGCGGATAGTTCTTTTATCATTTCCCGGTTGGAATAGTAACTTCCGCTGAAGCTCACTTCGAAATTCCGGTCGGCTGCCACAACCGCTGTGATTTGTTGTGTAATATCCGGAATGTTTTTTTCTTTTACTTCCAGTTGAAGCGGATAGTATTCACCTTCCGCTCCGGAGATAATGTTTTTCAGGTCGTTGATCCGGTTTTCCCTGAGGAGTAAAGAAAGTGGAATATCGATTCCTGCATCATTTTTTACCGTGGTAGTGCGAAGGATATGTTGGAGCGTTTTTTCTTCCTCGCCGAGAAGTACGGGAATCGAATATTCGCCTTCGTTCATATAAAAGATACGGTTTTCGTTGAAAGCACTTTTCAATTTATAGAAAAGGCGGTTATAATCAATCCCATACAAGGTCATCAGATCCGGTTGGGTGAGGAGTTGTACAACTTCTTGCCAGGCTACCGGTTCGATGTGTATGGAGGGGAGTTTATCCCGGATGGAACGGAGTAATTGATTGAGTAGATCGGGTTCCGGGGATTTCCCGTTTATACTTCGGATCCGGGCTACTAAAGTCGGTTCTTTTTCGGCAAAAATCATATCGAAAATATTTCCGGAACTTTCTGTAGAATAAAGGGCTTCCGGATAATTATTTTCCAGATAAGAGCGGATTTTTTCTTTTAAAACCGGAATACTGTCGGGATGGACGGTTTTCAAGTACACAATGGCTTCGGATACTGAATTCTCTTTGGTGTGTGAAAGCAGAAACTTTTGACTACCGGCCATGACTGTATATTGTGAAAGCAAAGGCTTTAGATGATCGGTCAGGCGGGAAGTACGCCTCTCATTTTCAACTGCATTGATACGTTTGTTCCATTCGATATTCAACAGCAAATCGTTTTGCGTGATAGGAGGAAATTTTCTCTTTTCAATTACCAGATAAATTCCGCAGCTACCAGCAATCATTCCGATTAGAATGCCCCAGGTCAGGACCTGATGGCGGAAAATCCATTTCAGTCCGTTTTCATATATTTTCTCATAATCCATCAGATGGAAGCGGGACAGGAAACGGTTACGGGAGCGTTTTTCCTGTTTTTTATAAAACCTATAATAATAAACCGGAATAACGATGAGGGATACAGCCAGGGAAGAGAACAGGCCGATTGTGACGGCCATTGCCTGATCATAAAACAGAGCTCCGGAAATACCGCTCATAAAGATAAGGGGGATAAAAACGGAACAAGTCGTAAGTACAGAACTTAACATCGGAGTAAAAACTTCGTTTGTTCCTTTGATGACAGCAGTTTTCAGTTTTTCGCCTTTGTCCCACTTCTGTGTGATATTATCGATGACAATAATGGAATTGTCGACCATCATCCCTACTCCGAGTACGATACCGGATAAAGAAATAACATTTAGGGAAATACGAGTGACAAACATACAAAGCAGGGTAATAATCAGTGAGATCGGGATGGTCAAGGTAATGAGAAGGGGAGAGCGGAAGTCCTGCATAAAGAAAAAGATAACCAGACAAGCCAGCAGAATACCCACCAGTAGATTTTGGGTGAGATTGTCGATAGAATAATCCAATAGAGCCGTTTGGTCGCGGGTGATGGTAAAATCGATGTGGGGATAGTCCTTCCGAAAAGTTTCCGTCAGTTGGTGAATTTCTTTTTTCAGATCGGACATACGGGCATCGGCTTGCTTGACAATGGCCAAGGTAAGAGCGGATTTCCCGTCTGATTTTACAAAACCGATCTGTCCTTGGGGAACTTCCTTGACTTGGGCCAGATCTTTAATTTGGTACAAACGGCCGTTGATTTTACAATATACATTTTCGATATCTTCTTTTTGGGTCAGGGTAGAAGAAAAACGGATATTGTACTGATATTCCCCATCTCTGATGGTCAGGTTTCCCAAATTGATATTATTTCCCAGAATAGCCTTTTCCAAATCGGCTACTTCTATGTGGAGGGCTTGCAGTTTGGGGAGGTTCGGGATAATTGAAATTTCTGAAAGGATTTGTCCGCTGATATCGACCATGGCTACTTCCGGAATTTGTTCGATTCGCTTAGAGATAACCGAAAGGCCGAATTTACTTAGTTCTATGAATTTCTGTATGTCTGCTGTCTGTTGAGGAATATTCTCTTTCAGGGTGAGATTGAGATAGAAAGCCGGGATATCTGTCGCATTTGCTTTCAGGGTGCGGGGGCGTTCTATGTCTTTGGGGAGAGTGGTGCGGTCTATTTTTTCATTTACTTCTATAAATATAAAATCGATGTCCGAACCGTGTTCAAATTCCATAAAAATAGTGCTGCTGCCATCCCGGGTTTCTGTCCGGATGTTTTTCAGGTGGTTGAGTTGAGTCAATTGATTCCGTAAAGGTTTCACCACGGTGGCATCTAATTCCCGGGCTGAAAGATTTTCTGCAGTAACCTGAACCGTAACTTGCGGGATTTTTACTTCCGGCATTAAAGAAACAGGGAGGAAATTGGCAGCTAATATGCCGAGTACCAATACGGCAATCAGGGACATAGTCACTGCGATGGGTCTTTTTATCAGAAATTCAACCATAGGATTTTTGTTTTTAATAAAAAGCGATATACCTTCCTTATTTTTTAATTTCTACCAGGGACTCATGAGCCAGATTCAAATTGCCTGAGGTAATAATAATATCTCCTTCCTTGAGTTCTACTCTTTTTTCCCGGTTGGCAGTCACCACATAACTATCGTTATTGGTCCTTACAATATGTACATAAGTCCAGTCGGCTTTCCCTTCTTCATTAATTCTGAAGAGTACTTCCTGATTGTCACGGATCAGCACAGCGCTTTTAGGAACGACAAACTGGCCGGGGATAATGCTTTCGACCTGTATTTTTACATTCATCCCATCCAGTAAATGCCCCGGGTTTGGAAATTGAGCGATTACCTTGATTTGTCCGTTTTCATCTACTGTCGGATTAATTTCTGTGATATATCCCGGATATTTTTTATCCGGATTCGTAAAAGTGGCCACTAAAACTTTTTGTCCGGTATAAATGGTTTTCAATTCGTTTTCCAGAATCGTAAATTCTACTTCGAAGGTACGGTCGTTGATGATTTCACAGAATTCGTTCCCTTCCGGGTATTCATGTAAATGGGTGTGCAGATTGGCTATTTTTCCTCCGACGGGCGCCCTTAAAGTGCATTGATCCAGTTGGAAACGGGCCATTTGTAAATGGGCTAAGGCATCGTTATATCCGCTGTGGATCCGGGCGATTCGCATCGTTTCCGGAGGAATTTGCAGGGAATCCCTGATGTTATAACCATATCCCAATAATTTATCTTCCAGTTCGATGGATGCTTTATCCATTTGGTTAAGTGCTTGTTCCCATTGAAGAGCCGCCTCGCAGGTGTCCAATACGGCAATGATCTCTCCTGCAGCGACCGCACTTCCGTTTTTAACATTTAATTGACGTACAATACCGGTGGTTGCAAATTTTAAAACACTTTTGTTCCGGGCTCTTAGCTTTCCGTTACTCAACAACTGACTATGAAAGTCTTTTTTGCGCAGTATAAGCGTATCGACCGGATTTTTTTCTATTTCGTATTTTTTTCGCCCGGTTTCACTTGCCTCCTGTGGTACGGGTGATTTGCAGCCGGTAATGCAAATGATCAATAGTAAAAATAATCTTACGTTCCGGTATTTCATCTTCATTCGGTTTAGAGGTAAAATATTTATAAGCTGGCCCCGAGAGCTCAGTTCTGTATCAATTTGTCAAAATCTTCCGAGATATTCCGGGTTTCCAGGAAATTATATAAGGTAGATTGCTGAAGGGAATAATAATACTTCCAGTAATTGTATACTTCCGTAATAAACCGGCTGACCGCTTCGTCTTTTTCGGTTTGTGCCGTATTGAATTCCAATACACTTAAAGTCCCTTTTTTAAATAATTCCATGGAGAGGTCGTAGCGTTTTTGGGCTACTTCATTTGCTTTTTCCGATATCCGGCATTGGGTAGCCTGATTGTTAAATTGGAGTACCCGAATCATTATATCTTGCTGGTGATCGGTCAGTTGTTGTTTGATCTGGGTTTGGATGACGTTCATCTGGGATTGTGCCGTTTTAACTCTTCCTTTGCCCATACCCCAGTCCATAAGCGGGATTTGAATTCCTAAACGGACATTTTCCTGGTCCTGAGGATTCCGGTAGCTACCATTCAGTTCGGCGGCACTCTGGTTGAGCCCGAATTGGGCAAAAAATTCTGCTTGTGCTCCCCGGTTTGCTTTTGCCTGAGCAATGGCCATTTCGGCCCGTAATAGTAGAATTTTCTGATCCAGCTTAAAAGACGTATTGCGGATCGACAATTCATATACATCTGAATAATTGAGATTCAGGGGGGGAATTGTTTCGGGAAGCGTCAATTCAAAATTCACTCCGGATTGGGGATAACCTAAAAAAGAAGCCAGCTCAAATTGGGCAGTTTTTACTTCTGTCTCCATCTGGCTGATCGTCATTCCGTCGTTAAGCATGCGTAGCTCCAATTGCATAAGATCGTTTTGAGTGACCGTCCCGATTTTAAATCTTTCCTGAGCAATGTGGTAATTCTTTTCCGTATTTTGATAATTTGTCCGGGCCATCTTCATTTTTTGCTGGGCACTGACTAAAGTAAAAAAAAGATCTACTGCTTTTACCGTTACGCCTTCCATGGCTTCCAGATAATTTATTTTCGCTCTTTCATAAGCTTCCGGTTCTATTTTTTTATCCCATTTTAGTTTATTGAAACTCCCGAATATCGGTTGGGTATAAGTGATACTGACCGGATTGGTATTATAAAGATGATAACGCTGGGGTTCAAACTGATCCAAACGCTCCAGACTGGAATACAAGGCTACTTTACCTCCGGTAGCAGCAATATTCTGGTCGATGGAAAGGTTTACACTGTTTCGCATGGCATAGTCCTGTACATACTTATATTCCCCGGTCTCGGAGTTTTGAAGGGCCACCAAACTATGACTGAAATTCGGAGCGACCAAACCTAAATTGAGAGAAGGAAGGAGCTCTGCCCGAAAAGAACGGTATTGCCAATATGCGCTCAGAAATTGATGCCGATAAAGAATGGCATCTGTGGAACGCTGCCGGGCTAACGTAATGACTTCCTGCAAATTCAAATGTTCCGTCAGCGTGAGTTCTGCCTGTCTTTTTTCTTGGGAATAGACTTGTTGGAAAAGGAAAAATGTCGCTAATAATACAATACTTTTCATTCCTGATAAAGTTTGAAATTCCAAAATAGGATTCAGTTCCTTTTTTGTAATCTTGTTTATATTGACAAATTTAGAATTTAATGCAGAAACATGAAAACTTTTAACTAAAAAATTAGTTGTTTTAATGAAAAAATGAATTAGCAGAAATAAAAAAGCTATTGGAGCGGATAAATTTTAAGGATGCGTCGAGTAAGCGGACCTGTTTTAAAGCGGTCGTCTATACGGTAACCGATTACCCAGGCAATTTGATTGGAGGAGAGTAAGAGCAGGCATTCCCTTTTTTGTTTGGGACTGAATTTTAGGTCTGTAAAAAAGTCGCTCAATTTTTTTTGAAGTTTTTTCATACCCAGGGGACAGAAGCGGTCGCCTTTTTCCCAGGAGCGGATGGTGAGGGGAAAAATGGCCTTATCGGCATCCAGACAAGCGATAGCAGGGTTAGTAGGGAGGGGACTTCCGGCGGGGACAAGTTCGAACCGATAGGGAATTCCATTGATTTCATAGTTTCCTGGCTGTTCGATTTGCAGAGGGATAAAGGGAGTGGAATGCGATTCGAAAAGTCTCCAATAATCTCTTCCTTTTGTAAGGATAAATTTTCCGGATATAAATTGTTTTCCCGGAGTGGATTCACTGCTATTCAGGATATCCCGGACCTGGGTTTTATTAAAACCGGTAGGTTTCAGTATTTCATACAATAGAGTATAGGGGGCCGGAGAGGCCAGTATTTTTTGGATATGGAGGAGAACTTCTCCGTTCTTATAGTCGGTAACTTCTTTTTTCAGTTTTTCGATAGCATAGGTATAGATTTCTTCGGTTTCCTTTAGGATTTCGCAATTTTCCCGGATGATATCCAGAAAAGCGGGATTAATTTCCTTGCATACCGGAATTATTTTATGTCTGATTTTATTCCGGACAAATTCCAGCGAATTGTTGGTAGAATCTGTGCGGAATCCCAGTTGGTGTTGTTCGATATACTGCAGGATATCTGTGCGGGAGCAATCCAGGAGGGGACGTAAAAGATCACCGTTGACGGGTTTGATCCCGGTGAGTCCTTTTAGACCGGTGCCGCGGCAGATATTGATAAAAATAGTTTCGGCCAGATCGTCAGCATGATGAGCGGTGACGATATAATCCATCTTTTTTTTGTTTTTCATTTCCCGAAACCATTCATAGCGCAATTCCCGCGCAGCCATTTCAATGCTAATTCCTTTTTCTTCAGCATAACGGTTTGTCTGGAACTGTTTTACACTAAGGGAAATACCGTACAAGTCGCAAAAACGCTTGACGAATTGTTCGTCTCTATTGGATTCTTTGCCCCTGAGGCCGAAATTGCAATGGAGAGCGAGAATGTTCAGATTGAGGTATTTAAACAGATGCAAAAGCGCAATAGAATCCGGTCCCCCGCTAACGGCAATTATAAATTTTGCTTTTTCCGGGATCCGATGAGTTTTTAAAAATTCTTTGATAATTTCCTGCATTCTATTTATCTATCCAAAAATATGAAAATGAACCGAAATTCGTGATTTATATTTCGCTTAGTTCCAGCCAGCGCATTTCTTTTTCATCCAGCAATTCAATAATTTTTGCTATCCGTTGGGATTGTTGTAACAATTGGTCGTTGGATAGTGTTCCGGAATTGAGGGCCGTTTCTATATCGGTCTTTTCTGTATTCAATTGCTCTATTTCTTGTTCCAGTTGCTGCATTTCCAGCTTTTCCTTATAACTGAGTTTTCGCTTTTGCGTTTTGTCAGTTGGCCCGGAAGGTTGTACGGCAGCTTGCTGAGTTGTTTGTTTTTTTTGTTCTTTCTGCCGTTGTTCTTCTTCCTCCTCTTTTTTATTCTTATATTGAGTATAATTCCCGGGGAAATCCTTGATTATTCCGTTCCCTTCAAAGGCAAAAATCCGGTCGGAAACTTTATCCATAAAAAAACGGTCGTGTGAAACGATAAGCAGGCAGCCCTTGAAACTTTTCAGGTATTCTTCCAGCACATTTAGGGTGACAATGTCCAAATCGTTTGTCGGTTCATCCAGAATTAAAAAATTGGGATTACGCATCAGGACTGTAAGTAAATAGAGGCGTCTGCGTTCCCCTCCGCTTAATTTTTCAACCAGGGAATATTGCTGTTTATCGGTAAAGAGAAAATATTCCAGAAATTGAGAAGCGGATAAGACGCGCCCGTTTCCCAAATCGATACGTTCTGCTATATTCTTTACAATGTCGATTACCCGGTCTGTTTCCTGAAATTGTATCCCGGATTGTTTATAATATCCGTATGCCACGGTTTCCCCGATTTCGATTGTGCCGCTGTCGGGAGCTAAATTCTGAGTGATGATATTCAGAAAAGTTGATTTTCCGATTCCATTTTTTCCGACGATTCCGATTTTTTCACCCCGTACAAATTTGTAAGAGAAATCCTGAATCAGAGTATGATTTTCAAAACTTTTACTGATATGTTCCAGTTCCAGGATTTTTTTTCCTAAACGCTGGCCTTTGATGTCCAGTTCCAATGTTTTTTCATCGGTTTTCTGGGAAGCGATTTCTTTAATTTTATAGAAATTGTCGATGCGGTAACGGGCTTTGTGACTACGGGCCTGTGGCATACGACGCATCCATTCCTGCTCTGTCCGAAGCAGATTTTTGGCTTTGTCTATGGTTGCATTCCGGGTTTCAATCCGTTGGGCTCGTTTTTCCAAATAATACGAATAATTTCCTTCGTAAGTGAAAAGTCCGAATTCATCGATTTCGATGATGTGGGAACACACCCGATCCAGAAAATATCGGTCGTGGGTAACCATCAGTAAGGTTACATTCGATTTTTCCAGATACTCTTCCAACCATTCTGTCATTTCGATATCGAGGTGATTGGTCGGTTCATCCAGAATCAGAAAGTCCGGATTGCTGATCAGAACTTTAGCCAGGCCCACTCTTTTTCGCTGTCCTCCGGACAGGTGGGCAATCTTTTTTTCGTAAGTGTTTATTTTGAGCTCCGATAAAATCTGTTTGATGGTATTGTCGTAATCCCAGGCATTATAAGTATCCATTTGGGGAAGTAATTCTTCCAGTTGCCGGAGGTCATTTTGAGCCACAGCTTTTTCATAGGCTTTGATCAGATTTAAGATAGGAGAATCGGAACTGAAAACTTCTTCAAAAACCGTGTTTTCCTCTTGGAGGGCGGGATTTTGTTCTAAATAGCCAATTGTAATATCGTTACGGAAAATAACGCTTCCGGATTCCGGACTGTCTTTTCCGGCAATAATTTGTAAGAGAGTGGATTTGCCCATCCCGTTTTTGGCAATCAGGGATACTTTTTGGTTTTTTCCTATACCGAAAGAGATGTTTTCAAATAATAATTGTTCGCCGAAACGTTTACTTAAATTTTCTACTTGTAAATAACTGATCATAAATTTGAATATACTGAATGTGGAGCAAAGGTATTAAAATTATGGATTTGATAGAAATGTTCAAGTGGATAAATGTTTAAATGCGGAGAGGGGTAACGATACTTTCTACTGGCTTGACATTCGTCTGGCAACTCACGGTTTAACGAACCTTGGGTTCGGATTACGATGACAATCGGGAAGTTGCTTTCCTTAATCCGTAAAGCCTGAATCCGGCAATGTGGCTGTTCATTCTTTAACTGTTGGGACGCTCCGATTTAAAATTGCGGATCAGATAGCTTTTCCTTTCTTCTTCGGGAAAGCGTTCGATCGCATAACGGAGGGCGGTCCGGGGCATTCGGTTATACCGCTTCGCCAGAAAGTCCGTCAGGGTCTGTTTATCTTTTTTACCGATTTCCCGGAGGAGCCAGCCTACTGCTTTCTGAATAAGATCGTGGGAATGTTGCAGTAATATATCTGCTATGGCTAATCCGTCTTTAAAATCTCCTTGCCGGATAAAATGCATACAACTGACCATAGCGATTCTTTGTTTCCACAAATGATTGCCTCTGGCCCAGTCGTATAAGAGAGAACGGTCTTTGTCTGCCAGCCATTTTCCCAGAATTTTATAACAGGAAAGGTCCACCAGATCCCAGTTATTGATATAATCGGTATGGGTAATATAAAAATCAATGCATTTCTCCTGCTCTTCTTTTGTTTTCCGGTGTTCAAATTGGTAGACTAAAATCAGCAAGGCGGTCAGCCGGCATTCGTGCCAGGGGGAAATGATCAGTTCTTCCAGCACTTCGGGAGGGGCTTGGTGGTATTTCCGGGCAATATTTCTTTGTTCCGGTACGGTAACTCCTAAGAAAAGATCTCCTTCTCCGTATTCTCCTTTGCCGGTTTTAAAAAAATGAGAGAGATGACGGGCTTTTTCCGGATTACCGGCAGCTTTTAATTCACAGACAATATCAGATGAATTCATAAAATTTTTTTGTAAACGATGTTAAATGAAAATTCAAAATAAGCTTTTTTCTTTTTCTTTTTTCCTTTTTAAATAATAAAAATAACAAACAATTTTAAATTTGCAGATCATTCGGTTCGTTTTTACTGCCATACAGTTTGTGAAAAGGAAAGAAATGAAATTTTTAGATAGTGTTAGTAAAAAACGCTCTATTGTTATTAAAAAATAAAGGGAAAAAAGGGAGGTTTATCTTTTTATGTGTATTTTTACCACATAATTAAAATGGATATTTATGTCTAAGATTATTGCTGTTGCCAATCAAAAGGGAGGTGTGGGGAAAACGACAACTTCTGTTAATTTGGCTGCTAGCTTGGCAGTGCTGGAGAAAAAAGTTTTGTTAGTAGATGCTGATCCGCAGGGAAATGCTACGTCTGGTTTGGGGTATGAGTTAAAAGAGTTGGAGAATGCGACGATCTATGAATGTATTGTGGATGGATTGGAGCCGGAGAAAGCTATTTTAAAGACAGAGATTGAAGGGTTGTTTTTGTTGCCTTCTAATATTGATTTAGTGGGAGCAGAATTGGAAATGCTTAATTTTGAAAATCGGGAGAAAGTTTTATCCAAGATATTGAATTCGATCCGGGATAATTACGATTATGTGATTATCGATTGTTCTCCTTCTTTGGGTTTAATTACGGTTAATTCTCTTACGGCTGCTAATTCTGTCATTATTCCGGTTCAATGTGAATATCTGGCTTTGGAAGGGTTGGGAAAATTACTCAATACGATTAAAATTATCCAGAAACGCTTGAATACTGAATTGGAAATAGAGGGATTTGTCCTGACCATGTACGATGCTCGTTTAAGATTGTCCAATCAAGTGGCAGCTGAGGTAAAGAAGCATTTTGAAGATATGGTTTTTGAAACGATTATCCAGCGGAATACAAAATTAGCGGAAGCGCCCAGTTACGGACAGCCTGTTATCCTTTATGATGCAGAATGCCGGGGGACGGTAAATTATCTGAATCTGGCCAAAGAATTATTACGGAAAAACAACGAGGAATAAAAAGAAAACCGAAACATTCAGATAAAGAAAATACCGTGTGGCTAAAAGAAGAAATAATCTTTTAAGGAATTTAAGATATAGTGTAAAGCTGTTGTAATGTTAGAAATATGGTAAAAAGAAGTGCATTGGGAAGAGGTTTAGGAGCGCTGATTACAGATGCGGCTGAAGATCCCAAGCAGCGGCCGGAAGCTGTTGCTGCTATTCAAGAGCTGAGATTGGAAGATATTCGTCCGAATCCTTTTCAACCCAGGACGGAATTTGACGAGGAAGCTTTGAATGAATTGGCTGCTTCAATAAAGTCGATAGGGATTGTACAACCTATCACTGTACGGGCTATAGAGGAGGGTAAATATGAGATAATCGCCGGAGAGCGGCGTTTCCGTGCTTCTAAAATTGCAGGAGCAGAAACGATTCCGGCCTATATCCGTAAAACCGAAGACGAGAGTTTGCTGGAATTGGCTTTGATCGAAAACATTCAACGGGAAGATTTGAATGCAATAGAGGTAGCTATCAGTTATCAGCGTTTATTGGATGAATGTAAATTGACTCAGGACGGATTGAGTGAACGGGTAGGTAAAAAAAGAACGACTATTACCAATTATCTGAGACTTTTGAAGTTACCGGCGCCGATACAATTGGCCATCCGGGATAAAAAGATCAGTATGGGGCATGCCAGGGCAATTATCGGCATTGAAGATCCGGAAACTCAGTTTATGATTTTCGAACAAATTCTGAAGTATGATTTTTCTGTCAGAAAAGTGGAAGAAATCGTTCGGGAATTAGCAAATCCGAAAACGGAAGGAGAAGAAAGAACTCTTTCTCGGAAAAAAACGGAAATCGGGGATTATATTGCTTTGCAGAAACATTTGGCTCAGCGATTTAATACCAAAGTCGAATTGAAACGGAACGAAACCGGAAAAGGGAAGATAGTGATCAGTTTTAAATCGGACGACGAACTGGAAAAAATTATTGGTTTACTGGATAAAGTCGGAGGATAATCGGAGAACGTGAAGAAGTTATTATTGATATTATTCATCTGTGTACTGGGAATAGAAATTAGGGCTCAGTATGTTCCTCCCCAACCTGACACACTATTTGTGGCAGCGGATACACTTTCAATTCAGGAAGTTATAAATAAAAAACCGCATTCTCCTCATAAGGCTACTATTCTGGCTTTGGCATTGCCTGGGGCAGGTCAGATCTACAATAAAAAAGGCTGGTGGTGGAAATTGCCCATTTTATACGGAGGAGTGGGAGCTACTGTATACGGCTTGAGTTGGAACAGTAAGCAATTTAAAAAATATAAAACAGCTTTTATCGACTATACTTTATATATTGAGGCTAAAGCCGAAGATCCTGATTTGCCTTATCCTCAAAATCCTTCCTGGGATAAAGTGTATATTGGAGGAGGGGTTGAGAATTTTACCCCCCAGCAGCAGTTGAATTTTCAAACTCAATTGAAAAATAAGAAAGACAGTTTTAAACGAAACCGGGATTTACTTTATATTACAATGGGGGCTATCTATGCTATACAAGTAATTGAGGCTTGTGTATCGGCTCATTTTTACGATTTTGAAATCAATGAAGACCTGAGCTTTAATGTTCAACCGAATGCGTTTTATACGCCTGCAAACGGAAATTCGGTCGGTCTCACTTTAACTTTAAATTTTTAATCTGAAAGATAATGGTGCGTTTATTTGTTGTGTTGGTGTTGTTAGGAATCAGTTCGATGGGAAAGGCTCAGGGAAGTATATCGAACGATACGTTGGTTACAGAACAATCTCTTCGGGATAGTATTGCGGATTCGTTTATTCGCACAATTGACGAATCTTATACTCAGTGGTCCCAGGAATTTCAGCGGGAAATGGAATATGTGGATTCGACTTTCTTAATGGAAAATTTCAGGCAGGTTCCTTACTTTCCGGATTCTGTTTATTTATATCGTCTGGATTCATTAAATTCTGCCATTACATTGTCTTATAACAATATCGTCCGGAATTTTATAGAATTGTATACGGTGAAAAAGCGTCAGCAGCTAGCTACCATGCTGGGATTGAGTGAATATTATTTTCCTTTGTTTGAGGAAGTTCTGGCGGCGAATTCAATGCCTTTGGAATTGAAATATTTACCGGTAATTGAAAGTGCGTTGAATCCGGTGGCCCGTTCCAGGGCCAGAGCTTGCGGATTATGGCAATTTATGTATCCTACCGGTAAAATGTATAAATTGGAGATTAACTCCTATATCGATGAACGTTATGATCCGGCAAGGGCTACGGAAGCTGCTATCTGTTATCTGAAAGATCTTTATAATATTTATGGGGACTGGATACTGGTGATTGCTGCCTACAATTGCGGTCCCGGAAATGTAAATAAGGCTATTCGCCGTTCCGGAGGTAAGAAAAATTACTGGGATATTTATTATCATTTACCCCGGGAAACACGCGGGTATGTGCCGGCTTTTATTGCTGCCATGTATTCATTTAATTATTATAAAGAGCATAATATTTACCCGATAGAGAGTACTTTACCCCGTTTATGTGATACTGTGATTATCGAGAAGGCTTTGCATTTCGATCAGATTTGTAAAAATATGGAGGTGTCGGTGGAGGAATTGAGAGATATTAATCCGCAGTATATTAAGGATATTATTCCGGCCGGTTTCGGGAAAGCTTATGTTTTGAAAATGCCGTATAATTATGTGTCCGGTTTTATCGATAATCAGGATTCCATATTTGCCTACAAAAGAAAGGTATACTTTGACGACAGCGACCGTACGGCAAATCCCAACGAACGGTTTAAAAAGTATGCTTATGTAAGTGGAGTTTCTGGAGATAAAGCCCGTTTGGTATATACTGTAAAGAGTGGAGATGTGCCGGGAGCAATTGCCGCTAAATTTAATGTACGCTTAGCTGATTTGAAATATTGGAACAATCTGAACCGGAAGATGACCATACGGGTCGGACAAAAATTGGTGATTTATGTATCGGCTAAAAAAGCCAACCAATATAAAAATAAGGCCACTTATGTCGGTAAGGTAACCAATGAGACGGATGCGCCGAAAGTGGAAACGATAGACGGCGAATTTGTATACTATACGGTTAAAAAGGGAGAAAATCTTTGGTCTATCGCCAAAAAATATCCGGGAGTTTCCAATAAAGATATCATGCGTTGGAACGGTATTAGCGAAAGTAAAGTAAAAGATATCCGCCCTGGTCAAAAATTGAAAATTAAGATCTGAATCTTTTCTTCGAATTTAAACTTTCACGTATTTCTGCCTCTGGTTTTTTCCGGCCGATAAAAAAGAGGTCCGTATAAACGGACCTCTGGTAGCGGTACCGGGAATCGAACCCGGGTTTCAAGAATGAGAATCTTGCGTCCTGACCCCTAGACGATACCGCCTTTTAAAATCTATTTTAGATTGGCGGGACAAAAATAGAATTGTTTTTTGAATTGTCCAAATGAAAAATTGAAAATGTGAAAATTTCCGTTTCCCTAACATTTTTGGGTTTATTGCGTTTTATAGGAATATAAAACCAATAATTATGGAAAAGAAGGTAGCGGAACAAATTGTAGAAATGTTAGTTGAAGCCGGAGTGAAACGGATATATGCAGTGACAGGGGATAGTTTAAACCAGATAAATGATGCGGTCAGGCGCAATGGAAAGATTCAATGGATACATGTACGGCACGAGGAGACCGGGGCTTTTGCGGCGGGGGCGGAAGCTCAGTTACACGGTGGTTTGGGTTGCTGTGGGGGAAGTAGCGGTCCCGGTCATGTGCATTTGATAAATGGCTTATATGATGCTCATCGTTCGGGAGCTTCTGTGATTGCGATTGCTTCGACGATTGTTTCGGAGGAATTCGGGACCCATTATTTTCAGGAAACCAATACATTGAAATTATTCAGCGATTGTAGTTTTTACAACGAGCTGGCTATTACTGCGGAACAGGCACCCCGGATGTTGCAGGCAGCTATGCAGAAAGCTTTGACCCGTAAGGGTGTCGCTGTCATCGGGATACCTGGAGATTTGGCCTCAGCTGCTACCGATAAGGGATTATCTTCTCCTTGTATTTTTCCTGCTCCCGCTGAAATTTGTCCTTCTCCAGGGGAACTGCAGCAATTGGCTTCTCTTTTAAATCATGCGGTCAAGATCACTTTATTTTGTGGCATAGGTGCAAAAGATGCCCACGATGAGTTAGTGGAGTTGGCGGGACTTTTAAATGCTCCGGTAGCCTATTCATTTAAAAGTAAAATGGAAATCCAGTACGATAATCCTTATGAAGTAGGAATGACGGGTTTGTTGGGAATGCCTTCCGGATATGATAGTATGCATGAGGCGGAGGTGCTCCTCATGTTGGGTACGGATTTCCCTTATGCTTCTTTTATGCCGGAACACAATACAATCGTGCAAGTGGATATCAATCCGGAGCGATTGGGGAGGAGAGCTAAAATACAGATGGGGCTTTGCGGGGATATAAAAACGACCTTGCGGGCTCTTATTCCTCTGATAGAACCGCATGCCGACGATTCTTTCCTGAAAAAACAGTTGGCGGATTATGCAAAAGTGAGAAAACGGTTGAACACTTATGTAGAAGAAAGGGGGAGTGAGGAACGTATTCATCCGGAATTTGTCATGTCTATCATCAACGGATTAGCCAAGGAAAATGCAATCTTTACCGTCGATACGGGGATGACCTGCGTATGGGGAGCCCGTTATTTACAGGCTACCGGAAAACGGAAAATGCTGGGATCCTTCAATCACGGTTCCATGGCGAATGCTATGCCGCAGGCTATCGGGGCAGCCTTGGCTTTTCCGGACCGGCAGGTGGTGGCTTTGTGTGGGGACGGGGGATTATCGATGTTGTTGGGTGATTTGAGTACCATTGTACAATATCATCTTCCTATAAAAATCATTGTCTTTAATAATCGGGCGTTGGGAATGGTAAAATTGGAGATGGAGGTGGCCGGGCTACCGGATTGGCAGACTGATATGTTAAATCCGGATTATAGCCGGGTAGCTGAAGCCATGGAAATTCCAGGGTATAGTATACTAGCTCCGGGGGAGGTCATGCCGGTTTTAAAAGAGGTATTTAAAAGAGAAGGTCCGGTATTAGTCGATATCAAGACCGACCCAGATGCTTTAGCTATGCCGCCAAAAGTGGAATGGGCTCAGATGACCGGTTTTGTACGGTCCATGTATAAATTATTGATGAGTGGGAAAAGCCGGGAAATAATAGATACCATTCATTCCAATTACAAACATATTCGGGAAGTATTGTAAAAATTATTTCCCCCACGGGGACGGACCTTTTTTGCTGAATCTGATCGAATCGTTTCTAAGAGGGGGGAGAATAGAGGAGAGAATACCTTTGTATAAAGTTCAGAATATTAAAGCTATATGTAAAATTTATTTTGAAAATTATTTCTCCGATGTATCTGTTTATAATAATTATTTCCCCCACG
>NZ_JH594596.1:1608057-1648791 GCF_000243215.1 Odoribacter laneus YIT 12061 | reverse complement strand
AAAGTTCAGAATATTAAAGCTATATGTAAAATTTATTTTGAAAATTATTTCTCCGATGTATCTGTTTATAATAATTATTTCCCCCACGGGGACGGACCTTTTTTGCTGAATCTGATCGAATCGCTTCTAAGGGGGGAGAGAATAGAGGAATGAATACGTTTGTATAAAGTTCAGAATATTAAAGCTGTATGTAAAATTTATTTTGAAAATTATTTCTCCGATGTATTTGTTTATAATAATTATTTCCCCCACGGGGACGGACCTTTTTTGCTGAATCTGATCGAATTGTTTCCAAAAGGGGGCAGAATAGGGGGGAGGATAACTTTATATAAAATCCGAAAAATTAAAGCGGTGTACTGATTTCCTTGTGAGAATTATTCCTCAAACGTTTGCATTTGCAGATTGTTAATTATAATTTTGCTGCAAACTTATGAAAACCAATAGAAATGATACAAAAAGTTACAACTCTTAATCAATTCATCATCGAACAGCAAGCGGCTTTTCCTAATGCGACCGGAGATTTTTCCCGTTTATTGCATCATGTGGGAATTGCTGCTAAAAAAGTAAACAGAGAAGTGAATAAAGCCGGTCTTGTCGATATTCTGGGGCAGGCTGGGACTGAAAATGTACAAGGGGAAGATCAGCAAAAACTGGATGTTTATGCTGATATGACTTTTATAAATGAATTAAGGGCGAGTGGAGAATGTTGTGCGGTCTTGTCCGAAGAAAATCAGGATATTATTGTTTTTAAAGACGGGATGTGCCGGAATGCAAAATACATATTCTGTATGGATCCGTTGGATGGTTCCTCCAATATAGATGTAAACGTATCTATCGGCACGATTTTTTCTGTCTATCGTAGAAAGTCAGCGCCGGGAGAAGAGGTGGGACAGCAGGATTTTTTACAGAAGGGTGTAGAGCAGGTAGCAGCGGGGTATGTCATTTACGGTTCTTCTACGATGTTGGTCTATACTGCAGGAAATGGGGTAAACGGTTTTACGCTGGATCCTTCCATTGGGGAATTTTGCCTTTCTCACCCGCTTATTTCAACTCCTTCTCAGGGAAAGATCTATTCCGTCAACGAAGGTTATTATGTGAATTTTCCGGATGGGGTCAAGAAATTTATCAAATATTGTCAGGAAAAAGATGAGGAGACGAAACGTCCTTTTACTTCCCGTTATATTGGTTCTTTGGTGGCAGATGTACATCGGAATTTATTAAAAGGTGGTATTTTTATTTATCCTCAGACTTCTTCCCATCCGAATGGGAAATTGCGATTGATGTATGAGTGTAATCCCATGGCATTTATTGCGGAGCAAGCCGGGGGAATGGCTACGAACGGTAAAATGCGTATATTGGATATTGAGCCGGAAAATATTCATCAACGGACTCCTTTTTATACCGGGTCAAAGAATATGATTGATAAAATATGTTGGTTCTTGAAAAATAGTTAAGGTAACAGATAGATGCTTCTTTGCGGAAGCGGATTTACGAATGGACGGACCTGCGGTTCGGATTAAGAAATAATCGGGAATTTTAGGTTCGTCCATCCGTGAGTTCAGGAAACGGTAGAAATCAAGGTTCGTATATTGTTCGAGGGAACAACGGTTTGGGAAAAATTTTCATTCTGCTTTTATAGGGAATAAAAATAATTCTGTAACCTTATTTTTTACCTTTTGATTGAGGTCGAACATTTTTATTTCAAATATTTAGCGGCGGCTTTATCAATAAAATAAGCAACATTATCAGCATTGCGGGTGACATAGCCGGCTGGATATTGGTCTGCTGCGGGAGAAGGATCGACTACATTCGTTAATATTTCTGCTTTTTCAGCTCCGACTATATGGAATAAAGTCATGGAAGCGCGAATCATCGGCTGGCCGGTAAGGGCAATCCGGTATTGGTGTGTTTCCGGATGGGCGGATACGGCATAAGGGGTGGGATAATTGAGCAGATCTTTTTGTCCTGGGAATATAGAGGAGGTATGGCCGTCTGTGCCTATTCCCAGAATCAATAGATCAAATTGGGGAAAACCATCGTTATCCGGTAAGTTCTTTTTTACCAGATCGGAATAACGTTGGGCTTCGTGATCGGGGTTCGCTTCTCCCAAAATGCGATGTATTTGATCGTGAGGAATTTTAACATGATTTAAAAAAGTTCGTTTGGCGAGTCCGTAGTTGCTATCGCCATCTGTAGGGGGAACACAACGCTCGTCTACCCAATAGAGGTGTACTCGTTGCCAGGGTAGGCTTTGCGGATAAATTTCTGCCCACAGGTGAAAAAGCAGTTCGGATGTATGCCCTCCGGAGATAGCGAGATTAAAAGCATCCTTTCTTACGGTATCCAATTGTTTTAACAATTGATGAGTGACAGCTCTTGCTGTTTCTTTGGGGGTATCAAAAGTGTGAATTTTCATAGTTCGCAATATAAGTTTGTGTTCGTTAAGTTTTTACATGGATTGCTCCAGTTTCCGTCGGCTTTTATGATCCGGTCGGCGGCAACAGGTCCCCAACTACCGGCTGCGTAATTATGCAAAGGTATTTTAGAATCTTTTTCCCAAATTTTTAAAACCGGGTCTAAAAAACGCCAGCTGGCTTCTACGGCATCGCTTCGGGTGAACAAGGTATTTTCTCCTTGCATGCAATCTTCCAGCAGACGAGCGTAGGCGTCTCCACTCGGTACGCCGCCCAGACTGTCGTACGTAAATTCTATCGGTACCTGTCCCATATTAAAACCGGCACCGGGGATTTTCATACTCAGAGTAAATACGACCCCTTCGTTAGGGTTGAGACGGATAATCATCCGGTTGGGTAGTGGGCAATGTGTGAGTCTGCTGAACATAATATGAGGAGTAGGTTTAAAGTGGATGACAATTTCCGTTACCAGGGTCGGCATTTGTTTACCGGTGCGGATATAAAACGGTACTCCATCCCATCGCCAATTAGCAATATTCAGTTTCATGGCTACGTAAGTTTCTGTGCGGGAGTGGGAATCGACTTTTTCTTCCTCCCGGTAGGCGACCCGATGTTGTTTTCCGTTTTCGGAGGCCGTATATTGTCCTCTCACAATTTGATTCCGGATTTCGGAAGCCGTCAGGGGTTTCAAAGATTGGTATACCTTTACTACTTCGTTTCGGAAACTGTCAGCGTCAAACGATACAGGGGGTTCCATTGCGCAAACGGCCAGTAGTTGTAAGAGATGGCTTTGTACCATGTCGCGCAGGGCTCCGGCCTTGTCGTAAAATCCGCCTCTTTGTTCTATTCCCATATTTTCGACAGCGGTAATTTCGATGTGGTGAATATAATTCCGGTTCCACAAAGGTTCGAGTACTACATTGGCAAATCGCAGGGCCAGCATATTTTGTACTGTTTCTTTGCCCAGAAAGTGGTCGATCCGGTAAATCTGGTTTTCCTCGAAAATAGAAGTATAGAGACTGTCCAGTTGTTTGGCTGATTCCAGGTTATGGCCGAACGGTTTTTCTACAATAATGCGTTTATAACCTTCGTGTCCCGGGCTGGGTTTATTGAGATCGACACTTTGCAGGAGCAGAGGAATTGTTTCGTACAAAACGGGAGGGGTCGCCAGGTAATACAAATAATTACCCGGATTTCCGATAAGCTTGTCCAATTGGGAAAGGCGTTGCTTCAAGAGAGGATAATGGTCGGCAATAGAGGGATCCATTGTCTTGTAAAAGACAGTATTCAGAAAACTGTCGGCACAGGAGGAATCAAACTCTTGGGGTTTAATATACTTTTTCAGATTTTCTTTAATATGTTTCCGGTAACTTTCGTCTGTATATTTTGTTCGGGCCACTCCCAGAATGGCAAAATTCGGGGGCATTTGTTTTCGGGAGAACAACAAATAGAGGGAAGGCATTAACTTTCGTTTTGTCAGGTCGCCTGAACCTCCGAAAATTACCATGATCAATGTTTTCATCTGTTTCATATCCGTTTGGGATTTAATATAGAGGTATGCAGAAGTTTTCTTATTTTCAGGCATTGTAAATACCCGCATGGGTGTCATTGCCTTCGCCGGTCCAGTCTTCGTGAAAAAATTCTCCCCGGGGAGCGTCTGTCCGTTCGAAAGTATGGGCTCCGAAATAATCCCGTTGTGCTTGTATTAAATTGGCGGGCAAATAAGCGGTCGTAAGGGAATAAAAATAATTCAAAGCGGCGGAAAAAGCTGGTACTGCTGTATTTTCTCTTGTCGTTTTAATGAGTAGGGATTTCCAGGTGGGAAGTGTTTCAATGATTTGTGCTTTGAACCAGGAAGCTAAAAGCAAATTCGGTAACAGGGGTGTGTGATCGAATGTTTCAGCGATCGGATTGAGTAATGCTGCCCGGATAATACAACCGGCCCGCCATATCCGGGCAATAGCTGCTTGGTTTAGCTGCCAGTTAAAATAGAGAGAAGCTTGTTGCATGAGTGCGAATCCCTGTGCATAAGAGATAATTTTAGAAGCATAGAGGGCATCGTGGATTTCCTGAATCATTACTCCCGGTTTGTGTGTAAAGACCGGCGTATCCCTTTCATATTTAGCGGCTGTCCTCATCCGTAACTCCTTTTCTGCAGAAAGGTCTCTTTGGAATACGGCAGTTGCAATCAGATTCAGGGGAACACCTAATTCCATGGCGTTGATGACTGACCAGCGACCGGTGCCTTTTTGTCCGGCTACATCCAGAATCCGGTCGAGGAGAAAATGTCCGTCTTTCTCTTTATGGCGAAGAATATCTGCAGTAATCTCAATCAGGTAACTTTTCAATTTTCCGGTATTCCAGGTTTCAAACCAACTGGCAATACCGGCATTCCCGGTACCCATCATGTGTTTCATGACGAAGTAGGCTTCAGAAATAAGTTGCATATCAGCATATTCGATACCGTTATGGACCATTTTTACAAAATGTCCGGCTCCTCCTTTACCCATCCATTCGCAGCAGGGACTGCCATCTTCGGCTTTTGCCGCAATGCTTTGTAATATTTCTTTCACTTCCGGCCAGGCTTTTTCCGAACCTCCCGGCATGATAGATGCACCGTGCAGGGCTCCTTCTTGTCCTCCGGAAATACCGGCACCTATAAAATAAAAACCTTGGGATTCTACATAATTGACCCGTCTTTCCGTATCTTCAAAATTAGAATTTCCTCCGTCCATTAAAATGTCCCCGGGTTGTAACAAGGGTAACAGCTGTTCAATGACTTCGTCCACTGGAGAACCGGCTTTTACCATCATCAATATTTTCCGTGGACTGGTTAAGGATTGTACAAAGGCAGCGAGATGGTCAAAACCTTTAAACCGACCTTCCTCTCCATGTACTTGCATAAAATGTTTCACTACATCTTTTTCCCGGTGAGGGCGGTTGTAGACTGATACGCGATAGCCTTTTCCGGCCAAATTGAGAGCCAGGCCTTCTCCCATAACGGCCAGGCCGATTACGCCGATATCTGATTTTTCCATAAGTCATTTTTTTACCGGATTTACCGTCCGGAGGATACACTTTTGGAAATATACGCAGAATAAAGAGGAAGGTTCCTAAAAGCAAGAAAGGAGGGAATTCAAATTCTTGCTGATTTTAAATCAGTATAATTTATTCCTTTATTTTTCTTAGGTATTTCTCTGCCTTGTTTCGGAAAAGAGCTGGGATCCCTTTCCATTAAACAAAAGGAGGGAAGGGGGCTATTTTGACAGAAGAGGAAAGTTTTACCTTATCGAGGCGAGTGTATGACAACTGGATAGTTAAAAACCGTATATCGTTATAATTGAGTGTTTTCTTATAAATCAGAAGGGAATCGACCTAAATACCTTCTTTATTTTCCTGCAATTGACGAACGATATACGGTTTATTTTTGATGAGTTTGAAACAGTTTTACATTTTATTCTGAGCCGAATTTGTAAATACAGATACTATTGTACTTTTCTCCCGGCTGTAAAGTGACAGAAGGCCATTCTGTTTTGTTGGGAGAATCCGGATAGTGTTGGGTTTCCAGACAGAAAGCAGAACGGAAAGGGTAATAAATATCTTTTTTGCCTTTTACTG
This sequence comes from Odoribacter laneus YIT 12061, assembly GCF_000243215.1. Lineage (GTDB taxonomy): Bacteria > Bacteroidota > Bacteroidia > Bacteroidales > Marinifilaceae > Culturomica > Culturomica lanea. Next base: position 1,642,759 of record NZ_JH594596.1, on the reverse strand, counting down.
TTCCGTCCAGAAAGTTTCCGGCATAAAATTGGATTCCCGGTTCATTGGTATACACTTCCAGGAAGCGACCACTTCCGGGATCATAGGCTTTTGCTGCTAATTGAGAAATCTCTCCCCGGGTATTTAAGACATAATTATGGTCATACCCATGTCCGTTTTTTAATTGGATGAATTCAGTACGGTCTATTTCTTTCCCGATTGCTTTCAATTTTCGGAAATCCATCGGTGTGCCTGCTACCGGAGCGATTTCTCCTGTTGTCATAAAAGTACTGTCGATGGGTGTATAATGATCCGCATTCAGCATTAATTGTTGACTGAGGATAGGGGTAGAGGGATCTGCAGATAGATTAAAATAAGCGTGATTCGTCAAATTGATAATTGTTGGTTTATCGGTTTCCGCTTCATAAGTTATCTTCAAGGCGTTATCGTCAGATAAGCTGTAAGTAACCTGAGTTTTTAAAGTACCGGGGAAACCGTATTCACCATCGGGAGATGTACAGCTTAAAATTAACGTTTGGGCATTGGGTTGGGTGGCTTCCCAAATGCGGTGATGGAATCCGGTATCTCCTCCATGCAGACAATGTCCGTAATTATTTTGAGGTAATTGGTAAGTATTGCCATTCAATGTAAATTGTCCTTGGTTGATCCGGTTTCCGTAGCGCCCGATCAGCGCTCCGAAATTTCCCCCTTTATCGGCTATATAATCGGCAATGGATTTGTGTCCGAGCACAATGTCGCCAAAATGCCCTTGCCGGTCTGGTACCCAAATGGATACGATCCTTCCTCCATAATTTGTCAGAACGACTTCTACGCCATTCTTGTTTTTTAATTGGTATAAGGTAATTTGCTGACCGGATACCACCGTATCAAAATCAGATTTTTTCAATCCGGATAAAGTGGTATCGGCAGCAGATTTAGGATTGCAGGCTGCTAATAGAAATAGCCCGCAACCGATGGTTAGTAGTGTATTTTTCATACTCATAGTATTAAATTGACAATAAAAACGACGAAGTTTTATAAGGATTATACTTTATTCTCATACCCTTCTGTTTTTTATTCCAAAATAATAAATAAAATCTGATTTAAAATAACAGAATTGTTCCAGAAAATGAAACTATCGGTTCAAAAACACCGATCGGATTTCCGCATTCTTATTTATAAAAATCTACGACGACCCGGCTTTCCCGGATTTTTTTACAATAAGAACTTATTTTTACATGTTCCGGATGTATTTTGTATGCTGCTAAGGCAGCTTCATTTTCAAATTCAGCAATCAGAACGGCATCATAAGCCATATCTGATTCTTTTACGTTGATTCCTACTTCTACTGATTTTAATTCAGGAACGACGCCCCATAACGCTTCTAGGTGTTCTTTCATAAATTGAGCGTTTTCAGCTTTGGTTTTTCCTTCGGCTGTTTCTTTTAATTTCCACATGACCACGTGTTTCAGCATAATAATCTTTTTAGAGGTTTAATTTTCAGTTTAATATATCCTTTGATTGATAACATAAAACTTTACGTTCAGTTTATCTAAAGATATTGATTCCAGTTTGTTAAATTCTTCAAATCTATTTCTTTTCAGCACAATTGCTTTTCTGATTTTATGGCTGTTTTTGCAGTCGATAAATATAGAAATTTAGTTGTAAAAATTAAGGAATATTTTTCTTTTTAGTTTAAAGGTTGAAGAAGGGGAAGGGAGTAATGCTTCACTGAGGATAAATTTTTGCTGGCGTAATCCTTTTGATTCGTTTTAGTGGGGGATTAAAGGGTAGGAGAAGGGGGGCAAAGGCGATAAAAGAACTTTTTTTCTATGTAAATCGGTTCTATTAAACCGAAGTGGATAAATTTAGCGAGGGTATCAATGGCTTTTGGACGGGAAATACCGATCTGTTTGCAGCATTGTGTCAGGGATATTTTTTCGTTTTGACTTAAGAAATGAAGGAGGTGTTGTTCTGGAGTAGAATAACGTACAAAAACTCCTTTTTGTGCATATTGGGATTGCCAGAGACGAAGGTGTACAGGGGTAGCCAGGATGTTTTCGTCTTTTATCCGGATATAAGCTTTGTAATGATTATTTTCATCTTTTGCATAATAGGGAGCGCTTTCCCCCTTGGGGATAACGACTTCGAGCACCTGATGTCCTTCTATCTCATAGAGATGCATATTGCAATGGATCTCGGGTTTACTGTATAGTTTGGCAGCGGCCTCTATCATATATATTTCTTCTTCTGAACGTACTCCCGCTATTTTGCCATTGTCTTTCACTCCCACCAGCAGGCGTCCTCCGTCTGTATTGGAAAATGCAGATAAGCTTTTTGCAATTTTCCGGGCGTCTGAGATTTCAAATTTAAAATCCTGTTGCTGATGTTCTCCCTGTTTGATCAGCTGATAGATATAATCCGTTCCTCTTTGCATTTTCATCATGCAAAGATAGCTATAAATCAGGAATAAGAAAATGGTGGTTTTCGTTTCATTCTATTTTATCAGAGAGTGTAAAATAGAATAAACTTCCCTGTCCGGGTGCTGATTCGACCCCGATTTCTCCACCTAAATGAAGGATAATACTGCGGCAAAGGGCTAATCCCAATCCGGTTCCTTGTGTAAAGGAATTCAATTTTTCGAAACGCTTGAAAATCAGTTTTTGTTTTTCCAAAGGAATTCCGATACCTGTATCTTTTACAAAGAAGTAATGTTTTTCCTTTTCCCGGCGATAACCGATCACTATATTTCCTGTATCTGTGAATTTGACAGCGTTGCTGATTAAATTTTTCATCACGGTATCCAATTGTACTTCGTCTGTATAGAGGATAGCTGTTTCGGCAGGTAGTTCCAGAAAAAGAGAAAGTGATTTATTGTTCAGGTTTTTCTGGGCGTAAGTTTCCCAGTTCTTAAATACGGTTTGCAATTCTATGGGTGCGAAATGGAACGTAAACGTACCAGAATCAATTTTGGATAAGTGGAGAATGTTGTCAATCAAAGCTACCAAAAGTTGATTATTCTGGGTAATAATAGGCATCAATGTAGATATTTCATCCGAATTATCACAACTGCCTAATAAAGATGAAAAACCGACAATGGCGTTTAGTGGAGTACGGATCTCATGACTGATATTGGTTAAGAATTGTTGTGTTTCCCGATTGGATATTTCGGCTTGTTCTTTCAGGTATTCCAGCTTTGTTTCTCTGTGTTTTTCCGCATCTACATTTTGGTTCAGTTCTACGACGAGGATTTCTCCTTTCTGGGGAGCAAAACTTTTAATAAAAATATATTCGCGTATCCAATGCGATGTTCCTTCCTTATCGGTTACCTGTATATCCTGCGCAAAAGGCTGCTGTATGTGTACCTGCTTTATCTTATTTTGATGAGCAAGTAACTGTTCCCGGTCGCCGGCAGATACCTGTTTATAAGCAGGAAGGACACCTTTTTGAGGCTCTTCGTTCAGATTTTCATACCAGCGGGGAGTAGCAAACCCTTCTCCATCCAGTATATTATAAATGGCTACTCCTATTTGGGCGGATTCCGAGATATAATTGAACATGTGTTCGGTCTCTTTTTTCGCCTGTCGTTCTTGCATGACGGATGTCAGATCCGTAGCTATAGCCATATAACAAGCCCGGCCGTAGACATTTGCTTCCAGGGGTTTAATGACTAATTGAAAAAATTGTTTTTTCGGATTGTTGAAGGTGATTTCCAGTTCACAGCTTACATTTTGACGGGCTTTTATCTGATTTTTTAATTCTTTATTCAGATAAGGATTTGAAAATAGGTTCTTTGTAAACAATTCGTTTTTATCCGAAGGCAGGGTGTATTTTTGTCCGTCAGTGATCCGGAAGAGCAATTGCCCTTTGTCGTCGTACAAGGCAAAATTGAGAGAACTGGTTTGATAAATCGTATGAAGTTTGTCGTATAATCGTTGATAGTTTTCTGATTCTCTCTGCATCGCTTTGGTAAACCGGCGTCTACTGATAAAAAATATATAAATACCTGCCAAAAGGAAGAGGACAATTGTAATTCCCAATATTTGTCTTTCGTATTTTTCGTAGAAACTCGGAGGAATATTCAGGAGGACTAGGTCTCCTTTCAGGGTTTTGACGCGGTTTGCCAGCCCGAAACGTTTCAGAGCGGTCATGTTCAAATGAGTTTCAGCATGTGTGAGGGTCTGTTGGGGAATTGAATCTACGGCGTTTCCCTTTAATATTTGATCGATGGCTTGAAACGTTTTCAGGGCGCATTCTTCAGGTCGAAAATGAACTCCTCCCAGCCAATAATTGTTATTTTCTAAATTTCGTTCCGAAAGTGTTACTATCGGACAACTTAATACTTGATTGAAAAGAGAATCCAGGGTTTTTTCAGGCCGAAGGCTATACAATCCATTGGTATTCCAGGAATAAGTAATAAAAAAACGGTTTTTTACAGGTTCCATCATCATATCGAAAATAGAATCCGTATTCAGTTTATTATGAGTGATGGCTGTAAAACGAGCCTGAGGAAATATCTTTCCGACCTCTTGCTTTAATTTAAACAAAGTATAGTCGGTTTTGAGATAACTGTCGTCCACCCAGACAATTTCTTTTGTTTCCGGCATCAATTGTTTCATCATCTCCAGATTTTCCTTGATAAATAAACGGGAGTAGATTTTCGTATTGGGAAGGCGATTGATATAAAACCATTCTCCTTCGAGCAACACACAATCCTGAGGAATTGCATCTTTTCCCATATATTGAAGATAGGCTTGATGTTGCTTAAATGCTTTGGCAACGGCGTTTTTTACCAGGAGATTTTTGTTCGGTTCTAATTGGAGAAAATCCGGTTTATTTTCCGGAATCCAGGTTATATGGGGTCGTTCTTCAAAGACGGCGCAGGAGACTGTGGGTATATATTTCCATTTTCCCATTACCAGGTGTAACATTTTGTATACTGCTTCGGCTTCATCCCCCAAGAGAACGATAGCGTCGGGTTTGACTTCCCTGGGAAATATAGAGGCTAAACTCAGATCTGTATGAACATTAAACGTTTCCCCTTCTTGTTCGGCCATTTGCCAGAGTGCTGCCCGTAATCCCAATTGTAAAGAAGAATGATTAGAGGGTTCGTCACAATTTAAATTACCAATATAGATATGTAAATCGGGATATTGGCTTGAGAGTAAGGAATCTATTTCATGAATTAATTGCGTACTCCAGGTCGTATTTTCTGAATAAGAGTGAAGGATGAGTACCCGTTGCGGATTTGATTCCTCCGAAGCGACCCGGGAGGCATTGCCCTTGTACCCTATGAGGCAAAATAAAAATAAGATAAAATAGATTTTCATGATCAAACGTCTTAACCGGCGGAACGAGTTAACCAATAATTTAACGTATCCAATAAAGCTTGCTTTTGCAAAGGCTTTGCCAAATACCCATCAAAGCCATGAACCAAGACCTTCTCTTCGTCTTTCGACAGAGCATAGGCCGTCGTCGCAATAATCGGAACGGTGGAGGAAAATTTACGAATTTCACGGGTAACTTCATAGCCATTTTTCTTGGGCATTTTAATATCCATCAGGATTAAATCCGGCGGATGGGAATGGAATAGTTCAATTGCTTCTTCCCCGTCCCAGGCATGTATAAGATAATATCTGCTTTGCAGGATAAACTGAAGTAACAGAAAATTACTTTCATTATCTTCTACAACTAGAATGCTTTGCTTCTCTTTTAGAGAATTGCTCTGTTTGGCTGGAGTCTCTGTTTGAGCTTGTGCGGTAAGGGAAACTTCCTGTATCGGCAAACGGAACCAGAATTTGGCCCCCAGGCCTACTTTTGACTCGACTCCGATTTCCCCCTGTAAACCTTCTATAATGGATTGGGAAATAGATAGACCTAATCCAAAACCTTTGTAATTTTTGTTTTCCCGGAAAAAACGTTCAAATATCTTTTTTTGTTTTTCTGGTGAAATTCCGATTCCCGTATCGGATACATAACCATATAATTCATTTGCCTGAAGGCGGTAACCGAGGGTGATGCTGCCTTGGCTTGTGAACTTGACTGCATTGCCGATAAAATTGGTCAATACTTGTTTCAGGCGGACTTTATCGGTCAGAATGCAATAGTGTTCTTCTGGAAACTCACAATTGATTTTAATATTTTCCGGAGAAGTTTTCATTTTGGCCAGGATCGCCATGTCGTTGAATAGATCCGTCAAATCGGTCGGAGAAAAGGTAAAATCCATCGTTCCGCTTTCAATCTTTGACAAATCGATAATATCGTGAATAAGGCGTAACAGAATTTCATTGTTTTCTTCAATTTGATGTACCATTTCCTGGCGCTTTTCCAGATCGTCTGTTTCATTTAATAAATTGGAAAAGCCTACAATTGCATTTAAAGGAGTACGAATTTCATGCCCCATATTGGCGATAAAGGCATTTTTGAGTTTTTCCGAACGTTGGGCCTTTAACATGGCATTGTACAATTCCTCCTCCATTGCTTTTGCCCGATCGATATTCTGAGAAATTTCAGTAAAGATAAAACCACCGGTTTCCTGTTGATAACCGGTGATACCGATTTGATAACTTAACCAATGAAGACGTCCATCCCTGTGTAAAACAGAAAATTCTTTTCGGTAATGCAGGGGTCTATCGGGACGGGTATCTTGCAGAAAATCGATTAAGGACCGTTGATCTGGGGCCGAAAGATTTCTATAAGCATCGGTCAATGTGTCAGGAACGGCGTCCAGATCCAGATTTTTTAACCAATTAGAGGTAAAATGGCATTTTTGTTTCCTTAAATCGTAATTGGCCACTCCGATGGAAACTTTGTTCATGGCAAAATCCAGGGCTTGTGTCAATTTCCGGCGAATACTTTTGCCTTCATATATTTCCTGATTATCAATGAGCACAATCAGCGTTTGATTACTGCCAGCATTTTCTCCGGGAAGATAGCGGACCAGAAAACGAAAATAATATTTCTTTTTCTGGAGGGTTGTGGCTGCCAGGTCCGTTGGGGGATGTAAAACGATAAGCGAATTTACAATTTCTTTATTCCGGATTTTAGTCCGTAAAAAAGATTCCCGGATGTGATCAAACAAATTCAAGGTCAATAACTGCTCGGAAGAGGAGTGAAGAACCGGAAAAATACATTGTAATTTTGGAGAAAAATTATACTGCAACAAATAACCGTTTTCATCGAAAACCAGCATAGATACAGGCATATTCTTGAAAATCAGATCGTATTCCTTGTATAATGTTTTATAACGATTTAAAGATTCGCGAATATGCAGATTATAAAGCTGGATACGTCTATAATACCTGTAAAGGAAGCCGATAATGAGGAGACCGAGCAGCCCTAGCAGCAAAGGACGTTGGTGACGGATAAGGAAAGGAGGAGGGATATTGTATAATTGGGCATTTTCCATAGTGTTCAGAGAGGAATAAAGTCCTCTTTGGTATAGTAGTTGAGAGTTTAAATGAATTTTTTTGTTTTCCACATACGTAAAAGGTAATAGATCCGTTTTTTTCCCCTCGTATATCTGTTTAAAAAGTTCGGTTGTTTGTTGTGCATATTGTTCTATGGAAGGATAATAGCCACCTAGAACAGGTTCAGCACTGACATCCTGATCTTGTAAAGAGAAGGTAGGAACGGATAAGGAGGTCAAAAAAGCAGGGATCGTATTGAATAGCACAACTTTCCGCTGAGTAGGTAAACTGTTTATTTTCTGGCAAATCGTATCGGCATGAATTTTATTGCTATTGTATACAGAAATTTGCAAATCCGGGAAAGCTTGCCGGGCGGTTGTACGAAGTTGTTCTAGTTCGAATTCATCACTGAAACTGCCGGTCGTAAGGTAAATTATTTCCTGGAGTTGGGGGTATAAATGAAGGAGAAGTTCCAGGTTTTTTAAACTCACATCCGCTTTCATAACACCGGTTACCGGAAGCTGTTTAATGGACGTTGGAGTGGAGATATAACCACTGTCCGTTAACCCTTCTGCTTTAAAGAAATCAGCGTAATCACTCAAAATTCGGGGGTGTACTCCACATAAAATAACCGGTATTTTTTCCCATAATCCCCGCAAATTCATGACCCGGTAAAGCATCCAGCTTTCTTCACCTACCAAAATCAAAATTCGGGGACGGATAATTTTGGGGGATATTCGTCCTTTGGTAAAGGCTCCCTGCATTTGTAAACGCGAACTCAAAAACGATTGTTGTTTGTCTAACCGGGCGTATACGGCTCGTGGAATAAGTTCGGGATCGATTGCTTTAATTTCTTTCTGTAATTGTTTTGTTAAAGCTGTTCCCCATGCATTTTCGTAACTATAGGAATTTAGGATAAGAATAAAATTTTCCCGGCTCAGTTTATTTTCTGAAAGAAGAGGCTCCGTATTTGCTAGGCTTGTCGATACTATCCAGAAAAACAAGATAGAAAAAACAGGCTTTAGCATGATATTCAGGTATGAAATTATTTATTAGGTAAAATTATATATAATTTTTTAATTAGCTAAGATTTTATGTAATTTTTGTCATCAAAAGATGATTTGGATTTTAAAAGTTCAGGGGAATATAAAATTTAAGGGTTCCCCTGTTCAAGTTCAGGTATTTAAACACTTGAACAGGGGAAGATGTTGCCTCTTTATCTCATCTTGTTATTCGTATATTTGGTGATGAGGGTATTTCTGAGTTGAGTGTAAGTATGCATGATTCTATCTGCACATTCCTGTGCGTATGTATTCAGTAATTCCCGGGCTTTTTTCGGATTTTTCTTTTGCAATTCCAGATATTGTTTTTCAATTTCTGTATTCTGTTTGAAAAAGTCGTCTTCCAGGGGTTTACGGGCGGCTTCGAGATCTTTTTTTCCGTCCTGCCAATTCAGGTAGAGCAGATTATCTACAAAATCGATTGCCCAACGAGCGGAATTGTCGCTATATTGTTGGGGATCGTAAATAGAGTATACTTCTGGAATACGGCTAACTCCCGTAAAAAGGGGAAGATAGGGAGAAGTATAGGCGTTGTCTTGAAATACCCAATAAATGCCTCCGATTTCCCGGGGCATATTGGAACGAAGTTGTGCGACCATTCCATATTCTCCGTCTGCTCGTGCCACGGCCCGGCGGCGGGTTGTTTTCAGTAATTTCTGTGTTTCGGAAGAAGGAAAAGGGGTTGCCAGTTTACTTTTTACCCATTCTCCGTTTTTTCCGGAATAATACCAGGCTGCATCGTTTTCTTTATCGTAGATCGTCCCGGTGAAGGTGGAGCGTTGGAAATTCATAAAATCCTGTACAGAAACAAGGTGTTCCGGTTTAAAAGAAAAGGGATACAGATTCAGGGGCTCTACATATTGGATGTATTGATTCAGATTATCGAACGGATTTTCTGTTTTCCTATCGGTTATGGGAGCGCTGGACGGGGCAAAGGTTGTCGCAAACAGCCAGAAACGGTTTGTGGCCCACTCCCGTGGAATAGGGGCATATATTTCCTGCCAGACAAAAGGTTTTCCGCTTTCGGGAGAGTACCAGCCGTTTTCGATAGCTATTTGCTGATAATTTGCAGAAGCTTTGAATTGTTCCGGTCGGGAAAGATCGATCTCTTTGATAATACTCCAGTTTGGGATAATGGCAATATGATCGTCGGGAACCCGTTGAGCGGCCCAGATAACGCCTGGTTTTCCGCTTTCCGGGGTCCAGTTTTTGCCAACACTGAATAATTCCAGTACCCATATTTTTTCGGGATCTGCAAGGGTCAGACATTCCGATTCCGGTCCGCAGGAAGGTAGAAAACCATATTTTTCCATAAGAGAAGTGATGAGCTCCAGGGCTTCGTCAGCGGTTTTACAGCGTTGCAAGGCGAAAATCATAGCCTGTTCTACTGTCATGATCTGTTTGCCTTCTCCTTTGTCGACTTGTAGTTCCGGTCGTTGGCTGAGAGTGCTTTCTCCAATACACAATTGGTATTCATTGATATGCGAATAAGCCGATTGGAAATAGGTGTAGGTTTGTTCCACTTGCGGGATATAACCTAGAATTTCCCCATTTTCTTCCAGGGGAAGATCCACACGTTGTATACCGTAATAAACCGGGGCCATACTGCCTGCGGGATATTTTTGTCCTGCTACCACCCGGATGCGGCAGTCTGCTCCCGCATCGGTATGGGAGTTTAGCACACTACCGTCTACTGTCGCTTTTTTGCCTGCTACGATAACGGTACAGGCTTTGCTTTGAAAAGCGACAATGAAGAGAATTAGAAAAGTTATGTTTACTATTTTCATGTTTCTTTTGTTTACAAAGTTCAGTCTTTTTAGGATCTCATAGCCTCTACCTCTTCCACGGTAGTAGGTACATATTTTCCGAGTCTCCGTTTCCCTTCCGGAGTAATCAGATAGTCTTCTTCGTTGCGCAGTCCCCCGAAATCTTTGTATTTTTCTACCGCTTCATAGCAGATGAATTCCGTAAAACGTTTTTCGGCTTTCCAGCGGTCGATTAATTCGGGAATAAAATAAATTCCGGGTTCAATGGTTAATACAAAACCGGGTTCCAGTTTACGGCCTAGCCGGAGGGATTTTAAGCCGAAAAGAGTGCTTTTCGGTTGTCCGTCATAGCCGACCCATACCTCGCCCAGATTCTCCATATCGTGTACATCCAGTCCCATCATATGACCTAATCCACAAGGGAAAAAGAGTGCATGGGCTCCGGCTTGTGCAGCTTCCTGAGGATCTCCTTTCATGAGGCCGATGGCTTTCAGGCCTTCTGCCAGGGTAGCGGCTGTTTTCAGATGGATATCTTTAAACATAAGACCGGGTTGGAGGGCAGCTACTGCCGTTTGGTGAGCGTGGAGGGCGATATTATAAATTTCCTTTTGACGTTCGGTAAATCGTTTGCCTACCGGAAAAGTAGAAGAAAGATCGCCTGCGTAATGCATCCGGTTTTCCGCTCCGGCATCCAGCAAAAACATCTGCCCTTCTTGGGCGATATGTCCATGATAATGGTTGTGCAGGGTTTGCCCGTGTACGGTCGCAATGACCGGGAAAGAAAGATTCCCTTCGTCCCGTAGTGCGATTTCCGTAACGGCTGCGGCTACTTCCGATTCTTTCATACCCGGGCGGATCATTTGCATTGCTTTTATGTGCATATTCGCCGAAATCGTTACGGCTTCTTCAATTTGTTCGATTTCTTCTGCGGATTTATAATTTCGCTGATTGACGACAGCCCGGATAAAATCGACAGAGCTTCCTTTAGCTTGCTGGTCGGGAGGGATGCGGAGCAATTCAAAGAGCCGGAGGATATGTTCTCCTCGGTAAGGTGGCAGATAATGGATTTTACGTCCTTGGGATATTGCCTTTTTCAGATATTCTTCCAATTGGGCTACAGGACGGATTTCGGTGATACCGACTCTTTCGCTTTTTTCCCGTATACTCGGCTGGGTACCCATCCAGACAATATCGTCCAGGGTGAGTTCATCTCCGAAAATAATGTCTTTATTTTCTTCTACATCAAGGACAGCAGATAAACCGGCATAATCCGAACCGAAAAAATACAGAAAAGTAGAATCCTGACGGTAAGGATAAGTATTGTCGGCATAATTCATGCTGCTTTCAGCGTTTCCCAGGAAAAGTAAAATACCATTTCCTACTTCTTTTTTCAGGCGAGTACGCCTATGGATATAAGTTTCTTTTGAAAACATAAGGAATAAAATTAAAATTTCTGGATTATAAAAGACTAGCATTTTGCAACGATCGCAAAATAAGAAAATGAATCTTTCAAAAGACTAACAAATCTGACATTCGTAAAGCCCTTTGTAATCGGTATTGTATTTTAATATGAAACGATTGAATAATACCATTGGCTAATTTTTAGGTTTCCAAAGGTATAAATTATTCGTTATATATTTATGTCCGGTAAAACTTTTTCCTGCCGTTTTAAATATATAATTTTGCGAAACAAAACGAGGGGATATCTTCGACATGGAGGAAAGCTAACAAGGACTTTTCTAAGCTAAACAGTTATGGAATGGGTGAATAATTTACTATTCGGAACGGGTATCGGGCATTCGATCTTATTGATTGCCGTGGTGATATTTGTCGGTATTTTTTTAGGTAAAATTAAAATAGCGGGTATATCATTAGGAATTACGTGGATTCTTTTTGTCGGCATTATTTTAAGTCATTTTGGTTTGCGGATGGATTCTCATGCGCTTCATTTTTTAAAGGAATTCGGGTTAATTCTTTTTGTATATTCTATTGGATTACAAGTTGGTCCCGGATTTTTTTCTTCTTTTAAAAAAGGAGGAATTACCTTGAATCTTTTAGCAACGGGAGTGGTCTTTTTAGGCGTGATAATTACTTGCGGGATTCATTTTATTACAGGTATTCCTATTACTACTATGGTAGGGATATTATCGGGGGCTGTGACCAATACCCCGGGATTGGGGGCAGCTCAGCAGGCTTATTATGATATGACAGGGATTGAACTTCCTTCTATTGCGATGGGATATGCTGTGGCTTATCCTCTGGGTGTGATCGGTATCATATTGGCTATTGTGTTGATCCGCTATATCTTCCGGATCTCTTTTGAAAAAGAAAACCGGAGTGCACAGGAGGCTGCAGACGAAAGAGCCTCCCGGGCGACTCATGTTTCCTTAGTGGTTAGAAATCCGGCTTTGTTCGGGAAAAAAATATCGGAAGTGGCTTCCCTGATCGATAAGAAGTTTGTAATTTCCCGTATCCTGCATGAAGAAAAAGGATTGAAAATTGCAAAGTCGGGGACTTATCTGGAAGAAGGGGATAAATTATTTGTCATTGCCGCTACACAGGATATTAATACAATTGTAGCTTTTATAGGGGAAAGAATCCCGATGCACAGGGCAGAATGGGAAAAATTGGATACCAATTTAGTTTCCCGCCGGATTCTGATTACCCGGGGAGAGGTCAATGGAAAAACATTAGGGCAATTACATTTAAGGGGTGGGTTCGGCATCAATATTACACGTGTGAACCGTTCTGGGTTGGATTTGGTGGCCCATCCCGGTTTGCAATTGCAAATAGGCGATCGGGTGACGGTAGTCGGGACAGAAACCGATGTAGCTGGCGTAGAAAAAGTTTTGGGAAATTCATTGCGTCGGTTGCGGGAACCCAATTTAGTACCCTTATTTTTAGGTATTGCCCTGGGGATTATTTTAGGAAGTATTCCTTTTGCTTTTCCCGGAATTCCTCAACCTGTAAAGTTAGGATTGGCGGGAGGTCCTTTAATTGTAGCGATTCTGATTAGTCGGTTTGGTCCTCATTATAAGCTTGTTACCTATACGACTATGAGTGCAAATCTGATGCTGAGGGAAATCGGCATAGCCCTTTTCCTGGCTTGTGTCGGACTGGATGCGGGAGAGGGATTTGTAGAAACAGTCGTAAACCAAGGGGGCTTTTCTTGGATAGGGTATGGTTTTATCATTACTTTCCTTCCTTTGATGATTATCGGTATTATTGCCCGCTGGGTTTATAAAGTGAATTATTTTACTTTAATGGGCCTGATTGCCGGCAGTATGACAGATCCGCCCGCATTGGCTTATTCCAATGCTACTTCTGGGAATGATATGCCTTCCGTGGGATATGCTACTGTATATCCCCTGACTATGTTTTTAAGAGTGTTGACGGCTCAGGCTTTGGTACTGAGTTTTGTCTGAAACCGAAAGGCCAGTTTAAAAACGGGATTCAGTTTGAGAATCTAATTTCCCTGAAAGAAACTTTTGGGAAAAAAGATCTTTTACTTTATTCCCTTGAGTGAAATTCTTACAGGTAAAGATAGAACATATTCCTTGAATGAATAAGTAAACCGGATCTGTTTTTTCCTTTTATGTATTCCCTTTCGGCATCTGTTCCGCTTTTCTGAAACACTTGGATTTTGAGGTAACCTCCTTATCTCCTAAAGAGATTTGAAGCGTTACAGCTAGCAGGAAAATCAGCTAAAACAATTCTACCCCTTACTTTATATTAAATCTTTTTTTATATTTGCATGAAAAGTAAAAGAAATGAAGCTGGCTTTCTTGGGTATATGGATTGTATTACTGTTTCTTTTTTCAGAAATGAAGGAAGAAAAGAAAGGGTATATAGAGGAAGACAGTCCTGTTCTCACGGAAATGTCGATAGCGGGAAACGTTGCGGAGCAATTCTGCGGGAAAAATTTCTTTCATTTTTGTAAAAGAGGGGACGAGATCCTGGCTTATACGTTGGATCTGTCCGATCAATACAAGGGAATTACTTTTGCGGCGGGGGGAACGATGTTAGCCAATCGTAACAGCAGAACGGCTTTACTGATATCCCTGGAAGCGGATAAATATAAAAATCTATTGTCTGTCCGTTATTTAGAGGGTTTTTATATTTATTTCCTGCGGAAGATTATAATCTAGATGTCTTTTCTTGTCATTTTTATCTACAATTTTTAGTGCTTCTTAAAAAAAGAAATAGGTTTATTTAGGTATGTTATTGTAGTGTAAATTTTATTACGTTATCCTATTTTTTTAAGAATTGGTATATTTTTTGAATTAACCTTTAAGACAACTTTTTTAAACGAAATTTCGTTAAAAGTTTGTGGTATGGGAGTATTGAAAGCATAAATTAAAATTATGGCAGAGAAATTCGGATATGTAACCCAGGTAATCGGTCCTGTGGTAGACGTAATATTTGAGGAGGGCGGAGAAAGTTTACCGCCGATTTACGAAGCGCTGGAAATCGAGAGGGATTCGGGAGAAAAATTGATTGTGGAAGTCGAGCAGCATATTGGGGAAGATACAGTACGTTGTGTGGCTATGGATACCACAGACGGGCTTCATCGGGGCATGAAGGCCTTGGATTTGGGGCATCCTCTGACGATGCCGGTAGGACGACAGATCAAGGGAAGATTGATGAACGTGACAGGGGACGCCATAGATCATTTGGCTCCTTTGGATTATTCGGAAACGCGTTCTATACATCAGGAAGCTCCTAAATTTAAAGATCTGTCGATTAACGAAGAATTCATGTTGACAGGAATTAAAGTGATCGATTTGCTGGAACCCTATTCGAAAGGCGGGAAGATCGGGTTGTTCGGAGGAGCTGGGGTCGGAAAGACTGTGCTCATCATGGAATTGATCAATAATATAGCCAAAGGACACAATGGTTATTCCGTTTTTACGGGTGTCGGGGAACGGACGCGGGAAGGGAACGATCTGTTGCGGGAAATGATAGAGTCCGGCGTGATTAATTATGGAGAAGTTTTCCGGGAGAAGATGGCAAAAGGAGATTGGGATGTGAAAAGCGTAGACATGGAGAAAGTCAATCAATCGCAGGCTACTTTGGTGTTCGGACAGATGAATGAACCTCCCGGAGCCCGTCTGAGGGTTGCTTTGTCCGGTTTGACGGTGGCTGAGACTTTCCGGGATTCCAATGAAGGAGGAAATGAGATATTACTTTTTATCGATAATATTTTCCGGTTCACACAAGCCGGTTCGGAGGTATCCGCTTTGTTGGGCAGAATGCCTTCTGCTGTAGGATATCAGCCTACGCTGGCCTCGGAAATGGGGAAATTACAGGAGAGAATTGCTTCTACAAAATACGGTTCCATTACTTCCGTGCAGGCTATTTATGTGCCGGCAGATGATTTGACGGACCCCGCTCCTGCGACGACTTTTAATTTCCTGGATGCGACAACGGTGTTGAGCCGTAAGATTACGGAATTGGGTATTTATCCGGCTGTAGATCCCTTGGAGTCTTCATCCAGAATATTGGATCCCAATATTGTCGGGGAAGAACATTATCGTACTGCACAGCAAGTGATCGAATTATTGCAGCATTATAACGAATTGCAGGATATCATCGCTATTTTGGGGGTAGATGAATTATCTGATTCCGATAAGACTGTGGTGGCGAGGGCAAGACGTGCACAGCGCTTTTTATCCCAGCCTTTTCATGTAGCAGAACAATATACCGGTCTTCCGGGGGTTATGGTGCCTCTGGAAGAGACAATACGCGGGTTTAAGATGATTCTGAGCGGAGAAATGGATGAATATCCGGAGCAGGCTTTTATGAATACGGGAACCATAGACGAGGTCATCCGGAAAGGAAAAGAGATGATGGCGAAGGCCGGCAAATAAATAGAAGCAATACTTAGAAATTATGATACTGAGGGTTATATCCACAGAGAAAATTCTTTTTGACGGGGCGGTCGACCGGGTGACTTTGCCGGGAAGCTGTGGTCCTTTTACTGTATTGGAGAATCATGCACCCTTGATTTCGACCTTATTACGGGGAGAAATTGTGTATGTGGCCGAAGGCAAGGAGGTAAAGATTGCGGTAGAGGGGGGAATTGTGGAAGTGAGGGACAATCAGATTGCCGTATGTTTAAATTGAGTGTAAAAGAAAGGATGTGGTTTTGAGGGAGCAGGAGAAAGATGGGTTTGTTTACTCAAAATGTTGTATATGAAGAAAATAATTATATGTTTATCCACTTTGTTCGTTTTCCTGTTCACCGCAGAAGTTTTTGCGGCAGAGGAGGGAAAGGAGGAAGGGAGGTTTAATCCGAAAGAGGCTATTTTCAGTCATTTGGGAGATGAGTATGGCTGGAGTATAGTATTGCCTCATGGGAAGCTTCTGGAGATTCCTTTGCCGGTTATTTTGCATGGGCAACGAGGGTGGTCTGTTTTCAGCTCTTCTCGTTTACGGGAAGGAAAGGCATACGAAGGGTTTTATATTGCTTCCAGTGGAAAGTATGCTGGTAAAATAGTAGGAGAGAAGAATGGAGAAGAATACAGGCCGTTGGATGTGTCGGTGACGAAAAATGTGTTGGCGTTGTTCATTACGGCTGTTGTTGTTATGTTCGTACTTTTTCCTTTGAAACGGTGGTACAGGCGGAATCCTCTGTTGGCACCCCGGCGGGGTTTAGGCGTTGTGGAGATGATAATCGATATGGTTTACGGGGAAGTGATAGTGCCTGTGTTAGGTGGGGAGGCGAAGCGGTTTGCTCCTTATTTGCTGACGTTGTTTTTCTTTATCCTGTTTTCCAATTGGCTGGGAATGATTGTCGTTTTCCCGGGAGGGGCAAATGTGATGGGAAATATATCTGTTACACTGGTTTTAGCCGTATGTACCTTTGTTGTGGTAAATGTATCCGGAACAAAAAAGTATTGGAAGGAAACGGTATGGCCGGATGTGCCGGGATGGTTGAAATTCCCCTTGCCGATATTGCCTTTGATAGAGATTTTCGGCGTCTTTACCAAACCTATCGCTTTGATGATCCGTTTGTTTGCAAATATGATGGCCGGACATTTGATTACCTTAGTACTGATTGCGCTGATATTTGTATTCGGGGCTTTGGGGGCAGCGGCTACTGCCGGGTCGACCGTGATTGCTGTTTTATTTGCCGTATTTATGAATGTGATTGATTTTTTGATTTGTTTTATACAGGCGTATGTGTTTATGATGTTGTCGACTATATTTATTAGTTTGGCAAGGGTGGGAAGTAAATCCGCTTCCTAGTCTTCGTTTGAGAAAAGAAAAAATATTGATAACCATTTAAATTTGAGAAGTATGTTAAGTTTTATTGCATTACAGATGGCAGCTGGCGTAAGTCTGGCAAAAATAGGTGCTTGTATCGGAGCTGGTTTAGCTGCTATCGGCGCGGGTATCGGCATCGGTAAAATCGGGGCGAATGCCATGGATGCGATTGCGCGTCAACCGGAAGAAACAAACAGTATCCGGACAAATATGATTGTAATAGCTGCTTTGATCGAAGGGGTGGCTTTGTTTGCTATTATTGTTTGTATTATTGCATTATTTGTATAAGAGGTAATTCGGGTAAGAAGGCTGTTTACCGTTTTCTTCCCAATAAAAAATGAAGTTATGGCATTATTTGAGCCGGAATTCGGGCTGGTATTCTGGATGTTGGTTGTTTTCCTGATTCTTTTGGGAATATTGGCAAAGTTTGCCTGGCCGATGATCCTCAAGAGTGTGGAGGAAAGGGCAGATTTTATCGACAAGGGGGTACAATATGCTCAGGAGGCGGTAGAAAAAAAGAAACAGGCAGAAAAAGATGCTCAGGCTCTGTATGCAGAAGCTCAGCGTCGTCAGTTGGAGATCGTACAGGAAGCTCAGCGTTTGAAGGAGAGTATTGTAAGAGAGGCTAGGAAGGCGGCCTCGCAGGAAGCTCAAAAAGTACTGGAAGCCGCTCGTTTAGCTGCTGAGCAGACCAAAAAAGAGGCGGAAGTACAGATGCGACGGAGGGTAAGTAAATTGTCTCTGGAAATTGCCGGGAAAGTGATCCGGGAAGATTTATCCGGAAACAAAGCTCAGGAAGAAATGGTGGAAAAATTTCTGAATGAACTGGAAAATAAGAATTGATGAAAATAAATAATTTACGTTTTCTTTCGGTAACTTCGGAAAGAGCGGACCGTAAATTTTAGTATAAAGGGTAAAACATGAACGAGGGTTTGATCTCACAGCGGTATGCTAAAGCTTTATTCCGGTATGCGAAGGAATTGGGAGTAGAAGAACTGGTCTATGAGAAGATGAAGTTGTTTCTGGAGAATTACGAAGCTTATCCGGATCTGCAAAAAGCTTTATTAAATCCTGTCCTGTCTCCCCGGGACAAAGAATTGTTGCTTTCTACGGCTATCGGTATTGAGCCGGGAGAGGCTTATATACGGGCTATACGGTTATTGATCAAAAACCACCGGGAAAGTTATCTGCGGACGATTGCTTTTATTTATGAGGATATTTATCGCAAGGCAAACGGTATTATCCGGGTCAATATTATTACGGCACAGGAATTGGCACCGGCCGTAATGGAGAAAATTCAGAAGTTGGTGACTGAACATACTTCCCGGCAGGTGGAATTTTCCAGCTCCATAGATCCTCAGATCATCGGTGGTTTTATTTTAAAAATCGGTTCGGAGCAATTGGATGCTTCTGTGAGGAAAGAATTGAAACAGATTCGTTCTGCATTGTTGAACGTGTAAGAACGGGCGGAAGGGGAGAAATGTTCGGGAGTGAAAAGTTAGGTAAGCGAATTAAAAAAAAATGTTATGAGTAAAGTGGATGAAGTTTCGGATATACTCGAAATGCAGCTTAAAGGAATAGATACAAAGACGGTTTTTGAGGAAGTCGGAACCGTTTTGGAAGTCGGGGATGGAGTGGCTCATGTATTTGGATTGGATAATGTACGTTCAAGTGAGTTGGTTGAGTTTGAAAATGGAGTGAGAGGTGTGGCGATGAACCTGGAACAGGATAATGTAGGGGTTATTTTGATGAATGCAGGCGACCGGGTAAAAGAAAATTTTACGGTAAAACGGACGGGGCATATTGCTTCCATCAAAGTCGGGGAAGGTTTATTGGGACGGGTCGTCAACACTTTGGGAGATCCTATCGACGGGGCGGGACCGATTGAGGGGGATACGCTTGAACTTCCTTTGGAGCGGAAAGCGCCGGGGGTTATTTTCCGTCAACCGGTAAAGGAGCCGTTACAAACCGGAATTAAAGCTGTCGATTCGATGGTGCCGATAGGCAGGGGACAGCGGGAGTTGATTATCGGAGACCGGCAGACCGGAAAAACGGCAATTGCTGTCGATACCATACTCAACCAAAGGGAAAATTTTCAGAAAGGGAAACCGGTTTATTGTATTTATGTGGCCATTGGTCAAAAGGCTTCGTCTGTAGCTACTTTGGTGAATACCTTGCGGGAAAAGGGGGCTTTGGAATACTGTATTATTGTTGCAGCCAACGCTTCGGATTCGGCAGCGATGCGTTATTATGCTCCTTTTGCGGGAGCTGCTGTCGGAGAATATTTCCGGGATAGCGGACGCGACGCCCTGGTGGTATACGACGATCTTTCCAAGCAAGCTGTGGCTTATCGGGAAATTTCCCTGATTCTGAGGCGTCCTTCCGGGAGGGAAGCTTATCCGGGAGACATATTTTACCTGCATTCCCGTTTGTTGGAAAGGGCGGCCCGTATTATTTCCAGTGATGAAGTGGCTGCACAGATGAATGATTTGCCGGAGGTGCTCAGGCCTTTGATAAAGGGTGGCGGTTCCCTAACGGCTTTACCGATTATTGAAACGCAGGCCGGGGATGTCTCTGCTTATATTCCGACTAACGTTATCTCCATTACCGACGGACAGATTTTTTTGGATACGGCATTGTTTAATGAGGGTGCCCGGCCGGCTATTAATGTCGGCATATCCGTCTCCCGTGTCGGTGGAAATGCTCAGTTAAAATCGATGAAAAAAATAGCCGGAACATTAAAAATTGATCAGGCGCAATACCGTGAATTGGAAGCGTTTTCTAAGTTCGGAGGAGATACGGATGCGGTGACAGCTATGGTGATCGATAAGGGACGTAAAAATGCGAGATTACTCATACAGCCCCAGTATGCTCCTATGCCTGTGGAAGAAGAAGTCGCCGTTATTTATTGTGGTACGCAGGGCTTATTGAAAGACGTGCCTCTGCACCATGTGTCGGATTTCGAAAAATTATACTTGGAGTTGTTAAATGCCCGTTACCGGAAAGAAGTGTTGGACCGATTGAAGGCAGGTATATTGGATGAAAAAGCGGAAGAACTGATGACTGCTGTAGCAGCAGAGGTGGCTGAACGTTTTAAAATATAGTTATTTGCAAAACCGGAATCGGAGGGGGATGAGGGCGGCAACGAAAAGGATAGGGGAGACGATTTAAAAGTTCATTTGTTAGCGGGTTTCCGATAGAGGTATTGGCGAGGATGAAACAAAATTAATACGTGTAATAAAGAGAAATAAATTTCTTTTGGTAAAGGAAGAATAAAAAGGAATATTTATGGCAACCATGCGTGAACTGAAGCGGAGGATTAGTTCCGTCCAATCTTCTCAAAAAATTACCGGAGCGATGAAGATGATTTCATCTGCCCGTTTGCGGAAGGCGGAGATAGCGTTGAGCCGGGCTATGCCTTATGAAGAACAGTTGCGGTCGATATTGAATCATGTGAATGAAAGAGATTGTGATTTTGTTTCTCCTTTGCGTCAGGAGCGGGAAGTACGACAGGTGGCAATAGTGATTTTGGGATCGGATGAAGGTTTGTGCGGGGCTTTTAATCTTAATTTATATAAAAAACTGGTTCAGGCGGTAGAAGAATATCGGACGCAGGGTGTGGAGCAACCGGAGGTTTATCCGGTAGGGAAAAAAATTATCGGAGATGTCCGGAGGATGCGAAATATCGGGCTAAAAGACATACCGGATTCGTTTGTTACGGGCCGGTATGCAGAAGGAGTGAAAGCTTTGTCGGATGAATTGATTACCCGTTTTCAAAGGGGAGAAATCGACCGGGCAGAAGTGATTTATACTCATTTTAAAAGTATGGGGTCCCAGACTGTGGAACGCTTGCAATTGCTGCCCTTGAGTCCTCGTAAACAAGATGAACAGGCTGGGCCTGACCATTTGGAGAAACCGCGGATGTATATTTATGAACCCGGTTGCCGGGAAATTTTCGAAACCCTTTATCCTTTGATGATCCGGACCTTGTTTTATAAAGTGCTATTGGAAAATCAGACTTCGGAACAGGCTATCCGGATTGTGGCGATGCAAATGGCAAGCGATAACGCCTATAAATTACTGGGTAGCCTACAGTTAGAATATAATAAGCTACGTCAGCAAGGAATTACGACAGAATTGCTGGACATGGCCGGTGGAAGTGTACAGGAATAAAAGCCGGATTCCGTTCGTTTAAGAGAAATACATTCTTAAAATTCTTCTTTTACACATTAGGGACGTGCCCTAATGTGTAATTTTTTTAATTTTATTTCTAAGAAACCTGGATAATAATTGAGTTTTAAGTGATTTCTGCTTTTCGCAGAAAAGGTCCGTCCCTCTGGGCTATCTCTTTGCGTTTATCGATATAAACTGTGGATTAGTCGACGGAAAGGAAGGGTATGTCTAATAAAATTGTCTCCGAAAAATACATCCTTTACTTTTGTTTGTGTAAAATGTTCCTAGAGTCAGCTTAAAAGAGGGAACACAAACTTAAACTAAAAAATTATGAAAGGGATGATGATTTCGGTTCTACTTTTCTCTCTCTGTACGACTTTGCCGGGAAGTGCTCAGGAGAAATTGTGGAGTTTACAAGATTGCATTGATTATGCGTTAGATCAGAATATTCAGGTCAAAAAAAGTAAAATCGCTTTAGAAGAAAGCAAAGAGAATACCTTACAAACCCGGGCGCAGCTTTTTCCTTCTCTGGCTTTTTCTTCCGGTCAGAATTTAGTAAATCACCCCAAGACCATAGATACCGATAAAAATAGCTATACGGGCACTTACGGTTTCAGTTCTTCGATGAGCCTATATCGGGGAGGAGAGCTGCGTTTAAACCTAAAGCAACAGCAATTACAGGATAAAATTCAGGAATTATATATACAGGAAGCTGAAAATAATATTGAAATCGCTATTACAGAAAGCTATTTGCAGGTTTTGTATGCTGCTGAAGCTGTGGAAATTAATAAAAAAACGGTGGAGATTTCAGCGGCACAATGCGACAGAGCCCGTGAATTATATGCGGCTGGGGATATAGCTCAAAGTGATTTAGCTCAATTGATATCCCAGTACAGTGCTGATAAATACCAATTGGTGGTAGCTCAGGCAACTTTAGAGGAGAAAAAGTTGGAACTCAAGCAATTATTGGAATTGGACATTTCTGCGGTTGTGGAATTGAATGTTCCGGCAATCCAGGAAAGTGATGTCTTGCAACGATTACCATCTAAAGAAGTTGTTTATGCGGCAGCGCTTGATTTTATGCCGGAAATTAAGAGTAGCCAATTGGCCGTAAATTCTGCCGAGTATGACGTAGCTGTTGCGCGTTCGGGTTATCTGCCTTCCTTAGACCTGACGGCAGGAATCGGTAGCACTCATAGTTCCGGATCGGATTATTCTTTTTCAAGGCAGATGAAAAATAATTTTAACGAAAGTATTGGGTTGACACTAAGTGTTCCGATTTATAGTAACCGGAAAAATAAATCTGCGGTAAAAATTGCCCGTTTGAAAGTGGAAAATGCGGATTTAGAATACCTGAATATGCAAAAAGATTTATTGAAAACGGTGGAAACCGTTTATCTAGATGCTGTTTCTTCTCAGGACCGTTATCGCTCGGCTATGGAAAGTATGAACGCGGCCCGGCAGAGTTTTGCATTGGTACAGGAACAGTTTAATCTGGGGATGAAAAATACCTTGGAAATGCTGACCGAGAAGAATAACTTACTGATTGCTCAACAAGAAATTATTCAGGCTAAGTATATGGCTATTTTAAGTCAGCAGTTGCTGAATTTTTATCAGGGAAAAGGAATTCAGTTGGGCATGCAGACAGAATCATACAGGTAAAATTTAAATCGATATAAAATGAAAAAGAGTAAACTGGTAACAATCGGAGGAATTATGCTCGTTTTGGGATTGTGCGGCTATTTTTTTCTGGGAGCTTCCGGAAAGGAAAAGATAGGCTGGGAAACGGTAAAAGTAATGCGCGGTTCTATGTCAAATATGGTGTCGGCGACAGGTACCGTAGAACCGGTGACAAAAGTGGATGTCGGTACGCAGGTATCCGGTATTATCGATAGGATATATGTGGACTATAACAGTGTGGTTAAGAAGGGACAGTTGATAGCAGAAATGGATAAAGTAACCTTGCAGGCGGAACTGGAATCGCAGGAAGCTGTGTTGGCAAATGCCAAGGCAGAATACGACTATCAACAGAAAAATTATGCCCGTAAAAAGGTATTGTTTGAGAAAAAGCTTATCAGTGACAGTGATTATGAGACAGCTACTTACGATTATGAAAAAGCTAAAAGTTCTTATGAAAAATCGAGGGCAGATATTGTAAAAGTTCAACGAAATCTGGGTTATGCTGTGATTACCAGTCCGATAGACGGGGTTGTGATCAGCCGGGAAGTAGAGGAAGGTCAGACGGTAGCGGCCGGTTTTGAAACTCCTACTTTGTTTACGATAGCTAAAGATCTGACCGAAATGCAGGTCGTTGCTGACGTGGATGAGGCCGATATCGGGCAGGTGGAAGAAGGACAGCGGGTGACTTTTTCTGTGGATGCATATCCCAATGATGTATTTAAAGGAAGAGTGACGCAGGTCCGGTTGGAAGCTACTGTGGAGTCGAATGTGGTGACTTACGAGGTGGTGATCAGTGCGCCGAATCCTGATTTGAAACTAAAACCGGGACTAACTGCTACAGTATCTATTTATACTTTGGAAAAAGAAGATGTCCCGGTGATTCCTGCAAAAGCGTTGAAATTCGTACCAGATGAACAAGTGGCACAGGCAAACGGATACCGATTATATCCCTTGAATAGAGAGAATACAGCTTTGCAAAAGACCGTATGGGTAAAGGAAGATTTAGTTTTGCAGGAAAAAGAAGTGAGTGTCGGGACGACCGTTAATTCTCAGGTTGAAATACTGGAGGGAGTAGGAGAAAATGAGGAAGTGGTAGTAGAGATGGTAGCTGTTGGAAAAAAGACAATCGGGCAACCTGCTTCCGGAGAAGGAGAAATGAGTCCTTTTATGCCGAAGCCTCCCGGACAGAAGAAAAATAATAAAACAAAAAATTAGAATTTGCGGGCTTAAATGTTTTCGGATAATGAATGCAATTATTGAATTAAAAGATATAAAACGGAATTTTCTGGTCGGAAATGAGACGGTACATGCTTTAAGGGAGGTGTCGTTTGTCATCCGGCCCGGGGAGTTCGTCACCATTATGGGAACCAGCGGGTCCGGAAAATCGACTCTTTTGAATATTTTAGGGTGTTTAGATACTCCGAGCTCAGGGGAATACCGGTTGGATGGTTATTCGGTGCGGCAAATGGGAAAAAATGAACGGGCGGAACTGAGGAATCATAAGATCGGGTTTGTATTTCAGTCTTATAATTTATTGCCTAAGACAACCTCGATAGAGAATGTAGAATTGCCATTGATGTATAACCCGGCTATATCGGCCAAGGAGAGAGAGCGTCGGGCAGTAGCGGCCTTGGAGGCGGTTGGATTGCACGATCGGCTTTATCATAAATCGAATCAGATGTCCGGAGGACAGCAACAGCGGGTAGCCATTGCCCGGGCATTGGTAAACGATCCGGTGCTGATATTGGCTGATGAGGCTACGGGAAACCTGGATACCCGGACTTCTTTTGAGATACTGAGCTTGTTTCAGGATTTGCATGCCCGGGGACGAACCATTGTATTTGTGACGCATAATCCTGAACTCTCCGCCTATAGCAGTCGTACGATTGTCCTAAAAGATGGGAGAGTGATACAGGATACGGAAAATAAAAAGATTGCTTCTGTAAAAGAAGCCTTGGCAGCTATGCCGAAAACAGAAGATTAAAGGAAATGTCAAAAACTTTATGGACTATTTCCTCGGCTCAAATTTAAAATGAAAAAGAATGAACTTTACGAATTTATTCAGAATAGCTTTACGGGCTTTGGGAAATAATAAGATGCGGGGATTCCTGACCATGCTGGGAATTATTATCGGGGTGGCTTCCGTAATTACAATGCTAGCTATCGGACAGGGATCCAAACGGAGTATACGTGCCCAGATTGCAGAGATGGGATCCAATATGATTATGATTCATCCGGGGGCCGATATGCGTGGAGGAGTCCGTTTGGATGCTGCCGATATGCAGAGTTTAAAATTGGAAGATTATTATTCCATTGTAAATGAAGCCGGTTATGTATCCGCCTGTTCTCCTTCCGTAAGTAGTGGCGGACAAACCATTTACGGAGCTAACAATTATCCTACAACTATGTATGGGGTGAATCCGGACTATCTGGAAATCCGGAAATATTCTGTAGCCGAAGGCGAAATGTTTTCTGAACAGGATATTTTGAGTTCTGCCAAAGTCTGTGTGATTGGAAAGACGATTGTAGACAATCTGTTTACGAATGGGGAAGAGCCGGTAGTGAAAATTATCCGCTTCGGTAAGATACCTTTCCGCATTATTGGGGTGCTGGCCTCGAAGGGATACAATACAATGGGAATGGATCAGGACGACCTGATGCTTGCTCCTTATACGACCATACAAAAAAGGGTGTTGGCTATCACTCATTTACAAAGTATCTTCTGTTCGGCTTTAACAGAGGAAAAAACGGAGGATGCTGAAGCAGAAATTTCGAGTATTTTGCGTCGTAATCATAAACTGAAGGACGTGGACGATGATGATTTTAACATTCGTTCCCAACAAGAATTGAGTACGATGATGAATTCTACAACCGATATGATGACGATGCTATTGGCTTGTATTGCCGGGATATCATTACTGGTCGGGGGAATTGGAATTATGAACATCATGTATGTTTCGGTCACGGAACGAACCCGGGAAATCGGTTTACGAATGTCTATCGGTGCGAAAGGGCGGGATATTTTGGCCCAGTTTCTGATAGAAGCGATTATGATCAGCGTGACAGGAGGAATTATCGGGGTGATTTTGGGTATGGGGGCTTCCTGGATGGTGAAAATGATGGCCGGTTGGCCCGTTTACGTACAGTTGTATTCGGTTATTCTCTCTTTTGTTGTTTGTACGGTTACGGGAATATTTTTCGGTTGGTATCCGGCTCAGAAAGCTTCCAATTTAGATCCGATAGAAGCTATACGCTATGAATAATAAAAAATCCTTAACTTTGTAAAAACTTTATGTGCATTTCAGGATATGCATTAAAAAGGATACCTCCTGAAACTTCTCTGTATTTGGGTATATACAGGGAGATCATGCTGAAGAGAAGTTTCTTGCGACTGTTAAAAAGAAAATAATGATCTTATGAAACAAACAGATAAAAGACAGGCGTTACTGTGGTTAATCCATTTGATCGGCTGGGGAATTATGTTCGGTTTCCCCTTTTTCTTCGCCAGTCGGGAAGGCAATCCGATAACTTTTCAGTGGTATCTGGGATATGTATTCGTACCGGTAGCATTTATGCTCGTTTTTTACGTGAATTATTTTTGGTGGATTGATCGGGTACTTTTCCGGAAAAAACTCTTTCAGTTTATTCTATTGAATATCTTACTTATCAGTGCAATCTGTTTTTGTCTGGATGCTTGGATGCATTTTTATTTTCAGCATTTTATCAAAGCTGCTTTTTCAGGACATCCGGGTCCTCCCAAGGTCATGGTTATCTCCCGTGATTTTATGTTGATGGGATTGACGGCCGGGTTGAGCGTTGCCATACGGGTGACCGGGAACTGGTATAAAATGGAGACGGAACGGAAGGAATTGGAAAAAGGCCGGGTTGAAGCCGAATTGAAAAGCCTGAAAAATCAGCTGAATCCTCATTTCCTGTTCAACACCCTCAACAACATCTATTCCCTTATCGCTTTTAATCCGGAGACGGCACAGCATGCTGTTCACGATTTAAGTCGGTTACTGAGGTATATTCTCTATGAAAATAATCAAAACCGGGTTCCTTTAGCCAAAGAAATTGAATTTATCGACAATTATATTGCTCTGATGAAAATCCGTTTGCCGCTGGAGGTGGTTGTAGAAACAGAAATCTATGCGGAAAGAAATGTGGAGATTGCTCCTTTGCTTTTTATTACGTTGGTCGAAAATGCTTTTAAACATGGAGTAAGTCCTACAGCTCCTTCTTTTATTTCAATAGAATTGCATACGGTAGGAGAAGGGGAAGTCTTTTGCCGGGTGGAAAACAGCTATTTCCCTAAAAAACGGGAGGATAAAAGCGGTTCTGGAATTGGATTGGAGAATTTGCGCAAACGCCTGACACTTTTGTATCCGGGCCGTTATATGCTGGTGACAGAAAAACAGGGGGAAAAATTTGTAGCAGAATTACGAATCAGAATTTAAATCAGAAGAGAAAATGAATTTAAATTGTTGTATCATTGACGATGAGCCTTTGGCTTTAGGATTATTGGAAAGTTATGTACAAAAGACCCCTTTTCTGACGTTATGTGGGAAATATAACAGTGCGTTGACGGCCATGCAGGAGAGGTCGTTTGAAAATATCGATTTGCTTTTTCTGGATATTCAGATGCCCGAGCTGGACGGAATGGAATTTTCCAAAATGCTGGGAGATAAGGTACGGATTGTCTTTACCACCGCTTTTGAACAATATGCTTTAGACAGTTATAAAGTGAATGCGTTGGATTATCTGTTAAAGCCGATAGCTTATCCCGACTTTTTGCAGGCCGCCAATAAGGCTTTACAATGGTATGAGCGGATAGGACAGGGACCGGTAAAAAATAAATTGAGGCATATCTTTGTAAAAGCCGAATACAAACTGGTACAAATCGAATTAGAAAAAATTCTCTATATTGAAGGATTAAGAGATTACGTAAAGATTTACCTGCAAGATGAACCGCAACCTCTTGTTTCCTTGATGAGTATGAAAACTCTGGAAGAATTATTACCGGCTGAAGATTTTATCCGGGTGCATCGTTCTTATATTGTACAGGGGGATAAAATTAAGGTGATTGAACGAAACCGCATTATTTTCGGTAAACAGTATATTCCCGTTTCAGATTCCTATAAAGATAAATTTGCTGCCTTTTTGAGTGAAAGGGGGGTAAAGTAAAGAAAAGGAGTCTTCTTAGCTTGTATTGTTCTTGTTAATGGGAATTGTCCAGCGGATGCCCTATTTTGTATAACTGTTTTACTTTTATTTGGGTGCTGTATTGGTAAGCCTTTTCAAGCTTATGTGTAATTTTTTATGCATAACATATATATTAATCAGTACGACTGGATTTATTAAGTTTTTTTTATGCAATATCAGGTGTTAATCTTACTTTTGTCCAAAAGTATCACAGAATTAACGATTTGACTATGAAACAAAACAAGCTGCTGATGATTTTGACTGCGGTATTCGTAATATTGAGCAGTCTGCTGGCAGGATGTACGCATGATGATGTATATGATCCTAACCGGGGAAAAAATCCTCTTCCGGACCCGAATGAAATTTTCGGATTTGGAATGCGCGAAGAGATAAATTTGTATGTAAACTACGATTCTCCTGGAATCAAAGCTTTAATTGAAGTTTACGATGAAAATCCGCTTGCTTCTGAAAACAATGAACGCGAAAAGAAAGAAGGAGTAGAAGCGCTGTTTAAAATTTATACGGATGAAAACGGTAAGTTCGAGGGAAAAATGAACATTCCTGCGGCTGTGAATACGGTATATCTTTATACCGGAACGTGGGGATTACCGGGATGTCTGAAACTTGAGGTAAAAGACGGAAGCGTCCGTTTTGATATAACCCACTCCCAGAGTTCGGCTCCTAAAGCCGTGACACGGGCTTACCACTTTCCGGGAAAAGCGCCATACCTGATTGACGGGAAAAGGAACCTTTATTCCCTGTGTAAGTGGGGAGCATTCGGAGATCTTACTTATGATCCTGCAACGTTTGAACCCATAAAAGATTATATTACTGAGACTTCTTGGGTAGGAGAAGAATCAGTTGGTGATTTTGTCAGTCGTTTGCAATATTTTTTAGTGGGAGGGCGTCCCGGTTCACAAGTTGATAATTCTGCCTATGTGAAAGGACCGGAAACGACAAATCTGCATTTGTCCAAAGAAGCCTCTGTAGATGTGGTCTTTGTCAACAGAGATGCTGCCTATAACAATACTTTTGGTTATTATTATTACAAAGGGGATAACGTAGATGTTAAAACTGTGAAAAAATACATCGTATTTCCGAATGTATCCATTACACCTTCGTATAATGAACAATTTTATCGGATTCTCAGATGCGGGGATAAAGTACGATTGAAATTTTTTGGAGAAGATGGGAATGCCGCGGCTTCTGACAAATTTCCTGCCGGCTACACAATCGGTTGGTTTATTTATGCAGATGGTTTTGACAGTTCATTCTTCGAACTCGCGGATGAGATAAAAGAAAATGCTCCTCTGATTACCTCGAATGATGTGAAACAAAATTATATCACTCTTTCTGATCAAAAATCCGGAAAATTGATTATCGGCGTTGAGGATGGAGGAAATAAGAGTTATTGCGATTTATTGTTTTATACAGAAGCCAGTCCGATGGAGGCTGTAGAGGACCCTAACAGACCGGATATCGATCCGAATGTTCCTACGGATAAACCGGATGAAATAGAAACGGTAAGCGGGACGCTTGCTTTTGAAGATATCTGGCCTAGCGGGGGCGATTACGATATGAATGACGTCGTCATTGAATACGCACGTAAAGTGTCTTTTAATAAAAACAATATTGTTACTAAGATTGAAGATTGTTTTACACCTGTTCACGATGGCGCTTTATTTAAAAATGCCTTTGCTTATCAAATCGATCCCGATCAATGGGGTAAAGTTTCTTCTGCTGATGGAGTACAGACAGAAAATGTAACTTCTTCTATTATTGTCACTGACAATGTGAAAATTGCTCAGTTGAAAACTTTTTCGATTACCAGAGATTTCGGTGCAGGGCAAGGTTTTAATAAAAAGGATTTGAAAGAATACAATCCTTACATTATTGTAAAATATATTCCGGGACAACCGAACAGGACAGAAGTTCATTTGCCGAAACATGAAGCGACTTCTATGGTGGATCCTGAGTTGATTGGGAGTAAAAAAGATATGTATTATGTCGACCGTGAAGGAAAATATCCCTTTGCCATCGATATTCCAAAATTAGGTTTTACGGTCGTGACAGAAACCCAGCGTATTGATTCGGAATATCCTGACTTTATAAAATGGGCTGACTCAGAAGGTCAAAAGTATAAGGATTGGTATAATCATTATACAGGTCCGAACAAATAAAACAGAATTAAGAAGACAGATTTTTCTTTTTCATAAAAGGCTACAGGGGTATCGGCAACTGTAGCCTTTTTTATTTCTGGGGGATGGCGGACAAATTATTTCCTTGCTACCGGAAATCAAAAAGATGTAATTCTTTTTTCAGTATTCTCGGGATAAGAGTTTTCTGTTAAAATAGGATAGCTGACTACGATAAAAAAAGAGCAAAAGATCATAGAGGGGGAAGAGAAATTTTTTAACGGATACAAATGCATAGGGCTTGGCTTATACATTTGAATTTTTGTTAAAAATATTTATCTTTGGGTGCGTGTAAAAAACCAAAAACAAAACATAGAATGGAACAAGAGGAACAGAAATTGAACTCATTGCCCGAAAATGCATATCGGGAACTGAAACCGGGAGAGAAGTATAAACCGATGATGCCGGCAAATAGTAAACCGAAGGAGGTGACCCTATATTCTGTGGTATTCGGTATTATTATGGCTGTAGTGTTCTCCGCTGCTGCAGCATATCTGGGGCTGAAAGTCGGTCAGGTATTTGAAGCTGCTATCCCGATTGCCATTATTGCTGTCGGGGTGGGAAATTTGGCTAAAAAGAACAATATGTTGGGGCAGAATGTGATCATTCAATCCATTGGAGCCAGTTCGGGAGTCATCGTTGCCGGGGCTATTTTTACCTTACCGGCTTTGTACATTTTAGGTTTGGAAGCTGAATTCTACCAGATATTTCTTTCTTCTCTGTTGGGAGGTTTGCTGGGGATTCTGATGTTGATCCCTTTCCGGAAATATTTTGTCAAGGATATGCATGGGAAATATCCTTTTCCGGAAGCTACGGCCACCACAGAAGTGCTTGTGTCGGGAGAAAAGAAAGGAAATCAGGCTAAATTATTAGCTATTAGTGGATTGGTTGGAGGGTTGTATGATTTTTTTATCAGTACTTTCGGTTGGTGGACAGAGAATATTTCTACCCGTATTGTCGGTTGGGGAGAGTTGCTGGCGGAAAAATTGAAATTGGTATTCAAAGTAAATACAGGTGCTGCAGTATTGGGTTTGGGGTATATTATCGGATTGAAATATGCTGCGATTATTTGTGCGGGTTCGTTTGCCGTATGGTTTGTGTTGATTCCTTTTATCAGTTACTTTGGGGATGGACAAACGATTGCCGTGGGAGAAGGGATTACGACTTTGCTGAGGGATATGAGTCCGGAAGAGATATTTCGCAATTATGCCCGGCACATCGGTATTGGCGGTATAGCTATGGCCGGTATTATCGGGATCATCCGTTCTTCTAAAATTATCCGTCAGGCTGTTGGTTTGGCGGTCAATGAGCTGAAAGGGAAGAAAACGGCAGAGGAAACGGTGGAACGGACGCAGAAGGATTTGACGATGAAGTTTATTATGATTGGCATTTTGGCAACCTTGGTTACGACTTTCCTGTTTTTCCAGTTCGGTGTATTGGGGAATTGGTTTCAGACAGTAGTTGCTATTTTAATTGTCTTTGTCATTTCTTTCTTGTTTACGACGGTGGCTGCAAATGCCATTGCTATTGTGGGAACGAATCCGGTTTCCGGAATGACATTGATGACTTTGATATTAGCTTCTCTGGTGTTAGTCAGTGCAGGGCTAAGCGGAACAAACGGTATGATGGCCGCTATGGTGATCGGAGGGGTTGTTTGTACGGCTTTGTCTATGGCAGGTGGGTTTATTACTGACCTGAAGATCGGTTATTGGTTGGGAACCACTCCGGCCAAACAGGAAACCTGGAAATTTCTGGGTACGGCTGTTTCTGCTGCTACGGTTGCCGGAGTGATGATTATTTTGAATAAGACCTACGGCTTTACCGGAGAAGGGGCTTTGGTAGCTCCTCAGGCCAATGCGATGGCTGCCGTGATCAAGCCGTTGATGGAAGGTGGGGCTACTCCTTGGATGTTGTATTTTGCCGGAGCAGCTTTGGCTTTGATCCTGACCATGATTGGCGTACCGGCTTTGGCTTTTGCTTTGGGTATGTTTATTCCGTTGGAATTGAATACGCCCTTATTGGTCGGTGGGTTGGTGAGTTGGTTTGTGTCTACCCGCAGCAAAGACGAAGCCGTGAATAAAGCCAGACGGGACAGGGGTACTCTGATCGCTTCCGGATTTATTGCCGGCGGTGCCCTGATGGGGGTGATCAGTGCTATATTGAAATATGCCGGAGCAGATTGGTATAGAGCCTGGAGCGGAGCAGAGTGGTTGGCTGTCGTGATGTATATCGTCATTATCGGCTATTTTATCTGGGATGCGTTGAGAGGGAAAAAAGAATAGAACGCAGGAGGTACTATTCTTCGTATAATGAATTCAGTTTTGCTGACGATAAACGAATAACAATTGAAGATATGGAATTGAAAGAACGTTTTTTAAAATATGTAGGGTTCGATACCCAGAGTGATCCGGAGAGTGAAAAGTTTCCTTCTACGGACAAACAACTGGTATTGCTCAGATACCTGGCCGACGAAATGAAATCGCTCGGACTGACGGAAGTGGAAATGGACCAATACGGTTATGTCATGGGTACTCTTCCGGCTACACAAGGGTATGAAGATCGCCCCGTGATTGGTTTTATTTCTCACGTGGATACGAGTCCGGATATGAACGGGGCCAATATCCGTCCGCAGATCTTGACGGATTACGATGGCAAGGATATTCGTCTGAATGAAAATCTGGTAATGACGGTAACGGATTTTCCGGAACTGGCTTTCTTTAAGGGGCACACCTTAATTACTACTGACGGGACTTCTTTACTGGGAGCAGACGATAAGGCCGGAGTGGCAGAGATTATGACGGCCGCGGAATACCTGCTTAAACATCCGGAAATTCCGCATGGAAAAATACGGATCGGATTTACACCGGACGAAGAAATTGGCCGGGGAGTCGATTATTTCGATGTGCCCCGTTTCGGAGCGAAATTTGCCTATACTATGGACGGCGGTTTCGAAGGGGAGCTGGAATATGAGAACTTCAATGCTGCCGGCGCTAAGATTGTCATACAGGGACGTAATATCCATCCGGGGTATGCCAAAGATAAAATGCTGAATGCTTTGCAGTTGGCTACTGAAATCAACAGTATGCTCCCGGCTTGGGAGCGGCCCGAACACACCGAAGGGTATGAAGGATTTTACCATCTGACCAATATCAGCGGGGGCGTGGAGAATGCTGTGGTTGAATATATTATCCGGGATCATTCCCGGGAAAAATTTGAGGCCAAAAAACAATATCTCATTCGGATAACGGATTATTTGACTCAAAAATACGGGGAAGGGGTTATTACCTTAAATCTAAAAGACCAATATTATAATATGCGGGAAATGGTGGAACCTTATCCCGAAGTGATCGACAAAGCTCTCGAAGCCATGAAAGAAGCTGGGGTGATTCCCCTTGTACGGCCCATTCGCGGAGGTACCGACGGCGCCCGGCTTTCTTACATGGGATTACCTTGTCCGAACCTTTTTACCGGCGGAATGAATTTTCACGGTAAATATGAATATTGCTCCTTAAACACCATGCAAAAAGCCATGCAAACCCTATTGAATTTAGTTAAATTATGGGCCAAATAAACTTTTTTGTCCGGTCTTAAAATTTTTCGGTTCAATAAGCTTTGAGCTTATAAATCACTCAGAGATTTTTGAAAAGCGAACTTTCTGCTTTTGCAAAGTCTCTGAGTTTTTATTTGTTGGGGGCGTCGTTATAAAATTCCGGATGGTTTTTCATTTCTCTCTTGCCTGAATTCTCTCTTTTGAAAAAATAATTGTCCCCCTTTGTAGCCGGGTTTACAGATGTTTTTTAGATAAATGGTAATGGAGAGCTGGATACACTTTATAAAAAGTACGGTTATCCTTCTCCTCAAAAATTTTTGCAAGATTTGGTTCGTGAAAGCCGTTACTATTTTATATTCGATCGTCGTGATACAGGTATGGTAAAATCCGATTCGACCTTAGAAATCCAATTTTTAGG
>NZ_JH594596.1:1605911-1607240 GCF_000243215.1 Odoribacter laneus YIT 12061 | reverse complement strand
ATAGGGGAGGAATTTTTTTATAATTATCAAAACAGCCTAAATTGTTTTTGACTATCCATAAATCAAAAATATAATTTAAATTTGTAAATTGAGATAAATTGTTCGGGAGCTCTCCAAGTCCGTTACCGTTATAAGGTGGGCAGAGAGAAGTTGGGGGTAGCGGATCCTTTCGGCCGGGGTTATGATTACCGTGGTTCTTTTCAATACCTTTGTGACGGCAGTTCTTTGACATTGGAAGGAGTCTTATTTGGAGAAGGGCGGATATCGGCCGGTAATAACGGCTATAGGGCTTATTATTACCTGAAAGACCATTTGGGCAGTATCCGGGCCGTAATCGATTCGGCCGGTAATGTTTGTGAACGTAACGATTACTATCCCTTTGGTCTGGAGCATCAGCGGGGGGATTATCCTCAGCTTGTGGAAAACCGTTTGAAATACAACGGTAAGGAGAAGCAGTATGTTGGCGATTTGAATTTTTTGGATTATGGAGCCCGACTGTATGACAAGGATTTAGCCAGATGGTTTGTCTTGGATGCGATGCAAGAAAACTATCCTAGTTGGAGTCCTTATACTTATTGCTTGAATAACCCGCTAAAATTTGTCGATCCGACGGGCCAGTATACGAGTCCTTATTATGATAAAGATGGGAATTATCTGGGTGTTGATCATGAAGGATTTACAGGAGAAATCCGTATAACGACGGCAAAAGATTTTGAAACGATGAAATCGGGTAAATTTGCTAAACCTGTAGGCAGCGGTATCGGAAAGAATACTCTTTCAGCGCGGGCTTATTCCAGGATTTACACTCATATCTTAGCCATGAAGAATTACGATATCTCGCGTTTGGAAGGAGGAGCTATAGCTGTTAAAAATGGGGACGATGAGTATAATTCCCCGACCTTAGGTACAGGTTACGCAAAGACACTCTTTACTAAGAATAAGAATCTTAAAGGTCCGGATCCTTTCCGTATATCTGTCAATCAGGGGGATAATGGAGTACAGAGGGATTTTACACTGGTTGAACAAGTGGAAAATATATTAGGGGTTCACGAGTATACCGGTCATGGGGTTCGTAAATATGGCAAGTATAATAAAACTCATTATATGGCTTATGACTTGCAGGTAGATCATCCCAGTTGGCAAAAATGTACGCCGGTATTTAGGGGAGATATCATGTGGCGATATTTTGATACCGTAACAAAAGAGAATCCTGATTATTATTATAAAGAATATGATAAATTTTCAAAATATTGGTATAAATGAAACTTTTAAAGATTTTGTTTTTGATCATTCTGTTTTTTCCGGAAAGAGAAATAGTTTTCGGAAAAA
>NZ_JH594596.1:1523443-1605074 GCF_000243215.1 Odoribacter laneus YIT 12061 | reverse complement strand
GTTTATATGCCGGAAATCCCGCCTCCCCCTCCGAGTGAAAGGGATGGTTTTGATTGTTACGGAATATTTCGTTCCGATACGTTGGAATTAGGTACGATTTTTTCTTCACTGATCTTAGAACCGAATACTTTGGAGAGCCGCCAATATATCTATGGTAATGGAAAGTTAGATACGCTTTATGAAAAATACGGTTATCCTTCTCCTCAAAAATTTTTGCAGGATTTGGTTCGTGAAAGCTGTTATTATTTTATATTCGATCGTCGTGATACCTGTATGGTAGAATCCGATTCGACCTTAGAAATCCAATTTTTAGGATATTTTGGAGAAGATGGATGGGTAGAAGAAGGAGAATGGATGAAAACCCTTCCGCTTCGCAAAGAGAAACTTCGTGACTAATAAGGCTTTTTTCTTATTCCTCTTCTGTTTTGAAAATAGGAGAGGAATATTTTACCTGTTTTATCTCGTATCGAATAGAGGATGATTTCAAAATATTAGTAAAAATGAAAAGTATATTTCTATTTCTTTTGTTTAGTTTGTTTGGGAGGGGGGATAAAATAACTTCGTCAAAGCCGTTAAAGGATAGCGTCCGGATCACTGTAGATAGGGCTTATTGTCCGGTTTATCCTGAAGATACAATCAATTATATCGGTTATGTATATTTGGAAATCACCGTTATCAATCGGAGCGACAATGTAATATGTGTCTATATGCCACAAATTCCGCCCCCTCCTCCGAGTGAAAGGGATGGTTTTGATTGTTTTGGTGTTTTTCAGTCGGATACTTTAGAACTATGTACAGCATATTGTTCACTGATTTTAGAACCAAATACGTTAGAGACCCGACAGTATAGTTATGGATTTATAAAGCTTGATACCCTTTATAAGAAATATCATTATACTTCTACCCGTGAATTTATTCGGGATTTGGTACGTGAAAGTCGTTATTATTTTATTTTGAATAAAAGAGATACTTGTAGGGCAGAGGAGAATCCTAGTTTAAATGTGGAATTTTGGGAAAATCCCGATGATATGTATTGGGGAGTGCCAGGTGTTCTTCGTAAAGAAAAACTTCCTGAGGTTGGTTTAAAAAGTTCTTTGGTAAGCAGTGAGTAGCTTTTTAAGCCTGATCCATAAAGTCCTTCAGACTTTCTGTTAGTAACCTTTCGAGCCGGATAGACGAAACTTCTTTTGGGATAAAACGTTCATTTTACGAATCAATGGAAAATTTTACCCGAACCAAAGGTTTGTTATGTATTGTATAAATATATAAAAATTATTTAAAAAGTTAAAAAATGAGATTATTTAATTAGATAAGTCTTTCCGGAGCAAAGTATCAGATAAAATTATTGAACAGAGGAGTTGATGGGAAATCTTGGTTTGCGGCTCTCTCCTTCCTTTGATTGACGAGATTGCAATTCTGATAAAAAATATAAATCAGGATATAATTTTCGTCAATTTGTAAGGTATCAGTCTGTTTGAGGAAGGAGTATCGGATTTTCAAAAAGAAAACTTTATTTGTAGGAAGAGGGGAAAAATTAAAAAATTATAATCCGACGGTTTTTATCCGGTATAAATAATGTCCGATCTTTTGTATATCCTGACATTTTAGAGTCAGGCGGTTTTCAATACAGCGGTTTTGCGGGCGGCATAGCGTTGGCATTGTTGGCTGATACCGTAACCGAGGAGGGCACCGATGATAAAATCTTCTTCCGGACTAAGGCAGTTGAGGGGACGGTTGATGATCAATCGGACGGTCTGTATACATTCTTCTTTGCCGAAAAAGAGGTTGATATTGCTATTCCCGAGTTCTTGTTTAAAAAAGGAAATATTCAGTCGTTGGAGACGTTTTATAGCAAAATCGGCATCGGCAGTATTCAGGGTACATAGCGCCATGTTTCTGACTCCTTTTTGCAGTTCATAGATATGATGCAAAAATATTTTTATTTCTCCGGAGGTAATGCAGTTGTCGGGCATGGTGTTTTGTTTTAGGACCGGATGTCTGATGGCAAAGACATCCGGTTTACAATTATTAATCAATAAAAAATGAGTAATTTACTGCAGGCAGTTTTGCTTCAATTGCTGGATCCAGTGATTCAGACGTTCTTCTGTTCGGTCGGATTCATTTATTTCGTCCAGAGCCAAACCTACAAATCGGTCGTTGACAACGGCTTTGGAGTCACTGAAGATATATCCTTCGGTATCGACATCTCCGCAAAAGGTACAGCCGCTGTTCTGTAATTCTTCGTAAATAATTCCGATAGCATCACAGAACGTTGTGTCGTAAGAGGAGGAGTCGCCGCAACCGAAAAGGGCAACTGTTTTACCGTTCAGATTGACTTTTTTCAGTTTATCGAGGAAACTATACCAATCGTCCTGTAATTCTCCCAATCCCCAGGTGGGACTGCCTAATATCAATACTTCGTAGGCATTGACAGAGGCTACTTCGGCATTTGCTACGTCGTAAATGTCTGCATCGGCCACGTCTAATAAAGTGGCGATTTGTTTGGCTAGGCTCTCGGTTGTTCCGGTGGTGGAACCGTAAAATATTCCGGTTTTTTTCATTGGATATTTAGTTTTGATTTCATGACAAAATTACTAGGAGAATGTACGTGAAAAAATCCCTTAATGTTGTAGTTTCCGGGAGCGGAATTCACCGTGAATGGGGAAAATTTTTATTTTTGTCTGCACTCGTTTGCTCAAATTGATTCAACCAAAATATTTTTTAATTTATAAATAAAATTTATATTTGCGTCTTCAATTGTTTTTATGAAGCAAATTATCCGATATGGGCTGTTGATATTATTTCCCCTGCTGTTAGGAGTTGGAGAGACGGAGATTGTTGTCGATTCCGGCCAGGAGGCGGAAAATGCAACATGGGAAAAATCGGCAGGTGCAGAATACGGTGCTTTTTCTTTTCTTTGGGAGAATGCCTGCGGAGAACTTACTTTGGATATAAATCATTTTACTTCGAGTTATAAATCCTATATTTGGTTAGCGGCCAACCGGAAAGATTACCGGACGGCAGCGTTGGTTTTATGCCTGTTTAAGGAGTCGGCTCTTACTTCTTTTTATGCTGATTCGACGGCTTATTATGTATATAGGCTCTGTAAAATTGTCGTTTAGTTTTATATTCTATCTTTTTCTTTCGGAAATATTTTTTCATATTCTGTAGTCAAATCATTCTGCGGATTTAAAATTATTTTTATGAACTTTACGTTATTAGTCGTTGTGTTGATTACGGCGATTGCTTTAGTAGCGATTGCTTTGGGGGTAGCCCGTTTGGTTTCGCCCCGTTCTTATAATGGTCAGAAGGGAGAGGCCTATGAGTGTGGTATTCCGACTAGGGGAAAGTCTTGGATGCAGTTTAAAGTCGGCTATTATCTGTTTGCCATTTTATTTCTGATGTTTGATGTGGAGACGGTTTATCTGTTTCCGTGGGCTGTCATTGTGAAGGAAACGGGGGTAGACGGATTGTATTGTATCTTGTTTTTTATGATCGTATTGATATTGGGATTGGCGTATGCTTGGAAGAAAGGAGCCTTGGAATGGAAGTAACTGTAAAATCGATGAAGTATGAGGACTTCAAGGACAATGAATATCTGGAGCAGCTTCGGGCGTCCGGAACGAATGTTGTGGTGGGATGTCTGGACGACCTTATCAATTGGGGACGTTCGAATTCGGTATGGCCGCTTACGTTTGCGACAAGTTGCTGTGGCATTGAGTTTATGGCAGTGGGAGCGGCCCGTTATGATTTCGCCCGCTTTGGGTTTGAAGTGACGCGGGCCAGTCCCCGGCAAGCGGATGTAATTGTGGTGGCTGGAACGATTGTACACAAGATGGCCCCGGTATTAAGGCGTTTGTACGATCAGATGGCAGAGCCGAAATACGTTATTGCCATGGGGGGATGTGCTATTTCCGGAGGACCATTCCGGAAGTCTTATCATGTGGTTCAAGGTGTAAATACCATATTGCCGGTGGATGTATACGTGCCGGGTTGTCCTCCCCGGCCGGAAGCTTTGTTATATGGGATGATGCAATTACAGCGTAAGATTAAAGTACAGAAGTTCCTGGGAGAGGTAAACCGGAAAGAGAAAAAAGAGTGAATTCCGGAAACTGTCTGTTTCCTGCAAAAGGAAGAGGATAAATTGTTAATGTAGTATATGGAGAATTTGAAAGAATATATAGAGAAGCGGATTCCGGAAGCAGTGGAGGAAGGGGGAGAAATATTGACGCTAAAGATAGAGCCTGGAGCTTTCCGCGAATTGGCTGTTCAGCTGCGGAACGATTTCGGGTTTGATTATCTGGTTTGTATGACAGGAATGGATTGGGGAGAAAAGTTAGGAGTCATTTATCATTTCCGTTCCACCCTTTCCGGAGAAAATTTGGTAGTAAAGACAGAAGCCTTCGACCGGGAAAATCCGGAATTATTTACGGTTTATGATTTATGGGCTACAGCCGGTCTGAATGAGAGAGAGATTTTCGATTTTTTCGGAATCCGGTTTATCAATCATCCGGATATGCGCCGTTTATTTTTGCGGAACGACTGGGTGGGATATCCTTTGCGAAAAGATTACGATACCGGTGACACTGTGAATCCGGTACGTCTGGAGA
Source organism: Odoribacter laneus YIT 12061 (assembly GCF_000243215.1). GTDB lineage: Bacteria > Bacteroidota > Bacteroidia > Bacteroidales > Marinifilaceae > Culturomica > Culturomica lanea. Next base: position 1,600,464 of record NZ_JH594596.1, on the reverse strand, counting down.
GCGACGAAACCTTGGACGTCACTCCCGTATTGGAGGCTCAGGAAGACGGTATTGTGGAGGAAAAAGAGCATGTGGTGTTTAAGGATTCGGAATATGTCGTCAATATTGGTCCCCAGCATCCTGCTACCCACGGTGTGTTGCGCTTCCGGGTTTCTCTGGAAGGGGAAATCGTAAAGAAAGTAGATGTCAATTGCGGGTATATTCACCGGGGAATCGAAAAAATGTGCGAGAGCATGACTTATCCGCAGACGCTGGCTTTAACCGATCGGCTGGACTATTTGTCGGCCCATCAGAACCGGCATGCTCTGTGTATGTGTATTGAAAAGGCCTTGGGACTGGAAGTGCCCGAACGGGCTGTCTATATCCGGACTATTATGGACGAGTTGACCCGTGTTGCTTCGCATTTGTTGTTTTGGTCCACCTTCTGTATGGATTTGGGGGCCTTGACGGCTTTTTTCTATGGATTCCGGGACAGGGAAAAGATATTGAATCTGTTGGAGGAAACTTGTGGAGGACGTCTGATTATGAATTATAATGTCATCGGAGGAGTGATGGCCGATATACATCCGAATTTTGTCAAAGGTGTAAAAGATTTTATCCGTTATTTGCCTCCGATGATGAAGGAATACGATGAGGTTTTTACGGGAAATATAATTGCCCGGCAGCGGATGAAAGGAATAGGGGTATTGACCAGGGAGCAGGCTATTTCGTTTGGGGTTACGGGACCTTCCGGAAGAGCTTCCGGTTGGGCTTGTGACGTACGAAAAGTACATCCTTACGGTGTTTATGAAAAGGTGGCGTTTACAGAGATCGTCAGAGAAGACGGAGATGTGTTCGGCCGCTACAAAGTCCGGTTGGACGAGATACGGGAATCGCTTCGTATTTTGGAACAATTGATCGATGCTATTCCGGAAGGGGCGTATGCCGTGAAAACCAAACCGATTCTTAAATTGCCGGAGGGAAGTTATTTTTCCAGCGTTGAGGCCAGCCGTGGCGAGTTCGGGGTTTTTATCGAAAGCCGGGGCGAGAAGAATCCCTATCGTATGAAATTCCGTTCTCCGGGATTGCCCTTAGTGTCTGTGGTCGATACGCTGGCAAGCGGGAATAAAATTGCGGATTTGATTGCGATTGGCGGTTCGCTGGATTATGTCGTTCCGGACATCGATCGTTAGGAGCTGATTGCTATATGAGAGATTAGAAAAAGAGAGAAATAACTTTCTAAAAGAAAAGAATATGTTTGATTTTTCAGTGGTTACGCATTGGGTGGATCAGTTGTTGCGGTCGTTTTTGCCGGAGGGATGGGCTATCCTGACAGAGTTTATTCTCATCGGGTTGTGTTTGCTGGTGGGGTATGCCGTGATCGCTTTGGTATTGATTTATGTGGAAAGGAAGGTTTGCGCCTTTTTCCAATGCCGCCTGGGTCCGAATCGGGTAGGACCTTATGGTTTGATTCAGAGTGTGGCCGATATGATCAAGATGTTGACCAAAGAATTGATAACCATCAATCATGTCGATAAATTTTTATTCAATTTGGCTCCTTATATTGTCATCATTGCTTCGGTCATTGCATTCAGTTGCCTGCCTTTTGCCAAAGGCTTGGAAATCATCGATTTCAATGTAGGTGCTTTCTTTGTTATGGCGGTTTCTTCGATGGGAATTGTCGGCATTTTGTTGGCGGGGTGGTCGAGTAATAATAAATATTCCCTGATTGGGGCTATGCGAAGTGGGGCACAGATGATCAGCTATGAATTGTCTATCGGATTGTCCATATTGACAATTATCGTTTTTACCGATACGATGCAGTTGTCGCAGATCGTGGCCAATCAGGCAGACGGATGGTTTATTTTTAAAGGCCATATCCCGGCTTTTATCGCTTTTATCATCTATTTGATTGCCGGAACGGCGGAAACGAACCGGGGACCTTTCGATTTACCGGAAGCGGATTCGGAATTGACGGCCGGCTATCATACGGAATATTCAGGTATGCATTTCGGTTTTTTTTACCTGGCGGAATACCTGAATATGTTTATTGTGGCCGGAATGGCTACCACTTTGTTTTTGGGAGGCTGGATGCCTTTGCATATCGGAGGCTGGAACGGATTTAATGCCATAATGGATGCTATTCCTTCTATTATCTGGTTTTTCGGGAAGACAGGAGGGTTGATTTTTATAATCATGTGGTTTAAGTGGACATTTCCTCGTTTAAGGATAGACCAGTTATTGACGTTGGAATGGAAATATCTGCTGCCCATTAATTTGGTCAATATGTTTTTGATGGTCATTGTCGTGGTTTTTGATTTACATTTTTAATATGGTTCAGAAAAATACTTATTTCGGCGGTTTATTCAGCGGTTTAGGGTCCTTATTGACCGGTATGAAGGTTACTTTACGGGAGTTTTTTACCAGAAAGACGACGGAATGTTATCCGGAAAACCGGGCTACCCTGAAAATGTACGATCGTTTCCGGGGGACTTTAGAGTTGATTCACAACGGGCAGAACGAACACAAGTGCATAGCCTGCGGGATATGTGAGATGAATTGTCCGAACGGGACCATACAAATTCAGTCGGAATTTGTGACCGATGAAAATGGGAAAAAACGGAAGATATTAAAGGCATACCGATACGATTTGGGAAGTTGTATTTTTTGTCAGTTGTGTGTAGTCAGCTGTCCTCAAGGGGCTTTGAGGTTTGGGACCGAGTTTGAAAATGCCGTCTTTACCCGGGAAAAATTAGTAAAACAACTCAATCACGAAGGTGCTGTGCTGGAAAAGAAGGGAGTGTAAAAAGGGTTTTGCCGAAAATCATAGAAATTTAAAAATAAAAAGATGGAAATAGTCGTATTTTATATTTTAGCTGCTGTAATTGTGGTCTTTTCGGTGTTGACTGTTACGACTCAGCGGATCTTGAGGTCGGCCACCTATCTGTTGTTTGTGTTATTCGGGACGGCAGGTATTTACTTTCAGTTGAATTATTCTTTCCTGGGGGCTGTTCAGCTGACCATATATGCAGGGGGTATTATTGTCCTGTATGTGTTTTCTATTTTGCTGACTAGCCCAGACGGAGATAAAATTGCAACCAAATTACCGAAAAGTAAGTTGTTTGCCGGTCTGGTCGCTTCCCTTGCAGGAGCTGTTCTGTGTATTTTTATCACGTTGAATCATACTTTTCCGGTTTCCCGTTTTGTGCCGGGAGAGATAGATATGAAGACCATCGGTTTTGCGTTGTTGGGGACAGAGAAATATCAGTATATGCTTCCTTTTGAAGCCATCAGTGTATTGTTGTTGGCTTGTATTATCGGGGGAATCATGATTGCCCGGAAAAGAGGTTAAATACGAATTTAAAACAGGTAGTATGATACATATGGAGTATTATTTGGTGGTGAGTACCATTATGTTTTTCGCCGGAATCTTCGGATTTTTCTACCGGCGGAATTTACTGGCTATTTTGATATCTATTGAATTGATACTGAATTCTGTGGATATCAATTTTGCGGTATTTAACCGTTATCTGTTTCCGGGGCAGCTGGAAGGGTTTTTCTTTACTCTTTTTGCGATCGGAATTTCTGCTGCGGAAACTGCTGTAGCCATTGCTATTATTATCAATATTTACCGGAATATCCGAAATATTCAAGTAAGTAAATTGGATAAAATGAAACATTAAAACGAAATTTAGTTGTTATGGAAAGTGCCGTATTGATATTTGTTTTGCCGATGTTGATGTTCATGCTGTTGGGAATAGGCGGAAAGTATATGACTCACCGCACGGCCGGAAGGTTAGGAACTTTGGGGTTAACCGTAATTACCGTATTGGCTTATGTGACGGCCTATCGGTATTTTGGGGCTGGACGGAGCGGTGGAGTTTGGCTTCCCCAAACGGTTTTTCATTTGGAATGGCTGCGGTTCACAGAAAATTTGCAGATCGAGCTGGGAATATTACTCGACCCTATTTCGGTGATGATGCTGGTTGTCATTACGACGGTTTCGCTTATGGTTCATATTTATAGCTTGGGATATATGAAAGGAGAACGGGGATTTCAACGTTATTACGCTTTCCTTTCTCTGTTTACTTTTTCTATGTTAGGACTGGTGGTTGCTACCAATATTTTTCAAATGTATATTTTCTGGGAGTTGGTGGGAGTATCTTCCTATTTGCTCATCGGTTTTTATTATACCAAGCCCGCTGCCATTGCCGCTTCTAAAAAAGCTTTTATCGTAACCCGTTTTGCTGATTTAGGTTTTTTGATCGGGATTTTGTTGCTTTCGTTTTATACGCAGACCTTTAATTTTACGGAATTAATGTCCGGAAATGTTTGTGCATCGGCTTCCGGGGCAACTTTTTTAGGAGGGTCGGTCATTGCTTGGGCTTTGGGACTTATCTTTGTCGGAGGGGCCGGGAAATCAGCCATGTTCCCGCTTCATATCTGGCTGCCGGATGCTATGGAAGGACCCACGCCGGTTTCGGCTTTGATTCATGCGGCAACGATGGTTGTGGCCGGGGTCTATTTGGTAGCCCGTCTGTTTCCTTTGTATATTGAAGCGGCGCCGGAGCTACTGGTTGGGATCGCTATTGTCGGGGCATTTACTTCCCTTTATGCTGCAGTGGTTGCTTGTGTGCAAACCGATATCAAACGGGTATTGGCTTTTTCTACCATTTCGCAAATCGGATTTATGATGGTTGCTTTGGGGGTAAGTGGCATGGGAGGACATGCCGGCTTAGGATACGTTGCCGGTATGTTTCACCTGTTTACGCATGCGATGTTTAAGGCCTTGCTCTTTCTTTGCGCCGGAGCGATTATACACACCATCGGCAGTAATGAAATGTCGGCGATGGGAGGTTTGAGAAAATATATGCCGGTGACCCATATTACTTTTTTAGTGGCTTGTCTGGCAATTTCCGGTATTCCGCCTTTTTCCGGCTTTTTCAGTAAGGACGAAATCCTGACTGCTGCTTTTTTATTTAGTCCCTGGATGGGAGTACTGATGAGTGGAATTGCGGGATTGACAGCTTTTTATATGTTTCGTTTGTATTACAATATCTTCTGGGGAGCTGAAGCAAAGCGCGAACATACCCCGCACGAGGCTCCGGTCAGTATGACGGCTCCGCTCTTATTTCTGGCATTCGTCACTTGCTTTGCCGGGTTTATTCCTTTCGGAAATTTTGTCAGCAGCGACGGGGTGGAATATACCATACACCTGGATGGAAAAGTCGCTTTGTCCAGTGTCGGTTTGGCTTGTGTGGCTATCGGAATAGCTTTCAGGTTCTACCGGCAAGCTTCAGTCCTGCCGGCAAAGATGGCGACGGCTTTCGGGGGTTTTTACCGGGCTGCCCTCCATCGTTTTTATATAGACAATTTATATTTATTTATTACCAAACGAATCATTTTTGCCGGTATTTCTCAGGGAATTGCCTGGTTTGACAGACATGTGATAGACGGAGCTATGAACCTGACGGCGACGGTGACTCAAAAAGTAGCTTACTGCATACGGGGCTTACAGTCGGGGCAAATACAGCAATATGCTTTTGTTTTCCTGATAGGGACTTTATTGATCGTCGTGTGGATGGTCTTTTTATAAGACAACAGGACTTGAGAAGCGAATGAGGGAAAAAGAACGAATTTATTAAAATCGAAAAGGATGAATTTTTTATCTTTATTTGTAGGGATACCGGTAGTCATGATGCTGGGGTTATTGTTGGCCGGAAATTTGAAGCAAATCCGGGCGGTTATGGTCGCAGGTGCCACGGCTTTACTTGCCTTGGCTGTGATGTTGACCATTATGTATCTGGGAGAAAGAAGTGCCGGAAATACCGCTCAAATGTTATTTCGGGCGGATGTTTTGTGGTTTGCTCCTTTCAATATTCACTATGCTGTGGGGGTAGATGGTATTTCCGTAGTTATGCTTTTGCTTTCGGCTGTGATCGTATTTACCGGAACATTTGCCTCCTGGCGGATGGCGATGCAGCAGCGGGAATATTTTATGTGGTTTTGCCTGTTGGCAACGGGCGTCTTCGGCTTTTTTATCTCCATCGATTTATTTACGATGTTTATGTTCTACGAAATTGCCTTGATTCCGATGTATTTGTTGATTGGTGTATGGGGGAGCGGGCGGAAGGAATATGCCGCGATGAAGCTGACTTTGATGCTGATGGGAGGATCGGCTTTTCTTTTGGTCGGGATTTTGGGTATTTATTTCCATTCAGCTCCGGCTGGGGGAACTTACACCATGAATTTATTGGAAATTGCGCAATATAGGATCCCGATGGAAGCTCAGCGATTATTTTTTCCTTTGACATTTATCGGTTTTGGCGTATTGGGAGCTTTATTTCCTTTCCACACCTGGTCACCGGATGGGCATGCTTCTGCTCCGACAGCCGTTTCCATGTTGCATGCGGGAGTTTTAATGAAGCTCGGAGGCTATGGTTGTTTTCGCGTAGCTATTTACCTGATGCCGGAAGCTGCTAAAGAATTGTCCTGGATTTTTATCCTTCTGACCGGTATCAGTGTGGTGTATGGAGCTTACAGCGCTATTGTACAAAAGGATTTGAAATACATCAATGCTTATTCTTCTGTGAGCCATTGCGGTTTGGTATTGTTTGCCATTCTGATGTTAAACCAGACGGCTATGACGGGAGCTGTGCTACAGATGCTGTCGCACGGATTGATGACGGCTTTGTTTTTTGCTTTGATCGGCATGATCTATTCCCGTACTCATACCCGTTTGATTACAGAAATGGGCGGTTTGATGCGTGTTATTCCTTTTTTGGGTGTCGGATATGTAATCGCCGGACTGGCTTCCCTCGGATTACCGGGATTAAGTGGTTTTGTGGCGGAGATGACTGTTTTTGTAGGTGCTTTTGAACAGGCGGATACCTTTCACCGGGTCATGACGATTCTGGCGGCTACTTCTATCGTCATCACAGCGGTATATATATTGAGGGTGATCGGAAAATTATTGTATGGAAGTGTAGTCAATCCGGCTCATCAGCAATTAAAAGATGCCACCTGGGATGAACGCCTGGCTGTCATCGGACTGATGTTGGCTGTTGCTGCTGTAGGGCTGGCTCCTCTATGGATATCCGATATGATTAGCGATAGCATGGTTACAGTTGTGGAACAATTGGCAAAATAAAATAGCAGGGAAAGAGAGAGGACGGAAAAGTTATGAACGTTTGGAAGGATTAAGGTTATGGATTTCGGAAATTTATTGTATTTGAAAGAAGAGATATCACTGATTCTAGTGATGGTACTTTTATTACTTTTCGATTTGTTTTGTACGGGTAAAATCCGCCGTTATTTTCAGCTAACGGCTTGTGTGCTGATGGCCGTACATACGTTGATTCATTTGGATCCAATGCCCGACGGGCAGGCTTTTGGAGGCATGTATATCAATTCTCCTATACTGTCGGTGGTAAAGACCATCCTGAATGTAGGGACGTTAATTATTTTTATGCAAGCCCGAAATTGGTTGAGCCGGGAGAGTACTTCTATCAAACGGGGTGAATTTTATGTGCTGACGCTTTCTACTTTATTGGGAATGTACTTTATGATCTCCTCGGGTAATTTTTTACTGTTTTTTATCGGGCTGGAGACGGCTTCCGTTCCGATGGCCGCTTTAGTAGCTTTCGACAAATACAAGCATAATTCTGCAGAAGCCGGTGCCAAATACATACTTTCGGCCGTTTTTGCATCGGGATTAATGCTGTATGGGATTTCTCTGATTTATGGAACGACGGGGACATTGTATTTTGAAGATATTCCTGCAGGAATTGACGGTTGCCCGTTACAGATCATGGCTTTTGTCTTTTTCTTTGCCGGTATGGGATTTAAAATCTCCTTAGTGCCTTTTCATCTGTGGACGGCAGATGTGTATGAAGGAGCACCGACGAGTGTTACTTCTTATTTATCGGTGATTTCGAAAGGATCGGCTGTATTTGTATTGATGATGATTTTGGTAAAAGTATTCGCTCCGATTGTGGAACAATGGCAAATGATGCTCTATGGTCTAATCGTCCTGACGATTAGCATTGCCAATCTTTTTGCCATCCGTCAGCAGAATTTAAAGCGATTTATGGCTTTTTCTTCCATTTCTCAGGCGGGTTATCTCATGTTGGGAGTTATTGCCGGTTCGGCTCAGGGAATGAGTGCTTTAGTCTATTATGTATTGGTCTATCTTTTTTCCAATTTAGGTGTTTTTGGGGTAATTTCCATTATAGAACAGCGCAGTGGAAAAGTACGTATGGAGGATTATAACGGTTTATACCGGACCAATCCCCGTTTGAGCATCGTCATGATGCTGTCTTTGTTTTCCTTGGCGGGGATTCCTCCTTTTGCCGGCTTTTTCAGTAAGTTCTTTATTTTTATGTCGGCGGCGGGAGAAGGGTTTTATCTGTTGGTTTTACTGGCTTTAGTCAATACCATTCTCTCCCTTTATTATTATCTGCTGATTGTAAAAGCCATGTTTATCAATTCGAATGAGTCGCCGATAGCAACTTTCCGTTCCGATAATTATACCCGGGTAAGCCTGATCGCCTGTTTGTTGGGCGTATTGGCACTGGGTATCTTCAGTATGATATACGACCGGATTTCGCTTTTAGCTTTCGGATTATAGCGAATACGTTATTTTTTACGTTTCATCAGCCAGCGTAAATAGAAGGGACGGGCGAGATACCAGGTGACAGAGAGGCCTTCCCGGACAATTGCCAGATAATAGGGGAGATTGTCGGTAACATGTTTCCAGAAATGAGGTTTTTCTGCCTCTAACTTTTCGGCTTTTGTTTTCCGGTGAGGGAAAAATATATTGCTTATACCGCTAAAAATGAGCTGTCCAGAATGGTGCCGTATCTGCTGCCATTGTTCGCGGACTTGTTTTTCCTCCAGGCGGCTTTGGCGGCGTAATTCCAGCTTAGTGGCGATTAGTTCCTGCAGTGGAGTCAGGTGTTTCTGACGGACTGTTGTGGGTTGTTTCTGTGTCGTCTCCATCGTCTTTATCTTCTTCTTCTTTCTCTTGTATAGCACCGATTACGATATTCATAATACCGATCTGAATGCTCTTTTTGCTGTAATAGGCGATAATGAACAGGAGAATGTAAATTCCTGCTACTATCAGGAATCCTAATGAGATACTGTTTAGCACCTCCCCCAGGAAAAAAGCCAGGGTAAAGAAAAGAAACAGTACGGCAAAAAGAGCCAGTAACATCAGGATAAGGCTGTGCGAAAGGATCGCGATAATCCTCGCGACCCTTTCGTAAGCATTTAACTTAAAGAGCTCGATTTTCAATCCGATAAAAGAAGAAAGTCGTTCTTTAAATTCATTCAGAATTTTTTCGGGTTCTTTTCCCATACCTTTTTAATAGGTTTTTCCTGTTGAGGGATTGTTTAAATTCTGGCTTTTGTAATCAGAAGAAGCAGCGGTTTTGTTGGCTTTTTCATAAGCTGTTTCACCGTATGCATTGGCTTTTTCTTTGGCTCTTTCGCCGAATTCTTCAGCTTTTTCTTTGGCTTTATGACCGAATTCGTGAACACCGTCTTTTACTTTTTCGCTAACTTCTTCCAATTCTCTTTTGATTGTCCCTTTGTTTTTGATAATCAAATAAGTGGCACATGCTCCGATAAGAGCACCAAATAGCATGCCTGACATTAAATGTGAACCTTCGTTTCTCATGACTTTGTTGTTTTAAGTTTGATACCCTATCAACGATACAGAAGGCAGAAAAGTTTAGCTTTTAATATAATTTTAGGAAGATTAGAGACCTGTTAGGAATTGCAAAGATATTTTACACAAACTTTTGATCTTGTCCAGATAATATTAACTTTGCGTTACTTTAGCATAGAGGGGTGCTTGTACTCGGGACAGGCTGAGATTATACCCATCAAACCTGAAACGGATAATGCCGGCGTAGGGAATGCAGGTAAAGAGCTTGTTGAAAGCAAAGCTGCTTCTGTGCACAATTATTATTTAATCACAAAATTCTTTCACATGGAAAAAATTGTATCCCGAGGAATTATTGATTCCTATTTTGCCAAATTGAAGAATAATTTGGATATAGACGTAGCTATTGTGGGAGGAGGGCCTTCTGGTTTGGTAGCTGCTTATTATTTGGCGAAAGCCGGTAAAAAGGTAGCTTTGTTCGACCGGAAACTGGCTCCCGGAGGCGGAATGTGGGGCGGAGCTATGATGTTTAACGATATTATTGTACAGGAGGAAGCTATGCCCATTGTCCGGGAACTGGGCGTTTCTTACCGGGCTTACGAGCAGGGAACCTATGTCATGGATTCTGTCCATACGACTTCTGCCTTGATTTATCAGGCTACCAAAGCCGGAGCGACGCTCTTCAACTGTTATACCGTAGAGGATGTCGTATTTAAGAACGAACGGGTAGCCGGTGTGGTGGTCAACTGGGCTCCTGTACAGCGGGAAGGCATGCATGTGGATCCGCTGACTATTATGGCTAAAGCCGTTCTGGATGGTACGGGGCATGATTGTGAGGTTTCCCGGACGGTAGCCCGTAAAAATGGCATTCGCTTGAACACTCCTACCGGAGACGTTATCGGAGAAAGATCATTATCGGTGGAAGAGGGAGAACGGACGACAGTGGAAAATACCAAAGAAGTCTATCCCGGTCTGTATGTTTCCGGAATGGCGGCCAACGGGGTCAGCGGCAGTTTTCGCATGGGGCCCATCTTCGGCGGTATGCTGATGTCCGGTAAAAAAACAGCTGAACTCATCCTTGAAGCTTTGCAATAAGCCGTAAATTCATAAATTATTAAGTCGGTGGCCTGTTAAGGATGAAGTTGACTCATTTATAAAATGCTCTGTCCATTTGAGGAATATCTGTTCTCCCTGTTTGGATAGAGCATTTTTTATTTTTCTTTTCCCGATCGGGCATAAATTTTTATCTACCTGAATTGCAGGGAGGTGCTTTTAAATCTTGCTGTGGTATAGTTTAAGGGAATTTAAAGGATTCGTTTGTTTTAAACCATTCTCCGGGACTTTTCGTAAAATGTTTATATCGGTTTTTTAATAAATGTTATAAACAGAAAGTATATGAGTAAAATTACGGAATTGTTAGGAGACAAACAGGAATATTACCTGGAGCATGTCTGTACCACGATTGATAAACATTTGATCCATGCGCCTTCCCCTCATTTTATAGACGAGGTGTGGGTACCTTCCGACCGCAGTATTCCCGTGTTGAATAGTCTTCATGCCCTTTATCAGCACGGACGTCTGGCCGGTACCGGTTATCTTTCCATCCTACCGGTGGATCAGGGGATAGAGCATACGGCTGGTGCTTCTTTTGCTCCGAATCCCTTGTATTTTGATCCGGAGAATATCGTTCGTCTGGCTATAGAAGGCGGGTGTAATGCTGTGGCTTCTACGTTTGGAGTATTGGGATCGGTAGCCCGTAAGTATGCCCATAAAATACCCTTTATTGTAAAGATTAACCATAACGAATTGCTGAGCTTCCCGAATACATACGACCAGATTTTATTTGGAACCATCGATGAGGCTTGGAACTTAGGTGCAGTGGCCGTCGGAGCAACGATTTATTTCGGCTCTCCGGAAAGCCGTCGGCAGCTTATAGAGATAGCCAGAGCTTTTGAATACGCCCATCAAAAAGGTATGGCTACTATTTTGTGGTGCTATCTCCGGAACCCGGGTTTCAAAAAAGACGATAAAGATTATCATACAGCTGCTGACCTGACTGGACAGGCAAATCATTTGGGGGTTACAATAGAAGCCGATATTATCAAACAAAAACTACCCGAGAACAACGGAGGCTTTACCGCTTTGCATTTTTCGAAATCCGACCCCCGGATGTATTCTTTATTGAGTAGCGATCATCCCATCGATATGTGCCGCTATCAGGTTGCGAATTGTTATATGGGCCGGGCCGGTTTGATTAATTCGGGAGGAGAATCCCATGGAGAAACCGATTTACAGGAAGCTGTCATTACGGCGGTGATTAATAAAAGAGCCGGCGGAATGGGATTAATCAGCGGACGGAAAGCATTTCAGAAGCCCATCAGTGAAGGCGTACGCCTGCTGAATGCGATACAGGACGTATACTTGGATACCAGTATAAAATTGGCTTAATATTAAAAAGTTGAACGTTGTATATTGCTTGAAGTTAGTGGGTTTCTTCGGCTGAATAAACGTTCAACTTTTTAGTTTTTAGCGGGTATCGCTTTGATTATTTTTTCTTGCCTTGGTTGGCAACTGCTTCCATCATTTTCCGGATTTCTTCCGGGTCTCCCAGGAAATAATCCTGTTGTAAATTTAATTCGTCGTCGAATTCGAATACATAAGGGACAGCTGTGGGTAAATTTAAAGTTACAATTTCTTCGTCGGAAATATTTTTTAAATATTTAATGATTCCCCTCAGACTGTTTCCATGGGCGACAACCAAAATTTGTCCAAAATGTTGTAAACTAGGAGCGATGACTTCTTTCCAATAGGGTAAACTACGCTCTACCGTATCTTTCAGGGCTTCCGTCAAAGGCAGATGTTCTCCTTGTATTCCCATGTAACGGATATCCAGACGGGGATTCCGGGGATCGTCTTCCCGTAAAGCCGGAGGAGCGATGTCGTAACTGCGGCGCCAGATTTTTACTTGCTCCTCTCCGTATTTTTCCGCTGTTTCGCCTTTATTCAGCCCTTGTAAGGCACCGTAATGTTTTTCATTTAAACGCCAGGTTTTTTCCACCGCTATCCAGTCCAGGTCCATCCGGTCCAATACGATGTTCAATGTCTTGATAGCCCTTTTCAGGTAAGAAGTGTAAGCTTTTTCAAAGACAAAACCTTTTTCTTTCAGCAAATTGCCTGCCTTGATTGCTTCTTCTGTGCCTTTTTCTGTCAGGTCTACATCTGTCCAGCCCGTGAACCGGTTTTCCTTATTCCAGGTACTTTCTCCGTGACGGAGTAATACTAATTTCTTCATCTTTCTTGTTCTTTTAAAGTTTGTTTTCCGCCTTCATTCTGGTTTTACAAATCGTTTATTTTTCTTCTCAACCTTATGAAATACATACGATTTTCTGTTTAAATGGTTTACCCTTTTGTTGGGAAGGCCGGGATTAAAAAATAAACAGGCTCTTTTTTCTAAGCTGTAGAGTGAAGAAAGACCGTCTTTTTTCGGTGTATGTACCAATCCTATTTATAAGGATTTAAAGTATTTATTGAAATAGAGTAATTGGTAGTCGATAGCATTCTTCCAGTAACTGAAGGTATGCGAACCGGGCCGGATGATGTAATCGTGCGGAATCCGATAGTAGAGCAGTTTTTCATGTAATCTCTGGTTTACTTCATAGAAAAAATCACTGGAACCGCAATCGATGATCAAAGCCAGTTGACCCGTTGGGGCTTTGTATGGCAATTGGTTGATCACAGTGTGTTGTTCCCATATTTCCGGATTTTTTTCATAACTACCCAGATAGTCTTTCATATGCCAACTATGGGGGAAAGGACGAATGTCTACTCCTCCGCTCATGGAACCGGCTGCTCCATAGAGGTCAGGATGACGGAAGGCCAGCCAGAGAGCACCGTGACCGCCCATACTGTAACCGGTAATGGCCCTTCCTTTCGGAGAAGCAATACTTCGGTAGTTTTTGTCAATATAATCGGTTAGTTCCTGACTGATATAGGTTTCATAGCGGCTGCTGGAATCGACGGGGCTATCCCAATACCAACTGTTGGATCCGTCGGGACAGACAAAAATCATTCCCCATTCAGTCGCTAATTCCGGAAGGCGTGGTTGGGTTTCCTTTATCCAACTGTCGTATCTGCCTCCGTGTCCGTGTAGTAAATAGACTACCGGATAACTTTGCTTTTTGTTTTTTTCATAATCCTGAGGAAGTATGATGACATTTTTAATTTCTTTTTTCATTGAAGGAGAAAGGATGCGAATTGTGTCGACCTTTTGTGCAGAAAGAGTATAAAATAATGTACACAGAAAAAGAACAAGGAAAGAAAATTTGATTTTCATGGATATTTAATTTAAATATTTATGCCAATAATTCGATATAATTACCTTCGGGGTCTAAAACGGCGCTTTCGTAATATCCGTCTCCGGTGGTACGGGGTTCACTGGCTATTGTATAGTCTGCTTTGCGTAAACGTTCTGTCAATTGGTTTACGGCTTCTTTACTGCCCAAAGAAAGAGAGAGATGGGCCAGTCCTTTGGTAAAACCTCTTTTTCCGGTATTTTCGCCGATATCCGGTCGATGCATTAATTCTATGCGACTTTGACCCGGTCCGAAAGAAAGGAAATAGGAAGCGTACTGTTTTTTCGGATTGACGTATTTCTCTCCGCAACTGACATTGAAGTAAGTTCTGTAGAATTGCCGCATCTTTTCCAGATCGTCAACCCAAATAGCGATGTGTTCGATTTTCATTTTTATTCAATGATTTAAAAAGGGAATTCGGATTATTTTTTGTTTATGACGATATCGAATTGGTCGTATGCTGCAGTACGCCAGGCAAATTCGGCTGTGGTAGGGGATACGGCAAACAAAGGGGAAAAAGTCTTTACTTTGATGGTTTTTCCGTCGGGCATGAATTCCAGTATCCGTAGCCAGCCGTCTCCTCCGTTTCCGAACCATTGTTTGTCGGCGGTCTGTGCATTAAACATCATTTGCGGGACATATTCTCCCTTACTGTTCCTATCTTCTCGGTAACTTACAGTTCCCTCTAAATCGGTAATTTCACAAGCATGTCCGCAAATTAGCAAATCGATATTGGGAGTCGGGTAAATCAGTTTGTCCCAGATCGCTTTGCCGTAATTGGCAGGGGTCATTTTATAATTTTCTTTTTCAAAAATACTCCCGTCGATTTCCAGATAAGAATGGGTAAGAACAATGATTTTGTGGGCTTTATAACGTGGGGAATCCGCCAATTTCTTAGCCCAGTGCAAAGCTTCTTCCCGGGGGGCAAATTCCAGGGAGATGACTAAAATTTTACCCCAGGTGTCGGTATCAAATTCATAAGCAGCGTTTTCAAGAGTCGGAAGTTCAAAAGCATTTTTAGCGGTGCTGACCAGACAGTCTTTCCAGCAGGCATTTTTTTCTACCGGGAAATACTCCGGGAAATGACAAAGGCGATTCTCCGCTTTCTCGTAACCGTAATCGTGATTTCCGGTGCAAATGATATAAGGAAGGCGATTGTCCAGACAGTTGAAGGAACGGGCAGCCGCTTCCCATTGCTGGGTACTTGTCTGGTCGCCGTTTCTGTTATCCGGTACGGGCCATTCATTTTGTTCGACCAGATCCCCTGTGCAAAGGACGGCTTTTATAGCTAACTTTTTCCGGTTAAGAGCGCACCAACGGGTCATAAGCTCAAACAAAGGTTGGTTCGCTTCGAATTTAATATAAGATTGAGGATCAGGCAGCAAAATCATCGAAAAGGAATTTTCGTTTTCAAGAGTCGGGGTGACCGGATAAATTTGTGCCTGTGATATTCCGGAAAAGCATAAGAAACAGATTAAAATCAGGTTTTTCATGATATCATTTTTATTCATTGAATCTTTCAAAGGTAATAGGAATTTTTAATTAAATGAGGTTATCGGAAATGGAAGTTTTGAATTTTGCCGGGAATTGTTTGGGCATACCGGATAGGTCTAGAGAGGAATTTGAAAACTTATTATTTTCTTGGGATATAGTCTTTTAATGTCTTAAAAGTCATTTAAATGACTCTTTTTCGGTCGGCGTGAATTCTGCTGTAAACGGTTTGTTTTTTTGTACAGAATTATTATTTTTACGAGAAGAACAAAAACAGAGAGAGGTAAAGGAGGGAGAGCGAACCGATATACGAACTCAACTATGAAAAATCTTTTTTTATTTTTAATATTATCTGTTCTTACCGGAGGAAAAAATTATACACAGGCCGCTTCTTCCCGGGATGCTATCGTTTATCAGGAAAAGGACGTTCGCTTTACAATGCTTGCAGAGGGGGTGGTTCGTATGGAATGGAGTCCTTCCGGACAGTTTGTGGATGCACCTTCTTTTGTGGTTGTGCAGAGAAATTTACCGGTTCCGGAATATAAGGTTTGCCATAAAGGAGAGTGGGTCCTTATAAAAACGGCTAAAATGGAGGTGAAATATAAAAAACATAGCGGTAAGTTTACTTCCGATAATCTGATGATAAAGGCTGTAAACGGGTTAAAGCCTTTTTGTTGGAAACCCGGGATGCAACAGAAAGATAACCTGAAAGGAACTTTCCGGACATTGGATGGTTATGATGGGAATTATAGTACTTATAAAAACCAGGAAATGCCGTTGGAGGACGGGCTTTTGGCCAGGGATGGATGGACATTGATTGATGATTCGGCTGATTTCCTATTTGATGATTCCGATTGGCCTTGGGTCAAGAAAAGAGGGGCTGGAGAGGGACAGGATTGGTATTTTATGGCTTATGGAAATGATTACAAAGGAGCCTTGAAAGATTTTACCCTGTTTGCCGGTAAGGTTCCGCTTCCCCCTCGTTACGCATTCGGCTATTGGTGGTCGCGTTACTGGAGTTATTCGGATAAAGAAATCCGGCAGTTGATCGATAATTTCCGTCATTACCAACTTCCTTTGGACGTGTTGGTCGTGGATATGGACTGGCATTACACAGAAAAAGGAAAGGGCGGTTGGACCGGATGGACGTGGAATCGCCGTTTATTTCCGGACCCGGTTAAATTTTTAAGACATTTGAAAGATAGAGGGTTGAAAGTGACTTTAAACCTTCATCTGGCCGGGGGTGTAGCTGCCTACGAAGAGCAATATCCGGCTATGGCGGAATGGATGGGGATAGATTCCGCTTCCGGGGCGACTCTTCCCTGGACCGTATCTGACAAAAAATATATGCAAGGCATATTTGATATTGTGCTCCGGCCGATGGAGAAAGCAGGGGTGGATTTCTGGTGGCTGGATTGGCAACAATGGCTGACAGATAAAAAGGTGGAGGGTTTGAGTAATACCTGGTGGATTAATTATGCCTTTTTCTCTGATATGGAACGTATGCGCGACACACGTCCTTTATTGTATCATCGTTGGGGCGGACTCGGAAATCACCGTTATCAGATCGGGTTTTCGGGAGATGCTATTATTTCCTGGAAATCTCTGGCTTTCCAGCCTTATTTTACAAATTGTGCATCGAATGTATTATATGGTTATTGGAGCCATGATATCGGAGGGCATATGTTTAAAAAAGGGGATAAACAGGAATTGGATCCGGAATTATTTACCCGTTGGATGCAATACGGTGTATTTACTCCTGTCTTTCGCACCCATTCAACCAAAAATGCCGTGTTAAACAAAGAGATCTGGAATTTTAAAGGCGAGTATTTTGAGGCCTTGAGGAATGCTGTGCTCTTGCGGTATCAATTGGTACCTTATCTTTATACTATGGCTCGTGAGACCTATGAAAACGGCCTTTCTGTGTGTCGGCCTCTGTATTACGATTATCCGGAATCCGAGGAAGCTTACCGTTTTGAAAAGGAATATATGTTCGGGGAGAATCTCCTGATCGCTCCGATTGTAGAACCCATGCAGAAAGGTTATGCAAAGCTGGAAGTATGGTTACCGGGCGGTAGCGATTGGTACGAATGGTCTACAGGCACGCTTTTGAAAGGCGGGCAAATCGTGGAACGTTCGTTCGGGCTAGCGGAATATCCGGTATATATAAAAGCCGGATCTATTCTTCCTTTGTACGATCGCGTCGAAAACCTGAGCAGAAATGATGAAGAAATCGTCCTCACCGTTTTTCCCGGACAGAAAGGGTCTTTCCGTATGTATGAAGATAATGGAAACGATAAACATTATGCCCGGGAGTATGCTTATACTCCTTTGTCTGTAGAACAATCGGGGCCGGATTTAACGGTTACAATCGGGGCCCGGGAAGGACATTACCGGGATATGCCGGCAGAACGCTCCTTTAAAATAAAAATCCTCGGTTCTGTCGTTCCGGAACAGCTTACCGTAAACGGACAGACCGTGGCGTACGAATATCTGGGAGAAGAACTGGCTCTTGTAATTCCTTTACCGGAAAAATCGTGTGCGAAGGAAAAAGTCGTCCAAATTCGTTATCCAGCCTCCCGGACGGAAGTAAACGACGGTCTTATCGGGCAATTCCGGCGGCTATCCAAAGCTATCAGTGCTTTAAAATTCCGGGATGCAGGCATAGTCTTGAATGAAGCCTTGGGAACACTGGAATCTACGAGTGTAGCTTTGGAGTATTTCCCGGAACGCTTTCCTACACTCATTGAACAATTCCGTCAAAATTATCGCCAATTGCCTCACATCCTTACAGAGCAACAACTGAGCGAAGCAGACCGTCGTTGGTTTCTGGAAACAGTAGGATGGGAAGAAAAAGAATAGCCTGTAGGTATAAAAAATCAAATTTTGTATAATTTACACAGTAGGGACGTGCCCTATTGTGTAAAAAACAAGACATTCAGTTTGACATTACTGAATACAAAAAGCTACCGAAAAATCAGTAGCTTTTTTCTAAAAGTGGAGCAGCAGGCTCTCTCACCTTTGTGTTCATGTGATATCATAAATGCTCTAATTATCTATTAATAACCAATTTATTACAATTTCATTTTTAAGCAAAATAAAATATCTTTGTTAATATTAAAAAATGGGTGTAGATTTGGGTGTAACTTTTTATACCCAGACTATGAATATCAAGCGTAATATTATCTTCTGTTTAGAGAATCGAAAAAAAGACGGGAAATTTATTGTTGAGAATGTGCCTATTCGAATGCGTGTTGTTTATTCCGGTCACCGGATTGAATTTACAACTGGATATCGGATAGATTTAGCCAAGTGGAATGAAAAATTACAACGGGTAAAGAATAATTGTACCAATAAGTTGAAACAAACGGCATCCGAAATTAATGCGGATTTATTGAAATATTATACAGATATTCAGGAAATCTTTAAAGAGTTTGAGGTACAGGGTTATATTCCAACACCAGAACAGATAAAGGAATTCTTTAATGAGAAAAACAAAAAAAATGTAAATATAGAACCGACAGAGGATAGAAAGGAAACAGCTTCTTTCGTAGAGGTTTATGATGAATTTGTGAAAGAGTGCGGTATTCAAAACAACTGGACAATATCGACTTATAAAAAAATGTCCGTTGTGAAAAATCACTTGATGGCTTTTGATCCTGCGCTTTCTCCTGGAGCTTTTGATGAGGCTAAGTTAGCGAATTATGTGAATTATCTTCGAGAGGTAAAAGGTATGAGGAATGTGACCATTGGAAAGCAAATCGGTTTTCTTAAATGGTTTTTGCGTTGGTGCATAAAGAAAGGATATTGTAAGGATAATACTTTTGAGAATTTTAAACCTAAATTAAAGAATACGCAGAAAAAAGTAATATTCCTTACTTGGGAAGAGTTGACGAAATTGAGGGAATATCAGATACCGCCAACAAAACAATATTTGGAACGTGTCCGTGACGTATTCTTATTTTGTTGTTTTACCAGTCTGAGATATTCTGACGCTTATAACCTCTGGCGTAGTGATGTGAAATCCGATCATATTGAGATTACAACAGTAAAAACAGCCGATAGCCTTACCATTGAATTAAACGACCATAGCAGGGCTATTCTGGAAAAATATAAAGATGTCCATTTCAGAGGTGATAAGGCTTTACCTGTCATCAGCAATCAGAAAATGAACGATTATCTGAAGGAATTGGGTGAACTGGCAGGAATTGATGAACCCATACGGGAAACTTACTACAAAGGGAATGAACGTATAGATGAAGTTACGCCTAAATACGCTCTTTTGAGTACTCATGCCGGACGCAGGACTTTTATTTGCAATGCCTTGTCTATGGGAATCCCGGCTCATGTTGTTATGAAATGGACAGGACACAGTGATTACAAAGCGATGAAACCCTATATTGATATTGCAGATGATATTAAAGCCAATGCCATGAGTAAATTTAACCAGTTATGATATTTCTGTTTACCTTTGTGACGGAATCAGTTTAAAAGAAAAGTAATGGATAAAATAGGAAATATAATACACCAACGGGAATTTGATTCATTTGTAGATATTCTTGGAGCAGAGATAGAGCAAGCACAGATAAAATTAGTTTCTGCTGCTAATGTCCAATTACTTTTACATTACTGGAAAGTGGGGCATTTTATTATATATAATCAAAACAGATTGAGGTGGGGAAGTAAAATTATAGCGAAAACAGCAAATGCCATTAAAGCGAAATATCCTGATAAAAAAGGGTATTCTTCCCGGAATTTGACTTATATGTGTCAGTTTGCTAAACAATATCCCATTGAAGTTCTGAGACGGTTGGTTGCTGCTGATATGGAAATGGAGTGTCCGACCGTGGAGAAAGTTGTTGCTGTTGTAAGGCTTTTAAACGAATTTGAATTTACGCAAGAACCTCTTGCGCAAATTTACTCAGGCGATTCTTTAGTGGATGGTTTAGAGATAGACAATCTGGAGAACGCACTTTTAGAAATTACGCAAGAACCTCTTGCGCAGTTAGAACAATTGTTTAAAACTTCTTCCATTGCGTCCATAAATTGGGCTGCTCATGTGGTTTTGATGAATAGTAAATTGAAATTAGGGTTGAGATATTGGTATATGAAGCAAACACTTGAATGTGGCTGGAGTAGCAATATCCTTGACATTCAGGTTAAGAGCGATTTATTTCAACGTCAGATTAAAGAGAAAAAAGTAAACAATTTTACGGTCACGCTTCCTGAGCCGCAGAGTGATTTAGCCAATTACCTGCTGAAAGATCCTTATATTTTTGATTTGGCAGGGATGAAAGACCGTGCCGACGAGCGGGATATAGAACAACAACTGGTGACTCATGTAACAAAATACCTTCTGGAAATGGGTACAGGATTTGCATTTGTTGCCCGTCAGAAACATTTTCAGATTGGTGAGTCTGACTTTTATGCTGATTTGATTTTGTATAACATAAAACTTCATGCATACGTGGTGATAGAGCTGAAAGCTACTCCATTTAAACCGGAGTACGCAGGTCAGCTTAATTTCTATATCAATGTGGTAGATGATAAATTAAGGGGTGAAAATGATAATAAAACGATAGGATTACTGCTTTGCAGAGGAAAAAATGAGATAGTGGCTCAATATGCTTTAGCAAATTATAATCAACCCATTGGAATTAGTGATTATCAATTAAGTAAAGCTGTCCCCGAAGATTTAAAATCAACTCTTCCTTCCATTGAAGAAGTAGAACAGGAATTAACTCAGCTGTTGGAACGTAACGAAGAAGAAAACAGATAAAACTTATGCCTATAACCGATTTTCTCCCTCAATATAGAGAACTGAACACTATATTTACAAATGCTGTCAATAATGGTACGGTTAGTTATGCCGAACAATGTTTAATTACCGAATTCTGGAATAAATACCATGATGTAAAAGTGTTTGAGAAAATGGTGCTTGACCTTGTACTTAAAAAGGACAAAGCTACTTATATATTATTATTGGAAAACATTGAGTCAGAAGTAAAGGATAATATCCGGCAATATGAATCTGCAAAAGAGAGTTTAGATGGAATAAACGTGATGGATGTTTGTTTGGAGGCTGTGCGGGAGTATGATTCCCCTATAAAATGTCAATCAGAAGTTGTTCAAAAATATTGGAGAGAGCTTTGTAGTATCGAAGGGGGATTGGATTCGATAGGCTTTAGGGAACATACTCAACAAGAGGAAGAACGATTGTGGAAACAAAGGGAAGAGGTAAAGATATCCCATGATGAAGAACAGAAGAAATTGGTTGCACTTTATGAAAAACAAGAAAAATTTCGAAGAAAATCATCAAAATATATTATAAACCTCTTTGGCTCTCTATATAACCTGAGTCTTGTATTTAATAAAATTGTCAATAACTACCTCGCTAAAGGAACAAGGTCTGATGAGAAAAAACAAAAAGTAATGAAGGATGGGGAGGAAGAAACGAAAAATTTGCCTCAGGTATCTTTGACAATAGAACCGAATATGATTTTCAGAACAAAGATGTATGAAAAGTTTCTTCTTTTAGAATCTAAACTTGTTGATAATAAATATCTGGATGCAGAACTTCATTGGAAATCCGTACATGGAAATGGTAAACCGGATATAAAAAATTAGTTATATTTTTAATTGCTCTAATAGATAATAATTATTTCTTGCCTAACAAAGATCCTCAAATAAAGACATTTTTTGAATCCCGTTACCATATAGCTATGGGACAAAATTTTGAGAGAAAAAGACGTGAGTCGCTTACCAATGAATATAAGGTGGTGTTCTATGATTATTCGTTTTGATTTTTTCTACGTTCGTATTACGAAATCGTAATAGAGCATATCTCTGTATATCATTAACTATCAGGATATAATTTTGTAATAAACTACGATTCTACTTCTTCCTCCTGTCATGAGCTTACATTTGCGTTACCGATTGACTGCGCAGCAATCGAAAGTATAACACAAATGTATAAGTTATGAATATTACTGACCTGAAAGAAAAACCATTGTGGCAAATGACAGGGGAAGAATTTCTTTTCCTTCAGCAAAACGCAGGACAACCGACAGTACAGCCCCCACTGAAACCGGACACATCTAAAAAATATGTTTACGGTATTTGTGGAATTGCAAAACTATTCGGTTGCAGTATGCCGACCGCCAACCGTATCAAACAAAGCGGAAAAATCGACAAGGCTATTACACAAATCGGACGTAAAATCATTGTTGATGCAGAACTTGCCATTGAGTTAGCCGGACGCAAAACAGGGGGCAGAAGATAAGCCATGAAAGAGAAAGAAAAGACCGAGCCTGAAATAGATGTAACTGAATTATGGCAACAAGCCCGTCTGTTAATAACCGATGAGGTGAAAATACCGCCCATCGTTTTGCGGGTGGATGAATCCATTATCGGAACGTTAGGCAATTTCAGCGCATCTACCGGAAAGGCAAAAAGCAAGAAAACATTTAATATCTGTACCATTGTAGCAGCAGCTTTGACCAATGGTACGGTATTAAATTACAGGGCTTCGTTTCCTGACGGAAAACGTAGAATCCTGTATATCGACACCGAGCAAAGCCCGTTCCATTGTAAACGGGTACTGAAACGTATTTTGCTATTGGCAGATTTACCGCCAACCGTACAGCCTGAAACGCTTGAATTTCTTTCACTCCGCAGGTATGCCCCTAAAATCCGTTTGGCTATCATTGAAAAAGCCATTTATCAGACGGACGGTTTAGGGTTGGTTATTATTGACGGAGTACGGGATTTAGCTTACGACATCAACAGTCCAAGTGAAGCAACTGACCTGATTACAAAACTGATGCAAGGGACGGATGAAAGACAGATTCATATTCATACGGTTTTACACCTGAATAAAGGGGACGATAACACACGCGGACATTTGGGGACGGAACTCAACAACAAAGCCGAAACAATTTTACAGGTGACGAAAGATGAATTTGATAAAAATATCAGTTCGGTAACCGCTATGTGCATCCGGGATATAGATTTTGAACCGTTTGCCTTCCGTATCAATGCCGACAGTTTACCTGAATTGGTGGAGGACTACCAGCCCAAGCAATCCGGAGTAGCGAAAAGTTTTGATTACCAAGAAGTACCGGAAGAAAAACACCGCGAAGCACTGGAAAGCCTTTTTGCAAACGGAGAGACCTTTACTTACGCGCTGCTTATTCCGAAACTTAAAAACGCTTATTCTGTTTTAGGTTATTCTTTCGGCACGAACAAGGCAAAGCTGCTGAAAACCTTCCTCACTAATAAGTGGATGATTCTGAAAGAAGGTAAAATTTATCGGTATAATCCCGGTTATCATTACTGACGGAGGAAAGAAGGTTTAGTTTAGGACGGATATGTATATCATAAACCATACTAAACCATTTTTCTACTCTCTTATCCGGTTTGGTTTAACCTTAAATCCAAGCTGCTATTATATGCCGTTAGTTTTTCTGACGGTGAAAGAAAAAAGAACCCAATTAAAACAAACAACATGGACACGAAAATATTAAATCAGTTACCAATCAAACAATATCTTACGGATAAGGGCATTTATCCGGTAAAGGATAAAGGTTATTACGGCATGTACCATTCCCTGTTCCGTGCTGACCACAACGCCAGTATGAAAGTGGATTACACTAAAAACCTTTGGATTGATTACGGTACTGGCGAAGGTGGGACGATGATAGACTTTGTGATGAGGTTGGAAGCATGTACTTTACCCGAAGCTATCCGCCGACTGGAACAAAGGCTACCGGGAATGCCGTCTTTTTCTTTTCAGGGGAAAAGTCCCGTTCCGGAAGAAGAAAAGCCAGGCATAACGGTTGAACGGGTGCAATCTATTGAAAATCCGTTCCTGATTGCCTACCTGAAAGAAAGACGCATCAGCATTGAAGCAGTAAAGCAGTATTGTAAGGAAGTCCATTACTTGGTAAACGGAAAACCTTACTTTGCCGTAGGTTTTCCGAACAATTCAGGCGGATATGAATTAAGAAACCGCTATTTTAAAGGTTGTACATCAAAGGATATTACAGGCATTCAGGCTGGCGGTGATGCCTGTTTGGTGTTCGAGGGTTTTGTGGATGCTCTTTCTTTTTTGACGATGAAAAGGATAAACCAATTCCGGCAAAATACAGTGATTCTTAATTCAGTCGCCAATCTCCCGAAAGCTGAAAACTATCTCCGGTCGCAGGAGAAAGTTTATACCTTCCTTGACAATGACGAGGCAGGACGGCAGGTAACAGCAAGGCTGAAATCCGTGTGCAAATCCTTATCCGACCAATCCGGCTTTTATGCAAGGTATAAAGACCTGAACGACTATCTGATGAACAGACAGCCCAAGCAGGAAAAGAAGCAATCCAAAGGATTAAGGCGGTAATACCCTACCGCACGCACCTTATGGCTTTTCAAAAAGCCATAACTTATTAGGGCATTTTCTATACGCTCCGTTTCACTCCCGCTAAAAATGCCCCAATAAGCCAACGGGGTAACCCCCTTTGGAATCCCTTCCGGCATCCCTGATGCCGTTGGAATCACTAACCCACAAAATCACTTTACCTATGGGATATGCAGTCCTGCACATGGAAAAAACAGCCGGGACGGACAGCGGAATGTCCGCCCATATCGAGCGCACGATTTCCCCGAAAAACGCTGACCCGTCACGCACGCATTTAAATCGGGAATTAATCCGTTTCCCAGATGAAGTAAGGAACAGGACAGAAGCTATACAACACCGTTTGGACACCGCAGGTTTAACCCGTAAAATCGGGAAGAACCAAGTCCGCGCCATCCGCATTTTGCTTACAGGCAGTCCGCAGGATATGAAACTCATTGAGCAAAATGGACGGCTTGACGAATGGTGCGATGATAACCTGAAATGGTTACAGGAAACATTTGGGAAAGAAAATATTGTTTCAGCCGTCCTGCACATGGACGAAACAAC
The DNA here is from genome assembly GCF_000243215.1 of Odoribacter laneus YIT 12061. Classification (GTDB taxonomy): domain Bacteria; phylum Bacteroidota; class Bacteroidia; order Bacteroidales; family Marinifilaceae; genus Culturomica; species Culturomica lanea. Next base: position 1,575,017 of record NZ_JH594596.1, on the reverse strand, counting down.
ACCCCATATTCACGCAACACTCGTACCCATCGTTAAGGGAGAAAGGCGGAAAGCGAAAGCGGAACAGCAGCAGGCAGGAAAGAAAAAGTATAGAAAAAAGAATCCTGAAAACGCCCGTCTTTGTGCCGATGATGTCATGAATCGCGCAAAGCTGAAACACTATCAGGACAGCTACGCCGAAAGGATGCAGTATTACGGACTGGAAAGGGGAATCGAAGGCTCAGAAGCCCGGCATGTCACTACCTCGCAGTATTACCGTGACCTTCTAAACCAATCCAACAGTATTCAGGAGAATATAGGCATTTTACTGCAAAACAAAGAACAGGCGGAAAAGGAACTGTCCAGAATCAAAGGGGAAATCAAAGCCCAGAACCTGAAAGGTACATTTGTAAATGCAGCCAGTTCAGCAGCCGAGGGAATCGGTTCTTTGTTAGGCAGCCCGAAGATAAAACAGCAGCAACAGGAAATCGACCGCCTGACCGCAGAAAACAAGGGGCTAAAGGAAGAAGTAAAGGCTTTAAACCGCACTATTCAGACCAATGAAACCGAACACCGGAAAGCTCTTGACAGGTTAAAGGACGAACTTAAAAAGATATATGATTTGTTTCCGGTAATCCGGGAATTTCTCCGGGTTGAAAAACTTTGCAGGCTGATAGGATTTAGCGAAGCAGCGACTAAAAAGCTGCTTGCTTTTAAGTCCCTGAAATTTGGTGGTAAAATATATTCACCTGAATTTAAAAGACACTTTCAAACCGAACAATCCATTGCCCAAGTAGAGAAACACCCCAAAAGGGAGGGTGAACTCCGGCTCACTATTGACGGTCTGAATGATTCGGATTGGTTCAGGAAGAAACGGAATGAAGGATTACAATCTATAGGGGTAAAACTTAACACTCCGTCAGCAGAACAGAATAAACGCAGAGGGATTAAAATGTAGAACTGTATTAAAGCGGGAAGTAATAAGGCTTCCCGTTATTTTTTATTTTCAGTTTGGAGTTTATTCAGAAGATTCCCTATTTTTTCCTACAAAGCTGATAGTTGTTTCCTTGACATATTTTCAATTGCTCCGTTATCAACGGATAGCCCGTATTCGCTTTCCGGCTGTATATGATTATCTTTGAGCCATACCCGTTTGGAGATATAGGGGGAATCCTTACAAGGGTGTATCAAATAATTATCAATGGTTTCGAGGGTTATTTCTATATTAACTCCCGCTTCGCCTTTTGTTGCGGGGTTTAAATTCTCCTTTTGTATTTCAGCCGGAAATTTTTCGGATTGGATTAAAAAGGATTGAAGGGTAAGGTAAAGATTCACTAATTCACCATCTGATATATTTGTTAGGGAATCATCACCGACGCAGATGGAGTATTCTGTTTGAAAATCCCTTGTACGGCTGTCAAAACAGATGTCTTTGGCTATAAATATACGGTTTTCAGGATGGGTATTTACCTTCCTTCCGGCTACCGGAATTTTGTCCTCTTTATTGAAAAAATCGCTAATCAGGCAGTGAATCATCCGGAGTTCGGCAGGCGAAATACTCTGTAAAAAATGTCCCTCTGTATAAATGCTGTATTTTTGTTGTTTTTCCATGTGTCAGTTGGATGTTTTTTCTTTTAGCAGTTCTAACATTCTTTCGCAAACAGAAATATTAGCGTTCAAATAATTCAGAAAGAACACCTGATTTCCGGGACGTTCTATTTCCCAGTTGCGGTCGGATATTTCCGGTTTATCCAAGAAGCTTTCAATCTTTTCGACTTCCAGCATATCATTTACTTTCTGTGGTGCGTAGGCTTTAAGCTGCATTAATAAAGAAATGAGGTAAGCTATTTTATTTTCGTAGTAGTTCATGGTTTACGATGATAAGGAACTATTATCAAACGGTTTTTTAATATGTAGACTTTAATTTTCTGCCCGATGTGAAAACTGGCTTCCTTAAGCCATTTCCCCCGCAGACGAATAAAGGGGACAAAATTTGTATCATGCCCGAAATTAACCGGATAATGGTAATCTGTGATGGTAAAAGTCCTCGCCCGTATTTTTGGCTTAATTCTATTTTTTTGTTTACTTTGCATGAAAGTTATTTTGCTGCAAAGAAGGGAAGAATAGGGGAGGTATCGTACAACGGTGGAATGTAAAATACAACTTGTGTGGTTGTAAATAACAACAAATGCGTATCTTTACAGACGTTTTAATTTGTCAAATTTTAAAAACTTAATATATGGATGCTGATACAGTAATTATGCCTAAAGTACATCAGGGAAAGAATATCAAACGGTTCAGGGATATTCTTGGAGTAAAACAAGAAGCACTTGCTGCTAAATTGGATATGACACAACAGGCATTTTCTAAATTAGAGTAGAAAGAGCAGATTGATGAAAAAACGTTGAATAAAGTTGCGGCAGTTTTACAAATTCCGGTAGAAGCCCTTAAAAATATGACCGATGAAGCAGCAGTTAATATTGTTGCAAATACTTTTAATAGTCATGATACTTCCACTTCTATAAGCTATTATCCTACTTTCAACCCAATAGATAAAGTTGTTGAACTTTACGAACGCATGTTGAAAACCGAGCAGGAAAAGGTTAGCTTATTGCAAGAAGCTTTGAGGGATAAGAAATAATAATTTGTTTTTATTATAAGGACCATGTTTGCAACTTATATTTTGCAAACATGGTTTATTTTATAAATACGATAATGTAGTTCATGATAGTCGAAACAACTGCAGTAGTTATTTATCTTGCCGACTTAGTATTTTCATATTACTTAAACGAGGAAGTACTAACAAAAAAGTTATGGCACAAGTTTTTTCCACCAAAAACTTTTAAAAAAGAATTGTATAAAATAATAGGACAAACAATAGAAGAATATGAGAAGGGGCATCCTTATCATAAAGACGGGAATAAATATCCTTTTTATCATTCACAAATAGCAATAAGTACTCTCTCTAAATATATACTATTCAATGATGGGAAGAATAGCGTATTTAATAAAAATATATTTAAAGAAAATCCTAATATAATTGAGCCTTCTAAAGAGGAAATTGAGTGTTTTTATACGTTATTTGTGACTAAAGTACGTGATAATTTGCTACTTAAGAAATTATATGTAGAGGAGAATTACAAGAACAGAATATATGAAATATACGGAAAACTGAATATTATAGAAGAAAAAATTGATAATATTTATAATAAACTCAATAAATCAGAATTAACTCCTAATAAAATTATCACTAAACTGAGAGAACAGGTGGTATATCAGTTGAGTAAACAGAAAAATTCTGGAAAATATATTCCTGAAACATTTATAGAAACTGATTCTTTAAAAGATCAGGTAAGGTATTTTATAGCTCCTACAATATTTTTTCAAAAATTAGTTGATGAAACTAAAAGACTAAATTTTGATACGATAAATAGAAAGTATCAATTACATCAAAAAGAAATATCTTTTGAGTTTAATACTAATATTTTGGATATAAACATTAATGCAATTCCATTTACTGAATTTGAAAAAAATATAAGGAATACTATCGAATATTTGAAAAATAAATATGAGGAGTTATATGGATTAAGGACTAACTCCTCACATTATTCCTCAAGAAAGATTGAAAAAAAAATTATTGATTTTGAATATATTATATCAAAAATACTTTTGTTGACAACTGATGCTGGGCAGGGGAAGACGAATTTTTTATGTGATATATGTGAGAATGTTTTATTGAAAAGGGATATTCCTGCTGTTTTTTTAACAGGTTACGAAATAAATGCTGAGAATATTTATGAAACAATAACTAATCGTTTATTCCCAGGAACAAATTATTGTTTTGAGGAAATTATGTCCACAATAAATAGTTTTTGTGAAAATAAAGGGACCAACTTTATTTTTTTGATAGATGGTTTGAATGAGAATAGTAAACCCCGAACATTTTCTCAAAATATAGAAATATTTATTTCTGAAGTTTTAAAATATGATCGTGTTAAAATCATATTGACTTGTCGTACAGAATATTTTAAAAATAATTTTAGTGCTCTTTTAAATGCTACTTTTAAAGATAAGATAGTACAAATTAAGAGTCTAAACACCTATTTAGAAGAGAATCGTAAAAAGTATATGTATGATGTCTATTGTAAATATTTCGATGTAACAATAGAACACATTAATGAAGAAATTTACGAACAACTTGTTGATAATTTTTTGTTACTTAGGATTTTTACTGAGGTATATCAACATAGAAAATTGACAGTGCTATCACATATATGTAAAGAAAAATTATTTAAAGAATACTATAATATTAAGTCGCAAGAAATCAACAAAAGACTGAATGATAAAGGGGAATATAATATACTTGGGAATATTGATATACGAAGATTTCTCAAGAGTATAATAGAATATATGATTGAGAATAAGGTTTATGAAAATATACCGTTGGATACGATCTTAGAAAAAGATATACAAAATAAGGATATGTATTTACGTTTCTTAGATGAAAATATATTAGTCAGAAAAGATTTAGAAGAACAAACTGGAATAATATCAATAAAAGAGTATATAAATTTTACATTTGATGAATTTCGTGACTTTTTATTAACAGACTATTTAGTTAATGAATTCTATGATGCTTCAAAAGAAGATTTCTTTTCTTTCATTGATTGTAATATAAATAAAGATTCGCGAATTAAGGAAGGTTGTTCTAAATTTCTTTTTTCTATGGAAAGGGAAAAGGATGATGAAGAATTATCTCTATTTATTAAAAATCAAGATTGGTATAAAGAAATATTCCCTTATCAAGTATTTGAAATAGAGGATGAAGATATTATAGAAGATGATAAAATATTGCTGAAAAAACTTTTTTTATCAACAAGAGAATGTGCTGAGTATATATGGCACGAACTTGCATATAGAAGATGGAATGATAGGAAGTATCCCAATTTGAACATTATCCTACTTTTCGAAATATTTAATAATTTGACTGATAAGCAATTTAATGAGTATATTTATTTTTATTTTAACTCTTCTCATAATAAGAAAGAACTTAACAATTTGATAGATAAACTTTATGAATTTATGAAGGAGAAAGATTTTGAAATAGAATGTTCATTACATAATCTTTATCAATATGTTTTATATCTAACACCAATTTCTTCCAAAGCAAGAAAACTATATGATTATTATTGGTCAAAGCATAGAAATATTAAGCATTTAAAATATTTATTGCTTTGTAAAAGTGATAGATTGCTTCAAGAAATTCATAAATTTATGGAGCACCATGAAATACAATTATGATTCATATCGAATGTTGATTTTAGTAAATCAGCGTTTAACTAAGCAAATCTTTTTGCATAAAATAAATGTCAAAAAAGGTAGTTCGGCAGAGGAATTATTCTCTCGGATGTATGATTGGCTTTTTAGTGAAGCTAAATTCATAGAACACGATTTTGAAAAATATTATAAGGTAGAGTACAATAATTTTGAAGATTTTCTATTAAAAAGATATTGTGTAGACAAAGAAATAATTAAAGAATTTATGTCAATGAAAGCAATAAACAAAGACTATATACTTATTGATGTCGACGTATTGTCATATGGGGATACAGGATTTATGGATTTAGTATTTTCCGAAGAAAATGAGAATAAATTTATTAATTTATTACTATTGAACGAAAATGAAAATCAGGCTTGATTTTGTGACTAATAGTTCTTCAACTTGTTTTATTTTAATAAGTAATGGAGATTTTAATTTAAAAAAATTCATGAATAGTGTTGGAATAGAAGACAAGTCTATTTTTTCTAATATATACACACATCTATTTTATTCTTTTCAAGATAACTTATTTCCAATACGAGAGTTTGCAGATACTGATAGATGGAGAAAGGAAAAAACATTTGAAGATTTTATAAGAGAACTATTTTCTCAAAGAACATTAGATAAAATATTGGAGGCAGAGAAAACTGGTAAAAAAGTATATATGGGAAGGCTTCATAGTGATAGTGATATTAATGAATGTTTTTTTTGTACTGATGCTTTTATCATAGATACTGAAGAACTCTATATTGATGCGTCAAATGCAGGATGGTAAATTAGTAATTAAGAAGTATCCCGCCGAGCATTATTCCACTCTTTTTAATAAGAAAACAGGATTATTTGTTCGTATAGAAGATAAGGGATTTCCAGAGCCATTTTGGGCAAAATCAGGTCCTGAATTGATTGATATCTCAATTACAAACTATTGTAGTAAAGGTTGTATATTTTGTTACAGAAATTCGAGCATTCAAGGGAAGCATATGATTTTTGAAGATTATGTAGATGTGATTCAACAGGCTCAGAATATTGGTGTTTTGCAAGTTGCTTTAGGTGGTGGAAATCCTAATCAACATCCTAATTTTATAGAAATTCTTAAAGAAACTGTCAGTCATGGTATTGTCCCTTCATATACAAGCAATGGTATAGGATTAACTTCTAATATACTGAAAGCTACTAAAGAATTCTGTGGTGCTTTGGCAATAAGTGCTTATGAGCCTTATGAATCGTTGGAAGATTTGATACTTTTTATTTCCCAATATAAAATAAAAATTAATATTCATTTTATGTTGGATAAATTTACTATCGAAAAGGCTATTTCGTGGCTAAAAAATCCACCTTCTTTTTTTAAATATATAAATGCAATAATATTTTTGAATTATAAACCGGTTAATTCAAGTCATGATTTCTTATTGAAAAAGTCACTATTGTTACCCTTGTTTTTTGAGCAGGTACAGTGTAACAAAAGTAATATTAAAATAGGGTTTGATAGTTGTTCTATTTCGGGAATATTAAAATATATGGATGTTTCTAATATATTTTATGAGTCTTGTGAGGCAGCACGATTCTCGGCTTTTATTTCTGAAGATATGAAAATGTACCCCTGTTCATTTATGGTAAATACTAATGAATATGGTGATTTAAAAAGAAACTCAATTCGTGAAATATGGCAAAATGACGTAACTTTTATAAAACATAGAGAAAAAATATTAAAGAATAGATGTTTTTCATGTAAATATGAACAAAAGTGTAAGGGAGGATGTCAATTTTTAGATTGTATTAATTTATGCTGATTTTTTAGCAGTCTAAATAATTACACCCAATTTTACAAAGCTGAGTGTAAAATTGGGTGTAATTCTTGTAAAAAGCTGAAAATCAGTCTTAATTGTGGAGCAGCAGGGGATCGAACCCTGGTCCAAACACGGAATCCATATGCTTTCTACATGCTTAGTCGCTTATTGATTTTCGACGATGGTCCGGAAAGAGACACCCAAGCCATCGCTTAGCTTCTGAATTTTCGCCTTTTGTCCGAAGCAGACTCGGGCTAACCTTATATTGACTGCACCCCGTATGCCGGCCGGAATAAGGTAGGACCACCGGCGGAATGTCTTGTCTCCGTTCCTTGAACAGAGATTAAGCCACCTCTACTATACTTCGATTAGGCAGCAAGAGCGTAATTTTCTTCGCCAATTAATGTTTTGTGTCCGGGATTTACGGGCCGTTTCACTGCTCCCGACATGCTTACATACCTATTCTTCATGCTGTCAAAGCCATGTCTGCCCCTCATCGGTATGAATTACAAAGATAATTATTTAGAGGGAGAAAGGAAAGGTTTTTGCTAAAAAACAAGGAAGGATACCAATATTTTACAAGGGAAAACGAAAGAATATGTTATTTTTTGTAATTTAGGACAAATTTTAAAAGATGAATCCGGAGACTTTTCGTTGGTTTTTGATCATTATGGCGGGAATTGCCTTGGTGGTTTTTATTGCTCTTTATTATGTAAAAGCAGGTTACGGTATATTTTTTGATAAAAAATGGGGGATAGCCATCAACAATAAAATCGGTTGGTTGATGATGGAAGCACCGGTATTCTTGGTGATGTTGGGATTTTGGTATTTTTCCGACAGGCGGTTGGAGTGTGTTCCTTTGGTATTTTTCCTGTTTTTTGAAATACATTATTTCCAGCGTTCTTTTATTTATCCTTTTTTATTAAAAGGAAGAAGTAAGATGCCTTTGGGGATTATGAGTATGGGAATATTTTTCAATCTATTGAATGGGACGATGCAGGGAGAGTGGATATTTTATCTTTCTCCTGCGGATCGGTACACGCTTGATTGGCTGACGACGCCTCAGTTTATTATAGGGAGTCTTTTGTTTTTTGCGGGAATGATTGTGAATATTCATTCGGACTACATTATCCGGCATTTGAGAAAACCCGGAGATACGGGACATTATTTACCTCAGGGCGGTTTTTTCCGTTATGTGACCTCGGCTAATTATTTCGGGGAGATTGTCGAATGGTGCGGTTTTGCCCTATTGACCTGGTCGTGGGCGGGAGCGGTGTTTGCCTGGTGGACTGCTGCTAATTTAATCCCCCGGGCTGATCGGATTTACCACAGGTATCGGGAGATGTTCGGGGAACAAGTGGGGAAAAGAAAGAGGATTATTCCATTTATATATTGATAAAACAGTGAGAAAATATATGGATTCAAAGCTATTTACACCGGCTAAAATCGGTCCGCTGACTTTGCGTAACCGTACGATACGGGCGGCAGCATTTGAGGGAATGTGTCCCGGAAATGCTCCTTCTGGGATGTTATTCGATTATCATCGGTCGGTAGCTGCCGGAGGGATCGGTATGACGACTTTGGCATACGCAGCTGTCGTTCGGAGTGGTTTATCTTTTCCGCATCAGTTGTGGTTACGGCCTGAAATTATCCCTGACTTACGTAGAATCACGGAGGCTATACACAAAGAGGGTGCGGCGGCTTCTATTCAAATCGGGCATTGCGGAAATATGTCCCACAGGAGCCAGACGGGTTGTCGTCCGATATCGGCTTCTGGAGGCATTAATATCTATTCGCCTACTTTGGTTAGGGGAATGCGGAAAGAAGAAGTCTACGATATGGCTAAATCTTTTGGCCGGGCAGTTCGCTTGGTAAAAGAAGCGGGTTTTGATGCCGTGGAGGTGCATGCCGGACACGGTTATCTGATCAGTCAATTTTTATCCCCTTATACCAACCATCGGAAAGATGAATTCGGAGGGACTTTGGAAAACCGGATGCGTTTTATGAAGTTAGTCATGGGAGAAGTCATGGAAGCTGCGGGAGGAGATCTTGCCGTATTGGTTAAAATGAATATGCGGGATGGTTTTAAGGGGGGAATGGAATTGGATGAGACCTTGGAAGTCGGTCGTACTTTGGAAAAAGAGGGGGCTCATGCTTTGATTTTGAGCGGTGGTTTTGTGAGTAAGGCTCCCATGTATGTGATGCGGGGAAGGATGCCTTTGTATACGATGACTCATTATATGAAATGTTGGTGGTTGAAATGGGGAGTAAGGGCTGTAGGGCGTTTTATGATTCCGGATGCTCCTTTTGAAGAGGCTTACTTTTTACCGGATGCTGTCAAATTTCGGGAAAATTTGAAATTACCTTTGGTATACGTAGGCGGTTTGGTTTCCCGGGAAAAGATAGAGGAAGTGTTGAATAATGGATTTGAATTTGTGTCTATGGCGCGGGCCTTACTGAACGAGCCAGATTTTGTAAATCGGATGCAAAGAGAGGAAAATGCCCGTTGTAGCTGTGAGCATACCAATTATTGCATTGCCCGGATGTACTCCAGAGAAATGGCTTGCCATCAGCATTTGTCTGATTTATCATCCCGGATTTTGAAGGAATTAAAAAAATAGAGAAATATGCAAAATCAATGGGCTCTTATCACCGGGGCGAGTTCCGGGATTGGTTTTGAATATGCAAAAGTATTGGGAGAACGGAAATATAATCTGGTGATTGTGAGCAATGAACAGCAGGCGATCCAGGAGAAAGGGCAGTGGTTGAAAGAAGAATACAAAATAGAAGTGTTTCCGGTATACTTGGATTTGGCTTTGCCGGGAGCTGCCCGGCAGCTTTATGCTTACTGTCAGGAGAAATCCCTGGAAGTGGAAGTACTGATCAATAATGCCGGTATGTTTTATTTCGGGGAAGTGTTGGATCAGAAATCCGCACAAGTAGAAAAGATGGTATTGCTTCATTTATTGACGCCTACTATGCTTTGTCGTTTGTTTGGAGCGGATATGAAAAAGCGGGGGCGGGGTTATATTTTAAATATGTCGTCTATGTCTGCCTGGTTACCCTATCCGGGAATCGCTTTGTATGCTTCTACCAAACGTTATCTGAAAAGCTTTTCGCGGGCTTTCCGATCGGAACTATACGGATCCGGAGTCAGTGTCACCACCTTATGTCCGGGAGGTGTGGCGACCAATCTGTATCATTTGAGTGAGCGTATGCAAAAATTGGCTATTCGTTTGGGATTTATGATGCGTCCCGGGAAGTTGGCACGGAAAGGGATCCGGGCGATGTTCCGGGAAAGAGCTATGCGGATGCCGGGTTTTTTAAATCATTTGTTTTTGCCTTTGCTTTTACTTTTGCCGGCGGGTTTTGTGAGGTGGACGATGCGGAAAAGCGGACTTTTACCTAAAACGAATCAGAAATAAGTATGTATATTGTTACGGGTGCTAACGGGGGTATTGGGAAAGCTATCACGGAAGCTTTGGCAAAGTCCGGCTGCCGGGTTGTAATGGCTTGCCGGAACAGACAGAAGGCGGAACAGGTCCGGCAACAAATCGTCAGTTTAAGCGGAAATTCGGGAATAGAAATAGAGGAACTGGATCTGGCTTCTTTTGCTTCGGTTAAAGAATTTGCAGCTCGGCTATTACAAGGGGGAGAAAAAATAGAAGCTTTGATAAACAATGCAGGTGTCATGTGTCGGGAGTTCGGCCTGACCGAAGACGGTATGGAACAAATGTTGCAAGTCAACTATGCTTCGCCTTGGTTGCTAACGCATCTGTTACTTCCAGCTTTGGCAGAGGGAGGACGCATTATCAATACTTCTTCCTGTACCTATCGGCTGGGTAAAACAGATGAACATTTTTTCGACGTAACGGCTGAAAATTATGGACTTTTTAAAATATATGGCCGTTCTAAATTGGGCGTATTGATGTTTACGGCCGAACTTGCCCAGCGGTTAGAGGGGGAAAAAATCACTGTTAATGCTGTAGATCCCGGCGTGGTAGACACGGGTATGATTACGATGCACCGTTGGTTTGACCCTTTAACCAATCTCTTTTTTCGTCCTTTTATAAAAAGTCCGGAAAGGGGAGCTGCAACTTCCTTATATCTGGCATTATCGGAAGCGGGAAGGGCGGTCAGTGGAGGCTTTTGGATAAACCGGCATCTCCGGAAAATGCCAAAAGATGTCATACCACAGGAAGCCCGGGGAAAACTTTGGGAATTGACAGAAAGAAAATTGAAAAAATATTTAGAGAAGTGAACCCTTCAGCAAGCCAGTGTATGTTCCAATAAAATTTTCAGCCCGATTCCCATCAGAATAAGTCCACCGATAAATTCTACATTTACCCATTTTATCTTTCCAAAATGAAAACCGCAGCATACTCCGGACAGGGATAAAATGAATGTAATAAAAGCAATGATCAGCACCGGCAGGAAAATACCTGTTTTCAGAAATGCGAAACTGATACCAACAGCCAGGGCGTCGATACTCGTAGCTACTCCCAGAGTCAATAAGGTTTTATCGGATAAAGAAGAAAAGGAAGAACTTTCCGCTTTAAAAGATTCGTAAATCATTTTACCTCCCAGATAAGAGAGGAGTAAAAAAGCAATCCAATGATCGTAATCGGAAATGTATTTGCTGAAATTAATGCCTAAAGCCCAGCCCAGTAAAGTCATCCCTCCTTGAAATCCTCCCATAATAAATGCCATTTTCAAAGACTTCCGGATGCAGAATTTTTTCATAAAAATTCCGCCACTGATGCAAACAGCCAGGCTGTCCATCGAAAGACCTAGTGCAATTAAAATAATCGTCGCGTATCCCATGACATACAGTTGAGTATACAAAAATAATCAAAAATGCTGAATTCAAAAGAAAAGGGGACAGGGAAAAATAAAAACGAATTTTAAAACAATTGAATAAAAATTAGTAAATTATTTGTACAGGATTCACTTTATGACTATTTTTACAAATAATTCACGACTATATTAAAAATATTTAGATTTACTTGAATGAAAAGGAATCCTATGAAAAATACTGATTTATTACGACTTGGAGCATTGCCTTTAGCTGCTTTAATAGCGGGGTGTGGAGGAAATGCCAAAAAGACGGAAAAATTACCGAACATTGTCGTTATCATGGCGGATGATCTGGGGTATGGGGATATCAGTTGTTACGGAGCTACGGAAATACAAACGCCGGGAATCGACCGTTTGGCCCGGGAAGGTTTGAGGCAGATGAATGGGCATTGTACTTCTGCTACGAGTACTCCGAGTCGCTTTGCCATGTTGACCGGGATGTATCCCTGGCGGGTAGGAGCTGCCATATTGCCAGGAGATGCTCCTATGCTGATTAAAGAGGATATGCCTACATTCCCCAAGATGCTGAAGCAGGCCGGTTATGCTACAGGAGTAGTAGGTAAATGGCATTTGGGCTTAGGGAACGGAAATGTAAATTGGAATGAACCGATTACGCCTTCCCCGAATCAGATCGGATTTGATTATTCGTATATCATGGCGGCGACGAACGACCGGGTGCCTACGGTATATGTAAAAAATGGCCGGGTTGTGAATCTGGATCCCAACGACCCGATAGAAGTGAGCTACAAACACAATTTTCCCGGGGAGCCGACAGGAAAAGATAACCCGGAATTGCTCCGGATGCATCCGAGCTTGGGACATAATATGTCGATTACAAACGGGATTCCCCGTATCGGTTACATGAAAGGTGGAAAATCGGCACTGTGGGTGGATGAAGAAATGTATAAAGTCTTTTTAGATGAAGCAAAGGAATATGTGAAGGCACATCAACAGCAGCCTTTCTTTTTATACTATGCTTTGCACCAACCGCATGTTCCCCGTTTACCGAATGCTATGTTTGCGGGTAAATCCAAGCTAGGACCTCGCGGGGATGTCATATTAGAGGCTGATTATTGTGTAAGCGAATTTTTGAACTATCTGGATGAACTGAATCTGACAGAGAATACCATTGTTATTTTTACGAGTGATAACGGACCGGTTTTAGACGACGGTTATCAGGATATGGCAGAGGAAATGAATGGAAATCACAAACCGGCTGGTCCTTTCCGGGGATGGAAATGTGATCCTTATGAAGGAGGAGCCCGGATCCCGATGATTGTCCGTTGGCCGGGTAAAATAGAAGCCGGTACGACTTCTGATGCCTTGATTTGTCAGGTCGATTTTTGCCCTTCTTTTGCTGCTTTATTGAATACTTCCTATGAGGTAAAAGATGGAGAGAATCAGATCGATGCTTTATTGGGTAAATCTCCTGAGGGAAGAAAAAATCTGGTATTGGAAGGCTATGGAATAGATTTATGGCTGAAAGAAGGTGACTGGGCGTGTATACCGGAATACACTACCCGCAGAGGTGAAATCGTAGAGGCCAGACTTTACAATTTGAAAGAAGATATAGCACAACAGCACAATTTGGCTTCCGAATATCCGGAAAAAGTAAGAGAAATGACAGAAAAACTTCAATCGATAAAAGCCCGGAATTAGAAAAAGGGATCAGGAGTTTTTTCATATCTTTGTTTGGAGAAAGCCGGGAAAGTAGCTGAAGATAGTGCTTTTGCGGCTTTCTTTTTTAAAAGAAAAAAGATGGAATTTCGGACGTTTGTGAAATGTGAACCTTCTGCTTGTCAACTGGATTACGACAATTCGATGCTGTTGATGGGATCGTGTTTTACTGAAAATATCGGACAGAAACTGAAATACTTCCGTTTCAGGACAGAGATAAATCCTTGTGGGATTGTCTATAATCCTTTGTCGGTGGCAAATGTGTTGAAAATGTTGAAGGAAGGACGTCGTTTTACGGAAAAGGATTTGTGGGAAAATCAAGGGAAATGGGTGAGTTTCTATCATCACGGCAGTTTTGCTGCTTTGGGGAAGGAGGAGTGTTTACAGGGCATAAATACCCATTTGGCCCAGGCAGCAGCTTTTTTAAAACAGACAGACTATCTTTTGATCACGTTTGGAACGGCTTGGGTATACAGGCATCGGGCCACCGGAATAATTGTTTCAAATTGCCATAAGTTTCCGGGAACGGATTTTGAACGCTTCCGGCTTTCTGCAGAGGAGATTGTACAGCTCTATCAACCTTTGCTGGCTGGCCTTAGGGAAAGAAATCCGCGTTTAAAAGTAATATTTACAGTCAGTCCGATACGGCATTGGAAAGATGGAGCGCATGCTAATCAGGTGAGTAAAGCTATTTTATTGCTGGCGACGGAAGCATTGTGTCGGTATGTACCGCAGACTTATTATTTTCCTGCTTATGAAATTCTTATGGATGAGTTGCGGGATTATCGTTTTTATGCAGATGATATGTTGCATCCTTCTTCTGTAGCCATAGAATACATTTGGGAAAAATTCCGGGATACCTGGATTGCACCACGAATTTACGATTTAATGCGTCGGATTGACAAGCTGAACAAAAGTTTGGCGCACCGGCCCTTCCTGGCTGAATCAGCTGAATATTTGAATTTTAAAAAACGCTTATCGGAAGAAATACAAGCTTTAAAAAAAGAAAATCAGAATATCTGGTTTGGGTCGGACGAACTTTCTTCTTCCAATTCCTCTGTTTCTTCTGTTTGAGGTTGGGAAAGTTTTTTCAGATCCTGAATCGGGATATCTGTTTTTACCGGATAACAGGCAGGGTATTTGGAACGGATACGCTTTAAAACCGGAATACATTCCAGACGGGAACGAAAATTCCCGGCCCGGATTTTAAAGTCGGGATCGAAATAGTTGAGGTATACAGGTATATCCGGGAATTCCGTTTCAAAATCTGTTTTCATTTGTTGGAGCCGTTCTACTGTATAGTCGTACGAACTACCCGAAAAGATTTGTATCCTGTAACCGGCTGCTGTCTTTTGCTGGCGGTTTTGCTGAATATGAATACGTGTCAATTCGTTTACAGGAGCATTTTCTTTTATTTCAACCTTCCCTCCATTGTCTTCGACAAGAGCTAATTTTTCAAAGATATCGGGTAAAATTTCTACCTGAAGGGTGTCTGTCGTTTCCGGTTCAACGATTTGTGCCGCCAGACTTCCCGAAAAAAGAAAGAGAATGAAAATAAATTTATACATAGGTATCGGGTAATTTGCGACGAAGATAGAAAAATAAAGTAAAATGTCCAAAGGGGTTTTCTAAAAAGGTAAAGGTGTCTGGGGAGGAATGAGGAGCATTCCTTTCCAGGAGCAGGTTCGCCTTATGCGGATTGAGGGGATAAAAATTCCTTGACTTCCCTCTGTTTATCAGAATCGTAAGTTTGCCAGCCAAAAGAAGATTATGCTGATCAGATTTAAAACCCCATTCATTTGTAGGAGAAAATCTTTTAGACCTTAATGGTTTTGATACCTTACTGAACAAGCGTGGGGGCGGTTTCTTTTATTTAATGTGTAAAAAAAAGTTAATATTGAATGGGCTCGGTAGAATTATAACAAAAACGAATAAATTTGTTACATCTAATAACAAAAAGGATAAAAGAGATGTGTCAGGTTACAGATGAACAGATTATTGAAATTTTAAGACAGGAGGCTGTTCCTGCTTTAGGATGCACCGAGCCCGTAGCCTGTGCATTAGCTTGTGCCCGTTGTCGGGAAGAATTGGGCGACATACCGGAAGAATTGGAAGTATGGGTAAGTGGAAATATTTACAAAAATGGAATGGGAGTGGGGATTCCCGGGACGGGGATGACGGGACTGCCGATTGCGGCAGCTTTGGGTGCTGTGTGTGGGAGAAGCGAATACGGTTTGGAAGTGTTGAAGGACGTATCGGAAGAAGATAATTTAGAAAAAGCCCGGTGTTTGGTAGAGGCACAAAAGGTGAGAGTAAAAATGAAGCAGGACGCCCCGGATAAATTGTATGCTGAAGCTATTGCCCGAAAAGGAAAAGAGGTAGTTCGGACGGTCATTGTACATGCTCATACCAATATTGTGTGGGTGGAAAAGAACGGGGAGATTTTGTTCCGGAAAGAATATTCTCTGCTTTGTCAGGACAAAAAAGATCGCCCGGAATTGAGTATCGCCCGGATTTGGACATTTATTCACGAAATCGCTTTGGAGAAAATCGAATTTGTTTTACAAGGGGCTGAAATGAATAAGGCTATTTCGGCGGAGGGCTTAAAAGCCGCTTATGGTCTGCAGATCGGGAGGACTTTAAAAGAAAATATAGAAAAGGGATTGTTGGAAGATGATTTGTTGAATAATGCCTTGATATGGGCAACGGCCGCTTCGGACGCCCGTATGGACGGTTGCGAAAAGCCTGTTATGACCAATTCCGGGAGCGGAAATCAGGGGATAACCGTTATATTGCCGGTAGTAGTGGCTGCCGAGCGTTTTGGTTCTTCCCGGGAGCAATTGGCCCGGGCGTTGGCGTTGAGTAACCTGATTGCTGCTCATATTCATTATTATCTGGGGCATTTGTCGGCTTTGTGCGGGATTTTAATTGCTGGTACGGGTTCTGCCTCAGCAATCACTTATTTGATGGGCGGAAATTACGAACAGGTGGTCAATACCATCAAAACCATGTGTTCAAATCTGACAGGGATGATGTGTGACGGTGCTAAACAGGGATGTGCTCTGAAAGTATATTCCGGTGTATCGGCAGCTGTACAGGCAGCATTATTGTCTATGCGGGGAATAAAGACGAATAACGACGGTATTATTGAAGACGATATCGAGAAAACCATCCGGAATGTCGGTCTGATTGGTACGGCGGGTATGGAACAAACGGATCGGACGATATTGGAAATTATGACACAGAAAGAAGGGAAGAATTAAAATGTGGAAAGAAAGAGGGGAGGCTTTTGTAAATATACATACCCATCGCCGGGAAGGAGAGATTTATATATTGGATATCAGCGACGGAAAAGAAAGCCGGGAGGGGGAATTGTGTTCCTATGGCCTGCATCCTTTGTATATCCGGGGGGAAGAACAAATCGTACAACTGGAAGTTTTTGCCCGGGAAAGTAGAATTGTTGCTATAGGAGAAGCCGGTCTGGACCGGAATTCAGAAGTTACTATGGAAATACAGATAAGATGGATGGAACAGGAAATCCTGTTGTCGGAAAAATACGGTTTACCGCTGATTATCCATTGTGTGAGGGCTTATCCTGAATTACTGGCGCTGTATAAAAAGTTTCATCCCCGTCAAGCATGGATCATTCACGGCTATAACAATAACAAAGAAATTTTAGGGCAACTTTTGGAACACGGATTTTATATCTCCGTGGGGAAAAAAGTGTTTATCGAACAATCTAATATTTCCCGTTTTCTTTCATTCATTCCCCGGAATCGGCTTTTTATAGAGACGGACGATTCGGATTTCCCGCTTGAAAAAGTATACGAAGAGACTGCTCGGATAAGGGAGATGTCCTTGGAAGAGTTAAAGACCGGAGTATATGGAAATTTTCAGCAGGTATTCGGGAGAAGGGAAGTTTAGAAGAAGGATAGAGAATAGTGAAGGGCATAATCAAACATTAAATACAAATTTCATGAGTGAATGGCTGAGCCGGACGGAATTATTATTGGGAAAAGAAGGTGTAGAAAAATTGAAAAGGGCGCATGTACTGGTGGCAGGTTTAGGAGGAGTCGGAGCATATGCTGCTGAGCAGTTATGCCGGGCGGGAGTGGGAGAAATGACGCTTATTGACGGAGATGTGACAGAGGTTACAAATAAAAACAGGCAATTGCTGGCGCTAGACAGTATGCTGGGGCAACCGAAAGCCGATTTAATGGCCAGGCGTTGCCGGGATATCCATCCGGAGATCAAATTGCATATTATCAACGATTTTATCCGGGACGAGCAGATGATCGATGTATTAAAAGCAGCTCCTTACGATTATGTAGTGGACGCTATCGATACGCTGGCCCCTAAAATATTTCTGATTTACCATAGTGTTCATTTAGGTCTACCTGTAGTGAGTTCCATGGGATCGGGAGGAAAACTGGACCCCTCGAAAATTGAAGTGGCGGATATCTCCAAGAGTTATAATTGTAATTTAGCTCGTATGCTCCGCAAGCGTTTACACAAATTAGGAGTTTATAAGGGCGTGAAGGTGGTTTTTTCTTCTGAATTTACAGATCCCTCCGCTATTGTTTTAACCGAAAGCCAAAATAAAAAGTCGAATGTCGGTACGATTTCCTACATGCCTCCTCTGTTTGGATGTTTTATTGCCTCTGTCGTTATCCGGGATTTGCTGGGAGAAGACTATAAAAAAGATGCCTGAAAAATTCCAGGCATCTTTCTATAAGTTTTTCTTGTATCAGATCTGATCGAAATCTACGTCAAATTCGCTTTTGGGAGCTTCTGTACTTTTCGTCGGGATTTCTCCGCCGATAGCAGCTTTAATATAATTTACTACTTCGTCCAACCCTTCGCTGAATTTATCAAAGTCTTCCTTGTACAGGAAAATCTTATGTTTTTCAAAATTTTGGGTTCCGTTGTCGTCAAATTTCTTTTTACTTTCCGTAATTGTTAGATAGTAATCGTTGTTACGAGTAGCTTTTACATCGAAAAAATAAGTTCTTTTCCCTGCTCTCACTGCTTTGGAATAGATTTCTTCCCGATCATTCGTTTCCATTCCTTCTTTCTTTTCGTATCCTTCCATTATTGCACAAAATTTTAATTAGACTTTAGCGCTTCAAATGTAGGAAAAAAAGACTATAACCCTAACATTTTTTTAATTTTTTTTACTGTTTGAGAGCAATATAGCTGAAAAAATACTGAATTTTTATTCTTTTTATAAGAAAAATGTATAGAGAATCGAAAGAAAAAGTATTTACAGGTTTGGCAAACCGGGGGAAAAGAAATAAACTTCGGACTAAAAATATGAAACAGATAAAATTAGGTGCGGCTTCTCTGGCTTCTGAAAAGGAGGCTTGACTATTTTAAAAAAGACTATTTTTTATTGATAGATGTTGTTTGTTTGGCTTTTGTCACAGTCTATGGGGGGATGGTCTTAAAACCCTTTGTAAACTTATTAAATTTCTCAAGGAGGCAGTCATCAGAAATTATCGTCATTACAATAATTAGATTATCTTTGTACACAATTTCGTATAAAAGTATTAAAATGGAGATAGTAGTAAGCGGAATCCGACCCACAGGGAATTTACATTTGGGAAATTATTTCGGAGCAGTTAAGAATTTTTTAAGGTTACAGGATGAATATAAGTGTTTTTTCTTTATTGCCGACTGGCATTCTTTGACCACTCATCCTCATCCCGGAGATGTGACGACGAATGTACGTAAGATCCTGGCCGAGTATCTGGCTTGTGGCATTGACCCGCAAAAAGCGGCTATATATGTACAAAGTGATGTAAAGGAAATATTGGAATTGTACTTATACCTCAATATGAATGCTTATCTGGGGGAATTGGAGCGTGTCACCTCTTTCAAAGAGAAGGCCCGGAAGCAACCCGATAATGTAAATGCAGGTTTATTGACTTATCCGACGTTGATGGCCGCAGATATTATTATACATAAAGCGGATAAAGTACCGGTAGGAAAAGATCAGGAACAAAATATGGAGATGGCCCGGAAGTTTGCCCGTCGTTTTAATATGATTTATGGGGTCGAATTTTTTAAAGAACCTCAGTCTTATTCTTTTGGAGGAGAGGCTATAAAAGTGCCGGGCTTGGACGGTTCCGGGAAAATGGGTAAATCGGAAGGAAATGCCATTTATTTGATTGACGATGCGGCGACGATCCGGAAGAAGGTGATGAAAGCGGTGACGGATAGCGGGCCGACTGTTCCGAATAGTGCAAAGCCGGAACCCATTGAAAATTTATTCCGGATGTTACAGATTGTTTCTTCGACGGATACTTATAATTATTTCAATGAAAAATACAATGCCTGTGAGATTCGTTACGGGGATTTGAAAAAACAGTTGGCAGAAGATATTATTCGTTTTACAACTCCTATCCGGGAGAAGATATTGGCGATTTCAGAAGATGTGGCTTATATGGACCGGGTTGCTGCGGAAGGAGCGGAAAAGGCCAGAGCCAGTGCCGAAAAAACGATACATGACGTAAGGCATATTATCGGGTTTAGATAGAATTTGAAGGGTACTGACGGATACAGAGGAAAAGGAAGAAGAAGGGGGAGGGTTGAAGTGAGTAGGCAAAAATAAGGAAGTATGTACGAATATTTAAAAGGTTATTTGGTCGAAGCGACTCCTACTTATGCCGTCGTCGATTGCGGCGGAGTGGGATATTATGTCCATATTTCGGTAAATACTTATTCGAAGATTGCTTCCGGGAAAGAAGTGTGCCTGTATGTACATTTGATTGTCCGGGAAGATGCTCATTTGTTATATGGTTTTTATAGCCGGGAGGAGCGGACTTTATTCCGGCAATTAATTTCTGTATCGGGTATAGGGGCGAATACGGCCAGTGTTATGCTGAGCTCCATGACGACTGGGGAAATTATCAATGCTGTTCTGACAGAGAATGTGAATACGATAAAGAGTGTAAAAGGGATTGGATTGAAAACGGCTCAGCGTGTCATTATTGAATTGAAGGATAAGGTGGGAGTAGGAAGCAGTACGGAGGAATTTGTATTTACCTCGGGAACTTTAAAAGAAGAGGCTTTGGCCGCCCTTGTTATGCTGGGATTTGTGAAAAATCAGGCAGCTAAGGTGATTGATAAGATATTGGCCGGAGGAAAAGTGACCTCTGTGGAAGAATTAATTAAATTGGCACTGAAGCAACTTTAGAGAGGAGAGGAAGGTTTATTTCTAAAGATCGGGTTATTTTTGTAACTTTGTTTAAAACCAATAGCAGGGAAATATGAAAGTAAAAATATTCGTCAACAATCCGTTTCAGGAAAATACTATTTTATTATACGACGAAACCAAAGAAGCCGTTGTTATTGATTGCGGCTGTTTCGATTCGGAAGAAAGGGAGGCGTTTAAAAAGTTTGTTCGGGAAAATCAGTTACAGCTCGTTTGTTCATTAAATACGCATTTGCATATCGATCATGTGCTGGGGAATAATTTTATTCAGGACGTGTACGGGTTAGCTCCTCAGGCGAGTCAGGAGGATGATTTTTTGATTAAGAACGCGGTGCAATATGCTGCTTATCTGGGAATATCCGGAATTGCTCAGCCGCCGGTTACTTCTCATTATCTGAAAGACGGGGATACTATCAGATTCGGAAATTCGGAACTGATGGTTATAGCTGTGCCGGGGCATTCTCCGGGAGGACTTTGTTTCTACAGCGATGCAGATAAGTTGTTGATTAGCGGAGATTCTCTTTTCGCCGGCAGTATCGGACGTACAGATCTTCCGGGAGGGGATTCCCGGCAATTATTGGCAGCTATCCGGGCTAAATTGTTCGTATTGGAGGACCAAGTGAAAGTCCTTCCGGGGCATGGTCCCATGACTACGATTGGAGAAGAAAAGAGACATAATCCGTTTTTTTGATCCAACGGAAAAACTGAAATAAAATTTTCCGGATGTTTTTTATCCGGCAATCGTATCGACTAAATCGGAAAAATATGAAAATAGGTGTAATCGTGGCTATGGATGCGGAATTCAGATTGATACACGATTTATTGGAAGAAAAACGGGAGACTTGTATCGGAGACCGGGTGTTTGTGCAGGGAAGGTCGGGGACGAAAACGGTCGTTCTGGCTAAAAGTGGAATCGGGAAAGTTTGTTCTGCTTTGGGAACATTGGAGATGATCCGGAATTTTGTTCCGGATGCGGTGATTAACACGGGAGTGGCGGGAGGAATTGACCGCTGCCTGGGGGTAATGGATATTGTCGTGGGAGAGAGGACTGTATATCACGATGTCTGGTGTGGCGGAAAAAATGCTTACGGGCAGATTCAGGGGATGCCGGTTTATTACGAAGCTGATCCTCATTTATATCGTACTGCTTTAAGTGTACCGGCTCCTGTAAACCTGACAGGCGGGTTGATTTGTACGGGTGACCGGTTTATTACAGATCGGACAGAGCTGGAGGCAATTAAGAATAAATTTCCCGAAGGGTTGGCAGTAGATATGGAATCTTGCTCTATGGCCCAGGTTTGTTATTTAGAAAAAGTACCTTTTCTCAGTTTTCGGGTGATTAGTGATACACCGGGAGTGGAGAAACACGAATTGCAATATCGTCATTTTTGGACAGCAGCTCCACAGGAATCTTTTGAAGTTTTCCGGGAGTTTTTAAAGGCCCTTTAAGAATAGTGGCTGAGAACCTATCGTCATTTATAAACTATAAAAATCAGGGGATAACAATGGAAAAAATTCCGAGTTTTACAATTAACCATGAACATTTACTCCGGGGCATATACGTTTCCCGGAAAGACAATATGGGGAATCAAGTAATCACGACCTTTGATATCCGTATGAAAGAACCTAACCGGGAACCGGCTATTGGAGCGGGCGCCTTACATACAATGGAGCATCTGGCGGCTACTTTTTTACGTAATCATCCTCAATGGGGAGATCAAATCGTATATTGGGGACCTATGGGATGTGCTACCGGAAATTATTTATTGCTAAGGGGAGATTTACAGCCTCAGGATATAGAAGAATTGATGCGGGAAACATTCCGTTTTGTACGGGATTATGAAGGGGAAGTTCCCGGAGCAGCTCCGCGGGATTGTGGAAATTATTTGTTGCACGATCTACCGATGGCTAAATACGAAGCTGCAAGATACCTGGAAGAAGTGCTGGAAAAGATGGAGGAGAAAAACAGGGTTTACCCGCAATGATTGGGTAAAAATTGAAACCGGTTTTGCCGGTTATTGATAGGAGGGTAAATAAAGAAAAAGACTGCCGGAAAATATTTGCAGGCAGTCCTTTTTTATATAGATATGGAAGAGAAAAAGAGAGAATTCTTTTTGATGTTCGGTTTATTCCTCTGTTTTATTATCTACCGGTTTGTAGTTTTCACGTTCCAAAGCATCGGTGGTATTTGCGCAATGGATCCCTTTGTCTTTCAGACGTTGGTTACGGCCGATGTGTATTTCAGGAAAACGGCCTCCCTTTTTTAATAAAATACCGATACTCAAGGCGACTAAAGCTAATCCTATCAGAATAAGGACGATGATAAAAACTTTAACTAGCATTTGTTTTTCAATTTAGAGTATCTTATTCAAAATCCATTTTCACTCCGAATGCTCGGTAGTGGGTTATCTCCGACCGTTTAAGGTAGTTCTCTGAATACTGACAGTCTTTAAAAAAGGGCTTTAGAAATTTCCTTTTTACAAAAATACGGCTATTCTGGATAAGACGGAACTGTTTTTCTGAAAAAAAAACTTAAAAAAACAATATGTTTATTAGCTTTTTTCTACATTTGAATCATGAAACTTAATGAACAGTCTTATGGGAGTATATGAAAATGATGAGCTTTCCGGTAGGATGGAAGATCGGGAAGAAGTATATTCGAAAGTAGTAAAGGCCGGGAAGAGAACCTATTTCCTGGATGTAAGGGCTACCCGTAATCGGGATTATTACCTGACGATCACAGAGAGTAAGAAAAAGTATGATGATGCAGGTAACGTAAGTTATTCCAAGCATAAGCTTTTTTTATACAAAGAAGATTTTGAGAAATTTAAAGAAGGCTTGGATGAAGCGGTAAAGATAGTGAAGGAAGCTTTGGAAGGGAAATTACCCGCGTAATTTAACAGAAACGACAGGGAGACCGGATTTTTCCGTTTCTGCCCGGGTCAATTGTGAAGGCATGGCGAAAAAGGAAGCAGTAAAAGGAATTTTTAATGACATTGCTCCGAGTTACGATCGGTTGAATCACTTTTTGTCGATGAATATAGATAAAAGGTGGAGGCGTGTGGCTATAAAGCGGATTGCAGAACAAGAGAAAGGACGCTTGTTGGATGTTGCCTGTGGGACAGGAGACTTTTCGATAGCTGCCGTACGGGGCGGGGTGCAACAGGTGGTGGGGATTGACATTTCGGAAAAGATGCTGGAAATCGGACGTCGGAAAATAATGGGAATGGGGTTACAGGAAAAGATTACTTTACAATACGGGGATAGTGAGCGGATGGAATTTCCTGATCAGGATTTTGATGTGATTACCGTAGCCTTCGGAGTCCGGAATTTTGAACATTTGGAATGGGGATTAAAAGAGATGCACCGGGTTTTAAAAAAAGGTGGAAAAGTCATCATTTTGGAATTTTCTATGCCGGAGCATTTTCCGATGAAACAACTCTATCGTTTTTATTTTAAACATATTTTGCCGGTTCTCGGCGGTTGGGTGTCTGGAAATAAAGGAGCTTATACTTACTTGCCTGAATCAGTCTCCCGTTTTCCTCAAGGGAAAGAATTCTTAGAGATTTTATCCCGTTGCGGGTTTCAGCAGCCCTCGCAAAAAAAGTTGACATTTGGTATCGCCAGCTTGTATACGGCTCATAAATAAGTTTTCTAAACTCGGGAGTTAAACTTTTCAGAAAATTTGTCCGACTCCGGAAAGGAGGGCAAACAACAGCGTACTTATGGATAAAAATTTAAGTTGAGGATCCAGTGATTTCCCAGATAAAGTGAGCATTTTAGAGAGGTGTATGCTGAAAAGCGGAAGGGAGAGAAAAAACAGAAAACCTCCTATTCCGTTCGGGTGGAAAAGAGTGTAGAATGTCATGCAAATAAAAGCTCCGCAAATCAGTATACAATGATAAATTCTCGCCTTTTTTTCTCCTATTTTTACAGGGATTGTATTTTTCCCACAACGGGCATCGTTTTCCATATCCCGGATGTTGTTGACGTTTAATACAGCTGTGGTCAGAAAGCCTAGGGCCGTAGCCGGTAATAACAGCAGGATTCCGAGCGAATGCCGCATTAAAAAATAAGCTCCCAGGGTACTTAATAAACCGAAGAATAAGAATACGAATAAATCTCCTAATCCGCGATAGCCGTAAGGATTTTTCCCCATCGTGTATTTCAGTGCGGCGACGATGGCGGTTCCTCCCAGGAAGAGCATTAAAATACTTTTGTAGGTGAGTGAACGGAAAGCGATACATACTAACGTAAGTCCGGAAATGACCGAAAGCAGGGCGAAGATCCGGATCAAACGCCGATAATCACAGGTAGTCAGTACGCCGGCTTGTAAAGCCCGGATAGGACCTACCCTTTGTTCATTATCCGTCCCTTTCAAAGCATCCCCCAGATCATTGGAAATATTACTTAAAATTTGCAGGCACAAAGTGGTAAAGATGGCCAGGCAAAATACGGGGGTATTAAAAAAACCATCGCCTGCGGCCAGCATTGAACCTAATATAATGCCGGCTACAGACAAGGGAAGAGTTCTTAAACGAAAACTACGGATAGAATACTTTAATTTTTTCATCGCTCTTATTTGTGGTTGCAAAATTAAAGTAAATCCTGATGTTTTGTACGGTTACCATTCGATATTTGTCCGGTTGATGGGCATCGTCATACAACGCGCTCCCCCGCCTCCCCGCGGAAGTTCGGAACCATCTATGGTAATGACATATTTCTGATAGCGGGAAATATCGGTCGATCCGTCAATAATGTCGTTGGCTTTGATAATTTCAAAACCGGCATTATTCATCGCTTCCATGGTATAATTATTCCGGGCGTATCCCAGTACTTGTCCGGGACCTACGCAGAAGAAGTTTGCTCCGCTATGCCATTGTTCCCTTTCCTGGTTCCACTCATCGCTACCCCCGCACAACACAGGTTCCAGTTCCATTCCCAGTTTTTTCAAAGCACTCAGCAGATTTTTTTCACTCCGGATACCGAGTAATTTGCCGTTTTGAATTTTGATATGTACGGTTTGATAGCTTCCCGGATTCATGATCAGGGGTTCGAAGACCATACATTTATCGCGATCCAGCAGGGTGAATACCATATCCAGGTGAATAAAGGATTCCGGACTATGGGGCAATTGCTGAACAATAATATGCTGTGTCTTTTCGCTCTTCCGGCGGATAAACTCATACATCAGTAAGTCGATCGCCTGTGTACTTGTACGGGCTCCGTTCCCGATTACCAGAATATCTTCCCGGGCTACCAGTACATCTCCTCCTTCTATCGTTTGTATACGGGAGGTGGCTCCCGGAGTAGCAGGAAGAGACAGAGTAGACGTTTTGAATTCCGGGGTAAAATCGAAAATTGAACGCATGATCACCGACTCCCGGTCGCGGATAGCATTAGCCATGCGTCCGATCAAAACCTCATTGTTGATGCTCATAGAAGCATCACGGGTAAATAATAAATTATGCATCGGACGCATAGCGAACCAATCCTTGCTCAGGTATTTGGTCAGATTATCTTTTACCATTTCTACCCCTTCGATGAGGATACGGGATAAATTTTCCGCATCTTCTTCCATCAATTGTTCTTTCAAACTTCCTTTAGGGGCTTCTTCACCGATAAAAGGTTCGATTTTTTCAATCCGGTTCAGTACTTCCGCTTTTATCTTTTCGTCCTTCAGGATGTTGCAGAGCAAATCTTTCACTTCGAATGTCTTGGTCAGCTTTGATAAAACACCTTTGATCTGCTTATACTCCTCCCTGGCGATAGAAAGATTGATAATATCGCTATATAAAGCCCTCTCGGCATTTTCCGGCGTCATATTTTCCACTTCTTCACCAGGAGTGTGGATAATTACTCCGTTTAATTTTCCGATTTCCGATTGAACATTTACTTCAATTACTTTTTCCATATAATATTTTTGAGTTGTCTTTTAAAATCAATGCCGCAAAATTAGTGTATAATATGCTAATAACCTTATAATTACACCTTATAATTATGCAATTGACGAAAATAAATATGCACACAGAACCCCTTAGGTACGGTTATTTTAGCCGTTTGCCGGAATAATATCGAGCTTTATTATTCAAATTTAGAAGAATGTAAAAAGCATAAAACATTTCCGTCATGCTTTTATTCGTTAGAAACAGGATAAAATAGCATTTCCGGTAAGCAGATAAATATTTAGTCCGATAATGTCGTTGGTCAAGGTGATAAAAGGGCCTGTTGCCAGAGCCGGGTCGATGTGCATTTTGTTGAGCAGTAGCGGGAATGCCGTACCAAAAACCGAGGCAAATAAGATGACAATGAACAGGGAAAGCGTCACGGTAATGGGCATGGCCAGAGAATTCAGGTCGAAAAATAAAGTGAGTACAAAGATGATGGAAGAACAGATGGTGGCATTGATCAAAGCACCGCCGATTTCTTTCAGTATATTTTGGAAGCCGTTTTTCAGACTTAAAGAATTGGAAGCCAGACCTTGTACAACGATAGCGGAGGATTGTATTCCTACGTTTCCTCCCATGGCCGTGATCACGGGGATAAACATGGCTGTGACCGGAAACAGGGCGATTTCCGCTTCATAACGGGAAATCATATAAGCCGAGACCATGCCTCCGAACAGGGCGATAATCAACCAGGGGAGCCGGGCTTTGGTTTGCGACCAGATACTGTCGGAAGTTTCGACATCCTGGGTAATACCGGACATCATCTGATAGTCTTTTTCTGCTTCTTCGCGAATGACGTCCACCACATCGTCTATCGTAATCCGGCCAACCAGTCGTCCCAGCGAATCCACAACGGGAATCGCTACCAAGTCGTATTTTTGCATAATGCGGGCAACGGATTCTGCTGGTTCGTCGGTTTTGACGGAAGTGATATCCTCGTAGTACAAATTACTGATTTTAGCAGAAGTCGGAGAGAGAATCATTTTCTTCAGAGACAAACGTCCCTTGAGTTTATTATCGTCGTCTACCACATATACATTGTAAATTTCATCTATATTTTCTGCCTGCCGGCTCAATTCCCTCAGGCAGGTCAGGACGGTCCAGTTTTCATTCACCACGACAAGCTCCTTGGCCATCAGACCTCCTGCGGTATCTTCATCGTAATGCAACAGGTCGACAATATCCCCTGCCTGTTCCAGATCGTCCATATGCGACAACACCTCGTGCTGCTGCTCATCGGAGAGACTACCCACAAGATCCGCAGCATCATCCGATTCCATATTGTCGATAAATCGTTTGGCGATAATCTCCGGAGGAAAAGACGCCAGAAAGCGGTTTCGTTCTTCTTCATCGATTTCAGCTAGTACGTCACTCCCTTTTTCATTATCCAACAAAAGGAATACGAACTGTGCCCTTTCATTATTCAGTTCTTCCAGAATTTCGGCAATATCCGCCGGATGCAGGTCCTGCAACATCTCTTGTACCTGCTCCTTATTGCCGGCATCTACTAATTCTTCCAGCCGACTTAAAAATTCATGGGTTAATTCAAACTGATGCATATGAAGAACGATTAAAATTTAAAATTATATTTTTTGTTGGAATGCCCCGATTTCACTAGTCAGACGGATAAAATCCTCCACACTCAGTTGTTCCGGACGTAAACTCAGTTCATCCGACGTAAAACCGGGCGGAAGTATTTGCCGCAATGAATTCCGGAGCGTTTTCCGCCTCTGATTGAACCCGGCTTTTACTATCCGGAAAAACAAATTTTCATCGCATTCCAGATGTTCTCTCGCATTGCGGGTAAGACGTATAACAGCCGATTTCACTTTGGGAGGCGGATCGAATACTTTTTCGCTTACTGTGAACAGATATTCGATGTTGTAGAATGTCTGCAAAAAGACACTCAGTATCCCATAAGTCTTATTCCCGTGCGTCGCTGTAATTCTTTCTGCTACTTCCTTCTGTATCATACAAACGACCTGCCTGACAAGCTGGTGGTTTTCGATGATACGAAAAAAAATCTGAGAAGATATATTGTAAGGTAAATTTCCAATTACAGAAAGAGGGGCCGAATACCAAGCAGAGAGATCGGTTTTCAAGAAATCACCGAAGATAATCCTGTCGTGGTATGAGGGAAATTCGTTGTGCAGATAAGCAATGGATTCCTGGTCGATATCGATTGCTTTTACAGCGAAAATTCCCTGTTCCAGTAAATGCCGGGTTAACACACCCATACCCGGTCCTATTTCCAATACTTCAGCCGTAACAGGTAATAAACTGTCTATTATTTTGCGGGCAATATTCTGATCTTTGAGGAAATGTTGACCCAGACTTTTTTTTGCTTTTACAATGCTCATGGGACAAAAGTACATAAAATAGGTCGAAAATTGTAAAGCCCCTCAATTAATTTATATACTTTTGTGAGAGAAAAAGTATGTTCCGGATGATTCTTAAAAGGAAGCAGGAGAGGAAAAAGGCTTTCGGACAGGTCGGTTTTCCTGGATAAAAAATCAGTATTTATGTCTCTTATTTACAAACGGATTATAAAATTTTTCCTTTTTCTGGGAATAACCTCTTTTTTGTTTTGGTTGGTATACCGGGATCAGAATTGGAGTGATTTGGTAAAAGCCTTAAAGGAGGATGTCGACTATACCTGGATCTGGGTGGCTATTGGAATGGGAATATTGAGTCATATTTGCCGGGCCCTGAGGTGGCAATTGCTCACGGCTTCTATGGGCTATCGGATTCGTTTGGCAAATAGCTTTATGGGAGTCATGATCGGTTATTTTGCCAATATCGCTTTACCCCGAATGGGAGAATTTACCCGTTGCGGAGTGGTGAGTAAGTATGAGGATATACCTTTTGCAAAATTATTGGGAACCGTTGTTACAGAGCGGGTGATCGATATGTTGATATTATTGGGTTTGACTTTCGTCGTAATTTTGACTCAATTCAAACAAATCGTTTTTTTTCTGGAGGAAAATAAAGGCATAGAGGATAAATTCCTCTCTCTTTTCCATTCCGGCTGGATTTTGTTTGTATTAGCCGGTTTGCTGGCCGTTTGTTATCTGGTGTGGAGATTGCTGAGGCATTCGGCTTTTTATCAGCGCTTAAAAGGTTTTGGAAAAGGCTTGAAAGAAGGAATATTGACGATAAAAAGAGTGAGGCACAAGGGATTATTTATCTTTTATTCTCTTTTTATCTGGTTGCTTTATTATCTTATGTTTTATGTCTGTTTTTTTTGTTTTGAATTTACTTCCGGTTTAGGGCCTTTGGTGGCTTTAACGATATTTGTGTTGAGCAGTTATGGTATGGTAGCGCCGGTGCAGGGAGGGATCGGAGCCTGGCATTTTATGGTAATTGCCGCTTTGTTGATTTATCTTCCTCATACGCCAGGAGTGGAGAGTATGAGTAAAACATTTGCCCTGTTGACGCACGGAACGATGACTTTACTCTATATTGTGGTTGGAGCCTTGTGTTTGTTGGTGATGCCGCTATACAATGCCGACTCCAGAAAGAAAGCTCCTAAAAAGCAGAGATAAAAAACGACCGGACAAGAGAATAAAATAAATCATAATCATGGAATTTGAGATTATTGGTAAATATTTTCCTGAACTTACAACAGAACAACGAGAGCAATTTGCACGATTAGGCCCTCTATACCGAGAATGGAATGAAAAGATAAATGTCATTTCCCGGAAAGATATAGAGGATTTATATGTTCATCATGTATTGCATTCCCTGGCGATTGCAAAAGTGATGCGCTTTTCTCCCGGAAGCCGGGTGATGGACGTAGGGACAGGAGGAGGATTTCCCGGTATACCCTTGGCAATATTATTTTCCGATACGCAGTTCTATCTGGTAGATTCGATCGGTAAAAAAATAAAAGTTGTAGAAGAAGTGGTAAAAGCCTTGGGATTGAAAAATGTGAGGGCTGAACAAAAGCGGGTGGAAAATGTAACGGAAAAATTTGATTTTATCGTCAGTCGGGCCGTGACCGCCTTCCCGGCTTTCGTCGCTTTGGTAAAGGATAAACTGGCCCGGTCGGACCGGAATACTTTACCCAATGGAATTTTATACCTGAAGGGAGGCGATTTTGAAGAAGAAATCCGACCTTTTGCTTCGGATTTAAGAATCTATCCGGTTTCTGACTTCTTTGAGGAAGATTTCTTTGAAACCAAAAAAGTAATTTTCTTACATCCCACTACTTTCGGCGACAGCGGTAGGTGTTGATTCTGTATTTGATCTCGTCCTGATGTTTGAATATCCGAAAAGTTTAATTGCCACAAGGTAAAATGGTCTCTTGTGTCGGGACGGAAATGCAGTTGACATTTCCGGAAGAAATAGGTCTTTGGTTTTTGATTATTTTATGAGACAAGGCTGTAAAAGGTTTTAAAGTATAAAGATAAAAAGGGAAGATAAAATTTGGAGGTTTCGGAAGAGGGCGTTATCTTCACGAATCGATAAAAACGTTTATAAATGTAAATTTTTAAGCGTTTTCTAAAAAAGTATGTGATAATCTTCAAGTAAATGAGAAAACAATTTATTTTACTTTTAGTACTGGCTTGTTGGGGGGCTGGTACGTGGGGAGCTGTCCCGCACGAAAAAAAGTATGCGGATTATGTAAATCCTTTAATGGGTACACTTTCTGAAATTCAGTTGTCTACAGGCAATACTTATCCGGCAATCGCCCGTCCCTGGGGAATGAATTTCTGGATGCCCCAGACCGGTAAAATGGGAAATGGATGGGCGTATGTATACGATCATTATCGCTTAAGAGGATTTAAACAAACTCATCAGCCCAGTCCCTGGATTAATGATTACGGTCAGTTTTCAATTATGCCCGTCGTGGGAAATAAAATTACAGAGGAAGAACGGGCCAGCTGGTTTTCTCATAAGGCGGAAATCGCTAAACCCTATTATTATAGCGTTTACCTGGCAGAACACGATATTCTAACGGAAATTACTCCTACGGAGCGGGCTGCCTTTTTTCGGATGACTTTTCCGGAATCCGACGAAAGCCGGATTGTGATAGATGCGTTTGA
Organism: Odoribacter laneus YIT 12061; assembly: GCF_000243215.1. Classification (GTDB taxonomy): domain Bacteria; phylum Bacteroidota; class Bacteroidia; order Bacteroidales; family Marinifilaceae; genus Culturomica; species Culturomica lanea. Next base: position 1,543,185 of record NZ_JH594596.1, on the reverse strand, counting down.
CCGGGGATCCTATATTCGTATTCTTCCCGAAGAAAATAAAATAATAGGTTATACTACCCGCAATAGTGGAGGGGTACCTCAGAATTTTAAAAATTATTTTGTCATTTTATTGGATAAGCCTTTGGAATATTATGCTGTATGGAAGGATGGCAAGCTTTGTGAAGGGAAGGAATTGACAGATAATCATGTCGGGGCAATTATCGGATTTAAAACCCGTCGGGGCGAAAAAATACATGCCCGGGTGGCTTCTTCCTTTATTGGTTTTGAACAGGCGGAACGTAATCTGGAGGAATTGGGAGAGCTGGATTTTGATGGGGTAAAAGCAGAAGGAGAAAAAGTGTGGAACAAAGTGTTGGGCGTTTTTGAAATCGAGGCAGATTTGGATCAGATGCGTACGTTTTATTCCTGTTTATACCGGTCGGTTTTGTTCCCGCGCATGTTTTACGAATACGGGGCGGACGGGAAGCCTATCCATTACAGCCCTTATAACGGAAAAATATTACCGGGCTATCTGTTTACAGATACCGGTTTTTGGGATACCTTCCGTTGTCTTTTCCCTTTGTTGAATTTTGCTTATCCGGCTATGAATGCTAAGATTCAAGAGGGTTTATTAAATACTTATAAGGAAAGCGGTTTCCTTCCAGAATGGGCTTCTCCCGGACATAGAGGATGTATGGTCGGGAATAATTCCGCTTCTGTGGTATCCGATGCCATCTTAAAAGACATTACTCCCCGGGAATATCATTTACCTCTGTATGAAGCTATGCTGGCTACCGCTAACAGTTGCCATCCTAAAATAAAATCTACTGGCCGTTATGGTTACGAATATTACAATAAACTGGGATATGTTCCTTATAATGTAGGAATAAAAGAGAGTGCTGCCCGTACATTGGAATATGCTTATGACGATTGGTGCATTGCTCAGGTCGGGAAAAAATTGGGACGTCCACAGGCGGAAATAGACCTATACTTAAAACGAAGTCAGAACTATCGTCATCTTTTTGATCCGGAACACAATTTGATGCGGGGGAAAAATGAAGATGGTACTTTTCAGTCTCCTTTCAATCCGCTGAAGTGGGGAGATGCTTTTACAGAAGGAAATAGCTGGCATTATACCTGGAGTGTTTTCCACGATGTGCAAGGATTGATCCGTTTGATGGGAGGAAATCAGAATTTTGTGGGAATGTTGGACTCCGTCTTTCAAGTTCCTCCTCTCTTTGATGACAGTTATTATGGAGGAGTGATCCACGAAATTCGGGAAATGCAGATTATGAACATGGGAAATTATGCTCACGGGAATCAGCCGATTCAACATATGATTTATTTGTATAATTATGCAGGGGAACCTTGGAAAGCCCAGTACTGGCTGCGTCAGACCATGGATCGAATGTATCGTCCTACTCCGGATGGATATTGCGGGGATGAGGATAATGGACAGACTTCTGCCTGGTATGTGTTTTCCAGTTTGGGGTTTTATCCAGTCTGTCCGGGGAGCGATCAGTATGTATTGGGATCGCCCTTGATACGGAAGGCCCGGATTCATTTGGAAAATGGGAAGGAAATTGTGATAACGGCTTCGGATAATAGAGCAGATACGCCTTATGTCAAAGAGTTGAAATTGAATGGAAAGACTTATGGAAAAAATTATTTGAGGTACGGAGATTTACAGAAAGGAGCAGTATTGAATTTCCGTATGGATAATAAACCGGATCGGAAAAGGGGCATAGGGATACAGGCATATCCCTATTCTTACAGTGAATAAATAGTTAAAAACAGTTTGATCGGAGAGAAGGCAGTCGTTTTCTAAGGTTGTCTGAACAAAGAAAAATAGAGTATGGTTACAAGACGGGATTTTATCAAGCAAGGGGGAATGGCTCTTGCTGCCACTGCTTTGGCTGCTACACCTCTGGGGCGTTTGATGGGAAAAGGGGCTCTGCTGGAGGCAGAAGAGATTTCTGTAAAAAATTTTGAGACCCAACGGGTAGCTGCCGGAGAGCGGCATTTCACCTCAGAAGCCGTAGAAGAGACGATTTCGGAGGTAAAAAAGCAGTTGAAAGATCCGAAGCTGAGCTGGATGTTTGAAAATTGTTTCCCGAATACCTTGGATACCACTGTCGATTTTAAGATGGTAGACGGAAAGCCCGATACTTTTGTGATTACGGGGGATATAAATGCGATGTGGCTGCGGGATTCCGGGGCGCAGGTATGGCCTTATTTACCCTTGTGTAAAAAAGATGACTCTTTGCGTCTCTTAATAGCCGGTGTTATCCGGCGACAGACTCAATGTATCTTGTTGGATCGTTATGCAAACAGTTTTACGCATGGAAGTGAATCCAGTGAATGGGCTTCGGACCGGACAGAAATGAAGCCTTATATACACGAGCGGAAATGGGAGATAGATTCCCTTTGTTATCCGGTGCGCCTGGCTTATCAGTATTGGAAGACGACGGCAGATACGACCGTATTTGACGGGGATTGGGAAAAGGCAATGACTCTTATTGTACAGACATTTAAGGAGCAACAACGAAAGGTTGACCGAGGACCCTATAAATTTCAGCGGAAGACAGAACGGCAATTGGATACTTTAAGTAATGACGGATGGGGAAATCCCGTCAACCCGGTGGGTTTAATTGTTTCCTGCTTCCGGCCTTCGGACGATGCTACTACTTTCGGTTTTCTTATTCCTTCTAATTTATTTGCCGTACTGGCTTTGCGACAAATGGCAGAAATAGTGGAGAAAGTAAGGAATAACCGTCAGTTGGCTACTGACTGCCGGCTGTTAAGTAAAGAGGTATACTCGGCTGTTCAGCGTTATGCCGTTGTCCGGCATCCGAAATATGGAAAAGTATATGCTTTTGAAACCGATGGATTCGGAAATTATTATTTTATGGATGATGCGAATGTCCCTAGTTTGTTGGCGATGCCCTACTTGGGAACCGTATCCCTGAAAGATCCCATATATCAAAATACTCGTCGTATGGTTTGGAGTAAGGATAATCCTTATTTTTTTCGCGGAACGGCGGGAGAAGGAATCGGAGGTCCTCATATCGGATACGATATGATTTGGCCTATGAGCATTATTATGAGGGCGATGACGAGTTGTGAAGACGACGAAATCCGGAAATGTATAAAAATGTTGCGGAATACAGACGGGGATACCGGTTTTATGCATGAATCGTTTCACAAAGATAATCCGGAAAAATTTACCCGCCATTGGTTTGCCTGGGCCAATACCTTGTTCGGAGAGCTTATCTTAAAATTAATCGAAATAAAAAAAATAGCTCTTTTAAATGAATGATGTTTGGCAAGTGCAATAGCCGGATACGAAAAATATTCGAAAGAGACAGGTCGTTATAAAAAGTTTTTCAAAAAGAGACACATGGTTTGTCAAGCAAGTTTGACAAAGACATTCTGACTTTTGCGGGGAGAACTTTCGTGCTGATAAAAAGAGAATTCGTTAGGAACTTTAGTTCGATTATAAAATATTGGCTAATTCCGAAAGAAAGCATAAATTCAGTGATAAAGCATTTTTAAACTTTTAAAAGTGAGAAATGATATTAACAATTTTGTTATAAAAATTTTTATTCTTAATTTTGTACCATATTCATTTCCATCTGGTTCATGCCAGGTGATATTTCTACAAAATTAAATACCCATTAAATCGTTATATGTACGACATTTTAGAATTGAATGACAAATTGCTGACCGAGTTGCGGCAAATTGCGAAGGAATTGAACATTAAGCGTATAGAAGCTTATAAAAAGCAAGAACTTATTTATAAAATTTTGGATCAGCAAGCAATTGCGGCGGCTGAGATACGTCCTGCTGCCACAGAGTCAACAGCTAAGCAACCGGAAGGAGCTGGGAAGAGAGGACGTAAACCTCGGGTTCGTGTCGTACGTTCAGTAGAGAAGGTGGGAGATTCCAAAGGTGGAGTACCTAAATTTGCTAAGCGGGAAGACGTGAAACGGGAAGAAGTCCGTCCGGAGCAACCACTTGCTGTGGCTGAAGAGACAGTTCAGGCCGAACGTCCGCAGGAACGCAAGGAACAAAAACGTCCTCGTTATCAAGAACGTCCCGTCAAGGAGAAGAATGTACATTTTTCCCATAGGGATATCCTAGAAAAAGATTTGGATTTTGGGGAAATGGAACCGGAGGAAGAATATGGAAAAAATGATTACGATTATCCCTCTGACGCAGAAAATATACAACCGGAAGTTCCGATGCAGGTGGAGACAGGTGAAGAACAGGAGGAAGAACGTAAAGAAAAAGAAAGCGGAAATACCAATAACGGCAACGGAAATGCTTATACTAATCCCGGGAAAATGAAGTTTGACAAAAGGGATAAATATTATGAGTTTGAAGGAATTATTAATAATGCGGGCGTATTGGAGATCATGCCGGACGGATACGGTTTCTTGCGTTCTTCAGATTATAATTACCTGAATTCTCCGGATGATATATATGTTTCTCAGAGTCAGATCAAGCTTTTCGGTTTGCAGACCGGGGATACAGTAGAAGGTACGGTGCGTCCTCCGAAAGAAGGAGAGAAATATTTTCCTTTAATCAAGGTGGAAAAAATCAATGGCAAATCGCCGGAGGCCGTGCGGGATCGTATCCCTTTCGATCATTTGGTGCCGCTTTTCCCGAATGAAAAGTTCAATATTACAGGAAATGGAAAGGCTACCATTTCTACCCGCGTAGTAGATATGTTTGCCCCTATCGGAAAGGGACAGAGAGGATTGATTGTGGCTCAGCCCAAAACCGGTAAGACGGTATTATTGAAAGAGATTGCCAATGCTATTGCAGCTAATCATCCGGAAGTGTTCCTGATTATATTATTGATAGATGAACGTCCGGAAGAAGTTACTGATATGGCTCGCAGTGTGAATGCCGAGGTTATTTCTTCTACTTTTGACGAACCGGCAGAACGGCATGTAAAGGTGGCCAATATTGTATTGGAAAAAGCGAAACGTATGGTTGAATGTGGGCATGATGTAGTGATATTGCTGGATTCAATAACCCGTTTAGCCCGGGCTTATAATACGGTTTCTCCGGCTTCCGGAAAAGTGCTTTCCGGTGGAGTGGATGCCAATGCCTTGCATAAACCGAAACGGTTCTTCGGAGCAGCCCGGAATATAGAAGACGGTGGTTCTTTGACTATTTTGGCTACGGCACTGACAGAAACCGGTTCTAAGATGGATGATGTAATCTTTGAAGAATTTAAGGGCACAGGAAATATGGAATTACAGCTTGACCGTAAATTGTCGAATAAGCGGATTTATCCGGCTGTCGATATTACAGCTTCCAGTACCCGCCGTGAGGATTTGTTGTTGGATGCCAATGTCTTAAACCGGATTTGGATACTCCGGAATTACCTGACCGATATGAATTCTATAGAAGCGATGGAATTTGTAAAAGATCGGCTTGAAAAGACAAAATCCAATGAAGAGTTCCTCATCTCTATGAACGACCAATAGAGGAGATCCTATAAAGAAGAGACTCAGATTTTAGTTAATGGCATTTCATGCCGGATTAAAGCTCGTCCGACGATTCGCTGATGAAAGAATTTCCGTTTTGATGGAAAAATTTATCGGAAATTTTAGTTCCGATAAACGGCGTCGGAGAGAAGCATTAATTTGAATTTAATTGAAATCTGGGTTTTTTCTTTTTTGTTGGGGAAAAGATAAATCAGAGTTTTGAGAGAAACTGAAAGGAAAGGTAAGAGTGGTTTGAAACTTTAGGCAAAGGGGGCGCTTTTGAGGGGTTAGGGTAAAAAACGTCCGTAAATACAGATATCCGTAGGTGGAATATTTATTTTTTATGAATAACGTCCGTAAATGCAGATAAGTGGGTAGAACGATTTTTTTTACATATAAAAATTACACATTAGGGCACGTCCCTAATGTGTAAAATAATGAGGTATTGGGGGAATACTGTTAGTTCAGTTTTAATTTCTCTTTTATGTTTTGCGGGATAGCATCTTTGTGGAGGAGAATAGCTACGGTTTTCATTTTGACATAGGGTTCTGACATATACAGATAACCTCCAAACGGATTTCTTTCCGTACCCCAGGAATTTTTGGTTTTATAATAGTATGTTCCGTTCTGATCTTGTAGTAATCCGGTCAGATGCATCAAATGGTCGTCTGTCGTTTTCCGTTTATCGAATGTTTTCTGCCGGTTCTGATCGTTTACCTGCATTTCGGGCACTGGGGCAACGAAGGAGTAGAGATTGTTTTTTTCAGCTTCTGGTAATTTCTCAAAACGAGCCCGGTCGCTACCACTCATATTTTGGGGTTCGTTGGTCGGGAGAATGGCCAGACCTTTAGCATGACTGAATCCTTGTTCGCTGACATCTCCGTCCCAAGCAATCGTATAACCGTTTTTCAGGGCATTTTGCATAATGGCGATCAGATCGTCCAAAGGTACATTATAATAACGGGCGTGCATCCAGTTGTCCGGAATTTCCAACTCTACCTGTTCGTAAAACGGATAAGCCTCATAAGACGTGAGCTCAATGTAGTCTTCCGGGCGGATACCCAATTCCTGAGCAAAAGTTTGGGGCGTATATTCCTGCCCTTGGAAAGTAAATTTTTCCGGAGCTTTTCCCAGATAGCTTTCTATAATGGACATCAAAGCCTTGGGCCAGGCTGTGGTGATATTTCTGGCTTTTGTAATGCCCGACATATACCCAATCAGGCCGCTGACCATTTCACTATGGTTGTTCTGATCTACACCGTATTCTAATCCCGGATATACTTCTTCCGGTACAATCCCGTATTTGGCAATCATCTCCACCACATCGTGAGCTTGTCCGCCTTCGTTCAGGTTATTTTTGCCGTATAAACGAAAATAACGCATTCCTTTTTCAAAATAGGCATTCCGGACCGTATACATTTCTGATAAATCGTAAGCCGGTTTGCCCATCCGCAGTAATTCAGATTCCAGAAAAGAAAGTGTCGCATAACACCAACAAGTACCGCTGTTGGCCTGATTTTTAACCGGCGTCGCTTTTAGATCGGCAATTTCTTTAAACTGATAACCCGAACGGGGGGCATTCTGTTGTGCCCAAAGGGTGGAAATTCCTAAAGACAAGAAAATCCCTAGACTGAAAAATACTGATTTTATCATAGAAGTTAGATTTGAAATTTTATTTCGGCAAGGTACTAACTTTATTGAAGAACTTAACTAGCAGAAGGCACGTTTTTTATTAAAAAGTAATAGTTCCGCCTTGGCATCTGGATTTACGGACGTTTTATATCTAAAAAAATAATTGTTCCACCTTGGTATTTGGATTTACGGACGTTTTTTATTTTATAAATTCATGTAAACGTTTTCGTTACTTTTCCTTGTACTGCTGGGAAATGCCGTTTATCAACCTCTATTTTTAGTTTATAGCCAATTTGTAATAAGTCTAAATAATAATTTAGAATAAAAATTGTAATCTCTATATTGCAAATTATCTGTTTTTCTATTATATTTGCGTGGCAAGAAAGGAAAAATGGATAGTTTACGCAGCACACATATTACTCTTTTAAAGGAGCGTACTTCAGCGATACGCCGGGGGCTTTCGGATGAGATCAACCGCAACGGTCGTTTAATTGCTATTAAAGGGAGCCGGGGAGTGGGGAAAACCAATTTTTTATTGGAGTATTGTCGGGAATATTATGCTGAAGACAATTCTTGTTTGTACATTAACATCAACAATCTTTTTTTTGCGGCTGAAGGACTTTATCATTTTGTCGAACGTTTTTACAAATTGGGGGGAAAAGTTTTACTATTGGATCAGGTGCATAAATATCCGGGTTGGGATAAGGAGTTATTGGCTTGTTACCGTTCTTTTCCGGATCTGCAGATCGTGTTTACGATTTCTTCTATTGTACGGGTTAAATCGAATGAGTATTTGAAAGGAATTGTAGAGATGTACAATTTAAGTGGGCTGTCTTTCCGGGAATTTTTGGAATTGGAAACCGGTATCCATTTTCCGGTATTTTCCTTTCAGGAGATTGTAGAAAATCACGAAAAGATTGTAAATGATATTTTGTGTCGTATCCGTCCGCTGGCTTATTTCGGAAATTATCTTCGCTATGGGTATTATCCGATTTATCTAGAGGAAAAATCGCATATCGATTATCTTTTAAAAAATATTAATTTGACCTTGGAATTTGATATTCCCTATAACAATCAAATTGAATTGAAGTACCTGACTAAGCTCAAAAAATTACTTTATATTGTCGCCAGAGATGGGAATTGTACGGTTAATATCAGTAAGTTGAGTAGTGAGATCGGGGTTTCCCGGGCGACCGTATTGAATTATCTGTATTATATGAAAAATGCCCGTTTACTTACTTTATTGTTACCGGAGGAGGACGGGGAAGACAGTGGGCGGAAACCGAATAAATTGTATATTCATAACCCGAATCTGTTGAATGCCGTATGTTTAGATGAAGTGGATACAGGGGTTATGCATAAAACATTTTTATTGAGTCAATTGTGCCCTGTGCACCGCATTAATTATTCGGAAAATGCTGATTTTCTGATTGACGGAACGTATAATGTAAACGTTTGTCGGGAAGGAGAGAGGAGCAGAAACCGCCGGGAAGGGATTGTCATGGAGGATATGGCAGAACGGGGAAAGGGAAATATTATTCCTTTATGGTTGGCTGGATTTGTATATTGAGAGAAAAATAGAATTAGTATTAAATAATAAACAGAGAATGCAGAAAGTAGAAATGGAAAAAGTAAATTTATTATTTCCTTTTCTCACTTTCGGTTTTCAATGGAAGTAAGATTCATTTAATTTTATAAAGATGGCAAAAGAAAAACAATTTTTGACTTGTGATGGTAATGCTGCTGCTGCACATATTGCTTATATGTTCAGTGAGGTATCGTGCATCTATCCCATTACTCCGTCTTCGCCTATGGCTGAGAACGTAGATGAATGGGCCGCCAAGGGACGTAAAAACATGTTCGGGGAAACCGTACGTGTGATTGAAATGCAATCGGAAGCCGGTGCTGCGGGTGCCGTTCATGGTTCATTGCAGGCTGGAGCTTTAACTACAACTTATACAGCTTCTCAGGGATTATTACTGATGATTCCCAATATGTATAAAATAGCTGGGGAGTTATTGCCTTGTGTCTTCCATGTGAGTGCACGTGCATTGGCAGCTCATGCTTTAAATATTTTCGGAGACCATGCTGACGTTTACGCTGCCCGTCAAACCGGTTTTGCCATGCTGGCTTCCGGTTCTGTGCAGGAAGTGATGGATTTGTCTGCTGTATCTCATTTGACGGCTATTAAATCCCGTGTTCCGTTTGTCAGTTTCTTCGATGGCTTCCGTACCTCCCACGAAATTCAGAAAATTGAGGCTGTGGATATGGAAGATCTCAGAAGCTTGGTGGATATGGAAGCTTTGCAGGCTTTCCGGGAACGTTCTTTAAATCCCGAAACTCCGGTTACCCGGGGAACGGCTCAGAACCCTGACATTTATTTCCAGGGAAGAGAAGCTTCGAATAAATTTTACGAAGTCGTTCCGGATCTTGTCGCCTATTATATGGACAAGATGTCTGAAATCACCGGGAGAAAATACCGTCCGTTCGACTATTACGGTGCTCCGGATGCCGAAAATATTATTATTGCTATGGGATCTATTACCGATACCATACGGGAAGTGATCGATTATAAGATGGCCAGAGGGGAGAAAGTGGGGTTAATTGCCGTGCATTTATATCGTCCCTTCTCTCCTAAATATTTTATGGAGGCTGTTCCGGCATCGGTGAAAAGGATTACAGTGCTCGACCGGACAAAAGAACCGGGAGCAAATGGCGATCCCCTTTATCTGGATGTGAAAGATATCTTCTATGGCCAGCCGAATGCACCGCTGATTGTTGGCGGACGTTATGGAATGGGTTCTAAAGATGTGACTCCTGCACAGATTATAGCCATTTATAAAAATATGGCCATGAACGAACCTAAAAACCAATTTACAGTCGGTATTGTAGATGACGTTACTTTCAAATCCCTGCCTTTGGAAGCAGAAGTAAAGGTAACGCACGACACCACTTATGAAGCTAAATTTTATGGTTTGGGTTCTGACGGTACGGTAGGGGCAAATAAGAATTCCATTAAAATTATCGGAGGGGCTACCGACAAGTATTGTCAGGCTTATTTTGCATACGATTCTAAAAAATCTGGTGGTTTCACTGCTTCTCATCTGCGTTTCGGAGACGAACCGATTCGTTCCACTTACCTTATTACGACGCCCGATTTTGTAGCTTGTCATGTGCCTGCTTATATCAATCAGTATGATGTATTGAAAGGATTGAAAAAAGGAGGGTCTTTCCTGTTAAATTCTTTATGGGATGCGGAAGAGACGAAAAAGCATTTGCCGAACCATATGAAAAAATATATGGCTGACAACGATATCAATTTTTATATTATTAACGGTACGAAGATTGGGCAGGAATTAGGATTAGGGAATCGTACCAACACCATTATGCAGAGTGCTTTCTTTAAAATTACCAATGTAATTCCTTACGAGCTGGCTGTTCAGGAAATGAAGTCTGCGATTGTGAAGACTTACGGTAAGAAAGGAGAAGCGATTGTCAACATGAACTATGCGGCTGTTGATGCCGGAGGAAAGGAAGAAAATCTGATAAAGGTGGAAATTCCGGCTGACTGGAAAAATCTGCCGGATGAAATGCTTGCACAGAACGAAGCCCGTCCGGAATTCATTCGCAAAGTAGTGGACGTCATGAATGCTCAAAAGGGTGATGATCTGCCTGTCAGCGCTTTTCTGGGCAGAGAAGACGGTACTTTCCCCAGTGGTACATCAAAGTTCGAAAAACGGGGGATTGCGGTAAATGTTCCGGAATGGCAGGTAGAGAATTGTATACAGTGTAATCAGTGCGCTTATGTATGTCCTCACGCTTCTATCCGTCCTTTCTTGATGACAGAGGAAGAGTTGGCGGCAGCACCTGCCGGAACGGTAGCTAAACCGGCTATTGGTAAGGAACTGGCTGGCTATAAGTTTAAAATTCAGGTATCTCCGCTCGATTGTACCGGTTGCGGAAACTGTGCTGATGTTTGTCCGGCTAAGAATAAGGCTTTGATCATGAAATCTTTGGAAAGCCAGGCTGCAGAAATCGAACGCTGGGAATACATGGATAAAAAAGTGGGTTATAAGAAAGTTGTTGAACCGACCAATGTCAAGAATTCTCAGTTTATTCAGCCTTTATTCGAATTCTCCGGAGCTTGTGCTGGTTGTGGAGAGACGCCTTATATTAAATTGATCACTCAGTTGTTCGGCGAACGGATGATGGTGGCCAATGCGACAGGCTGTTCTTCTATATACGGAGCTTCTGCCCCTTCTACACCTTATTGTACGAATTATAAAACAGGGCGTGGACCCGCTTGGGCAAACTCTCTGTTTGAAGATAATGCAGAATACGGTTTTGGTATGGCTGAAGGAGCAAATCGCTTGAGAGAGAGAGTAAAGAGGTTGTTGGACGAAAATATCAATTCTTTCTCTTCGGAGACTCAGAATGCCGTAAATGAATGGATAGCAACTTATGAAGATGGAGAAAAAACCGTCGCTACCAGTGATGCATTAGCTGCTGCTTTGGAAAAAGAAAGTATTCCTGTAGCTAAAGAAATATTGAATTTAAGACCCTATTTCACTAAAAAGTCTCAGTGGATTTTTGGTGGTGACGGTTGGGCGTACGATATTGGTTACGGCGGTGTAGACCATGTATTGGCCAGCGGACACGATGTGAACATTCTGGTGTTGGATACTGAAGTATACTCGAATACGGGAGGTCAGTCTTCAAAATCCACCCCTACAGGAGCTGTGGCTAAATTTGCAGCCAGCGGAAAGCGTGTTCGCAAAAAAGATCTGGGTATGATGGCAATATCTTATGGTTACGTTTATGTAGCCCAGGTATCTATGGGTGCGAACCAAGCTCAGTATATGAAAGCCATTAAAGAAGCAGAGGCTTATCCGGGTCCTTCTTTGATTATCGCTTATGCTCCCTGTATCAACCATGGCTTAAAAGCCAGTATGGGCAAATCACAGGCAGAAGAGAAAAAGGCTGTAGAATGCGGTTACTGGCAATTGTATCGCTATAATCCACTGCTGGAAGCAGAAGGAAAAAATCCGTTCCAACTGGATTCCAAAGAACCGGATTATTCTAAGTTCCGCGAGTTCCTGATGGGGGAAGTACGCTTCAACTCATTGGTGAAAGCTGCTCCGGAAGATGCAGAAAAACTGTTCGAAATGACAGAAGCAAATGCAAAATGGAGATATGAAGGATATAAACGTCATGCTGAAATGAAGTACGGCGAACAATAATCTTTCTAGAGACGCAAGAAAAGCCTGTCCTAAACCTGCTTCCGGTTTGGGACGGGCTTTCTTTTTGAGGAGAGTCATAGAAATATTTACATAAATATACAACCTATAAGTTTTTTTATTACATTTGAACTTCTATCGGGGTTTGACGTAAAAAATAAGATGAGAGGATTTATAAATAAAAAACGTTCGTAAATTCGAATACATCGAGGAAACAATTATTTTTTATAAAAAAAGTTTATGGAAGTATTAGAAACAAAAAATCAGGATCAACCGAAACAGACGATTGTCATTAATCAGCAACCCGTTCCCCGTTCCAATGGGTTGGGGACAGCGGGTTTTGTACTGGCTTTGATCGCTTTGTTTTTAGGTTGGGTTCCCTTTTTAGGCTGGATTATCTGGTTGCTGGGACTTATTTTTTCTGCTTGTGGTATGTTTAAGCCGCCGAGGGGATTAGCCATAGCAGGATTGGTGATTTCTTTGATAGGTATTATCTTGTTATTGGTCGTATTCGGAGCATTAGCAGCCTTTGTCACGCTTTGACAAAGGAACAGTAATTGCTGGGCTAACATATTTTAAACAGAAGTGTGTCTGAAGTGAAAAGGGGGCTTTGGGCACACTTTTAGAATAGGGAAGGGAGAATATTGTAATCCCATGAAAATAGATTATCTTCGTGGCCGTTATTAACCATCAGAAGGGGTGCCTTAACACGACGGGCTGAGATCATACCCATTGAACCTGTTCCGGATAATGCCGGCGGAGGGAAATGTAACAGATGTGCGCCTTTCTGTTATGATAAAGCAGAAAATGAATAAAAAAATTGGATTAACAATAGCTTTGTTGGGGATGAGCTATGGAGCTATTGCTGAAAATGGAGAGGCGGATACCTTGAGGCATGTTCAGTTGGAAGAAGTGCAGGTATTGGCTACGCGGGCTACGGCCCGGACTCCTGTTGCTTTTGTCAATTTGGATAAGGAGAGTTTAAGAAAGCAGAATATCGGCTTGGATATTCCTTTCCTTTTGACAATGACGCCTTCTGTATTGACGACTACAGATGCCGGAGCCGGAATCGGCTATACCGGAATACGAATCCGGGGGACGGATGCAACCCGTATCAATGTGACTGCTAATGGAATACCGATGAATGACGCAGAGAGTCATTCTATTTTCTGGGTAAATACTCCGGATTTGGTTTCTTCTTTGCAGGATATTCAAATACAGAGAGGAGCCGGAACTTCTACGAACGGAGCGGGAGCTTTTGGAGGAAGTATCAATATGCAGACGGAGAATACCGCTATAAATCCTTCTGCCGAACTGAGCGGTTCCTATGGTTCGTTTAATACTCAGAAAGAGATGGTAAAGCTCGGAACGGGTTTGTTATACGATCGCTGGGCTTTTGATTTGCGGCTTTCTCATATCGGAAGTGACGGGTACCGGGACAGGGCTTCTGCTAAATTAAAATCCTATTTCGCGCAAGCCGGTTATTACGGAGATCATACTACTCTGAAATTGATCACTTTCAGTGGCGAGGAAGAGACTTATCACGCCTGGGATGGCATTCCCCGGGAAACTTTGGATACAAACCGTACTTACAATCCGAATGGAAAAATTGAAAATGAGGAGGGCGAGGTAATCGGTTTTTATAAAGATCAGTTGGATGTATATCGGCAAACTCATTATCAATTGCTTTTTAATCACATTTTCAGTCCCGGGTGGAACCTGAATATTGCTTTTCATTATACCCGCGGAAAGGGATACTATCAGGAATATAAAAACAAACGTAGCCTGATAGAATATGGGTTGAAACCTTATGAAATACCGGGAATTTCGGAGCCTGTAAAAAAGAGCGATTTGGTGCGGAAGAAAAATGTGGAGAGTGATTTCGGAGGAATGGTATTTTCCCTGAATTATCATTCGGATAAGTTACAGATGTCGCTGGGAGGAGGAGTCAATAAATATAAAAATGATCATGACGGAAAGGTAATATGGGTGAAAAATTATATGGGGAATTTGGCTCCGGATCACCAGTTTTATGAAAATACTGGGAGGAAGCTGGATGCGAATGTTTACGGACGTATAAATTATGAGATTGTGCGTCGTTTGTATTTCTATGCTGATTTGCAATACCGTCGTATTCATTATACGATTCGGGGAGTGAACGATAAATGGGATTGGAATGCCGGGCGGATGCAACCTTTGGATCTGGATGAGACGTTTGATTTTTTTAATCCGAAAGCGGGTTTATTCTGGCAGATAGCTGATCAGCACAGTATGTATGCTTCCTTTGCTGTTGCCCAGAAGGAACCTACCCGGAATAATTATACGGATGGCTTTTTTACGGAATTGCCCAAGGCTGAGCGTTTGTTGGATTATGAATGGGGGTATGCTTTCCGTTCGGCCCGGTTTTCTGCCGGTATAAATTTGTATTATATGGATTACCGGAATCAATTGGTATTAACCGGTCAGTTAAATGAGATCGGAGAAGCGGTGTCAGCAAATGTAAAGGAGAGTTATCGGGCAGGTGCGGAATTTTCGGCTGGCGTTCGTTTTACCGACTGGCTTCGTTGGGATGTAAATGCTACCTGGAGCCGGAACCGGATCAAACATTATACCGAATATCGAAACGATGTGGATCTGAACGGGGAGGGTTTGTATACGGCAGAAGGTACAATTTCTCAGACGACCCGTTATCTGGGAAGTAGCCCGATTTCATTTTCTCCTGATTTTATGGGAAATAGTCTGATTTCCTTTCATTGTAAAGGATGGGATGCTTCTTTTCAATCGCAATATGTGAGTAAACAGTATCTGAATAATTCCGGAGATAAAGCATGTATGTTGGAGGCTTATTTCGTAAACAATTTGAATTTGAATTATACTTTTCAATTGCCTTTGGCAAAGGCTGTCACCCTCGGTATATCCGTTTATAATCTGTTTGACGAGGAATACGAGAGTAACGGTTATGCTAGTTGTACGGCAGTATATCCGACGACAGACGGTACAAAACCGGCCGGCGTGAAACCGGAACTTATTTCTGATGCGGCTTATTATCCCAATGCAGGGATCAATGTTTTGGCGTATTTAACATTACGTTTTTAATAGAACTGGGAAAAAGAGTTTCCGCTTTTTAATTGTATCGCATGGATTGGTTAGAGATTACAGGAACGATTGTCGGTTTATTTTACCTTTGGTTCGAATATAAAGCCAGTATCTGGCTTTGGGCGGCAGGTATAATCATGCCTGTTCTAAGTTTGATGGTATATTACCAGGCCGGCTTGTATGCTGATTTTGGAATCAATATTTATTATTTACTAGCCGGTATTTATGGCTGGCTGTTGTGGCTGAAAGGGGCTGGAGGAAAAAAAGAACGGCCGGTCATACACACTCCTTTGAAGCAGATTTTACCGTTAACCGCTGTTTCTATTCTCTTGTTTCTGGGGATTGCCTGGGTGTTGATTCGATTTACGGATAGCACAGTTCCCTGGTTGGATAGCCTCACAACAGCTTTGAGTATTACAGCCATGTGGATGCTGGCTTATAAACAGGCGGAACAATGGCTGGTGTGGGTAGTGGTCGATATAGTGAGTTGCGCCTTATATGTGTATAAAGGCTTGCCTTTTTATGCAGGTTTATATGGTTTTTATACTTTTATCGCTTTCTTTGGTTATCTGAAGTGGCGGAAGATGATTGTCCGTTCATTTTAAAGTGTTCATGATGAATTATTATCCTTTAGTAAAGACGGTAGCAGAACCGGAAGCCGTCATATTAGCCGACGGGAGTTTTCCGGTACATCCTTTACCTTTGTCGTTTTTGTACCGTTGCCGGCGAATTGTTTGTTGTGATGGGGCTGCAGAGGCGTTGATACAATGGGGACGGGAACCTGAAGCCATTGTAGGGGATGGCGATTCTCTGAATCTTGCCTTGCGGGAGCGTTATGCCGCTTTGATTCATCGGGAAACGGAACAGGAAACCAATGATTTAAGTAAGGCTTTTCGGTATTGTTTGAAAAGAGGATGGAAAAAATTGTTTATTTTAGGAGCGACAGGAAAACGGGAAGATCATACGATGGGAAATATCAGTCTTTTATCGGATTATCAGGCACAGGCTGATGTGCAAATGCTGACCGATTACGGACTGTTTACGCCGGTATGCGGAGATGCCGAATTTGAATGCTTTCCGGGACAACAGGTTTCTGTATTCAACCGGGATTGTCGCTCTCTTTCAGGGGAAGGCCTGGTGTATCCTCTTTCTGCCTTTACCAATTGGTGGCAGGGAACTTTGAATGAGGCCCTGGCCGGAACATTTAAGATTTATGCCGATAAGCGGTTATGGGTATACCGGGTGTATGGTGCTGAAAAAGAAAATTTCCCGAATGTTGAAAAGTAAAAAAGGAAGTCGGTTTTGTATTTTTAGAAATTGTTTCCGGGATTTCGAAAAGGAGATCGTTTGCTTCATTCTTTATTATTATATTTGCCCTCATGAGGTGGAATGAGGATATGTGTCGTCCTTTATCGTCGTTTAAACTGTAAATCTAAAGCCTTGTTTTATGAGAAAACAGCTGCTATTATTTTTGTTCTTTTGTGCGGGATTCGTGAGATCGTATGCAGAGGAGGGAGTTTTGAGAATATCGACCGATGCGACGGATTTGATCCTTCGGGTGGCTTCTAATGGCCGGCTCTATCAGTCTTATTTGGGACCGCGTTTGCTTAACGAATCCGATATGCAACATTTCCCGGCTTTTTCCCGTGGCGGTTCCGGTAGTCGTATTGCTGAGCAGGGATGGGAAACTTATCCGGCTTCGGGAATGGAGGATTATTTCGAACCGGCTTTGGGGATTATCCATCAGGACGGAAATATGACGACGCTTTTAAAATATGTATCTTCTGAAACACGAAAAATAGATGAAAATGTTTCCGAGACGAGTATTATACTGAGGGACGACGTCTATCCTATAGAAGTGAAACTGTATTACAGGACTTTTAAAAAGGAAAATATTATCAAAACCTGGACGGAGATCCGGCATCAGGAAAAAAAGCCGGTGACTTTATTCCGTTATGCTTCCGCTATGCTTTATTTTGAGAGTCCGCATTATTATCTGACGGAATTCAGCGGGGACTGGGCGAAAGAAGTCGTGATGAATGCTCAGGAACTGCTCTTCGGAAAGAAAGTTCTGGATACGAAACTCGGTTCACGGGCTGCTATGCATACTTCGCCGTTTTTTCAATTGGGATTCGGACAACCGATAGCGGAGAACCAGGGGAATGTGTTGTTGGGTACCCTCGGCTGGACCGGAAATTTCCGGTTTACTTTTGAAGTGGACAATGAGGGAAATTTACGTATAATATCCGGCATTAACCCTTATGCTTCTCCTTATGAACTGAAGCCGGGAGAAATATTCAAGACGCCGGAATTTATCTTTACCCTGAGTGAAAAAGGAAGAGGAGAAGCCAGTCGTAATTTCCACGATTGGGCCCGTCGTTATCAGGTAAAAGACGGAGAGAAAGACCGCCTCACTTTATTGAATAACTGGGAGAGTACGGGTTTTCATTTTAATGAAGAGAGATTACTCGATTTGATGCAGGAAGCAAAGCAATTGGGAGTAGATCTGTTTTTATTGGATGACGGCTGGTTTGGAAATCGTTATCCCCGTAATCACGATAAGGCCGGTTTAGGAGATTGGGAACCGATGCGTGATAAGCTGCCGAATGGGATAGGAGCCTTGATAAAAGGAGCAGAAAAAGCCGGAGTAAAATTTGGAATTTGGATAGAACCGGAAATGGTGAATCCGAAGAGCGATTTATTTGAAAAACATCCGGATTGGGTGATTCATCAGCCCAATCGGGAGACCTATTATTTTCGGAATCAATTGGTTTTAGATATGAGTAATCCGAAGGTTCAGGATTATGTCTACGGGGTAGTGGATAAGCTGATGACAGCTCATCCGGAAATAGCCTTTTTTAAATGGGACTGTAACAGTCCGATTACAAATATTTATTCCCCTTATTTGAAAGAGAAACAATCTCAATTGTATATAGATCATGTACGGGGGATATATAAAGTTTTAGAGCGTATTCAGGTGAAGTATCCTCATTTGCCGATGATGTTGTGTTCGGGCGGCGGAGGCCGTTGTGATTATGAGGCGTTGAAATATTTTACGGAATTTTGGCCAAGTGACAATACAGATCCCGTAGAACGGATATTTATCCAATGGGGGTTTTCTCAGTTTTTTCCGGCCAATACTTTGTGTGCACATGTGACCAGCTGGGGAAAACAACCTCTGAAATTCCGGACAGATGTCGCTATGATGGGGAAACTGGGGTTCGATATCAGTATGGCAGATAGGAGTGCTGCAGAACAGGCATTCTGCCGGGAAGCCGTGGCAAATTTTAAACGTCTGAAACCGGTTATTTTAGGTGGGGATTTGTTTCGGTTGGTTTCTCCCTATGAAACAGAACATGCTGCTTTGGTTTATGTGGCTAAAGATAAGAAAAAAGCAGTGCTGTATGCCTATAATATTCACCCCCGTTTCGGGGAAAAACTTTTTCCGGTCCGGCTGCAAGGTTTGGATCCGGCCCTTCAGTACAGAGTGGAGGAAATAAATCTTATGCCGGAACAGAAATCGAAATTTTCAGAAAATGGAAATGTATTTTCCGGAGATTATCTGATGAAAATCGGTTTAGCTGTTTTTACCACCCAACCGACTACTAGCCGGATGATTGAGATTACGGCAGAATAAATTAGAGGAATAGTTTAGCTTGGGGTGGGTTGGAATTCATCAATTCTGGAGAATCTGAAAGGGAGTTTACTTTTTTAATACTTCCTGTATTTTTTCTTTTACACCGACGATATTTATCGGTTTTGAAAGATAGGAATTAAATCCGCTTTTCAGTATTTGCTCAATATCCTGGGCATAAGCATAAGCTGTAACCGCAATAATGGGAACCGTAACCGAGATTTTACGGATTTCTGCAGTAGCTTCGTATCCGTTCATTTTAGGCATGCGGATGTCCATTAATATCAATTGCGGTTGGTGTTTTTTGAAAAGTTCTACGGCTTCTTCGCCGTCCCAGGCATGAATCAGCTGAAAGTTTGTTTGTAAAATACATTTTAACAACAGGTAATTGTCTGAATTGTCTTCGGCAATCAGGAGAACAGGTTTGGAAGAAGAAGTTTTGTTTTCTCCGGTTGAAATAGGGGATACAATTTTGCTTTCTACAGCTTCTTGTTCAGAAGGAGAAACGAAAAGAGATTTTTCATTGTCGTTCATTTGGATTGCCATAGAAGAGCTTCATTTATAGAAAAGACCGGAAAAATTATAATTTGTTTACACACACACATTCTCTTTTAAAGTAATCAGTATTATTACATTAATAGGGGTAGCAAAGGTACGTTTTTT
>NZ_JH594596.1:1477336-1523303 GCF_000243215.1 Odoribacter laneus YIT 12061 | reverse complement strand
AAAAAACGTACCATAAAATGGTTATGAATGAGCTACTCCTTAAAGGGAGGCGGAGGATTCAAGCGAAGGGTCGGAAGGTGTTGAAACTTTAAAAACTTTTCTGTTTTTCCTTCGTTCTATAGAAAAGAGGAAGAATTAAAAATGAAAGTTATGCAGTATAGGAATGAAAGGGATACAATGGGGGAAGTAAAGGTTCCCGAGGGAGCTTATTATGGGGCGCAAACTCAGAGAAGTATTGAGAATTTTAACATTGCAGCCGACCGGGACCGGATGCCGAAAGAAATTATTCAGGCTTTTGCCTGGTTGAAGAAGGCTGCGGCTTTGACAAATCGGGAAGCCGGGGTTCTATCTCCTGAAAAAACAGATTTAATTGTGCAGGTTTGCGATGAAATACTCTCTGGAAAATGGGAAGATCAGTTTCCTTTAGTGGTATGGCAGACGGGGAGCGGTACTCAGACCAATATGAATGTAAATGAAGTTATTGCAAACCGGGGACATATCTTGAAGGGTGGAAAATTGACGGATACGAATAAAATATTAAGTGCAAATGACGATGTCAATAAATCGCAGTCTTCCAATGATACTTTCCCTACGGCTATGCACATTGCAGCGTATAAAATGTTACTGGAAAAGACATTGCCGGGCTTAGAGAGACTTCGGGCTACATTGGCCCAGAAAAGGGAAGAATTTAAAACGATAGTGAAGATCGGGCGGACACATTTTATGGATGCCACTCCGCTTACTTTAGGACAGGAATTCAGTGGCTATGTCGCTCAGTTGGAACATGGCATACAGGCCATACAACATACCTTACCCCATCTGGCGGAATTGGCTTTGGGGGGAACAGCTGTAGGAACGGGCTTGAATACTCCCCCTGAATATGCTGAACAGGTAGCTGCTAAAATCGCAGAATTGACAGGTTTGCCTTTTGTATCGGCTCCCAATAAATTTGAAGCATTGGCTACTCAGGATGCTCTGGTAGAAACGCATGGCGCTTTAAAAACAGTTGCTGTAAGTTTGATGAAAATTGCAAATGATATTCGGATGCTTACTTCGGGACCTCGAGCTGGAATTGGCGAAATCCGGATCCCTGAAAATGAACCGGGCTCTTCGATTATGCCTGGGAAAGTAAACCCTACCCAATGTGAAGCCCTGACAATGATAGCTGCCCAAGTATTGGGAAATGATGTAACCATTAATGTGGGTGGAGCTACCGGGCATTTTGAGCTGAATGTGTTTAAACCTGTTATTATTTACAATTTTCTGCACAGTGCCCGTTTGATTGGGGAAGGATGTATGAATTTTAATGATCGCTGTGCAGTAGGAATAGTACCCGTATACGATACAATCCGTAAACATTTGGGCGATTCCCTGATGTTGGTGACGGCTTTGAATTCCCATATCGGTTATTATAAAGCTGCTGCCATCGCCCGGAAAGCTTATTTGGAAAACAAGACACTGAAGGAAGCAGCCCTGGAGTTGGGATATGTCTCAGCGGAGGAATTTGACCGTTGGGTGGATCCTGCCCGTATGGTCGGTAAAATATCTTGAGTTTATAAAAGAAAGGAATAGGTTTCTTCGGAAGAGAATGTTTATTCCGTTTTCCCTTTTAGGGAGATTCCGTATCTTTGCCGAAAATTCCGGAGATGAATCGCAAGATATTACGTTTAGCTTTACCTTCCATCGTATCCAATATTACGGTTCCTTTATTGGGATTAGTGGATGTGACAATTGTCGGGCATTTGGGAGAGACAGCTTATATTGGAGCGATTGCAGTGGGAGGTTTGCTCTTTACTATTTTATATTGGAATTTCGGTTTTTTGAGAATGGGAACCAGTGGATTGACTTCCCAGGCTTATGGAAGAAAAGACGCTGCCGGCGAAATGCGGGTATTGATACAGGCCGTTAGCGTGGGATTGGTATCGGCTTTGTCTATATTGATTTTACAATATCCTGTAGAGCGTTTGGCGTTTTATTTGTTGGATACCAGTCCGGAAGTGGAACAATATGCCCTTACTTATTTTCGGGTGTGTGTATGGGGAGCACCGGCCGTACTGACCATGTACGGGTTTAAAGGGTGGTTTATCGGCATGCAGAATTCCCGTTTCCCCATGTATATTGCTATTGCTGTAAATATTATCAACATCCTTGGCAGCCTTTGTTTTGTGTTCGGGTTGGGGATGAAAGTAGAAGGGGTTGCTTTGGGCACTGTTGTGGCGGAGTATTCGGGTTTGTTGATGGCTCTTTTGTTGTGGAAGAAACACTATAAGGCTCTCAGACCCTGGATAAGAATCCGGGGAAGTCTTCATTGGAAAGCTATGCGACGGTTCTTTGCTGTAAACCGGGATATCTTTTTACGTACGGTTTGTCTGATTGCGGTTACCACCTTTTTTACTTCCAGTGGGGCAAGGCAAGGGAATATTATATTAGCTGTCAATACCTTATTGATGCAACTCTTTACCTTGTTTTCTTATATCATGGATGGTTTCGCTTATGCTGCAGAGGCGTTGGCCGGAAGGTATGTGGGGGCCTGTAATTTACCTAAGCTCCGGCAAGCCGTCCGTTATTTATTCGGTTGGGGAATTGGCTTATCAGCCTGTTTTACTTTGCTTTATGGAATAGGAGGAAAAAATTTTTTAAGTCTGTTGACGAATGATGCAGAAGTCATCCGGGCATCTGCGGATTATTTTTATTGGGTGTTGGCTATCCCTTTTGCCGGTTTTGCTGCTTTCCTGTGGGATGGGATTTTGATCGGAGCGACGGCTACCCGTCAGATGTTGTGGGCTATGGCGGTAGCCGCTATGGCATTTTTCTTTATTTATTACGGATTTTCCGGAAGAACAGATAATCATATCCTCTGGCTTGCTTTTCTGGTATATCTTTTTCTCAGAGGGGTGATGCAAACTGTTTGGGGACAGGCCATATTTACAGTAAAATACCTCCAAACGGTTAAAAATAAAGCATTTCCGGAAGGTAAAATCTCAGATCAACAAATGTGATGAAAAATTGAACTTTATACGAAATATTTATTATCCCTTGTTTTTTTCCGAAATTATTTTAATTTTATAAAGCACTTCGTCGTGTGTTGTTGCCTTCCAGACTCCTGTTGACAGGAGGATTGTTTATATCACTGTTTTACATTTTAAATTTTTCAGTATATGAAATGGGGTATTGTTATCTTTGTGTGGATAGCTTGGGGCTGTCAGCATGAACCGGAACCCTGGACCGAGGAAGGGAGAGGAACTCCTGTGTTTGTCCGGGCTGGGAATGGAATAAATCAGTTGCCGCCTGTAACGGGTTATCAGGTATTTGTGTATGATGAAAAAACTCGGGAGACCGGTTTTTATGAATGTAATCTGGTTGGAACCTCGGGAGATCGTTTTAATCTGGAGCTTCCGTCCGGAACTTATACCGGTTTTTGTATGGTCAATGTGGAGGATAAAGCCGTACGGGAATATAGTAAGACGAAAACTCCCGGACAGATTTTTATTCGGTTGAAGCAAGCGGAAGAAGGGTATTGTGAAACGAAGGATTATCTATTGGGACAAACAGATTTTACTATACAGGAGGATAAACAGGAGGAAGTTGTGTTTGATCTGGAAAGAAAAGTTGCCCGTTTGAGGGTTATTATTGAGAATGTTCCTCCGGAAATGAATAATTTAATGTTACACGTCACTTCTATTCCGGAAAAAATGAATTTATTGGGAGAATATACCGAAAATGTACAGACGGTAGTAAAAAGGGCGGAACGCGCACAGGAGGGTGTGTCTACGACTTCCTTGTTCTTATTCCCGGCCCGGGGAAATTGCGGACTTTCTTTTTCTTATAAAATGGGGGCTACTTCTTATACGACTTCTGTGCATGAGTTGAGTGCTTTATTGGCTAATCGGATTACTGAAATCAGGGTTGTTCTGGGACGTCCGGGGGAAGGTGATTTTGCCGATTTTCAGGTAAATATAAAAGGCTGGGATGAAAATGTAATATCCGATAAAGATTGGTATATCGATATTCCGGCGGCTTGTAAAGGGAAAGGAAACGGCGTGAATTTAGTGAGAAACGGAAGTTTCGAAGAGGGAAAATGGGAAGGTCTGCCTCTGGGGTGGAATTTAGGGACGGGAGGAGCAGACCGGCAGGCGATACGAGTTGGCTCTCCTGTATTAGAAGGCAAAAAAGCTGTGTGTCTGGAAGGTAAGACTTATCTTTATCAGGATATACCGGTAAGAGGGGATGCCTGTTATCAATTTCAACTATACGCCAATAGTCCTTCTGAAGAAGTAAAATGGCGCTGGTGGTGCACCTGGATGTCGGGAACTACGAATTTGCCTTCAGAAGATATCCGCACTTCAGAATATCATTATCAAACGCAAGGGTATATGGACGTATTCCGCAACCAAATATTCCGGTCCCCTGCAACAGCTAATAAATTGAGGCTGGAAGTCCGTACGTATACGCCTACCCTTATGTCGGGGATCGGGTTGTATGTGGATGCTGTCCAGGTAGAGTTGGTGGAATAAAGGTCGGATAGAGGAGTTTAGCGTGATGTAAATTGAAGGAAGAAAGCGGCTTTGAGAAAAGCTGCTTTCTTTTTGTTTCGCAAAAAGAAGATTGTTTTCGGTTGTTTTCCTGAAAGGAGTTTTTTATATTTGTAGAAATACAACGAGTTTATTATTTTAAGCAGAATAGTATGAAACGTTTGGAAATTATTCAGGGTGATATTACGACATTGAAAGTGGATGCTATAGTAAATGCTGCCAACAAGACCTTATTGGGTGGTGGTGGGGTAGATGGAGCTATTCACCGGGCAGCAGGCCCCGAGTTGTTGGAAGAATGCCGGAAATTACACGGTTGTGAGACAGGAGAAGCGAAAATAACGAAAGGATATCGTTTACCTGCTTCTTATGTAATTCATACGGTGGGACCTGTATATCGGAGCGGAAGGCGGGGGGAACCGGAACTATTGGCTGCTTGCTATCGGAATAGTTTGCATTTAGCTGTAGAACGGGGATTAAAAACGATTGCCTTTCCATGTATCAGTACAGGAGTGTACGGATATCCCAAAGAAGCTGCAGCCCGGATTGCTTTAAAGGAAGTGGAAGCTTTTTTGGTTTTACATCCTGATTTTGAAAAAGTGATAATGGTTTGTTTTGGTAGAGAGGATGAGTCTATCTACCGGAAATTACTTCAGGAAGAAAAAAAGGGTCAAATGTAAAACAAGAGAAAATGACAGAGAAACAGTATTGTTATAAATATCCGCGCCCTGCTTTGACAGCCGATAGTGTCGTATTCGGTTTTGATGGTGCCGATTTAAATGTATTACTGATACAGAGAAAAAACGAACCTTTTGAGGGGGATTGGGCTTTCCCGGGTGGGTTTATGGAAATAGAAGAGACTATTGAAGCCTGCGCTTTCCGGGAATTGAGAGAGGAGACCGGTATTATCCCCGCTTTTATGGATCAGATTGGTACTTTTTCTGCGATCGACCGGGATCCCCGGGGAAGGGTAGTTACCGTCGCCTTTTATACTTTAGTAAAGCTGCAGGATTATCAACCTGAAGCTGCCGATGACGCAGCTCATGCAGATTGGTTCAGAATAGATGAATTACCTTCTCTAGCCTTTGATCATACCAAAATATTGCGGTTTGCCCTTAGTAAGTTGAAAGAACGCTTAAAGCAGATTGCAAACGATCAGGTTCAGCCGGTTACTTCTTTTTCTGTACCGGAATTACAGCGCCTTTATGAGGCTGTAGGGAATGAACGGTAGAAATGAGACAAAGAGACCGTCAATCGGACTTATTCTTGTCGTAAATCTTGTATTTTCTTTGCTGAAATCTACCGGATTGTTTTTTTAACAATCTGGTATTCCTATATATTTAATTATATAGAATATCGCTCCCTATCTTCCTGCCTTTGCTTCGATATTTAATTTTTGCATTCAATCCCTTATATATTCCGACATTTATACAAATTTCTTTCAGAACTCCAACTTTTTAATGAGAGGGACGTTAATTTGAAAAAGTGAAGCAAATGAAAGCGAAAGAAATACAACAGATATTACTACCTCCTCCTCCTCATATGGTGGGAGATGGTTTCCGGGTCCATAATTTTTTCCCTTCTGGTTATAGTATGGCACCCAATCGGATGAGTCCTTTTTACTTGTTGGATTATAATGCTAAAATGGAATTTAGTCCCCGCAAAGATCCCCGGGGAGTCGGAGTACATCCGCACCGGGGATTTGAGACGGTAACTCTGGTTTATCAGGGCAAGGTAGCTCATCACGATAGTTATGGACACAGCGGCGTGATCGGAGCAGGAGATATACAGTGGATGACAGCCGGAGCAGGAGTATTGCATAAAGAATACCATGAAAAAAAGTTCAGTCGCCAAGGCGGTACTTTCCATATCGTACAACTTTGGATTAATTTACCGGCAAAAGATAAAATGAGCCCGCCGTATTACCAGAGCATTTCTCACGCCCGGATACCCGTTTACAGCTTGCCGGAAGGGCAGGGGCAGGTGGAAGTGATTGCAGGAGAGTTTAAGGGAGTGAAAGGAATTGCCCGCACCTTTACTCCGATTGAAATGTATAACTTTCGTCTTCGTTCCGGCGCATCCCTTGTATTCAGTCTGCCGGAAAATTACAACACGGGATTACTTGTCCTGGAAGGAGAAGTCAAAGTGAATGGAGAGGAAAGGGCAGAGACCGATCGGTTTGTGCTTTTCCGGAATATCGGTGAAGAAATTGCACTGGAAGCTCAGGAAGATTGCCTGTTGTTATTGTTGAGCGGAGAACCGATACAGGAGCCGATTATGGCCTATGGTCCTTTTTTGATGAATACCAAAGAGGAGATCGTTCAGGCTTATGAAGACTGGAGTAGTGGAAAATTCGGTTACCTGGAAGAAGAGTAGATAAAACAATGTCCGTGAGGGAGGCGGTCTTTATTTCTTTACCGTTTTGATATAAGTGAGCAGAATCAGGTTCATAAAGAGTGCATATAAAATAGAAGGGATAGCGATAGTACTGTTGTTGAAAATCAATGGACTGCTGGCAATGGCTATTCCTTGGGCTGCATTTTGCATTCCGATTTCGATGACGATGGTTCGTTTTTCCCGTCTTTGTAGATGCATGAGGCGGGAAAGAAGGATGCCGGAAAACATCGCTAAGGCGATTAACAGGATAATGCAGATTCCTAGTTGGCCGATATGAGCAGCGATCGTTTTATAATGCTGAATAAAAAATACACCTGCCAACAATAAAAGAGCCGGAAAAGAAATCTGATGCAATTTCCGCTTTATTTTTTCTGCTTTTTCCGGGAATTTAGCTTTAAATAAGAGGCCTAAACCTATGGGAAGTAAAGTCAGGATCAGGTTCTGCATCACCAATGCTCCGATAGGTAATTGTATAAAAGTACCCGTATGACTGCCTGTCATTTGTGTCGCCCAGCCGAGAATCAAGGGAATGGTAAAGAGCGTGATAACGCTGCTGAGGGCTGTGAGACTGACAGAAAGAGCTACATCACCTTGTGCCAGCATAGAAAAAATATTGGAAGAACTACCGCCGGGCGAACAAGCAATGAGAAGGAGTCCGATAAAAAAGAGGGCATCCAGGTGAAATAGAGAACCTAATAAAATGGCTAAAAGA
Source organism: Odoribacter laneus YIT 12061 (assembly GCF_000243215.1). Lineage (GTDB taxonomy): Bacteria > Bacteroidota > Bacteroidia > Bacteroidales > Marinifilaceae > Culturomica > Culturomica lanea. The sequence goes on along the minus strand of NZ_JH594596.1, from coordinate 1,515,665 downwards.
GGCAAAAGAATAATTTGTCCGATGAGTCCGGCTATTACCGGACGGGGACGATAACGGAATAAGGTAAAATCCCGAATATTGAGTTCCAGGCCGAGTTCAAACATCAGTAAAGTCAGAATGGGCAATACAATAAAAATCGGGTTCATCATTCTTGTTTTTTACGAACGGCAAAGATATTAATTTTTCGGGAACGAAGGAAGGTGTCTTTTATAAACGTCGGATCCTATTCCCCTTATGCGGGCAAATTGCTTTTTTCTGATACTAGAATTTAAGTCTATCGCTTTTTACAATCGGATGTATAGGATTATTCTTTAAATAGTAATAATATAATTCTTGAAAAGATTCAAAGCTTTCCAGTCTTAGAAGATTTAAGAACATCTGTCAGCCGTCATCTTCACGAAAAATCACTATCCGGCCTATGCTACGTTAAAGAAAGGGGTAAATAGGGGTAATAGACAGTTGACGAGCTGGGCCTAGGCCTGCTGAAGAGAATTTGGACGCTTGTCAAGTCTATGAAAAAAGTCTATTACCTGAATAAGGGAATTGATTTATAGCCTCTTTCCCCTCCCCGGGGGCATTTTGTTTACTTCTTAAAAAAAAAGACGTATATTAGGATATCTTTGTTAGATGTAAAACGTTCGTAAAGCCCGAAGAAAGGCGGAAACGGACAGCTTAAAGTAAAAATGATATGGAAAGAAATTTAAAAGAGGCCTTGAAACACAGGAGAAGCTATTATGCTCTCGACAGTCAGTCGCCTATTTCAGACGAACAAATTGAAGAGATTATGCGTTTTGCAGTTGCCCATACGCCTTCGGCTTTTAATTCGCAATCGACCCGTTTGGTTTTGTTGTTGGGAGAACATCACCGGAAATTATGGAAGCTGGTGAAGGAAACACTTAAAAAAATCATATCGGAGGCTGCTTATGAAGCAACCGAAGCGAAAGTCGACAAATCTTTTTTGGCCGGCTACGGAACCGTACTTTTCTATGAAGATCAAACAATTGTGGAAAGTTTACAAAAAGCTTTTCCCTTGTATCAGGATAAATTTCCGGAATGGTCTGAACATACGTCGGCTATGCATCAGCTTGTCGTATGGACTATGCTGGAAAATGCCGGATTCGGGGCTTCTTTGCAACATTACAATCCTTTAATAGACTTGGCAGTTCAGGCAGAGTGGAGGCTTCCGGAACATTGGCGGCTCATTGCCCAAATGCCTTTTGGAACCCCACTTACAGCTCCCGGTAAAAAAGATATGCATCCCGTAGAAGAACGAATAAAGATTTTCAAATAGAGATTGAAAGGAGGGATCGGTGAAAATCAGTGAATAGATAAAAAGTCTATTCACTGGTTTTTATGTGTTTTTATCCCGATTAGTATAACAGATTGTATTCTCATTTTTTGGGATTTTACGGGGGAACTATTTTCTATCTGTTTTTTTAATATAGGAAATCTCTGGGATTTTTATAATTTTGCTTTCCAAACCCGACTGAACGATGAGGATAATAAAGTAATACTTCCCGAAAACAAATATTTTCCCGGAAAGAGGGGATTTTATTTATATTGAAGGGAGGAGACTTCAGTACCTCTTCCCTTGCTCATCCAGAAATTTTTCGTGTTGTTTTTAAATGCAAAGGGGGATACTTATATACGGATAATTCGGCCGGTATCTCCTGAATAGATTATTTTTTAAGTCCCCCGGCTTATTTTGAATATATCTTGATATCAGTTCGTTAGATGGTATAAAATGTATAATTAATTTTGATGTAGTACTTAATTATGGAAAGTTGGAAAAGAAAGTTCGCTATCATTTGGACGGGGCAATTGTTTTCTATATTAAGTAGTGCGATTGTTGGATATGCTGTCGTGTTTTGGATTAGTATGGAGACGCGCAGTGCGGAAGTATTGTCTTTGGCTGTCATGGCGACTTTGCTTCCTCAGGCATTATTAGGGCCTTTGGCAGGTGTGTATGTTGACCGCTGGAAGCGTAAGCGTACCTTGATCGCAGCGGATATGTTCGTTGCCTTTTGCTCGTTGATTTTAGGGCTGTTGTTTTATTTCGGAAAGGCAGAATTGGGGTATATTTATTTACTATTGGCGTTGCGGAGTGTAGGAAGTGCTTTTCACTCTCCGGCCATGCAAGCTGCTATTCCTTTATTGGCTCCAGAGACAGAATTAATGCGTATATCGGGTGTAAACCAGGCGATACAATCCGTCTGCAGTATTGCCGGTCCGGCTTTGGGAGCGTTATTTATCACTTCTTTTAATATGACTGTGGTCATGCTCTTGGACGTGGCGGGAGCGTTAATTGCCTGTACAGCCTTATTATTTGTGACCATCCCTGATCCTGTTGTAAAGGAACAAGTGGATAAAAAGAGTGTAGTGCGGGAGATGAAGGCGGGCATACGGGAAGTGAGGCGGCATAAAGGATTGGGAGAATTGATGGGGATATCGGTTATGGTTACTTTTATCCTGATGCCGATAGCCACCCTTTTTCCTTTAATGACAGTAAATCATTTTGGGGGGGATACTTACCAGATGAGCTTGGTGGAAATTGTCTGGGGGAGCGGGATGTTAGTCGGCGGCTTGATTTTAGGGCTTTGGAAAATAAAAATCCGGAAAGTAATCCTGATCAATATTTCTTATCTGGTGCTGGGACTTTATATGTTATTTTCAGGTTTGTTACCGCCGCAAGATTTTATGGTATTTGTTATTTTGACGGCTATAGGAGGGATATCGGCTCCTTTTTACAGTAGTCCTTTTACGGCCCTCTTACAAACACATATTCCTTCTTCTGCTTTGGGAAGAGTATTTTCCCTTTTTGGAAGTCTGAGTCTTTTACCGTCTATGCTGGGGTTACTGGCTACCGGTTTTATAGCGGATAGCATAGGGATAAGCCGTTCTTTCGTATGGGGAGGAATTTTAATTTTGGGTTTAGGAATATTGTCTTTCTTTATTCCTTCCATTATGCAATTGGAAAGAAAAAAGAAATTTAAGAATTCTGGAGGGCTTCCACTGTGCTAAAATGAGTTTTTTCCCGTTTTATGAATAAAGTAGTGATAAAGGTGGAAAGAAGGTCGGAAAAAGGGACAGCTATCCAGATCCCGTTTATTCCCCATAATCCGGAGAAAACAAAAAGAGAAGGAATGAGAAAAATAAATTGACGGGACATATTGATGAACAGGGCCTTGCGGGTTTTGTCAATGGATTGGAAAAAACTGGCGACGATTAGTTGAAAACCGAGAATGGGCAGGGTACAGAATACGATGCGCAGGCCGGTTTGGGTGATACGGGTCAGTTCCGGGTGTGAAGTAAACGGGGAAATGAAATGCCCGGTAAAGAATTCTCCAAGAATAAAACCGGTACAACTGATTCCGGCTCCTGCATAGACGGCAAGCCGGAATAACCGGACTTTAGCAATTCCCGAATGATTGTGGATCAGGATTTGCATTCCCTGGCAGATGCCGGAAATCGTTATCATGATCAATATCGTATAACTGCTGATAATTCCATAAGCCCCGATTGCTATGGTGCCGCCGTGTACGACCAAATAATTATTCATAATGATACTTACGGTGCAGATTGTCAGATTCATAAAGAAAGGAGTCATGCCTGTAAGTATAATCTTGAGGGTTTGCCGTGCCTGGGGTTTGAAGTATGTTTTTCGTAAAACGACCGGACTGTCCGGGCTAAGAAAGTGGAAACAGATCAATAAGGCGCAAGTTCCCATAGAGAGAACGGTAGCTATTGCACCTCCTTCTATGCCCATCCCCAGTACAGAGATAAAATAATAATCCGATACCACATTCAGAATTATACCCAGAAAAACGATCCAGGCTGCTTTGCGGGCAAATCCGCAAACTCGCATACAATTGGTAAGACCGGCCGTCAGGTTTAGAAAAATGCTACCCGGAATAATGATATTCAGGTAGCGGACCGCATAGGGCAGAGTTTCTGTACGGCCACCGAACAAGAGAATAATTTCTTTTTGAAAACCGGATAGTATAAAAATGATCAGTAAAGAAATCAAAAACGTAAGGGAAAAAGTATTTCCCAGTATTTTTTCGGCAATAGGTATCTCTTTCCTTCGGAGGCATCTGCCTATTAAAATAGCGCCTCCCGTTCCTACAATAGAACCGATTGCTGTGAGGAGCACCATTAGTGGTAAGGTCAACGATAGCCCCGCCAATGCCGTAATACCTTCGCTTTCGCCGATAAACCATCTGTCTGAGATATTACAGAAAGCAGCTACCATCATACTGATTGCAGCCGGAACAGAATAGGATAACAGCAGTTTAAAACCGGCTCTTTTATGCATATTGTTGTTTCGGATGATGTAATAAACGACAAATTTACAAATTTTATCGTTTTTTATTTACCTTTGTTTGTAATTTCATTCTAATAAATTGAATTGAAGATGGAATACCGGAAAATATATGGGATTTATTTTTCGCCCACCCACACTTCCAAGAAAGTGGTAGAGGCGATAGTGAAAGGCTATGAAGCAGGAGCATGGGAAGAGATCGATTTAACCTTTCCGGCTCAGGAGAGAGAAAGGGTGATAAAAGAGGCTTTGGTGATCGTTGGAGTACCGGTGTATGGTGGGCGGGTAGCGGAGACTGCTTTGGAGCGATTGGGGCAAATCCGGGGGGAGAATGCTGCTGTTGTATCAGTTGTCGTATATGGAAACCGCGATTATGAAGATGCGCTTTTGGAATTATCCGATTTTATGAAAGAAAGGGGATTTGTATCGGTGGCAGGGGCTGCTTTTATCGGGGAGCATTCTTATAGCCGGAGGGGGATGCCTATTGCTGCTGGACGCCCCGATACTGAGGATAAAGCGGAGGCGTTGGCGTTTGGAAAGAAGGTAAAGAAAAAGTTAGAAAGGCTGGTAAGTTTGGAGGAGGCCGGGGAATTGAAAATACCGGGACATTTCCCTTATAAAGAAAAAGGGACGAAAACGCTTATTGCTCCGATTACCCGGGAGGAACTTTGTATCCGTTGCGGAATTTGTGCAAAAGTGTGTCCTACTGCAGCCATAGAAGGAGATATCCCGCGTAGTCTGGCGGAACGTTGTATTAAATGTTGTGCTTGTGTCAAAGAATGTCCGCTAGAAGCCCGGGTTTTTGATACGCCTTATACGGCTATGTTGTTTGAAAAATTCAGCACCCGGCGGGAACCGGAATGCTGGATTTAAACGAACGGAGCGGGTTATCGTTGAATCTATTTTCTATCTTAACCCGCTTCTTTTGAGCAAGGCGTCTATCGTCGGTTTATGGCCGCGGAAGCGAACGTAGAGCGTCATAGGATGTTCTGAACCTCCTTTTTCGAGTATATTTTTTCGGAAAGATTCGGCTGTGACCGGATCGAAAATCCCATTTTCCTGAAAAGCCGAGAAGGCGTCGGCATCCAATACTTCTGCCCATTTATAACTGTAATATCCGGCAGCGTATCCGCCTCCGAAAATATGTCCGAAAGCCGTGGAGAAACAAGTTCCTTCTACTGCGGGAAAAATTTCGGTGGGTTGCATAGCTTTTCTTTCAAAGTCCACAATGGAATCTTTCAGGGGGTGAGTAATACTATGCCAGTCCATATCGATGATGCCGAAACTCAGCTGGCGGTCGCTCAGATATCCGCTTTGGAAATTAGCGGCCCGGCGTATTTTTTCAATATATTCAGCCGGAATCTTTTCTCCGGTTTGGTAATGCACAGCCCATGTATCCAGCCATTCTTTTTCCAGTGCCCAATTTTCCATAATCTGGGAGGGAAGTTCTACGAAGTCCCTGTATACGCTTGTACCGGCAGTGGCATTATAGGTGTTTTGCGACAACATGCCGTGCAGGGAATGTCCGAATTCGTGCAAAAAAGTTGTCACTTCATCGAAGGAAAGCAAAGAAGGTTTATTTTCTGTCGGCCGGGTGAAATTCATGACGAGGGAGACTTGTGGGCGTATGTCTTCTCCGTTCCGGATGTGTTGGGTTTGGTATTCGGTCATCCAAGCTCCTCCGCTTTTGCTGGGACGAGGGAAAAAGTCGACATATAAAACGGCCAGAAACGAATTGTCCCGGTCGTACACTTCGAATGTTTTGACATCGGGATGATACTTCGGAATATTATTTACTTCTTTAAATTGCAGTCCGTAGAGGGTATGTGCCAAGTCAAAAATACCTTTTTGGACATTTTCTAATTTAAAATAAGGTTTGAGCATTTCGTCGTCCAGGGCATACTTTTCCTGTTTCAGTTTATTGGAATAATAGCTCCAGTCCCAGCGTTGGAGTTCCTCTTTAAAACCCAGGGAGCGGGCAAAATCTTCCACTTCTTTTTTCTCTTGCAGGGCAAAGGGGTGGGAAGCTTGGAGCAGTTGGGCGAGAAAATCGTTTACTTCTGCCGGAGATTCGGCCATTCGGTTGGTAAGTACATAGTCGGCAAATGTTTCATACCCCATAATCTTAGCTTTTTCTAAACGGAGAGCGGTTATCTGCCGGATAATTTCACTATTATTGTGTGCATTGTCGTGGTTACCCCGGGAATTATATGCACGATACATTTTCTCCCGTAATTCCCGGTTGTCGGCATATTTCATAAAGGGACCGTAACTGGGAGCGTGCAGCGTAAAAATCCAGCCTGTTTTTCCATTTTCTTTAGCGCTCAGAGCGGCGGCTTCCCGAACTCCTTCCGGTAAACCGGACAGATCTTCTTCTGCAGTAAGGTGAAGTTCGAAGTCGTTGGTTTCTGCCAATACGTTCTCTTCAAACTGGAGACTTAGTTTGGAAAGTTCTATGCTGATTTCCTTGAACCTTTCCTTGGCCTCACCTTCTAAGTTTGCTCCTCCGTTTACGAAAGATTTCCAGGTTTTATCTAAAAGGGTGGATTGTTCTGGCAGTAGGGAAAGTTGTTCCCGCTTATCGTATACATATTTTACCCGCTTGAAGAGTTGGGGATTCATATAAATACTGTTTCCGAATTCCGTCAATTTAGGGGAAACTTCTTGGGCTATTTTTTGCATTTCAGCATTTGTATGGGCCGAATTGAGGTTAAAAAAGATAGCGCTGATGGTATTTAATTTTTCGCCGGCGGCATCCAGGGCTACGATTGTATTTTCAAAATCGGGTTCGTCTGAAGAGTTTGCGAGGCTCTGGATTTCTTGCTGGGCTGCTGCGATAGCCTGATCGAAAGCCGGAAGGTAATCTTTTGTCTGAATCTGTTCGAAAGGGGGTGTTGCGTGGGGAGTGTTAAAATCTTCCAGCAAGGGATTTTTTTCCTGTTTGCTGCAAGATACACTCATCAATAGAAAGGCTGCCATATAAATTTTTTTATTCATATTAGGTAATGTTTTAGATAAACGGAAATGATTCACTGTGGTTGCGAATTTAACATTTTAATCCTGAAACGGGAAATAAACTTTTAGCTCATTCCGGAATATTTTTGAAAAAGGGTATAAATTTTTTGAAAAACGTTTGCATAAAATTTAATTCTATTCCTAAATGGAGTGAAACGAGTTAATTAAAAATATTATATCTTTGCAAAGCTATGGAAAAATGTAAAACTCTGATTATTGCGGTAGACGGACATTCGTCAACGGGGAAAAGCACTGTCGCTAAATTACTGGCTTCACGTTTAGGGTATACTTATATCGATACGGGGGCTATGTATAGAGCCGTTACGCTTGAAGCCCTTAGAAAAGGTTTCATTGTGGGGGAAAAAGTGGAAGAGGAAAAATTAAAAAATTGTCTTTCGGAAATACATATCGATTTCCGTTATAATCCGGCAGACAGACGTTATGAGACTTATTTGAACGGGGAGTATATAGAGGAACAAATCCGGACGATGGAAGTATCGGGTAAGGTCAGTTTGATTGCCCGTATCGGTTTTGTCCGCAAATTTTTAGTAGAGCAGCAAAGGGAAATGGGTAAAGCGGGGGGAATCGTCATGGATGGGCGGGATATCGGTAGCGTAGTGTTTCCACATGCAGACGTGAAATTTTTTATGACGGCTTCTCCGGAGGTAAGGGCTATGCGTAGATACAAAGAGCTTTTGGAAAAGGGAGAAAAAGTGGAGTATGCGGAAGTGGAGGAAAATGTGAGAAAGCGGGACTATCTAGATGAGCACCGTGCCGAGGGGCCTTTGGTGAAAACAGCGGATGCGTTGTTGATTGATAACAGTGAGATGACTATAGAGGAGGAAGTTCAGGTTATGCTGGAGAAAATAGAGGAAAAAAGGAGAGGGTAGACAGAGGGTAAACTGTTCCTATCCGTATTGATTGATATGCAGGTTGAAATTGATAAAAAATCGGGTTTTTGCACGGGAGTTGTGAATGCCATCCGTAAGGCGGAAGAAGAACTTCAGCGGGGGAAGCTGTATTGTATCGGAGACATCGTGCACAATAATCTGGAGATGGAGCGTTTGCAAAAGAAGGGATTAGAGACCATAGAGCATAAAGAATTCACGGAATTGAAGAATTGCCGGGTACTTTTCCGGGCTCACGGAGAACCTCCTTCTTCTTATGAAATAGCACGGAAAAATGGGGTGGAAGTCGTAGATGCTTCTTGTCCCGTCGTTTTGAATTTACAGCGTCGGATCCGGGAGGCGTATGAGGCGATAAGAGGAGAGGGAGGACAGATTGTCATTTATGGAAAGCGCGGGCATGCCGAGGTCATTGGCTTAGTGGGGCAGACCTGTGGAGAAGCGTTGGTCGTGGAGAACGAAGACGATTTAAGACAGATCGATTTTACAAAGCCGGTGGTGGTTTTTTCCCAGACGACGAAAAGCCTGGACGGGTTTCGGGCGATTTCGGCTTTGATACGTCAGAGGGGAGGAAAGCGGGTGACGGTATATGATACAATTTGTCGTAAAGTGGCCAATCGTATTCCTCAATTGAGGGATTTTGCAAGGATGCACGATGTTATTATTTTTGTAAGCGGAAAAAAAAGTTCCAATGGGAAACAATTATATACGGTATGTAAAGAAGTAAATCCCAGAACTTATTTTGTCGAAAGTGCGGAAGAATTGTCGGCTGAAATGTTTGAAGGGGTAAATAGTGTAGGCATCAGCGGAGCTACTTCGACCCCTTTATGGGTGACCGAAGAAATCCGGGATCGGATTTTAGAAAAATAAAGATTGATAAAAGATCGGAAAGATATTTATACTATATAGGAAAAGCAATAAATTTTATATTATGGGAAAAATTAAAAGAATTGGAGTACTTACATCAGGAGGAGATGCTCCGGGAATGAATGCTGCTATTCGTGCAGTGGTTAGATCAGCCATTTTTTATGGTTGTGAAGCCTATGGTATTTACGGAGGGTATCAGGGATTGATTAACGGAGATATCAAACGTCTGAGATCTCAGGATGTAAGCAATATTATCCAAAGGGGTGGAACTATTCTGAAATCGGCTCGTAGTACGGAATTCAGGACAGAAGAGGGAAGAGCAAAAGCTGCTGCAAAATTAGCCGAGCATAAGATCGATGCCTTGGTGGTGATCGGTGGGGACGGTTCTTTTTCAGGAGCTCGTTTATTGATACAGGAACACGATATTCCGGTAGTGGGTATTCCGGGCACTATAGATAATGATTTATACGGAACAGATTCTACGATCGGATACGATACGGCCGTGAATACAGCAGTAGAAGCGGTGGACAAAATTAAAGATACAGCCAGTGCTCACAATCGGCTTTTCTTTGTGGAAGTAATGGGACGGGATGCTGGTTTTATTGCTTTGCGGGTGGCTATTGCTACCGGTGCGGAAGCTGTATTAGTGCCGGAAATAGATACCGATATCACCGATCTGGAACATTTTCTGGAGAAAGACTATGACCCGAAACAGTCCAGTGGAATTGTGATCGTAGCGGAAGGAGACAAAGCCGGAGGAGCTTATAATGTGGCCCAGAAAGTGGGAGAGGCTCATCCGGAATATGATATTCGGGTATCGGTATTGGGACATATGCAAAGAGGAGGTTCCCCTTCTGCTTTCGACCGGGTGTTAGCCAGTCAGTTGGGGGTAGCTGCTGTGGATGCTTTGATGGACGATCAGAAGAGTATCATGGTAGGAATTATGAACAAAGAAATCGTACACGTTCCGTTTAATAAAACGATAAAGAATTCAAAAGGATTAAATCCGGAATTATTGAATTTAGTTAAGATTCTGTCTAACCGATAGGTGATATACCTATTGACGGAAGAGGCAGCCTGAAGTGAACTGAAATAATTTCTGTATATCGGATCAGAAGAAAATATTTTGGCCTTTCAGGCTGTTTTTGTACCCGTAAACCCTGTTTAAGCCGGTTCTTGCGCATTGGGGTGTGACGGGAAGAAAAGCGTTTATCGAAATTCTTTCCTTTTATATGTCAGAAAAAAATCTTATTTTTACAGAGAATAAGCTGCATTTCAATTGTATTTGAATAAATGGGATACAGGAAGCGGTTTACATTATCTTGAAAGAAAAATCAAAAGAAATAATTGTGAAGTTTGTCGATGTTATTATACCTTTAGCGGTTGAGGGGGTATTTACTTATGTTGTGCCTGAAATTTTAGAAGAGAAGATCAGGGAGGGGGTGCTTGTGATTGTGCCTTTTGTGGGGAATAAGAAATATACGGGTTTAGTGTGCCGGGTACATTCGGAAAAACCGCTCGGTTATGAGGCGAAGGTTTTGGAGGATTTGGCGGAAGAAGACATTTCTTTTTCAGCTCTTCATTTGCGTTTTTTAGAGTGGGTTGCTGCATATTACATGGCTTTACCCGGTGACGTGCTGAGGGCGGCCTTACCTATTATTTTCCGTTTGGAGAGTTTTACCGATATTACCTTAACGGAAGAGGATATAGATTTTACGGACCTGACAGAAAATGAACAGGCTTTCGTTCGTTTTTTAAGAAAAGGGGAATACACTGCTCTCCGGGAGGCAGAGAAATATTTAAAAATCAGAAATGGGTGGAGATTGGTTAAATCTTTGCTGAATAAGGGATACCTTCAGGTGAGAGAAACTATAGATGAGGCATTTAAAGAGAAAACAGAAAAATGGATTAAATGGGCGAGGAATTTTAATGAGGCGGAATTAAACAGGGTGTTAGACCGTTTAAAGCGGGCTCCTGTTCAATATCAAATGCTATGCAAATGGATAGAAACGGGAGAGGAGGAAATGGAAAAACATCGTTTTCTGACGGAAGGGGGTGGTTCTGCGGCTATATTAAAGGCTTTGTGTGATAAAAACATATTAGCGCAGGAGGAACGGGTTGTCAGCCGACTGGATGTTGTTCCTGTGCAAGAGCAGGTTTGTCATGCTTTATCGGTAATTCAGCAGCAAGCATTCCAGCAAATACAGTATCATTTCCGGGTAAAAGAATGTGTCTTACTGCAAGGGGTTACTTCTTCCGGTAAAACGGAGATATATATTCATTTGATACGTGAATATATTGCTCGGGGGAAACAGGTATTGTATATGCTTCCGGAAATTGCCCTGACGGTGCAGATCATTAAGCGCCTGAGACGGGTATTCGGAGATACCATTGGAATTTACCATTCCGGTATGCCCGATCAGGTGAGAGCAGAATTATGGAAAAAACAATGTAGTACGGATCCTTATCCGGTTGTTTTGGGAGTACGTTCTTCTGTTTTCCTGCCTTTTCAGAAATTAGGTTTGATTATTGTAGATGAGGAACACGACAGTTCCTATAAGCAAAAAGAGCCTTCGCCCCGTTACCAGGGCAGGGATGCTGCCATTATGCTGGCTAAAATGCACCGGGCTAAGGTGTTGCTGGGATCTGCTACCCCTTCTTTTGAAACGTATTACAATATAAAGAACGGGAAATACGGTTATGTAAGCCTTACCTCCCGTTATGGGGATATATTAATGCCTGAAATACAATTTGCTGATGTGGCGGAATACCGGCGGAAGAAGCAAATGAAAGGGTCCTTTTCTCCGCTTTTGTACCGGGAGATGAAACAGGTATTGGAAGAAGGAAAACAGGTGATTTTATTTCAGAACAGGAGGGGATATTCAGCTTATATGCAGTGTGATGCTTGCGGAGCCACTTTAAAATGCGACCATTGTGACGTGAGTATGACATATTACAAACAAAGGGATATTTTGAGTTGTCGGTATTGCGGAAGTATTAAAAAGCCGGAAGAGCTTTGTGGAGAATGCGGAAAAGGACATTATCGGTTACGTACTCCGGGAACAGAGAAAATTGAAGAAGAAGTGGTTCGTTTGTTTCCGGGGGTACGGGTGGCTCGTATGGATATGGAGGCTATGAATAGCAGAGCCAAGTACCAATCGGTTATTGATGATTTTGAACAGGGGAAGACCCAGGTGTTGGTGGGGACTCAGATGGTGTCCAAAGGTTTGGATTTTGAAAACGTGAAGTTAGTGGGGGTGATGGATGCCGATAGCATGGTCAATTTCCCGGATTTCCGGGCAGAAGAGCGGGCCTATGAAATGTTGATGCAGGTTAGCGGGCGGAGTGGCCGGAAAGGACAGAGAGGGCTGGTGGTCATACAGACAGCCGATCTGCAGAATCGGATTTACAAGCTGTTATTCAGGCAGGACTATGCCACATTTTATGCAGAACTGGCAGAAGAGCGGCAAAATTTTGCCTACCCTCCTTTTTGTCGTCTGATTTCGGTGGAGATCCGTCACAAAGAAGTTGTCGCTTTGCGGAGTATGGCCAATCAATTGGCTTCCCGGCTCAGGGAGCAGTTGGGAAAAAGAGTGTGCGGACCGGCTGTCCCGGAAGTAGGACGAATCGGAGGAATGTATCGTTTACAGATTATTATAAAAATTGAACAGGGGGCTTCTTTTTCTAAAGTAAAGGCTTTTTTAAAACAAGAGCTGGCTGGCTTGCAAAAAGGAAAAGGATTTAGCGGATTCCGTATGATTTGTGATGTAGATCCCGGTTAAAGAAATAAGGTCGGTTGCCTGAGGTGGGTCAACTGTTGTCTATATTTTTCATAAATTTTTAGGTCTCCGGGAATATCTATTGAAAAAAGTTGTAGTTTTACATAGTCTTTTCTGCGGGTGTAGGTGAAGTTCACGCTGTGCTTGAGAGGAAAGTAATTTATTCAAAATTAAAGTATTAAAGTAAAATGAAAAACCGATTATTTCTGGTTTTTGCCATGGTAATGATGGCAATTCTGGCGTCAGGTTGTGGTAAAATGCCACAAGAAAGTATTCGTGCCGCTAAATCGGCAGTAGATGCTGCTAAAAATGCTCAGGCCGATATTTATATGGCTAGTGAGTATAAAGCCTTAGAGGATTCTTTAAACGTAATGATGCAGAAGATCGAAGCTGAGAATTCAAAATTTATGAAAGATTTTGGAGAGGTAAAGACGCAATTAGAGGCATTGACTGTTCAGGCTGAAAAAGTGACGACTGCTGTTCCCGCTAAGAAAGAAGCTGTCAAGACTGAAGCGGAGACGATGGTGACTACAATAAAAGACAATTTGGCTGCTACCCGTACTCTTTTGGCTAAGGCTCCCCGGGGGAAAGAAGGACGGGCTGCTATCACTCAGATTACCGGTGAATTAAATGTCATTGAAACTCGAGTAAAAGAAGTAGAGGCAGCATTAAGGGAAGATATCAATTATGCCGAAGCTTTGGATAGGCTGAATGCGGCACAAAAGTCTGTGACTGATATCAATACGGAATTGACAGAAGCTATTGCAAAGAAAAAAGGCCGGTAGCTAAAACTGTAAAATAAGGAGAAAGCGTATGTTGCCTGGGGAGAAAGGGAACATACGCTTTTTGTTTAGAAATCCGAAAAGTATGTACGCTTTTTGTACTCATACCTATACAGACTTTTATGTTTTCGTTTACAGAGAAGAATATGAGAAAAATAAGGGGTAAAAAATGGGGATGGAGTGTTCTGGCCGGAATTGTTTTGGGAGGGACGGGGCTATTTTTGTGTACGAAAGAAGGATCACCGGAGGGAGAGATAGAGGAAGTGCGACAATTGCTTGCGGAAGCGGAAGGGGCGGGAGCCCTGAATTATAGTCCTCAATTGTATAAGGAAACCCGGTTCCTCTATGATTCGGCAATGATCAGCTGGAGGGAAGAAAATAAAAAATGGATCGTCTTCCGGGATTATAGTACGGTTCGTTCTTATGCCCGGATGGCAAAAGAAAAAGGAAAGCGGACTTTAGAGCAAACCCGGGAAAAGCATCAGAATTCCCGGGAAAATTTGCAGGCCGGAATTGACCGGCTACGGGAGGAAATGAGTGTATTCGAACCGATTTTCAATTTGCTCCCCCTGCCTGCAGAGATGAAGGAAAAATATACACAGGGGAAGTTATTACTGAATGAGGCTGAAATTGCTTTTAAAAAGGGAGATTATCCGGGAGGTTCGGATAAAAGTGTTCGGTCGTCTGTTCTGGTCCGGTATGCTTATGAGGAAGCCCGGAAATTGTTAGAAGCTTATTTTGTGCAGCTCCCTCAATGGCAAGCTCAATTGAAGACGGCTTTAGAGAATTCCCGGGAAAGAAAAGATGAACTGATCGTTGTGGAAAAATTTCCTCCCCGTTGTGTCTATTATGAGAGAGGGGAAATGAAGTATACTTTTAAAGTCGAATTCGGGAAGAATTGGATGGGAGATAAACGATGTGAGGGCGACCGGGCCACACCCGAAGGAAATTACCGGGTGGAGAGGAAGTTGGAAGGCAATGCGACTCAATACTACAAAGCTTTACTGCTGAATTATCCGAATCGGGAGGATGAAAAAGAATTCCGTCAATTGAAAAGAAGGGGAAAAATTGCTGCAGAAATTGGGATAGGAGGGCTGATTGAAATACATGGAAAAGGAGGGAGAGGCACTTATTGGACAAATGGCTGTGTAGCCTTGGCTAATGAGGATATGAATTTACTTTATAGCCTGGCAAGGAAAGGGACGCCTATCCTTATCATAGGGGCGTCTATATCTTTAGAAAAGGCATTAAAAAATTATGGATACGCAAAAAATTGATCTCATGCCTTCGGGAAAGGGATTACCCGGGCAAGACAAACACATTTGTTGGGGGAGACGAGGAAAAATAATCGGTTGGATAGCGGTTATTTTTATTCCTTTCCTGATTGTTTTCTACCTAACTCCCCTTATGTTGCAGTGGGGAAAGAGAACATTCAAAACGGTTGAAACCGATTCTGTTTTATTGGAAAAGCCGGTGGTGAAGAAAACGATCCGGAAAATGAAAAGCGAAATTGCCCGCTTGGAGGGAAAGTTGGATCGATATTTGCCTCATTCTCCTTATCTTGTTGTGAATACTACCCGGAACCGTTTTTATTTGTACGACCGAAAGGGAAAATTGATGCGGGAAGGCTTTTGTTCTTCCGGGAGCTATACCAAACTGGTGAGTGAAGAGAGAACGTGGATATTCAAAACTCCCAAAGGACGAATGAGGGTATTGTCAAAAACTGAAAATCCGGTCTGGACAAAGCCCGATTGGGCTTTTATAGAAGAAGGACTTCCGGTTCCGAAAGCAGGAGATCCCGCCCGTTATGAAAGGGGAGTATTGGGAGATTATGCTTTGCGGATGGCTGACGGTTATTTGTTACACGGTACGTTGTATAAACGTTTTCTGGGAATGCCGGTCACCCATGGATGTGTACGTTTCGGGGATGAGGATCTGGAAAAGGTATACCATACTTTACCAGTGGGGGCTTATGTCTATATTTATTAATAAAAGAGGGGTATAAATTATTAAAAATGCGATCTTGTAAAGGACTATGGATATTGCTGGGAATAGGAGTGTTTCTCGCTTCTGCCTATTCGGTTTGTAGTTTTCGGGCGATGCAGGTTTTGTGTGTGAAGACGAATGAAGCGTATTGGGAAAAGGTGAAACAGAAAGACATAGGGGAAAAGGCTCTCCTTCAGCAGGTCCCGGGATATTGCGATTTGCTTCGCCGGCAAAGTTCGCTAAATAGCTTAGTTGCTTTGGCGGCCGGAGATTCTATTGGTTTGTATTTGGACTTGCCTGCCCGGGAGGCCCGGCTAATGATTAAAGGATTGGGGGTACGGAGTATTCCGCTGCAATCTGCGGAGGAAAGTCCTTTTTTTACCCGTATAGATCCGGAAGTGTTATACGATTTTTTGTCCCGGCCGATGAATATTACCCGTTCAGAGGCCACTATTCCCAGGGAACCTTTACAGGTGGTGCAGGCTCCTAAGGATAGCACTGATATTCTTCCGTCGGTAGTACCAGATACGACCCAGGCAGAACCGGTATATTTTGTATTGGATACGGACCGGAATATTCGCTTTTTCTTTTACCAGACCGAAGGCGGTTGGAAAGATCATTACACGGCCTTTTTTTTCGATTTAAGACAGCGCTGGTGTGAGGTACGGAATACAGCCGAAGCCATGGGAAAATTGGAATTACCACCTTATACGCCGACGATTCGTATCGGTCTGTGCAAAGCGGATGCGAAAGTCCTTTACCGGGCTTTGCCATCCCGGGGACAGATTGTGTTGACATTCTAACTCTTTTATTATCTTTGTAGCCATTAATGCAAGGTTATGAATTGGGATGTGTATATATTTATTGCGTTCTGTGTGTTTATGCTTATGGTAGGCATGCGGATGCGCCAGCGGTGGAAAAACAGAAACAAAACGCCGGAAATAAAAGTCAATAAAAACCAACGTTCTAAAATGGCGGCTTCGGGGGAACCTCCGGAGGTGAAGGCCAGGCGTATCCGCCGGGAAAAACGGGTTCGTTTTTTTACCATTGCCCAGCTGTTTGTTTTGTTTGCTTTGATGATCTATATGGCCCCCTCTTTGGTGAAGGATATTATGTTCCCCCAAGGCATGGATGTACCTAACTTTTTTTTACGTTGTTTGATTTTTCTATTCACAATTTACGTATTCATTTTGGGATATTTGAAGGCTTTTAAGCGGAAAAAGAAGGAAGAGCGGGGAGAGTAGGGGAAAATCTTGAATCAGAGGCGCCTTTGCCTCTGATTTTTTTTACAAAAATCTAAACGAAGACTTAACTTTTTTTAACGGCAAGGAATTTAACATTTGGTTCAAATATAGCTAATTTTGATAGCGAAATAAAAATTGGGAAAAGAAGGGGAGGGGGGAAAGGCGAAATTGTAAATTTATAATTTAATACTAAAAATAATTTATGATGAATACTGTTGATATTAAAGCGTTGAATGATCGTATTCAGCAGGAAAGCTCGTTCGTGGACATGATCAGTATGGAAATGAACAAGGTGATTGTGGGACAGAAGCATTTGATAGAAGGTCTCCTGATCGGATTGTTGTCGGACGGTCATATTTTGCTGGAAGGGGTTCCTGGTTTAGCAAAGACATTAGCTATTAATACGTTGGCTACGACTATAGATGCAAAATTCAGCCGTATCCAGTTTACTCCCGATTTATTGCCTGCCGATGTGATCGGAACGATGATTTATTCCCAGAAAAAAGAAGAATTTGTTGTGAAACACGGGCCTATTTTTGCCAATTTTATCTTGGCAGATGAAATTAACCGGGCTCCGGCCAAAGTGCAATCGGCTTTACTGGAAGCGATGCAGGAACGTCAGGTGACCATAGGGGATATGACTTATCCGCTTCCGGAGCCTTTCTTAGTTATGGCCACACAGAACCCGATCGAACAGGAAGGTACTTATCCGCTTCCGGAGGCACAAGTCGACCGTTTTATGCTAAAGGTCGTAATTGACTATCCGAGAAAAGAGGAGGAAAAGCTGATTGTACAGCAAAATCTGGAGAAGAATTTTCCACAAGCCAATACTATTCTTAGGCCGGCGGACATTATAAAGGCCCGGGAAGTAGTGAAAGATGTTTATATGGACGAAAAGATCGAAAAATACATTATCGATATTGTCTTTGCTACCCGTTCCCCGAAGGAAAACGGTTTGGAGAAGTTTAAAGATATGATTGCTTACGGAGGGTCTCCCCGAGCCAGTATCAGTCTGGCAAAGGCTTCCAAAGCTTATGCATTCATCAAGCGCAGGGGATATGTTATTCCGGAAGATGTACGGGCTGTATGTCCGGATGTGTTGAGACATCGTATCGGTTTGACCTATGAAGCGGAAGCGAACAATATTACGAGCGAAGATATTGTAAATGAAGTTCTGAATACCGTTGAAGTGCCTTAGTAGAAGGCGGACGGAAGGAAAATCGGCTTCCGTAGTAGAGAAATTTTCAACTTGTTGAACCTTTCGGTCTGGAATATGGAAACATCAGAATTATTAAAGCGAGTAAGGAAAATTGAGATAAAGACCCGGGGATTGTCCAGTAACATTTTTGCGGGAGAATATCATTCGGCTTTTAAAGGGCGGGGAATGACCTTCAGTGAAGTGCGGGAATACCAATACGGGGATGATATCCGGAATATCGACTGGAATGTGACGGCACGCCATAACCGGCCTTATGTAAAGGTATTTGAAGAAGAACGGGAGTTGACGGTAATGTTACTGATAGACGTCAGCGGATCCCGGAATTTCGGGACAGTATCCAAGCTGAAAAAAAATCAAATTACTGAAATCGCTGCCGTAATCGCTTTTTCGGCAATACAGAATAATGATAAAATCGGTGTGATTTTCTTTTCCGATAAAATTGAGAAATTCATTCCTCCTAAAAAGGGTCGAACGCATATTTTGCATATTATCCGGGAACTAATTGATTTTTATCCGGAAGATAGACAGACAAATATTGCGGTGGCTTTGGAATATTTGACAAATTCCATAAAAAAACGTTGTACTTGTTTTATATTATCCGATTTTATCGATTCCCATAATTTTGAGCATGCCCTTTCGATTGCCAACCGTAAGCACGATGTGGTCGCTTTAAGGGTATACGACCGGAGGGAAAACGAATTGCCGGCTGTCGGTTTGATGTATTTAAAGGATGCTGAGACGGGGGAGAGTATGTGGGTAGACACTTCTGATAAAGCTTTGCGCGAGTATTACCGGAAATTTGCCTGGGAAGAAGAGCAAAAGTTGATCAATTCTTTTAAGCGTTCGGGAGTGGATGTAGCGAATATTCGTTCGGACGAGGATTATGTAAGGGCATTGATTACATTGTTTAAGAAAAGAGCGTAGGGAAAAAGGGAACCCTTGAGGGGAATAAAGTTTTACAAAGGGCGGAGTTCCTCTTAAATAAAATAAGGTTTATGAGATTGAAATTACGGTTATTTATAGTATCCCTGATCGTTGGAATGGGGTTGGTAAAAGGTCAGAATCTCGAGTACGGGGTCGGTGTGGATACCAATTATATGATGATAGGTGATCAGCAGCATCTTACCTTCAGGGTAAGGAGTGATGTACCTGTTCAGGTGGTTTTTCCCCTCTTGAAAGATACGGTCACAGCCGGAGTCGAAATCATCTCCGGACCTGTCAGAGACTCCCTTCAGGGAAAAGATGGAAAATGGCTGATAGAGGAAAAATATGTGATTACGGCTTTTGATACCGGGGTATATGTCATTCCTGCCATGCCGATTACGGTGGAAGATAAAAGTTACAATAATGTACTTCGTACCGATCCCATTGCTTTTATGGTCAATACTTATAAAGTAGATGAGCAGCAAGGAATTAACGATATTGTAGCCCCTTATCCGATGCCTGTCACTTTTTTAGAAGTGCTGCCTACTATCTTATTGGTTTTGGTGGGAGTGGTTGTCCTGGCGCTGATCGTGTGGTTCGTTATTCGCCGGAGAAAAGAGAAACCTTTGTTCCGTCGGGAAGAACCTGCCATACCTCCTTATGTAAGGGCGATACAGGCCTTAGATGGATTGAAAGCTGAAAAATTGTGGCAGGAGGGAAAAGTAAAAGAGTATTACACCCGCTTGACCGATACCGTACGGGAGTATTTGAATGGAGAATTGGGCATAGGAGCAATGGAACAGACGTCTTTCGAAACCTTGATGGCAGTGGAGAACTGTGCCCGGGTAAACGCGGAGGACCGGGAGAAGTTGGCGGATTTGTTTCAGACAGCCGATTTTGTGAAATTTGCCAAAGCCACTCCTTTACCAGACGAAAATACCCGGAACCTGAATATAGCTTATGAATTTATCCAGCATACAAACCAGAATGTAAAAGAACTGCAGCAAAAAGAAGAGATACAGCAATTGGAGGCATTGGAAGAGGAGCAACAGGAGACGATGGGTACTCTTTAGGTAGAACTGGAAAATCGGATTTAGAATAGAGATTGTCTTAAAAGATCGAATTATGTTTGGATTTGAATTTGCCAACCCGAAATATTTTCTGCTATTGGTATTATTGGTACCGATGATCTTGTGGTATGTTTTTAAAGAAAAACAATCGCATGCGGATTTACAGTTTTCTTCTTTGCGTGCTTTCCGGGGGATCCGGCATGCCGGAAGGGTATGGTTGCGTCATTTGCTTTTTGCCTGTAAAGTGTTGGCGATCGTATTTTTAGTTACGGCTTTAGCCCGTCCGCAGTCGAGTAATAGCTGGCAGACCTATTCCAGTGAAGGAATTGATATCGTATTGGGATTGGACATTTCTACCAGTATGCTGGCGCGGGATTTCACTCCCGACCGTTTGGAGGCAGCTAAAGAAGTTGCTACCAAATTTATTTTGGAACGTCCTCAGGATCGGATTGGATTGGTGGTATTCGCCGGAGAGAGTTTCACCCAATGTCCGTTGACGACGGATCAGGCTGTTCTGGTCAACCTTTTGCGGGAAGTACAGAGCGGTATGATCGAGGACGGGACAGCTATCGGTTTGGGATTGGCAAATGCTGTCAATCGCCTGAAAGATAGTCCGGCAAAATCGAAGGTCGTCATTCTGCTTACCGACGGAGTAAACAACCGGGGAAGTATTGCTCCGGTGACGGCAGCTGAGTTGGCTAAGACCTATGGTATACGGGTCTATACTATTGGAGTCGGTACTTATGGGGAAGCCCCTTATCCGGTGCAGACACCTTTCGGTATCCAATTGCAGAATGTCCCCGTAGAAATTGATGAGGCCGTGTTGAAGCAAATTGCCAGCGTAACCGGAGGGCAATATTTCCGGGCTACGGACAATGATAAGTTACAGCAAATTTACAATGAGATCGATCAGTTGGAAAAGAGTAAGGTAGAAGTAAAACATTTCAGTAAACGGGAAGAGCAATATTTCTGGTTCGGCTTGGTCGGCATGCTCTTGCTCGTCACAGAGGCTTTGTTGAGATATACCCTATTGAGAAAGATACCATAGGAGCGAGGGCCGATGGAAAATACTGTTGGAGGAAAGTTGGAAAAAAGAACGTTGCAAAGCAATTAAAAAAATAGACTATGTTTAGATTTGCACATCCGGAATTATTATATCTTTTGCTTGTCATCCCTTTGTTGATTGTCTTTTATGTAGTGATGAGAAGCCGGAAAAAGAAAGCGATTGCCGAATTCGGGAATCCTGAGTTGTTAGCTCCTTTGATGCCTTTGCTTTCATTCAAACGGGGAGCCTGGAAATTTACGATGATTTTATTGGCCTTACTTTTTGTCATTGTAGGGGTGGCCGGTCCGCAATTCGGTTCCAAACTACAACAGGTAAAAAAGAAAGGGGTGGAATTAATGCTGGTATTGGACGTCTCCAATTCCATGATGGCTCAGGATATTAAACCCAGTCGTCTGGAAAAAGCCAAATTAGCCATCTCCCGGATGATTGAGAAATTGTCGGACGACAAAGTCGGAATGATCGTATTTGCAGGAGATGCGTATGTACAATTGCCGATTACGACGGATTATTCTTCTGCCCGGTTATTCTTGTCCGGTATCAATACAGACATTGTGCCTGTACAGGGGACGGCTATCGGAGCGGCTATCGATTTAGCGGCGAAATCTTTTACACCGGAGACTCAGACGTCCAAAGCGATTATTGTTATTACCGATGGCGAAAATCATCAGGATGATGCAGTAGCTGCGGCGAAAGCTGCCCGGAAAAAGGGAATATACGTACATACCATCGGAATGGGCCTGGAACAAGGGGCCCCTATTCCGCAGAAAGGAAATCCGGGACAGTTTATGAAAGACGGTCAGGGAAATGTGGTGGTGTCAAAACTGGATGAAGAAACCTTGAAAAAAATAGCCAAAGCGGGCGAAGGTATGTATGTGAGAGCCAGTAATACGGATGTGGGATTGAATACCCTTTTGGAAGAAGTAAACCGTATGGAAAAATCCTTATTGGAAGAAAGGGTATACAGTGATTATGCTGAGAAATATCAGTATTTTTTGTTAGTGGGCTTATTCTTTGTCTTTGTGGAATTTATGATTCTGGGCAGGAAAAACCGGCATTTTATGAAAATCCATATTTTCAATCCGGAGCAAAAGAAAAAAGATCTCTAGAAGGCAGAGCGTTTGAATGGTAGATGTAGACTTTGATTAAGATTTATTTTGTATGATGATGAAAAAAGTAAGCTTGATATTGTTTCTGATCGGTATTGCTTTTAGTGCAAGTGCGCAGAAAGAACGGAAATTAGTTCGGGAAGGAAATGACCTTTATGATAAACAGGATTTTGAAAAGGCAGAAGTTGAATACCGGAAAGCTTTGGATAAAAAGACGGATTCTTACGAGGCTGCTTTTAATTTAGGGGATGCTTTGTTCAAACAGAAGAAATTCGATGAGGCTTTAAAACAGTTTTCTGATTTGGCAGAAAAGGAGATGGATAAGCAGAGATTGGGGGAACTCTACCACAATATCGGAAATACTTTATTGTCGATGCAGAAAACCGAAGAGAGTATAGAGGCGTATAAAGAATCGTTGAGGAATCGTCCGAATGCTCCGGAGACGAAATATAATCTGGAATATGCCCGGAGGAGACAGCAACAACAGCAACAACAACAGAATCAGGATCAGAATCAGGATCAAAACAAAGACCAAAATAAAGATCAGCAGAAAGATCAGGATAAGGGGAAAAACGAAGACCAGCAGAAAGACCAACAAGATCAAAATAAGGATCAGCAAGATCAGAACAAGGACCAGCAGGATAAGAACCAAAAGGATCAGGATAAAAATCAACAGAATAAGGACCAACAGCAGCAAAACCAACAGCCTCAGCAACAACCGGGAAAGATATCCAAAGAAGATGCTCAGCGTTTATTAGAGGCTTTACAAAATGACGAGAAAAAGGTTCAGGAAAAGGTACAAAAAGAAAAAGTGCAACAACAAAAGGCGAAAAAACAGAAAATCGAAAAAGATTGGTAATTTTGAGCCTTAAAAATATAAGTCAATGGACTTAAAACGGATAAAGATGAGATTATTGGGTTTCATATTATTGTTTTTGGGTAGTCTGGCTGCCTATGGCCAAGGGGTGGAATTTGAAGCTTCAGCGCCTTCGGTTGTGGAAGTCGGAGAACAATTCAGGTTATCTTATTCTTTGAATCGGAAAGGAACAGATCTGCAAATCCCTACTTTAGACGGATTTACATTATTGATGGGACCGAGTACGGGTTCTTCTTCCTCTTTTTCCAGTATCAACGGTAAGGTGACACAGAGTGTATCTTATACCTATACCTATGTTTTAGAGGGAACAAAGGAGGGAACTTTTCAGATTCCTCCGGCTACGATAACTGTTGAGGGAAAAGAATACCGCTCGAATGCGATTTCAATAGAGGTGGTGAAAGGAAGCGGAAACCATGCAAACCGCTCTAACCGTAGAGTAGATCCGACAGAACAAGCAGAAGGGAATGTCGCTGTAAACGAGAATAATCTGTTTGTAAAAGTGGATGTCAGTCGCCGGAATTTATATATAGGCGAAAGTCTGGTGGCGACCATAAAAGTCTATTCAAAAGTAAATCTGGTAAGTTTTGGACGGACGAAATTTCCGGCTTTTGACGGTTTTTTGGCCGAGGATATACCTACTCCTCAGCAAATAGAATTAGTGCGGGAGACTTATAACGGGGAGATCTATAAAGTTGGCGTCCTCCGGAAAGTATTGTTGTTTCCCCAACATACGGGAGAAATTACGATTGAACCTTTTGAAGTAGAATGTATTGTCCGGCAGCAATTGGCCAGTTCCCGGAGTTTTTTCGATGATTTTTTCGGAAATTACCGGGATATAAAAGCTCTGCGTTTGAGCCGTCCGGTAAAGATCAATGTCCGTGAACTGCCTGTGGCAGGAAGGCCACTTGGGTTTAGTGGGACGGTTGGGGATATTTCGATGCGAACTTCTTTATCTGCCGATACGGTGAAGGCAAACGATGCTTTGACCTATAAAGTGACGTTCAGTGGAGTCGGTAATCTGAAATTGATTTCTGCACCGACTATTGATTTTCCGACCGACTTTGAAAGTTATGAACCGAAAGTGACCAAGGATATCAAAACCGGGGAAAACGGTATGAGGGGGACAGTGACGTATGAGTATGTGTTAATACCGCGTTATGCCGGAGATTATAAAATTCCGGCAGTGACTTTCTCTTATTTTGATCCGGCGGCTCATGCCTACAGAACTGTTTCCGGAGAGACTTATGAGGTACATGTATTGAAAGGAAATGGGAGCACTTCCGGCGAGAACACGACCTCTGTACAATCTTTTAAGAAGGAAGATGTGCGTCAATTGGGACAGGATATTCGTTTTATCCGTACCGGGGATCTTCAATTGCGCCCGAAAGGCGGAGTTTTCTTTGGAACGGTGGTGTATTGGCTGGCTTTTATCATTCCTTTTGTACTCTTTGTGATCGGAGCTATCTTGAATCGGAGGAGAATTAAAGCGAATGCAGATCTGGTAAGGGTAAAGAATAAAGCGGCTAATAAAATGGCCCGAAAGCGGATGAAGTCGGCTGCTGTAGCGATGAAAAACCGGAATACCGAGCAATTCTACGAAGAAGTGCTGAAGGCTTTGTGGGGATATGTGAGTTATAAATTGAATATTGATATGGCGGAACTAAACCGGGATAATATCAGCGATATTTTGCAACGGAAATCTGTCGAAAGTACATTGATTCAGGATTTTATCACCGTGTTGGATACCTGCGAATTTGCCCGTTATGCTCCGGCCGCTAATCCCGACCAGGAAATGGATCAGGTATACGAAAATGGAATTGCGATTATTACCAAACTGGATAAGGCGATAAAATGAGAAGGGAAAGGATAACCCTATGAAAATTTGGACTATATAGATCGACGAAGTATGAAAAAAATATGGTGGATATGGCTGTTTATGATGGGAGCATTAAGTACCTTGGCTGCCGCTGAGGATTTGACGCAGCAGGCGGAAAAGGAATATCGGCAAGGTAAATATCTGGAAGCAGCTGATACGTATAAAAAAATGTTGACCGAAGGCCAGGAATCAGCTCAATTGTATTATAATCTGGGGAATTGTTATTATAAACTGGGAGAAAATACGCAGGCAATTTTAAACTATGAAAGAGCCTTGTTGTTAAATCCCGGAGACCGGGATGCCCGTTATAATTTGCAGATGGCTCAGAGTCAGGCGGTGGATAAGATTGAGGTTTTACCGGAGGTTTTTATCGTTAGGTGGTATAAATCATTGGTGGCTTATTTTTCTGCCGATCAGTGGGCTTATATTTCGATAGCTTTCTTTATCCTGTTTCTGGGTATGGTTGCCTTGTTTTTTTATTCCTCTACGGCAGCATTGAAAAAAACGGGTTTTACATTGGGAATAGTGATATTGTTTTTTACTGTATTTTCTGTTATTTTTTCTGTGAAACAATACAGACGAATCACAGAGCGGGATTATGCGATTGTCCTGACTCCCAGCGTAACGGTAAAAGGGGCACCGGATAATAGCGGGACCAGTTTGTTTGTCATCCACGAAGGATTGAAGGTAAAGATCATCGAATCGCTTGGAGAGTGGGTAAATATCCGCTTGGAAGATGGAAATGAAGGTTGGGTTGCTAAAAGAGATATTGAGAGAATATAAGCAGAGGAAGCGATACTGTTTTTTCCTCTTAAAAAATAAAAACAGGTTTTGTAAAGACCTAAAAGGTTATTAACTTTACCCCACTAAAGAATGACGGGTGAGAGTAAAAATGTTCGGAAAACCGAAATGTAAGGGAGGACATATTGTAGAGTGGGGATTTTTTTTCATGCGTTATTCTTCATTTTCAACCAATTCACTGCATGGATAATTTTATAGTTTCAGCCCGGAAATACAGACCAGCCAGTTTCGATACGGTAGTAGGCCAGCTCTCCATTACCTCTACTTTGCGAAATGCGATTGTGAATCACCAATTGGCGCAGGCGTATTTGTTCTGCGGACCGCGTGGGGTGGGGAAGACGACCTGTGCCCGTATTTTTGCCAAGACGATAAATTGTCAAAATCTGCAGCCGAATGCGGAGCCTTGCAACGAATGTGAGTCCTGCAAAGCTTTCAATACGGGACGGTCGTTGAATATTCACGAACTGGATGCGGCTTCCAATAACAGTGTGGACGATATCCGGGGCTTGGTAGATCAGGTGCGTATTCTTCCTCAGGTAGGTAAATACAGTGTTTACATCATCGATGAAGTGCATATGTTGAGCACTTCTGCTTTCAATGCTTTTTTAAAGACATTGGAAGAACCGCCTGCCCATGCTATTTTTATTTTGGCTACTACTGAAAAGCATAAGATACTACCTACGATTCTTTCTCGGTGTCAGATATACGATTTTAACCGGATGAAAGTAGAGGATACGGTTCGCCATTTGCAATATATTGCTCAGAAAGAAGGGGTGACAGCGGAAGAGGAGGCATTGGATATCATTGCCCAGAAAGCTGACGGAGCGATGAGAGATGCCTTGTCTATTTTCGATCAGGTGGTGAATTTTTGCGGAAAGAACCTGACTTATGCCGGGGTGATTGAAAATCTGAATGTACTGGATTATGAATATTATTTCCGTCTGACAGATTTATTCCATAAAGGGGATGTCTCCGGAGCTCTTTTGCTCTTTAACGAAATTATGGAAAAGGGATTTGATGCCGCTAATTTGGTGGCCGGTTTGGGGAAACATTTTCGGAATGTCTTGGTGGCCAAAGATCCGGCAACGGTACAGTTACTGGAAGTCAGTGCTCGCATACGGGAACGGTATTTAAAACAAGCTGCCGTTTGTGAAACCGGATTTCTCTACGACGCCTTGAAAATTATTGAACAGTGTGAAATGCAATACAAAGTCCGGATGGAAAAGCGGCTTTGCGTGGAAATCACTCTGATTAAGCTGTGTCAGATTAATGAGTTAAAAAAAAAAATCTGAACTTCTCTGAGGAAGGGAAATTACTGAAAATAAAAGATTTTAACGGCAAATACGGAATTCCGGCAACCGCAGATTCTCCCCAGGGATCCTCTTCGGTTACTCTTTCGCGGGAGGAAGAAAAAAATAAACCTACTGCTTCTTTTAAATTGAAAAAGGCGTTTGCCGAATCAGCCGAGCGTTACGATGTTAAAAAGCCGGAGGCCGCTCCGGCCATTTCCGTACGGGTAGAAGCTCACGATGCCTTTGACGAAGGGAAAGTGAAGGGAGTATTTGATCGTTTGATCCAACAACAGCATCCCGACACTATTGTCAGCATAGCTTTAAAGTCCCATACTCCGGAAATAGAGGGTGACCGGATTATTGTCAAAGTGGATAATCAGATACAGGTCGAGAAATTGGAAGCTATCCGGCATAGTTTGCAGAATGCGTTGATGCAGGGATTGAATAACGGCTTTGTTCAACTGGAAATTCGAATGTTTGAAAAGGCTTCCGGAGAGGAAGAGCGTCGCTTGATTACAGCTCAGGATAAATTGGCCTATTTCATGGAGGAAAATCCGGTGGTGGCAGAGATGAAAAAATTATTCGGACTGGAATTGGAATAAAACGAAGATAAAAAAGGTAGTCGGTAAGAGGAATGTTTTCTTTTGGGGGGAGAAAAGTATTCCTTTCAAAAACTGATAAACGGAACTCCGGTCCGGATAAAACTTTAATATTGCCAATCCATAGCAAATTTCATCCGGACTGAAGTCTTGTTCTTTATCAGAATGCAAATACGTTGTTTACAGAAACTTAAGCTTCTCTGTTTACGTCTCTGGAATTGGCTTGCGCGGTTGGCATGATGACAATGTCATTCAGGCAGACATGAGCCGGCCGGGTAATAGCAAAGAGAATGGTATCGGCGATGTCTTCGTTTGTAAGAGGAGTCATGCCCTTATAAACATTTTTGGCTGCTGCGGCATCTCCTTTATAGCGAACCAGGGAAAATTCCGTTTCCACCATACCGGGGGCGATATTGGTGACTTTAATGTTGTGTTTCAGCATATCGGTGCGCATGGCTCTGGACAAGGCGTCTACGGCGTGTTTGGTGGCACAGTATACGTTTCCGCCGGGGTATACTTCCTTCCCTGCTATCGAGGCGATATTGACAATGTGTCCGCTGTTTTTTTGAATCATGAGAGGAGCAACGGCCCGGGTGACATAAAGTAAACCTTTCACATTGGTATCAATCATTCTTTCCCAGTCGTCCAGGATTCCTTCCTGGAGCGGGCTCACTCCTACGGCCAGACCAGCATTATTGACCAGAACGGCTATATTTTTCCATTTGTCATCCAGATTTTCGATGGCTTTTTTTACAGCTTCGGCGTCGCGGACATCGAAGCAAAGAGAGAGTACTTCGCTTCCTTTTTGCCGGATTTCTGCGGCTAACTGTTGGAGACGGTCCTCACGGCGACCGGTGATAATGATTTCAAATCCGGCTTCGGCTGCTTTCAGAGCGGTGGCTTGTCCTATTCCGGAAGTTGCTCCGGTAATCAAGGCTATTTTTTTCATAGGATTATAATTTGTTATGTAACGGTTGTTTAAAACCTTCGTTTTTCAATCATTTCCTTGAATATCTTTCGGATATAAAGATTTCCTTTTGCGTTATTTTGGATCGGTTTTAATGGTTACGAAGTTAGGAGTTTTTCTGAAAATAAGAAAAATGGAATAAAATTAAATTTTCTGTTGGGTTTTCCGGTTGAAAATAAACCGAAAAGGTGGAGTGTTCCGGTAAAAATGTCTATTTTCGCCGGATATCTTTGGTAAAGGGCCGGAAGAGGAGGAACGTTTAAATTCAAGAGAGATGTACAAAGAAATACAAATCAGGATAAAGCCCGAAGAGGCTGCTGAACAGGAGTTGCTTCGGGAATATGCAGCTAGGGAAGTGGGGGTAAGTTTGGAACGCATTCGGCATATCGATCTATTGAAAAAAGCGGTGGATGCCCGTCAGCGTCAGGTAATATTGCAGCTTCGGTTGGGGGTGCATATCGACTGTCTGGAGGAGAGAGAAAAGGTTTTTAAACCGGCTTACCGGAATGTGGCGACAGCTAAACCGGTAATTGTTGTGGGGGCGGGGCCTGCCGGCTTGTTTGCTGCTTTGCGTTTGATAGAGAGGGGATATCGCCCTATCGTATTGGAAAGGGGAAAAAGTGTGGAGGAGCGTCGGCGGGATTTGGGACAACTTTATAAATCCGGTTTGGTGAATCCGGATTCTAATTTCGGTTTCGGAGAAGGAGGTGCCGGTACTTTTTCAGACGGAAAGTTGTATACGCGTTCCAAAAAACGGGGAGATGTACAGCGGGCATTGGAGATATTGGTATATCATGGAGCTGATCCGGTGATATTGATCGATTCTCATCCTCATATCGGGACGGATAAATTGCCCGGGGTGATCGTGAATATCCGGAAAACTATTGAAGCATACGGAGGGGAGGTGCGTTTTCAGACCCGGGTTACGGATTTTATCTTGCAGGGTAAGCAGATAAAAGGAGTGATGGCCGGACAAGAGGAAATTTACGCAGAACAGGTAATATTGGCTACGGGGCATTCAGCCCGGGATGTCTATCGTATGTTGCAGGCCCGTTCCGTTTATATGGAGCCCAAAGATTTCGCTGTGGGATTGCGTTTGGAACATCCTCAGCAGATCATCGACTGTATGCAGTATCACCGAAAAGAAGGGAGGGGGCCATGGTTGCCGGCTGCGGAATATAGTTTTGTAACTCCTGTGGAAGGAAGAGGGGTATATTCTTTCTGTATGTGTCCCGGCGGAGTAGTTGTTCCTGCTGCTACTGGTCCGGAACAGCAAGTCGTCAACGGCATGTCCTCTTCTGCCCGGAATACGCCTTGGGCAAATTCGGCAATCGTCACGGCTATCGGTCGGGAAGAGCTGGAACAAATGCATTATGCCGGATTATTCGGAGGAATGGAATTTCAGGAAGCCTTGGAAAAGCAGGCTTGGCAGCAGGGAGGGGGACATTTGCAGGCTCCGGCACAAGTCTTGACAGATTTTTTGAGGGGTAAATTCAGTAACCGCTTGCCCCGGGTATCTTATAAACCCGGCGTGAACAGTTCTCCGATACACCAATGGCTACCGGAATTGATTTCCCGGCGTTTGAGGGAAGGATTGCTTTCCTTTGGAGAGAGGGCAAAAGCCTTTCTGACCTCGGAAGCAGTATTGCTGGGGGTGGAGACCCGGACTTCTGCCCCCTTGAAAATAGTGAGATTACCCGATCGGTTGAGGCATGTGGAAATCGAAGGATTATATCCTTGCGGAGAAGGGGCAGGCTATGCCGGAGGCATTATTTCGGCTGCTATGGACGGTGAAAAGTGTGCCGAAAGTGTCTTATAGTAAAAAAATTAAAAAAAAAACGATTTTTTTTTTGAAAACTTTGACATCCTCGATAAAATATATACATTTGCCTAGAGAGAAAGGTTATAAAAATTCTAACCCTAAAAAATAATATTATGAATAAAGCACAATTAATTGACGCTATTGCTGAAAAAGCAGGTTTGACAAAGGCAGAGTCTAAAAAGGCTTTGGAAGCTTTTATTGAAACAGTAGGTGAAGCACTGAAGAACGGTGATAAGGTTGCATTGATCGGATTTGGTTCTTTCTCTGTCTCTGAAAGAAGTGCAAGAAGTGGTAGAAATCCTCAAACAGGTAAGGCTATTACAATCCCTGCTAAGAAAGTTGTTAAATTTAAAGCTGGAGCTGAATTGGCAGAAAAGTGCTGATCACAGATTAACATAAAAAAAGGGGCCGCCTGAAAAGTAATTTTTAAGGGCCCCTTTTTTTATGGAGAAAAGTGGCGTTTCGGGTATAGGGTACAGAATTTTAATTACTATTTTTATACCAGACGAATTTAATACGATTGAAAATGGGGAAAAAACAGATACAACCCTGGAAAGTGCTTCAATCGGAGTACCTTTTTAAAGAGCCTTGGTTTACTGTCAGACGGGATAAAGTGGAGCTACCAAACGGAAGCCTTATTCCTTCATACTATGTATTGGAGTATCCAGCCTGGGTTTGTGTTATCGGAATTACCCGGGAAGGGAAATTGCTGATGGAAAGACAGTATCGTCATGGCTTGGGACGGGTCGGCTATGAATTATGTGCGGGCGTGGTGGAAGATTCGGATTCCTCCTATTTAGAGGCGGCCCGGCGGGAATTGTGGGAGGAAACGGGATATGGAAAAGGACATTGGGAAACCTATATGGTATTTTCGGTAAACCCGGGTACGCATACCAATTTAACATATTGCTTTCTGGCTACCGACCTGGAAAGAATAGGAGAACCTCATCAGGAAGCGACGGAGGACATTGCTGTAGAATTATTGGAACCGGAGGAGGTGAAGAAATTGTTAATGGAAAATCAAATTATGCAGGCGATGCATGTCGCTGCGTTGTGGAAATATTTTTACGAGAAAACGAAAGCTGATGAGGACAGAGCAGGAAAAAGTGGAATATCTGAAAAATTTTGTGACAGATGAAAAAAATGCGCTCTTTTCCCGGTTGATCCGGGAGAGAACGGAGTATGTCACCTTAGTATTGGAAGATCTATACCAGTCCCATAATCAGAGTGCTGTAATGCGTACAGCCGATTGTATGGGCGTACAGAGCGTACACATTATCGAGAACCGGAACAAATACGATGTGACTTCTACCGTATCCCAAGGAGCCCGGGAATGGCTGACTCTTCATCGTTACCGGGGAGAAAAGAATAATACCCCGGCGGCCCTCCGGCAACTCCGGCAGCAGGGATACCGTATTATTGCCACTACTCCTCATTCCCGTGATACGCTTATTGACGATCTGGATTTAAAAAAAGGGAAAATGGCCTTTTTTTTCGGAACAGAACTGACGGGCTTATCGGAAGACGTGATTCGGGAAGCCGACGAATTTGTAAAAGTCCCGATGTACGGATTTACGGAAAGCCTGAACGTGAGCGTATGTGCGGCTTTGATTATGTATAGCGTAATGCAGCGGCTCCGGGAAAGCGACCTGGATTGGCATTTGTCTCCGGAAGAAGAAGTGAAAGTTGCTTTTCAATGGTATAAACATGCTGTAAAGGCATCCGGAGAAATTTTAGAACGGTTTGAACAGCAGAAAAGTTAGAGACGGAAAAAAGGCCGGTTGAAACCGCTACGGTGTGAGGAACGTATGAAAGAAGAACAGGCAAAAGAAAAAAGCCGGAAATCACTACAAACGTTTTAGAAAGAGAAAATGAATTTTGAAAATTACATTGCAGAGCAATTTGACGATATCCGGATATTGCGTTATCAGGTCCCTGCTTTTGAAGGCTTGACCTTAAAAGAAAAACTTTTTATTTATTACTTAAGCCAGGCGGCTTTGGCCGGACGGGATATTTTATGGGATCAGAATAATAAATACAATTTGCGTATCCGTCGGGTGCTGGAAAAAATATTGCGGGACTATCGGGGAGACCGGGAGTGTGAAGAATTCAAAGCATTCGTATTGTATGCTAAAAAAGTGTTTTTTGCCAATGGGATCCATCACCATTATTCCATGGATAAATTTATTCCGGTTTTTTCAAAGGAATACTTTCGGTCGCTTCTAGCGGCTGTCGGAAGGGAGAAGGAATTCGAAGGGCTGGAACGGATTCTGTTCGACCGGGATTACATGGCAAAGCGGGTGGTATTAGACGGAGCGAAAGATTTGGTGAAGGCTTCTGCCAACAATTATTATTCCGGTGTTACTCAGCAGGAAGTGGAAGATTTTTATAAACTCCCCTCCGGTGGGGAAGGACAGCCAATCTCCCGGGGATTGAATTCCACTTTGGTAAAAAAAGACGGGAAGTTGGTAGAAGAAGTATGGAAAATCGGAGGAAAATACAGTAATGAGATTACGAACATTGTAAAAGCGCTGGAAAAGGCCCAGAAGTTTGCTTTAACGGAGCAGCAGAGGGAGGTGATCCGTTTGTTGATCGAATACTACAAGAACGGAGATTTGGCTGTTTTCGATGCCTATTCAATTGCCTGGCTACAGGAACAGGAGTCGCCTGTCGATTTCATCAATGGTTTTATCGAAGTATACGGCGACCCGCTCGCGTATAAAGCAAGCTGGGAGTCGGTTGTGGAAATTGTGGATGCTGCAGCTTGTGAGCGGACAAATAAACTGGCGGAAAATGCGCTTTGGTTTGAGAAAAATGCTCCTATAGAAGATCGGTTTAAAAAAACACAGGTTTCGGGGATTACTGCCCGGGTTATGCAAGTGGCTATGTTGGGAGGGGATTGCCATCCCGCTACCCCTATCGGCATCAACTTACCGAATGCCGAATGGATACGGGAACGTTACGGGAGTAAGTCTGTAACCCTGGACAATATTACTTATGCTTATCACCGGGCTTCACAGGGATCGGGAGTGACGGCCGAATTTGCTTATTCGGAAGCAGAAAAACGCAAAGCTGAATTATACGGTTATGAAGGAGGAAACCTTCATACGGATTTGCATGAGTGTCTGGGGCATGGTTCGGGAAAGATGATGCCGGGAGTGACTACTGAAGCTTTGAAAAATTATTATTCTACTTTGGAAGAGGCCCGGGCGGATCTCTTTGCCCTTTATTATATTGCGGATCCGAAATTGTTGGAATTAGGGATTATTAACGGACCGGAAGTGGCGGAATGTGAATACGATACTTACATCCGCAACGCCTTACTGACGCAATTGACACGGATTAAACCCGGCGATAGCCTGGAGGAAGCACATATGAGAAACCGCCAGTTGATCGCTTCCTGGGTATACGAACAAGGGAAGGAGGCGAATGTCATAGAGAAAATTCGGGAACAAGGAAAAACGTATTTCGTGATACGCGATTACGAGGCTTTGAGGATGTTGTTCGGAAAGCTTCTGGCAGAAGTGCAGCGTATAAAATCGGAAGGCGATTATCCGGCAGCCCGGGATCTGATAGAGACTTACGGAGTCAAAGTAGAGGAGGAACTGCATCGGGAAGTCCTGGAAAGATACCGGAAGCTAAATGTACCTCCTTATGCCGGTTTTATCAATCCTGTCTATACATTAGTGAAAGCGGGAGGAGAAATAACGGATGTTCGTATTCATTATCCAGACAATTTCCTGGAACAGATGCTGAAATATGGAGAAGAGGAATAGGAAGCTGCTGAGGCAAACGGGTAAAACGTATTTCGCTGACTAATGAAATTACCGTTCTGATCAGAATGAGAAGGGGAAAAACGTAAATTCATTAGTCAGCGAGTGTCAGGCAAGCCTTCGGAGGTACGGCTTATCGTTTATGTTTCTTATTTACTGAAAATAATATCAGCATAAGAGTTGGAGATATTCACTTTTGCCGAGGGATGCTCTTGCTTGCCTACTCTTCCCCGTATCGTTTTAGAATAACGGCTATCGTCGTCGTCCAGCGTTACATCCGATAATTTGATACCGTTGAGTCGTATGGAGCCGTAGCGGGTATACAAATCCGCCATAAAACTATAATGGTTATCCAATCCGATCCGGATATTCGTATAGGCTGCTTCTATTAAGATCGAGCTGAAATCCTGGGCCACATCGGCAATTTTTACTTTACAATACTTGAGGCTGGAAGCATCGAAGCGCTTCCCAAGGTAATCAATACTGAAATCTGTATAGGCTGAGCTTAATACAAAAGAATCGATCGATTTAATCGTAAACCTATCGTATTTGGATGTCATTTCTATGGAACCGACCGTTCCGATATTGAATTTTGAATAGGCACTGATTAAATTCAAGGAGGTCATTTTATCCATACGGGCATTCCCGTAACCGATATTCAAGGAGAGTTTCTCCGATTCCGATAACTCGACATTTCCGTATTTAATCGTAATCTCATTGTCAGTTCCTTTCAAAGCGGCGGCGTATAAATTCCCGTATTTCACATCTGCCCGAAAGGGCTGAGTGGTTTCATCGAGCTGGATATTCCCGTATTTGTTGGTTAGATTTAATTTGGCAGAAGCCGGTACGTTTATCGTATAATTGATAGTGATACCGCAGTTTTTACAATTGTTGTGTTGTCTGTCGATCTGTGTAGTGGCTTGTACCAATTTATCCATATTATGGAAATCAACGGAAATTTGATCGGCCATTCGTTGGGCCACTTTGTGATTTTCCCCTTTCCCGATAATTTCAATGGAAAAATCGATTTCGTTTTTATTCCATTGTTTGATAACGATAAAACCGTATCTGTTATTTACTTGTAATTCACAGTTCGGCTTTACTTTGAAATTTTTATTGACGATTCGCTTTACTTCTGTAGGCACAGCCCATAGGGAAGCGGTGAACAGCAGTAGGAAACTGCTTACTAAAAATAGAGATTTGTACTTCATAATTTATAGGTTTTGTTTTTTAGAATTTGGTAAACTTTTTAAAATAGTCTGGATATGTTCCAATGATTCCAATTGCATATTATAGCGGGATATAATATACGCAATATATTCTTCTTCTGTGATGCCCGGGACTTTCTTATCCAGTTTTTGGGATTCATTCTCCATATCGGTAATATCTTTTAAAATTTCATCGCGTTCGGGTTCATTGACCAGATTGATATTTTGTTCGATATCGTTTATTTGTTGCTGCAATTGGCGGTTATAATAAGTGGTTACTTCTTTAATCGAGTCGGTGGTGGCAGAGGGAATGCGAATAGGATAAAAATACTGGAACATCAGAATCAGTGCCAGTGTGGCAGCGGCTGAGGTAACGATGATCCAGCGGCGGGCATGTCTGTTTTTCCTTTGTTCATGCCGTTCAAGACGCTCCTCAAAGCGTTCGAAATGTCCGAAGGGTGGCAGAGCCGTATCGAAAATTTCTGCCTGATTTTTTATTTTTTCATTTAATAAATTGCTCATGGGGAGAGGGTGTTTTAATTAGTCCGATTAATTTATTTCTGGCCCGTGCAAACTGAGAACGGACGGTTGAAGGGGTTAGTTGCATCATTTGTGCGATTTCTTCGTATTTTAATCCTTCTATCAGATGCAGGTTAAGTACTAAACGATAGCCTTCCGGCAATTGCTTTAGCTTGTCTGCAATCAATTGCAATTGCATTTCGGTTTCGTCCTCGTTATTTTCTTCTGTGGTGACATATATATTATCTTCCAAACTGATAAATTGAATCTTTCTTTTCCGGTAAAGGTCTATCGCATGATTTATGGCAATTCGTTTTAAAATTCTTTCCATATTACTGACTTCTCCGTCGTAATCCTCTATACGGTCGAATACCTTTAAAAAAGTCTCCTGCATTACTTCTTCTGCTTCCTGAGGATTACCGAGTATACGGTAGGCACTATTATACACGCCCTTATAAAACAGCATATAAAATTCGAGTTGTGCCCGTCTATCTCTTTTCTGGCATTGTCGTAATATCGTTTTATAGTCGCTCATTCTTTTTGTTTTCTGCCTATATGACGTAAAAGAAGCAAATTTGCTGCATAAAAAAACGGTTTTTTACAAAAATTATTTATACATTCTAACAAATTAGCTGAAAGTGAGGATAAATATTCGGAAGCTAGAGGATGAATATCGTAAATAATCGTTATAAAGTATTAAATTTATCATACAGAATAGATAAAGATTTTGAAAATACTATCTATATTTACAGTGCTTCTGGCGAGAAATTAGCACAGAAAAAAGGAAGTTCTTTTACATATTATCGGCATGTGATGGTGTACGAAGGGGATAAGCTTTCGTACATTATGCATCCACAGGGTTTTGTACGGAAAAGTAATAACGACTATCAATACAATTATTTGCTTATGGATCATTTAGGAAGTAGTCGGGTTTTGTTGGAAGTTGTAAATGACAGTTTGATAGCTGTCCAGCAAACGGATTATTATCCTTTTGGAAAGGCTTTTGAGCACCATAATTTGAATCGGAATAAATATTTGTATTCGGGTAAAGAATTTCAGGATATAAGTTTAGGGGGAAGTATGCTTTCTTTGTATGATTTTGGCGCTCGTTATTATGATCCAGAAATCGGCCGTTGGTTTAATGTTGATCCAGCTTTGCAATTTTTAAAGGGCATTTTAAACATGCTAAATTTTTGAAAGAAGCAGTTGCGAGTGGATATAATGAGTTGAAGATTACAGTAGGATTATTTAAGGCAGGGGGCGGTCAGAACTTTTTTGGCATGATGAAGGAAATCGTATCCCGTTTTACCTGGCAATTGCCTCAGACATTGTTGGGCTTTACTTATGCCAATGCCGTAAATTATTTGTCTGATACCCAAGTCGATTATTATGGAGGAGCCACAACTGTTTCCACTCCTTTATTAAGTAATGGACAAGGGGTCGCTTTAGGTAGTTTTATTACGGGCGGGAAAGATTTGGAGGCAGATCCGGCAAATCCTTTGTTCCAGCACGAATACGGGCATTATCTGCAAAGTCAGAAGATAGGTATAAATTACCTTTGGAAAGTGGCAGTTCCTAGTTTTTTGAGTGTCCTACGGGATAGATTTCGCAGTAAGGAAAACAAAAGGCATAAATATACGAGTACGGAACAGGATGCGAATTCAAGGGCTATCCGGTATTTTCATAAAAGGAATGTTTTAAAGTGGTATTTTAAGCAAAATCCTATAGGAAGTGAAAATCAATGGGATATGAAAAATATTATGGATAAAAACGGTCAGTTTACTTTTTTATTTGAAAGGGCTTTAGATGCAGACCTTATGGGGCATCGTTCTTCAGAACCTTTATCGGAAAAAGGTCCGGACAATTTACATCAACTAATAACTTTTTAATTAATATGGGAAAAGTAATTGTTATTATTAGTTTAGTTTTGTTTCTGACAGGATGTTGGGAATATAAGAATACTCCCTCCAATCATCAAATACTTCGTATTTGTAATTATTCGGATATGGATATCTATTTCCGTCGAGGGAATTGCGAAGGTGGAATATTTGATAATGCTAATATTGCTAGCTCTCCTGTTGACTTTAAAATATTTGCACATGAATGTAAAAACGAATATAGTCCTAGTTTTGAAGTGGATATAGAGTATAGTGGGTGTTTAGATCCAAGGATTTCCTATGTTTTTTTTGATGCAAAAATAGTGGAAACAATCCCCTTTGATACTGTTTTTAAATACAATATGATGTTAGGAAGTAAAATTTTTACGAAGGAACAATTGGATTCTTTGGATTGGACGATTACTTATCCTTAA
>NZ_JH594596.1:1243304-1476672 GCF_000243215.1 Odoribacter laneus YIT 12061 | reverse complement strand
ATTTTTACGAAGGAACAATTGGATTCTTTGGATTGGACGATTACTTATCCTTAATGGCATTGATTTCCAACGGATGGCAAAAGTAAGTTTAAGTAGATTTGTCTTCCTGTTCGGTCTCTTGCTGATACACTTCTTTTCGGATTGGGGTAGTGGAACTTCATTTGGGATAAAATTTTGCTATTAAAAGGTAACGATAAATTTTATTCGGACCGAAACTTCGCTTTTGTATACCGTAGCTGTATTTTTCAACGAAGTACTCATCGGAGAACTCTGTCTGAAGACGAATTCTTTATCTTTTTCGGCTTTTCATTTTTTAATTTTTACTTTTTAGCTAACTTTGTAGCTTGTGGAAATGAACAGATATTTGATAGCGGCATTGTACGTCATGGCCGGTTGTGTTGTGGCGGTACCCTTAAAGGTGCAGGGAAGTCCCGAGCCTTTGAGAGGGGAGAGGTGCAGGCTGGTGATTACGGCTACGGTAAAAGTCGTGTCCGAATATGTGACGGATCAAGAGGAAGAACATATAGGTTGGGAGTTGTCGCCCGAATATTTTCGCTTGCCGGATATAACCGTTGATCCAGTTTGTTTTTCTTCCGAATATACAAACGAGGAACGGATTATTTTTCCTTGTTATACTTCTCATAAGATCAGGGCTCCCGGAGAAAATTGAAGGACAAAAAGTGTAGGGAAGAAAGAGGGGAATTTTTTAGCAAACGGGGAGGAGAGCCTTCTATTTAGTTAATTATAATATCAGTTATAAAATGGGATTTAATGATGTATTGAAAAAACTGTTCGGAAACAAATCCGATCGGGATATGAAAGAATTGATGCCGATTGTCGGAAAAGTAAATGCCGAATGGAATAAAATAAAAAACCTCAGTAACGATGAGTTACGGGAGGTGGCTAACGGATTAAAAGTAAAGATTAAAGAGCATATCCGGGAAGAAGAAACAGAGATTGCCGATTTAAAGCGGAAAGTGGAAGAGGAAAAACCTACCATTGAAGAGCGGGAAGAAATCTACAACCGGATAGATAAGTTGGAAGAGGAGATTGATAAAAAAGTAGAGGATATTTTGAATGACCTCTTACCGGTCGCTTTTGCCGTTATGAAAGATACGGCTCGCCGGTTCAAAGAAAACGAGGAAATTGAGGTGACGGCCACGCAGTTTGACCGTGATTTGGCCGTAAAACACGATTTTGTTGAGATAGAGGGAGATAAAGCCATCTGGTTTAATTCCTGGGTTGCCGGTGGCAATGAAATAACTTGGGACATGGTACATTACGATGTGCAGTTGATCGGGGGATCTGTGCTTCATCAGGGGAAAATTGCTGAAATGGCTACGGGTGAAGGAAAAACCTTAGTCGCAACTTTGCCCGTATTTCTGAATGCTTTGACCGGGAGGGGAGTACATATGGTGACCGTAAATGATTATCTGGCAAAACGTGACTCCGAGTGGATGGGACCTCTGTATATGTTCCATGGGCTTTCGGTAGATTGCATTGATAAACACCAGCCGAATTCTTTGGCAAGACGGAAGGCTTACCAG
Organism: Odoribacter laneus YIT 12061; assembly: GCF_000243215.1. Lineage (GTDB taxonomy): Bacteria > Bacteroidota > Bacteroidia > Bacteroidales > Marinifilaceae > Culturomica > Culturomica lanea. The sequence continues at coordinate 1,475,125 of NZ_JH594596.1, read as the reverse complement.
GCTGATATTACTTTCGGTACGAATAATGAGTTCGGGTTTGATTACCTGAGGGACAATATGGCGATCAATCCGGAGGATTTGGTGCAACGGAAACATAATTATGCTATTGTCGATGAGGTCGATTCCGTGTTGATTGACGATGCGCGTACGCCTTTGATTATTTCCGGTCCTGTTCCGAAGGGTGATGATCAGATGTTCGACGAATATAAACCCCGGGTAGAAAGGTTAGTGCGGATGCAGCGGGAGTTGGTAGCGAAAATTTTCAATGAAGCGAAAGAATTGTTGAATAGCGACGATCCGAAGAAGAGAAAAGAAGGAGGCGTATTGTTGTTGAGGGCTCATAAAGGTTTGCCTAAATACAAGCCGCTTATCAAATTCTTGAGTGAGCAGGGAAATAAGGCTATGCTGATCAAGACGGAAAACGAATACATGCAGGAAAACAACCGGAGAATGCCGGAAATTACGGATCCTTTGTATTTTGTGATCGATGAAAAGCTGAATTCTATCGATTTGACGGACAAAGGGCACGATACGATTACGGCTGCCGGAGAGGATCCTCGGTTTTTTATCTTGCCCAATATCGGAGAAGAGATTGCCGAGATTGAGAAAACGGTGGAAGATGAGCAGGAAAAACTGGCGAAGAAAGATGAAATGATACAGGGATACGCCATAAAATCCGAACGGGTGCATACGGTGAACCAGTTGTTAAAAGCCTACACATTGTTTGAGAAAGATATCGAATATGTGGTAATTGACAATAAGGTGAAAATCGTGGATGAGCAAACGGGACGTATTATGGAAGGAAGGCGTTATTCCGACGGTTTGCATCAGGCTATAGAAGCAAAGGAAAATGTAAAAGTAGAAGCGGCCACTCAGACATTTGCGACGATTACGTTACAGAATTATTTCCGTATGTATCACAAGCTGGCTGGTATGACGGGTACGGCCGAGACAGAAGCCGGAGAGTTCTGGGATATCTATAAACTGGATGTAGTGGTCATTCCGACTAATCGTCCGGTGGTTCGTATAGATGCCAACGACTATGTGTACAAAACCAAGCGGGAGAAATACAATGCCGTTATCGATGAGATTACACGTTTGGTTGATTTAGGGCGTCCAGTATTGGTCGGAACAACTTCCGTAGAAGTGTCGGAATTGTTGAGCCGTATGTTGAAATTACGGAATATTCCTCATAATGTGTTGAATGCGAAGTTGCACCATAAAGAAGCGGATATTGTTGCGGAAGCCGGTCAGTCGAAGACTGTGACGATTGCAACTAATATGGCCGGTCGTGGTACCGATATCAAATTGAGTCCGGAGGTAAGAAATGCCGGTGGTTTGGCAATTATCGGTACGGAGCGTCACGATTCCCGTCGGGTGGACCGGCAGTTAAGGGGGCGTGCCGGACGACAGGGGGATCCGGGGTCTTCTCAGTTCTTTGTTTCGCTGGAAGATGATCTGATGCGTTTGTTCAGTTCCGAGCGGATTATTCGGGTGATGGATCGCTTGGGGCATAAAGAAGGGGATGTTATACAGCATTCCATGATCACTCATTCGATCGAGCGGGCACAAAAGAAAGTGGAGGAAAACAACTTCGGCATCCGGAAGCGCTTGTTGGAATACGACGATGTGATGAATTCCCAACGTACGGTGATCTATAAACAGCGCCGGAATGCCTTGTTGGGAGAACGTATCGGGGTGGCTGTGGCCAACGACATGTATGATGTCTGCGAAGCGATTGTCAATGAATACCAGCCGGAAAATGATTTGGAAGGTTTTAAATTGGAGATATTGCGGGTGCTGACGATCGATTTTACCATAGAACCCGAGGAATTCCAGAAACTGAAACCGGAAGATCTGACTGAAAAGTTGTACGGGCAAGTGAGAGAAGTATATACTCGTAAAGTAGAACATATTGCTCGGCAGGCCTATCCGGTCATTAAAAACGTATTTGAAAACCGTGGGGATGTATTTAAAAATATTGTAGTGCCGTTTACCGACGGTCAGCGGGTGTACAGTGTGGTGACCAATTTGGAAAAGGCCTATCGTTCTCAGGGAGAAGATTTGATGCGTTCTTATGAAAAAGCGATTATCCTGGCTCAGATAGATGATGCCTGGAAAGAACAGCTGAGAGAAATGGACGAATTAAAGCAGTCTGTACAGAATGCGGCTTATGAACAAAAGGATCCTTTGTTGATCTATAAATTTGAATCGTATAATTTATTTAAAACGATGGTGGAAAAGATCAACCGGGGGATAGTATCTACTTTGATGAAGGGACAAATTCCGATGCAGGAACCGGAAGACGTGCGGGAGGCCCGGGAGAAACGTACTGACCTGAGCCGGCTGAAAGAAGGGCGTTCGGAGGCTCCGGCAACGGCTCCGAATCAGCAACAACCGAAGCATGAACCGGTGAAAGTCGGACCCAAGGTAGGGCGAAATGATCCCTGTCCTTGCGGAAGCGGCCGGAAGTATAAGAATTGTCACGGGAAAAATGCATAAAGACGAGGCAGTAAGCATACCTTTTTGTCGGGCGGACCGGTTTAAGAATGGTCTTCTTATTCCGGTCGCATGACAACTGTTTAGAAGGAAAATAGCAGGGGGAGAAAATATCTTGAACAAGAAAGCTTTTTCAGATCATTAAAACGGAAAATATGTTATCACTCTTTATCAACTGGGATGTCAGTCCCGAGATTTTTAATCTGGGTGGAATTTCTATCCGGTATTACGGTTTGCTTTTCGCATTGGCTTTTGTATTCGGTTATAAAATCGAAGAAAAGATGTTTAAATCCGAGGGACTGAGTATGGTTTGGTTGGATAAGTTGTGGATATATGTGGCTATCACTACTGTGATCGGAGCCCGCTTAGGGCATTGTTTGTTTTACGACTGGGCTTATTATAGCCAGCATCCTTTAGAGATCGTCCTGCCTTTCCGTTGGGATCCTACTTTTAAATTTACAGGTTATCAGGGTTTAGCCAGTCACGGAGCTGCGGTCGGGATTATTGTCGGATTGTGGTATTATTCGAAAAAGGTCAGTAAGAGATCGGTATTCTGGATATTAGACCGGGCTGTCATTCCGATTGCTTTAGCGGGTTTTTTTATCCGAATGGGAAATCTGATGAATTCGGAAATTATCGGAAAAGCTACGGATATGCCTTGGGGATTTCGGTTTATCCATGCTTCTGGAATAAGCGATCCCCTTACCCCCCGGCATCCTTCCCAATTGTATGAAGCCATTTGCTATTTGATCAGTTTCGGGATATTGATGCATTTTTACTGGAGGACCAAAGCAAAAGAACATTTAGGATTCCTTTTCGGAATGTTTTTGATCCTGATTTTCACGGCCCGTTTTTTTATCGAATTCCTCAAAGAGCCGCAAGAAGCTTGGGAAGCAGATATGGCATTGAATATGGGACAATGGTTAAGTATTCCGTTTGTGGTGTTAGGAATAGGAATGGTGCTTTACAGTAGAACACATAAATTGGCGGTAAGTCCGGCAACTGGAGCAGAAAAACCGCAGGTAAAAAAGAGCAAAGAAGCAGAGCGGGGCGTAAAAGCAAAACGATAGGAGGTTGAAGATTTTAACGTGAAGATATGTACGAGAAGAGATTTATGGAAGAGGCCATTCGCTTGGCGGTGGAAAATGTGGAAAAGGGAAAAGGCGGACCTTTCGGGGCTGTTATTGTAAAGGACGGACAAATTGTAGCAGCTTGCGGGAATACGGTTACTCCGGATAATGATCCGACGGCTCATGCCGAAGTAAACGTCATCCGGACGGCTTGCCGGCAGTTGGGAACCTTCCAGTTGACCGGTTGTGAAATTTATTGCAGTTGTGAACCCTGTCCCATGTGTTTAGGGGCTATTTATTGGGCCCGGCCGGAGAGCGTTTATTATGCTTGTACGAAAGAAGATGCTGCAGAAGCAGGGTTTGACGATTCCTTTATCTATAAAGAAATTGCTTTACCGGAAGCGGAACGGACTATCCCTTTCCTGAACCGGCGGGAACATCCGGCTGGAGAAGAATTCCGCTTATGGAGAGAAAGCGAAGAAAAAACCGAATATTAAGGCAAGTAAAAAAGAGTTGCTTTCCTTTACCGGCTGATAAAGAAATTTTATACTTAAGGAAACGCAAACGTGTGCATAATTTAATACAATTCTGATCTCAATGAAGACAATTTTTACTTTGAAAGGTTCCCTTTTATTGGGTAATCTGACTTTGCGGGTGTTTTTAATTTTGTTAGGAGGTATATTGACTGGGATGTCTGCCTTTGCTGCTCCGTTATGGATGCGTTATCCGGTGATCTCGCCCGATGGGAAAGAAATCGCTTTCGCATACAAGGGAGATATTTATAAAGTATCCTCGACAGGGGGGGAAGCTCAACGATTGACCACTCATCCGGCTTATGATTTTGCTCCGGTATGGTCGCCGGATAGCCGGCAAATTGCTTTTGCCAGTGCACGCAACGGGAATTTTGATGTATTCCTGATGCCGGCGGAAGGAGGGGAACCCCGGCGGTTAACGACACATTCTGCCAAAGAGATCCCTTATGCTTTTACTCCTGATGGAAAATATATCGTATATGGGGCACAAATTCAGGATCCGGCTCAGAGTGCGCTTTTCCCGAAAGCCTTTTTGACGGAACTGTATAAGGTCTCCACCGATGGAGGACGTCCGGAACAATTATTGGCAGTAGCGGCTGAAAATGTCAACTTTGCCCGTTCCGGGGAAACCTTTGTGTATGAAAACGTAAAAGGTTCGGAGAATACCTGGCGGAAGCATCATACGTCTTCCGTAACCCGGGATATTGTCCTCTACGATATCCCAAGCGGGAAACATACTTTTTTGGTACAGCGGGCTGGAGAGGATCGGAATCCGGTGTTTGCTCCCGGAGATAAAGAAATTTATTTTTTAAGCGAGAGGGATGGTTCTTTGAATGTATATACACTTTCTACTTCCCGTCCGGAAGAGGTAAAACAAATGACCTTCTTTAAAAAGAATCCGGTGAGGTTCCTTTCGGTTTCCGCCGACGGGACCCTTTGTTTCGGTTATGACGGGGAAATCTACGTGAAAAAGGGAACTGCTGAACCTCGGAAAGTCGAAATTGAAATTATCGGAGAATCGAACATCGAAGACGTAGAATATCTGTCGTATACAAAGGATGCTTCGGAGGCTATTTCTTCTCCGGATGGAAAACAAGTGGCTTTTACTGTAAGAGGAGAGGTATTTGTGACTTCTGTCGATTATCAGACGACCAAGCAAATTACTCATACTCCCCAGGGAGAAGCTGATTTAGCATTTGCTCCGGACAATCGGACGTTGGCATATGCCTCGGAAAGAGAGGGTAACTGGAATATTTATCTGGCTCATATAGCCCGGGAGGAAGATCCTAACTTTTCGAATGCGACTTTAATCCGGGAAGAAGCTCTATTCAAACCTTCGGCTACGGAACGTTTTGCTCCCTCCTTTTCTCCGGACGGAAAAGAGTTGGCTTATATAGAGGACCGCGCACGTTTAATGGTGATCGATCTGAAAACACGTAAGGTCCGGCAAATTACAGACGGGAAAAAACAATACAATACAAACGGTCATTTTGATTATAGCTGGTCGCCAGACGGGAAGTGGTTTGTGTTTGAATATAGCGGTAATAAACACGATCCCTATTCAGACATCGCGATCGTAAGCGCTCAGGGAGGTGAAATTGTAAACCTGACTCAAAGTGGATATACAGACGGCAGTCCTCGCTGGGCTTTGGAGGGAAATGCTATTTTATTTATTTCGGAACGTTACGGAATGCGGAATCACGCTTCCTGGGGATCACTGAACGATGTGATGTTGATTTTTTTGAATCAGGAAGCCTATGATCGTTATAAAATGAGCCCTGAAGATTATGAATTGGCTTATCCGAGAAAAGAGAAAGGAGAAAAAACGGAGAGGGTAACCGATATTAAAGTGGAATTGAAAAATATAGAGGACCGGATAGTGCGATTGACCCCTAATTCTGCAAGCTTGGGAGGAGCTATTATCGATAAAAAAGGAGAGAAATTGTATTACCTGGCTACTTTCGAAAAGGGATATGACTTGTGGGAAACGGATATGCGGAAAAAAGAGACTAAATTATTGCACAAATTGAATGGAAGCTGGGCCCATCTGGAATGGGACGGAAAAGGAGAAGATTTGTTTTTGCTGGGAAGAAATAAAATGATGAAATTCAATCCTGTTTCCGGTAAAATGCAGAATATCACTTTCTTGGCAGAGATAAAGTTGGATAAGGCGGAGGAAAGGGCTTATATGTTTGATCGGGTATACCGGCAGGAGCTGAAGCGTTTTTACAACAAAGACATGCATGGAGTAGACTGGCCTGCTTTACGGAAAACATATGAGAAATTTTTACCTTACATTAACAACAACTATGATTTTTCGGAATTACTGAGTGAGCTATTAGGGGAATTGAATGTTTCCCATACGGGAGGACGTTACCGGCCTGCTGCTTCGGGGGATAATACGGCAGAATTGGGATTATTATTCCGTTGGAATGACCGGAGCGAAGGGTTATATATCGAAGAAGTAGTAGATAAGGGACCTTTTGATAAAGAAGCTTCTCAGGTAAAGGCGGGGGATATTGTGGAAAAAATTGATGGGGTAGCAATCCTCCGGGGAATGGATTATTTTCCCTTATTGAATAAGAAGGCCGGGAAAAAGGTGTTGATTTCTCTTTATCGGCCGGCAGAGAAAAAACATTGGGAAGAGGTAGTGATTCCGATTAGCCGTTCCAGGTGGAACGATTTATTATACAAACGTTGGGTAAAACAACGGGCGGCAGAAGTTGACCGGCTTTCCGGAGGACGTTTGGGATATGTACATATTGAATCGATGGGGGATCCCAGTTTCCGGTCTGTGTATTCCGATATTTTGGGCAAATACAACGAACGGGAAGGCATTGTCATCGATACCCGTTTCAATGGAGGAGGCCGTTTGCATGAAGATATTGAAGTATTGTTCAGCGGAGAAAAATATTTTACCCAGGTTGTCAGAGGAAAAGAAGCCTGTGATATGCCGAGTCGTCGCTGGAATAAGCCTTCGGTGATGTTGATCGGAGAAGCCAATTATTCCAATGCCCACGGAACGCCTTGGGTTTATAAACATAAAGACATCGGGAAATTGGTCGGCATGCCGGTACCGGGAACAATGACAAGTGTCTCTTGGGAGACTTTGCAGGATCCCTCTTTGGTTTTTGGTATTCCGATTGTAGGGTATCGTTTAGCCGATGGCTCTTATTTGGAGAACCAGCAGTTGGAACCGGATGTGAAAATAATGAATCAGCCGGATATAATTGTTAAAGGCCGGGACGAGCAATTGGAAAAGGCCGTTCAGGTATTATTGGAAAAATTGGACCGGAAAAAGTAGATTTTAGACTTAGGTTTGTTTGAAAGTTCAAAACTTTAATTGTTTAAAAATTCAATTAAAGTTTTGAACTTTTTTCTTTTTTTTCTCTTTTTTCTTTTCTAACTTCAATGCCCCAAATTAATTACTATGTCATAATTTGTTAACAGAAATATAACATTCGTATATTTGTTTTGTAACGACAATTGAGATCATATGAGAACCGGGAAATTCGGAAAGAAGAATTTCCGATAGATAAAAAAAATTATGAAAATTAGAAATGTTTTAGGTGCGCTCCTGTTTTTAGTGTCAGGTTTTATTTCTTGTGAGGATAATTCCCTTTCGGAAAAAGAGAGAAATCGTTTGCCGGTGCAATTTACTTCCGGAATAGACGGAGAAATTCAATCCAGAGTTACGGGTACGAAATGGGATAGCGGGGATGCCATAGGTATCTTTATGAAAAGAAACGGGCAGTTACTTTCTGCTGCTACTATTTTAGAAGACGCTAATAATTTGGAGTATACCGCCGGCGAAAAGGGAATGTTTATACCGGCGGCTTTTCGTTGGATTTATTATCCGGCAGATGGAAGTAAAGTGGATTTTATTGCTTATTATCCTTATCAGGAAAACCTGACGGATTATATTTATAAAGTCGATTTAGCGCATCAGCCGACGGCAAGCAGTGTCGATTTGTTGTATGCTGACGGTGCTAAAGGATTGGCCATGGGAGAAGAGAGGGTTACTTTGTCTTTTTCTCATCAGTTATCCCGGGTTATATTGAATATCACAGCCGGTGAAGGGATAAAAGACCTGACCGGTTTGAACGTGGTTTTTTCCGGCTTAAAGACAAAGGCCGACTTTGCCTTGGCGGAGGGTACCTTGGTCATAGACGACCGTTCCGTAGGGGAGATCACCGTTCCCTTGGTGTCTACAGAAACAGGAAAAGTGGGAGAGGCGATGGTTTTGCCGGAAGCGGACGTAAAAGGAGCTTTTATTCGTTTTAATCTTCATTCAAAGTCTTACGATTGGAAAATTCCGGAAGGATTTACCTATGAGAAAGGGAAGCGTTACACCTATGATATTGTATTAAAAAACGGAGGAGCAGAAGAAAAACCTTCTTTGCCGACTTGGTTTGAGACTCCGACGGGTGATATGGAAAATACAATTTATGTGACTCATTATTTACCGGACCGGGCGGGAGTCAGAAATTATGCAATGTTATATGATACGATTCAAAAATTGGCTTATTGGGTCGCTTATCCTTTGCATGCCTCTTATGTCAGTTCAGGCCGTTGGGATAGTTGGGGTTATGATCCGGAAATCAAGCCCAGTTTGCAGCCTTATTTGAAAAACGCATTTGGTATTTCCGGTATTGACCGGGGGCATCAAATTCCGAGCGCAGACCGCAATTATAGCAGAGCCGGGAATGCGACTACTTTTTATTACAGTAATATGACAGCCCAGAACTCTACCTTGAATCAAGGTATGTGGGCGCAGTTGGAAAATCGGATCCGAACGTGGATGCGTACCTGCGACACCTTGTATGTGGTGACCGGGGCTATGGTGACCACCGATACGGATCGGAATATTACTTATGTAAAAGATAACGATAAAAAGAATGTGGCAAAACCGAAATATTATTTTAAAGCATTGGCTCAAAAAGTGGGGAATACCTACTATACGATAGGATTTAAAATGAATAATAAAGCCCCTTCGAATACTGATTACAATGCTTACCGAATGTCTGTTAGTGAGTTGGAAGCAGAAACTGGTTTTACTTTTTTCCCGGGACTTACAGATGCTGTGAAAGCGAAAATTGAAACAAGTCGTTGGAATTAACAGAAATGTGACATTCTGTTTTATAAAAAGTAACAAAAGGAATGTTTATTTGTATGCTTTTAAAAGCACCGCTTTTAGTAGTATTTTTAGTATAATAAAAACAAAAATTATGAAAATTAAAAACATTTTAGGAATGATGCTGTTATCTTCGTTGTTTTTCGTAGCCTGCGATAATGACGAAGATGTCCGTACTGATGACGGATTAACGGTGAAATTTTCTTCTTCGATCGAGGGATTGATTCCGTCGAGAGCTGCAGGTAGTGGTTGGGATTCCGACGACGCTATCGGTGTATTTATGCTGAAAGCCGGACAGGCTTTATCGGATGCAAATATTGTAGACGGGGCTGCAAATAAAGAATATGTAACGGCTACAGGAGATGGTCGTTTTGCGCCTGCTGTCGGACAGACTATTTCTTATCCGGCAGATGGCAGTAATGTTGACTTTATTGCTTATTATCCTTATACTGTCATTAACAATTATCAGTATGCGGTAAATGTAGAGAATCAGACTTCTCAACCGGCTATCGATTTGTTGTATGCCAATAACGCTAAAGGACTGAATAAGGACAATGCGGCGGCTGCCTTGTCTTTCTCCCATCAGTTGGTGAAAATGGTATTCAATATTAAAGCCGGTACGGGCATTTCCAGTCTGGAGGGTTTGAGTATCACTCTGGGTGGAATGAAGACACAGGCTACATTTGCCTTGGCTGATGGCACTCTGAACGTAGAGGATGCTTCCGGAAAAGAACTGTCAGTGAAGCTGAGTCCTGCCGTGGAAGGTGTAGTGGGAGAAGCCATTATTCTGCCGGTTGCGGCATTAAATGGAGGAAGCATTGTATTTACTTTGCCTTCAGGTGCTTTCCGTTGGGAAATTCCGGCAAATCAGGAATATGCAAAAGGCAAAAAATATACCTATGATGTGGAGTTAAGAAACAGTGGTGGGGGCGTAACGGCTTCTATCAGCGCTACAATTGAAGATTGGATAGATGCTCCGAAACAGAATATCAATATTGATTTCGGAAATACCACTCCGGGAGATGGAAGCAAAGAAAATCCGTATACTGTGGATCAGGCTTTAACTTTGACTCAGAATGATGTATGGGTAGGCGGATATGTAGCCGGTGTGCAGCAAACAAGAGCCTATACGGTCAAGACCAATATTTTGCTGGCGAAAACAGCAGGAGAAACCGATCCCTCTAAATGTGTGTTGGTACAATTGGTAGACGGGAGTGATATTCAGAAAGCTTTGAATTTGGTAGACCATCCGGAATTAGAAGGAAAGTTCGTAAAAGTGTTGGGAAATGTGGAAAGCGGTGTAGTTTCTAATGTAACGGAACAAGTTGGCGGAGCTGAATCCGGAACGCCTCAGACACAGAATATCTTTACCGAAAGTTTTGATGGTCAGGATTTGTCTGGTGGTTCTAAAGTAAAAATCGGTAGTTATACGGGTTTTGATAATGGTGTAGGACTTATATTCAGCGATGAATACGGAACGGCTGATGTTCGTTATTTAAAATCTACAGCTAACAATAATGTATGGTTTCCTGCCGATAAAGATGCTTCTTTAAAAATTTCAGGCATCAATGCTGCCGGGTATACCAATATCAAACTGACATACAAAGCCGCTGCAAATGTATATAATGCGGGAACGAGTATCGATTTGAATAAACTGAAAGTTTATTGGAACGGACAAGAATTGACGGTTCCCAGTAAAGTAGTATCCAAGGATAATGGGGATGCGAATGTATTTTATGAGTTGGTGATTTCTACCGGGATGACGGCTTCTGCTAATGCTGAACTAAAATTTGTAGCTTTAGGGGCTGACAACAATCTTGGCTTACGTATCGATGATATAAAACTTGTCGGAGATAAATAAAAATGAATTAAAATAAAGGGGCTGGCTAAAAGTGATTTTAGCAGCCTCTTTCTCTCTTTTTATGAGGTTATAAAGAATGTTTAGTTGAGGTATTCGGGAGGCTTGTTTTCTTGACTAGAATTTTTAAGAGAGAAGCTTTGGCGTGCGGAATTAAAAGCATACATACATGTTTTTCGGAGTCTATCCAAAACAAATTTGAAAATACGAGGAGTATGAAGCAAAAACTACTATTTTTTATAGTATTCCTTTTCCCTTTTTTCGTTTATGCCCAACAGCCGGCAGAAGTAAAGGGAAATGTGATCAGTTCGGTGACAGGAAAGCCGGTAGCGGGGGTTATTGTAACCTTAAGAGGGCAGGATCGGCAGACCAGAACCGATTCCAAAGGGCTGTTTTCTTTTCAGAAAGTAGCTGTGGGGAAAGACACTCTTTCCCTGAATGCTGCTAGTATTCGTCCGCAGGAAATCCCTGTGGATATTTTAGCAGGAATGCCTACTGTTCTGAATGATGTTCAGGTGGTGGATTTAAACGCCGTTGAAGATATGTCGTTAGTAGGCGTTATCGATGAAGTATTGACAGACGACGATGCTGAGAGTTCTTCGCAGGAGATCAGCTCTACCGTCATCTTGTCCAACGATGTTTATTTGAACAGAGCTGCTTATCAACTGTCACCTGCACGTTTCCGGGTAAGAGGATACGATAGCTATTATGAGCAAAAATATATAAACGGGGTTAGTTTTAACGACCAGCTGAGAGGAGTATTCAATTATGCCGCTATCGGCGCTTTGAATGATATGACCCGCAATGGGGATGTTACAAATTACAACCGTCCTTCCGCTTTTACCTTTGGTTCGATCGGAGGAGCTGAAAATATAAATATGCGGGCTGGAAACAATGCTTCGGGTACGAAGGTAACCCTTTCTTATACCAACCGAAACTATTATCTGAGGGGAATGGCAACTTATTCTACGGGATTGACTGATAAAGGCTGGGCTTTTACTGTTTCTGTCGGCGGACGTTATTCGGACAGAGGGAATATTGAAGGTACCTATTACCGGAACTTTTCTTATGCCTTATCGGTGGAGAAACAATGGAAGGAAGGACGTCACAGTTTGTCGCTGACGACTTTCGGTTCACCGGTGGAGAGAGGACAACAGGGAGCTTCCTACCAGGAAGTGTATGATCTGACCGGAAATAATCTCTATAATCCTAATTGGGGATACCAGAATGGCAAACGGAGGAATGCCAAAGTTGTAAAGGCCTTCGATCCTACGGTGATTTTGTCCCATGTTTGGAAAATCAATGAGAATACCAGTCTTACTTCCGGCATCGCTTTTCACTACGGAAGATATGGCAATACGGCCTTAAACTGGTATAACGGTCCCGACCCGAGACCCGATTATTACCGTTATTTGCCTTCTTATTTTGAAGATACGGTTATCCAGGAACAATATGCGGCTTTGTGGAGGAGTAAAAACCGGACCTTTACCCAAATCAACTGGGATAAATTATACCGGGCCAATGAATTGAATATAACCCAGGGAAATGGATCTGCTATTTATATGGTGGAGGAGAGAAGGAGTGATTTGTACGAAACTTCCTTTAACTCGACTTTGAATGCTGTGATGAAAGGCAATATGAAATTGTTTGCCGGTATAGGGTTGAGAGCGACGACTTCCCGGCAGTTTAAGACTGTAGACGATTTATTGGGGGCTCATTATGTGTTGGATATTGATAAATTTGCAGAACAGGATTTTTCCGGAGATCCGGAAAAGCTTCAGAATAATTTAAATCATCCCGACCGGAAGGCGCTGAAAGGAGATAAGTTCGGTTATAATTTCGATCTGAATATTTATTCGGCTAATGCTTGGGTGTTAAACCAGTACAGTACGCGCAAGCTCGATTACTATTACGGATTTAAACTGACTTATACTTATTTCCAACGGGATGGAAAGATGAGAAACGGACGTTATCCGACGACTTCTTATGGTAAGGGCGCTTCCCATTCCTTTACGGATATTGCATTGAAGGGAGGACTGACCTATAAGATCAATGGAAGGCATTTTATTACGGGAAATATCAGTTATGCCACAGAAGCTCCTCTGCCGAATAATTCTTATGTGTCTCCCCGTATAACGGATAAAACCGTAAAGAACCTGAAAAGCGGAAGTTATTTTTCTGCCGACCTGAATTATGTATTTTCATTACCTTCTTTGAATGGGCGTGTAGGGGTATTTCAGACCAATTTCTACGATCAGATGGACCGGATCAGTTACTACGATGGCATTTCCGGAACCTTCATTAATCATGTAGTGACAGGGATCAACCGGATTCATCGGGGAATGGAAGTCGGACTTACTTATAAACTCAATAATCACTGGAGCTTCGATTTAGCAGGAACCTTATCGGAATATTATTATAACAATAATCCCATGGGGACTATTAATTCGGAAAACGGGAAGATTGACAACCGGGAAGAAAAAGTGTATTTAAGGAACTTTTATGTAGGGGGAACACCCCAATTTGCCGGTACTTTCGGCTTACGTTATTTTATCAAATATTGGTTCTTGGGAGCTAATATAAACGGTTTTGCCCGGAATTATATAGAGGTGGCTCCTTTGCGCCGGTTGGCTTCCAATTACGATAATGTGGATCCGACGGTCCCGGAAACAATGGAAGCATATCGCTCTTTGGTGGATCAGGAACGTTTTGACGACAGTTATACGATCGATTTATCTATTGGCAAAATATTTTATTTGCCGGGTAGAAGTTCTATTAATTTCAACTTGTCGGTCAATAATCTTTTGAATAAAGAAAATATACGGACCGGAGGATATGAACAGGGACGCATGGATATTACCTACCCGAACCGCTTCGGGTCCAAATATTATTATATGCAGGGTATCAATTGCTTCCTGAATGTGAGTTATAAATTTTAAAATCAGGCCGTTTTATTATTCAGTAATTTATTAAAAAATATTCATATGAAAACTTTACAGAGAATTCTTTATTTGTTTCTGCTGACGCTGGCTATAGTGGCCTGTGAGAGGGATTATGATATGCCTCCGTTAAATGAACCTAAATACGAAGGAGCAGATGCCAATATAACCATTGCCGCTTTAAAGAAAGACTATGCGGCTGCCACTCAGGATAATCCGATTACGATTGAAGAGGAGTTGGTCGTGAAAGCCATCGTTAGCGCTAACGATGAGTCCGGAAATATTTTTAAGCAAATTTTTGTTCAGGATAGTACGGGGGGAATTCCCATCAGTGTAGACCAGAATAGTGTATATACGACTTACCGGGTAGGGCAGGAAGTGTTTGTGGATTTAAAGGGAATGTGTGTATCTGCTTATGGAGGACAGTTGCAATTGGGCTATCCGGGGGCTTATCTTTATCGGACTCCCTGGGAGGATTTTGTTGCTCATGTATTTTTAAATGGTTGGCCCGATGAGACGAAATTAGTGCCGGTGCAAGCCAATGATATCAGTAAACTGAACGAGCATGTCGAGCGGTTGACTTACACTTTAGTCCAATTAAATGGGGTTTCTTTCACAAACGGAGGAAAAGGCACCTTTGCTCCTACTACGGGATACGGAACCCAAGTCTTAAAAGATGCTCAGGGAAATGCGATAGACGTACGTACCAGTAATTATGCAGATTTTGCTTCCGATAAACTTCCGGAAGGAACCGGTACGATAACCGGAATTTTAGGTCGCTTTAATGATTCCTGGCAGTTGACGGTGCGCACAAGAGACGATATCGGTTCTTTTGAAGGAGAAGGACAACAGCCTCCGGTAGGAGAAGAAACCGTGATTTTTATGGAGACCTTTGGAGAGGGATATTATCCGTCGGGAAACAGACCTAAAATTGCTGATTTTACGGATTTTGATATGAAGAGTCCTATAACTTATAGTGATGCTTCCGGAAATGCCGATATCCGGAGTATGTCGGGAGGGAATGGAGCCCATGTTTGGTTCCCGGCCAATAAAGATGCTTATCTGACGATAAGCGGAATTAATACGACGGGACATCAGAGGATTGTGTTGAGTTATGAAGTGGCAGCTAATTTGTACAGCGCCGGGGAAGCTATGGATCTGAATGCGATGACGGTAAAATGTAATGGAACAGCTTTGGACGTGCCCAGTATTCCGGTATCGAATGCCAATGGAGACAATGGTAAATTTTACAGCATAGAGATTGATAATCTTCCAATTGCAGAAAACGTTACGATTGAATTTTTTGCATCTGCCGGTCAGAATACTTTGGGTTTGCGTTTAGATAATATCAAGCTTACTGCGGATCCGCAGGAGGGAGGTGGCGGAGATGGCCCGATTGTTCCGGATCCTTTGAAAAAATAAGTTGATAAGTCCTGAAGTGATAGAAAAACGGAAGTAACCGGTCTGTAACTTTGGGACTTTTAAGCCGAAATACAAATTTTATGAAAAAGTACCTGTATTGTATCGGATTGTTGTTTATCACCCTTCCATTATTTGCCCAACATAAGTTAGGTGTCTATGCTGTGGGGTTTTATAATCTGGAAAATTTGTTTGATACCAAGGACGATGAGGGAATAGCGGATGAGGATTTTACTCCTACGGGAGCTTACAACTGGACGCCGGAGAAATACCGGCAAAAACTGGCTAAACTTTCTTTGGTGATTTCCCGTTTAGCCCGGGAATATTGTCCGGGCGGACCGGCAGTATTGGGCGTAGGGGAAGTAGAAAATCGGGGAGTACTCGAAGATTTGGTGAAGACCGGAGAAATAGCAAAAATCGGTTACGAAATTGTACATTACGATTCACCCGATCGTCGGGGAATAGATGTCGCTTTATTGTATAATCCCAAATTATTTCGTCTGACTTCTTCCCGGGTTTATCCTTATCGTTTGCCTACGGATTCTACTTTTAAAACCCGGGATCAGTTACTGGTAAGTGGAATTTTAGCCGGAGAGGCTTTTCATGTCATTGTAAATCACTGGCCGTCCCGTTGGGGAGATAAGTCTTCTCCTTTGCGGGAATACGCGGCTACTATTACCCGGCATATTGTAGATTCCCTTTACCGGATCGATCCGAATGCGAAAATTGTAATTATGGGGGATTTTAATGACGATCCCGATGATAAAAGTTGCCGGGAAGTGTTGAATGCCCGTAAAAAACAAAGCCAGGTGGAAGCCGGCGGACTTTATAATGCTACTTGGGCTTTATGGGATAAAGGAATTGGTTCTCTGTGTTATCAGGATCAATGGAATCTTTTCGATCAGCAAATTTTATCTTATGGATTATTGGGAAAAGATTATTCTACTTTGAAGTTCTGGAAAGTGGAAATTTTTAACCGGGATTTTTTGATTCAGAAAGAAGGAAAATATAAAGGTTATCCTTTCCGGACTTTTTCCGGGTCAACTTTTCAAAATGGTTATAGCGACCATTTTCCTTCATTGGTATATTTAGTGAAAGAAATTCAATAAGAAATAAAAAACAACTTCTGAAAAGATACTTTTTTAAGAAAAACATAACACTTCGCTGATAGACGAACTTTCGGTTCCGATTCTTTTTATCCGTAACTTTTGTTTCGTTTATCAGCGAAGTATTCAATACTACCTCGACAGATAAAAATACTTTCGTTGAAAAGTCAGAAAATAGATGTTTTCTTGTTTTTACTTGCCTTTTAAAAGATAAATTTTATCCTCTTTTATTTTCTTAGTTGTAAATAAGTATTAAATATTTATAAATTAATATAATATTTTGAATTATAATTTAATTTTGTTATATTTAACCTGTTTTAAAATAACACAACATTTTTTGTTTTCCTTTAGAGAGAAAGAAGGAAAATAAAGGGATAGGAGAAAAAGATATGGGTACAAACTGGAATTCTCATTATTTATTAAATAAATAGCTATGAAAAGATTGTTCTTATTATCGACAGTGTTGTTCTTGCTTTGCAGTTGCAGCAATGACGACGGACTTAAACCAGGACAGCCAGATGGCGAAAATACAGCTGTGATTCCGCATTTTTACGGGATGGCCCGGTTGGAGAATCCGGCTCCGGAAACGCGTGGTGTGGCGAATGTATTAAAGACTTGGAACAGACCGATAGCGGAAGAAAGTCTTACCGTTAAATTTCTTAATGGTACGGAATATTATCGGGAGTTAGTCAAGGGGACTGTAAAAGAATGGGAAAAGGTTGCAGGCGTCAAATTCTATTTTGTTCAGGATAATGAGGATGCCTTGATTCGTATCGGCTTCGACTGTGTTTCGGGCATGATGTCGAGTTGGGCAATAACGGGAACCGATCATATACAGTTATACGAACAACAGCAAGAACCTACGGTTCATTTTGCACAATGGCACTCTGTTTCCGATAAGATTAAGCGCAGCGACGTACTAAGGGCATTCGGACAGGTACTTGGTTTGGAATTGGAATTCCGTCATCCAAATTTCACTCCGGGTTGGATTACCGACGAAAATGGCAATGTGGACGAGACAAAGATACGCGAATATTGGAAGAAAGAATTGGGGGATTATATCACTTGGGAAGAACTGAAAAAAATGGTATTGGACCCGCTTCTGGATCATGCTTTTTTGATATCTAAAACGAATTCCTACGATGCGGAATCGGTAATGACGTGGCCTTTCTATGAAATGATAGCTCAAAATATTCCACTCATCGAATATAAAGAAGATTGCAAATCTGAATTATCTGTTCGGGATAAGGAATTTATTCGGAATATTTACGGGCCTACTTTGGGAAAATGGGATCCGGATGATAAGTATTTGAAATTAATTGAATTTGACTATACGGGTACTACTCCGGAATTTACTTTAACAACAACCAAGAATATTGCGGTCATTTGGGATCAGGACGCTGAGGAGGCGACCAACTACTATTTACCTGTGAATGTATCCTCAGCATATAAATTCACTGCCACTCATACTTTTGCTGAAAGCAAGAAACACAGGATTATTATTGCAGAAATTTTGGATTGGAGACAAGAAATTCCTACAGAGAGCACGGCTTTGACTGCCTTCGACCTTACCCATGGAGTAGGTGCTGAAAATTTCGATATAAAGTTATTGAATAAAGCTTTGGAATCTATCCGGATTATAGGAGGAGAGGGGTTTATAAGTCAGGAATTTAATTTTACGGGTTATAATAATCTGAGAGAACTTTATTTGGTAGGAACGCTGGATTCCAGAGTGACATTGGAGAATTGTGAAAATCTGGAAATTTTTGCTACGAGCCGGTCTGTTTATAAACCGCAAACCCTTAAAGGACCGTCTGGATTAACTGTTGCCAGTACTCCTGAAGCGAATGGCTATTACAAGGTAGAGGGACCTGTTGCGGAATGGGCAAATGAAAGTATTTCTATTCCGGAAGGGATAGGAAAGGCAGAACCGACCTATTCGTTAAGCGATCTGAATGGACCGGGAATTACGATCAGAAATTGTGGCAATCTGAAAGAGATCGGTCTGGAAAATACACGGGTTAAAAACATCGACTTCAGTAATCTTCCACATTTGGAATATATTTATCTTTCTTCAACCCAAAGCTATCTGGTGGGCGGAGGATCAAGAGATAATAATGGAGAATATTTATGTGCAGCCTTCAGTACCTTGGAAAATAGAAAAGATTTACCCTCTGGAGTAATTGTATTACGGGGTATTACAAGGGTGACAAACCCGGCAGATTATATGTACGTGTTTTTAAATCTGGAAAAATTTATCCAAATCGATAATCAGTTTAAAAGTAAAAACTGGACAGCTGTGTGGGATTCGGGATTGCTTCTTTTTGCAGTAGCCATTCCCTAGGAAAGCAAATAATAAGCAGATCCTGGCACGAGTATTCTCGTCTTTTAAAATGAACAAAAACTGACCGGAGGCTGGAGAAAACCAGCCTCCGGTTAGTTCAGATAAAATCCGTTTATTAATTATCAACGAAGCATATGATAAGCTCTGACATCGGAACTAACTTTAGTGAGAGAATCAGGAAACAGGTGTTTTTTGGAGATTTCCCTCATTGGTTTCTTCTTGTTTTATGTCTTGGGCATAGAGGTTGTCAATGATGCCGTCTACCAATCCAATGGTCGGAACCAAGATCATTTTAGCAGCGGCGTGAGTAGCCACTTCCAGAAAAATATCCGCAGCGTGAGTGATGACATCTGCCCGGTCAGGACGTAGACTGAATTTTTGTATCCTTTCTTCTGTGTTGAACGATTTGAGGGTTTCGTTGATTTTTTTCAGTTTTTCTACAGGTAATTCAATGTTGTTTGGAGTGGAAATATCGGCCAAGCGGAATAATTTATTAATGTTTCCTCCGGAGCCGATAATGCGGAGTTCGGGATAAAGTGTGGCAAACTTTGCCAGATCCCGGCGGAACCGGGCAGTTGTATTTTTTTTCACTGTGCCTTCCAGAAGACGTACTGTCCCGATGTTATAGGAACGGGAATTTTTTAGTTTCCCTTCGCTGATCAGACTGATTTCTGTACTACCTCCACCTACATCTACATAAATATAATTGGTATTTTTGTCGAGTATTTCTTCGATGTGGTTGTCATAGATCAAGCGGGCTTCTTCCTCTCCGTTGATAATTTCAATCCGGATACCGGTCTTCCGGGAAATACTTTTGATCAGTTCTTTTCCGTTGGCGGCATCCCGTACGGCGGAAGTGGCGCAGGCACGGTAGTTTTTGACCTCATATATTTTCATCAATTGGCGGTAGGCTTTAATGAGGCGGTGTAATTTTTTGCCTTTTCTTTCCGATATCTCACCTTTGGAAAAAGTGTCTTCTCCCAGGCGTAAAGGAACACGTAATAATTGTTCTTTGTTAAATGCTGGCGATTCAACCTCGGGATCTATACTTTTTATCAGTAAACGTACTGCATTTGAACCGATGTCGATAGCGGCGTAGTTTATTTTACTCATAAGAATATTGTTTTAAAATTGACATTGTTTATTCTGGGGACCGGCTTGTTCCGAATAGTATTCGTATAATGCGGTCTGTGAACGCAAAGGTTCTCCTGAAGAGAGAATCCACGGCAGATTCCGGCCGCTTCCATCTACTATTCTTCCCTGATAGGTATCCCGTAATCCGTATTCGACAATTCTTTTGAGTTCTGCCTGTATATTTTTATCGTATACGGGTGTCATAACCTCAATGCGATTGTCAAAATTGCGGGGCATCCAGTCTGCTGAGCCTAAAATGTAAGTTTCACGTCCTCCGTTGGCGAAAATGAAAATACGGGAATGTTCCAGATAGCGGTCGATAATTCCATTTATCCGGATATTTTCACTTATTCCTGCTAAACCTGTCACAACAGAACAATTCCCGCGGACAAGTAAATCAATTTTGACTCCGGCGGTAGAAGCTTCGTATAATTTTTCAATTATTATTTTATCAGTGATATGATTTACTTTTCCCAGTATATAAGCTGTTTTTCCCGTTTTTGCATTTTTTATTTCACGGTTGATACGCTGGATTAATTGTTTTCGCATATCGTTCGGGGAAACGAGTAGTTCCCGGAAATGTACGGGAACATAAGGTTTTTCAATAAAAGTGAATACGGCGTTTACTTCTTGTACCAGTTTTTTACGGTCGGTAAACAAAGTGACGTCGGTATATTGAGCGGCATTTCCTTCGTGGAAATTACCTGTACTGATACAGGCAATATCTCCTTTTTTGCTTCCGATAAAGAGTAATTTTGAATGTACTTTCAGCCCCTCTACTCCGAAAATGACCCGTATACCGGCATCTTGCATCTGTTTGGACCAACTGATGTTGGAGGCTTCGTCAAAACGGGCCAGCAACTCAATTACTACGGTTACTTTTTTACCGTTTCGGGCAGCAGATATCAGGGTTTGGACTACTTTTGAATCCTTTGCCAACCGGTAAAGCGTCATTTTGATTGTCGTGACGTCCTGACTGATAGCCGCTTCTCTCAGTACCCTTAAAAAAGAAGAAAAACTATGGTAAGGGTAGTGTAAAAAACGGTCTTTCTGCCGGATGATTTCCAACAGACTATCGCTACTGGTAAACTCGGGCTTAAAAATTGGCAATAAGGGTTTATATTTCAAATCCCTACGGTTGCAATCCGGAAATTTCATCAGATCTTTCATGTTGTGATACCGGCCTCCTGCTACTTGGGTATCCCATTTATCGATATTGAGCATCCGGGCGATGTGTTTCAACATATTCGCCGGCATACAGGCATCGTATACCAATCGGATCGGTTCCCCTTTTTTACGGCTCTTTACCCCTTTAGCGATCTTTTGCATCACACTATTTCTCAGATCGGTGTCCAGTTCCATTTCAGCGTCTTTTGTAAATTTAAACGTGTAAGCTTCAAATCCGCAAAAGGGAGTCCCTTCGAAGATAAAGGGTAGGCAAAAACGTACTGCATCGTCGAGAAAAATAAGACAGGTTTTACCGTCTGCATCCGGTAAACGTAGAAAACGCCCATATTCTTTAACCGGTAATTCGATAAAAGCATAAGTTATTTTTGTGCGGGCAGAAGCTGGATTCTTTTTGGAATTCAATAATACTGCCAGGTAGATGGCATCATCCGGTTGTTCGTCTAATTGTTGAAAAGTAGAAATAAAAAGCGGAGTGGTAGATCCGTTGAGCCGGTTGTGATAAAGATGACAAATGAAATTTTTTTGTTCTGGATTCAGCTCTTTTTCGTTTAACAGCCAGATATTATTTTGCTTTAAGGATTCATCGATGATATGGAATGTATTTTCAAATTCTGTAGAATAACAAATATTCAGGCGGTTTATCGTTTTAAATGTATTGATGGTTATTGCTTTTTCCTGTTGGATAGCTTTTCCTTTGTATTCGATAATCCGGTTGAGGGTGGCTACCCTGACCCGAAAAAATTCATCCAGATTATTGGAATAAATGCCTAAGAAACTAAGTCGCTCGAGTAAAGGCACAGATGTCTTTTCAGCTTCGAGCAGGATACGCTGATTGAAATACATCCAACTGATATCTCTTTCTATATAAATCTCTGTGTCGTATTTTCCATTTTTTTTCATGAGTGACCAATAACTTTAAGGAAATGAAAAGAATGGTCGAATTTAAACCAACTATGTTACAGAAATATGACGTATATGTTACGTTTGGATGGGAAAAAGAGTTGTAGCTATTTTTATTTAACTGCTCCAGAAGAGGACATTTTATTTTTATAGGAAAATAGAAAAAGAAAAAAAGCTTTTAAATTTTCGATAGGGAATGGTATACAAAGTGGAAAATTAAATTTTTCAACTTTTGATCCACAACTGAAAGGAGATGCTGATTCTATTGCCCGGGGGGAGGAGGGTAAGCCTGTTCAGTCGATCCCCCGGGAAAATAATTTTTACGGATGAGAAATTTTTCCCAGTTGTTGTATCATATCGGTGGAAAAATTTCCCTTGACTTGTGGAAAAATGGCTACTTATTTTTTTTCTTGTAAAATACTGATAAATAGTTGTTTAATGTCTTTCTGCGTTTTAGCCAGTGCAAATATTTTTATTACTTTTCCTTTGTCTTTTATGTTTAATAACTCATCCCCCTGATTTCCTTTTATAAAATTATTTTCGTCTTTTATTAATGCTTGAGAATACTCTCCTTCAGCTATCAGGAGCTGGAATGCGGAACTTTGTCTGATAAAATTTTGAACAATACTATCTTCCGGTTCATTGTACAGCAATATGCTTCTTTACTTTCAATTTTAGTCCATTCTTCCCGGCAATTCCACCTCCTTAGCATTACTTCCTGAACAATATCTTCTGCTTCTGCCGGGTTTTGAGTGATCCGCAGAGCCAATCGGAATAACTTATCCCGCAGGGGTAATATCTGATTTTTAAATTCTGTTATTCTCATGATAGCTGTAAAACAGTTTAGCCATGCAAAAGTTACACATTAGGGACGTGCCCTTTTGTGTAATTTTACAAAAGTAAAAGGATATTTTTCCTATAAAAATAAAAATTACACAAAAGGGCACGTCCCTAGTGTGTAATAATACGGGGAACGGAGTTAAAGCTTTTGTAGAGGATGGGAAAAGGATAAGGGCTTTTCTCCAGGCTAAGGGGGCGGAATGTTCGGATAGGGAAGTAAGGACAAAATCCCATATTTGCCTTTCATCAGAGTTTTATTTTAAGTTGATAAACGATTTTTGAATTACTTATGAAAAGGTTATTTATAAATCAACAGGGGTCGTATCGTACTTTTGATAAGGGATAGAGATGGGATAAGGACAATTCCCGAAACTTAAGGTGTCACATTTTCCCCTGAGATAAGTGATGAGAAAATCGCAGCTGATTTCTGTGTGGTTGTAAGGATTTTTTACGGGCAGAGAACGAATGAGGAGGGAATCGTAAATGGGAGGTAAAATTTCCTCCCTTATACTCCTGATGCCGGTTTTCCCGGATATTTTTGTTTGGAAGACCGGCTTAGAAGAATATTGAATGTGTCCCCGGCCTTCGTAAGTGTCGTACATATAAGTAGCACCGGAGACTGCCTGGATTTCTTCTGAAATAGAGTCGTAAATGGCTTCCGTATATTTAATACCCGTGGGCCAATGCTCCATACCTAATTTTTCGTTTTCCTGATAAATCGTATAGCGAGGGAAATCCGTGCTATAGAAACAAGAGGTAATGAGCAATAAGAGGGGTAGAAGAAAAGCAGAAAGAGAAGAAAAAAGAGTGTTTTCTTGACATAGTTTTAAAATTTTAAAATTTAAAACGATAGCGGCGATCATCAAATAAATCAGTATACAGCCGAATAAAAGACTTATGGAATAATAATTGGCCAGAAGCGATAACGGAATGATTATGGCTGTATCTGTAACGAACAGGAATATAAAAAGTAATCCTGATTTTGTAGGTGTCTTCATAATGTTTCTATTTGAAAAGTTTTCTTTATTTCTGAGAAAAAACAGAATTTTCTTGGGGGCTATGACCGGGAGAAAGCAGAGAAGCTTTTCGGGAATATTGTTGAAGCAGGAATAGAAATAGAAAGAGGACGGCGATCTGTATGCCGTAAACAATCAGTTTTTCAATGAGTGAGGCATAGTCATCTTCTCTTATATAAGTTAAATAGGACAGAAGTTGGGAAATTATCCAGAGGCCGATCATTATTTTAAAACGAAAGGGGGAATACAAAGTGTCCTTCTCTTTCTTATCCGGTCCGGACGATTTAAAAAGCTGAAACAAGGAGGTAAACAAAAAATAGGAAACGACCAAGCCTATTATCAGAGCTGTCTGGGCATAATACCAGTCAGAGAAATAATTATAATTGTAATAAAGATAAAAATAGTAGAGAAGAAAACAGACAGAAAGAGCTATTGTCAAACGTGTATAGCGTTTTTTTCGGAGGAGCAGATGTTGAAGCTGTTTACCTGCCAGAAAGAACCAACCAAGGGTGAACACCATAATTAAAAATCTGGATAGCCCGTTTCCTATTGAAAAAAACGGATAGAGTGTCCGATGAAGATAGATAAAGTCTTTATCGGAAGAACTGAGAAAAAAGGCGTTGGTGATTACTAAAGCCAGGCGGAAAAATATGAAACTCAGGACCGACCAGGTTATTGCTTTTGTCAGTGTCTCGAGGGTGATATTCGTTTTCATTTTTTTACGGATTAAAAAGGTATAATTTATTAGGACTGAACGTGGGTAGTATTTTTTTGTACTTTTATTACTTTTGTGCCGGAGATTTTATCGTGCCAGTTGGCATAAAAAAGAAAAGACAGGGCGTCGAAAGGAATAAAGCGGGCGGCTGTCCTGCCCAGAATATATCCGAAAGAAGGTCTACTGCCGTCTTTTTTGACCACTTTTGTGCCTGTTATCCATTTACCGGGGGTTGCAAAAGTGAACCATTCAAAAAGGAAATAATACAGAAAAATAGTAACGATACACAGCAAAGTAATATCGTCATCTTTGGGTTCAACAGAAGAAAGAATACCGAATTCCAATAAGGTAAATAAAATGAAATCGATAAAATATCCTTTGAAGCGGGTGGTTGAATCCGCTTCATCCTCTGCTTTGTCCTCTGTTTGTGGAAGAGAAGAAGAAAAAGGTGTGAGGGGCAGTTCCTTTGCTTTTTCTCGTTTATTGAGCTCTTTTTCGATATAAGGCCGGACAAAAGGAATATATTCGTCGGGATGTTCCTGCATATATTTCAGTTCTTCTTCTGTCACTAGCGGGAGTTCTTCAATAAACTCCAATGCGGGCATCAATTGACGTTTTTCTATTTCTGTGAGGAGTTGCTCTACAAATAAAGGTTGGTAATTTTCTTTATCCTGATAAATGTGAATGAGTTGATAATCATTTTTTTCACTCAATATTTGTGCAAATTTTGTGTACATAAGGCTTTGTTTTAAAGTTTATTTATGAGAATTCCGAAAAAATAATTGATAGGGCGATGAGGAATACGATTTCCTTCCTTATCGATGGAGAACCTATAACCGTGCGTGCTTACATTTGCATGTTGATGGTGAAAGCCGGTAGCAAAATTGAATTTTAAGGGAATTACGGGTTCTCCGCTAAGATCGAGGTAGCCAAACTTATCGTCTTTAGTAACGCAGACTAGTCCTTCTTGATAACTTCCGATAGAATCATAAGGCAGATATACTTTTTCTTGTGTAATACTTTTGTAAATGCCCCATTTCCCGTTTTGTTTAAAGGGAATAACCGGACCTTCGCTTTTTTGTATCCGTTCGTATGTTAAAGGGAGGAGGATTTTTCCCTGAAGATCGTATAAACCCTGAGAAGAATCTTTTTCTCCCAGCATATAGATGTCAAAAAGTTCGATCCGGTCGTAAATAAAATCTAAAATCGTTTCATTTCTTAGGTTGATACAGCCGTATTTCTGTCCGTCTTTACTTACTATGGTTTGTCCGTTCCGATTAAAGTCCGATTGGACATTTTTGTAAAGGAAGGGGATAACCGTTTCATTCCTTTTATTAATCCAGCCGTATTTCCCGTTTTGTAAAGCTAGAGCTGAACCAAAGCTGTTGAATAAATACAAATCGTCGTAAACTGGGGGAATTTTCCATTTTCCTGTAGTATCCACATATCCGATTTTCTTGTCTTTTGTGACCCGGGCTATTCCATAATGGAAGGAATCGATCTTTTCGTAAAGGAGGGGGAATATGATATTTCCCTGAGGATTCATGATTCCCATCCTTTGATTTTTTTCGATGATCTGGAAGTGATTATAGCGGGAGACTATGCGGTAATCTTTCCGGGATAGTAAGAGGTATATACCGATGAGATTGCCTAAGAGTATACCGATGAAGATACTGCCGAAAAGTAAGGTTCTTTTCATCATTTTATGATTTTTAAAATAAAATATTGTTTATCTTTCTGGAAGGTGTTATGAGTCTTTCTGTTTTAAAATCAGTCACTTTCTGAATTTGATTAGGTCATTATTCAAAAAAATGTTTGATTTCTCTAGAGACATACCACTTTCCGGTTTTATCTACATAAATAGCTGGAGTTTGGGTATAATACATTTTGTTTTTACCTTGTTCTACCTGATTATTGTAAGCTTTTAATCGGATTTGGTGCTGTTTATTTCGTATGACTAAGTAGAATTTTCCTGCTTTTTCGATCGTTTCTATTTTATAACTCTTTTCCTGGAAAAGATCGGTGACAGGGCAATAATACTCTTCGTTAAGTTGATTCAATTTATCGTGAATACCACTGGCTTCACATAGATATGCATTTAATTCGGGAGCCGTAATCAGGCCTTGGGGATGTTGCCCATCGGGGGAATAGATGGCCAGGAATACGGCTTCCCCTGTATGTCCATGAGTGGTAAATCCGATATAACTCCTTTGTTTCATAACATTGGCAATCTGGTCAATATAGGAATCTTTGTTTCTCCCGTTGGGGTTTTTCCGGTAATTTTGCCGGGCATATTCGATCAAATTAATTTCGGGTATAGAAATTTCCATTCCCCATTCTCTTTTTAAGATCACGGGAATGCTGTCTTTGCTTAGGGGAATCAGATAATTGGCTAATCCTTCTGCTGTCATCCGGGCGTGGGCCAAGGGTTCCATCAGATCGTAAAGCGAAAGCTTATCGTAAAAATTGTCTCCGAGGGAATTGCCGATACTGATGCCGGAGTTTCCGTGATCTGAGACGACGACAACCAGGGTGTTGCTGTCTGCTTGTGCGAAGCGGATAGCCTCTTGTACGGCTGCATCGAAAGATTGAATTTCAGATATCATTCCGATGGCGTCGTTCCGATGAGCGGCCCAGTCGATTTTACTTCCTTCTACCATCAGGATAAAACCTTCTTTATGCTGGTTTAACAATTCAATTGCTTTACGGGTCATTTCGGCTAGGGAAGGATACTTTAGAGTATCCCGGTCAAGCTCGTTGGGCAGGGCAGTTTCTCCGAAAAGTGCCCAACAGGAAGGAGTTTGCAATTGTCTGAATTTGGTGAGGTCATTTAAGCATACAGTATAATTTTGTTCCGCTAAAAATTTCTGATTTTCCGTCGACAAAAGAGAGGCTCCTCCTCCGAAAACGACGTCGATTTGGTTGTGTACCATTTGATCGGCAATAACGGCATATTCTGACCGTTTATGCCAATGGGCAGTAGTATTGGCAGGGGTCGCGTGTGGAAATTCACAGGTAAAAGCAAGTCCTATGGCTTTATTTTTGAAAATCCGGGCGGCTTCCATAACAGTCATTCGGGGCCGGTATGCTGAACGGGGATCTATGTAGAGCAGATCGTTGGGGTCGGGAGGTGGACACATTCCCAAAAAGCCGGTTTGAGATAAAAAGCCGGTCATATACTGCATCATCGTCGGAGCTGAATCTCCGATAGGAGCATTCGAAGAATGGGTTTTCACCATCCCACAGAAATAAGGATCCAAGGCAAGTTGGGTTCGGGTCGAATCCAGGTAATAGTTATACCATCTGGTGAGTGTCAAGCCGGCAGTACTAGTGCCGTCAGCTACCATAAAAATAATGTTTTTGTATTCCCGTCCGTACATGGATAGCATACTAAACAGACAAACTGTGATTAAAACTAATTTTTTCATACTCTTTTCGTTTATAAATTATCATTAGGATTATTTCCCGGAAATTTGACTGAAAATGAAATATTCACTTTCCTCTTCGGAACAAGACAAAGAAATAGATTTCTGCAATCTTTTATATCTCTGAAATACCTGTAGTGTCCTTTATAATTCGCCTGATAACCTGAAAAAAGAGGATATGCCACTACCGGGGAAAGACATATATCCCCGGTAGCTCTTTATTGGTGTAAACAATTGATAATTATAATGTTATCTTATAGTGAAAAGTCTTTTATAAATCTTTTATAATTCATTTTAAATACGCTTAGCGATCGTTGATGCCCATGGATTTATCTGTTTATTTTTAGGCGTTCACAGAATAAATACACCAAAGGATTTTCTTTGATTTCCGGGTGTTCTTTACAGATTTTTTTTACTGTTTCCCGAATCGAATATTTGGTCTTATTGATGTAGGCGGTTTCTTTATCTCCTGACAATCCCAGTGCTTCCACTATTTTCTGAGAATCAATTTCCGGGATAAAGAAGAGGACGGCCACATAAAACCGATCCTTATTATCGCCTTTTTCTCTTCCGAAAAAAGGAAAAATCTTTTTCAATTCCGGACATTTTTTATCGATAAAATCTCTGCAATATTTTTTTATCTGAGAGGATTTATAATTTTTTGCGACCATTTCCTCCATTTGTTGAATTTCTGCTTCTATTTCCGGTAAGGATAAGGTTGTCTTTAGGGCGCTTTCATTTTGAATCCGTTCCCGGCAAATCGTTTCAAGTTCTTTAATATCGTCCAATAGGGATTCTGTATAAGCGAGAGTATAATAATCGTTTCCAGTTTTTATTTTATTCTTTTTTTCCACGATCTCCGTATATTTAGTCGTATCGGTTCCGTCTAGGATATTGGGATATTTTTCTATATTTTCCAATCTGCTTTGGGCTTGCGAAAGATAAACTTCTATTTGTTCTTTTACTTTTAGAACCGCCTTGTCTACTTCTTGTTTTAATTGATTCAGTTTTTCCTTCCAGTAAGCAAGATGGGAAATTTTTATCTTCTTGGCAGCTTCCAGATAGGCTTCGAGTTCCTGAGAGAGGCCTTTCGTTTTGCGAAGTAAATCCGCTTGCTTTTCTCTTCTGACCTGTTCTTGGATGCAGGGGGAGAGGGTTTCTAAATAATGTAAGAACCCTCTTAACTGTTCTCTCCGGTTTTTTTGATTTTTCTGAAAAATGACTAGGGTATAAATAGCAATAATGAGAAATATGGATCCGATAAAAAGTAATACCGATCCCCAAAAACGATAGTCAGTTTCTTTTTCAATGGCAATCGGTTTTAGGGTAGAGTTGTTTTTATATTCAAACAGTCCGAAGCGGGAGCCCAAAATTATTTTTTCGGCGGATAAAGCTACCCGGGTTTTATGGAAGGGAATATCTTTAAAGGAGATAAAATTTTGGTGAGGATGCCGGCTGTCAACATGGATAGGAGAAGAAAGCAGGCCATGATAATACAATATGAGACAGTCTTTTGCCTGGGGATTGCCTTGTATAGAGCGGACATAACGAAATTCCGGAATCTCGAGAGAGAGTAAAGAGTCCTTGTCCAATAGGTATATACCTTGGGAAGTCTGTACCATCAAATTATCTAAATGTACCATTAATCCTTGGGCGCTTCCCTGCTTTTCGACAGTAGAAATCCTGTAGAACTCCTTTGCTTGGGGGGCTTTTTTAAACAATCCTTTATTTAATGTGGTAAAATAAAGCGTATCTTTATTTTCCAACAGGTCGGTGACATAAAGATCCTTATTTTCCAGTACACCATTAATTTTGACAGGGATAGGGATCAACGTATCCTCCTCTTTTTGAGTGTTGATAAAACTTAAATCCCGCCGGGTCCCCACATACAATTTCCCTGCTGGGGTATAGAGAAGGGAGCGGAAATCATTATTTTCGTCCTTACCGAATTTTTTGATCAGCCGGGCTTTTCGGTTTTTAATTTTGTAAAGCGATTTATCTGTTGCTAAGTAAAAGAGTTCCTTGCCGGCCTGTACGAATCTGACAATATCATTTTCCAAACGCAGGTTTTTGATTTTACCCCATGCTTTTGATTGATAAGTTGTTGAAGAAAAAGAATATTTATGAAGGCGCAAATCGCTGGTTATAAAATAAACATTATCTTCATTCTCCATTTTAGGTGTAACTGCAATTACATTTCCGACCTTTCCGGAGAGGTTCTGATGTTTAGGGAAAGCGATTAATTCTTCGCGGTAAGCGACATAAAAATAATCCCGGGTCATCAGGCTAATTTGTTTTCCTTTTACGCTAATACCTCCTGGGAGGGGGTGAATACAGCTTTGTTGTCCTTTTTTATAAAGTAAATAATCTTTTGCCAGGAGCCATTCGGCATCATTACTCTTCTCATAAGCGTAGTATTTCTGAGATTTTACTTTCCACAGAGAATCCGTTTGTATACATTTTTTTAGAATTGCATTTTCCGTTAATGCATAAAGGGTATCTTGGCGAAGAATAAGGTTGTGAATTCGTCTTCCGCTGAGAAATTCTTGTGTCTGATTCGGACGATAAGCGTACAGACCGGAGTCTGCGGCTACATAAAGTATATCCTTATACAAAAGAATCTTATTAATTCCGGAATGGGAGGTAGAGTTTAATAAAAAGGGAGAGAGTTCCTCTATGGCGGGTGAGTTTTGCAAGTTCAGCTTATAACATCCGTTACTACTCGCCAAGTAAAGAAGGCGATTTGCCCGGTCGGCTGTGATGTGATAAACGGCATAATGATTGTCTTTTCCTTTAATGGTATACCTTTGGATTATTTGACATTTCCCGTTACGCAAAGAAACCAATTTTAGGCCTTCGTCCCTTATGCCAATGAAAAGAGAATCGGGACGGTAAGCATAAACATCATAAATTCGGTTATTCCCTACGGAATAACATCTTTGTTCGTCCTTATCCTTCACGATAAGATCTCCATTTTCCAATCCAATAAACAGGATATCTCCGTTTTGGCTGATGGAAGAAACAGAAGCATGGAATGTATATTGGATATGTGCCAATTCGGAAGAAGTCGAGAAAGGCGTTGTGCAGCTGCCTGCTGCTAGTCCTAGAAAACAGAAAAGAAATAACTTTAACTTCATAAAGGCTGTCATAAAATCGTAGAATTATTTACTCACGCTTTTTCAAAGATAAAATTTTAATGTATCTTCTGCAAGATAAAATAAACATAGCTTTACATTCTATTATAATATTTTGTAATTCAATTTCTTATAGTAGGAGACAAAATTTCTCTTTTTTAAGTTAAAAATAATAAGACCAATTTATTAAAGTTTGTAAAATTTATATACTTTTGTACTGTTAAATGTGTAAATTCGGACGAATATAAAAACGTAGTAGGAAATTTTGGCGTCCGATTCTTTCTTCTCAAGAAGAGCATGAGTATCTATTGGTTAAATACTGGATAGGTATTTTAAAATATTAGATAAGATTTGTATAAGCTGAATTTAAAATCAAAGTAGTATGAAAAAGAGTGTTTTATTGATTTGTATGGTTTTGGGAATGTATGCTACCCTTTTTGCTCAGGAAACAGAAGGTGCTAAGTTGCCTGGCTATAGGACAACTTTCGAGACCAGAAAATTTTGGCAGGATTGGTATGTTGGAGTAAATTTTGGAGGAAATGCATTATTTGCCGAGCATTTTAAAGATGCCAAATTTAAGAATACAATTACGTTTATGCCTGCTATTACAGTAGGAAAGTGGTTTAATCCTTGGTGGGGAGTACGTTTGCAAGGCGGAGGCGGAGCTCTTCATGGTTTTGGACCGGGTGCTACTGAAATGCTTCATATGCATTATATGTATGCACATGCTGATTTTACGTTTGGTTTGATTAATTTCTTTGCTAAATATAAGGAAAACCGTAAATTTGATATCGTGCCGTTTATCGGAATTGGAGGAATGACGCGGAAAAAAGATCAGTCATTTATCATTGATGCAGGTATACAGGCCCGTTACGATATTGATCCGCGTTGGAGTGTGAACCTGGAATTCAAAGGAATGATTTTGGATGACGACTTAGTGACTAGAGGTGGTTTCCCGAATGATGGTATCGGAGGTTTAAGTGTGGGAGTTTCTTATCGGTTCAATAAGAAGAACTTTAAAGCTATAGATATGGATGCTATTCGTTTACAGAATGAGCAGTTTATCGGATTAGGCAAGAAAGTATCTACCTTGGAAGACGAGAATACTCGTTTGAACAATGAAGTTGATAATTTGAAAAATCAGAATAACAGATTGACCGGAGATATTCAGGATTTACAACAAGAGATTGCTAAAGTAAAGAAAGCTTATGCAGAAGAGTCTCCGATACCTGTAACCATTCCGTTCAGATTTAACCGGAGTAAAGTAGATGAGGTATATCAGGTGCTGATCTACAACTTGGCTGTTTATATGAAGAATCATCCGGATAGCCGTGTACGTATTGTGGGCTATGCTGATAAATTTGGTACCCGTGAAGTGAATTTGAAGATTTCTGAAAAGCGTGCAAAAGCTGTAGCAAAGATATTGACCGATAAATACGGTATTGCAGCAGATCGGATCGATGTACAATTCAAAGGAAAAGACGAAAGCTTCTACAAAGACGATAACAAATGGAATCGTTGTGCGGTAGCTGAAATTATAAGATAAGCTTTTCATAAAAGATTTAAAACTGCCGGAAAAAACTTTCCGGCAGTTTTTTTTATGTCTTCTATTTTCTATTGTGCTGGCATACTATGAATTGCAAATAGATATTTGCCTTCTCTATGTATATATAAATTAATTCAATTGTAATTGTTTTATTTATCGAAATAATTGATATATTTTTGTACGGAAAGAAAAACAAAAACAATTTAATACAAATAACTATGGAATCAATTATTAATTCTCAATTACCTGAATTCAAAGTGCAGGCTTATCAAAACGGAAGTTTCAAAACAATTAGCAGTGAAGATGTAAAGGGAAAATGGGCTATCTTTTTCTTTTATCCTGCGGATTTTACTTTTGTATGTCCGACGGAGTTGGTTGACATGGCTGAAAAGTACGATCAATTTCAGGCAATGGGGGTAGAGATTTATTCGGTAAGTACAGATTCTCATTTTGTGCATAAGGCATGGCATGATGCTTCTGAGAATATCCGGAAAATTAAATATCCGATGTTGGCTGATCCTACGGGGGCTTTAAGTCGTGCTTTCGGCGTTATGATAGAGGATCAGGGGATGGCATACAGGGGAACTTTTGTTGTAAATCCGGAAGGAAAAATTAAAGTAGTGGAAATCCATGACAATAATATCGGTCGGGATGCCAGCGAATTATTACGCAAAGTAGAAGCTGCGCAATTTGTCGCCACTCACGACGGGGAAGTTTGTCCTGCAAAATGGAAAAAAGGAGAAGCGACTTTAAAGCCGAGCATTGACCTGGTGGGTAAAATTTAAGAAGGGGCAGGAGAGATTTTTCCCAAAAGTCGTATTTATGGCTTTTGGGAAATAATCGGCTCAATACTGATGGGCGGAATTAAAATTTCTGATTTAATCTTTAATTGTCGGAACTACAGTTTTGTCTCGCAAAGTCAAAGGTTGAAGTAATCTTGATAATCCGTATTGGAACACACTCACCTGTTTAAAAGATCTTTTGGGACAATCCTTTTGTGCATCTTTTACCGAAAAAGAATAAACTATCGAAAGAAAAATAATTAGAAGAGAGAAATATGTTAGAAGAGACTTTAAAAGAGCAGTTACGTAATATTTTTGCAGGCTTGGAAGCAAAATATACTTTTGATATTACCGTATCTTCTTTGTATGAAAACAGAAAGGAGTTGTTGGAGCTTTTGCAGGACGTAGCAGATTGTTCGGATCATATCGGATTACAGATAAAGGAAGGGGAAGGTTTAGCATTTGTTCTGCTGAAGAACGGGGAGGATACTGGCATACGGTTTAGGGGGATTCCCAATGGGCATGAATTTACCTCTTTACTCATGGCTATTTTGAATAGTGACGGGAAAGGAAAAAATATTCCGGATAAGGGAATTTGTGAGCGGATTGCTGCCTTAAATGGACCGATACACCTTACCACCTACGTTTCTTTAAACTGTACGAATTGTCCGGATGTGGTACAGGCTTTAAATGTAATGGCTATTTTGAATCCGGCAATTCGGCATGAAATGGTCGATGGGGCTCTTTACCAGACAGAGGTAGAAGAGAGAAAAATACAGGGAGTCCCTTCTGTGTTTGCTGATGGGCAATTGATACATGTAGGACGGGGAGAATTGGGAGAATTATTGGAAAAATTGGAGAAAAAATATGGACGTAGGGCAGAGGCAGAAGCAGGGAAAATGTGGAATTACGATGTTGTCGTAGTAGGGGGAGGACCTGCAGGTGCGTCGGCAGCTATTTATTCTGCGCGAAAAGGGTTAAAGGTGGCTGTTGTGGCGGAACGTATAGGGGGGCAAGTAAAAGAAACGGTAGGGATTGAGAATTTGATATCTGTACCGGAAACTACGGGTAGTCAGTTAGCGGTGGATTTGAGGACCCATATGCAGTGCTATCCGATTGATTTATTTGAACACCGGAAAATAGAGAGCGTGAAGGTTGTAAATCAGGAGAAAATAATAGAAGTGACGGGAGGGGAAAAATTTGTAACTCCTGCTTTAATCATAGCTACTGGTGCCAGTTGGAGACGTCTGAACATACCTGGTGAGGCAGAGTATATCGGTAGGGGGGTGGCTTTTTGTCCTCATTGTGATGGTCCTTTTTATAAAGGAAAACATGTGGCTGTCATCGGAGGCGGAAATTCGGGTATAGAAGCTGCTATCGACTTGGCTGGTACTTGTGCAAAGGTGACGGTCTTTGAATTTTTAGATGCTTTAAAAGCAGATCAGGTCTTGCAGGAAAAAGTAAAAAATTTACCCAATGTCGAGATTTTTGTGAGTTCCCAAACCGTAGAAGTAATAGGAGATAAGGAAAAAGTGAGAGGTATACGGGTCAAGAATCGGCATACGGCTGAAGAACGGACGATAGAGCTGGACGGTATTTTTGTACAGATCGGTTTAGCCGCCAATAGTGGTGTATTTAAAGAAGTCGTAGAAACGAACCGGGCCGGAGAGATTATAACGGATACTTCTTGTCGTACTGCTATACCGGGAATATATGCAGCGGGGGATGTATCGACCGTACCTTATAAACAAATAATCATTTCGATGGGAGAGGGAGCGAAAGCTGCACTTTCTGCTTTTGAAGACCGGATTCGCGGGGTGTTGAATTAACTGCTACAATGGATGCTACTGTCCTTCGCTTGGCGAATCTATAAATTCTGATAAATCAATAGAAGGGCAGGAGCTATTTCCGCTAATTTATCGCGTACCGATCAGTTTCTGAAAGGTACGTCAATTTTTTTTAAAGCATTTTATTTGGGGAGATCATTCTTCATTGATTATAGGTCGGGGGCATTCGTTCTAATCGTCAGCGGAGTGCAAATTCCTTTTGGAGGATATATGAATCCGAAAATTAGAAAAAATCGGATATTTTACTTTTGAACCTTTTATACCGGGGCGTTTTTTATTTTGAGAATTCGGGCTCAGGCAGTAGGAGCAACAATTTTTATTTTTAATTTTGCCAAAATTCGAGAGGATGGGAAAGAGTGTTGTAATTACCAAGGTATATGGCTAAAGATAAATTATTATCTCCGAACTTTTGTTACATTCTGGCAGCTAACTTTCTGCTTTTTTTTGCATTTTATTTACTCTTACCGGTTTTACCTTTTTATCTCAAGGAACAATTTATGGCCGGCAAGTCAATGATTGGATTTATATTGTCCTGTTATACCCTTGCCTGCTTGTGTATTCGTCCATTTTCCGGTTATTTACTGGATACATTTAGCCGTAAACCTCTTTATTTGTTATCTTATCTGGTATTTACCATTATTTTCGGAGGTTATATGATTGCGGGAGCATTGGCATTGTTTATTACCTTACGGATTGTGCATGGGGCTGCTTTCGGTATGGTTTCTGTAGCCGGGAATACCATTGTAATTGACATTCTGCCTTCTTCCCGTAGAGGAGAGGGTTTGGGTTACTATGGGCTTGCCAATAATATCGCCATGAGTTTCGGACCGATGGCGGGTTTGTTTATGCACGGGACTTGTTCTTATGCATTTATCTTCAGTTGTTCTCTGATTTCAGGGAGTCTTGGACTTATTATGGCGAGTTTAGTGAGAACGCCTTATAAGCAACCGATAAAGCGAGAACCTCTTTCGCTCGACCGCTTTTTTTTACTCAAAGGTCTACCTGCCGGCGTATCGCTTTTATTACTTTCTATTCCTTACGGAATGACGACCAGTTACATTGCGATGTATGCAGAAGAAATCGGAATTCAAACCAGTTCGGGGCTTTATTTTACTTTTATGGCTGTAGGACTGGCGGTGTCCCGTATATTTTCTGGGCGGCAAGTCGATAAAGGACGGATTACACTTGTTATTTCGTTGGGGATGTACCTGGCCAGTGCCAGTTTTTTTGCATTGTCCGCTTGTGAGAGATTAATGCTTTGGAATGCAACCTTTACCTCTCATCTATTTTTGGGCATAGCTCTTTTGCAGGGAGTTGCTTTCGGAACCATGTTTCCGGCTTTTAATACCCTGTTTGTAAATCTGGCTCCCAACAGTCAGCGGGGAACGGCGACCTCTACCTATTTAACCAGTTGGGATGTAGGGATTGGAATCGGGTTGATGAGTGGCGGAACCATTGCTCAGGTTTTCAATGGATTCAATCATGCATACCTCTTCGGAGCTTGCCTGACTGTTATTTCTGCTTTCTACTTTGTATGGAAAGCCGGACCTCATTTTAACCGGAATAAGTTGAGATAATAAATTGCAGGGAGAAATTAAAAATTATTAAATCCTGATCTTTTTTTTAATTCTGTCGTTTATAGCAGAGACAACCGATAAATAACGACTATGAATAAAAACAAAAAAAACTCTGCTAAATTGACCACAGAGGAAAGGCAGGAGTTAAAGGATTCGGATTTCGGTATTCCGGAAATTCGGGAATTTCCGATGCCTGATGCCGTACACGTACGGGCTGCAGAGGCTTATTTCAGGTATGCTCCTGAAGATAGAAAACCGGAATTGGCTCACCGGATTTTATTGAAAGCCCGAAAATATGGCGTTCAGGTACAGAGTACTACGATTTGTGAGTGGGCTAAAAAATGGAAAAATTCGAAAACTGATTAATTCTTCCCTGCCGATGGAACGAACCTCTCTGATTGTTTCTATTGAGGAGAGGCAAAAGTTTATTTTTCTTTCAGACAAAGGAGTAACTTTGATAAGCGATAAGATGCCGATAACCGGAAAGACAGGCTTTCCGGATTTTTATTTTTTGGTGGTATGTGCTTTTATATTTCTATACAACTAACAATTTAATTTTATCGGATGAGATCGAAAACCTAAAGAAACATTATTATTTTTGATAAAATGCGAATCTGAAAAAGTGCGGGTTTTGCTCAGAAAAAAGAGAGTTTTTCGCCTTTTCACACTATATGTTGGGAAGAAACAAATCTTTTTTTCGTATGTTTTTCTGTTTTTATAAAAGGAGAAAATGAAATCGGGAGAAATTCCGAAGAAAAAAATTGCGGTTCAATCCTATAAAAATCAAGAAAAGTATATTTTATAAAAAACCTTTTGAAGACGTTAAACGTAATAAAATTTGTTTTTTTAAGAAAAAAAATGTAATTTTAATCTGTTAAAAATGACCTTTTAATTTACTTATAAAAAGGGATTTAACCGTAATAAAATGAGAATAAAGCTATATATAAAATTTATAATGATTTCTTTTCTCGTTTTTCTGGGAGGATGTTTGAAAGAGGAAGACAGAGGGGAAGGTATATTGACTGCTGCTTTTACTCAGGTTACAGAAATAAAAACAAATGAGTTATTGTTGAAAGATTTGTATGAAATGCAGTATGATTCTCAGGGAAGAGTGACAAAAGGCGGATATAATCTGACTTATTTACCGGGTAAAATTGTTCTTACACAGGAGCAAGGGAGTGGTGGATTGTTGTGTAAGGCTGTCATTACCGTAAATGAGCAAGGCTTACCGTTTACTATCGTCAAAGATTATGAAGCTTGTCCGGAAACGGGAAGGGGGGCTGAACATATGGAGGGACGTATTACTTATGGCGACCGGTTGATTACAATTGAACAGACCATGCTTTCAGAAGCTTTTAGCAATTGTAAAACCCGAGAAATGCTCTTTTTCGATGAAGAGGGCAATTTAATAAAAGATTCCATTTATATGGCAGATGATTACGGAACTTTAGAAAGCGCTGTAAATTATCAGTATGATCAGAAAATAGTCAACAAAAATTCGCAAATTGCCTTTTATATTTTGGATCCTGGTTTTGATCATACGCTTGATTGCCTGGCTTGGGCAGGATTTATCCATTTGCCTTATTTACCCACTTCTTGCAGAATGTATATCCGTGGTTGGGACGGAAATGAAAGAGAGGAAACCGTCGTTTTTCATTATGAGTTTTATCCGGATCATTGTGTGAAAACCCTTACAAATGAACGCCATCTTTATCGGTATAGATGGGATTTTGGCTATTCTACTCATCCTTTACCTATAAATTCGATTCGAAAATAAATTTTTGTGAACTTCTCTGGAAAATTTATACGAAAGAAATAAATATCAGAAGGTTAAAAAGAATATTTGTTTTGGATATTCTGATTTTTTGTCGTAAATTATAGCGTTGCAACGTGTGAAAAATAGGAATGACGGTTATTCCAATGTCAAATCTTTTAATTTATGTAGAATGAAAACAAAAATTTTAATTGCAGGTATTCTGACTTGTGTGGTAATTTGCCTGGCTTTTCCCATAAAGGCCAATTTTTTTGCGCTTAGTATAAGCGGCATAGTGTATGAAAATACAACGGACCAGCCTTTTGAAAATGTACTTGTAACAGAGTTAGGTTATGAGGAGTCACATTTGGCTAAAACTGACAAGACGGGTTTTTTTAATATGCAGGTATCTCATTTACCTACTACTTTAAAACTCGAGCGAAGAACTGAAGAAGGAGCGGTGGAGAAAAAACAGTATGAAGCTGAACAAAGCGAATGCTTGATTGATTGGAGTACTCTTCAGGCTGCTGGAAACAGGTAAAGCATTTTATCGCCCGGAAACGGAAGGAAAGTCTAAAAAAGATTTGGGGACAGAAGAACGGCTTTTCAATCCGGACGGGCTGGATCTTGCGCTCTTTAATTGACGAACTTGTGTTTTGGATAAATAGATTTTTGTCAATGACCTCTGTTCTGTCAGTCAATATTGCGCTACCTCCTTCCTGAAAAGGGACATTTGTTTTCCCCGAAGGTAAAATTTTGTCTTTGGGGAAAACCTTTCTTACCTTTATGCTAATTAGAAAACAGACTTTTTGCCTTGTATCTCTTTGTATTCCTTTATACAATTTTCCGGAAGGGGAGAGGAAGGTAAGAAATCGGCTAGGGAACAATTCAGAATTTTAGCGATTTCATTCAGGTGATTGAGGTTGTATTTTGTTCTGGTTTTAGGATTTTCTACTAATCCTACGAAACTTTCTTCCAGTCCGATGCTTTCCGATAAAGCCCGTGTAGTCATATTCCTTATTTTCCTGCGTTTTTTTACGGCTTCTATTACAAACAACTCTATTGCAGTGAGTTTTTCATTCATGATTTTCAAAATTTTGTTTGAAGTTAAAAAAAATTTCTGAAAAATTTTGTATAGTCATAGATATACTATATATTTGCATTGTTGGAATATATAATCCAATTTTGGTTTGTGTGAATTCGAATTTTCTTCCCGGATATTGTTTTCTATCCGACTACACAATAAAGCAATCTACACATTTAATCCGTTTTTGTAATGACTTTATGTCATTTGCCTTCATGCAAAATTGCGAAAAAATTACATAAAAACAAGGGCGAAAGCCCTGGGCTGGCGGCCTGACAATCGTCCCTTGTTGCTAATTAACCTAATGTTTAACTAACAACTACAAAATTATGAGGAAAACTTTTAGAAAAAAAGTTTTAGAGTATAGAAAACCTGTAAATGCTGGAGGAAGGTTTATACTATACTTTTGTGTATTTTTCCTGGGAACGAGTATGCCTTTTATTTCCCGGGGGCAACCTTTGGGAGGTACTGAGGCGCAACAACAGTCTTTTACTTTGCTGCAGGGGAGGGTAACGGATGTAAAAGGGCATCCTTTGCCGGGGGTGACGCTTCGTTTTGACGGAACTTCCCGGGGAGGAGCTTCCGATAATGAAGGTAATTTTACCCTACGTGCTTATCAGAGAGAAGGAGTCTTGATCGTTTCCTGTATCGGTTATAAAACGCAAAAAGTTTCTTTTCAAGCCGGTAAATTCTTGCTTATCCGTTTGGAAGAGAACATCTCGGAGTTGGATGAGGTACAGGTTATCGCCTATGGAACTCAACGGAAGAGGGAAGTGATTGCTTCGATTTCGACGGTAAAAGCCGAGGACATAAAAGATATTCCTTCTCCTTCGATTGCCAATCTGCTGCAGGGACGGGTTGCCGGGATGAATGTGATCAATTCTTCAGGGTCACCGGGTGGAGGTGGAATCAATGTGACGATCCGCGGGTTCAATAGTTTATCCGTAGAAGCCGGACGACGGTATAGCGATCCGCTGTGGGTAATCGACGGGATTCCGGTACAATCCTTTACTTCGCCTGTTACGGGAACAAACAGTTTGGCAGAGATAGATCCGAATGATATAGAAAGTATACAGGTATTGAAGGATGCTGCTGCCGGAGCTATATACGGTTCCAGGGCTGCTAATGGTGTTATATTGGTTACTACAAAAAAAGGCAACAAAAACCAAAAGGCTCGTTTCACTGTGAATGTTTCCCATACGATGGTTTTCAAGCCAAAACTTCCGGAACTGACCGGGGGAAATGCCGAAAGACATTTGCGTATGGAAGCGCTGAGGAATTACCAGACTGCTTATTATGATGCGGAAACCAATACCTATAAATATCCGGATTCTTATATAGAGGCTTATCGGAATAGAGTACCTTATGATTTCTTTTGGAACGAAGGGAATGGAGCGGCTGTAAAGCCTTATCAGGATAGTTTAAATCCTTTTTACAACAATAGTACGAATTTATTTGATTACTACTTTCGTACAGCCCGGGTAACGGATGCAAACTTACAAATCAGTGGAGGGTCGGAGAAAATAGCTTACAATGTAGGGCTAGGATATTATACAGAAAGGGGAGTATTGCGAAAAACCGGTTTTGACCGGGTGAAACTGATGACGAATCTATATTTTCAGCCTTTGAAAAATATGGAGGCTAATCTGAGATTTTATTTATCCCGTACAGGCAGAAAAAATACCTCCCGAACGCTCGATAATGACGGAGGATATAGTGCAGTGGAACTGGAAGAAATTCCTTCGGAACTTTTGACAACCTCTACTATTTTACCAGGACCGGGAACTTCGGCATTTGAAGAAGTGATTAAGCGTTATGAGAAAACCTTGGAGAGAAATGAGACTTATCGTCTGCGTTCCAGTTTTGATCTGGCTTATGAATTTATTCGCGGTTTAAGATTCAAATCTTCTTTGGCTTTGGATTATTCCCAGCACCAATCCAATTATTTTAAGCCTTCCGATATAGATCAATATGGAGATACCTATTCGGCTGCTCAGTTAGAACGCTTCCTGATGTTGCTCAATGAGAATATATTGAGTTATAAACAGACCTTTAGAGAGGCTCATTCCCTGGAACTTTTAGCTGGAATCGCTTTTCAGTCCGATGAGAATAATCTGATAAAAGGATGGGGGAAGAGAGCTCCCAGCGATTTGATTCATTACGTCACTTGGCAGGGAAATGTCTACGATGTGGAAGATAACCGGAATTTAAAAGATTTTATGACCGGAAGAGAAAAAAGTACGATGGTCGGAATCTTCGGTCGCATCAGTTACAATTACAAACAGAAATACTTGGCATCGATCACTGTTCGGAGGGATGCTTCCAGTAAATTTGGTGAAAATACCCGTTGGGGGACATTTCCTTCCTATGCTTTGGGTTACGCTTTTTCCGAGGAGAAATTTATGCAGGGAATTAAAAATGTATTGGATTATGGCAAAATCCGGGTGAGTTTCGGGAAAAGCGGGCGGCAATTTGAGCAGCCTTATATTGCCTACGGAGTGTTGGGACCAGGGGATTCATTTATGGGGCATCCTACGGTATATCCCAATTGGGAATACGGTTTAATTAACCGGAAATTGACTTGGGAGGAGACGAAACAATGGGATGTCGGATTAGATCTGGATTTTTTCAATTACAGATTCGGAGTGGTGGTCGACTATTACCATCGTCTCACAGATAAACTGCTTTATTTAATGCCTCTTCCGGGGAATTATTCCGGTTTTTTTAAACAATGGGGTAATTATTTTGCTATCGCTAATTCCGGGTTGGAGATACAGTTGAAAGGAATTTTGATTCGGAAAGAAAACGTAGACTGGACCCTTACGTTCAATATTGCCCGTAATTGGAACCGTTTGAAAAAGAGTACTTGGGGACGAGATTTTCAAACGGCCCGAATCGGTTTTGTCTCGGCTCCTAGTAATATTAATGTGATCGGGAAGCCTTTGAATGGGATTCTGGCTTATCGGACAGACGGTGTGTATCAGAATGATAATGAGGTTCCTTTTTGTTATATAAACGGACGAAAAAGACCTTTGGGGGTTGGAAGTTTGTTTTATAGGGCCGGTGACCGTATTATCCAGGATTACGATGGAAATGGCCGGATCGGCACGAGCTTACCTTTGGAAGAAGACCGGGTATATTGCGGTTCTCCGTTGCCAATAGCACAGGGGGGAATTGTAAGTACCTTGAATTGGAAAGGTTTCGATTTGAATTTGCTTTTCAATTACGTTATCGGAAGGCATATACTCAACGCCGGAAAAGGAGCTTCCCTGGGAACCTATATGAGTGCTTTTGAGAAGGAATTAACGAAACCGGTTTTTGCAGACCTTTCGAAAGTCTCTTTTTGGCAGAAACCGGGTGATAGGGCCGATTATCCTGCCAATCGGCTGGAAGACGGATTAATGAATTTTTCTACCTATCT
Organism: Odoribacter laneus YIT 12061; assembly: GCF_000243215.1. Classification (GTDB taxonomy): domain Bacteria; phylum Bacteroidota; class Bacteroidia; order Bacteroidales; family Marinifilaceae; genus Culturomica; species Culturomica lanea. The sequence continues at coordinate 1,431,861 of NZ_JH594596.1, read as the reverse complement.
GAGTAGTAATATTGAAAAAGTGAATTATCTCAAATTAAAAACGCTGACCTTGGGATATACTTTGCCTGTTAAATGGAAAGAAAAATTGGGTTTCGGGGCCCGGATTTTTATTTCGGCGGAAAATCTGTTTACGATTACCAATTATTCCGGTCCGGACCCGGAGAGTGTGGACATCATAACGGGAGTAGATAATTTGACCAATTATCCTTTGGCGACCCGCGTGACTTTTGGTTTAACCCTTAAATTGTAAAAAGATGAAAAGAAAAAGGATATTCGGCATTGTCTTTTGTTTGTTGGGAATAGTTTTCTCTGCTTGCGAAAAGTTTCTTACGGAGGAGCCGGAAGGACAGGTTACTTATAGTAATTTCTGGAAGACAGAACAAGATGTAGAAAGTGCGGTATACGGTATGTACGGGAGCTTACGTTATGCTTTTATCGGGGGAGAAGCATGGGGGCGGGACCGGGGATTGCCTTTTGATGAATTCAGCAGTTATGATACGGATATAATGAATAATGAATTGAGCAAAAGATGGGGGAGGAACGATCCTTCTTTGTCTTGGATAAATTGTTATAATGCAATTGCCCATGCTAATGCAGTGATAGACAACCTGCACCGGGCAAACCTCCGGGAAGACAGGTATAACTTTTATCTCGGTCAGGCCTATACGATCCGGGCTTGGTTGTATTTCTATATTTCACAGACGTGGGGAGACGCTCCCCTGATTGTTGAAAGTGAAGATGTAGGGGAAAAAGCGAGAATCCCCTGGCAGGAAATTATAGATTTTGTCATTCGGGATTTGGAGGAAGCTACCCGGTTACTTCCGGAAGCAGATGCCCTTGTCGATAGTCAGGGGAAAATGATACAGAGCAAACAAACACCTAGTAAAGGGACGGCTTATGCTATTTTAGCTCACGCTTATGCTTGGAAGGCGGCTTTGAATAAAGAACCGGAACTGTATACGAAAGCTTTGAATGCGGCAGATCAAGTGATAAACAGTGGCGTCTATTCTCTGGTATCCGATCCGGAAGAGGTGTGTACTACTGTTTTATTGGGAAATAGCCGGGAGGGGATTTTTGAAATAGAGTTTCAGAATTCGGATTTCGATTTAATGTTGGGAGGAGGAATTGCTGGGGCATGCCAGACATGGCCCTTAGGGCGTTTAGCTACTCCGGCTACGAAAAGAAATACGAGGATTAATAACTCCACGGTACTGGAATTGTATCCCGATCCCCGGGATAAAAGAAGGGAGTCGTATTTTTATAAATTGGATTCCATGGCAAATGTCAACATTTCGATTACTCAGGGAGCAGCGTATATTTACAAATGGAGGCATATCGTTTTTTATGAGACTGGTCTTTTTGCCGGTAGGACTAAAGGGTATGAAGATAACTTAATCTTGATCCGTCTGGCTGGAATTATCCTTTTACGAGCAGAAATCAAAGCTCGGCTTGGAGATACCCAGGGTGCTATTGCAGATGTAAATCTCATCCGGAGGCGGGCGGGAACTTGGGATTACTCCCCGGCAGACGGAGATTTGCTTTGGTTTATTTATCGGGAAAGAGTGAGGGAATTGTTTTTAGAAGGGTTTGCGATGCGCTATAATGACATTGTAAGAAATGGATTTTACCGGGAAGAATTGAAGGGAAAATTCCGGACGTTGACAGATAAAGAGGTTGCCGACGGAGCGCTTTATATTCCGGTAATAAGCAGTGCTTTTGAAAATAACACGCTTATGAAACAGACGACTTATTGGTTGAATAATGGTTTTGACAATTAATTGAAAAGGAATAAATTATGAAAAAATATTTATGTTATATAGGAATTATTTTAGCCGTATATGCTTGCGACAAAAATGAATTTCATGATACGGGCTTGGCTTATGGAAAGCACGATTGTAGCATGTGGGAGTATTTTGCGAAAGATCACGCAGACTGGGATTCTGTCGTGATGATGATCGAACGGGCCGGTTTGGTGAATATTTTTGACGGTACACACCCTCAGTATAAGGAGATTACTTTTTTTGGGATAACGAATTTGTCTGTAAATCAATTTTTAGTGAAAAATTTAGATGAAAACAAAGCGATGAAATATCAAGGTATTCGGGATATCCCCGAAGAGATGTGCAGGCGGATTTTGTTATCCCATATTATTCCCGGGAAAAAGATGCAGCAAGAATTCGATTACGAAGTAAAAGGTACTTTAACAGGGGGAACAATCGTAAAGACGCTTTCTGGTATAGATTTACGGGTTTACCGGATAAAGAATCCTTTTATGGGAGTGCCCGATATAGGAGAAGAAGGTTTGGGGATTCATGCTTTGAAAAGCGGGTATCAGGCTAAAGTGGCTTCATCCAATATTGAAACAACCAATGGAGTGGTACATGCTTTGAGTTATACTTATCAAATGACTGAACTTTAATAAAAATAGTGATGAAAAGGATGCTTAACCTACTGGGAATATTAGCTGGACTTGTTTTAGGAACAGGTTGTGATCATACAACTGTCGGGTATTTGGACGTGCGAAATGCGGGCTATCGTCCCGATACAGTTTATTTCAAAGCAGTATTGAACCCGGAAGATCCGGAGGAGGCCCGTCGCATTCAATTTGAAATTCCCTGGCAAACCACTCCTATTGAAGGAGTACAAGGTACATTGCCGATTTCCTATCAAATAAGAAGTATTGTTTGTAAACAGGGACAGGAAGAGGCAATCCGTCAGTTCCGAATGATTCGCAAAGGCGTAATAGAGCTTCCTTGGGACCATACCGTTCCCCGGGGAGATTATATTTTCAATTTGCAAATCAGTAACGAAGGACGTTCTTTAGCTAAAGATTCTTTGATAACGATTATCATAAATTAATGTCAGAAAACTTATCGATACGGAAACGAAAATAGAAATTGTTTAGAAAATGTAAAGAAAACCGTGAATATTTTAAACATATATTGCAAAATTGAAAGTTTTTCGTTTTCTTTGTCCAGTACAAAGCGAAAAAGGTTTGTAAAAACCTTTATAAGTATCGTAAGTGTTCTGGAACGTTCCAAATCAGATAAAAGGGTAAAAAATATGGGAATTGGAGCGGGATGGCAACGCTCACGTTCGGGGATATGTACAACCATATACAAAATGGTACGATATAGCCTACGGACGTGGGGTTGCTCTATTGCTTCCCGATGGTTTACCCGCCTTTCTGGTGCAATGTGAGTCGATCCCAGTCTGTAGGTTTACTTGACTGCTAGATTGACTCTATACGATGGCAATTTATTGTCTGCGAGAATTGACGCATAACTCTTGGAGTTGGTGATGAGAACAAAGGACCAATAATTGCATTCGAAAACAGTCCGGCAGGGCAGAAATTTTTACAAGGCATGTTGCAACAAACTTTCCTTTTAAGTCAGAATATCTGCCGGCTGTTTTCTTTTCTTATACCTTATTTTACCTGCTATATACATTGATTCAAATTCACTATTTTTACCCATTAGGGACGTGCCCTATTGTGTAATTTTTTCTATACTAAAGTTTATATTTTGTTTTTCAGTTGATTTTCAGGATGTTTTAAGTATGTAATAAGAAGAGCTTTTTTCGTTTAAACTTAATATGACTTCCTGACGAAATTACACTCTTTCCCGTCAGATCTCTTTCCTGAAACAAAGCTCCGGTTTGAAACACTGATGTTCCGGAAAAACGTTTGGAGAAGGTGATGAGCGGGGGGGGAAGAAGGATTTAATGGGAACGGAAATAGTTCATTTATCGGAAGATCATACCTTTTAGGAGGAAGGAGGAATCCCTGGCATGAGGTATGAAACTATACGGTTAAAAGAGAAAGGTATTCAATAGGGAAATAGAATTTGTGTATAAACAAAAAACTGTCGGAGAAATTTTTCGACAGTTTTTTAGTGCAAAGAAGAAACTCTGAATTTTTATCTATTGATTATTGATTTTATCCAAAATTTCCTGAATTTGTTCCTGACATCCACCGCAACCAGTTCCTGCGTTTGTGTTTTCTCCTACTTCTTCTATTGTTTTTAATCCTTTTTCCCGAATTGCTTTTTCAATTTCTTCCCGGCTTACTTCAAAACAATGACAAATAATTTCACTCATAACCTTATTTTTAATAATTACTATCTAGTTCTATTTTTCTTTTTTTCAAAAATACAACGAAAAATAGAAAAGATTGTATAAATCTGATCATATGTTTTTATAAATACATCGAAAAAAACTATTTAAAATGAGAATTTTTTGGCTCTAAAGGTGTCACAAAAATTATGGATCGATCATATTATTTTAAAAATCAATAAAAATTAGCAAGTTCCGGTGGCAACGTATATAAGTCTGAAAAAAGAGAAGAAAAGATATCTGATAGCGGATGATCTCCAAATCATTTTGAAATCAGTATTTTAATCTGTATTAATCTAAATGTTGAAATAGTCCGGAATGAGAATTTTGGACTATTTTAATCCTAGATTTAACTTGCTTGTTTATTTTTCTTAGGTATTCCTCCGCCTTATTTCGGGAAAGAGCTGGAGACTCCGTTCGCTATTTTGTATAGTCAGTCTCCCCTAAAACGCAGATGCTTCCTCCTTTTAGTCACACTTCGTGTGCCTAACGTCGGCGGACAACCCTGCGTTTTTTAACGGTACGACTTCCTGACAAAATTACGCTCTCTCCCGTCATATCTCTTTCCCGAAACAAGGCTCCGGCTTCAAACACAGGAACTTTGAGAAAACATTTAAAGAAGCAACGAGGGAAGGATTTAGCGGGTATCGGAGGTCGTTTGTGTTTTTCAGTCATTGCGGGAAGGAGCGTCTTTCTGTGCGAAAGCGGAGTGTAAAAAACACCATTTGTCCGCCGACGTTAGACAGGCTTTGCCTGTCTAAAAGGAGGAAGTTTTGGTGTTTTAACGGAGCTTGAGCTTACAGAAAAGCGAGTGAAGCATGACTGAAAAACGCAAACAACCGAAGAAGGGGAAGCAAATTAAATCTGCCTCTTTTTAGGATTATAAAGAGCGAAATAAGAAAGAGGAAAATAATAAACGGGGAGAGGACTTGAATTTTTTCTTCTTTTTGTATCAAGACATATCAAAAATATTTAGATGAGTTATGTATTTTTTATTAATTTTACACAATGAATGTGGTTCACCTTTTAAGATGTGAAAAAAAGTTTTTAGATTGTGTCACAAAACCGGAGAAAATAACAAAACTTATCAGACAAGAGATAAATTCATTAAAAAAATGTATGATGAAAATATGGTTTATATGCTTCGGGTTATTGGGTCTTTTTCAGCCATTATTTTCTCAGACCTATGAGGAATGGGTGAAACAAGAGAGGGCTCAATACGACCGTCTTGCCAAAGAAACGAATCGGGGATTGGAAGAATTGCAAAAAGACTATGATAATTTTGTGAAACAGAGAGATCAGGAATTTGCAGAGTTTCTCAAACAACGATGGACGGAATTTGAAATATTCAAGGGGAATTTACCGCGGCGGGATCCGGAACCTAAAATCGCTCCGGTTGCGGAAAAACATTCCAGGACTTCAATAGTGGAATTGCAAACAACCGAAAGGCCTGCTGAGGATACCCGTTTAATTGCAGCGCCGCTTCCACGGGTGAAAAAGAGTATTCAGAAGGGGTATCCGCTCCTTCGTTTCGATGTGAATTTTTATGGAAACCGTCTGAAGCTGGGGGTGGATCAAGATTTGTGTATGCCTTTTACGGGTAAATTGACGGAAACTGCTTTTGCCGATTATTGGTTAAGAATGAGCCGTACAAATTATGATGATTTATTGGATCGGTTATTCGGATGGAAGGAACAGTTGGGATTGAATGATTGGGGGTATTATATGTTGTTAGGGCGATGTGCGGAAATTTTTGTAAAAGATGAAAATTCACGTCAATTGTTGATTTGGTTTTTGATGAATAAATCGGGATATTCGGCCCGGATAGGTTATGGAGGGGGGGAGGTTGCTGTATTATTGCCGGCAGTTCAGGATATTTTCTTTTTATCTTTTATCGTAAAAGATGGGGTTCGTTATTACATTACCCGGCCTTTAAATAAGTCCCTTTATACTTACGATAAAAATTTTTCAGGTAGTAATCGTTGTCCGGATTTGCGTTTTTCTTCTTCTTTGAATTTTTCTACAAAACTTTCTGGAAAGCGGTTGCTGAACTACAAAGGGCAGGAATACACTATTTCTTATAACCAGGGGGTGACAGCTTTCTTCAAAGATTACCCTTCTACGGAATTGAATGTTTATTTCGAGACTCCTTTATCGGCTACTTTAAAAGAAAGTATAGAAGAGAATTTCCGGTCTGTTTTACAGCCAATGTCTCAGGAGAAAAGAGTGGAATGGATATTGGGTCTTTTGCAGCAGGCCTTTCCTTATAGAACAGATGAAGAACAATTTGGGCACGAAAAATATTTCTTTTCGGAAGAAATGTTTTTTTATCCTTACAGTGATTGTGAAGACCGGGCAGTTTTGTTTTCTCGTTTAGTGGATATGTTGACGGGATTGCCGGGAATAGGATTGAGCTATCCGGGGCATGTGGCAGCTGCTGTTAAATTGCCGGAGGAGGTAAAAGGGGATTATGTGAAATATGGCAGGGAATTATATACTGTATGTGATCCGACTTATATGGGAGCTGGAATAGGAAGGGGTATGCCTGAATTTATAGGGAAAAGAGTGGATGTAATTCCCGTGATGGGACGTCAGATTACCCGGGAACGTGAAGATCGTATTGCTGCTTTGATAGACAAGGCGGGAGGGACAATTTTAAATCGTTCGAGCCTGATGCAGTTTGCAGAGGATGGGAATGTATATGTAGCAGGAATTTTTGAGCATAAATTTGAAGATGGTTCCAAGCGCTTTGTTGTACCGGCTAAAAATCGGATGATCTTTGTGGCTAAGGTAGATAATCAGAATCGTTTTGAATGGGTTTTACCTTTGGGAGGAAAAGGGGTAAATATGCCTCATCATTTAAAAATAGATGGAAATCGGATTTTGTTGTCGGGGACTTTTGAAAAAGATGCTGATTTCGGTGGAATCCGGCTTCAGGCTAAGGCGGGGAGTGATTTATTTACGGCGGGGATTGCTCCTGAAGGAAAAGTGATGTGGGCATCCGGGGCTGGTTTACAACCCAATGAAGAAAAAACCGGATTTAATTATATTGTTCGTTTTGGAAAAAAGGGAGAAGTATTGCAAAGTGAAATACAGCCTGATGCAGTAGGTTCTTTTTTGTCGGGTATATACATTACTCGTAAAGAAGAAGTAGTTGTGGCCGGGGCCTTTAACCGATGGACAGGGATTGCCAAACTGGCAGCTTCTAACAAGCAGAAGATGAGTGTGCTGAATATGTCGGAGCAATTAAAGGAATTAGCTGATGATCAGGTAAATAATCAGACGGATAAAGGTTTAGCGGGTTTGTTAGCTGTTATTGCGATGATACAGGAGCACGATACGCCTGTAAGTGGATTGATGGCTCTTCAAGCTTTGGATCAGTACAACCCTACTTTTAAAACCCGTTGTCCTGCAATCTATAAAAATATAGGAAAGATTGAATTTATCCGGGGAGAGGAGGGGATTATACAGATGAAAACTCAAAATGGGAAGGCTGTAAATTTTGATAAAGTACAGGTGAAAGACGGAAGTCGCATGCGGGTCATTCCCATAGCGGGAAATGATTTGAAAGTGGAAATTATAGACGGTATACAGGTAGGAAAAGCTTTTATCTGGTTCCGTTTAAATGAAGTTACATTAAAACGGCAAACAGGGGATATGATTTTTGATTATGACAAAGATCATACCTTGAGAACCTTTAACATGAGCCGGGATATTTTGAATTGAAAAGAAAACAAAAATCAGACATTAATAGGTAATACAAATAGATTAATAAACAGATTAGACTCATGAAAAGATTAACGACCATTGTGATTTTATTGATGTGTATTTTAGTAAGTGTACAGGCTCAAAAAAATCAGAAAGAAGTGTTATTAGTAGATTATTTTGTTTCTGGGAATGTAAATCAGGCCTATGCTAAAATGTTGCGGGATGCTGTAATTGCTGGTATTCAGCAGACCAACCGACTGACTGTTGTGGATGTAGAAATGGAACCTACTTTAAAATTGGAAGAAGGGAGGCGTCAGGATGAGAGGGCAATGGGAGATCCTGTGGCACGTAATCAGGTAATGCAAAGATTGGGAGCGAACTATGCTTTAACCGGAAACATTACCCGTATGGAGGGAGTGAGGATGCAAATGAGTGATGGATCTTACTATTATGACGGTCAAATTGCTTTTGATTTAAAAGTAGTGAATGTAATAGATGGATCGGTAAAGGTCAGTAAACCTTTTTCGTATGCTGGTTTGAATGCAAAGACCGGACAAACGCCGAATGAGGCTGTCATTAATACGACAGATTATATTAAAATGTCTATGCAACGGTTTGTGAACCAAAATTTTAAACTCGAGAATCGAATTATTTCTATCGAAAAAGTAAATAAAAAGAAGGCAGAGACGGTATACATAGATTGCGGTTCAGATTTAGGTATAACCAAAGGGCAGTTATTTGATGTATTTATTGAAAAAAACACCGCAGGTAAGAGTGGCAGACAAAATATCGGGACCTTAAAAGCGATAGACGTTCAGGGAGAAGAGTTGACTCTTTGTCGTGTAACAAAGGGGGGAGAAGCTATCCAGGAAGCGAATCTGGAGATGCAGGAATTAATCGTAGTAAGTGGGAAGAAAGCTTTTAATATTTGGGAGACTACCAAAGAAATAATGAAATAAGGGGCCTTGGAAGTAAAATAATGTAACTATAAACAGGATATTATGAAAAGACTGATTTGTTGTATACTATGTTTTTTATATATGACGGTAGGATTCGGGCAATCTTATTCAAATGATGTGACCTTGTTGAATAAAGATAAGAATGCGGTGACTGTCAGAACTTCCGGGATCCACGAAAAGAAAAAAGATGCAGCAGAAATGGCTGTTAAATCGGCTTTTTACACTTATTTCTTTATTGGTATACCCGGTTTAAATGATGATAAACCGTTATTGAAACCGGAAGATGAAATAAATTACCGGGATTATTTCGATCGTTTTTTTGAGCAGGGCCGATACCGTAATTTCGTAAGGGCTGCTATTCCGGAAGGGGATCCTGAAAAATTGAGGGCAAAAGATTTTAAGGCAACAGTACGTCTGACTTTTCAGGAAGAATTGTTGAGAAGAGATCTGGAGTTAAATAAAATTGCGATAAAGGGGGCGGACCGGACTTCTATGGAAGAGACGCAGGAACAAATTCAATTGCCGACTATAATGGTTGTTCCTTATAAAGAGGCAGGGCGTACATTTGAGCAGATTTTGAAGAATGATTACGACAAACGTATGGCTGTTGCGAAAGTACAGGAGGGATTTAACCGAAAAGGGGTGATGACAGTAGACTTTGAAGCTAAATTAAATGCAGCTAAGAGGGCGATGCAATACGAATCGAATAGTGCAGAGTCTTTTGATAAACAATTATTACGGAATTCCGGGTCAGATGTGTATGTAACGGTGGATATTTATAAAGATATTGCGCCAACGGGGAGTCGGGTTGCATTGACTTTAAAGGGGTATGAGACGGCTAGTGGAAATGTATTAGCCTCCCGTCAGTCTTCTTCTAACCGTTTCAAAACTTCCGCAATGGATCAGTTGTGTGTATATGCGGTCAATGATATTCTGGACGATTTTCTGAAAGATATAGCGACCAGTTTTGCTCATAAGATCGTAAAAGGAAATACGGTAGTATTAAATGTTTCTATTGCAGGAACGGCGGTACAGGATATGGAGACAGAAGTCGGGCCTCAGTCTTATCCGCTGGCGGATTTACTGCGTTTATGGGTTAAGAAAAATGCAGTAGGGGGTAAATACCATGTGCAAGGTAGTGTGGCGGAAGCAATTATTTTTGATCAGATACAGATTCCCAACCGGGATGAAAACGGAAATGCTTTGGATGTCAATGATTTCGCTTTCAGTATTTGGGAATATTTAAGAGGAGATTTGAATATTCCGTGTCGGAAAAAGGTAGATGGAAATACAATCTATATTATTATTGAGTGAGAAAGGATGGAAGGGGCATAAAGAATATAAATTTTAAACCGGAAGATATGAAACGGATAATATTATTATTTCTATTGTCGGTAATCGCATTGAGCGGATTCGGGCAGGAGCGACCGGATTGGGTGAAAAGCAGGCCGGTAAACACTTTATTTTATATTGGGATAGGCCGGGCTTTGAAATCGGAGGCGAACTACCAACAGCAGGCAAAACAAAATGCTTTGAGTGACTTGGTGTCAGAAATCCGGGTGGAAGTGTCCGGGAATTCTCTCTTGCAGCAATTGGATAATGGGCAGGAAGTGAAATCTGTATTTGAAGAAAATATTCGTTTACAAGCTAAACAGGATATCGAACGTTTTCAATTGGTGGACAGTTGGGAAAATGATACGGAATATTGGGTGTATTATGAGTTGAACAAATTCGATTATGAGGAGTATATGGAAAAAAGGCGGCAGCAGGTAATCCGTCAGGGATTTGATTGCTGGTGGAAAGGGCGGGAGGCCTTACAAAACGGAGATCTGACCTTGGCTGCAGAAATGTTTATGAAAGGTTTGGATGCCCTTCAGCCTTGTATTAATGAAGAGTTGATATGTGAATATGAGGGGAAGAAAATAGATATAGGGAATGAATTATATGCTTCTATGAAGGGTGTCTTTAACGGAATTTCTATCGTCCCTTCTGTTTCCTCAGTGAAGGGCAGGGCTTTTCAAGGGATAAGCGAACCGGTGATTATCCGGGTGAGCCGGGAAAATGTACCTTTACGGAATTTGAAATTGGAGTATAAATTTGCTTCCGGGGCGGGTCGTTTATCCGAAAATCCAATTACGGATGAAAGGGGAGAAGTGCGGCTTTATGTACAGAATATTTCTTCAAAATTAGCCCGGCAAGAAATACATATTTTTGTGAATCAGGCTCTTTTCCGCAAATATAAAGATACGGTATATGGAGGAATGCTGCAACATGTATCTGAAAATTTACCTATGGGAGTGATTTATATCGATTTGGAGAAAACGGCTGTAAATGCTTTATTGAAAACAAAGACCGGCAGTAATGAAAATATTGTCAGGGCTGTACGGAGTTTATTGACAAACAATTATTTCAATATTGTAACGGATCCGGCAGTAGCTGATGTCACTGTGGAAGTAAGCAGTACTTTCCGGAAAGGCGGAGACGCTCAGGGAGAAATGTATGATTTTACAGAATATTTCAGTGGAGTAACGGTAAATATTGTAAATAACCATAATCGTTCGGCTTTATTAGATTATAATATAGAAGACTTAAAGACTGTTGTTCCCAAAGGAACGTCGGCAGCTAATGCCCAAGCATCGGCTACCCGGGAGTTGATAAAGAATCTAAATCGGCAGTTGGCTCTTGCTTTGAAAAATATGGAGGTTCAACTGGAAGGAGAAATTTATGTGGAAAAAACAACCCCTACGCCTACTCCTACCCCTCCTGATCCTGTTCGGGAACGTCCGGAAAGGAAGCCTATCGTGGTAACAGCGCCTGTTCCGACTTATATAGAAGGAGAATTTGCTGAGGGAATTTTTATCCGGTATATAGGGAAAAAAGATTATGGAAATAAGAGTGTCTTTGAATTTCAGGTTATAAACCGGACTCCGGAAGATTATGTACTGGAATTATTCCAGAATTCTCAAATGATGATCAACGAAAAAGGAGAAGAGTTGAAAATTGAATCCATGAAATTAGGTTCTGATGAATCTGCCTGGAATGTAAGAGCGATGATATTGCCGGATGTCCCGACCCAGCTGAATATTTATTTGACGAAGACCCTCCTATTGAAACTTGCACAATTCAGTAACAATAAAGGGATGGTTAAATTGAGAGATTTGAAATAGTGAAATCCAGTTTGAAAGATAAGAAAAGCCAATAAATAGATTTATAAATAATTTTATTCATTCACTAAAAAAAGAAAGCTATGAAGAATTTTTGTTATGTTTTGGGAGTTGCAATAGTAAGTATGTTGATGGGTTGTGGGGGACAGAAAGCTTTGGTACAGACTCAGGGTGATGTGGAAGTTGTTGTGCCGTGTTCCGGACCGGAATATATGACGGATAAGAGCTATTTCCGGGCTTCGGCAATGGGTTTTAGCAATGATATGATGATGGCAAAGAAAAAGGCTTTGGCAGAAGCTCGTGCAGAATTGGCTACTTCCGTCAATGCTGCTGTGAAAAGGGTAACGGATAACTATGCTTCTTCTTACCAATTGGGTGAACAGGAAGAAGCCAGATCTCGTTTTCAGGATTTGGCCCGTGTTGTAGTAAATGAAAAATTGGCAGGGACTCGGGTTATTTGTGAAAAGACGATGAAAACCCCTGAAGGTGCGTATAAAGTATATACTGCAGTAGAATTAGCCGGAGAGGAAATTGCTAAATCCATGCAAAATCGTATTCAGGATGATGAGAAATTACGGACTGATTTCGAATACGAAAAATTCAAAAAAGTATTTGACGAAGAAATGGAGAAAGCTGCTAAAGAAAATTAATAGCAACTAGATTTTGAGAAACTGCCGGGAATGATTTTCCGGCAGTTTTTGTAGATATCTCTCTTAATTTCCTATATATAAAAGAGATTAACGATTTTCGTGCTGATGCATGCTTGCCTTCGGTCCGCTGATTAACGGAATTTATTGAAAATCCACAGTAGCCTCCGGAAACGGGGATTCTTATTGTGTTGGAAAAGAATCCCGGGTGAAAGAAGCGGTATCGGTTCTTACGGTATCGATTTGGTGAAAGGGATGAGGTTGCAGGCCTTGATAAATCGGAGTACTTTCTTTACGAAAAGAAAAGGAAATAAAATAGCTGATCAGGAATAAGGCTGCTATAGCTGCTCCGACTTTATAGAAATAGAGAAACTTTATTTTTCCTTTTTTTCTGTTAATATGGATGGTTGTAGGTATATCCTTCAAACTATCCGCTAAACGTCTCATTTCTTCAAGTTTGGCGTGACAATTTTCGCAATGATAGAGATGAAATTGGAAGTCGGTTTCTTCTTCAGGACTCATTTTATTGAGTAAATAACGGCCGATATCTTGGGTAGTATATTTGCAGTCTTCCATTTTTCTTTTCCTTGTTTTGTCATCCGGAAATTTTTCCCTTTTTCTTTGAAGAAAGTATTTCCTGGAAACGTTCTTTTATTTTAATTTTCACTCTGGAAACGTCTTGCCGGAGTTTATTAGCTCTTTTTTGTAAGTCCTTATCAGATAAAATACCGTATTTTTCTTTGGCTATTTCTTCATAGGATTGGTTTTTAAGATAATGAGCCAACAAGGTATTTATCTTGTCTTCCATTCCCTCTGTCAGTTTCCTGTGTTGGGGATGGGTCTGATCGTACAATATACAACTCAGGGCCATTTGAAATTCGTATTCATTATTTTGGTCGATTTCTTGCAGATTTAAAAAATCTTTTCTGGCAGAGTTTTCCATAGCTGTATTTGTATACATCCCGCTATTTTTCACTACTGTTTCCTGATCCCAATTCTCTATAAACAGATAGGGGTCTTTCTTCTGTTTTCTGAAAAATTCCCGGATTTTATTTTGCACAATTCCGGCAGCATAAGCGATTACACTTTGTGCCGGGGTATCCTGCTGTAGTTTTTCCTGCTGTAGGGCTTTTTTCAGTTCAAAACAGGTTTCCGTCCATATATCTTGAATAGCGTCATCATTATATGACTGAAGTTTGTTTTTTGTGACAATTTCGGTAAGTGTTTTTAAACGGATACAAAGTTTTTCCCAACAAGGTTTATTATTTTGTTTCAAAAAGTCTATCACCGTTGCGGTTGATAGGGGAAAGATTTTTTGGCAAATTTCCTGGCAATAGCTGTGTAGCCGGGAGGGAGAATTGAAAAGTGAAGAGGGTGTAAAATAGTTTTTATAAAAAGAGGGGCGTTCTTGGCATAGGAGATAGGAAAGTGTTTCGCCGGCAGGAGCCAGGTAGCGGTCGGTTTCCGTACGTGGCTCATGTGCATACCGGTATTTCAGGATGGTCTGAAATAAATCGAACACCATTTTTCGAAAAGAAGGGGCTTCCAGGTGGGTAGAGACAAAGTCAGAAAATCTTTTTCTTTCATAATATTCTTCTAACAGAGAAAATTTCCATTTCCGAAAAGACTCTAAATTTTCGGGAGGTATTTTACAGAGAGGAAGTGTAGAGAGAACATAGTCTATTTCCCATGTCAGATTTCGGATGAAGCCGATTTTATCCAATTTAAATCGTTCGTTTTCTTTTTTAAGAATTTCCGATAATAAATAATGGGTATTAGTGGAGAGGCTCATTCTTAGCAATTCATTTTACCTGTTACAAAAACGGTCCGTTCAGAGAAGCTATTTTGTCTGGTATTTTGTGTTTCAATTTATTTATTCCAACAGTCTTTCATTTATTTGCCGAATATATAAAAAATCGGGTTGATTCAGTTCTTTTCCTCGAACAAGTGGCTGTAAAAACGCTTCAGAGATTCTGGTAAAATTCCTTCCAAAGGTTATCTTTCAAAGGAGGGGTGGCGGTGATCGTGATTCTTTCTTTGCTTACAGGATGGATAAAACTGATTTCCCGAGCGTGTAAGCTGATTCCGCCATTTTCATTCGAACGCGGGAAACCGTATTTTAAGTCTCCTTTAATGGGGCAACCGATTTTAGCCAATTGACACCGGATTTGATGATGCCGACCTGTGAGTAACTTTATTTCCAAAAGGTAGTATCTTTGGGAGCGTCCAATTAATTTATATTCCAGAATGGCTTTTTTACTTCCTTTTTTTTCTTTGTCGTAGGCATGCGATTTATTTTTCTCGGTATCCCGTACCATATAATGGATAAGCGTAGCACTGTCTTGGGAAGGAAGATTACCGACGATGGCCCAATAGGTTTTTTTTATTTCTTCGTCGTGTTCCTGAAACATTTTATTCAGACGTGTCAAAGCCTTGGTGGTCCGTGCGAACAGAACTACTCCGCTGACAGGACGATCTATCCGGTGGGGGATTCCTAAAAATACCTCTCCCGGTTTATTGTATTTTTCTTTGATATAAGCTTTAACCTCCTCACTTAGGGGGACATCTCCGCTTTTATCGGCTTGTACAATATCCGAAGTCTTTTTATTAATGGCGATGATATGATTGTCTTCGTATAAAATTTCCAGCATATTTATAAGGTATTAATATTGTTCTTTTTCGTTCGGAAAATCGCGGCTTTTTACATCTGCTACATAATGGGATACTGCTGTTGTCATTTCATCAAAGAGATTCAGGTAACGACGTAAAAACCGGGGGGAAAATTCTTTATTGATGCCGAGCATATCGTGGATCACCAATACTTGCCCGTCTACTCCGTTCCCGGCTCCTATTCCTATCATGGGAATAGAAAGTTCTTGTGAAACTTGTGCCGCAAGAGTTGCTGGTATTTTTTCCAACACAATTCCGAAGCAACCTGCTTCTTCCAATAAATGAGCATCTTCGATGAGTTTTTGCGCTTCGGCTTGTTCTTTTGCCCGTACGGTATAAGTTCCGAACTTATGGATACTTTGGGGGGTAAGTCCCAGATGTCCCATTACGGGAATGCCGGCGGAGAGAATACGTTTAATGGATTCGACTATTTCTACGCCTCCTTCCAGCTTCACGGCATCTGCTGCTGTTTCTTTCATAATCCGGATGGCTGAACAGAGGGCTTCTTTACTATTTCCCTGATAACTTCCGAAGGGCATATCCACTACGACTAAAGCTCTTTTTACTCCTTTTACGACAGAAGCTCCGTGGTATATCATTTGATCGAGTGTAATGGGGAGAGTGGTTTCGTTTCCTGCCATTACATTGGAGGCCGAATCTCCGACAAGGATCACGTCTACACCTGCGGCATCGACGATACGAGCCATCGAATAATCGTAGGCTGTGAGCATACTAATTTTTTCTCCCCTTTGTTTCATTTCGTATAAAACATGGGTAGTTACTACTTTTGCTTTAGATTCAACTGACATATTTTCAATGTTATAATACAGATAAGCTGACCAAAAGTGAATGCTTTGTTTGCTATTCTTTTTTCCTTTCAGCTAATTCTCCGATAAGTGTTTGAGAGCCTACTGTTTTTTGTCCTAATGTTACTTTGATTTGGGTATCTAGGGGTAAGAAAAGATCCACCCTTGATCCGAATTTTATAAAACCGGCATGTTGATTCTGGCGGGCTTTTCCTCCGACAGGGGCGTAAGAAACAATTCGTTTCGCCATAGCACCGGCAATTTGACGCATTAATATCGTTTGACCGTTATTGCTTTCAATGACGATCGTTGTTCTTTCATTTTCAGTAGAAGATTTCGGTAAATATGCTGCTGCAAAATTCCCTTTGTGGTATTTAAAATATTTAATAATACCATTTACCGGAAACCAGTTGATATGTACATTGAAAATATTCATGAATATAGAGACCTGAATCCGGCGATCTTTAAAATATTCTGTTTCTTCTGTTTCTTCGATAACCACAATTTTCCCGTCAGCGGGAGCTAAAATCGTTTTATCATCCAGCGTAATATGACGATTTGGAAAACGAAAAAAATTGACAGTTAGCAAATAAAAGAAAATAGAAATACCTAAAATTGTATAGACGACAGTTCGATTGTCAATCAAGTAAAAGGTACAACAATTCAATAAAATCAGAATAATCAGTATCTTTAGTAATAATGAATAACCTGCTTTATGGAGTATCATTTCAGTTCGTTTAATTAATAATGAATCTGGCGGTAAAGTTAAATTTTTTAAGTCGAAAACCGAAGCGTTTATACTTTTAAAGTCATATATTCTAAAAAATTGATAGCTTTTAAAAGAAATAACGACAGATTCCAACCAGTAAATTTAGTATACGAATTCCAGATAGACAAAGATTGCCGGGATAACGAATAAGACGGCATCGAAGCGGTC
This sequence comes from Odoribacter laneus YIT 12061, assembly GCF_000243215.1. Taxonomy (GTDB): domain Bacteria; phylum Bacteroidota; class Bacteroidia; order Bacteroidales; family Marinifilaceae; genus Culturomica; species Culturomica lanea. Next base: position 1,414,857 of record NZ_JH594596.1, on the reverse strand, counting down.
CAGGACTCCTCCGTGTCCAGGCATAATACTTCCGGAATCTTTAATTTCAATATTTCTTTTAAACATGGATTCCAGTAAATCTCCATATATACCGAAAAATACAACAATACAGGCGATGATAATATTATTATAAACAGTCAATCCTTCCAGATAGGGAGCAATAAAAAGGGCTGCGCCTATGGTGCAGATGCCGCCTCCGATGGCTCCTTCCCAGGATTTTTTAGGAGAGATTCTGGGAAATAACTTGTGTTTTCCAAACCGGGAACCGAATAAGTAAGCAAAGGTATCGTTAAACCATACCAGCAAGAAAGGAAAAAAAACGATCTCAGGACGCCATTCGTCACTGGTCATATAAGGAAGATAGATCAGTAATGTAAAAGGCAAACTTAAATACAGGAGTCCATAATAGGAAAAAGCCAAGTTTTGAAAAGAATTGACTTTTTTGCGGTATAATTCCCAAATACTCATGACAAAGGTTGCGAGAAAACACCATAGATAGCCATCCCGGTAACCGATATAAGCATCCAGAAAACCTGCTGTAAACAAAAGGCTTCCGCAGAAGAGATAAATAGGAAGATTGATATAAATCTCCATTCTTCGGGCCATTTTCGAAAATTCGTACAGGCCGACAATATTAATAATAAAAAAAAGTACAAAAAAGCAAATTGGGTGCAGGAAAATACAACCTGTCAGGATAATTACAAATAAAAATCCGCTTATCGCCCGCTTCCAAAAATTACTCACAACGAACTGTTTTTATAATTTCTTCAGCTTTTCCTTTTTCTTCCTCGCTTACCATGACATAGATTTCTCCGAAAGTGTTGTAAGAGGAATCTTTTTGGTTTAGAATAACGGCGTCGATATCGTTATTACAGAGAATATCCTTTACCAACTCTGCTTTATAGAGCTGATCTGTCTCAAAAACCGATGTCCAGTTGTCCATATTATTTTAATTTAGGCTTCCGTTTGTGTAGCCATAGTACACAAACGGAAGTGAAGGTTATTGTTGTGTTGTCAGTTCTGGTTGAGGAGTATTTTCCGGTAGTAGTTGTTCCTCTTCTTCCTCTTCTTTCCACGGACGTTTTCCCAGAATGCGTTCCAGATCATCGCTGAAAATGACTTCTCTTTCGATGAGTAATTCTGCTACCTGTCTGTGTTGTTCCCGATGTTCGGATAAAATCTGTTTCGCCCGGGCATAGGCGGTTTCTACAAGATTTTTTACTTCAGTATCTATCAATTCTGCTGTCTTTTCCGAATAAGGTTTGGTGAAGCTATAATCGCTTTGTCCTGTAGAATCATAATAACTTAAATTGCCGATTTTATCGCTCATTCCAAAGATAGTCACCATGGCATAGGCTTGTTTGGTTGCTCGTTCCAAATCATTTTGTGCCCCGGTGGATATTTGTCCGAATACCAGTTCCTCAGCGGCTCGGCCTCCCAGTATGGAACACATTTGATCCAGCAATTGTTCTTTGGTGGTAATTTGTCTTTCCTGGGGTAAGTACCAGGCAGCTCCCAATGCTTTACCGCGGGGTACAATCGTTACTTTCAACAGAGGATGGGCGTGTTGTAGTAGCCAGGATGCCGTAGCATGTCCGGCTTCGTGATAAGCGATCGCTTTGCGTTCGCTGGATTTGATTACCTTACTCCGGTTTTCCAATCCGCCTACAATCCGGTCAATGGCATCCAGGAAATCTTGTTTTTCGACGGCATTTTTGTTTTTGCGGGCAGCGATCAATGCGGCTTCATTGGCGACATTGGCGATATCTGCACCGGAAAAACCGGGAGTTTGTTTTGCCAGAAAATCGATATCTACATCGCCGGCTAATTTCAGCGGTTTGAGATGGACTTTAAAAATCGCTTCTCTATCTTTTAATTCCGGAAGATCCACATAAATTTGGCGGTCGAAACGGCCTGCGCGTAATAAAGCGCTGTCCAAGATATCTGCCCGGTTCGTGGCAGCCAGAATAATGACCCCGGAATTCGTTTCAAATCCATCCATTTCCGTCAACAGTTGGTTGAGCGTATTTTCCCGTTCATCGTTTGAACCCATATTGGGATTTTTTCCCCGGGCCCGGCCGATAGCATCTATTTCGTCGATAAAGATAATACAAGGGGCTTTTTCTTTGGCTTGTTTGAACAAATCCCTGACGCGGGAAGCTCCGACGCCTACAAACATTTCCACGAAGTCGGAACCGGACATCGAGAAGAAAGGTACATTCGCTTCCCCTGCCATTGCTTTAGCCATTAAGGTTTTACCTGTTCCCGGAGGACCTACTAATAAGGCGCCTTTGGGAATCTTACCTCCCAGTTTTGTATATTTATCCGGATTTTTCAGGAAAGAAACAATCTCTTCCACTTCCTGTTTGGCTTCTGCCAGACCGGCCACATCCTTAAAGGTAACTTTAATATTGGATTCCTTATCGAATAGTTTTGCCTGAGATTTTCCCACATTGAAAATACCGCCTCCGCCTCCTGAACCTTTACTCATCCGCCGGAAGAAAAACATCCAGATCAATATGAGTAATCCGAAAGGAAGCAGGAGCTGTAAGATGTCTCCCCAGCCATCGTATTCTTTCTCGTATTCAATGGTAGTATTTGCAGCTCCCGGAATATCCTTTTGAGCTTCTGCTACATTTTTTTCAAATCCTTCCAAAGAACCAATTGCAAATGTAAATTGAGGTCCTGGATCAGAATTTTTAAAACCCTTGGATTTTAACTGGGAGTAATTTTCTACCCGGTTGGGTTTCAGAAATACATTGACCAATCCTTTGTTGGTAATGACTACAAATTTTTCAATATCTCCCTTTTCCAGCATTTTGGTTTTTACTTCCTGCCAGTTGGTTTTTACCGGTTCTGTCCGCAAATTGAAAAAATTAAAACCGATAAAAATTAAGGCCAAAAGTACATACAGCCAAATTCCGCCGAATTTAGGTGTTTTTATGTTTTTGCCATTCCCTATGGGTGGAAAATTGAAATTTTCTTTTTTATTTTTCTTTTCCTGTTTGTTTTCCGTGTTTTCTGCCATATGATTCACTCGCTGCGTTTTCCGGCTTCTATAACCGTTTAAATCTATGTTCATTTTATTGCTTAGTTGTCTTTTTCAACTTTGTTATTCCTTGCTCAGTTCTTCTTTGATACCGTCTCCCCAGAAATCTTCTAATTGATAATATTCCCGTTGTTCTTTTTGAAAAACATGCACAATGACATCTCCATAATCTACAACGATCCATTGTGCCTGATCTCTCCCTTCTATGTGGAAGGGTTTTTCATGTAAATCTTCCAAAATTTTATCTTCAACGGCATCAGCAAGGGCTGAGACGTGAGTATTAGAAGTTCCATGACATATTACGAAGAAATTGCAAAAACAGTTTTCGATGTTCCTTAAATCAATTTTTACAATCTGGTGTCCTTTATTTTCGTCCAGACTTTCTGCTATTTTGTTTACTAATTTTTCCTGTTTTGTCATACTGAAAAAAATTCAGTTTTAGCTGTCATTTTGTAGTTAAAAAAATCTGTATTCTAGAAATAAAATAATTCTTGTTTTAAAAATTTATTCCTTCCTCTTCTTTATCTTGGGGCTATTTATATTTTATAAGTTTGATAAGACTTATCTTTTATGAAATTTCCCAACGATTTGAAGGTACAAATATACATTTTTAAAACTAAAAATTAAAGACTCTGCGACTTAATCCGGAGGAATATCTGAAATTATTCTTATTTATTCACGAGAAAAATGGGATGGGAAATATCATTTTAGATAGCGGGCGAAGGGGAGTAAAAAACGCTTACTTTCTTTGCTGTAACTTCCTGTTCAAAATACCGTATTTTTACGTTTTAAATGCTAATTTTGCGAACAAAATGCAAGTTATGGAAAAGTATAGAATACCTATGGTTCCGGGCCCTGTAGCGGTTCCGCCTGAAATATTGGAGGTGGCTGCTTTTAATTATGGTTCTCCGGATTTGGAAGACGAGTACATTACGTTATACAAATCTACCGAGAAAGCTTTACAAAAAATAATGCATACCCGTCATAAGATTGTAATCCAGACGGGAGAGGGGATGCTTGCCTTATGGAGTGCTTTAAAAAGTACCTTGTTGCCGGGAGATAAAGTGTTGGCTTTGTCAACAGGCTTGTTTGGTTATGGCATTGGGATGATGGCGGAGACATTGGGTTGTGAAGTGAAAATAATGGATTTCGGTTTTAACGAATCGATTCGGGAGTTTGAATTGGTGGAAAAGGCGATCCGGGAGTTTCGTCCAAAGATGATTACGATGGTGCACAGTGAAACTCCCAGCGGCACAATTAATCCGGTGGATCAGATCGGAATACTGAAAGAGAAATATGAAATACCTTTGTTATATGTAGATGCTGTGTCGGGTATAGGAGGGAGTTTGGTTAAAACGGACGATTGGCATATTGATTTTTGTTTGGGAGCTTCGCAAAAATGTCTTTCGGCTCCTGCTAATATGGCTTTTTTGTCGGTCAGCGAAAAGGCTTGGGAAATCATAGAAGAGGTGGGATATGTGGGGTATGAAGCTTTACAACCTTTTCGGGAAGCAGTAAAAAAACGTTATTTCCCCTATACACCTTATTGGCAGGGTACGGCCCAATTACACAAAGCTTGCCAATTGATATTGGAAGAGGGATTATCGAAAGTATTGGCTCGCCATGAAAAGGTCGCCCGTTATTGCCGGCAGAGGGCTTTGGAAATGGGTTTGGAATTATTTCCCGCTTCGGATGCAATATTGTCCCCTACGGTAACCGCTTTAAATGTTCCTCCCAGGATGAAGTGGAAAAAACTGGACGAGGCATTGAGGGCGGAAGGAGTAGTAGTAGGTGGAAATTACGGGACATTGGCGGGGAAAGTGTTTCGGATCGGACATATGGGTACTCAGGCTAATTTGGAATGGGTGGCACAAGCGATGGATATCCTCGAAGGGGTAATCAAAAAAGCCTGATAAAGGGTCGGATACAGCAGAAGCCTGGCTGTTTTGTAACAGTTATAAACTTATAAACGTAAGCATGCTCGAATGGCTGGAAGCACATCAGTTATCCTGTTGGATAAAATCCGTAATCGGTATTGAATGTCCCGGTTGTGGAATGCAGAGAGCGGTCCTTTTGTTGATCAAGGGAGAGTTCCTGGCTTCTTTTCGGATTTATCCGGGATTATTTCCCTTGCTGCTGTTTTTTATTTTGGCAGTTTTGAAAATTTGTGGTATGAAAAAAATTCAGCCGGGATTATTAAAAATTATGGGTTTTGTTTGTTTAGCAATAATTTTAATTTCATATTTGCTTAAATTAACAATCGTAATAAATTAACATATTATTGTAAAAGAAAAAGGAGGTTGAAGTTTTGTAATTATTATCCTCCGGGGATTCAAATAAATAAAAAGTTATGGAAATTTTTGAACAAAACAAGAGAGATTTACCTAATGCAACGACTGTTCTGGTATTAGGGATATTGTCACTTGTATTCTGCTGGTGTTATGGAATAATCGGTTTAGTATTGGGGATTATTGCTGTAGCCTTGTCGGGAGCTCCCCGTAAAGCTTATTTAGCTGAGCCGGAATTATACACCGAGAGTTCATACAAGAACATAAATGCCGGACGGGTATGTGGGATTATAGCTATTTGTCTTTCGGTTTTTGTCATGTTATTTTTTATTCTGGTAATATGTGGAATAGTAGCGTCTGGTATTGGGGCGGCGGCTTACGGATTATAAAATAGTAGAAATTATGAATTACAGGTTTGAGATTAGTTTACCGAATAGTTCGGATTTCAGGTGTGAAATTGCTATAAGTGGAGATCAGACTTTTCAGCAATTGCATGATAAAATTATAGAAGTATTGGGGTATGATAGTTCCCAAATGGCTTCGTTTTATACACTCGATAAAATGGGAAACCGGGTGAAGGAGATTGCTTTAATGGAAATGTCGACGGACGATGAAGAGGCCAACACATTGGTGATGGATGTTACCTTGATTCGAGAAATCGTGAATGCCAGTTGCATTGAATTGGAATATGTCTTTGACTTTTTCAACAACCGTTATTTCCGGGTAGAGTATGCTGGGGAATATATTGCTGATTCTGCAGATGTACTGCCGGTTTGCTTGTATTGTGACGGAGATATTCCGGAGCAAATGGAGATAGAAGATAATGATAAATGGGCCTATGGAAAATCGGATGAGGAATACGACGATAGTTTCATGGAGGAATTTTCTGATTTTACCGAAGAGGGAGAGAATTATGGAGATGAGGAAGAAGGAGGGTACGATGACGAAGAAGATGAATTCGGAGGAAAGGGCAGATATGATGATCGCTATGAAAGTATAGACGATTATATCGACCGTTTGTAATAAGCTCCTGACTGATTTGGTGAAACTTATTTTGTATTTGTTTAGGTGTTTTGTTCTGACTTAAATGATTGAAAGATACGACAAAAAGGAACGGATACTTGAAGAAAAAATATCGGGAAATGTCCGGAAAGTGATATTGTAATTCCTTTCTGGACATTTTATTCTAAACGATTATGGGAAAAAGACTGATTGTTCTTTTGGGACCGACCGGTGTCGGAAAGACGGAGTTGAGTATCGAAATTGCCCGTCATTTTCACACTTCGATTATTTCCTGCGATTCCCGGCAAATTTACCGGGAGATGCGGATAGGTACTGCGGTTCCTTCCCGGGAGCAGCTGTCAGCTGTACCTCATTTTTTTATTCATACTTTATCGGTAAAAGATTATTATAATTCCTGGCAATTTGAACAACAGGCATTGGATAAAATCCGGGAGTTGCATCATACGGCAGAAGTGGTTCTTCTGGTAGGTGGTTCTATGATGTATATAGATGCTTTATGTAAAGGTATTGACGATATTCCGACCATTGATCCGGAGCTTCGGGAGCAATTGATGAATCGAATGGAGGTGGAGGGAGTAGAGGCTATCCGGGATTTGTTGAAAAAATTGGATCCTGTATTTTATGCACAGGTGGATTTGAATAATGCCAAGAGGGTTTTACATGCGGTAGAAGTATGTATGATGGCCGGTAAACCTTATTCGTCTCTCCGTACGAACCAACCGAAAAAACGGGAATTTGATATCCTGAAAATAGGATTGAATCGGGAGAAAACTGAGCTGTATGACAGAATTGACAAGCGGGTCGATATTATGTTGGAAGAAGGTTTGGAAGGGGAAGCCCGTTCTCTTTATCCTTTGCGACATTTAAATCCTTTGAACACAGTGGGATATAAAGAATTTTTTGAGTATTTCGATAATAAAATCGATTATGAAGAAGCGGTGCGTTTGATTAAACGGAATTCCCGGAGATATGCTAAAAAGCAATTATCCTGGTTTCGTCGGGATACGGCTATTCATTGGTTTCATCCCGATGATAAAGAAAATATATTCCGGTGGATCGAAGGGAAGGGAGAAAATTAAATGTTCAAGTGGATAATAATTCTTTTCTCAGAGCGCTGTTTGTTGGCAGAAGTTGGTTAACATCCCTGATCCATTTTTTAAGGCGAAATTAAAAGATTCTTTATCAGCGGATGATGAAGCGGACATTTCTCCGGGAAGGAGTCCCATCAATTTGGGAGTATTCAAACATTTATGCGTTTGAATAATTTAACGTTATTCGGTAATAAAACTCTTGGAACGGGCGTTGATAGTTGCTTTCGTGGGCATGACCAATATCAAGACAGACCCGAAGAGAATAAACCCTCCGAGCAGATAATCTTTGATATCCAGATTCGGCTTCATTGCGGTGTAAAAGCCGGCAGCGAATAATTCGAAACTATATGTTAAAGCTGGCTGGAAGACACGGAAGGCCATAAAGGTTTCTGTTTTTGTCCATTTGAGTGCGGCGTAGAAAAAATAAACAGAGGCAGCATTGATAAAGAAACCGGCAATACAAGCGCTGATAATAGTGGCTGGATTGAGAACATCGGATATAGTGGGTAGATAATGGAGAAACGAGAAAATAGCCGGTAGATTTGATCCGATAACAAATTTCAGGATGGCTATAAAGAAAAAGAAGATAATTAAAGCCAGGCCTGCGATAAACATTGTAAAACCGGAAATACCGCATTTTTGGCGGACGGTTGTGTCCGGGTTTTTAAGAGTCGTTTCTTCCACGACGATAGATCGGATACAACTCGCGGTAGCTGCAATTAATAAGAGTACGACAGCTGGTATGCGGATAGAAGGGGAAAGGGAATAAATGAAGAGGATAAATCCGCCTGAGATGACGAGTATACCCCAATAATCTCCCCGGTGGGGAATCCTTTTGAAAAAAAGATAGGCTAAAAGGTAAGAAATGACTACTTCTATGTTGATAAGAATACTGGTTTCTGTGGTGGTAATATAGAGGTAAGTCGATATCATAAAAAAACTTTTCGTTATCTGCATAATTGTATACAGCCAGGAGTAGCGTACACCGCTTTTCCAGCTTTCGGGAGCGACTTGTTGACGGATCAGTAAGAGGGCCACTCCGGCAGAAAAAACAAGGAAAGACGTAAAGACGATGATATTCACATCGAATTTCAGAATACAGTAGCGGTTAACGACGCCTAAAAGCGACCAAATAATGACTGTTCCCAGAGCGTAGGCCGATCCTTTCATAAACGATTTTTTTTATTTGAAATCTAAAAATTTCCATTCGATTAAAAGAGAGAAAAATAAGGCGGCTGCCAGGAGTCCTATGACATAGCGGTCGGTTATTTTAAATATAGGAATCCCTGCTTTTCGGTCGTTCCAATGAGTGATTTCATAAAAGAGGATACCGATTATATAAACCCCGGAAGATAATAATAAGAGGTGAATATTTCCTGCATAGATTACCCACAGACAATACAATACGGCAGTTGTCCCGATGATAATGGCTATTTGTCGGAGGATGTTTTTGTCTTGGTAGATTTCTTTATGTAGTCCGGATTTTACCATAAACATGGCGCTGAAAATATAAGTAGGAAGAATTAATATACCGGAGATATCGATGCTGAGTAAATAAAAATGGGGAGCTTTTATGACCAGAAAAAAAAATAATTGGATAAAGGCGGAAGTGATAAGCAAAGAAGCGATAGGGGCTTTATACCGGTTTGTTTTAGCAAACCAAGCAGGCAGTACCCGGTCCCGTGCGGCCTGTGCCGGTAATTCGGCCGCAATAATTGTTCCTACCAACCATGCTCCTGCTACTGCTATGATAACACTGACATTGACGAATATCCGGGCCCATTCACCGACACCTTTTCCTAAAATCTGTGCTAATGAAGGATCGTTTAATTGGGCCAGTTGGCTCTGCGGCATAAAACCGAAAGAGAGGATGCAGATAATCACATTCAGAAATAAACAAATGATATAACCGATGACTGTTGCTTTTCCCACATCGGCTTGCCGTAAGGCGCGGGAAGAAACGACCATAGCTCCTTCTATTCCCATGAAAAAAAAGAGAGTCGTCAGCATGGTACTATTAATCTGGTCGGAAAGCGGTCCCAAATGACTTTCTTTTCCCCAGAAATCGAAATCCATCAGGGAATAATCGGCGAAACTGAAAAGGAGAAAAATAATCAGCAAAAGAGAAGAAAACTTGAGGATAGTGGAAAGGGTGTTAATGGTTGCCGCTAATTTCATACCTCGGGCAACGATGAAAGTAAAGAGCCAGGTGAAAATAGAACAAAATATCAGTGTTGGCCAACTGTGCTTTAAAAGCAAGGGGAAAAACAGGCCGAATGCATCATTTAACATGATTGCTAATACTGCATTTCCGATAGCGTTTCCCATCCAATAGCCCCAGGCAATATTGAAACCGGCGTATTCCCCGAATCCGCTACGGGTATAAGAATAAATACCATTGGAAAGATCCGGTCGAACAGAAATGAGGGTTTTAAAAGTGAGTGCAATGGCCAGAATACCTATTCCCGAAATAATCCAGGAGATTATAATTGCACCCAAACTAGCTTGGTGGGCTAAAATTTTAGCGATATTAAAAATTCCGCCACCGATAATTCCGCCGACCACAATGGCAATAAGTCCGATCAGGCTTAATTTTGTTTGCTGCTGCTCCATGTGCCATTGTACGCAGTTTCGTAAAGAATTGTTTAAGGAAGTGGAGAGATAGAAAGGAGGAATTTACGTTTAAACCCTTCTGAAAATGAAAGTCCGAAAAGTTCGTTTTTCAGATAAATAGCATTTCCTGACACTCCAGGCTTCTTTCCTACTTACTGGTAACAAAACCGGTATTTCTGATTTATGCTTTAGTCAGAAAAAGGGATGCGTTATCAGTGAAGCGTTCGTCTACTTAGCTGAAAAACGATTTTTCGGACGAATTAATTCTATTTTAATTTAACTTTAATGGGACCATTCGGCAAAAAAGTCATTTCCTTTGTCGTCTACGATGATGAAAGCCGGGAAGTTTTCAACCCGTATTTTACGTACGGCTTCCATACCCAATTCTTCAAAGTCAACCACTTCTACAGATTTAATACTGTTCTTGGCTAAGATTGCAGCCGGTCCGCCGATAGAGCCCAGATAAAAACCTCCGTGTTTTTTGCAGGCGTCTGTTACGGCCTGAGAGCGGTTTCCTTTAGCGACCATAATCATAGATCCTCCCAGGGACTGGAATAAATCGACGTAAGGATCCATACGTCCTGCGGTCGTTGGACCAAAGCTGCCGGATGGCATACCTTGAGGCGTTTTTGCTGGTCCGGCATAATAAACCGGATGTTTTTTGAAATATTCAGGCATGGGTTTACCTTCGTCTATCATCTGTTTAATACGGGCGTGAGCGATATCCCGGGCCACAATTAAAGTTCCGGAAAGATTCAGGCGGGTTTTTACCGGATATTTTGTCAACTCTTTCAGTACATTTTCCATGGGCTGGTCGAGGTCAATATTGATGGCCGGGGCTAAGGCCGGAGATTCTGCCGGTAAGAACCGGGCTGGATTTTTTTCTAATTGTTCCAAGAAAATTCCGTCTTCCGTAATTTTGGCTTTAATATTCCGGTCTGCGCTACAACTTACTCCTATACCAACAGGGCAGGAAGCTGCATGGCGGGGAAGCCGGATCACTCTGACGTCGTGTACCCAGTATTTGCCTCCGAATTGGGCGCCAATACCTTTTTCCTGGCAGATTTTCAGGATTTTTTCTTCCCATTCCAAATCCCTGAAAGCACGTCCGCCTTCATTTCCGGAAGTGGGTAAATTATCGTAATAACCGGCAGAAGCTTTTTTGACTGTAGTCAGACAAGCTTCAGCAGATGTTCCTCCGATGACAACGGCTAAGTGGTAGGGAGGACATGCAGAAGTTCCCAGGTCCAATACTTTCTGAGAAATAAATTTAGTGAGCGTTTCTTCGTTCAATAAAGCTTTTGTCTGCTGGTATAAAAAGGTTTTATTGGCGGACCCTCCTCCTTTTGTCATAAACAGAAATTTATAGGCATTTCCCTGAGTTGCATACAGGTCAATTTGAGCCGGTAAATTAGTCCCCGTATTTTTTTCATCTGTCATGGTGAAAGGAACCACTTGAGAATACCGGAGATTCCGGTCGCGATAAGTTTCGAATACCCCTTTACTAATGGCTTCGGCGTCATTATAGCCCGTGTACACGTCCTGTCCCTTCATTCCAATACAAATCGCCGTACCGGTATCCTGACAGGTGGGCAACTGACCCTCAGCCGAAACGACTTGATTTAACAATAACGTATGGGCTACGAATTTGTCGTTATCACTGGCTTCCGGATCTTTTAAAATATTAGCTACCTTTTGCAAATGAGAAGCACGAAGGTAAAACGAAACGTCTGCATAGGCTTCGCGGGCTAATAATTCCAGTCCTTCTTTTTCTATCTTTAATATTTTACGTCCGTCGCATTCTACCGTTTTTACATAGTCTTTTGTTAAAAGACGGTATTCCGTTGTGTCCTTTTCCAAGGGAAACGGTTCTTGATATTTAAATTCTGCCATGATGTTAATGGTTTTATAAAGTTATAAATGATACAATACCACTTGAATAATATTCGGCAACGAAATTAAGATTAATAAGTGAAAATGACTAAAAATTTTAAAGAAAAATTTCTCTAATTCGAAAACAAACATTCCGTTTTTTCAAAAGGGATGATTGTTTGTAATTTTCTCTATATTTGTTTGCTTTTTTATGAAAAAGAGGAGGAAGGAGGGTATCGTTTTGCAGATAAATCTAGAGGAATAATGGATAGCGAATTTGTCTTTTGGATCATCATTATCTTTTTAAGTGCTGATTTCATTATCGAAAAGGTATTAGATGCTTTGAATATACGGGATATGTCTCCCTGCTTGCCTGAAAAGCTGAAGGGAATTTATGACGAAAAAGAATACGAGCGTTTTCAGAATTATAAGCGGGAGACCCATCGGTTTAATCGTGTGAGTTCCGCTTTTTCTTTTATAGTCCTGATTATTTTTTTCAGTGCCGGTGGGTTTGGTTGGTATAATGCCTGGGTCGTGGGGATAACGGATAAAATCCTTTTGCAGACGTTATTGTTTATGTTGGGATTAGCTGTGGTTTCTACCTTGTTGGAAATGCCTTTTGACTGGTATGCTACTTTTCGGATAGAAGAAAAATACGGATTTAATAAAATGACGGGAAAGACGTGGGGATGGGATGCTTTAAAGGGATTCTTCCTGTCCCTACTTATCGGTGGTATTATTTTAACGGCTGTCGTGGAGGTTTATCGAGGGACAGGGACCTATTTTTGGTATTATGCTTGGGGAATCATCAGTTTCTTTTCTTTGTTTATGGCCTTATTTTACTCTCGTTTGATCGTGCCTCTTTTTAATAAACAAATTCCCTTGGAAGCAGGAAGTTTGAGGGATAAAATAGAAAATTTTGCTCGAAGGACAGGTTTTAAATTGAAGAATATCTATGTGATAGATGGGTCAAAACGCTCTACGAAGGCCAATGCTTATTTTACAGGTTTTGGACCCGAGAAAAGGGTTGTTTTATACGATACCTTAATAAAAGAGCTGACAGAGGAAGAGATTGTAGCTGTTTTGGCCCATGAAATCGGGCATTACAGAAAGCATCATACGGTACAATTTATGCTTGCCTCTATTCTTCAGACAGGTATAATGTTGTGGTTGTTTTCCTTATTAGTGAATGAACCGGCCTTGTCAGAAGCATTGGGAGGAGAACGGGTTTACTTCCAGTTGGGATTAGTGGCTTTTGTTCTTCTTTATACTCCCGTTAGTATGCTAATTGGTTTGTTTATGAATGCCTGGTCGAGAAAAAACGAATACGAAGCAGATGCTTTTGCTGTCGGGCAGGGGGTAGCAAAAGATTTGATTTCCGGTCTGAAAAAGATCTCTGTAAAAGCATTGAGTAATCTTACTCCTCACCCTTGGTATGAATTTGTTTATTATTCTCATCCCTCCTTATTGAAAAGAATAGCGGCTATAGAAAGGAGGAGTTCTTCGGGGTAAAAAATAAGTTTGTTTCAAAACGAAATTGTAGACTGTATTCATACCTATAAACTCTCTGTTAAGCTTAAATAAAAAATAGTAAACGAAATTTGGAGAAAATAAATTCCACCACGGCCTAAAGGTCACCTTCTGGAAGAGTGCTATCCACTTGCGGTAGAGGAACTCCAAGGGCTTGAGAACGTGAACCTGAGAAATGAAATAAACCTTTATGACGAAGATGAAACCCTTGGTTGCACTGAAGGTTATGTCCCTTAGGATTGGTAGTTTCTCAATGAGGATGTTTGTTTCTTCTCGGAAAAATCTTATCAGTTTAACTGCTTTGGTTTGATTAACGGACAAAGCCAATATTTCTGGCAAATTACTGAGAAGAATATCAATCCCGAATTTATCTTGAGCTTTTTCGAAAAGATGTCTTTTACATAAGCCGTATAACATTTATTGTCTTGGATAATACGAGAATACACAAAACGAAAGATATCGGCGAGAGAATACTATGTTGGCAGAAAAAAGGATTGTTCCTCTTCTTTTTGCCTCCATATCTGTTGCATTTGAATATTGTAGGGACTTTTTGGAGAAAACTCCAGAAAGAAGAGCTTGTCCAGGGAATTAGCTGAGCAAAGATACATGGCGTTATGCACCCAGCGGATACATGGCTGATAGGGGAAACGGAACGAATACGAAATGATTTCATTTTAATGCAAACTAATTGTTGTGGAGTACTTCATATGTAACACGTTAACCTATTTGCCCGTATTATACATTACTCAAAAAACTATCAACTATGGATATTTTACATATACTGTTGGTTGTAACAGGAACCGGCAAGTACCCTAATATAGATTTGAAAACAGGATTATGGCTAAGTGAGTTTACACATATCTATCACGGCGCAAAAGAAAAGGGGTATTCTATTACCGTAGCAAGTCCGCAAGGAGGCGGTATCCCCATAGATCCCGTGAGTCTAAAGCCGATATATCTTGACAAACTTTCCAGAAACTACTGGAACGATCCGAAATTCCGGGATATGCTATGCCACACGAAGAGTTTGAAGGAGGTCAGTGGACAGTTGTTTAACTTTGTCTATCTGGCAGGCGGCCATGGCTCTATGTTTGACTTCCCGGATAATTTAGCTTTGCAGGCGATTATCAAAAACCATTACGAAGATAATAAAAAAGTCGGGGCAATTTGTCATGGCGTATGTGGATTACTGCATGTGAAACTGTCCTCAGGCCAATATTTGATAAAAGGTAAAAAACTTACCGGTTTCAGTTGGGTGGAAGAAATTTTGGCCGGAAGGAGTAAGGTCGTACCGTTTAATCTTGAAGCCGCACTTAAAGAACGTGGGAGCGATTACAGCAAATCACTTATCCCTATGATACCGAAAGTTGTGGTAGACGGTAATCTAATTACCGGGCAAGATCCATTCAGTTCGAAAAAAATGGCTGAAATCGTTTTGCGACAAATGGCTGGAAATCAAAAAGATTGATAAAGGAATGGATGGGAAAAAATTTTACAACAGCATGATCTCAATGCGACGGGAGGGGGAATCAGGCTGTTGTGAATATACCGGGAACGGATGAATGGTATATAATTAATCATCCTCATCCTTTAGGGGATCGAAATGGAAATCACCGGAAGGTTTGTGTCGATAGGGTGGAGTTTGAGGAGAACGGATATATAAAACCGGTAAAGCTAGCGTTTGAAGAGGGCAGCAGACGAAAAATATAAATTCATTTTTTTGCCGTTTTTGTTCATAACTTTAGAGGGCAAAAGAAATAAGAGAGGGAAAAATATTGTAGTTTTGCTGACCGTTCAAATTTGATTTCATATGAATGCAATTGTTATTACTATTGGAGATGAGATACTATTAGGGCAGATACTGGATACAAATTCCCGTTATATTGCGGAGCATTTGACAGCGATAGGGGTGGAAGTGAAAGAAATGCTTACTGTCGGAGATAAACAGGATGAAATATACGGTACGGTGGATTATGCGATGGGAGAAGCCGAACTAGTTGTGGTAACGGGGGGATTGGGACCTACAAAAGATGATATGACCAAGAAAGTACTGGCAGAATATTTCGGTTCCAAGTTGATAGTCAATGCTCAGGCGATGGAATGGTTGGAGGAATTGTTAAAGGGAAGGGGAATTGCTTTGAATGAAAATAATAAGGGACAGGCTATTCTACCCGATAATTGCCGGATATTGAGGAATGAAAAGGGGACGGCTTGCGGAATGTGGTTTGAAAAGGGGTGGAAGTCTTTAATTTCTTTACCGGGAGTTCCGTTTGAGATGGAACATCTTTTGGAAAATACGGTCATACCGGAGTTAAAAAGACGTTATCCGAATTTGCAATTGGAATACCGGATGCTGAAGGTGTACGATATACCGGAATCTGAATTGGCAGAGCGTTTGGAGAAATGGGAAGAAGCTTTACCCGAAGGTTTGGGACTGGCTTATTTACCTTCACCTGGTTTGGTAAAACTGCGTCTTACAGCTAAGGGAAAAGCGGTCGCTAAATTAGACGCTTATAGTTCTACCTTAAAAGCGGAATTGGCAGGTTTACATTATGTGGAAGGAGAAGAAGAAACTGTCGAAAAACAATTCGGAGAAATATGTCTCCGTAAGGGGGTGAGTGTCGCCACTGCTGAAAGTTGTACAGGGGGATATATTGCTCATCTGATTACTTCTGTTCCGGGAAGTTCTGCTTATTTTAAGGGATGTGTGGTGGCTTATGCCAATGAGGTAAAAGAGAAAATATTGGGAGTAGGGGCGGCGGATATAGAAACGTGGGGGGCTGTAAGTGAGAGTGTGGTGCGGCAGATGGCAGAGGGGGTGAAGCAACTGATGCGGGTTGATTATGCCGTTGCTACTTCCGGTGTAGCCGGACCCGATGGAGGAACTACCGAAAAACCAGTGGGTACGGTCTGGATTGCGGTTGCAACTCCTCAAAAAACAATTGCTCGAAAATTTGTCTTTTCTTTTACCCGGGAACGGAATATTGCTAAAGCGGCAGTAAAAGCTTTAGAGCTGTTGATCGAAAATATAAAATAGAAGACTCCGGAAGAAAAAGAGATAAAGAATATTTCATCATGGTTCAATGCTATATTAAACTGTAAACATTGTTCTTCCTATTCCTTCTCCATTAAGTGCTGAAGAGACTGTTAAAACGGCAATAAGGGTATTTTTAAGTTCGTTAATTAATATACACTGTTTTTTACTCGGAATTTAATGCTTTACAGTAACGTTAGGAGGATGCTTGTACATCTTCTCGTTTACTTTGTTCACATCTTTGTCGTTCAATTTCTTGTCTTCCATTAATAGAGGGCTAAGAGACTCCTGTTAGGAAGCAGGAACCTGGCCGGAAATTCTTCTTCCGGCACACTTTTTACCCCAAAACTTTCGATTTATTCCTTATCCTTTCCATTTAAAAAGATCAATCCCCTGGAATCTGTCACAAACCTTATTTTTATTATAGCTATTCAATAAAACTTTCCACCAGGCTTGTGAAAAATTAATTCTATTTTTTATAAAATTTACCCCTGCTTCTTCTGTACTTACAGAAATTTCTCTTGCCCCCAATGGAGAGAAAATTTTCTGTTTTATATTATCATTCAGAGGTGAATTTTATATTTGAGGCCTCTTGTATTAAGTTTGAAAGTTCTATAAGTATAGTGTATACATTAGGATTTTTTCTAATTTCCTCAATAAACTCCCTTCCTTGAGGTTTATATAATTTTGTAACTAGGTATAAAGTCTAAATTTTATATTATAATTAAATCTACATAAAATTTAGCTTTCTGAGATGAATTTCTCTTTTATTATCTCCATTGTTTGCTGGAGAGAATAATTCTATTTTACTTCTTCGTAATCGGTGTCTTCGATAGAGTCTCCTCCCATTTTGTTTTGCTGCTCTGTAGCATGGGCTTTTTTTCGTAGTTTATTGATGCGGTACTGGCTAATGAGGTCTGTCAGTCCGTAAAATATAGCTGTAGCTCCCAAGATAATGACGACATATTCTGCGCTGCCCCAAGGTTTGAAAATGACGATTAAGCCGGCCAATAAAATGATGATGGGGTAGAAATAATGAATGGCAGCAATAGGGCCGAATTGACGGGCGGCTGCAAGAGTTGCTAATTGGGCGATGGCAGCCAGAATCAGAATACAGCCTAAAATGATCATCAGTACAGTAGTGAAAAAAAGAGGAATCGACACGAGTAATATGCCCAGAATAATACTTCCGATTCCATTTAACGAGAGAAGTCCGTCGGAACGTTGGGCTGCTTGTTGTTGGCGGTAAGACATGATAAAGGCCATCATACCGGTCAGTAAAAACAAGGCGCCGATTACAATGACTATCGTTTTCAAGGCTACATGAGGCCATATAATCAGAACGATGCCGATGAGGATGGATATCAGGGCACGGTATACTGCGTTTCTGTAAGTTGTTTTACTGTAAATAATTTTCATAGCTCCTTTTTTATGAACTTTCGTTCGGATTAATCTAACGAAAGTAATTAATTTTTGTTAGACTATATCAATTTTTAATTCAAAAGCTTTCAAAATTTTACAACTGGACTTTAGAAGAACTTATTTTATCCTTATTTTGCTTTTATACTTTCTGGGGGAATCGGAAAATTGGAAGAATAAGAATAAAGATTAACTTTGTCCATTATAATTCGGATAAGGATCGGGTGCCGATGAATAGATTTTTAAAACATATCGTTTTATGTGTGTGTGGCTTATGGCTTATCCATCCGGCATGGGCGGGAGAAAGGCGAAAAATTACTTGGCCGGAGACTGTTTTACAAGAAGAAATCATTCAGTCTTTTCGAAATAGCTTGGGTTTTACGTATTTGCCTGAAAAAGGTAAAACCCAGAAAGATATAGATAGTCTTTTGTTTGTTTGGGAGGGGGAAAAGCAATATGATTCTTATTTTGAATTGAGGCGGATCGCCATTAAATCAAAAGCTTTACGGGGAGAGACACGGCTTGCTATTGCTGAAAGCGACCGGATGTATTCTAAGGCCGTGGCTTTGGATCATTCTTTGGGCCGGGCATTGGCGCTGAATGTAATCGGAGAAGTATATGCTCTTACGGGAAGAGATCAGGAAGCTGGAGATGCCTATAAAAAAGCTTTGACTCTTTTTGATACATTAAAGGTAGATCCGGCATTGATAAAAATATTGTTGGTAGAACTTACCGAATATTATCTTCATATCAATTATCCGACAGGGGCAGGAGAGTGTATAGAACGGCTGAATAAAATGCCGCTCGGGGCTTCTTTGGAAACGGAGCAGGCAATCCGGTATATTTTCAATGCGTATTATGAAATTTCGAAAGGAGATGTTTCTGCTGCCAAGCAGTATTTGGATAAGGTATCTTCATTTGTTTCTGTTTTACCACCTGCTGTTTTACGGCATTTCTTTATTGTCGAAGCGATGTATTTGACGAAGGTAGGTTTGCAAGAGCAAGCTTTGGAAAGCTATGAACAATTCTTTAAGACAAAGGATATTTATAATAATCACGCTTTGTATGTGATTGCATTGAAAAATAAGGCGGATTTGTACCGGGTGATGGGACGTAAAGAGGAAGCGTATGAACAGTATAATGCGATTTATGCTTATATAAAGTCGACATTCGAAAAAAACTATCCCAAGGAGATTGACCAGCTGACAACCCGTTTCCAGGCCGAACAATTGGCCTACCAGAATGAAAGAGACAGACATTTATCCATGCGGTATTATACAATCGGAATTATATTGTGTGTAGTATTATTGCTTGTATTTTCCTTTTTCAGTTGGAAAAAAATATTCCGGTTAAGGTTGTCAAAGCGGAAATTGGAGGTAATGACCAGGAAGGCTGAAAATGCAATCAAGCGGAAAAATCTGTTCTTATCGAATATGAGTCATGAAGTACGCACTCCCTTAAATGCCATTGTCGGTTTTTCCGGCTTATTGGCATCGGAAGATATGGATCTGGATGCGGCCTCCGAAAAAGAATATTGTGAAATTATCAAGGTGAATTCTCAGCAACTCCTGAATTTGGTAAACGATATTTTGGATTTTTCAGATTTTGAAGGAGAAAATATAAAATTTAATATCAGGCAGAGTGATGCTGTAAAAATCTGTAAGGACGTGATAGAAACCATACGGGCTTCTTATCAGCTTCAGGTAGAATTATCTTTTATAACGGAACTCTCTGAATTATTTTTGGATACAGATGATGCCCGGCTCAGACAAGTATTAATCAATTTATTGGTAAATGCTACAAAATTTACGAAGGAGGGATCCATTGTATTAAAACTGGAAATCAGTCCGGAAGATGAGGAGATGGCCCTTTTTTCTGTGACGGATACGGGTTGCGGAATTCCTCTTGAAAAACAGAAATTGATTTTCGAACGTTTTGAGAAACTGAATGATTTTGTACAAGGGAGCGGGTTAGGGCTTTCTATTTGCCAATTGATTGTAAAGCATATACAGGGTAGACTTTGGGTGGACCCTCATTACATGCAAGGGGCACGTTTTTGCTTTACGCATCCTTTGAAGTATAAATCTCCCCTATAAAAATTACGGATGAAAAAATTTCTATTACTGATCTATATTTCTATGGGCTCTTTTTCTTTTCTATTTGGAGGAGATAAGGTAGAAGGGATACACTACCGGGATAGCCTTCAGAAAGTAATAGAATTATTGCCAGCAGACAGTACCCGTTTGTCCTATCTGGAGCGAATGGCTTATTGCCACCAATATCCGCCTTTGGATAAATTTTTTGCTGCTTCTTTATGGGAAGAAAGTATCCGTCAGGAGAATGCCTATTATGAAAATTTAGGAGCTTATTATATGGCAACTTGCTTTGATAAGCGGCATGATCCGGATAGTTTATCGTATTGGGTCGATAAATTAAAAGAGATGGCTCTTCAAAGGGGAACATATGATTATTATCTGGAACAAAAAGCTGCTCTTAGTCGGGCGCAGGCTTCTAAACGAAAGGTAGAGAAAGCGATATATACCGCTAAAGACGTTTTGGAGGAAGCCATACGTTATCGTAGCCATAACGGAGAGATCGCCGCTTATAACAGCTTGGCCTGCGCTTATTCGGTTTCCAGTCGTCGGTCGGAATCATTAGAAATATTAATCAAGGCACATAAACGTTTTACAGAGCGGACAAAATTGAGTTTGCGAGTGGATATACTATCCCGTATTGCGGGTAATTATGGAAATATCGGACAAGACAGTGCAAAAATGCCTTATTTACAGGAAATGACGGAAGTCTTGCAGGAGGTAATGACGAAGGAACCGGAGGCAAAAAATAATTGGACCAATATGGCCATAGATTGTCAGGTGAAATATATCATGCATTTTTTAAATAAAAAGAATTTTTCCCAGGTACAAGAACACATTGAAAAAGCGAAAGCTCTTTTAGCTCCTCATGTGGATCCTGTTTTTTGGCTAAATGTACAACTGATGCAATTGCAGTATTTTTCCCAAACCCGGGAATACGATAAAAGTATTGCTTTGATAGATGAGGTGACCCCTGTAATACTGAAGAATTATGTCTATACTTTTGGGATGTTAATGAGTTACAAAGCTATGACTCAAAAAGACAAGGGGGATATTGAAGGAGCCATTACGACACTTCGGTATTTGATACACACCCAGGACTCGTTGAATAATGCTTTCTCGGCCAGTCAATTGGACCAAGTGAAGGAAGTTTATCATATCGACGAGCTGTTGTTGGAAAAACAAAAGATCAGTAATACGAATCTGATCCGGATACTGAGTGTTTTAGCCATACTTTTTGTGTTGATTTTTTTCTTCTATATTTATACGCGCTCTCTTTCCCGGAAAATTGTCCAATCCGAGAAAGCTGCTGCGGAAGCTGCTGCCCGTTCAGAAGCCAATAACCGGGCCAAAGAACGTCTGCGAACAGAAATCAGTCACGATATACGGATCTCGTTGAATGCCGTTGTCGGATTCGCAGAATTGTTAATGGAGGTGGATGCGGATTTCGATAAAGAAAGTAAAGTAGAATACGGAAAAATCATACAGGAAAATGCAGAACAACTGTTGGACTATGTCAATAATATCCTGGAACTTTCCCGTTTAGAATCGGGTAAAATCAAATATCAGCAGGAAAACTGCGACCTTATGGAAATGTGCCGGGAAGCAATAGATAGGGCTCGTCAATTTGAAAAAAATATAGTTCAGCCTTTTCTACAGACGACCATTCAAGAGATATCCATCACGACAGACCGGAGAAATTTTTTGGCATTGCTTCGAAGTCTTATTATTTTTAAGAAGGAAAGTAATACGGATATTTATCGGACGATTATTCATATCGAACAACATGAAGCAGAGAAGAAGCTGGTGTTTCGTGTGATAAATACGCCTTTGGCCAAGGATTTTCAAGGAAACAGAACAACTTTAGTCCGGAATGAGATTAATTCCCACTTGATTCATTATTTTGGAGGAACCTATGAAGTATATCCGAACGATTCGGAAGCGCCCACCCTTATTTTTACTTATCCTTTATCCTAGCAGAGAGGCCATCCTAAATAAAAAGGTTGTCCAAAAATTTTTTTGGACAACCTTCCAGAGAATGACAGGAAAGGGTTATTTGATCAGCTCTACGCTTCTCTTTACAAATTTGTTGAGCGCTTCTCCTTTGAGAAGGCCGTTGGCTAAAAGAGCCAGATCAATCAATTGTCCCACAATCTTGTTTTCTTTTCCATATTCTGCCAGCAATGTTTCTTTTTGTTGACGCATGGTATTGATTTTTTCGTCATACTCTTTTAAGCGGTCTTTATCGACTTGAGGGATCTCTTCCTCTTTTTTATCTTTGTTCAGTTCATTCAGTTCTGTCTTTTTCCCTTCCATTTCTTTGATTTCGAAATCGAGGGGTTCCAATTTAGCGTTCATTGTTTTCTTTTCGTCGGCCAGTACATCTTTTACCAATTTATGATCTGTATTGACCACTAAAGTATATTGGTCGCCCATTGCTCCGTAAAAGCCCATGCCGGGATTTAAAGCTGCCATCTCTTTCATCCGGCGCATAAATTCGGAACGGGTAACGACAACCGGGTCACTGTCTTCTCCCAAAGCCTCGAAGCTGACTAAAAACATACCGTTGTCTTTAGGCAAGGGAGAGGAAAATACCGGACGGAGGTTATTTTGTTCTTCTTCACTCAGATCGGATTGACGGGCCTCTTCTTTCGGAATTAATTTTTCTACCACATCAGCATCTACTCTCAGGTATTTATGGTCTGAATTTTTCTGTTCCAGATGGTTAATGAAATGAGTGTCTAACTGACCGTCCATTAACAAGACATCGTATCCTTTTGCCTTGGCTTTTTCTATATAGCTGTATTGTTCGGTAGCATCTGTGGCGTAGAGGCAAACTATATTTTTATCTTTATCCGTTTGATTGGCCTGAATCAGATTATCGTATTCTTCAAAAGTGAAATATTTACCGTCGGTGTTTTTCAATAAATAAATATCTTTTGCCCTTTCTGCGAATTTTTCATCCGTCAGTATACCATATTGGATAAAAATTTTCAAATCATCCCATTTCTTTTCATATTCTTCCCGGGTATTTTTGAAAATATCACTTAAGCTATCTACTACTTTTTTGGTAATATGATTGGAAATCTTTTTGACATTCCGGTCGCTTTGCAAATAAGAACGGGATACATTCAGCGGGATATCCGGCGAATCGATCACTCCGTGTAAAAGCGTCAGGTATTCCGGGACAATCCCTTCCACAGAATCTGTTACATAGACCTGATTGCTGTATAATTGTATTTTATTCTTCTGTATTTCGAATTTGTTATTGATCTTAGGGAAATACAGTATACCTGTCAGATTAAAGGGATAATCTACATTTAAATGAATGTGGAAGAGGGGATCTTCAGCCATCGGATATAGTTGATGATAAAACTTGAGATAATCCTCTTCTTTTAAATCGGAAGGTTTACGTGTCCAAGCCGGATTGATATCGTTAATGACATTGTCTTCTTCTGTATCGACATATTTTCCGTCTTTCCATTCTTTCTTTTTGCCGAAAATAATCTCTACCGGTAAGAATTTGCAATATTTGTTCAGTAATTCATTGACTTTGTTATCTTCCAGAAATTCTTTTTCATCGGCATTCAAATGCATAATAATATCTGTACCTCTTTCTGCTTTTTCAATATCATCTAAGGTGTACTCCGGATCGCCGCTACAAGTCCATTTTACAGCCTGTGCCCCTTCTTTATAAGATTTCGTGACAATTTCCACCTTATCGCTTACCATAAAGGCAGAATAGAAACCCAGTCCGAAATGACCGATAATGGTTGCTGCATCGTCCTTATGTTTTTCCAGAAATTCTTCTGCTCCGGAAAAAGCAATTTGATTGATATATTTCTCTACTTCCTCACGGGTCATCCCGATTCCATGATCCGAAACCGTCAATGTTCCTGCCTCTTTGTCAGCTTTTACCCGGATTTTCAAGTCCCCCAGTTCCTCTTTTATTTCTCCCGTAGAAGCCAGTACTTTTAATTTTTGAGTTGCATCTACTGCATTGGAAACGATTTCCCTCAGAAAAATATCATGGTCAGAATAAAGGAATTTTTTGATAATTGGAAATAAATCTTTCGTTGAAACACCTATTTTTCCTGTTGTCATAACATTTGTATTTTATATGATTAATTATATGCTAAAATTTACGCTTTTCTACAGACAATTGTTGTGCCAGAATCGGAAAACTGACAGGATGACAGCATAAATGTTTATCGGTATCCTGGGTGCTTTCATCGGAATTGTCAATCAGGTGGAAAAGCTTTTCAGTTTTTCCAACAGACTTTTAGGAAGCCCGGAAACTTATAAAGCAAAGAAGGGAAAGGAGAAGATCTGATATAAATCATGTTTTTTTCTGGGAGACCCCCTTATATTTGAGCCGTTTTAAAAATAGAAAGATATTCGGTTTATAAGAGAGAGCGTTTGTAAGGCCAGATTGAAAGTGAAATGCAGTCTTTTCAATAGGAAACATTCGTTCCATCAGAATTAAAAGTGGAGTGTTAACTGATTAAAATAATTTTGTAAAAATGAATGCTTTAAATCCTGTTTTTTATAAAGAAAAAATTTTTTCTGCGGCTTGGTTTCGTACCTATGGTTTATTAGTGATCGGTTCTTTTGTCCTGGCCATGGGGTATACTTTTTTTATGACTCCTTATAAAATTGTACCGGGCGGTATTTATGGTATTGCTACGATTTTGCATTATAAATTAGGTTTTCCTATCGGTATGGCGGCTTTGTGTTTCAATTTGCCGTTGAGTTTATGGGGTGTAAAAGTCTTGGGTAAGCAATTTGGTTTGAAGACATTCATTTGCTTTATTCTGGTTGCTTTTTTTGCTGATGGCGTACCCTTTTTATTGGAAAAGTGCGGGCATCCCCATCCGTACGATCCTTTTCAGTTACAGGATGAAGTACTATTAGCCAGTATTTTTGGGGGTGTCGTCATCGGGATAGGGGTCGGTTTAATATTGAAAACCCGCTCTTCCAGCGGAGGAACGGATGTATTTACTTCGATATTGAGTAAATTAACCCGGAAACCTATCGGGATGTTACAGATGATTGTAGATTCCTCTATTGTATTATGCGGTTTATTGGTTTTTCAGGACTGGAAAATTCCTTTTTATTCCTGGCTGACTATTTTCCTGATGGGAAAAGTGATTGATATTGTCATGCAAGGGTATTCAAGTGATAAAACTTTTTTTATTGTAACGGATAAAATAGAAGAAATCCGGCAATATATTCTGGTCGAATTACATAGGGGGGGATCGATCATGCCGGTGAGAGGGATGTTTAACCGTACGGAAAAAGAAATGATTATGACTGTAGTTAGCCGACGGGAAATGGTTACGTTGCAGCGGGCTATTTATAAAATAGATCCTCAGGCTTTTACCACTATACTCAATGCGCAGGAGATTCTGGGACTGGGTTTTAAGCGGCTTGAAGAATAAGTGGCGTTTACTCGAATGTTTAAACGGTCTTTTGCATGCTGTCTGTCAGCAACCCCACACCTCTGTGCTGGGAAGGCATACAGATTTCCCAAAGGAAAAACTTTTCCTTTGGGAACAATTCCCTTTTCCATTTGAGCATCTATTGGAATTCGATGTCTGTAAAAAACTGAGGAACATGAAAGTTGGGCTGGGCTGTGTCGATCGGATACCAGGATAGGAAATGAGGTTCTGAAAGATGATCTCCGCATTTGTATACATTGGCCTTAGCCTGCAGGCCGGATAAACGACGGAAATTGTGTCGGAATAAAAGATGAACCGGAAGGGAAACCAGGAGAGACCAACGGTTATTTCCGTTTTTTTCTTCAAAATTTTCTGTTCCGAGGGTGGAATATCGTTTTATAGACGACATCAATAAAGAGGGGGCATGCAAGGCTGTTTCTCCTTTTTTACGGTAACCGACTAAGGCTTTCCCAATGCAGTTGAATTCACAATTATAATATCCAGCCTCATCCGGTGCAATGAAAAATTCTACACAGGAATCAGTCCATACGGGACCGTTATCCGTATTTACCCTAGCCATCGTATATTTTTCTGTGACATCAAAACGGATAAAAATTTCCTGATCATTATGAGCTATACGAAACTGAACCAGAGGAGAATAAGGATATTGTTCCGGCCAGTTGTTACAGAGGACAGGCTGGGCTGGAATTTCTTCCAAAAGTATACCGGCTTCTTTTAAAGAATCGGGACGAAGGGCGGAAATTTTTTTAACCTGAAACATAGCTGGCGATAGCGTGGAAAAAGGTATCCGAAAAATCCTGTTCCGGAAAATAGGAAATTCATACTTTCTGCTGAAAACAGTTCACTTCTTGGCTGATAGATAGCCGAACGAGCTTTTTCAGGTGTGGGAATATCCTGCAAGAAACGGATTTTGGGGATACCTTTTTCGGTTTATTTATACTTTGCAATTTCTTCTTTTACGATAGAACACATCTGTTCATATTGAGCTTCCATACTTTGTAAAAGCTTGTGTTGTGCTCTTGCCCGGACCAGATTGTGTACCTGATTTTTCACTTTATAATATTTATCTCCGTCTATATAATCCATTAAAAAGCGGAGAACTTGTTCGTAGGTAATATATTTGGCTGAGAAAGCCAGATAATCAATTTCGGCGGGATTAAGGAATTGGGCAGTTTCGGACAGATAACCTTGGGTATAACCCCGGAATATATCCAGATTCATGGATACGTTGTCCAAATTCTCGTCATCTTCCAAGCCGGTATTGGTATAAGAACGCATTGCATCCCCGTAGTCGTTCAGACAAGTACTACTCAATACGGTATCGAGATCGATCACGCAAAGCACATTGCCTTGTTTATCGAACAGGATATTATTGATTTTAGTGTCATTATGGGTAACCCGGGTCGGGATAGTACCGTTTTCCACTAATTCCCAGAAGTGCAGCATTTCTTCCCGCCGGCGTTCGATCCATTGAATTTCGCTGGGGACAGTGGCTTTCCGTCCCACAGGATCTTTTGCTAATACCTGGTCCCATTGTTGGAAACGGTAGCGTATATTGTGGAATCCCGGCAGGATATCCGTTAAAGGTTCTGTAAAATCGGATAACATGGCCTGGAACTTTCCGATCCCTTTGCCTCCCTGATAAGCAAGTTCCGGTGTGTCGGCCTTTTGATAGGCAATCGTATCCCCGATAAATACACATACTGCCCAGTATTCACCGTCTTCGTCTTGATAATACAGTTTCCCGTCTTTTGTCGGAGTAATCGTCAGAGCTTCCCGCATCGGATCGCCTCCTTGGGCGACAATTTTATTTTTCAAATGCGTGGTTACCTGCTGAATATTTTCCATCATAGCTGGAATATTCTGAAAAATATTTTTGTTTTTCCGTTGCAGGATATAATTCGGTGCAGTAGCTTCTGCTGTGGTAATCATTAAGGTGTCGTTGATAAAACCTTCTCCAAGCGGTTTAACTGTTAAAATCGTTCCTTCCAGTTGAAACTGGTTACAAATACTGTTCAGTCTATTTTCCATAATATTTTAATACAATTTTATAATTTAAAGTAGCCTCCGTGCTTTACCTTGCGCGCGCAATAAAGCACGGAGGCATACTGTTTATTTTGTTCTGATTTTATGTCCGGTTAAGGCATAATACAAAATATAGATAAAACAAGGTAAGCAGATCCAATAGGCATTTTGCATACCGTAATTATCCGTTAAAAAGCCTAACAAAGGCAAAATGATTACCGGTCCGGCCATCGCCATAATCAGCAAAGAAGAACCTGCTTTTGTGAATTTTCCCAGATCGGCCATTGCCAACGGCCATAATGCCGGCCACATCAGAGAACAACCCAAAGCAATCAGGGAGATAAACCAGATCGAAAGGCTATCCGAGACAAGCACGACTAATAAAGAGCCGAGTATAGCAATTACGGAGCATATTTTCAAGGCTGTAGCTTGATTTAAGTACCGCGGTATTAAAACAATTCCACATATATAACCGATCACTAGGCCGATGGGAGCAATCCAGGCATAGAGGTCTGCATAAGGTAAATTCAGGTAAGTTGCATAATCTACCAAACTACTCAATGCAACTGTTTCGGCTCCTACATAGAAAAATAAAGCCAAACAACCCAAAAGCAAATGAGGAAACTGAAAAATACTCGTTTTATTGGCTGCATAAGGACAAGCATCGGCATTGTCTTCGTCTTCCCCGACGGCTTTTACTTCGGGAAGGGGAGCCAGCAAAGAAATAATCCCCAATAAAATAAATACACCTATAATAATATAGAATGGTATAAACAAATCGGCGATTACCGTGTCCTTTATGTTTTTACCGATGATCCAGGTGAGGAAGAGCGGGGCCACCGGCCAAGCCAGTTTATTGCAGATCCCCATAATACTGATCCGTTTGGCCGCACTTTCCAGGGGACCTAAAATCGTTACATAAGGATTTACAGAGGCCTGAAGATAGGCATTAGCTGCTCCACTGATGAAACAAGCAACCAAAAACAAAGAGAAACTTTCCTGATGAGCAGCCGGGATGAAGAGTCCGAAAGCTATGGCAAACATCAGAAAAGATAAAGCCATGGTCCGCTTATAACCCATAGCTTTAATGGTCATGGAAGCCGGATAACCGAATATAAGGAAAGGTAAAAAAGTTACGGCTATGATAAAATACGATACTCCGGACGAAATTTCCAGAGAACCTTTTAGTACCGGAATGAGATAGGAATTGATCCCAAGTGCAAATCCTATCGCAAAAAACATCATGCCGACGAATGCTAACGGCATGGCGTAGTTTTTCTTTTCGTGTGTCATTAGGTTAAATTGTTAGTTGATTAATAAGACAATAAGACGCGCAATCAGTTGGTTAAAAAGTTGTTTCTTTTTAAACGACGTAAAAATAATAAAAATAATGACTTTGTAAAATATTTTATTTGAAAAATAATGATAAGTAAAAACTCTTCAATTCTTTGAAAGCTTTTAAAGCTTGTGCCAATAAGGGCGGGTTACAGCTAACAAATCTTGTCTTTCTCCGTATAAATTTTAATTAAAAGATAAAATTTATGGATAAAAAAGGATGGTTGGATTTTTTAGGCATTTCTGTGCATAATCCTCATACGGAAGTCATTCTTGATATCATATTTCACTCTGTTATTGTAGCGCTGATAGCCGCCTTGCTTTATTTTGTAATCAACAAATGGTTGTCTTTACTGATTTGGAAAATCATGGGGAAAACCAAGCGTTCGTGGCATGACATTATATATAAGCAACGTTTTTTCAACAAACTTTCCTATTTAATTCCTCCCTTGGCTGCTTATATTATATTAGAGAATATACCTTGGGCTAAAGTCTATATACTGCAACGGCTGGTCGATATCTGGATGGTTGTCGTCAGTATGATTATATTCAGTAACTTGTTGAGTACAATTAATAATATTTATGAAAGTTATCCGATAGCCAAAAATCGTCCTATCCGGGTTTTTATTCAGGTATTAAAGACATTTATTTATACGGTTGTAGTCATTATTGTCATCAGTATTATGGTAAATAAATCTCCGGAACATCTGATTGTGGGATTGGGTGCTTTCGCTGCTGTTTTGCTGTTGATATTTAAGGATTCGATTCTGGGTTTTGTAGCAGGCGTACAATTATTGGCCAATAAAATGATCCGGATCGGGGATTGGATTGTAATGCCGAGTAATAATGCCAACGGAGTGGTGCTGGAAATTAATTTATATACCGTGAAAGTACAAAACTGGGATATGACGATTTCTACTATTCCTACTTATCAATTGGTCTCTCAGTCTTTTATTAACTGGAGAGGAATGCAGGAATCCAACGGCCGGCGGATTGAGCGTTATGTAAGCATAGATATCAGCACGGTACATTTTTTGTCTCCAGAAGAAATAGAAGGTTTCAGATCGTCCGTTTATCTGAAAGAATACATTGAAAAAATGCTTTCTACCTTGGAAAATATGAATAAAAACAAAGGGACAATTCTGGATGAACGGAAACTGACAAACTTGGGGATTTTCCGGGAATATATGGAATTCTGGTTAGAAGCGAATCCCGATATCAATAACGATATGACGCATATGGTCCGGCAATTGCAACCGACGGCTGTAGGAATCCCTATTCAAATTTATTGTTTTTCCTTGAAACAGGAATGGATCGCTTATGAAAAGGTACAATCCGACATCTTCGATCATATTCTGGCTGTTGTCCCTCATTTTAATTTAAAAATTTTTCAATATCCAGCTGAAATGTTTGTACCGGGAGAAAATACGAAAGTTTCCTAAACTTCTCTCTGTTTCCTTCGGGTGTATTTAACTCTGTTAAATAGATATTTCCAAACTTGAATGTTTGCAAACGAATATTGTATGTACTATATTTGTTGAAGAATAACAGTTATTGGGAAATATTTACAATTGTATGAATAAGGGATTAAAGAGCTCTCTTTGTGTTTGTGCAAAAATAATAGCAGGGTGTTATTTTATGTGCATCGGGAGCGTATCGGAAGCTTGGGGTATGCCGGGAGATAAAAGATATTATCTGCGGAATTTAAGTATTAAAGAAGGACTTTCCCAGAATACGGTAAATACGGTCTTACAGGACCGGCAAGGATTTATGTGGTTCGGCACAAAAGATGGCCTGAATCGTTTTGATGGCCTTTCTTTAAAAGTATTCCGGCGGGAGTTTGGTAACCCCCGGAGTATAGGAAATAATATTATTACGACCTTGTATGAAGGTAAAGACGGTAATTTGTGGGTAGGTACGGATGCTGGTTTATATATTTACCGTCCGGAAAAAGAGGAATTTGATCGTTTTGCTGTTTCTACGGGGGAAGGAGTTCAGATAGAAGAAACGGTTACTATGATCGGAAATGATTCCGTGGGACAGATTTGGATGGCAGTGGAGAGACAGGGAATTTTCCGGTATGATCCGGGAAAGAAAGAGTTGAGAAACTATCCGTTAAACCGGAAAAAAAACCATCAGGCAAATGTACAATGTTTTGCATTTGACGGAAAAGGCCGGATGTGGATCGGCTTTTTTGGGGAAGGCCTGTGGTATTCAGAAGATGGATTGGAAACGCTTGTCCCTTTTCAAACCCCAAGGGGAGAGAAGGTTTTTGCGGAAGACATTGTTTCGCGTATACTGCCCGGGCCTTATAATTGTTTGTATGTCGCTTCTGCAAAAGGAGGGTTGAGAGAGGTTAACCTGACTTCGGGTAAAGTCCGGGATTTACTGGTGAGTGATGAAAATCGTCAGAATTTATGGGTGAGGGATATTTGTCTTTATTCGGACGCTGAAATCTGGGTCGGTTCGGAATCCGGAGTATTTATTTATAATATACGTACGGATCATTACACTCACTTGATAACTTCCGGAGAAGATCCGTATGCCCTTTCGGATAATGCTGTTTACTCTTTTTGCAAAGATAAGGAAGGGGGAATATGGATTGGCACTTATTTCGGAGGAGTAGATTATTATCCGGTTCCTTATACTTATTTTGAAAAATATTATCCTCTTCATCATTCCAATAGTTTGCATGGAAGGCGGGTGAGGGAATTTTGTCCGGCTCCAGACGGCTCTGTATGGATCGGAACAGAAGACGGCGGATTAAACCGTTTTGATCCTGTGACGAAAAAATTCTATTTTTTTGAGCCGAGCCGGGAGTTCCGGAATGTACATGCTTTGTGTATGGACGGAGAATTTCTTTGGATCGGAACTTTTTCCAAAGGTTTAAAAGTATTGAACACTAAAACGGGTAAAATAAGAAGTTATTCCCGCGGTGTTGCTCCGAACAGTTTAAATGATAACAGTGTTTTTTCCATTTTTAAAACTTCTGCCGGAGATATTTGGTTGGGGACTCTTTTCGGATTACTGCAATACGATCGGGAAAAGGATTGTTTTATTCGTATACCGGAATTGGAAGGAAAATTTATTCACGATATCAAAGAGGATGCTCAGGGAAATATGTGGCTGGCAACGTATGCAAACGGAGCCTGGAAGTTTGATGTGAAAAATAAGAAATGGGTAAATTTTTTACAGGATGACAGGGATACAAGCAGTCTTCCATACAATAAAGTATTGAGCATATACGAAGATACTCATCGTCAGGTATGGCTGACCACCCAGGGAGGCGGATTTTGCCGGTATTGTCCGGAGACGGAAAACTTTGTGCGTTATACTATGCGGGAAGGATTGCCTAATGATGTCGTCTATCAAATTGTGGAGGATAAAGAAGGATACTTTTGGTTGACGACGAATAAAGGATTATTGCGCTTTGACCGGGAGAAAGGGGAGTTTAAATCGTTTACGATTGCTAATGGATTGCTTTGTAACCAATTCAACTATCGTTCGAGCTTAAAAACACCGGATGGAAAGATTTACTTGGGAAGTATAGAGGGGTTTATCGTGTTTGATCCCCAGAATTTTCAAGAGAATAAATACATTCCTCCGGTTGCCGTTACAGATTTCTGGCTGTTCAATAATCGGGTGGAAGTAGGAGAGGAGAATTCTCCTTTGAAAAAAAGCATTATTATTTCAGACACTTTGGTACTCAAGTCGAATCAAAATTCATTCTCTTTTCGGATCGCAGCTCTCAGTTACCAGGCTCCGGAGATGAATCAATTGATGTATCGGCTGGACGGATTCGATTCAGATTGGCAACCTTCGGACCGCGGTCCTTTGATTACTTATTCTAACCTAAAACACGGAGATTATATTTTTAGAGTGAAAGCTTCCAATAGCGATGGGGTATGGAATGAGCAGGAAAGAATATTATATGTATCTGTTTTACCTCCTTTTTATTTATCCGGATGGGCTTATAGTTTATATGTATTACTGGGTATCGCTTCTATTCTTTATACCCTGTTTTATTTCAGACGACGGAATGCTCGTCATTACCGATTACAGGCGGAGAAATTTGAAAGGGAAAAAGAAAGGGAAATCTATCGGGCGAAAATCGATTTTTTTACAAATGTGGCCCATGAAATCCGAACACCTTTGACGTTGATAAAAGGACCGTTGGAAAATATACTGATGAAAAAAGAAATACAACCGGAGGTAGAAGAGGATTTGAATATTATGAACCGAAATACCGAACGGTTGTTGAATTTGACCAACCAGTTGCTGGATTTCCGGAAAACAGAGGTGAAAGGATTCCGGTTAAATTTTGTAGAACGTAACATTTCAGCTTTGATCCGGGAAACAGGACTGCGTTTTTTGCCTTTGGCGAAACAAAAGGAAATAGAATTTTCTATGGATATTCCAGAAGGAGAATTTATGGCCCATGTGGACCAGGAAGCCTTTACCAAAATCCTCAGTAATTTATTTAGTAATGCTGTAAAATATGGGGATACTCGCATTACGGTAAAGCTGGATACCGGGCAAGCTGACGGATTCGCGATAGAAGTGGCCAACGACGGAGTTATTGTCCCCCCCGAGGTCAGAACAGAAATTTTTAAACCTTTTGTTCAATATCAGGATCAGGAAATTAAAGAGGTGACGGGAGGTTCCGGAATCGGCCTGGCCTTGGCACGTTCTCTGGCAGAACTGCATCAGGGATCTTTGAAGATGACAGAGGAAACAGACCGGAATTGTTTTGTATTGCTCTTGCCCATTACTCAAAAAGGAGTAATCCGTTTAAAACCGGAAGTTCAGGAACAGCATAACAGGGAATTGGATATCCGGGAGAACAAGGCGATAAATAAAAATAAACCCATTGCTTTAATTGTGGAAGACGATCCGGATATGTTGGTTTTTCTGGAACGTCAATTGTCCGTATATTATAATGTAATAAAAGCAATAGACGGAAAAAAAGCATTGGAGATTTTGGATTCCACCTATGTGAATATAGTCGTTAGCGACGTCGTTATGCCTTGTATGGATGGGTTTGAACTTTGTCATCGCTTGAAATCGGATGTCAATTATAGTCATATCCCGGTCGTTTTACTGACGGCTAAAACCAATATGCAATCCAAAATCGAAGGCTTGGAGATGGGAGCGGATGCGTATATTGAAAAACCTTTTTCAGTTGAATTTTTATATGCAACTCTGGCTAACTTGTTGCAAAACCGTGAGAAATTGAGGGAAACTTATGCCCGTTCCCCTCTAGTAGCTTCCAATACGATGGCCCTGTCGAAAGCAGATGAGGAATTTTTGAAAAAATTGCATGAAATTATACGGGCTAATTTACACAACCCGGATTTTGGCATGGACGATGTAGCCGATGCTCTTTATATGAGCCGATCCAGTTTCTATAGAAAGATTCGCGGATTATCGGATTTAACCCCGAATGATTATTTGCGCTTGGAACGATTGAAAAAAGCGGCTGAATTATTACAGGAAGGAAAATATCCGGTGAGTGAGATTTGTTATCTCGTCGGTTTTAATACCCCTTCTTATTTTACCAAGTGTTTTTTAAAACAATTTGGAGTACTACCTAAGGATTTTGCCGGAAAATAAAGGATTGAGACGAATGTTCTATTATCTGGGATAATTGTTTTTAAAAGGAAGGAGGTTGTCATATACTTTTGTTAGAGAAATTTAATTCTCGAAAATAAAAGTTGTGACTTATGCGTGGAATAATACTTTTTTTAATAATTGTTTGGACCGGATTTTCTTCTTTTGCTCAATGGCAGCCTGCCGGTGATCGGCTGATGACGCGTTGGGGGAAAGAATTGAGGCCGGATCGGGTATGGCAGGAATATCCCCGTCCGATTATGGAACGGGAAGTTTGGAAAAATCTGAACGGCCTGTGGGAATATGCAGTGGTTCCGATGGGGAGCCCTGAACCAGAGACTTATGAAGGGCAAATATTGGTGCCTTTTGCGTTGGAATCTGCTCTTTCCGGAGTAGGGCGGGTTTTAGAGGCGAATGAAGAATTGTGGTATAAGCGGGAGTTTCAAATAGATCCTGCTTGGAAAAAGAAACGAATCCTTTTACATTTTGAAGCGGTGGACTGGAAAACGGATGTTTGGGTAAATGGCGTGAAAGTGGGAAATCATAGTGGGGGGTATACTCCTTTTACTTTCGATATTACATCGGCATTGGTAAAGGGGGATAATCGGCTGACAGTGCGGGTAAGCGATCCTACGGATCAGGGAATTCAACCCCGGGGAAAACAAGTGAGGCGTCCGGAAGGGATTTGGTACACTTCTGTCAGTGGGATCTGGCAAACGGTTTGGCTGGAGCCGGTGCCGGAACATTCTATTTCCTATTTACGGGTAACTCCCGATATCGACCGGCGGATATTGTCGGTAGAGGTTTCTACGGAAAGCAAAGGGGTTGTGCAGGTCGAGGTGAGCGCTGGAGGGAAAACTGTTTCTTCTTCCCGTTCCTTATGCGGTCAGCGTATAGAAGTGCCTATGCCTGCTGATATGCTGTTGTGGAGTCCAGAGAATCCTTTTTTGTATGATTTGTCTATTTCTTTGTGGGAGGGAAACCGTTGTGTGGATCGGGTAAAAAGTTATGCCGCTATGCGCAAATATTCGGTGAAGCGGGATGAAAGCGGTATTGTGCGGTTGCAGTTGAATAATCAGGATTTATTTCAGTATGGTCCTTTGGATCAGGGATGGTGGCCGGATGGATTGTATACGGCTCCGAGCGATTCGGCTTTGCTTTACGATATTGCAAAGACGAAGGAATGGGGATTTAATATGATCCGCAAGCATGTTAAAGTAGAGCCGGCGCGTTGGTATTACCATTGCGACCGTCTGGGCATGATCGTTTGGCAGGATATGCCAAACGGGGACCGCGGTCCGGAATGGCAAAACCGGAATTATTTCAAAGGCACAGAATACGTCCGGAGCAGTTTTTCAGAATCCGTCTACCGCAAGGAATGGCAATCGATCATCGATCATCTTTATTCTTATCCTTGTATTGGAGTGTGGGTGCCTTTCAACGAGGCTTGGGGGCAATTTAAAACGGAGGAAATCGTTCGCTGGACAAAAGATTACGATCCGGGCCGGCTGGTGAATCCGGCCAGTGGAGGAAATCATTACACCTGCGGAGATATATTGGATCTCCACAATTATCCTACTCCAGAGCTTTATTTGTATGATGCGCAGCGGGCAACTGTTTTAGGCGAATTTGGCGGAATCGGTCTGGTTTGCAAAGAGCATTTGTGGGAGCCTTCCCTCAACTGGGGGTATATTGAACTTACAAGTAACGAGGAGGCGATGGCAGAATATGAAAAATATGCCACAATACTTAAAAATCTGATTTGCAGAGGATTTTCAGCAGCTGTATATACTCAAACAACAGATGTCGAGAGGGAAGTAAATGGCTTTATGACTTATGACCGGGAAAAAGTAAAATTGGATGAAAATAAACTTAGGGAAATCAATAAGGAAATATGTAATTCTTTAGAGAAGAAATAATTCCGCAGTAGAATATTATACATCTAACTAATAAATAGGATACATTCTATGAAAAAATCTAAAATTGTTCAAATGTACTGGGGAAGACGACAGTTTACTGCTTCTGCGGTAGCTGTAGCATTCCTTTCGTTATTACCAACTTGGGAATCTGGAGCCGTGTATGGGAGTTTACCGGCAAAAACGAGTTTCGCTTTTACTGGTAACCCGGGCTCCTTCGAAAAGGAAAATTTGTTTATTCCCGGTTTTTATGAAAACGATTCCGAGGGCTTACAGCAGACGAAAAAGATCACGGTGAAAGGGTATGTCGCAGATGAAAAAGGGGAACCCATGATTGGGGTAAACATTCGTATTCCTGGCACAGGAACCGGTACGACAACGGATCTCGACGGTAATTTTGTTCTGTTGGTGCCAGAAGGAACTAAAAAGCTTTTATTTACTTCTGTCGGGTATAAAGATATGGAGGTGGTGGTAAAGCCGGAGATGGAAGTGAAGATGGAGGTCGATGCTCAGGCGATGGAAGAAGTCGTGGTGGTCGGTTATGGAAAACAGAAAAAAGTATCGGTTACCGGTGCACTTTCTACCATTGCTTCTGAGGAAGTGTTAAAAGTATCTACTCCTTCGTTGTCGAATGCTTTGGCCGGACAAATGCCGGGTATTATCAGTCGTCAGACCAGCGGGGAACCGGGTTATGATCAAGCGCAGGTATATATCCGGGGAATTGCTTCTTTCGGAAACAATAATCCTTTGGTATTGATTGATGGAGTGGAACGGGACTTAAATCAGATCAATGCTCAGGAAGTGGAAAGTTTTACTATACTGAAGGATGCTTCTGCTACGGCTGTATATGGAGCCAGGGGGGCGAACGGAGTGATTCTGATTACCACCAAGCGGGGGGTAACGGGTAAACCTCATATTACTTTCCGGGCGGAAGCTGCTGTATTACAGGCTTTACGTTTACCGAAATATGTCAATGGATTTGAATATGCTTCTTTGATGAACGAGGCCTTGCGTTTTTCCGGTCAACAGGAAAGATGGACGCCAGAGGAATTACAAAAATATGCTGACGGTTCCGATCCTTACCTTTATCCGAGTGTAGATTGGGCAGATGAGGTGTTGCATAAAACTTCCTGGCAAACCATTAATAACTTGAGTGTGACCGGAGGAACAGATATTTTCAAGTATTATATGAATGTCGGTTTTACCTTACAGGACGGATTGTATCGGGAAGATCCATCCAATAAATACAACACGAATGCCAATGTAAAGCGTTATAATTTCCGAAGTAATATCGATGTGGCTTTGGCTAAAAACTTCACTTTACAGTTGGGATTGGGAGGAATTATTCAGAACGGAAATTATCCAGGCTTTAGTTCTCCTGATATTTTTCAAGCCATGCAGATGATTTCTCCGATAGCTTATCCCGCTCGTAATCCGGACGGGACACCGGGAGGAGCTCAGGCTTATGTCGGATTTAATCCTTGGGGACGGGTAACCCAATCGGGGTATTCTACTCAGGACCGGACGACTCTGCAGGCGAGTTTCGGTGCAAACTGGGAGTTGGATTTCTTATTAAAAGGATTGTCTTTGAGAGGATTATTCTCTTACGATCGGTATACCCAGACCAATAACGTACGGATTAAGGAATTTGAAGTAAAACGTTATTTGGGAAAAGATCCGGAAACCGGAGAAGATTTATACAGTCCTGTATTTCGGGAAGAAAAACCTTTAGGGTATGAACGGGAAAATAGTGCTAACCGGGCTATTTATCTGGAAGCTCAGGTAAATTACAACCGGACTTTTGGGATGCACAATATTACCGGTATGTTACTATTCAACCAACGGGAATATGTGGATCTGAATGCGGATTCCAGAGGAAATATCCCGTATCGTCGTCGTGGATTTGCCGGACGTATTACTTATAGTATTGCTGATAAATATCTTTTGGAAGGGAATTTTGGTTATAACGGTTCAGAAAACTTCCCGAAAGGAAAACGATTTGGTTTCTTCCCTTCCGGGTCTTTGGGGTGGATAGTGTCGAATGAAAATTTCTGGGGAATTGATGCGATTAATCGTTTGAAGTTGAGAGTATCTTATGGTAAGGTGGGTAATGATCTTGAGTTCAACTTATAAATGCAACTTTTTGGGTGCGGATAATAAGCAATAAAAACATTTATTTTTCAGAGAGGAAAGAGAGACAATGTCCCCCTTTCTCTCACTCTGAATGGATAAAGTTTGCTATCTTTGCTTTAATTGTCCGTCCAAAGAAAAAAAAGTTGCAGATGAGCAAACATATAACCGAGGAACAAAGGTATGCAATTTCTATGATGTTGCAAATACCGATGAGCAAAAAAGCAATAGCGGAAGCTATCGGAGTAGATAAAAGCACTGTTTACAGGGAGATAAAGCGCAATTGCGACGCCCGAAGTGGTAGCTATAGCATGGAGCTTGCCCAGCGAAAAGCAGACAGGCGCAAGCAGCAAAAACATCGCAAGGAAGTGCTTACACCGGCAATGAGAAAACGGATAATAAAGCTGTTGAAGAAAGGATTCAGCCCGGAGCAGATTGTCGGCAGGAGCCGCTTGGAGGGAATTGCGATGGTATCTCACGAAACGATATATCGCTGGATTTGGGAGGATAAGCGGCGGGGTGGCAAACTGCACAAATATCTTCGCAGACAAGGTCGCAGGTATGCCAAACGTGGTTCTAAAAATGCAGGGCGAGGATTTATCCCAGGCAGGGTGGATATTGATGAGCGTCCCGAGATAGTGGAACTGAAGGAGAGATTTGGTGATTTAGAGATAGATACAATTATTGGTAAGAACCACAAAGGTGCCATTCTTACCATTAACGACAGAGCAACAAGCAGGGTCTGGATACGCAAGTTGTCGGGAAAAGAAGCCATCCCGGTAGCTAAGATTGCAGTATGGGCACTGCGGAAAGTGAAAAACTTAATACACACAATTACGGCTGACAATGGAAAGGAGTTTGCAAAGCACGAGGAAATTGCGCAAAAATTGGAAATAAAATTCTATTTTTGCAAACCATACCACTCATGGGAACGTGGTGCCAATGAAAACACCAACGGGCTTATCAGGCAGTATATCCCAAAGGGTAAGGACTTTAGTGAAGTAACCAACAAACAGATTAAGTGGATTGAAAATAAACTCAATAATCGACCTCGTAAAAGACTTGGATACCTCACGCCAAACGAAATATTTAAACAAATTATTAATCAGAATTCTGTTGCATTTGCAAGTTGAATTCAGCGATCAAATTGGACAGCGTTTCTTGTTTTTGAGTACTGTCAATACGGATGGTCAGTATTATTATTTCGGAGACGAACAGACGCAGTATAAAGGAATGGAAGAAAATGCAATCGGCAATCCGAATGTGACTTGGGAAGAATCTACCAAAACGGATGTTGGTTTCGATCTGGGGTTGTTCAACGATAAAATTTCTTTGCAAGTAGACTTTTTCCATGAATCCCGGAAAGGTATTTTATTACAACGGGCTACGATTCCGCAGGTAACGGGTATTTATCCGTGGTCCATACCCTATGGAAATATCGGTAAAATAAAGAATAAGGGAGTGGATGCTTTATTGGAAGTCCGAAATACAACGAATTCCGGTTTCTTCTATTCTTTCAGGGGGAATTTTACATTTGCCCGCAATAAGGTGATTGAAAATGACGAACCGGCAAAAAAATATCCCTATTTATCCGGAAAGGGAAAACGTTTAAATCAACCTTTCGGGTTTGTGGCAGAAGGATTTTTCCGGGATGAAGCCGATATACAGAGTAGTCCTTATCAAGCTTTAGGTAGTGTACGTCCGGGAGATGTAAAATACAAAGATATTAATGGAGACGGGGTGATTGATTCTTATGATCAGGTGGCCATTGGCTATCCCCGTTTACCGGAAATCTCTTTCGGATTCGGAGGTACTGTCGGATACAAGGGATTTGATTTAAGTGTATATTTTACCGGAGCAGCTCATGCGACTGTAGATATTGGAGGTTTTGGAATGTGGGCTTTTTACGACGGATTGGGTTCAAACAACATTTTGAAAGAATACTACGATAATCGTTGGACGCCTGAAAATCCCAACGCTCGTTATCCGGCTATCGATGTAGGAAATAACCCCAATAATTTTGTTACTTCTACGGTGTGGAAAAAGAATGGAAATTATTTGCGGTTCCGGAATGCAGAGATTGGATATACACTGAAAAATATCAATAAAAAATACGGAATCAGTCAGTTCCGGGTATTCCTCAACGGAATGAATCTTCATACCTGGGATCATGTAAAAATTATGGATCCGGAATCAAACGACGGATGGGGACAATATCCGTTGCAACGAAGCTTTAATATCGGTTTCCAGATCGATTTTAATTAAAACATTCCTTTGAAAGATTTTAGTTGAATTCTGTAAAAAAGATTAAAAATGAAATATATATTTAAAATAGCAGCTGGAGTCCTCCTGACCTTACTGGCTTTTTCTTGTTCGGATTTTCTGGACAAAGCGCCTGAGGAAGATATTACCATACAAGAAGCTTTCCTGCAACGGAATTATGCCGAAAGTTTTTTAACAGATGCCTATGCGGATTTACCGATGGAAATTCATTTTACGGATATGGCGGATATAAATCCTTTTGTGTTGGCTTCTGATGAGTTTAATGTGCCCTGGCCGGAGAAATTCGGTAAATTGATGAACCGGGGAGCCTGGAATGCTTATAATGCCACCGGAAGGGTATGGATTAATATGTATGAAGGAGTACGTAAATCCAACATTTTCCTGGACAATATTCACATCACTCCGCTTTCAGAGGAATTTACGGCGAAAGACAAAGACCGTTGGATAGGAGAGGCAATTTTATTGAGGGCTCTTTATCATTTTTATGTCATGCGTGTTTACGGCCCTAGTCCTATCATGAATTATGCTGCCGACGTTTCGGACGATTTTACTCAAATCAGACGTCAGCCCTTAGATAGTTGTATCAACTTTGTGTTGAGGGAGTGCGACCGGGCTATACCTTTATTGCCTATGCGGGCGATTAACAATCGTCAGACCGGGCGTATGACTGCGGCTGTCGCTTATGCTTTAAAAGCCCGTTTGCTTCTTTACCGAGCCAGTGATTTATGGAACGGCAATCCGGACTATGCGAATTTTAAAGATAATGCGGGGGTCGAGTTGTTTCCGCAGGTAAAAGAAGAGAAATGGTGGGCTGAGGCTGCTGCTGCCGCAAAAAAATGTATTGAAGAATGTGAAGCTGCAGGTTATACGCTTTATCGGACAGCGGATGATGATCCGGTACAAAACTATTACCGTCTGTTTTTGGATCGTTATAATGACGAAGTGATATTGGGCCGTAATTGTGGGGTAGAACCTGTACCGGAAAAATGCGGTTTCCCGCGTAGTCAGGGCGGATGGGCCGGCTGGAATGTTACTCAGCAGCAAGTGGATGCCTACGAAATGGACAATGGAATTATTCCGATCACCGGTTATACCAGCGATGGGTCTCCTATCATTGATTCCCGTTCCGGCTATAAAGAAACGGGATATGCCGAAGAAGCCGGTCCGGCGGGACGTTGGCCGGCAGGTGTCAGAAATATGTATGTTCACCGGGATCCTCGTTTTTATGCTACTGTAGCTTACAATGGAGCTATGTTTAAAGACAAACAGATAGAATTGTGGAATACCGGAGCTGACGGCCGTGGAAATGAAGGGCGGGATTATTGTACGACCGGTTATTTACTGAAAAAATATGTAGACGAAACCTGTAATATTCCTCAGGGAATTTTCTCCTTGAAAACCTGGATATTGTTCCGTTTGGGAGAAATCTATCTGGACTATGCGGAGGCGTTAAATGAAGCGGAAGGGCCTGTTAGCGATGTTTATTATTACGTAAATCAGATTCGGGATAGAGCCGGTATGCCTGCATTACCGAAGGACTTGTCGAAATCGGAGATGCGCGAGCGAATCCGGCATGAAAGACGGATCGAACTGGCTTTCGAAACCCATCGCTATTTTGATTGCCACCGTTGGAAGATTGCCGAAAAAACAGATAACGGTCCGATCTGGGGGATGAATATTTCTGCCGGGGCTTCTTTACAAGATGAGGCTTATTACAAGCGTACTCTTATAGAGAACCGTATATTTAAAGCTCCTACTCATTATTTATTCCCGATTTTCCAGGATGAGATTGATAAGAATCCGAATTTGGTACAAAATCCGGGTTGGTAAGTTTATCAAATCCGAATAGATTGTTTAGTCGCAATGACAGCTTGTATAATTGT
Organism: Odoribacter laneus YIT 12061; assembly: GCF_000243215.1. Classification (GTDB taxonomy): domain Bacteria; phylum Bacteroidota; class Bacteroidia; order Bacteroidales; family Marinifilaceae; genus Culturomica; species Culturomica lanea. The sequence goes on along the minus strand of NZ_JH594596.1, from coordinate 1,372,201 downwards.
AATATTAAAGTGATGAAAAAAAATCGATTATTCTATATGATATTGGCCGGACTGTTTGTGTTGTCAGAAGCTTGTTCGGACGAAGTGAAAGCTTATCTGGAAGATATTCCCGATCCGGGACAGTATACTTCTCTTTATATGCCGCAGGCTTATTACAGACCTTCCAATCAGACGGTATATGTAAAAGAAGGGGTACAGTCTTATTTGGTAGCTGCTTATCTGGGGGGACCGCAAGCGGCGGATTCGGATATTCATATTACCTTTCAGATTGATGAAAAATTAGTGGAAGAATTTAATGCCCGTCAAGGGACGGATTATAGTTTACTTCCCCGGGAATGCTGGGAATTTCCGCAACAGGAAACTTACATCCCGGCCGGGAATCAGCAGAGCTTACCGCTTTATATCAATGTAAGTGCTATGGGGTATGTCTCCGTGCCGGATTCTTATCTACTGCCGGTGACCCTTGCAGAGACAAACAGTGAAATTCCGGTGTTGGAGAATTACAAGACGACTTATTTCCTTTTTACCGGTTCTTATTTGCCCGGACAGGTACCTTCCGTGAAGGTTTATTCTTTCGGGCAGGCCGTGACAAAACCGCTTCTTTGCCGGGAGAAAGATCTGATCCGGATAGATGAAAACGATAATTTGCAATTGTATCAGTCCGATGAAGACGGTATTTTTCAGGAGCCTCGTCAGATCGGCCAGGGCTGGAATGGTATCGACGTGATGTTTTATATGCCCGACAATCGGTTTATTATCCGGAATCCTGATCAGAATCTGGCGCAATATATAATCGACGATCAGTATAACTTCCTGGGACAGCGTGAGATTGGCTGGGGTTGGGGAGGAGCCTCTCAAATCGTGCCTTTCAAAAATCTGGCATTTTTAGCCGTCAATGGGGATGCATTGACAAAGTACCCGATTAATCAGAATGGAGACTTCGATTTCCCCAATTGCTCCGATATTGAAAGTCAGGGGTGGGGGGATTATAAACAAATCCTGTGTTATGGGAATTCTATTCTGGCCTTGGAAGCCGGAGGTAATTTATGGGAAATACCTCTAAGTGATGATTATGTTACGAGTGCTAGGAGACAAGTGGGATCTGGCTGGATCTTCGAAAAGTTGGTCGTGTGCGGAACGGATTTGCTGGCTTTGGATGCCAATGGAGATCTCTGGCGGTATGAGTTTGATCCGAGGGCTTTCTGGCCTTTGAAAGCGGAGGAAGAAAATACGGAAACTGAATAATTAAAAAACTTATAAGGTATGAGATATATAATAGGGATAGTATGGCTATGTATCGGCTGTATGCTTGCCGGGTGTACTGATAAAAAAGGAACACTGGATAAGGAAGCGGCCTATGCTTTAATTAAACGGGTCGTCGGTGAGAAAGCCGACCATTTTAAGGTAGAATATGTGGCCCGGGAGAATGGAAAAGACGTTTTTGAGCTGGAACAGAAAGGGAAAAAGATTGTGTTGAGGGGAAATAATGGTATTTCTGTAGCCAGTGCATTGAACCATTACCTCAACGAATATGCTCATTGCCAATATGGTTGGAATGCTTCTCATATGCAGTTGCCGGATCCGCTTCCGGAGGTGAAACAGAAGGTGAGAAAAGTAACCCCTTATGTTTACCGGCATTATTTTAACTACTGTACGTTTAGTTATACGGCTGCGTGGTGGGATTGGGAGCGTTGGCAGAAAGAGATCGATTATATGGCTTTGCACGGAGTGAATATGCCTTTGGCTATGACCGGGCAGAATGCGGTGTGGGACCGTGTATACCGGAGTATGGGCTTTACGGATGAGGATATGGACCGCTTTTTTACCGGTCCCGGTTACTTTATGTGGTTTTGGGCCGGAAATATCGATGGTTGGTGTGGTCCTTTGCCGAAAAGCTGGATGGAAAGTCATGAGGAATTGCAGAAGAAGATATTGGCCCGGGAGCGGGAGTTAGGTATGACGCCTATTTTACCGGCTTTTACAGGGCATGTACCTCCTACCTTTAAAGAGCATTTCCCGGAGGCCCGTCTCCGGCAGGTGAACTGGGAAGGACGTTTCGACGATACTTATTTGTTAGAAGCGGATGATCCTTTGTTTCAGACGATCGGAAATCGTTTTATGGAAGAACAGATCCGGACTTTTGGTACAGATCATTTATACGGGGCCGATACGTTTAATGAGATGTTTCCTCCTTCGGAAGATTCTACTTATCTGGATGGAATCAGTAAAGCTGTCTATCAATCCATGGCGGCAGTAGATCCGGAAGCAGTATGGGTGATGCAGGGGTGGTTGTTCCACGACAAACGGGATTTTTGGAAACCGGCACAAATGAAAGCTTATTTAGGGGCTGTTCCGGATGAACATTTGATTGTATTAGATCTTTGGGGAGAAGAATTTCCGATTTGGGACCGGACAGAAGCTTTCTATGGGAAACCTTGGATTTGGTGTATGTTGCACAATTTCGGAGGCCGTAATATGTTGTTTGGAAATGCCCTTAAATTGGCGGAAGAACCGTCCCGGGTATTGGCTGATCCGGCTAAAGGGCAGCTATTAGGGTTGGGAGCTGTTCCGGAAGGGATAGAACAAAACCCGGTTATCTATAGTTTACTTTTCAGTCATATCTGGAGGAATACGGCAGTGGAGCTGGATGAATGGTTTGAGACTTATCTGGAAAGCCGTTATGGCTGCCGGGATGAGGCTGTTGAGAAAGCCTGGGATATTCTCCGCAAAACGGTTTATGCCAACGAGGGAAATTACGAAAGTGCGATAACGGCTCGTCCGACTTTTGAGAAGCACAACAATTGGGCTTATACGGATATACCTTATAATCCGGTAGAAGTGATAAAAGCATGGAAATATTTGCTTCAGGCTGCCGATCGGTTGGGTGAAAATCCGTGTTATCGCTATGATTTGATTTTGGTTGGGAAACAAGTTCTGGCCAACTATGCTACGATTATCCAGCAAAAATTCGGAGAAGACTACCGGACAAAAGATTTACCTGCATTTACGCGGAATAGTCGGGAATTTATGGAATTAATAGACGATATGGACGAGTTGATGGGTACTCATGAGGCTTTTCTTTTAGGGAAATGGTTAGAAGATGCCAGGAGTTGGGGAAAGACAGCCTCGGAAAAACAATTGTATGAAAAAAATGCCCGGGATCAGATTACATTGTGGGGAGGAAAGGATGCTGTCCTCCACGACTATGCCAGTAAACAGTGGTCGGGTTTGTTTAAGGGATTTTACAAAGGACGTTGGCAATTGTTTATCGATGAAGTATACGATTGCATAAAAACAGGCCGGAAATACGATCATACTGCAAGCGACGACAGGGTAAGAAGCTGGGAGTGGGAATGGGTAAACGGACAGGAAAAATATCCGGCAGTTCCTCAGGGAGATCCGGTGGTCGTTTCCGAGAGAATGTTCGGTAAATACATAAAAAAATTACAGCAAGTTTATGACGTAAATTTTTAAGAGTGAATTCAATCAAAATAATATTAACACACTAACACAAAAAAATAAATCATGGAAAGATTGACAGAACAACCCTCTAAATACAAGGATTTGGAGAAAAAATCGGTAGAGGAATTAATCCGGGATATCAACCGGGAAGATCAGCTGGTGGCTTTGGCTATACAAAAAGTATTGCCGGATATTGCTGCCTTGATTACGGCTGTCGAAAAACAGCTGAAAAACGGAGGCCGGATGTTTTATCTGGGATGTGGAAGCGGAGGCCGGCTTTCAGTCCTGGATGCCATAGAATTGCCCAATACCTATGGAATAGAGAAAGGTATTGTAAATGTGGTTCTGGCCGGTGGGGTGGAACACTTGGTGGAAGCTTTGGAAGAAAAAGAAGACGATGTGGAAGAGGGATGGGAAACTTTACAGGAGGCAAAAATTTCGTCGGCAGATATTGTCGTCGGAATTTCGGCCAGCGGAACAACTCCTTATGTACTGGAAACGTTGAAAAAGTGCCGGGAACATTCCATTCCTTGCGGGTCTATCGTGGGAAATCCCGATTCTCCTATTTCAACGTATTCGGATTATCCGGTAGAAGTCATTACGGGACCGGAATTTATAACAGGCAGTACCCGTATGAAATGTGGTACAGTACAGAAAATGTTGTTCGATATGATCAGTACGACTGTAATGGTCCGGCTGGGGAGGGTAAAAGGCAACCGAATGGTAAATGCCCGGCTGACTAATAATAAACTGGTAGATCGTTCAACTAAAACGCTGATGGTGGAAATGGGATTGACGGATTACGAGGAAGCAAAATCGCTTATCTTAAAGTGTGGGAATGTGCAAAAAGCCATGGACTTTATTCGGTCCGGTAAAAATGTATAAAAAGAAAAGTATGGGAAAAATTTGTTTTACTAGTATACGGAAAATCATTTTATTCGGTTTGATTGCAGGATATATGCCTTTAGGGGCAGTTGCGGAAGTGTCTGACCGGAACTTGGGAATTATTCCGGCACCTTTGTCCGTGAAGGTTCATTCGGGATATTTTCAGATTACGAATGTAAAAAAGGCGGCTATTTTGTATGAAACGGAAGCGGATTTAGCTAACGCCCGTTTATTCCAGGAATATTTATGCCGGAATTTCGGTTTGGATCTGCCTGTTACAGACCGTGCCAAAAAGAAATACCAAGAGACAATTTGTTTTCAATCTTCCGGAACCCAGGAGATGGGGGCAGAAGCTTACCATCTTCTGGTAACTCCTTCCCGTATAGAAATACGGGGGAAGGAAGCAGGGGGTTTTTACGGTTTGCAATCTCTGATGCAAATGTGTTCTGTAGCTTCCGGAAAGGGAAAAATGCAAATACCTTGTGCTGAGATAGACGATGCTCCTCGTTTCGTTTACCGGGGTATTATGCAAGAGGTCGGATATCATATTTTTCCGGTAGAATTTATCAAAAGACAGATTGATTTGCTGGCCAAATACAAACTGAATGTTTACCATTGGCATCTGACGGAAGATCATGGATGGCGGATCGAGATAAAGAAATATCCGAAACTGATGGAAGTAGGAGCATACAGGGCTCAGACCTGCGTCAGTAATTATGATGAGGAAATGACAGGTGGGGACGGTATTCCTTACGGAGGATATTATACTCAGGAAGAAGTGAAAGATATTGTAGCCTATGCCCAGGCTCGGCATGTAGCTATTATTCCGGAAATCGAGTTGCCGGGGCATTCGCTGGCTGCGTTGGCTTCTTATCCGCATTTGGCCTGCGGGGATCAGCCGGGACCTTTCCGGGTGGCAGAATGGTGGGGAATATATGAGGATGTCTATTGTGCCGGCAAAGAGGAAACTTTCCGTTTTTTAGAAGACGTATTGACGGAAGTGATGGAATTATTTCCGGGAAAGTATATTCATATCGGTGGAGATGAATGTCCCAAAGAAAGATGGAAAAAATGTGCGTATTGCCAAAAACGGATAAAAGAGGAAGGTTTAAAAGACGAATTTGAATTACAGAGCTATTTTGTAAAGCGGATAGAGAAATTCGTCAATGAAAAAGGGCGTGAGATTATCGGCTGGGACGAGATCTTGGAAGGGGGATTGGCTCCGAGAGCTACGGTTATGAATTGGAGAGATACGAGTGAAGGAATTAAAGCGGCCCGTCAGCATCACGATGTCATTATGGCTCCGAACGCATTTCTTTATTTCGATTATATTCAGGGAGATCGGGCACAGGAACCATTAGCCATTGGTTGGGGATATAACCCGACAGAAAGAGTGTATGTGTATGAGCCGGTTCCCGAACAATTGGCTCCCGAACATCGTCCCTATATCATTGGGGTAGAAGCTCCCTTGTGGACCGAACATATAGATACCTACCGGAAGGCAGAGTATATGTTGTTCCCCCGCTTAATGGCCTTGTCGGAGATTGCCTGGTCTGTTCCGGAAGTAAAAGATTTGAAAAATTTTAAAGAAGAACGTTTGCCGGTACATTTGGCCTGGCTGGACACTACCGGAATTATTTACCGGGTACCGGAACCGATCGGGATGGAACGGGATACTCTTTACGGGGCTGAATTTACTGTTAGTCTGAAAGTTCCGGTGGAAGGAGGAAAGATTTATTACAATTTCGAAGGACAGCCTGCCCGGGAGACGGATTATCTGTATGAGAAGCCTTTCCGGATCATTGTTCCGGAGGGACAAAAGCGCGAACTGAAAGCTATAACGGTAGCTCCTTCCGGAAAGAGAAGTACTACTGCTACGACTATTTTTATTCATCAGAAATCGAAATAGGGAACCGCTTGTAAAGTTAAAAAACAGACTTTAAAAACGAAAAAAGCAGGGGAATGAAGCGTATCGGTTGGGAGTATGCTGTTCTTCTGCGAGGATAAAAAATAAAATAAGAACGTATGAAACGGAGTTTTATGTTGGGAGTGTTATTTTGGGGATGCTCGTTTGTGGCAAATGCTCAATCGGAATATGAAGTGGGTTTTGCCCGGGTGAGTATAGAGCCCGATTGTTCCTTGATTTCATTGCCTTTAGCCGGATATGGTTATCCGCGTGAAGGCCGGTTTACATTGGAATGGGTGAAAAAGGGCATGGGAGTGGATGTTACAGAGATGACCGGTTATGCCGGTTGTCTCTATGCCCTGAATAGAAACGGCCGTTTATTAAAACGAGAAATCAGCGATCAGAAAGGAGAGTGGAAAGTTATCGGTGCTCCTTCCGATTCTCTTTGCCTGTTGGCGGGCTTGGGGAAAGATTTGTATGCATGTGATAAAACCGGGAATATCTGGAAAGGGAAACCGGAAAATTTTCCGGGAGCTTGGAAAAAAGTGGGTACTTTCCCGGGAATTCAGGCTTTAACCACCCTTGGTGAATGTTTTTATGCAGTAGTGGAAGGGAAGGGTTTATGGGAAGGAAGGTGGGAAAATAGGCAACTTCGCTGGAAGAGAGTTGGGGAGGCTGGTTCTATTATCTCTTTGGCGGCTTACGGAGAGAGGTTGTATGCCTTAACAGCAGACGGATTGCTGTGGCAGAGGTATTTGGGAGCAGACAAGCCTTGGCTGAAAATAGCCTGGTTAAACGGTTCTACCTGTGCCGTTCGTATGAAGAAGATTGCCGTAACAGGGGGACGGTTGTACGGATTATCGGAGGAGGAAGTGGTGTATATTGCTGAACACAGCAGTTTACATGCCCTTTCTGCCAGCGCAGTAGCTATAAAATCCGGCAAAGAAACAGCCGTTATTGTAGGGGTTGATTTAACGGGATTTGATTATTCTCTGGGAGCGGCCGTAAAGAGAGAAATTACCCGAAAAAGAGGGATTCCGGCCGAGGCGATATTGATCAATGCTTCTCATTCTCATTTTGCTCCGGTGGCACAAGCTTTTCCCACTTGGGGAGAACACCAGCAATTGCCGGACAGTTTATATTTAAATGAATTTGTAAAAAAAGGAATGATAGAAGCGATTGAGCAGGCTTTGGACCGCCTGGAGAAATCAAAGCTGACTTTCGGACGTGGAACGACAGCTATTGGAGCGAACCGCAGTCTTTCCGGAGCGGATGCCTTATATGATTCAGCTTTGGATGTCATTCAGATTCAGGCGAAAAATCACAAGGGATTTATATTTCTGACGGGTTGCCATCCTGTGTTCCGGAACGAAGGGCGTTCGGGGTATACCATTAGTCCGAATTTTCCCGGTTACGCCCGAAGCCGCATAGAAGAGAAGTCCGGGGCGGACATGGCATTGTTTTTACAGGGATGTGCCGGAGATATTAATCCCCGGGCTTGGGACCCGGTGGAAACGGGAGTGGTATTGGGAGATGAGGTGCTGCGGATTATAGAAAAAGAAGGTATTCCCTTGAGGGGAAAAATTACGTATGAAATGGATTCTGTTTTGTTACCGGCCCGGGTATGGAGTGAAGATCGGATCCGGCAATTCCGGGAAGAAAACAGGGGACAGGAGGGAGATGTGGAAGCCGAGAAAAACGTGCGTTGGGCAGATATGATGCTTTCACATTATGCAGCTGGTACTGTGCCGCAATACATGCCTGTTTACATACAAATTATCAACATCGGGAATTGGCGGTTAGTAGGGCTTTCCCGGGAGGCCGTTACCCAGTATGGAATAGCGATAAAGGCCTTACAGCCGGACAAATATATCTCTGTTTTGGGATATTGCAACGATGTACCCAGTTATTTACCCAATGCAGAGCATATTAAAGCGGGTACTTATGAGGGATATAATTCTTTTTTCTGGAATGCACAGCCTTGTCTTTTTCCGGAAAATGTTTTCGATGTGGTCATAAAAAAAGTGAAAGAAAAATTTTAAAAGTCATTAAAATCGGGATACGATGAGATATAAAATATTTATTTGCGGATTCGTTTTGCTTTTATTACAGTATAAATGCTGGGCTGACGGATACCTAGCCGGTACTGCCCGGGTAAGTATAGAACCTGATTCTTCTGTGTTTTCGCTTTCCTTAGCCGGATACGGTTATCCGGGAGAGGGTCGTTTTACGCTAAAATGGGAAGAGAGCGGAGAAATCCCTGGTGTAAAAGGATTGGCGGGAGAGGAAAAAGGCTTATATGCTTTGACAGCTGAGGGGGAATTACGTCGGGGACGATGGGAGAAAGGACGGTTGGAATGGAAAACGTTGGAAAAAAATACGGATTTTTGTTTTATAACAGTTTGCCGCAATAAAATATATGCCATAGACAGTAAAAATCGATTGTGGGTAAAGGCGGTTTCCGGTAGGAAGTGGAAGGAGATGGAGACGGTGCATACCGCGAGAGGATTCACTTCCGGAAATGGAAAACTCTATTTGGCAACAGATAAAGACGAGATGTGGGAAGGGGTTCCGGACCGCGATCATATCGGTTGGCGAAAAATAGGAAAAGCGGAGCAAGTGCTGGGTTTGGCGGTAGCACAAGATCGTCTGTATGCTCTTACGGCCAATCAGATTTTATGGCAACATCCTTGGGGAGAAACGTATACTCCCTGGTTAAAAATCGGGTATCAGAATGGGATAAACTGGAAGGAACCGGTTTACCAGATTGCTGTGGCTGCGAACCGGCTTTTTGCTGTCGGAAAAGAGGGAAAACTCTACAAGGCCGTTCACAGTACGGAAGGGGGATTGACAGCCCGGGCATTGGCTTTAACCTCTGGAAAAAAGACTGTACTGGTGATAACAGCGGATTTGTGTGGGTTTGATATTTCTATGATTACAGAAGTAAAGGCAGAAATCGAAGCCCGCACAGGTATACCGGCTGAAGCTATTTTAGTAAATGCTTCCCATACACATTTTGCTCCGGTTTCTCAAGGATGGTATACTTGGGCGGAACACAACCAACTACCGGATACCCTTTATCTGCATGGAGTGGTAAAACCGGGATTGGTGAAAGCGGCTGTTGAAGCTTTGAAAAACAGGCGGGAAGTTCGCCTTTATTTTGCCCGTACGCATACCTCTATCGGAGGGAATCGGAGTCTTTCCGGAGAGGAGGCATTATACGATTCGACTCTGGATGTATTGGAGACCGTAGACTCCAAAAATGGAGAGAAAAATGTTTTGTTTCTCACAGGTTGTCATGCGGTTTTTCGCAATGCAGGAGCGGAAGGCTTCCGGATCAGCCCGAATTTTCCGGGAGTAGCCCGTCAGCTTGTAGAAGCTGCGGGAATAAAGAATGCTTTGTTTATTCAGGGCTGTGCAGGGGATATTAATCCGATGCACGAGGATCATTGGAAAACCGGTGAGATTTTGGCGGCAGATGTACAAAAAGCTTTGTCCGGACAATTGGTAGAGATTCGGGGAGAGCTTTCCTGGGGCTGGGATTCTGTATTGATTCCGATAAAGGCTTGGGATAAAGAAAAAATAAAAAACTTTAAAGAGGAAAACAGCGGTCAGGCTGGAAATTTAGAAGCCGAAAAAAATGTACGCTGGGCAGACTTAATGTTAAAGCGGTATGAGGAGAATTGCATGCCGGTTAATATGCCGGTATATGTACAAACCCTCCGGATTGGTAACTGGAAACTTGTCGGATTGTCGCGGGAAGCGGTGACAGAATACGGTATAGCTATCCGTAATATATGGCCTGATCAACTCGTTTCAGTGGCTGCTTATTGTAACGATGTGCCGAGTTATCTGCCCACTGATCCGCATATCCGGGCTGCAGACTATGAAGGATACGGGTCCTTTTTTTGGTATGGACAACCCGCTTGTTTTCCCAAGAACATACTCCCTATAATCGTGGAGAAAATAAAAATCAATAATCGCTGAAAATATTATGATACTGATAGCAGATGGAGGATCGACTAAAACTCACTGGTGTGTGACAGGTCGGCATACGGATACTCGTTTTTTCTTTACGGAGGGTTATAATCCCTATTATATTACGGAAAAATATCTGGTTACTTCCTTAAAGGAAAGTTTAATTCCGGGTTATGACTGGGACGAAGTGGAGGAAGTTCACTTTTATGGTGCGGGTTGTGCAGAGGATAAATACGATTTTATGCGGAATGCTTTGTCGAAAGTATTCCGGCATGCCCGGATTTTTATAGCTATGGATTTACTGGCTGCGGCCCGGGCTCTTTTAGGAAGAAATGCCGGATTTGCTGCTATCCTGGGTACCGGGACCAACAGTTGTTTATACGATGGGAATCGGATTACTCATAACATTGATTCTCTGGGGTTTATTTTGGGAGATGAAGGGAGCGGAGGATATATCGGCAAGAAGTTGGTATGCGATTATATACGGGGGGAAATGCCGGATGAAGTTGGATCCCGTTTCCGGGAAACATACGGTTATACGGCGGATGAACTGATCGACCGGATTTATACCCAGCCTATGGCCAATCGGTTTTGTGCCGGTTTTTGTAAATTTATCACTTCGGATCCGACGGCTCATCCTTATTTGATGGGTATCGTTCGGAACGCTTTTGAACAGCTTTTTGAGAAATTGGTTTGCCGTTATCCGGCTTATGAAACCTATTCGTTTAATTGTATCGGTTCTGTGGCTTATTATTTTCAGGATATATTGGCTGAAGTGGCTGAAAAATACCATATGCCTTTAGGGCGTATCGTCATTTCTCCCATGGAAGGATTGGTGCGTTATCATACCTTAACAGAAAATTAGGGGATATGAAAAGTAAGATGTGGTTTTTGTTCGTCGGAATTTTTTGTATGCCTTGCCTGGTGTGGGGTAGCATTCCGGATCATAACGCATCCGGGCCGGTATTATTGGGAGACCCTTTTATTATGTTGTTTGAAGGAAAATATTATGCTTATGGCACTTTTGCTGAAAATGGGATTCAGGTTTTGGTCTCGGAGGATTTAAAGGAGTGGGAAATTGCAGATGTAAAAGACGGATTGGCTTTGAGAAAAGAAGATGTGTGGGGAGACCGTTGGTTTTGGGCACCGGAAGTATATGCGGTTGGAGAGCGTTTTTATATGTATTATACGGCAGAAGAGCAGATTTGTGTGGCCGTTGCTGATTCTCCTTTGGGACCTTTTCGTCAGGAAGGAGAACAGCCGATGCTGACAGGAGAGAAAAGTATTGACAACACTTTATTTATAGACGAGGACGGGAAAGCTTATTTGTTTTTTGACCGCTTTAACGACGGACTAAATATCTGGGGGGCTGAACTAAACGAAGATTTGCAGAGTCTTCGCAAAGAAACAATGTATCCTTGCATACATGTCTCCCAGGAATGGGAGCAGGTATGGCCCCGGGTGAACGAGGGGGCTTTTGTGATCCGGCACAAGGGGACCTATTACATGACCTATTCTGCTAACAGTTATGAGAGTCCTTACTATGGAATTGGGTTTGCTACGGCTGAAAATATAAAAGGTCCGTGGGTAAAATATGCCGATAATCCTCTCTTGCAGCAAACAGCTGGGATGGTCGGAATCGGTCACAGTGCTTTGTTTACCGATAAAGAGGGAAAATTGAGAATTGTGTTCCATGCCCATTGGAGTGCAGAGGAAATTCACCCCCGTACCATGCATATCGGCTATGTACGTTTTGTTTCCCAGAAGGAGGGACCGGATAAGATGGTGATTGAAGGGCCTTTTACAGATGCTATTTATAAAAGATAAAAAGATGGAGAAAATTATAATCGGAATACTTCTGTTGTTGACTGTCGGTTGCAGTCTTTCAGGAGAGAAGAAAGAAAAGGAAGTTCGAAAATATCGGAATCCGATCCTTGCCTACAGTGTTCCCGATCCTACTGTCATAAAGGCAGAAGATGGAATGTTCTACTTATATGCCACTGAGGACATCCGCAATATGCCGGTTTTCTATTCCCGGGATATGGTGGAATGGACATTATGCGGATCTGTTTTTGCAGAAAATTCCCGTCCCGATTTTGAACCGGGAGGGGGATTATGGGCGCCTGATATCAATTTTATTGGAGGGCGTTATGTGTTATACTATTCGATGTCGAAGTGGGGCGGAGTAGAAAGTTGTGGTATTGGGGTGGCGATAGCGGATAAGCCCGCAGGTCCTTTTCAGGATTTGGGAATATTATTTCGCAGTAGTACGATAGGCGTAACAAATTCTATTGATCCTTTTTATATTCACGATCAGGGGAAGAATTACCTTTTTTGGGGGAGCTTCCACGGGATATTCGGAATAGAATTGAGTGAAGACGGACTATCTCTCAAGGAAGGAGCGGAAAAGAAACAGATTGCTGGTACTGCTTTCGAAGCGACATACATTCATAAAAAAGGAAAATATTATTATTTCTTCGGTTCTATCGGGACTTGTTGTGAAGGGGTGAATAGTACTTATACCACGGTTGTCGGCCGGGCTGAAAATCTCTGGGGACCGTATACGGACAAATCAGGAAGACTTTTACTGGAAAATTATTTTGAAGTTTTCCTGCATGGAAACGATGTTTTTGCGGGTACAGGACATAATTCAGAGATAGTGACAGATGATGCGGGAAAAGACTGGATTTTTTATCATGCGTTTGATAGAAGAAAACCGGGAGGTCGGGTATTGATGCTGGATCGTGTCGAATGGGAAAAAGGTTGGCCGAGCGTCCGGAAAGAAGAACCGGCTCTGGAGGCAGAAGTTCCTTTTATTGAAATGAAAACCGTCAAAGAATAGAAATGAAAATACAAGAATCATAAACATTTTTAATCGGAAAATATGCTTCAGAAATATATAGGGATCATTCTTGTGGGGATCTTCGGGTTTTTCAAGGGTGTGAATGGAGAGAATACGCTTTGTTTAAAATCGGAGATCGTTTTGAAAAAACCGGGTAATGCGGCTATTGTTTACCCTTTAAATGCCGCATCGGACGAAGAAGGAATCTGTCCGGCACATTGGCCGGCAACGGATATTCTTCCTGTAGAGATTGTACGTCGGGTAACGGGAAATTCCGGTACACAAAAATTGGTAGTGACGCTGACAGCTCATCAGGATGTATATTTCCATTTTTCCCAGCGTTTGGTATTACCTTTCCGTCAGGACAGTTGTTTATTTTACCTGCCCGGTTTTTGGTATCGCCGTAATCTTCGTTCTCCTGAAAATACCCCTTCTTTTCGCCTGTCCCGGCATTGGACAGTGAGGGAAGACCGCTTGAGTGCTCCTTTAACCGGTATATGGGATGAGCAGAGCGGGGGATATACTGCCGTTTTGCGAACGGGGAATTTCGGGCAGGATGCGTTGACGACGCATAAGGAAGGAGAAGTTATTTTGTCGGGGGAGACCTCTGTCGGACATACCGGCTTTGCAGAGGACAACGGACGGACTACAGTGGTGTTCGGATTTCCTTTTGCCGAAAGTCCTTATACCTATCTTCGTAAATTGACGCTTGCTCCTGCTGTAAAGGCCTTTCAGTATCTTCAGAAAGGAGAAAGTGTCCGGTTGGAGTGGATCATTTGCCAGGGGCAGGCCAGCGATTATTCTGATTTTATAAAACAATTGTGGGAGTACAGTTATGACACTTATCAGCCTGTACCTTTAGAAAATTCCTATACCGTTCAGGAAGTAAAGGCTGTATTAAGCCAGTATTTCAGGCAGAGCTTGGTGGAGGATTATGCACTGAAATATTATTCCGGCGCCCATCTACGGACGGCGGATTGTCAACCCAACGGCGTGGCGGAGGTCGGTTTTATCGGTCGTACGTTGTTGAATGCTTATAACGCTATGGAGTATGGAGAAGAACAGTCCGATAGGGGATTACAGACAGATGCCCGTAAGGTATTTGACAGTTATCTGACAGAGGGATTTACGGCAGAGGGGCTGTTGCGGGAATTTGTAAATTTTTCAGAGGGAACGGAAGAAGATTGTTATAGCATCCGTCGTCAATCGGAAGGAGCTTATGCTTTGCTGTATTATCTCCGTCATGAAAAAGATAGGGGAAAAGAGTGTAAAGAAGGGGAGAAGCGGGTGAGTATTTTATTGGACCGGTTTTTACATTTACAAAATGCGGACGGAAGTTTTCCGCGGAAATTCCGGAAAGACGGCTCACTCTTGGATAAGAGCGGGGGAAGTACTCCTTCTGCTGTCTTGCCGTTGGTTATGGGGTATCGGTATTTTGGAGATTCCCGCTATCTCAAGGCGGCTCAGCGTTCCCTTGTTTATCTGGAAAAGGAATTAATATCCCGTTCCGATTATTTTTCTTCTACTTTGGATGCCAATTGCGAAGATAAGGAAGCTTCTTTGTATGCTTCCACAGCAGCTTGGTATATGGCTTTGGTCAGCCGGGGAAAAGAGCGTCGGCATTATGCGGATTTGTCCCGTCAGGCGGCCTATTTTGCCCTTTCGTGGTACTATTTATGGGATGTTCCCTTTGCCCGCGGACAAATGTTGGGGGATATCGGTTTGAAATCCAGGGGCTGGGGAAATGTTTCGGTAGAGAATAACCATATTGACGTGTTTGTATTTGAATTTGCGGATGTATTACGTTGGCTTGCCCGGGAATACGAAGAACCCCGCTTTAAAAATTTTGCGGATGTCATTTCTTCTTCAATGGTTCAATTGCTTCCTTATAAAGAACATCTGTGCGGGATTGCTAAAGAAGGATATTATCCCGAGGTGGTACAGCATACCTGCTGGGATTATGGAAAAAATGGAAAGGGATTTTATAATAATATTTTTGCCCCTGGCTGGACTGTCGCTTCTCTTTGGGAGTTGTTGACACCCGGGAGGGCTGAGAAGTTTTTACAAAAGAAAAAATAGTTTTTGAAAAAATAAGCTTCGGTAAAAAGTAAAAAAATGTAAATAAATTATTTGTAAAAAGTTGTTTCCGGTGCTATTTTTGCTAAATAGTATCCGGAACAATAATTTATAGGGTATATTATTTTCTAGAATAACGGAGTTTATGAAAAAGATTTATTTGCTCGTTTTAATTTGGGGATATCCTTTTATGGGTATGGGCCAGTGGCAACCTGCCGGCGATCGGTTGCTGACACATTGGGGAAAAGAGTTGGATCCGGCGCAGGTGTTGCAGGAATATCCCCGTCCGATTATGGAACGGGAGGAATGGAAAAACCTGAACGGCTTGTGGGAGTATGCTGTTTTGCCTGTGGGTAGTGGCGAGCCTTCGGCTTATGAGGGGCAGATACTGGTACCTTTTGCTTTGGAAGCTGCTCTTTCGGGAGTAGGGCGGGCTTTAAAAGCGAATGAAGAATTGTGGTACAAACGGGATTTTCAGCTGGAACCTTCGTGGAAGAAAAAGCGGATTCTCTTACATTTCGGGGCTGTGGACTGGCAAACAGATGTTTGGGTAAATGGGGTGAAGGTAGGGAGCCATAGGGGAGGTTATACTCCTTTTGCTTTTGACATCACGGCGGCTTTGGTAAAAGGTGATAACCGGTTGACGGTCAGGGTAAGCGATCCTACCGATCAGGGCGTGCAGCCCCGGGGAAAGCAGGTAAACCGGCCTCGAGGAATCTGGTATACTTCAGTGAGCGGGATTTGGCAGACGGTTTGGTTGGAGCCGGTAGCGGAGCATTTTATCTCATCTCTTCGGATTACGCCTGATATAGACCGACATATTCTTTCCGTGGAAGTATCTACGGAAGGTAAAGGGGTGTTGCAGGTGGATGTGAGTGCTGCTGGGAAGTCGGTTTCTTCCTCCCGTTCTCTGACAGGTCAGCGTTTGGAAGTTCCTATGCCTTCCGATATGTCGTTGTGGAGTCCGGAAAGTCCCTTCCTTTACGACTTATCCGTTTCTTTATGGGAGGAAGGGCGTTGTGTAGACCGGGTAAAGAGCTATGCGGCCATGCGTAAGTATTCGGTCAAACGGGACGGGAGGGGTATTGTACGTATGCAACTGAACAACCGGGATTTATTTCAATACGGTCTTTTGGATCAAGGGTGGTGGCCGGACGGATTGTATACGGCTCCGAGCGATTCAGCCTTGTGCTACGATATTGCAAAGACGAAAGCCTGGGGGTTTAATATGATTCGTAAGCATGTGAAAGTAGAGCCTGCCCGTTGGTATTATCATTGCGACCGGCTGGGAATGATCGTTTGGCAGGATATGCCAAACGGGGACCGCGGTCCGGAGTGGCAAAACCGGGATTACTTTAAGGGAACTGAAAAGAACCGCAGTGAATTTTCCGAAACCCTTTACCGCAGCGAGTGGCAGGCAATAATGGATTATCTTTATTCTTATCCCAGTATTGGAGTCTGGGTTCCTTTCAATGAGGCTTGGGGCCAGTTTAAGACGGAAGAGATTGCAAGGTGGACGAAAAATTACGATCCGAGCCGTTTAGTGAATCCTGCGAGTGGTGGAAATCATTATACCTGTGGGGATATGCTGGATCTTCACAACTATCCGGCTCCTGATCTTTATTTGTACGATGCTCAGCGGGCTACCGTATTGGGAGAGTTCGGAGGAATCGGTCTGGCTTGTGAAGGACATTTGTGGGAGCCATCCCGTAATTGGGGGTATGTTGAGTTTAAGAGCGGAGAAGCAGCAACGGCGGAATATCTGAAATACGCCGGAATGCTTTTGCAATTGATACCTTGCGGTTTTTCGGCTGCTGTTTATACACAGACGACAGATGTGGAGATAGAAGTAAACGGCCTGATGACTTACGATCGGGAAAAAGTAAAATTGGATGAAAATAAAATCAGAGAAATCAATCGGAAAATCTGTAATTCCCTGTCTGTTGATACCAAAAAGGAAAGTAAATACCAGGAAAAATAGAATTCAAGTCTGTCAATATTTCGATGTTTAACGGGGTGGATTCCCTGGAGGAAACTTTTCCTTTTTGAAAATAAATGTTTCGGGCAGGAACAAATCAGCACGATGCGATGGGCGGGATGAAATATTCTGACGAATACTATTTATCACAACCATAGGTTCGTCAATCAAAAGCCTGAAAGATTTTCCCCCTCAGATTTTAAAAGCTGCTGATCTGTCCAAAAAGTTTTTTTTGCTTTTATACCTATAGGAGAACAACCTATTCCGGATTAAAGGAGAAAATATTTCCGGTTTTCAAATTGTTGTAGTAATTTTGGAAGCTAAAATCATTGCTATGGCAAAAGAAAAAGTAAGATTATGGGATAGGTTAAAATATAAGTATAAATTGTCTATCCAGAATGAGACTTCCTATGAAGAAGTTTTTAGCATGCGGTTGTCTCGATTACATGTACTTATGACTTTAAGCGTCATAGCTGTTATTTTAATTACCCTGACTACCTTATTAATCGCTTTTACCGGTTTAAAAGAATTTATTCCGGGCTATCCGGATGGTAATATGCGGAAGCTTATCACTGAAAATGCTTTACGGGTAGATTCTTTGGAAGTGGAACTGAAAAAGAGAGACCGCTTTCTGGCTTCCATACAGATGATTTTGCGAGGGGAAGATCATACGCAGATCGAAGAGGAAAAAAATGATAGTATAAAAAATAATTACGATACCATACAATTTGGTATCAGTCCTGAGGAAAGCGAATTCCGTTCTACCGTAGAAGAGCGGGAACGGTTTAACCTTATGGTGGGTTTAAACAAGGAACAAAATAGGGATTATTATCATTTTTTTCCTCCGGTGGAAGGAATTGTGAGTCGCAGTTTCGATGAGAAAAGCGGTCATTTCGGTACGGATGTGGTGGCCAAGGCTAATTCGAAAGTGTCGACCATTGCTGACGGAGTCATAATCTTTACGGATTGGACCATCAAAACCGGTTATGTCATACAAGTCCAGCACGAAAATAATCTGGTATCGGTATACAAACACAATTCCACTTTGCTGAAAAAACAAGGGGATTACGTACGTGCGGGGGAAGTAATTGCCATCGTCGGAAATACGGGAGAGGAAACAACAGGGCCGCATTTGCATTTTGAATTATGGCGGGCAGGGAATCCGTTAAATCCGGAAAATTTTATTAAATTCAGATAGATAATATTTGGTATACCTGGCATAAACGATAGAGTATGCTGTTTAAAAAATAAAGAAATGAAAAGATTAGCCATATTAGGTTCGACGGGCTCGATAGGAACACAGACATTACAGGTGATAGAAGCGCATCCCGATTTGTTTTGTGCTGAAGTTTTGACAGCAAACCGGAATGTAAAATTACTGGCTGAGCAGGCTATTCGTTTTAAGCCCAATATGGTTGTCATTGCGGAGGAAAATAAATATGCCGAGTTAAAAGAAGCTTTGAAGGCAGAGGATATTAAAGTATATGCCGGAAAGGAGGCCTTATCGCAGGTAGTGGCTGCCGGAACAGTCGATATGGTCGTGACGGCTACCGTCGGCTACAGCGGATTGCTGCCGACAGTAAATGCAATACAGGCTGGAAAAGTTATCGCTTTGGCGAACAAAGAAACTTTGGTTGTGGCGGGTGAATTGATTCATACATTGGCCCTTCGGCATAAAACTCCTATTCTACCGGTAGATTCGGAACATTCGGCTATTTTTCAGTGTTTGGCAGGAGAAGGGAACAATCCGGTAGAAAAAATTATTTTGACCGCGTCGGGGGGACCTTTCCGGGGAAAGGATTATTCCTATTTACAGTCTGTTACTCCCGCGGCAGCTTTAAAACATCCGAACTGGAATATGGGAGCTAAAGTGACTATTGATTCTGCTTCTCTGATGAATAAGGGATTTGAGGTCATAGAGGCCAAATGGTTATTCGGGCTGGCTCCGCAGCAGATAGAGGTAGTGGTGCATCCCCAGTCTATCATTCATTCTATGGTAGAATTTGCCGACGGCAGCATCAAAGCACAGTTGGGAGTTCCGGACATGCGTTTGCCCATACAGTATGCTTTGACATATCCGGACAGAATACAGTCGGATTTCGGAAGAGTCGATTTTTGCAGTTGTCGGTCGCTGACCTTTGAGGAGCCGGATCGTCAGACATTCCGCAATTTAAATTTGGCTTACCGGGCGATGCTGAAAGGCGGGAATATGCCTTGTATACTTAATGCGGCTAATGAGGTGGCTGTGGAAGCTTTTTTGCAGGAAAGGATTTCTTTTACGGCCATGTCGGATTTGATTGAAGAATGTATGGATAAGGGACATTTCGTTGCTCAGCCTTCTTTAGAAGATTATATACAGACAGATCGGGAAATACGTCAAGAAGCTGAAGAACGGGTGAAGGTATTTAAAAAGTAAATAGTAAACGAGGGAATATATGGATGTTTTTGTAAAAATAGTGCAGTTGTTATTGAGTTTGTCTATTCTGGTGTTATTCCATGAATTTGGGCATTTCCTTTTTGCGAAACTGTTTAAAACCCGGGTGGAAAAATTTTATATGTTTTTTAATCCTTGGTTTTCATTATTTAAATTTAAAAAAGGAGAAACAGAATATGGTATCGGCTGGCTTCCGTTAGGGGGGTATGTAAAAATAGCCGGTATGATTGACGAGTCGATGGATACGGCTCAGATGCGAAAGCCGGCCCAACCTTGGGAATTCCGTTCCAAACCGGCCTGGCAACGTTTATTGATCATGCTGGGAGGGGTAATGGTAAATGTGGTATTCGCTTTTTTGATTTATATCATGGTCTTGTATACTTGGGGAGAAACCTATTTGCCGGCAGAAAATGTAAAATACGGGGTGGTATGCGATCCTTTGTTCGAAAAAATGGGGATGCAAACGGGGGATATTGTCGTTTCTTTGGATAGCGTAAAAGTAGAACGATTTTCAGATATCTTGGCTGATATGACCTTGGACCATTCCCAAACAGTTCAGGTGGAACGGGAGGGAAAACTGATCAGTTTAGATATTCCCGAAACGTTTACCGCTGATTTACTGGCCTTATCCTCTAAAAATAACAGAGTCCGTTTATTGGTGCCCCGTCAGCTGATGGATAGTACATACGTGGCTGAATTTGCTGATTATTCTGCGGCTTATGACGCTGGCATACGTAAAGGCGATAAGATTCTGGCGGTGAACGGACGTACATTTCGTTTTTACGATGAATTTACAGATATGCTGGCAGCAAATGCTGATTCCCGGGTAGAGACGAAAGTGTTGAGGGGAAAAGATACTTTACAATTTGCTTTTGATTTGGGAAATGACGGGAAATTCGGGATTTATTTTGGTTCTACAGAAAGACTGGAGCTTGCTTTCCGGAAGTATAGTTTTGGGGAAGCCATTCCGGCAGGAATAGCGAAGGGTGCGCAGACGATATCGTCATACCTTAAACAATTGAAATTGATATTTTCGCCCAGCGTAGAAGCTTATAAATCGGTGGGAGGAGTGATGATGATGGGAAGTATTTTCCCTGGTGTTTGGGATTGGCAGATCTTTTGGGAATTGACGGCGTTTATTTCGATTATGCTGGCGGTGGTAAATATTTTGCCGATTCCTGCATTGGACGGAGGACATGTTTTATTTCTGCTGTATGAAGTGATAACCCGGCGGAAACCCGGTGAAAAGTTTATGGAATATGCACAGATAACAGGAATGATGATCTTATTGGGACTTTTTATTTTGGCCAATGTAAACGACATTGTCCGCTTTTTCGGATAGCATTAAAAATTAAAAACAATGAATGAGCAACTGAAAGAATTCCGGGAATATCGGGAAAGAATGAATGAGAAGATCCTGAAAGCCGATAATAAGGTGATTAAGCGGATTTTTAATATTGATACAAATACTTATATGGATGGGGCTCTTCCCGCTAAAGTGAAAGAGATGCTGGGGCTGGCGACTTCTATGGTACTTCGCTGTGATGATTGTATTAAATATCATTTGGAAAAATGTTACGAACTGGGAGTGACGACGCCGGAGATGTTTGAAATTTTTTCTGTAGCTAATTTAGTGGGAGGAACGATTGTGATTCCTCATATGCGAAGAGCTGTAGAATATTGGGAGATACTGCTGGAAAGCGAGGGAAAGTAAAATGACGCCTGTTTTGAGGAGGCTGTTTATTGAAGATGTTACGTTTGTGTATTCTTTTAGGAATAAGCCTGTTCTTTTTTTTCGAAATTCAGGGGCAGGAGCATTATAGGGTTGTCTCTTATAATGTGGAGAATTTTTTTGATACAAAACCTGATACTTTAACACAAGATAGAGATTTTACGCCCGGAGGTAGATTACATTGGAATACAGAGCGTTATACAGCTAAATTGTTAAAGATTGCCGGAGTCATTGAAGCGGTGGGAGAAGGAGATTTTCCGGCCTTTGTAGGATTATGTGAGGTAGAAAACCGCAAAGTATTATCGGATCTTGTTTCGAAAACACAACTGGCGGAAGCTGATTATGGGATTGTACATCAGGATTCTCCGGATCCCCGGGGAATAGATGTCGCTTTGTTGTATCGGAAAAAGTATTTCCGGGTTTTAAAAGAAGTATTTTTACCTGTGGCTTTGTCTGGGGAGAAAAAGAGCTATAGTCGCGATGTATTACAGGTGACGGGGATTTTACAGGGACAGGATTCCCTTTTCCGGGATACGCTTCATTTTTTTGTTTGTCATTTCCCTTCTATGTCGGGTGGAGAAGCTGAAAGCGAATGGAAACGGGAAAAGGCTGCTCTCGTCGTCAAAAATCGGGTAGATACCCTTTTGAAATATTCCCCAAACACGGCTCTTTTGATTTTGGGAGACCTGAATGGAAAGGCAAATCGTCCGGCTCAGGCTTTTGTTTTGCGTACGCTTTCTTCTGATTCCCGACAGATTGAAAACAGTCGTTTGTATAATACGGGATATTACCTGTTACACCGCAATAAAGGCAGCTATAAATACAAGGGACAATGGCAGACGATTGATCATATTCTGGTTTCCGGAAATTTATTAAATGGTCAATGTCGTTTACAAGCCGGCCGGCGTCTTCAGGTTTTTGCTCCTCTTTTTTTACTGGAAGAGGATAAAACATACTATGGCTATAAACCTTTTCGTACTTATTCCGGACCCCGTTATGTCGGTGGTTATAGCGATCATTTACCTTTATATCTGGATCTTTTCTTCCGGAAATTCTGAACATTAAAACCTCCAAGAAGATTTACGTAAGCCTTGCGCTGTTTTATTTAACATATTGGTGGATCACAGAACTTGTGATGACTTTTATTTTTGTGGTTGTAAATAAGTGATCTTGTGCGAAAAAATCGATGCTTTTCTACCAATTTTTCGTCGGTTTATAATACTTTTTCGTTTTTTAAAATTACTTTTGCAGACGCAAAATTCACAATGAAAACTATGGACGATTATCATCAACAGTATTAATCTGGACAAAGGTTTTTCTCAAAGGCCTTTGTTTGTAATGAATGGAGGATTTTATATGAGAAGATTCCTTTGGTGTGATGAAGGTTTCACCGAAAAAGAAGTATGGCAGGCTGACTGCTGGATCAATGTCGAGGTGCCTACTCCGGCAGATATCAAGTATCTTATCGAAGATTTGAATGTTCCCGATTCCTTTTTGTCGGATATTGAAGATGCGGACGAAAGACCCCGTATTGAAGAAGAAGACGGATGGACATTGATTATTTTACGTATTCCTTACCGGGACAAGGGAAACGATATCCCCTATATTACCGTTCCTTTGGGATTTATTATGAAAGCTCCCTATTTTGTTACGGTTTGTCATTACAATACGGATATGTTGCCGGATTTTATCCGTTATGGTAACCGGAAACGATTGACATTAGAGGGAAATTGGGATTTATTGTTCCGGCTTTTTCTTTCTTCTTCTGTTTGGTATCTGAAATACTTGAAGCAGATTAATTATCAAAGCCGACAAGTGGAAAAAGAGTTGGAAAAGTCGATTGAAAACGAAGAATTGCAACGTCTGTTAAAGATAGAGAAATCTTTGGTATTTTTTATTACCTCCATGCGGGGAAATGATAATTTATTAGTGAAATTGAAGAATCTGAAGTCGCAACGCAAGTATTATGACGATGATTTGGTGGAAGATGTAGAAATTGAATTACGGCAAGCGCTGGATTCTGCCCGCATTTATAGTGATATTCTCAGTGGAACAATGGATGCTTATGCTTCGGTGATTTCTAATAATTTGAACGTCATCATGAAACGGATGACCAGTATCTCGATGCTGCTGATGATCCCGACACTGGTAGCGAGTTTATACGGTATGAATGTTCCGAATTCCTTATCGGAAAACCGGCATGGTTTTGTAATTATTTTTGTTGTATGTATGGCGTTTTCTTTGGTGGCTTTTTGGTTTTTAAAAAGGAGACGTTGGTTTTAAAAATAACGTATTTTAAGATTTTATTAACAAAATTGGACATAAACGGAAAGGAGTATTTTTTGTCCAATAGACAGGGAAAATACAGAGGTGAGTAAAAAGTGCGGAATGGGTAATAAATTCAGATTTTAACAAAAAGAAAAAAGAAGTTTGGGGGACGGAAGTGGAGGTTGACAGGATGTGATCTAATGTTCGGATAGTATGAATAAACTGGTAAAAAGAGGATTGCTTATTGTTATTGTTTTGGTTATCCTGGGGATTATTTTTATTCCTCGTCTCGATTGGTTTAATGTTACATCGGAAACACCGGTGGTTTCGGGGGGACGGAACACGGAAGGGGCTTTGCCCGTGAAAGGAATTATTGCCGAGCGTTCGGAAGCGAATAATGGCATCATTGCAGTAGGGACAATGCTCGCGAATGAGGAAGTGGAGTTGGTGGCAGAAATTGTCGGAAAAGTGCGGAAAATTTATTTTCAGGAGGGAAGTCGTGTTCAGCAAGGGCAGTTGTTGTTGAAAGTGGACGATGCTGATTTACAGGCTCAGTTGACCCGGGCGGAGTTTCAGCGGAAATTGTTGAGTGAGAAATTGGAACGTCAGCGGATTTTATTGAAGAGAGAGTCTATCAGTAGAGAATCTTTTGATCAGTTGCAGACTGACTACAATGTATTAGAGGCGGATATTGAACTTTTAAAAGTGAAAATCAGCCGGACGGAGATCCGGGCTCCTTTTGAGGGGGTGATGGGATTCCGCTATGTGAGTGAGGGAAGTTATGTACAGCCCAGTTCCAAGATTACGACAATAGTGGATAACTCTATATTAAAATTTGAGTTTTCTGTTCCGGAAAAATATGCTGCACATCGTTTGCAAGGCCAGAAAATTAAATTCCGTACGACAGGTAGTGAAAAAATATACACTGCTCAGGTGTATGCCGTTGATCCGTTGATTGACGTGAAAACCCGTATGATTTTGTTACGGGCCCGTTTTGATAACCGGGCGAATGAATTAATGCCTGGGATGTTTGCTAAAGGCAATCTGATAGTCGATGGGAAAAACGAATATATTGCAATTCCTACGGAAGCTGTCGTTCCGGAGATGGACGGAAAGCGGATGTGGGTGGTGAAAAATGGAAAAGCTATGAGTATTCCGGTGGAAACCGAAAGTCGGGATGAGAAATATGTGGAGGTAACTTCCGGGGTACAGTCGGGAGATACGGTTCTAATCGGAGGATTAATGCAGTTGAGGGAAGGGATGAAGGTGGCGGTGACCTTGGGAAAATAGAAAAGGTAACGGAGATAAGGTGAGTATAAAATTTTAAAGTGATCAGGCTATCAGGCTGTTTTTGTAATATTCTTGTCAAATGAGTTTATCATCTACCTGTATAAAGCGACCTGTGTTCGCTACTGTAATGAATATAATCCTGATGTTGGTAGGATGTATCGGATTGGTATTTTTAGGGGTTCGGGATTATCCGAGTGTAGATCCGCCGATTATATCCGTATCCACAAGTTTCCCGGGAGCTAATGCAGATGTGATAGAGACGCAGATTACGGAGCCTCTGGAAGCTTCTATCAACGGTATACCGGGAATCCGGTCGCTGACCAGTACGAGTAGAGACGGAAGAAGCTTTATTACCGTGGAATTCGAGTTGGAAGTAGATTTGGAAACAGCCGCCAACGATGTAAGGGATAAGGTGTCGGGGGCTATGCGCAAATTGCCGAAAGATGTAGATCCTCCGACGGTGACCAAGGCGGATGCGGACGCACAACCCATCTTCGGGGTTTCTCTTCGAAGCGATCAACGTTCTTTGATTGATCTCAGTATGTATGCAGAACAATATTACAAAGAGCGATTGCAGACGATCAGTGGCGTAAGTAGTGTGACGATATGGGGAGATAAACGTTATTCTGTACGTTTGCGTATGGATCCGGCTCTACTGGCTGCTTACCGCATAACCCCTATGGACGTCAGAGACGCAGTAAGCCGGGAGAACGTGGAATTACCTTCCGGACGTATCGAAGGAGAAAATACCGAGTTGACGATACGTACGCTGGGCCGCTTGATGACGATAGACGATTTTAATAACCTGGTGATCCGGGAAGATAATAGTAAGGTCATCCGGTTCCGGGATATTGGAATTGCGGAAGTGGATGCCGAGGATGTGCGTTCCGTTATGAAAAGAAACGGAGTCCCGATGGTGGCCTGCGTGATTATTCCTCAGCCGGGAGCTAATTATATTGATATTGTAGATCGGGCATATGCTGTTATGGAAGATCTGGAGAAAGATTTGCCGGCAGATGTGGAAGCGGGAATCGCTTTCGACAATACTATTTTTATACGGAATTCGATCAATGAAGTGAAGAGCACCATAGTGGAAGCTTTTATACTGGTTGTGCTGATTATCTTTTTGTTCTTGCGGAATTGGCGTACGACTTTAATACCGGTATTGGCTATTCCGATCTCTTTGGTAGGGGCGTTTTTCATCATGTATTTAGCCGAATTTACAATCAATATCCTGACATTGTTGGCTATTGTCTTGGCTATCGGATTGGTCGTCGACGATGCAATTGTGGTCATGGAAAATATCTATACCAAGATTGAACAGGGAATGTCGCCTAAGGAAGCTGGTTATAAAGGATCGGAAGAAATATTTTTTGCGGTTATTGCGACGACAGTGGCTTTGGTTGCCGTATTTTTTCCCATCGTCTTTTTACAGGGAACGACGGGGCGTTTGTTCCGGGAATTCAGTATCGTCATCACGGGGGCTGTGATTATTTCTTCTTTTGTGGCTCTTACTTTTACACCGATGATATCGACGAAACTACTGACCCGCAACGTGACGGATAATTGGTTTTATCGGAAGACAGAGCCTTTTTTTAACGGATTGTCCCATCTGTACCGCCGTTGGTTAGACGGATTTATGCGATGGCGTTTTGTTGCTCCCCTTATTTTGGTCGGGACGGCGGTATTGATTTATGTATTGTGGAAGGCCACTCCTTCGGAAATGGCGCCCTTGGAGGACCGTTCCAATATCCGTATTACATCGACGGCGCCCGAGGGAGCTACTTTTGAATACATGAACCGATATGCTTCTGAATTATCGACTTATCTGGAAGAGGAAGTTCCCGAGCAGGAAAAGATCATTGAAATGATTGGAGGAGGAAATACCAATCGTTCTAATTTAAATTTATGGTTGAAGGATCCGGAGGACCGGGAGCGGACACAGCAGGAAATTGCCGACGAACTGGGGGTAAAAGTACGTCGGTTTACGGGTGCCCGTACGATGGTTTCTCAGCAGCAGACTTTTGGGGGCCGGCGGGGAGGATTGCCGGTAGAATATGTAATACAGGCTAAGAATTTGGACGATTTGAAACGGGTATTGCCCCGTTTTATGGAGGAAGTAAATAAAAGTCCTGTGTTTTCCGTGGCGGATTTGAATCTGAAATTTACGAAACCCGAATTGACGATTAACATTAACCGGGACAAGGCGGCTGTAATGGGAGTATCGATGCAAAATATTGCCCAGACCTTACAATTGACGATGAGTGAACAAAGAGTGGGATACTTTATTTTAAACGGAAAACAATATCAGATATTGAGTGAGTTGGACCGGGAAAATCGGAGCAAACCTTCCGATTTGCAAAACATCTATGTGCGAAACGAGGCCGGGGATTTGATTGCCTTGGATAACTTGGTCACCACTTCGGAAAGTTCTATGCCTCCTCAGTTGTACCGTTATGATCGTTTTGTGGCTGCTACCGTTTCAGCCGGGTTGGCAAGGCGTAAGACTTTATCGCAGGGGTTGGAAGAAATGGACCGGATTGCGGAAGAAGTACTGGATGATAATTTTAAAACGACACTGTCCGGAAGTTCAAAGGATTTTGTAGAAAGTTCTTCCAGTTTAATGTTTGCTTTTGTGCTGGCTTTGATATTTATATATCTGGTTTTGGCCGCTCAATTTGAAAGCTTCCGCGATCCGTTGATTATTATGCTGACCGTGCCGTTGGCATTGATCGGAGCGATGATATCCCTTTGGTATTTTGAACAGACCATGAATATTTTCAGTCAGATCGGAATTATTATGTTGATTGGTTTGGTATCGAAAAATGGTATTTTGATTGTTGAGTTTGCCAATCAGCGTAAGGCGATGGGAGAACCCTTGATGGAAGCTGTAAAGAATGCTGCTGTTGCTCGTTTCCGGCCGATTCTGATGACGAGTTTATCGACGGTATTGGGAATCTTACCGATGGCTATGGCGACGGGGGCAGGAGCAGAAAGCCGGGTGGCTATGGGAATAGCGGTAGTCGGCGGAATGGTGTGTGCCACCTTCCTTTCTTTATTTATCATACCTGCTATTTATTCTTATTTGTCTACGGATAAACCGGTGGTAAAAGAAGAACACAGGGAATAGAAGATTAATGATTTAAGAAATAGAAAAAGATGAGACGATTGGGATTCGTTTTTTATATCTTGTTTATGTTTACAGTTGCTATCCATTCCTTGCAAGCGCAGGAAAAGATTACTTTGAATGATTGTATTGGGAAAGCATTGGAGGCGAATTACAGCATTAAGATGGTTCGGAATCAGGAAAAAATAGCGGATAACAATACCAATTATGCTCCTTTTTTACCTACTGTTGCCTTGAATGCGGAGCAAAACCAACGGGTGAATGACAGCAAGACAAAAGTGGGAGGGGAGGTAAATAAAATGAATGGAGTGGCTTCTGATGCCTATTCTGCGGGAGTTTCCCTAAATTGGCGTTTATTTGATGGCCTGTCGATGTTTACGACTTATGCAAAATACCAGGAAATGTTGGCTATCGGAGAACTCAATACACAGATGTCTATGGAAAATCTGATCGTAAATGTCAGTGAAGCGTATTACAACGTGATTGTCCAGCACAGTAAGCTCGATGCCGCAAAACATTCACTGACGCTTTCCAGCGAGCGCTATACCGAGGCTCACGATAAATATGTGCTGGGAGTATTGTCCGGTTTGGAATTGCAACAGGCTAAAATCGATTTAAATGCGGATAGCTCCAAGTATATGAAACAAAAGGAGTTGTTGAAAAGCGCCTATATCTCATTGAATATGATCATGAATTCTGATTTGCAAAAGGCTATGTATGTGCAGGACACTATTCTTTTGCAGGCTCCTTTGGTGTATGGGGAATTATATGACAATACCCTGGCCATGAATACGACTTTATTGATTGCCCGTAAGGATCAGAAGATTTCGGCTTTGGATGTGAAATTAGCCCGTTCGGCCCTTTTCCCGACCTTGGATTTTAATACCGGTTATAATTACAGTCGTACGACGACGCCTGCGGCTAATACTTCTTTAAACCGATCGAACGGGTTTTATTGGGGAGTTGCTTTGAGGATGAATGTGTTTGACCGGACGGAAAATATCCGTAAAATCCGGAATGCAAAACTGGAGCAGGAAAATGCCGAATGGTCTTACCGGGATATCGAGTTGCAGACCTTAGCCGATTTAGCCCAGTTGTATAATACCTACGAAAATAATTTGCAGATTGTCAATTTTGAAAATGAAAGTGCGGAAGTAGCCTTCGAAAATCTGGATGCTGCCCTGGAGAAATACAAGCTCGGTACATTGTCGGGTATTGAATTCCGGGAATTTCAACGCAGTTATATAGACGCTGTGGACCGGAAGTTATCGGCTATTTATCAGGCAAAAGTATCAGAACTTTCTCTTTTGCTTATCAGTGGTCAGATGAGGGCGGCTCAATAATTCAATTCTTAGGTTTTGTCTTTAGCGTTCACTGGTATAACTGCGCCATTTTTCAATAAGTTGTTCCATATCTTCCGGAAGGGGTGAATCGAAGGAAAGGCGTTCTCCCGTTACGGGATGGGTGAATCCGAGGGTTTTAGCATGCAAGGCCTGGCGCGGACAAATTTGAAAACAATTGTTGACAAATTGCTTGTATTTACTGAAAGTAGTACCTTTTAATATTTCAGCTCCTCCGTATTCCGCGTCATTAAAAAGCGGATGTCCGATGTATTTGAAATGGGCGCGGATTTGATGTGTCCGGCCGGTTTCTAAAATACATTCTACCAGATTTACATACCCCAGCCGTTCTATTACTTTATAATGAGTAACCGCCTGTTTTCCGTGGCTTCCGTCCGGGTATACGGACATAATCTTACGGTTGACCGGATGTCGCCCGATATGACCTGTAATGGTTGCTGTATCTTCTTTCAGATTTCCCCAACACAGGGCAACGTATTTGCGGTCGGAAGTTTTATTGAAGAACTGTAAGGCTAAATGGGCTTTGGCTTGTTCCGTTTTGGCAATAACAAGTAAGCCGGAAGTGTCTTTGTCGATGCGGTGAACCAAACCGGGACGTATGTCGTTGGTTGTAAAAAGAGGGTTGTCTTTCAAATGCCAGACCAGAGCATTTACCAGTGTACCGCTGAAATGTCCGAAAGCCGGATGTACCACCATTCCTGCCGGCTTATTGATCACCATTACTTGTTCGTCTTCATACACAATATCCAGCGGGATATTTTCGGGAATAATTTCGATATCCCTTTTAGGATACGACATTATAACAGATATGGTGTCGTTGGGCTTAACCTTGTAGTTGGATTTTACGGCTTTGTCGTTGACCAAGATACAGCCGGCATCCGCAGCTTCTTGTATTTTGGTCCGGGAAGCGTTCGGAAGCCGGGTCATTAGAAATTTATCTATCCGTAGAGGAAGTTGGCCTTTATCGGCTTCTATACGGTGATGTTCGTACATTTCCCGGACTTCGGTCCCTTCTTCCGATATTTCTTCCGGTTCTTCTATATCTTCCAAGTATTCTATCATATAAGACTGTCCGTGTTTATTCCATCATCTGCAGAGAATCCAATGCCTGGAATTTTAGGGTATCGAAAGTGACATGGATATTCACAGGTGTCCCGGCGGTGATGCGGAAGTTTTTAATATACGGAGGATCCTGTAAATAAATCATAGCCTCTTTGATATCCTTGTCGGCTTCCATGAGAGAATCCTTTACGATTTCTCCCAGGTTCAGGTAATTTTCTTTCAGCAAACGACTTGCTTCTTCAATTTTCAGTTTATATAAACGGGGTATCAATACTTTATTGTTTCCGTCATTTCCTTCTCCAAGGACAATATCTATAGTATCTCCTTTCATTAAAAGAGTGCCCGGTTCTACTACCTCTCCCTGGTGTTTTAATTGCAGAACCAGATTTTTAAATTCCGAGGGGGTGTATACAATGTGGCCAATTTCGAATCCTTTCAATTTTAGGGTTTTCAATGTTTGGCGGTAAGGAATGTTTGCCAAAGAGGGCAGAGCTATCTGTTCCGGATCCCGTGCATTCATGATCAATTGAATCGTCCGGTTATTTTTAACTTTGGAACCTTCCAGCGGATATTGTTCCTGTATAGTGCCGGGGAGGGCATTTTCATCGTATATAGAATCGATGACAATTACCTGTAGTTTGTGGTGAGCAGCCAATTCCTCCGCTTGTTTTGGAGTAAGATCCCGGAATGAGGGTACAGATATTGAGTAACCGTGTCGGGTATAATTATCCAGATAATGGAGTACAAAATATCCAATGCCGGTCAACAATAGAAGAGCTATCAATAAATTCAACAAGAAAAAAGTTAATTTCGGATATTTTAATGTCATACTTGTATGCTTTATCGGGTTTTGTTTTTCGCTGTCGCCTCAATGGAAAATTCGGATATTCCGGAAAATACTCTTTTAATGGCTATCTTTTTTTCGCATTGCAAAATTAGCTTAGATTTTTAAATTATCTATTACTTTTTCGTATTTTTGCCCAACTAAGCCTATTTATAATTGTTATATAGCTAAATAAATCGATATATGTCGAAATTCATTCTCTTATTTTTTTTGTTATTGATCGGATATCAGTTGTGCGGACAAACATCGGAAATACGTAAGTCGACTGACATTATAGTTATTAAAGGAAAGAGCTATTACCTGCATGTGGTGGATCAGGGACAGACGTTGTTTTCTATTTGTAAAGCCTATGGGGTGGATATAGAAGAGGTAAAAGCATTGAATAAAAAGCAAGGAAATGAATTGTCTGTATTTGAGGTATTGAAAATACCTTATGTAGCTCCTTATATTCAACAGGACGGGGAATATTATTATCATAAGGTGGTGAAAGGAGAAACATTGTATTCGATTTCCCGGAAATTTGGTATTAAAGTAAAGCGCATTCTGAGGGAAAACAAAGAATACGAAAACGTCCCGTTGTCTATCGGTGCTATTGTACGTTTACCTTTGCGGGCGATCGATAGAACTCAGATCGGAAAGGAAACGGAAACAATTCCCGGGGGAGAGGTGGAAAAAGAAACTCCGTTCTCAGGACAGACAGAGGAAGAGGAGGGACGAGAGAATGAAACAGGTATCAGCGATACTTTGGGAATTGATACGCTTCCATTGGTTATAGATCCTTCCGTACCGGAAAACAAATACGTAAAGGTAGCTCTTTTGTTGCCCTTATATGCCCAACAGAATGTAGATATTGCGACGATAGCGACGGATACTACGGGAGGAAGGATTCCGTCTTCGGTTTCAGTTTTACATAAATCAGAGCAGTTTATATATTTTTATGAAGGAATTTTGCTGGCCATAGATAGTCTGAAACAAGCGGGTTATAAAATAGAGATGCATGTTTTCGATACGGAAAAGAGCAACTCTAAAATGAATGAAATCGTTCCGGAACTGAATAAATTGAATCCGGATTTAATCTTAGGACCGGTATATAGTTCCGAATATCGCATATTGATGGAAAATCTCAGTAATAAACAAATACCGGTTGTATACCCTCTTTCTGCACGGAATGAGAATTTCGGACAGCATCCGAATTTTTTGCAGGTCAATATTTCTTTTGCTTCATTGATAGAAAAAATGACTTACTGGGTGGGAGATCAAAGGGCTTCTGCAAATATTATTTGTCTCAAATTTTTACAGAATGCCGTGGATGACGAACAAACCCGAAAAGACAGGGCCGAGAAAAAAATATGGATAGAAAGATTGGAAACTTTGCCCGGAGTACGGTTTTATAATTGGGATTTTCAAGGAGAAACACTGGAAGGATTAAAATTGATGCTGAGTGAGGAACAGGAGAATATTTTAATATTGCCAACTTCCCGGGAAACGGATTTAAGTAAAATACTGCCCGTATTATCTCTTTTAAAAGATACTTATAAAATTACCGTAATCGGTTTTCCGGACTGGCAGAATTTTACTTCCATAGATCACGAGAATTTTTATAAATTGAACGTAAAGCTTTTTACCTATAGTTATGTGGATAATTATTCCGAAGATGCGAAAAACTTTGCAATGAAATACCGGGAATATTTTGATTCAGAACCCCATACTTTGACGAATAAGGCTTACGATTTGGGGTTGTATTTTATACCGTTGGCTGCCCGTTTCGGAGTCCGTTTCCCGCAAGCTTTTTATCAGGCGGATCCGCAAGGTATTTTTTCGGTTTTCCGGTTTGAAAAAATGTGTCCCGACTGCGGATGGGAAAATCAAGGATTATACATTGTCAATTATGGATCTGATTATAAGATAAAAGTAAACGTTTTAGAATGAATATCCGACTGAATCATTTTTTGGGAAAAATTCTTTTCTTATCGATTTAAATTGTCATGGGTTTCCTTTGTGTGGGTCTTTGTTTTAACTATTTTATTTCCTTAAAATACTCAGGGGGAAATAACTCCTGGTTTATATTTGATATTCAGTTGTTTGCGGGGATATTTCTTTCTCTTACAGGCAGAAAGATACATTCCGGGAATAACATTTTCGAAACCTGTATTTCACCTTTCAGTCTGGCTTTAGGGTGTTTTCTAGTTTAGTCTATTAACTCGAAACCGAAAGGTTTTTCTGTGGAAGTGGGGGTATCGGGCTTTTGCTTTTCCGAATGATTGCCAGGGTTTACTTCCGGAATTTTTTCCTCTTCTATAAAATAAAATGGTGTTTCCGTCGTCTCCTCCGGAAGGATGGTCTGGTCGGAATTTGCTTTTTCCTCTGTTGGAACGGCCGGGTAAGCCTCGGTATCTATCGGTTCGCTCACCAGCCCTTCTTCGGCAGGTATTGCTTCTTCTGCTAGAGGTGTATTCTCGATACTTTCAATATCTGCCGGTGCCAAAGTATGAGGACGAACGGTAAGTTGTTCGTCTTCTGTCAGCGTCCCGTTTTCACAACGCATGACACGTCCCGGGTAGCGTTTGATCAGGTCGTATTGGTGGGTGGCGATAAGAATCGTTTTTCCGCTTTCGCTGAGATCTTTTAATAATTCTACCAAACGGTAAGAGGTTTCCGGATCGATATTGCCCGTTGGTTCGTCTGCGAGAATGATAGGGGGGGCATTTAAAAGTGCCCGTGCCAATACAATACGTTGCTGTTCTCCTCCGGATAATTCATGGGGCATTTTAAATTTCTTATCGGGCATTTCCACTTTATTCAATACGGTATCTATCCGTTCTTCGATTGCTTTTTTATTTTTCCAGCCGGTTGCTTTCAATACAAATTCCAAGTTCGCGTATACATTCCGGTCGGTAAGTAATTTGAAATCCTGAAAAACAATTCCACATTTTCTCCGCAGTAAAGGGATCTGGGATTTTTTAATTTTTTTCAACTGAAATCCGGCTACTTCCAGGTTCCCGTATTCCAAAGGAAGTTCGGCATATAAGGTTTTCAGAAAAGAGCTTTTGCCACTTCCTACTTTACCGATAATATAAATAAATTCTCCGCTTTCTATTTCTAAAGTGACATCTTTCAATATAGTTACTTTCTGTTGGCGGATGACGGCTTTATCAGCTTTTATAATCGTTTCGGACATACTAGAATTTCAGTTTATTTCAGTTCTTTTAAGGCACGTATGGTTTCCTGAGGATCTGGGGAATTGAAAACGAAACTTCCTGCCACGAGAGCATCTGCTCCGGCTTCTACCAGGGCTTGTCCGGTTTCTGTGTTGACACCTCCGTCTACTTCTATCAGCGTTTCACTTCCGCTTTCCCGGATAAGTTTTTTGAGTTTTTTTACCTTATTCAGGGAGGTTTCGATAAAGGATTGTCCGCCGAATCCCGGGTTAACACTCATGATCAACACCAAATCGATGTCGGTGATGATGTCATCCAGATTATGAATGGCTGTATGGGGATTTAAGGCAACTCCGGCTTTCATGCCAAAAGATTTAATACATTGTAGCGTACGGTGTAAATGAGTACAGGCTTCCAAATGTACTGTTAAAATATCTGCTCCGGCTTTAAAAAATTGTTCGATATAACGTTCCGGCTGTACGATCATCAGATGTACGTCCAAGGGTTTGGTCGCTTTTTTATTGATTTGGGAAATGACGGGTAATCCATAAGAAATGTTCGGTACAAATACGCCGTCCATTACATCCAGATGAAACCAATCCGCTTTACTCTTGTTAACCATGTCAATGTCTTGTCCGAGATTTAAAAAATCGGCGGATAAAAGAGACGGTGAAATAATTACACTCATACTGTTCTGAATATAGACCCGAGTATTCAGAAAATGTTTTTCTGATCTTCGGGGGGTGGATATTTAAAGCAAAAATAAAGATTTAATTTTTAGAAGCCTATTTTCAATACTTTTTTGTCTCGTTTGTTTTAAAACATTCTATAAGGTTTGAGGCGTTTTTCTATTCCTCTTTATACCAACTGGCATACATGGAATAGGCATTTACGATTCGTTCTACCTCACCTTTCAGTAATTCGGGTCCCATTTGCTTTATTTTCTTAGCAGGTATTCCGGCGTATACCCAGCCTGATTCTACGACAGTACCTTTTGTTACCACACTACCGGCAGCAATAATAGAGTTACTTTCGATAACGGCATTATCCAGTACAATAGCTCCCATTCCAATCAAGACATTGTCTTTTATCGTACAACCGTGGATGACAGCGTTGTGAGCAATTGAAACATTGTTGCCAATATTGGTAGGGGATTTCTGATACGTGGCATGGATAGTAGCATTATCCTGGATATTTACCTTATTCCCAATTTTTATATAATGTACGTCTCCCCTTAAAACAGCGCCGAACCAAATGCTACAATCGTCGCCCATTTCTACATCGCCTACAATAACTGCATTATCAGCTAAAAAACAGTTCTTTCCAAATTTTGGGGTATGTCCGTTCAATTTTTTTATAATAGCCATAGTACAAATAATAAAACAAATTAAATAAAAATTTTGATTCCTGAGAAACAGTCTTTTGTTTTCGGACATCTAAAATAGAAAATAAATGGGAGATAACCATCATTTAAAACTTAAACTTCCGGAAGTATTTTTTCTGTATAAGATAAATAGAGGGGTAAAGGCTGCTTAAAGAAAAAAGAAGATGCAGAGGGTTTTACTATTCATATTTTTATTTTGGATTATTTAATGAATGTTCTGAAACTGTCCTTTCAGATAGGCCGTAAAATCCTCTGAAATTTAGATGTATTACTATCAAATTATTCGATTATGAGCTTAGTCAAGAAAAATACTGAATTACGGCCTTTCTATTCCAGTTTATTGGATGAGTTTTTTAATACCGTAATGCCTTATCAGTCGACAGAAGAAAGAAGCGGGGTCCCGGCTTTAAATGTTAAAGAAGACGATCAGAACTTGATCTTAGATCTTCGGATTCCCGGCATGGATAAGGAAAATATAAAGTTAGAGTACAAGGATGGATTTCTGAACATATCAGGTGAGAGTAGGGAAGAGAAAGAAGAGGAGGGAGAAAAAGGAAAATATCTTCGGAGGGAATTTTCTTCCTATTCTTTTCACCGAACAATCGAACTACCGGAGGAGAAGTACAATGTAGCTGAAGCTGAGGCTTCCTACAAAGACGGAATTCTTGAGATTACAATGCCCAAGAATGCAGAGACGGAGAAATTGCAAAAAACAATTGAAGTGAAGTAGGTAGTTTGATTTTAGTGGTCGGTCGGTTTTGCAGAACCGGCCGATTTTTTTTATCTTTTATTTGGAAATTTACTCAAAAACGTGTTATATTTGCACCGCAACAAAGAAAACGTGTTGTTTTGAAATCATGCGAAAATAGCTCAGTTGGTAGAGCACGACCTTGCCCCAGAAATACAAATTTCCGACCTTGGCAAGGAGACGATTCTAAAACTGGCTATATTGAAATGCGAAAATAGCTCAGTTGGTAGAGCACGACCTTGCCCCAGAAATCCAAATTTCCGACCTTGGCAAGGAGACGATTCTAAAACTGGCTATATTGAAATGCGAAAATAGCTCAGTTGGTAGAGCACGACCTTGCCCCAGAAATCCAAATTTCCGACCTTGGCAAGGAGACGATTCTAAAACTGGCTATATTGAAATGCGAAAATAGCTCAGTTGGTAGAGCACGACCTTGCCAAGGTCGGGGTCGCGGGTTCGAGTCCCGTTTTTCGCTCAGAAACCAAATACCTTATTTGGTTTATTTTATTATACAAGTTTGCGATAATAGCTCAGTTGGTAGAGCGTTGGCTTCCCAAGCCGAAGGTCGCGGGTTCGAGTCCCGTTTATCGCTCAACTGAAAATCAAGGAGTTACAGATAAAAGTAACTCCTTTTTCTATGTCTTGTTTATTTTAATATACCCGTTTTTTGATAGTGGATAGAAAAATAATCTCCGGTTTGAGCCGGAGATTATTTTTCTATGATTTATTGAATATCCTTTATTTCGGTTCTTGTGTTATAGGCAGGAATCTCCGGCTCCTCCAGGGCAACTGTCTGCAGAATAAATGATACCGGTGTTATTGTCTTTGAATTCGGCCCAGATGACATGAATATCTTCCCAGGCGTATGGACCATCGGCTATCTTCCAGGTCAGGTTTCCGCTACCTCCGTTTATGGTTTGTAAAGTTTGCGTATAAAAATCATCCTGTTGATTGCCTTTGTGAATTCTGTAAACTATTTGTAAGGTATAGGAACCTTTCGGTTTTATATTATAACTGATGGTATAAATTTTAGAAAGGCTGGGTATCAGCATGAGATTATAATTGTTACCCATTGTTTCTGCAACAGTTTCTTCGTAATAAATTGTTTTATCGCCTTCCCGGTGATAGGGTCGAATGTAGTAAGTCGTTCCATTGCTTAGGATAGGATCTGTGGTATATGCTCCTAAGTAGGTTACAAAATTATCCTGGAGGAGGGTGCTGGCTTCTTCTCTGCAAATAATAGCATTATTTACAGTGGGATGAGGGGAGGTTCCTATGCAGAAACCGATGGAGGGAGGGAGGCCGGTGGTACTGTTTTTGGTAACTCCGACTACAATGCTGGGCCGGGGGTAGTAATTGTTAATCGAAGTAACCTTTGCTTTTAAGGCATTCGAATACTCTGTTGCTCCTTCGTTTGATCCTCCCTGATTTAAAAATCTGTCGATAGCTGCTTTATCGGGCAAGTCAGAAGAATCTATCATAAAATACCATTTAAGCCTACTGAAAACTTTCGTGATCAGCCCGTTATAAAGTGTGGTGTAATAATCTTTCCCTTCTGCATATCCCTGATTTGCGGAAGCAAAAATTAAATCCATTTGATAGCGATGCTCGGGTTCCCATTCCCTTTCGGAAGCGGAAATGTAATGAATCAGTAACTCCAGATAAGCGGTATTTTCACTGTGTTTGGTATAGCTATATGTGTCCCCGCCTAACATTTCTTTAGCATCGTAACAAAGCGCTTTGAGAACGCCGGTTTCCGATACATTAATCGACATCGCACGGTATAGTTTTCCTTCGTATTCGTAATAGAAATTTATACTATGGCCATTTAAAGAAGAAAGAGCCGTTTCCGGTGACGGAATAGGGGAATGCTCATCGCTTCCGCAGGCTCCCAAAATTGTACAACAATAAATAAAGAGGAGAAGTCTGATAAAATAAGAAAATAAATGTGGTTTCATACCTAGGTGATGTTAATATTGTAGTGTATAATTATTGGATGGCGTTATAAAAATCACAAACTTATTTTAAATCGGTCGCAATATTAGAAATAATAACTGGTAATTACAAAAAGTAACTTTTTAAAATTTATATTGTAAAAATTAGGAAAAGTTCGGAATTTTCGAGTATATAGAAGTTCAGATTTTATTTGATTAGGGGACCGTTGATCCCTTCGGAAAAGGGGTAAATCGTTTGCTGCTGGGCGGATTTAAGGGGATGGGTTTATTCTTTATTCGGATTGACCAGTTTTTCCAGTTTAAACATTTCGTCTCTCAGCCGGGCAGCTTCGATAAAGTCCAGTTCCTTAGCGGCTTTTTGCATGGCTGCCTTGGTTTTTTGGAGCATTTTTTCCAATTCCGGTTTGCTCATATAGGCTGTAACCGGATCGGCTACTGTAGAGATATGTTCTTCTTCTATATAAGCTTTGGCGGTTTGCGTCAATACAGAATCTGTCGATTTCCGGATTTGCCGGGGAGTAATATGATGATCTTCGTTATATTTCAATTGTTTCTCCCGACGATAGTTTGTTTCCTCTATGGTTTCCTGCATCGATCGGGTGATGCGATCGGCATACATGATGACTTTACCTTCTGTATTCCGGGCAGCTCGTCCGGCTGTTTGTACAAGGGAACGGGTGGAACGCAGAAATCCTTCTTTATCTGCATCGAGAATCGCCACCAGAGAAACCTCCGGGAGATCGAGGCCTTCCCTGAGCAAATTTACACCTACCAGTACGTCGATCACTCCTTTCCTGAGATTTTCTAAAATCTTTACCCTTTCCAGGGTATCGATATCGGAATGAATGTATTGACATTTTATACCAATTTGGTCGAAATATTCACTAAGTCGTTCGGCCATTTTTTTGGTTAACGTTGTCACTAAAGTTCTTTCCTGTTTTACAATCCGTTTTTGGATTTCGTTCACCAGGTGGTCAATTTGATTGAGACTGGGGACAACTTCTATAGAAGGGTCGGGTATGCCTGTCGGGCGGATAATTTGTTCGACGACAATGCCTCCGCTTTTTTCCAGTTCATAATCAGCGGGGGTCGCACTAATATAGATGGTTTGCCGGGTTTTATTTTCAAATTCCTCAAAAGTTAAAGGACGGTTATCGAAGGCTGCCGGCAAGCGGAATCCGTATTCAATCAAAGTTTGTTTGCGGGCATGATCACCTCCGTACATGGCTCGTATTTGAGGGACGGTTACGTGGGATTCGTCTATCACCATCAGGAAATCTTCTGGAAAATAATCCAGCAGACAAAACGGACGAACCCCGGCAGCCCTGCCATCAAAATAGCGGGAATAGTTTTCAATACCGGGACAATATCCCAGTTCCCGTATCATTTCCAGGTCGTAACGGACCCTTTCTTCCAAGCGTTTGGATTCAAGTAATTTCCCTATTTCTTTCAGATAAGCTACCTGTAAATGCATGTCTTTTTCAATTTCGATAATGGCATGAGCAACTGTAGCTTTATCGGTAACAAACAAATTAGCCGGATAAATATCCAGAT
The DNA here is from genome assembly GCF_000243215.1 of Odoribacter laneus YIT 12061. Lineage (GTDB taxonomy): Bacteria > Bacteroidota > Bacteroidia > Bacteroidales > Marinifilaceae > Culturomica > Culturomica lanea. Next base: position 1,332,157 of record NZ_JH594596.1, on the reverse strand, counting down.
CATCAAATTCTGCTATACTTCTGCCGCTTGTCGGATCGAAAGAATGGATGCGGTCGATTTCGTTATCCCAGAATTCAATGCGGTAGGCCAGTCCGTCGAATGTTTCTATAGCCGGGAAAATATCGACAGTCTCTCCTTTTGCCCGGAAACATCCTCGTTTAAATTCCAGTTCGTTATTGGCGTATAAAGCATCTACCAGGCGGCGGAGCAGCTGATTCCGGTTAATTTTCATACCTTTGGTCAGATGGATGACATTGGAACCAAAAGCCCGGGGGTCTGCCATACCGTAGAGGCAGGATACAGAAGAAACAACGATAATATCTTTACGGCCGGAGAGGAGTGAAGCTGTGGTGCGCAGCCTTAATTTATCAATTTCTTCATTAATGGCCAGGTCTTTTTCTATATAGGTATCTGTCGTCGGAAGATATGCTTCCGGTTGATAATAATCGTAATAAGAAACGAAATATTCTACAGCATTCTCGGGGAAAAAAGTTTTAAATTCTCCGTATAATTGTGCTGCCAAAGTTTTGTTGTGACTTAGAATGAGGGTCGGACGATTTATCCGGTTGATAACATTGGCAATCGTGAACGTTTTTCCGGAACCGGTAACTCCTTGTAATACCTGGGATTCGGTATTCCTAAGGACCCCTTGGCTCAGTTGCTCTATTGCCTCCGGCTGATCTCCGGTGGGTTGAAATTCTGAAGTCAGTTTAAACTGCATTTTATGAAAGATATTTACTGAGTGTTTCTATCAACATTTTTTGTCGGAGAGGTTTTAGTAAATAATCGTTACAACCTTCTGCGTTCATTTTATCCCGGTACATATCCCGGGCATGAGCTGTCTGGACAATGATAATCTTATCCGGAAAATTTTCTTTGATCAGACGAGTGGCTTCTATGCCGTCCATACCCGGCATACTGATGTCCATCAATATAGCAATTATCTGCGGATGTTGCTGGATCATTTCCAAAGCTTCCTGTCCATTTGTCGCCCGTAGAACCGATACCTTTGTCTTTCTCAAGAGGGCCGATAAAACCATGTAATTGCTGTCTACATCTTCTGCAACTAAGATCGTTTTACCTGACCAATCGGGTATAAAAAATTCTTTTTCCATAGAAAGGTTCGTTTAAAGTTTTGCCATAAACCGCTCCGGATCTATGATAAACCGATCGTGACGGGCTGAACCTATTTTGCCTTTTTCGTCCCATGCTTCTATTTCAAGACTAATTTTTCTCCCTTCAACCTGAGTAATTGTTGCTTGGCAAGAAATTTGCCTGCCTATAGCTGTTGCTTTTAGGTGCTGAACGTCGATTTCAATGCCGACAGTATCGGAACCTTTTTCCAGTTCACCTTCCAGGCATTTGACAGCGGTATTTTCCATCAATGCTACCATAGCCGGAGTGGCGAATACTTCCAGATGGCCTGATCCGTATACGGCTGCCGTGTCTTTTAGTTGCACTGTCATTTTTTGCGTAAAGGATTTTCCTACTTGTACCATGATTTTGTATTGTCTAATCGTTAATAATCAGAATTCTGAAGTAAAATGGAAAACCAGTTTTTTGTAATTTTCCTGCGCCATATGCAGCATATATTGAGAATCTGCTAAAAAGACATCCCGTCCTTGCTTATCTTTTGCCATATATTGGGCCTTGTGTTTTTTGAAATCGATTAATTCGTTATTGTCCAAAGCTTCAATCCAGCAGGCTTTATAAAGATTCAAACTTTCCCAGCGACAGGAAGCCCCGTATTCATGCAATAAGCGGTATTCGATCACTTCAAATTGAAGAGCTCCTACGGTACCGATTATTTTGCGTCCGTTAAACTGGTTGACAAACAACTGAGCCACTCCTTCGTCCATTAATTGGTCAATTCCTTTTGCCAGTTGTTTGGATTTCATGGGATCGGCATTTTCAATATATTTGAATAGTTCCGGAGAAAAACTGGGAATTCCTTTAAAATGTAATTTTTCCCCTTCGGTCAGCGTATCCCCTATCTTAAAAGTGCCGGTATCGTGTAAACCGATAATGTCTCCCGGATAAGCCTCGTCGATAATGGATTTTTTAGAAGCCATAAACGCTGTCGGAGTCGAAAATTTCAACATCTTTCCGTTTCGTACATGCAAATAATTGGTATTTCGTTTGAAAATTCCGGAACATACTTTGACGAAAGCGATACGATCCCGGTGATTTGGATCCATATTAGCATGGATTTTAAATACAAAACCGGTAAATTTATCTTCGTCTGCTTTTACGATTCGTTCTTCTGTCTCCCGGGGGAGAGGAGAAGGTGCGAGCTCGATAAAGCAATCCAGCAGTTCTTTGATCCCGAAGTTATTTAAAGCAGAGCCGAAAAATACAGGAGCCACTTCTGCATTCAGGTAATCATTTTGTTCCAGCGTAGGATATACCCCCTGGATCAGCTCCAGATTTTCGCAGAGCGTATGAGCATCCCGTTCTCCAATATGCCGGACCAGTTCGTCTGAGTTTAAATCTTGGATTTCGATACCTTCTGGCAGGGTTTGTCCTCCCGGGTTAAATAAATAGAGACCTCCGCGATAAATATTATAAACTCCTTTAAATGTGTCTCCGCTACCGATAGGCCAGCTAAGAGGATTGACATGAATTTGTAATTCCTTTTCAATTTCGTCTAAAAGATCAAAAGGATCATGAGCCGGCCTGTCGAGTTTGTTGATAAATACAATAACAGGCGTTTTACGCATCCGGCATACTTGCATGAGTTTTCTGGTTTGGGTTTCTACCCCTTTAGCAGCGTCAATGACAATGATCACACTGTCGCAGGCGGTAAGAGTACGGAAAGTATCTTCAGCAAAATCCTGGTGACCGGGTGTGTCGAGGATGTTGATTTTTATACCGTTATATTCAAATCCCATAACAGAAGTAGCAACCGAGATACCTCTTTGCCGTTCAATTTCCATAAAATCGGAGGTGGCCGTTTTTTTTATCTTATTGGATTTTACGGCTCCGGCTACGTGGATAGCCCCCCCGAACAATAATAATTTTTCAGTAAGGGTTGTTTTTCCGGCATCCGGATGACTGATAATCCCAAAAGTCCTTCTTCTGGCTATTTCTTCTTTATATCCCATAGGGTTAATGTTGATAGAATTAAATGTAGAGTATAATAATTCCCTGAATTTTATCGATTAAATGAGTGCAAAGATAACAAAAATCTCTCGAAACAACTAGTTTCCGTTTATAAGACTTTCAGAAGAGAGGAAGGTTTACAAGGATCAATTTTTAAGGGGAATTAAAAAAAACATTTTAAAGATTCTCGGATGTAAATTAAGTTTCTTATTTTTGAAAGGTATTGTATGTGGTAGTGTAGAAAATCGAAAAGGATATCCTTTTCCCGGCTAGCGTTTTTTCAGCTCGGGTTGCAATTGTGATTTGAAATGTTTTCTGTGGATTTGATATCCTTGTTTATTCAAATAACGTTAAAAGGAGAACCCAGATCTCTTCTGAAAGAGAAATAGTAGGCAGGGAGGACATGCTTACAAAGGGAAACAATCGTTATAAAAAATAGATTTAAAATTTACAAATTCTGGAATCATATGAAATATATAGGGGCTCACGCTCATATAAAGGGAGGTGTAGAAAATGCACCGGAAGAAGCTTATCGATGGGGGGCAAGTGCTTTTGCCATGTTTACAAAGAGCGAGAGGCAGTGGCGGGCTGCTCCTCTAAAACCCGAAAGTATAGAGAGATTTAAACAGCGTTGCCGGGAATATGGTTTTTCGCCTGCTCATATCTTACCGCATGACAGCTTTTTAATTAATTTGGGGCATCCGGAGCCCGATGGACTGAAGAAATCCCGGGAGGCTTTTTTAGATGAAATGAGACGTTGTGAACAGTTGGGGCTGGTTTTGTTGAATTTTCATCCGGGTAATAGCCTGAAAAAAATCGGCGAGGAAGCTTGCCTGGAGCGAATTGCAGAGTCGATTAACGAAACGTTGGAACAAACAAAAGGAGTATGTGCCGTGCTGGAAAATACGGCGGGACAAGGCTCAGACTTAGGATATAGATTCGAACATTTGGCTTATATTATAGAGCGAGTCGAGGATAAAAAACGAGTTGGGGTTTGTTTGGATACTTGTCATGCTTTTGCGGCTGGTTATGATATCCGTACCCCTTCCGGTTTTGAAGAGACGTTTGAGCATTTTGAGGAAGTGGTCGGTTTTCGTTATTTAAAAGGGATGCATTTAAATGATTCTAAAAAAGGATTAGGATCCCGGGTAGACCGACACGAGAGTATCGGAAAAGGAGAGCTGGGCTGGGAGACTTTCCGTAGGATTATGGAAGATAAAAGGTTTGACAATATTCCTTTGATCCTGGAGACACCTGATGAAACGGTATGGGAGGAGGATATAAAACTGTTGTGTCGTATGGCAGAAAAAGGATGACGGAATTCTTAGGACATTAAATTTATGGTGGAATGAAAATAGGATTGTTATCAGACACTCACGGATGGTTGGACCCAAAGTTATTGGATTTTTTTAAAAACTGTGATGAGGTGTGGCATTGCGGAGACATCGGCAGTATCGAAGTGGCTGATGAGTTGGGAAAACATTTTAATTTCAGGGCGGTATACGGAAACATCGATGGGGGGTTGGTACGACAAATTTATCCGGAAATTCAGTTGTTTAACTGTGAAGGGGTAAAAGTATTAATGACTCATATCGGAGGGTATCCCGGACGGTACGATTTCCGTATAAAAGCATTATTGGAGAAAGAAAGGCCTCAATTATTTGTTTGCGGACATTCTCACATACTGAAAGTTATGTATGATAAGAAATTAGACTGCCTGCATGTTAATCCGGGGGCAGCCGGGCGGTATGGCTTTCATCAAGTGAGAACGGCAATTCGTTTTGTCATCGAAAAGGAGTCCATTCGGGATTTGGAAGTTGTTGAATATGAAAAAAATAAATAAAAACGGGATATATAAATTAGTAGACATGAAGAAAATTATTATTTGGGGAATTTTATTGTTTGGAGTGTGTTGTACGGCAACAGCTCAATGGGATGAAGGACAGTTGAGGCGTCAGAGCATGAAATACCAGCGTTTGCTGGCATTGGTGAATGCATTTTATGTCGATTCTGTAAATTTAGAGAAATTAACGGAAGATGCTGTCGTAAAAGTGTTGTCCGATTTGGACCCTCATTCTGTATATATTTCCAGGGAAGAAGTAGAAGAAATGAATGAACCTCTGGAGGGAAGTTTTTTTGGAATCGGCATACAGTTTACAATTTATCAGGATACGTTGATGGTGGTTTCTGTGGTACCGGGAGGACCTTCCGAAAAGGTCGGATTATTACCTGGCGACCGGATTATTGAGGTAGAGGGAGAAAATATTGCAGGGGTGAAATTGACAAATTTGGATGTCCGCAAGCGCTTAAAAGGTGAGAAGGGGACATTGGTACGGATAAAAGTATTGCGGGACAATGAACCTTTGGAATTTGATATTATCCGGGATAAAATTCCATTGCATAGTATCGACGCAGCTTATATGCTGGATAAAACCACAGGATATATAAAGATATCCAGGTTTGCTGCCAACACGATTGAGGAATTTGAGGATGCTGTAAAGCAATTACAATCGGAAGGGATGCGGGATCTGGTTTTGGATTTACAGGCAAATGTCGGAGGTTATATGGGAGCTGCTATCGGAATCAGCGATCATATGCTGGGAAATAAAGAAATGATTGTCTATACGGAAGGACTGGCATCCCCGAGAAGGGAAGAATATGCTACTTCCGGAGGTTTACTGGAAAACGGGAGAGTCGTGCTTTTAATTGACGGAAATTCTGCTTCCGCCAGTGAAATTGTTGCCGGAGCGATACAAGATTGGGATAGGGGGCTGATTGTCGGTCGCCGTTCTTTTGGAAAAGGATTGGTGCAGCGGCAGTATCCGCTTACAGACGGTTCTATGATTCGGCTGACCATTGCTCATTATTATACTCCTTCGGGGCGTTGTATTCAGAAACCCTATAGTAAGGAGGAAGATTACCGGGAGGAGCTATATCACCGCTATGAAAGCGGAGAATTGCTGAATGCCGATAGTATTGTGGTAAACGATTCCCTGAAATATTATACCAAACTGAAAAAAAGGCCGGTATACGGAGGTGGTGGTATTATTCCGGATGTCTATGTACCTATTGATACCTCTATTAATTATTTGTATTTTAATCGTTTAAATGCTAAGAATGTCATAGGGGAATATGTGGTGGGATATATTGATCAAAACCGGGAAAAACTCAATAAAGAATATCCGACGTTTGAAAAGTTTTTGAAAAATTTTCAGGTGACAGATGCTATGGTAAATGAAATTGTGGCAAAAGGAGAAAAAGCCGGTATTCCAAAGGATGAAAAATTATTACCTCCGGTAGTTCCTTCTATAAAACTGACGGTAAAGGCTCTGATGGCCCGCGATATGTGGGAAATGAGCGAAATGTACCGGGTTTTTAACGAAGACAATAAGATTTTGCAGGCTGCTTTGGAAGCTTTACAAGACGGAACATATGAGAAAAAATTGAAATAGAAAACGTTCGTAAAGCCGGGTCGGAAGATGAAATACAGCCTTTTAAAATAGAAAATGTCCGTAAAATCAGAAGGAGAGGGAAGAAATAACTTTAAAATGAGAACTGTTCCTAAATTTAAAACGGGAAAGTAGAAAATAGGAATATTGTAAAATCGATGATTAAAAGAATCATCGGATCTTAATCGAAAATTCGGCCTTCTTTCATAGGGAAAATAAAATGTCTTTGTCGTGAGGAATAAACTTTCTAAAAGTTATTCGTTTTTCTGCATCCGGCATTTGTTTAAACATTATTTTCCTACTGAAAGAAGGTTTTTTATGCCTTTCCCGTAAAACTTTTCTTTACAAAAGATTAACAGGGTGTAAGCTGTTTGGGCTTCCGGAAAGTTCGGAGACGGAAGAAATGAATAATTGTTTTCCGGAAATAGCTAAAAGATAGGCTAATGTCAATATCCACTCCTTGCGTATCCATGGATAATTGGAGCGGAACGGTTTATTCCTAACTTACAGTCATACATGAGCCGGTTATTGGTAGAATTTGTTTCAAGTACGAAGATAGACAGACTTGTTTAATATAAAGCGTTAATTATCAGTAGACGCTTTCGAGCGATGGCTCTTTTGTCAATATCCGGCATTCGGAGTATCTGGCCGTCCGGCAATAATATAAAAAAGGAATTTATGTATAAAAGCCACGATCATCTCGTGGCTTTTATTGTTGGTTAAAACGTTGATTTTCCCCAACAAAGATAGAAAATTAAATGTTATTTGACAAATCGAAATCCTAAAATTTTGCTAACCAAATTATTATATATTCAATAAACTGTTAGTTATTAGAAATATAGATTGCTTTTTTCATATGATACAAAATAAGGAACGATTTTATCTAGGAGGCGTTAGGTAAGATCTGCGAGCAACCCTCAGAAATTCCCTTTTTATAGGAGATTTCAATAGACGTAAGTATATGTATTAAAAAACAAAACATATTACGGATGAAGAAAATTTTCATTATCGTGTTTCTGTCTTTGCTTTGTGGTAGGGCTTCGACTGCAATAGCACAGGTCGGCATCAAGACGAACCTGCTCGGATGGACGACGGCGAGTCCTAACCTGAGTTTGGAATGGGGCATTGGCAAAAAGGCCACGCTGAATATTTCCGGATCGTTCAACCCGTTCCGGTTCAGTGATGGCAAACAGAGGAAATACTGGCTCGTGCAACCGGAGTACCGCTATTGGTTCTGCGAGAAGTTCAACGGACACTTTCTCGGTTTTCATGTGCTCGGCGGTGAGTATAACCTGGCGAAGGTAAGAATGCCTTTCGGGCTTTACAAGGGTTTGCGCGACACTCGCTACCAGGGCTGGGGCATAGGGGGTGGTATCGCCTATGGTTATCAGTGGCTGCTGTCGAAACACTGGGGATTGGAGGCGACCATCGGTGTGGGATATATTTACAGTGAGTACGACCGTTTTCCCTGTACAAACTGCGGCAAGAAAATAGAGTCCGCTACCAAACACTATTTCGGTCCCACGAAAGCCGCTATCAGTTTAATTTACCTTCTCTAAACCGATTACGACATGAAAAAAAATATCTCTATTCTCATAGCTTGTCTGATGATGTGTTGTGTACCGGGCAAACTTTTGGCCCAGTGGGGAAACACGGGCGACGTGCAGGTTACGGAACAGTCGGTGCGCAAGGTGGACAGTTTATTACAGGTGGATCTTAAAATATGTTTGACGGACCTTAGCGTGAAATCGAATCTCGCGGTGGATATCATTCCGGTTCTGACCGGTGAAAACGGACAGAGCACCCTTCTCCCCAAATTACTCGTTACAGGACGTAACCGCCATATCGTTTTTCAGCGTATGCCCCGAAAGGAAGCTGGCGGTCTGTTCGAAGTGCGCCGTCGCAATAAAGAGGAACAATACGCCGATTACACAGCAAGTATTCCTTATGAGAAATGGATGGGACACTCGTCTCTTTCCGTGGTACTTGATCTTTGCGGTTGCGGCTGGGATGATCTGGGGAGCAAACAGATGGATCTTAGGAATATCGTCATCAACGATCCGGCGGACTATGTTCCCGTTCTGGCTTATATGGTTCCAGCCAAAGAGGTGAAAGTGCGCAGCAAATCAGGCGCTGCTTTTCTCGATTTTCCGGTCGATAAAATCAAAATCTACCCGAATTACCGCAACAATTCGCAGGAGTTGGCCAAAATACAGGCCACGATAGACTCTGTGCGTAACGACCAGTATGCAACGATCACCACGGTTGCGATTCGCGGCTACGCGTCGCCCGAAGGTTCGTACCGTCACAATGCTTATCTGGCCGAGCATCGTACTGAGGCATTGCTACAATACGTCCGCGACTTATACCACTTCAGCGACGCCGAGTTCACAGAGAGTTTCGAGCCTGAAGACTGGAAAGGACTGGAAAAGATGGTAAAGGCTTCCGGTATGCCTTATCGTGACGAAGTCTTGGCCGTGATTCGTGATGAGAGTATAACCGATCCCGACGTGCGCGACCGCCGATTGAAAGAGTTGCACGGTAGCCTGCCTTATCGTTATCTGCTTGATACATTCTATCCGGCCTTGCGCCGTTCTGAGTATGTGGTAACTTATACGATTCGTCCGTTCGCTACTGAAGAGGCCAAGGAAATTCTTTATACCGACCCGAAGCAGTTGAGTCTCGAAGAGATGTACCGCATCGCCGAAACTTACGAGCGGGGCAGTGAGGAGTTCAACGACGTGTTCGACATCGCCGTACGCATGTACCCGAACGACGCGGCTGCCAATCTCAATGCCGCCAATGCGGCACTGATACGCCGCGATACGATTGCTGCTCGTAGATACCTTGACCGAGTACCTGCCTGTGCTGAAAAATTGTTGGCGGAAGGTGCGTTGGCCTTGTATGAAGGCGATAGAGATACAGCAGTGGAACGCTTCGAAGAGGCGAAGGCCGCCGGAATGGCTGAGGCGGAAGCGAACCTCGAATTTATCCGCTATATTCCTTAGATTGAGAAAACTACAATAAAGAGGTAATATAATCAGTTGATAAACCTTTAATAAATGAAAAGTATGAAAGTCAAATTTTTCTTATTCGCAGCGTCCATCGCTGCCCTCTCACTGGCCGGATGCGCCAAAGACGAGAATGAAATGCAGGGAAATCCCGACAACCCAATCGTTGCGGAAGGGGCGGGAACGATGAACATCTCCCTGAAGTATGCCGTGGGGACTCGTGCCAATGGCGATTACGAAGATGGTACCGAATCGGAATCGAAAGTTAGGGACCTTACCGTTTACTTCTTCGATAAAGACGAGAAATATCTGGGGAAAGGTGAGGCTCCTAAACTCACTGAACTGCCTGGAGATGGTCATAATATTGAGAGAAACGTTATCGCGGTAGAAGTTCCCGCAGAGGTCGTGTCGTCTTTTTACGGCAACGAGGACCCCATGACCGAAGCGTATGTTGTGGCTGTGCTCAACAAAGGTAAGTTCGCCCCGACTCTTACCAAAGAGACCTCAACTTACGATGACTTTAATGCCGTTATTAGCAGTATGGCTATTACAGACATTACAGAGGCTGACAATTTTCTGATGACCAGCTCTAACTATGTCGATGTGAATGGCAAGGAACAGGCACTCGTTAAGATTACCAAGGAAAATGTCGGTGTCAAGAGCAATAGCGTTTCGAAAGAACCGGAAAAAGTGGAAATTGCTGTGGAACGTGTCGCTGCTAAGGTAAAAGTCCTGACCGGAGCAAATGTTGAAATTCTCGGATGGGGTCTGAATGTTACCAATAACAAGTTTTTCCCGGTGAAGAAATTTACTACCGGATTCCTCGATGTGCTGGATACGAGATATGGCGACTGGGAGCAGAAAACTACTTGGAGTAACCTGACTGACAAACGTTCGCACTGGGCCGTAGACCCGAACTACACTTCGGGTATTGTAGAGATGGACGGTACTTCTACCGAATTTGCTCTGCTGGATTACGCCGGTCTTATCGACGCAGGAAAATCGGCATATTGTTTCGAAAACACTTTCAACGAGGCAATGCAGAACCGTAACGCTACTACTACGGCAATCATCGTAGCTAAGTTCAATCCGGCGGGAACGGACAACGGTACGGAGGGCACCTGGGTAAATTGGAAACAGCAGAACTTCTCCGATGCAGATTTCGTTAATACGGTAGTGGCGGATGCCGATGGCAAGGACCATAATATCACAAAATATTACTATCGTGTGGTTAATCCGGATGCAGGAGAGGATTTCGGAAACGGATACAAAGTTGGTGATTACATATATTACCCGCTCGGAACAGCTAATTTTGAATTTTCTTGTGGAGAGAACAGTGAAGACATTATGTTCGGCGAAAAGGTCATCGGCAAAAAGAACATTACGGCAAATGTCGTATTGAAAAGTGATATTACTGGCGATCTTTACACCTTGCCGGCTAAAACGGATGATAACGAAGAGTGGGAGAAGAGCAAAGTCGAGAATGCAAGAACTGCCATTGCAGATGCCATTACCGCTGCGATCGATGCCGCCAATAACCCCGTTACCGTGTATGTAGGCGGTTACTGCTATTACGAAGTACCCCTACGTCATTTCAACGACAGTGAGGTCGCTGAGTTCGAAGGCGGTGGAGGAGCGTATGAACCGAAGCATCTGGGACGTTACGGTATCGTGCGCAATAACTACTATGTGCTTACGGTCAAAGCTATCAATACTCCGGGCAAACCGATTACGGGCAAACCGATTCCGACTACAGAGAAGGACGACTACGAAAGTTATTACATTGATGTCGATATTCAGGTTCTCTCTTGGAATATAAGAAACCAGGAGGTTGAACTCTAACAAAATAACATTTACAGTTCTCCCGGGGGAAATCGCCTTCGGGAGAATCTTTCCTAACATCGAAATCATTTTCAAACCGAATAAGTTATGCAGGTCTGTTTACATCATACGATCAGATATTTGTTGTTGGTTGCAATGGCATTCAGTGCGGCTTCCTGCGAGTGGGTAAAGGACGACCTGCCCGAATGTCCCCCAACTGAATTACGTGTAAGCTTCAAATATGATTACCACATGCTTGGCGGGGATGTGTTCAAGGACCATGTGGGTGCTCTTTATGTCTACGTGTTCGACAGGGAGGACAAATTCCTGTTCCTGCGCACGGAAACCGACCCGGCAGCGCTGGGAACCTACGGCTACGAGATGGTCTTCAATGACTTGGAACCAGATCGTTATCGCTTGGTAACAGTGGCTTACCAGAAGAGTTGTGAAGACATGTACGGATGTGCGGGAGCTAAGTTTCGCATGGCGGAAATGCGGGTAGGTGATCCCGTGGAGAAATTAGAGGTTACACTCGACCGACAAAGAAATACGGACGACGGACGCAGTTACGTCGTACACGAAAACACACCGCTCGACACCTTGTGGATGAACCGCAGGGAGAATGTTGTCGAGACAGCATTCCAGCAGACAACCCGTGCGATGGTCGATTTGATGCGACATACCAAAAATCTTACCGTCACCCTGAGGCAGGTGGATGATCCGGCGAACATCGACTGCGCCGACTTCGACATCAGTGTTGTGGACGACAACGGCTGCGTGCGCCACGACTGCTCGCTGAAAACGGATGACGAGTTACTGACCTATACCCCTCACGCACAGTGGACCTCTGAATATTCCGACGGAACTCGTGGTGAGGTGCAACGTGCGGCCCATGCGGACATGAGTCTTGCACGCCTGATGTATTCCGAAGAGTGGACGCAGAACGCGATCCTTACGATCTATAATAAAGAGACCCATACCGAGGTGGCTCGGATCAATCTGCCCGAAATTCTCATTTCGGACCGCAATACGGCCGAGCAGGGATTCTCCAAGCAGGAGTATCTCGACCGGGAGCACGACTACAAGCTCGATTTTTTCCTGGTAGGCGATACGTGGCAGTATATAAACGTGACCGTAGGCGTGTTGAGTTGGCAGGTACGCAACCAGAGTACCGATCTCTAAAATTTTTACACGATATATATTCGACAGGGAATGATGAAAGAAAAAATAATCCATATAGCCGTATGCAGTCTGCTGCTGTTCGGTCTGTCCGGTTGCAGCAGAGGCAGCGGGGACGAATCACTGGCCCTGCAGTCGTCCGATCCGGTGCTGCTCGAACTGGATATCGCACTGCCTACCCGGACTGACGAAAGCGGTATACCCGAGCGCGAGAAGGTAAAGGAATTACGTCTGATCATGATAGATGCGAAAAGCGGAAAGGTGGAATACAACAAGCTGTTCGAAAATCCGACCCCGTCAATATCGAAAAGCGACCGATACAGGTATTCCTACAGCGTCAAAATCGAATCGACGGCAGGCACTAAATTCCTGTACGCTCTTGCCAATGCGGAAAGCTTGATCGGGAATGTTGTGACCGAGACGCTGGGAGCAGAACTCATGGAGGGATTGGAGAAATTCGAATTGACAGGAGAAATCGACTCACTCAACGCGAACGGGCTCATTCCTATCGTTTCAAGGAGATATGAGGTGCAGCTGGGAGCGCAATCCTCTAAGGGGAGGGCTGTGTCCATGCAGAGGGTGGAGATCGTGATGGCATATACCGCGACGAAGTTCGATTTCACGTTTATCAATGCCCTGAGTTCCAATGAGGATGTCAATATCGTGGGCTGGCAGATCGACAAGGTGGCGAAGAAGTCTTACTTGGTCCCTCACATGGATGTAGACGCATGGAATATGTTGATCAATCTGGGCGGAACGGTTGACGATGACGATTGGGTTACCGATTATACCGTCCCGAGGAATACGGAATATGGCGGGTACAGCCAAACTTATCCGCAACCCCTGCTTTTGAATTATGGAGAGACGAAAGAAGACTTGACGACTTACTGTCTGCACGAGAGCAGATACTTTGGAGAGTTCGGTTCGGCGACGGATCAGGAATACTTTTTTACATTAAGAATCAAACCGAAAGGATGGGATGAAAACAATCCTCCGATCATTTTATCCGGCGGTAAATTCCCCAATCTGAAATCACTGGTACGGGGTACGCACGTCGTGGTACAGGCAAGGCTCAAGAATATGCCAGATAAGGGAGACAACACCCTTGAGGTACGGGTCAAGACCTGGATTAACGATGAGCCTGTAAACGGAAGCTGGGAAGAAATAACGCAGTAGTAACAACGAATAAACAAGGATTACGATGGATAAGCTGAAATACATCATACCGCTACTGTTCCTGCTGTTCGGGGCCTGCTCTTTGGACGACAGGCGGGACCCGCTGTCGTTACAGGACGGAGAGCCATTGCCGATACAGTTCCGCACTACTGTGGGCATAGGGGAAAACGCAGAGTTCGAGTCCAATTATTTCGAGAAGGGAGACGAGATTCGCATCTACTGCCCCATCAGTTATTCTACCCCGAATTTTGGGGACGGTGCTCCAGGAACCTATATCTATACTTATAGCAATACAGAGGGAGGTACGGATAATTGGCCTTATAAATTCCAAGCGGAAGAGGGAAAGGGTTTCGATTGGCGCACTTTGGTTCCTACCTCTATTTACTATGTATTCGAGGCGATGTATTTCCCCGGAAAAGAATACTTGAAGGAGGTGCCGGCCAATCAAAACGAGCTAGATATGCTCGAAAAGGCCGATATATTGATTGCGCACCACCGGCAAAGTCTGGATTTGCGGGGAAAAGCCGTACAACTCACTTTTCATCACGCGTTCGCCATGGTGCAGGTCAAGGTGAAACTTCCGGTCAGTGACTTGCCGACAGAAGGTCCTTTCCCGAAAAATGCCATAGAGGATGTCTATATGAGGGCGATGCTGACTGGTTATGAGGTGAATTATTCGCAAGTGATCGACAATGATGGGCTCCGCACAGTGGGCGCTCCTGCCGCGGACGAAGCTCTTCCTTCTGATACACCAGGTCTGAGGAAGGATGTTCATATGCGGCAAATATCCACCAGAGAAATGATAGAAGACGTTGACGGAAAGTCGATTCGATTCCAGGAATATGTGTTCCAGGGAATTGTTCCTGCGCAGAAATTCCTGAACCAAGGCAACGAGTTCTTGTATTTCAAGGTAAAGAAACATGACGGTGGTGAGCCCAAGCTTTTCAAGTATGTGCCGGAGAAATCGACCTTATCGTTGATTTCGTCGCACGTGCTCCATTTGTCGTTGGAAATTAACACAGACCTTCAGGACGTAGTGGTGCTTACGGCGGAGATCAGGCCGTGGGGAAAAGCCAGAAACGATATGGAGATAGGACCGGAAAAATGATTGATATCAGTATAAATATGAAAGTAAAAATATATTCCATTTTGTTGGGTTTCCTACCGCTCGCAGCCCTCGTGCTGGCGGGGGGCTGTATCGTGCATGAGACAGAAACTTCCGGTACGAACGGAAACGGGGATATGTCGGTCGTCATCAGAGCTTTCGAAGAAGTGATGGGAAATGCCACTCGGGCGAACGATATGGAAAACACGCAGGTAAAGAACCGGAAGATGTTGTTCACTTACCCCTCCACGCCCTTCGGGGAGATGAAAAGCGCATTATGCAAATTCGACGCGGATGGATACGGATATGTATATGCCGGGTCGGAAGAAGGGGATCCGTTGAAATGGAAGGATGTATATACCGAAAAGCCGGGGGGATGCGATGTGTATCTGGACAATTTGTTGGATTACCCTGTGCAAGTTCCGGACCCGGAGAGCGACGACGTATTAAAAAAGTACTACGATAATTTCATACAGATAGAGTTCGGCCCTGGTGATGATATTCATGGTGAAAAGGTGATGGTGGCCGAGGCGGGCAGCAAGGAGGCGGAAAACGGGATAGACATCGTGTGGGGAAAGATCGGCAAAGCGGAATCCGGCAAATCGTTACATTTCGTATTGGAACACAAGATGAGTCAGGTGACATTTCGGTTTTACAGCGAAAACGAGAATATTCGAGAGGCCTTAGAGGGTGACGGAATAACGGTTTCGTTGGATAAAATCAGAAAATCGGTGTTTAGATGGGCTATGAATCATCCGAGGCCGGACAGATTACCGGCATTCTGTCGTAGCAATGGTACTATAGATCAGGCTCAAGGAGTGAATCCTTTTGAAAAGGCTGTTTTGTTTTCAAACAAAGAGTCGTTGAAAAAGATAGAGAATGAAGCCCCTGTGACTTATTACTCAACCCATACGTTGGTGATGCCGCCCCGTACATATGAATACTCGACGGCAGGAAATCTCCCGAAACTGACGATTGAATTAAACGACGGCTCTAAATATTCGGGAACTTTACCGCAGACGATCCAATATTGGATGACTGATAACAAGACGGGGGAATCGGTGTTGATGACGACTAAGTTATTTTTTAAGTCTGGATACCATTTCATATTTGATGTAAAGTTGGTCGATAATTTAGGCGAAAGAGAAATATTATTCCAAGATATTACGGTTGGGGCTTGGGTTTTTAAGTACAACGATGAATTTACGATGTCCGAAAGCGGGATAAACACATGGGACGATTTTACGGCCTTGGCGAAGGTGTTCAACGAAGACTATTCGGAGAAGAATTACCGACTGATGAAATACGGGCAGTGGAATGCAGGTAAAGAAATGTGGGGATTCAAACTTTGGAACGATATAACGGTATCCGGAGATTTCGAACTTCCGCAGTTTGATAACGGGAATTTCGAGATCGATTTTGGTTTACGCAAGATAACGGTCGGAGACAAAGTAATAAATTCCGGGAATTACAAATCCTATCTTGTAAAAAAGTAATACCCTAAAACACACGTAAGATGAAGATAAAAATCATAGATATTTGCATTATGGGCCTATTGCTTCTCAGACTTCTCACGGGTTGTAACAAAGAATATGGCCGGGACGATGCGCTGCGAACAGACAACAATTACCTGGCAATTGAGGGGGAGATTGTGGGAACGAATCTGTCTACCCGGGCCCTAACCGATGTTCTTGGCTCCTGTCGTTCCTTTGAAGTAGGTGACGAAATCGGTTTCTATTCGTTTCATGAAAATGGATGCAATATGTCAAGGAATGACCATTTCGCTGCAGGGGACCCTGTTGAGTATATGCGGAATGTTCGTTTGACCTATTCCGACATTGCGGGGACGAAAAAATTCATATCTACAGAGATTGAAAATGTAGTCATGAATACCCTGGGCCTTACGTTTGCCTACTATCCCTATTCCGACGAAGAGATGCCGGAGGACGGTTATGTGAAGCAGAACGGTGCGAATTACGAGCCCTTGGGAAAACACGACCATTATATTCACATCTTTGACAGCAATAATCAGGTAAAGGATCTGCTCACGGCTACTAAGCGACAGTATTCCAACGTGAACTATATGTTCGGACATCAGTTTTCGATGGTGTTGCTATTTCTGGGAGATGGATTCAGCCCGGAGCAGAATGAAGAGTCGTTGACCGTATACCTCACGGAGCACATCATCGGCGCTCACGTGACCCGGGAATGGAGGGAGTCAGTTCCTCCGGACCGATTTACATTCACCGTAGATAGGATACCTTTGGATTATTCGTTGGATATAGGGTATTCTTCATTCAAGGCTTTCAAGAGGGGAGAGTATATTTTGCCGGGGACAACGGAATCCAGAATCGCTTACTCCGTGATTTTGCCATACGGTACGGAGATTGACTACATTCAGGTAATGGACAAAAACGGTAATCTACAGAAAGTAAAAGCCACGACGCTGCCCGAGTTGGAATCGGGATGGATCTATCCGGCGACCATCCGGATGAGTGATGGATTGGTGCCGACGTTATACCCGCATGAAATCATTCCGTGGGGGGATCCTATTGAGATAAAGGTAGACAAGTTGCCAGGTATCTATTCGTCCGAAGAGTTCGAGAAGTGGCTCGGGTTGTACAATAAGAATGTCGATGTTCTTCACACGATAACAGGAGCCGACTTCACCGAGTTGGAAAAATACGGGACATACGATGCCGGCGAGGGGTGGATTTTTTATATACGCGACAGCATAGACTGCTCGAGGATCGAGAGCACGACCGGGACGTTGATTACCAAGTTGGTAGACGGCGTAACTATTGATGGCGGCCGGCATCAAATCAAGAACATCATGCTCGATCTGAAGGGCGAGGAACCGATAGTAGGCATGGGGTTGATCGGCGAAATCACAGGTGGCAGATTGTGGAATCTGCGGCTGTACTTTCCGACGGTTCGTTACCAAGGAGTGAAACCTTCTGGATGCATTGCTGCCGTCATCAGCGGCGGGCAGATTACGAACTGTACGGTCCGGGAAGCGGCGATGCTATGCCGGGAAACCGTGGGCGTATTGGTTGGTGAGATAACCGATGGTGCGGTAGATGATTGTAAGTTTCACGGCGTGGTACAAGCAGCAGTCCCTGCCGGATTGGTGCCGGAGTATTTGGGAGTTGTAGGCAAGTGGTCCGGAGGTACTTTTGGCACGATAATCAATAGCGTGAAGTTCATAGAATTAGAATCGGATTTCAACCAGAAAGGAGAATAATAGTATGAACAGAAGAATAGGAATAATATACAGCATATTGTTGTTGGTATTGTGTGGCTGCCGCAAAGAGCTCGACGAATTGCCGGGACGGAACGCACGGGAAGAGATGCCGGTACGGTTTACGGCCGAACGTCCGCAGGGTGATGTGTTAACACGTGCCATCGTGGACAAAGAAGAATTTAGTGCGGGCGACGTGATACATGTCTCTGCCAAGTTTACACTTGATGATGGGAATATCGTTATCAAATATGCCACCCTGACGTTGGACGAGCACGGGGAGTGGAACAATGAAACGATCTTCGACATGGGCTGGCCCTGGAATGCTACCGGTGCTGAGTTCACGGCCTACTACCTGGAGAACTGGAACGGTCCGATTACTACGCCCGGACGTCCCGTAGAGCCTGTGGTACTGGATCGTTTCGAGTTTCAGGGACAAAGTATGAACCCCGATCCATTGAAAGCTGAAGCCAAGGTCGAGGGGTATGGACAGGCGGTGCATCTCCGGTTCGAACATCTTTGTACCCGGCTTACCGTCGAGGATGTGGGCGATGAGGAGGAATACTGGCTTAGATTCAGGTATTCACCTGGAGTGGAAAACCCTCGATTCGTGAAAAATGCTTGCCAATTGACGCTCAACGATGACAAGACGCTGCAATTTGATTTCGTGACGGAACAGAGCGGCAAAGTTTCCTCACAGGTATTCGTGAAAGGAGACGGCAAGAGAGCTGTGACGTTTCACTTAGCGCCGGGCGATTACAGCAGGTTCTCGCTGACCCGACGCAACAACTATGCCTACATCACGATCTCCAATGTGGATGCCTTGAGAGAGCTGGAAGCGAACAAAGCGTACTCCATCTCCCTGGCAAACCTGCAGGGGAATATCACTCCCGATGATGATGCATGGATTGACGAGCCCGATTTACCGGAAGTGCCACAATACGACGATTTCGATATAAATGCCTTCCTGAGAGCCATACGCGACTGCAAAAAGGATTATATCTGTAAATTAAAAGATGGGGACTCGGTTGTTGTTTTGAAAAAAGACGATTGGCGAAATGAGATGCTCCTTATGCAGGATGTCGATTTTGAGGGAGCGGATTTTACAGCGGTAGATCTGCCTAACATGGTTACTTTCGACGGCGGGGGACACAGCATCTTAAACGTAGCGTATCCGATGTTCAACACCTTGTACGGTACGGTAACACAACTTAATATATACGCAAACCGGAAGAAAATAGAGGTTTGGGAAAACAATACCGAATGGGGTATGCTGGCGCGGATCTCTGATAAAGGGACAATCAGTAATATACGTTTGGAGGGTATGTCCGTGGAATTTACTATTCCGAATGTCCTGACTACACAGGGCAAAACCTATAACATTGGAGCTTTGGTTGGTTGGGTAAAATCTGGCAGTTTGTCCGAAATCACGCTGGCGGGCGACGTTTCCGTTATCGTGGATTCCGAATACACGGGGGATTATATCGTTTTCGCCGGAGGAGTAGTAGGACAATGCAGTGGTTCGATGGAACATATCGACAACTTGGGCAGCCACTCCACGATCCACGTAACGAACAAGTGCCGGGGGTATTCTTCACGCTACACAGGCGGGTTGGCAGGTGCTTTCAACGAGGCGATCATGGATCATTGCAATGTGAACACCATTGTCGATGCTGGCGAATCCTCGGGAACATGGAACTATGCCGGAGGAATCGCGGGAGCGGTGAGGACAACGAGTGGTGGATCAGGCTCTGCTGCCATCGTAGATGTAACCGTAACCGGAAGTGTAAAAGGAGGCAATATCGTACCCGGGGGCGAATCGACATCGGAGTCGGGAACAACGACGACTCATTCCTCTACCGGAGGCATTGTAGGCCATGTGCAGAATGCTTCGGTAACGGGTGGAATCGTTTTGAGTAAGGTGTCTGTCGGAAAACAGGAGGGGTTGAATGAATACTCTCATTATACTGTGGGCGGGGTGATTGGCTCCATGACGAATGCCGCCAATATCCGTAAAAATGAGGGCTGTATCTTTTTCAATGCCAATGATTATATCCTAACAGGTTATACCGCCGGAACATTCTGCGGTGGCGGCGGATCGACAACCGAATTGCAGGCGGAAGGTAATACTGCTGTTGGTATGGGTAAGTTCGTCGGTTCGGATCGATAACGATAAACAGAAAAGTCTATGAAATACTTGAATAAAACAGTATGGTGCTTTTGCCTGCCGGCACTCCTTTTCGGTGGATGCGACAGCGGGAAGGAGGAGATTCCCTACCGGGAGAATCCTGTTGCAGTTCGTTTTTCCGTTGCTGAAGACTCCTTCGTTCAAACACGTGCGGATCTTATTGGGAAAGACGGTACCGGTCCCCAGTACGGTACGATTTATATACGGCAGACCCCTAAGGAGGACCAGAATACGCATATGTGGGGACATTACAGGGTTACGGAGGGCCAAAGTGGTTCATTGACTTTGGAAGATAAAGAACATTTATATTGGTTGGACAGTGAAACCGAATATTTTTTTGAGGCGATATCCGTGCCGGTCAATGGGAATGATATTGAACGGTCTGGAGGCGTGACTTTTACCGATGAAATGCCATATGAGAGTGGAGGACAGGGTGAGGTAACATTCGGGGGCTATGATAACGGGTTGGAGTATTTTGTGGGAGTCACTGTCGGCCCGCAAAAACTGTCCAATGGCCAGACGGTGACAATGTCGATGGCGAGGCAGATAGGCAAGATTATCTTCAAGACTATAAAGTATAAAAATGCATCTGACGTGGAAAACGAGAATGTAGAAGAGTGCAGAATCATATTTCCCAACCTGCCGACTAAGGCCACGTTTGATCTGGATCGTATGTATCGAGTTAACCAAGTGACCATGGATCCTCAACCACTGGGAATGAATGGCCGTAACTACTTGTGTCTGACTGATAGTGATGAGAAAGGCATTAAAATGACCTGGAAAAAGGCTTTGTATCCAAAACCGACTCATTTGACTGAAGATGAACATAATAGTAAAACGCAAGCGATCTATTTGCCAACGTTCATGTTCTGGGACGGCAAGGACAATAAGCCCGAAAATCAATCCGGATTTTTTATTATCCAATATAAGGATAGAACTTATACCGGGAATCTCAACGTGAAAACGTTAGGAACGAACGATTACATACGTTTGTGGCCTGGCGATTGTCTGAGGGTAATTGTCACGTTGCAGGACGGTCCGGCAGGAGGTGGCGGAGACGGCTCTGCCATAGCCGAGTGGAGTATTGCAGCAGAACAGGAGGTACCCCATTACCCTCTGCCGGGTATCTATACGGCCGAGGATGCACAAGAGTTGTTCGCTGTCCTGCAATCGGGGAAGGTCATTCCGGAACGTTTTTATAAGGAGGAGAACGGGAAAAAGGTCATCCGCCTCTTCACGAACATCGACTGGAGCATGGTAACCACTGAACTGATCATTCCCGATGACTTCGTATTCGTGGGGCAGGGATACAACGTGAGATTGGGCGAAGGCGGCTCGATTAGCGGAGCAATGGAAGGACTTCTGTATGTAAACGGAAAGCGATACGAAGACGGAGTGTTGGCTGATGCGTTGCGAAAATCGGGAACTTATAAAAAACATGATTCCGTATGCTAGAGGAACGCGAACCGGTAAAGTTCGCCGAATTCGGGTTGTTGAACCCCCAAAAATGCCCGTCCCGCCGTCTGATGTGAAAAAATATAGTTGAAAGAGAGGGTTATGCCCGAAAACTGAAAAGAAATACAGTCAAGCCCTTTTCCTGTACGTTTCGACACATCGTTCCTGCCGCGTGATATGCCTTCGTTGCGAGGTCTCGTGTGGCGGTTTTATCCGAGAGTGTAATTCACATTTTAGTATATTGTCCGAGTGACAGAAACCAGTTAATTAAGAAAATTTTAATAATTATATACCGTTTAATTCATGTAGCCTGTATCTTTTAGTAAGTGAAGGCAACGTTGCTTTCATTTAATATTCAAGAAAATGATTATAGGTTATTTGAGAGTTAGTACGAGTAAACAAAATCTCGCTAACCAACAAGACGAAATTCTGCGTTTCGCAGAGAGTAAACAATTTGCCATAGACAGTTGGGTAACAGAGGTTGTCAGCGGAAAGAAAAACGGACGGGATCGGAAACTCACCTACCTGCTCCGTCGTATGAAGAGCGGAGATACGCTTATCGTGACGGAAATCTCTCGGCTGAGCCGTACGCTTACCGATGTGATGGCTATCATGGGTAAGTGCCTTGCCAAGGAGATCAATCTCTACACCACTAAGGAAAAGTATTCTTTTGATAACTCTATTAACAGTAAGGTACTTTGCTTCGCTTTCGGTTTGGTGGCGGAAATCGAACGCAACCTGATTTCCATGCGCACGAAAGAAGCCTTAGCCTTGCGCAAAGCCGAGGGAATGGTGCTCGGACGTAAAAAAGGCTCTTATACCAAAATGAATATACTTGTCAACAATAAAAGTATTGTTATCAGTATGTTGAAAGATGACAAGTCGATAACGGATGTCTGTAAACATTTCGAAGTCTCCCGGGATACCTTCGCTCAATTCAGAAGAAAGTATATTGCAGTGCAGAGAGCATTGACAGAAAAAGAAAAACGACGAATGATGCGGTTCAAAAGAAATCAATAGTCGTATGGTTATATGCCGGCACTATTCAGGGGATATTTTTTGTACGGTTATATAAACTGTAAACCGGACTTAGCCCCTGTTCTTTGGTGTGACATGATGGCGTCAAAGAATGAAACTGCTTCTTAAACACAAATACAAGACGAAAAACTATACGAACGGCGACCGGGTATGTAATTTACCGGTCCCTTGTCTGGATAAACCTTCGGACCGTTCCTGTCGTTACTGGAAAAAAGCCTGCGCTTGTACGGCTATTCTTGCCGGAACGCACAAAGTAACCCTGGAGTACAGTCCCCGTATGAAACGGGGACTGCCGCATGCACTTCAAGTAAGGGAGCTCTTCAATTGTCTTAATGCCCCCCTATTCCTGTTGAGACCTACCTAGAAACCTGCGAAAGAATAGATCAATGCATTGCATTCGGCTGAGAACAGGTTTAATCTATTATCTGGTAGAACAATTAAATTTCTGATATGCAATGTGTTTGAATGGAGTCGTTTGACAATGTTTAAATCGGAATAGCTGAAAGATGGGTATCTGTTTTTAGTTCAAATTAAGGGATAAAAAATGTTTTGAATTGTAAAATATTAAATATATTTGTATACATTGGTTTCTGTAGCGTGTGTAACCTGAGTAAAGGAGAATAATAAATATTTTGTAAAATAGAACAGGATAGCGTATGAACGAAGTGTTTAAAAATAAGATTCTATTACTTTTTTTTGTAGGACTGATTAGTTGTACGGGGGAAAAAGAGGAGATGATTTTTCAAAAAAATGAGCCGGTGGATTTTTCAAAGGTTAGGATTACAGATTCTTTTTGGCAGCCTCGTTTAAAGACTCATGCAGAGGTAACTTTATCTGCCTGCATTAATCAATGTGAACAGGAAACGAACCGAATGAAGAATTTTGCCGTAGCAGCGGGTATGGAAAAGGGAGAATTCAGGGGTTTTGTTTACGATGATTCTGATGTATATAAAATGATAGAAGGGGCTTCTTATTCTCTGATGAATAATCCGAATCCGGTTTTGGAAAAGAAACTGGATGAAATGATTGCTAAAATCGAGGGAGCTCAGTTGGAAGATGGTTATCTGATGACTTATTTCATATTAGGGAATCTGGCGGATCGTTGGACGAATATGGATAAGCATGAAATGTATTGTTGCGGACATTTGATTGAAGCTGCGATTGCTTATTACAGAGCTACGGGAAAACGTGCTTTATTGGATGTGGCAATAAGGTATGCCGATCATATTAACCGTACTTTTGGAGAAGGAAAGAAGGAATGGGTACCCGGGCATCAGGAGATAGAATTGGCTTTAGTAAAATTGTATCGCACGACTCAGAATTCTGCTTATTTGAAATTGGCTCAATGGTTGTTAGATCAGAGAGGGCACCATAAAGGAGATTGGAAAGCAAAGGATTATTATCAGGATTTGAAACCGGTGAGGGAGTTATCAAAGATCAGCGGGCATGCTGTTCGGGCCATGTATATGTTTACAGGTATGGCAGATGTCGCTGCTATTACCCAGGATAGCGGTTATAGAATAGCTTTGGACCGGCTTTGGGAAGATGTAGTGGAAAAGAAAATGTATCTTACCGGCGGTATTGGTTCTTCCCGGCATAATGAGGGCTTTTCGGAGGATTATGATTTGCCGAATGAAGAGGCGTATTGTGAGACTTGTGCTTCTGTCGGAATGGTGTTTTGGAATCAGCGGATGAATATGTTGAAAGGGGAATCCCGCTACGAAGATGTGTTGGAAAGAGCTATGTATAACGGAGCATTGGCTGGAATTTCTTTATCCGGGGACCGTTTTTTTTACGTGAATCCTTTGGCTTCATCCGGTAAACATCATCGGAAAGCCTGGTATGGGACGGCTTGTTGTCCCAGTCAGATTTCCCGTTTTTTGCCTTCTGTCGGAAATTATATTTATGCTCTTTCGGAAAATACGGTATGGGTTAATTTGTATATCGGTAGCGAAACGGAAGTGGAAACTTCCGGTGTCACAGTGGCTTTAAAACAGGAAACTCTTTATCCGTGGGATGGGAATGTTACATTTTATGTAAATCCCCGGGAATCTAAAGATTTCAAAATGAAATTGCGTATACCCGCTTGGTGTGAAAAGTATGTGGTAAAAGTAAACGGACAAATAGAGGAAGGAAAAAAGGAAAAAGGATATGTGGTGATAGATCGGCTCTGGGCAGCGGGGGATGTGATGGAATTGAACATGAATATGACTGTAAAGGTTGTGGCTGCAGATCCTCGGGTGAAAGCAAATGCCGGGAAGCGGGCTTTGCAAAGGGGGCCTTTGGTGTATTGTATGGAAGAAACGGATAATCCCGGTTTTGATCAACTGGGATTGAGTTCAGCAACTACTTATACAACTGCTTTTGAAAAAGAACTGTTAGGCGGTGTGGTTACTATTACGGCTTTAGAAGGAAAGGAGCGAATAAAATTTATTCCTTATTACGCCTGGGATAACCGGGATGCCGGAAAAATGAAAGTATGGGTAGATTACCGGGACTAAAGTAGAAAAGTGAGAATAAAATTTCTTTTATAATAAAACAGAAAAACAATCGGAATGATGTGTCTAAAATTTTTAAGTTTGTTGTGTATGTGCGTGTTGTCGATATCAATGCTAGGGAAAGAAAACGAAAATACAGAAAATTACCGGAATAATCGCCCGCCTTTGTTTCAAAAGGAATATATGGAGTTGCCTCTGGGAAGTATAAAAGCCCGGGGATGGTTGCAGGAAATGCTCGAACGACAGCGAAAAGGAGCCACTTCCCAGATGGACGTACTCTATCCCGAAGTGATGGGAAAACGAAATGGTTGGCTGGGGGGAGACGGCGATCAGTGGGAAAGGGGACCATATTGGATCGACGGATTACTTCCTTTAGCTTATTTACTGGAGGATGATGAATTGAAGGCAAAAGTACAGCCTTGGATTGAGTGGACGTTGGCGAGCCAGCAGAAAAACGGTTTTTTCGGTCCCGACCGGGATTACGGCCCGGAACCCGGACTACAACGGACAAATTCGAAAGATTGGTGGCCCCGTATGGTGGTGCTGAAAATTCTGCAACAGTATTATTCTGCAACGGGAGATGAACGGGTTATCGCGTTTATGACACAGTATTTCCGTTATCAATGGAATACTTTACCGACTGTTCCTTTGGGCAACTGGACTTTTTGGGCAGAGTACCGGGCTTGCGATAATTTACAGGCCGTATATTGGTTATACAACATTACCGGGGATGCGTTTTTGCTGGATTTGGGTAAGTTGCTTCATCGACAGGGATACGATTATCTCGATATGTTCCTGTACCGGGACGATCTGACACGCATCAATACAATACATTGCGTAAATTTGGCGCAAGGGATAAAAGAACCGGTTATTTATTATCAGCAGGAAACAGATGAGCGGTATCTTCAGGCTGTAAAAAAGGCTTTTAAAGATATCCGGCAATTTCACGGACAACCTCAGGGAATGTATGGAGGAGATGAAGCTTTACACGGGAATAACCCTACTCAGGGATCTGAACTGTGTTCCGCTGTCGAGCTCATGTATTCTTTAGAGAAAATGCTGGAAATTACTGCTGATGTACAGTTTGCCGATCATCTGGAAAAGATCGCTTTTAATGCTTTACCTACCCAGATTACGGACGATTTTATGGCCCGTCAGTATTTTCAACAGCCTAATCAGGTCATGATTACCCGCCATAAACGTAATTTTGACATCGATCACGGGGAGACGGATCTGGTTTACGGGTTGTTGAGCGGTTATCCTTGTTGTTCTTCCAATATGCATCAGGGATGGCCTAAGTTTACACAGAATTTATGGTATGCAACCGCCGACAAAGGGATGGCGGCTCTGGTCTATTCCCCCTCAGTCGTGAGGGCCAAGGTTGCCGACGGACAAACGGTGGAGATTCGGGAAGAAACTTTTTACCCGATGGACGACCGGATCAATTTTAGCTTCCATCTGTTGGAAAATAAGAAAAAAGGAGTGACTTTTCCTTTGCATTTACGTATTCCGGCTTGGTGCCGGGAAGCCCGCATTGAGATAAACGGAAAGTTGCTGAAAACGGCCGGCGGAAACCGGATTGAAGTAATCACCCGGCATTGGAAAGAAGAAGACCAGCTCACCCTGGTTTTACCTATGCAGGTGACAACCGATACTTGGTATGAGAATTCAATTGCCGTAGAAAGAGGACCTCTGGTGTATGCCTTGAAGATAGGAGAGAAATGGGAGAAGAAGAAGGTGGAGGAACATCAGGAAAAATTCGGGAAATTTTATTATGAAGTGTATCCTACAACTGATTGGAATTACGGTTTGATCGATTTTAATCCTGCAGAAACGGAAAAGGTATTTCGAGTGGAGATCGACCCGGAAAAGCAAAAACTGGTATTTCCCTGGAAATTGGAAAATGCAGCTATAGAAATAAAGGTAAAAGCGCGGAAAATTCCTCAGTGGCAGTTGTATAATGAGACGGCAGGACCTCAGCCTTATAGTCGTATGTATTCGGTATATCCGGATGCATTACCGGATACGGAAATTACCTTAATTCCTTACGGATGTACTACTTTACGGATTACAGAATTCCCGATAATTCGGAAATAAAGAGAAAGAGGAGAATTTATTGTCTGAATTCTTTTTGGGTAAGAATGTCCGGACAGGGTAAATAAAGAGGAAGATATTCCGGCCGGTTTGCCCGGACCGGACAGATGTCTATGCCTCCGCGGCGGGTATACAAACAACCGACAGATAAAATCTCAGGGTAAAAGAAATCTGTGAGACGCTTGAAAACCATTTCACAGACTTCTTCATGAAAATGATTTTCGTCCCGTAGAGAAACAATGTATTTTAAAAGAGAAAACCGGTCCGGTAAAGAAGAGGCTTTCATACGGATATAAATGCTTCCCCAATCCGGTTGGCGAGTGATCTTGCAATTGCTTTTCAGCAAATGACTTCCAACTTTTATTTCTCCCGGAGAAAGACTGCAGTTTTCTTTTAAAAGGACTGGATTTTCTTGGTAATCTGCGAAAATACATTGGGATATACCGGGTAAATTTTCCAGGATTTCATAGTCTGAAAAATCAAAGGGAAGATTTGCCGGGCTATTGGAATAAAAATGTATACCGACTGACGTATGTAAGCATTTTCCCAGATCCTCTGCAACCTTACGGCAAAAGAGGGAAATGCTTTCTTCTACTGTATCCTCTAAACGATACATCTGAAAAGAACCTAAGTATAGTTTTAAAGACTTACTTTCGACAAGATATTCACTCTCGGCAGGGTATACCAGTTTTAATATACCGCTTACTGGTAATCCGTTGGAAGTGAGGAAGCTGGCTTCGTAACAATGCCAGCTGTCATAACCATAAAAAAAGGAAGTCGCCGGGTCTATTTGATAGATTTCCCGGTTTAAGTGCCGGGGGACAGCAACCAATATATCCGGACAATAGGTCTTAGGATATGCTATAGATTTACCGAGAAGTTTTTCTTCTTCCATAAGTTTGTGTATATTCCTTGGGAGATTTTCTGGGTGCGGGTTAAAAGTTTTGCATATTGTACAGTTTGGTGTAAATTCCATTCTGTTTGAGTAATTCTTCATGGGTTCCTCTTTCGACAATCTCGCCTTCATGAAACACACAAATCAGATCGGCATTCCGGATGGTGGAAAGCCGGTGAGCAATGACAATAGAAGTTCGGTTTCTCATCAAATTGTCTAAAGCTTGTTGTACCAGTTTTTCTGATTCTGTATCCAAAGCAGAAGTGGCTTCGTCCAGAATCAGGATAGGAGGATTCTTCAAAACAGCTCGTGCAATACTAAGCCGTTGACGCTGACCTCCGCTGAGTTTGCCTCCCCGGTCTCCGATCACCGTTTGATAACCGTGTTCTGTTTGCATGATAAAATCGTGGGCATTGGCGATCTTCGCTGCGTTCTCAATTTCCTCCGGGGTTGCAGTTTCCACTCCGAAGGCAATATTGTTGTATATCGTATCGTTAAATAAAATCGGATCTTGGTTGACATTTCCCATTAATCCCCGGAGATCGTATAGGGAAATATCCCGTATATTGGTCCCATCTATGCAGATACTCCCTTCGTTGACATCGTAAAAACGAGGGAGTAAGTCGACAAATGTACTTTTCCCGGAGCCGGATTGGCCGACTAAAGCAATGGTCTTGCCTTTGGGAATCGTCAGGTTAATATCTTTCAGCACTTGCTTGCTTTCATTATAAGAGAAATGAACGTGTTTATATTCTACCTGATGCTTGAATTCTTTGATTTTTACCGGTTGGACAATTTCCTGAATAGAAGATTCTGCCGATAAGATTACATCGATCCGGTCCATGGCTGCCAATCCCTTTTGGATACTGTAATACGCATTGGTTAAATTTTTAGCCGGATTGATGATACAATAAAAGAGAGCGATATAGGCAATGAATTGTTCCGCAGATAGGGAGCCTTGGTGTTTGAGTACCAGCGTACCTCCAAACCAGAGGATAATGACAATGACGATGGTTCCTAAAAATTCACTCATCGGGTGAGCCAGGGAACGACGACGCATCAGCCGATTCTGAATACGCCGGTATTCTTCATTTTCTTCCGAGAATTTTTGCGTCATTTTTTTCTCTGCGTTGAAAGCTTTGATAATTCTCAATCCCGATAATGTCTCTTCCATCAGGGACAATATTTCTCCCATTTTGGTTTGTCCTTCCCAGGAATGCCGCTTCAAGTTTTTGCCGACTTTGCCGATTAAAGCTCCCATGAGCGGAAGCAGGATAAACACAAATAGGGTAAGCTGCCAACTCATGATCAACATCGTAGCCAGGTATACGATAATGAGTATCGGACTTTGGAAAAACATATCCAAAGAACTCATGACGGAGGCTTCTACTTCCTGTACATCTCCTGTCATACGGGAAATGATATCTCCTTTTCGTTCTTCTGAGAAAAAAGGTAATGGAAGAGAGAGAATTTTCGCATAAATTTTGCGGCGGATATCCCTTACTACTCCGTTTCGGATGTATATCAGTTCATAAGCAGCCAAATAAGCAAATCCCGTTTTAAAAGCCGTGGCTATGACGGCAATTAAGCCTACGAAAACCAGGGTCGCGGATTGTCCGTAATTTACTTTGATCTCTGTGATATAGTAATTAAACAGATGACTGAGTGTTTTGGTATCAAAAGCAAAAGGAACGGAAGTCGTCACTTCCCTTTGATTATCGAAAATAATACCCAATACGGGAATTAACATAGCTATGGAGATACTTCCAAAAATAGCATGTAGAAAATTATAAAGGATACTTTTAGTTACCCGAAACTTATAAGGAGGGATAAATCGTTTTAAAATGATCAGTAAATCGTGCATAAATAGTCTGTCAAAATTGCCCTTTCGGGTGAATGTTTGTGAAACATCCTGCCGGAAAGGACAATTATTATTAAATACCCGTATAATTCGACGGGGTAATTTGTTTTAATGTATGTTTTAACTCCTCAGAAACTTCTAAAGTGTCAATGAATTCTGCTATGGATTCCTGCGTAATTTTATTGTTTGTTCTGGTCAGTGCTTTTAACGCTTCATAAGGATTGGGATAACCTTCTCTACGTAGAATAGTTTGTATGGCTTCCGCTACGACAGCCCAATTTTTCTCTAAGTCGTTTTCGATTGCTTCTTTGTTGATAATCAGTTTATTTAATCCTTTTAATGTAGATTTAAAAGCGATGATGGTGTGAGCTAGCGGGACTCCGATATTACGCAATACGGTAGAGTCTGTCAGATCTCTTTGCAGACGGGAAATGGGAAGCTTATTGCTCAGATGTTCGAAAAGAGCATTCGCTAGGCCCAGATTTCCTTCTGAATTTTCAAAATCGATGGGATTTACTTTATGTGGCATGGCAGAAGAGCCTACTTCGCCTGCTTTAATTTTTTGTTTGAAATAAGTCATAGAAATATAGGTCCAGAAATCCCGGTCTAAATCGATGACAATTGTATTTATGCGGCGTAAATTGTCGAATAAGGCGGCAAAGTTATCGTAATTGGAGATTTGGGTTGTATATGTTTCCCGTTCTATTTTCAGCTTTTGAGTGAGAAAGCTGTTGCCGAATTCAGCCCAATTGTATTCGGGAAAGGCAATGTGGTGAGCATTGAAATTACCTGTGGCTCCTCCGAATTTTCCAGAAATTGCTACTTTTTTCAATAATTCCAGCTGCCGGCTTAAACGATAGGTGAAGACTTTTAATTCTTTTCCCAAACGGGTAGGAGAAGCCGGCTGTCCGTGAGTTTTCGCTAACATCGGAACATCTTTCCATTCTTCTGCCAATTCTTCCAGCTTGGCAATTAATTCATCGATAACCGGGTAATATACATGATGCACGGCATCCCGGAAAGAGCAGGGAACAGCCGTGTTGTTGATATCTTGGGAAGTTAATCCGAAATGAATGAATTCTTTATAGGGGTGTAAGTTTAAGGTATCGAATTTTTCTTTGATAAAATACTCTACAGCTTTGACATCGTGATTGGTTATTTTCTCAATATCTTTTATTTTTTGAGCATCTTCCAAGGTAAAATCTAAATATATTTCCCGCAATGAAGCATAAAGAGAAGGCGTAAAATCTTTTAATTGCGGTAAAGGAAGTTCGCAAAGAGCAATAAAATACTCAATTTCTACCATTACCCGGTAACGGATTAACGCACTTTCAGAAAAATAATGGGCAAGACTTTCGACTTTGTCCCGATAACGACCGTCTATAGGTGAGATTGCAGTTAATGCTTGCATACTATCTTGTTTTAATTTATATAACCGAGAGAATAAAAATACACCCTTTTTTACTGGTTTACAAAAGTACAAAAAATAGGATTAAGAAATTGAAATTTGAAAATTGAAATTTGAAAATTGTGTTAAAAGGAAAATATTTTATCTTTGACACTCTTATGAGGGGTTAACGAATGTTTGCCGACAAAGACAGAAAGAATAAAATTTAGGTCCGGCAAAGAATAGTTTCGGTTTGAAGGACTGTTGATCCTAGGAATATTTGTATTTTTAAACATTTGAAATTTGTAAAATGAGTATCTTCGAGGGATTTTTTGCAGGAATCGGAGTTTATGGCAAAGCTTTCCAAATTCTCTTTACCCGGAAATTTTTTGGATTTCTTTTCTTTCCGGCTTTGGCATTGGTATTATTATTTTGGGGAGGCAGTTGGCTGGTGTCTTTTGCTGGAGACGGGCTGGCAGAAATCGTTCAGGCAAAGATCGCTGAGTGGGTGGAAGGGATATCTTGGTTACAATGGTTGAATAGTACGCTGGGTTTTTTGGTGAGGATCGTTCTGAAAATAACTTATTTTTTTCTGTTTATTACTTTTGGGGGATATATTGTGTTGATTATTATGTCTCCGGTGTATTCCTGGCTTTCCGAACGTACGGAAGTCTATCTTTCCGGGAAAGAATATCCCTTTAGTTTACGCCAATTAATTTGGGAAATTTTTAGGGGTATATTGATTGCGTTTCGGAATATGATTTTTCAATTGTTGTTTACCGTATTTTTATTTTTTTGTTCTTTTATTCCCCTAATTGGTTTGCTGTCGCCTGTGGCTTTGTTTTTGGTGTCTGCTTATTTTTATGGTTTTTCTTTTGTGGATTATGCCATCGAACGGAAGCGTTTTAATGTAAAACAAAGTGTTCGCTATGTGAATAAAAATGTGGGGATAGTAACAGGGGTAGGAGTGATTTTTGCTTTTTCTTTAATGGTTCCCTGGTTTAGTATTATCGCTTGCAGTTTTGTTTCCATTCTTTCTGTTATAGCGGGAACGGTGGCCGTACATCAAGTTACACAAAAGGAAACGGAAAAGATAGAACTTAAAAAATAAGAAGAATGTATCGGGCTGGCCGTAATTATCTTATCGTTTAGACTTTTGTTTTTAAATTTTGTCTCTTTTTATTCCGGGCAGATAAGTCTTTCTTTTTCTGTTTTTATAAAGATAATTTTATAGATTTGTAGATATTAAAGTATATTGCAATGAGGTGGAAATGGTGTTTTTTAATAATGCTTTTGGGCTTTACTGTTTTGAAAGGAATGGCCGAAGAAAAGCGGTCTTTGGTGTTTAAGGTCGATGTGAAAGATGAAATCGGACCTGAAATATGGAGACTAGTGAAGAAGTCTTTTGAAAAAGCGGAGCAGGAAAAAGCAGATTATATATTGATCGATATGAATACGTATGGAGGAATGGTGGTGTATGCCGATTCTTTACGGAGTCTGATTTTAAATTCCTCCCGACCGGTTTGGGTATTTATCAATAATAATGCAGCTTCGGCAGGAGCATTGATTGCGATTGCCTGTGATAAGATTTATATGAGAGAAGGGGCGAATATCGGAGCAGCTACAGTTGTAAATCAAACAGGCGAAGCTATGCCGGATAAATATCAGTCTTATATGCGTTCTATGATCCGATCGACTGCTCAGGCCCATGGAAAAGATACGATAGTGGAGGGGAGAGATACGATTTACCGCTGGAAACGGGATCCGCATATTGCTGAAGCTATGGTAGATCAGACTATTACAATAGCCGGAGTATCGGATAGCGGAAAGGTGGTAACTTTTACACCGCATGAAGCCGTGAAATACGGATTTTGCGATGGTATAGCGGATAAGGTGGAAGAGGTGCTGCAGGAGGAAGGGGTAGAGCATTATACGATTTCAACGTACACGCCTACAGCTATGGATAAGATCATCGGTTTTTTGATTAATCCTTTTGTAAGGGGATTGTTCATTATGGTGATTATAGGAGGTATTTATTTTGAATTGCAGACTCCGGGAATTGGTTTTCCTCTGGCGGCTGCGGCTGTTGCATGTCTGCTGTATTTTGCCCCATTGTATTTGGAAGGATTTGCCGGTTATTGGGAAATTATTCTTTTTGTTATAGGAGTTTTGCTGTTACTCTTGGAGATATTTGTGATACCGGGTTTTGGTGTGACAGGTATAGCCGGAATTATTTGTATCATAATGGCACTGGTAATGGCCGGAATTGACGAGTTTTCTTTTGAGTTTATGGGAGATTTTGTAGGAGCTTTGCTGAAATCCTTATTGGTGGTAGTGGTCAGTTCATTATTGGGTTTGGGATTGAGTTTATGGCTGGGAGGGAAATTGTTTGCTTCCCGTCGATGGGCTTTTGCACTACAGGCTGAACAACGGCCCGAAGAAGGATATGTGGGTGTAGATATGACGGCAGCCAGAGAGATTGAAAAAATAGGCGTGGCTTTAACGGATTTAAGACCGTCCGGTAAGGTTATAATCAACGAGGAAGTGTACGATGCCATGACAGAGCAAGGGGAATATATTCAAAAAGGCAGTACAATAAAGGTGGTGAAATATCAGGCCGGACAGTTGTATGTGTTGGAAGAAAAAGGAAAAATTACACATTAGGGCACGTCCCTAATGTGTAATGATACCGTAGAACATGAGGTCTATGTATTCTAAAATAGTACGGGAATTTTTATCTTTTCGGTTGGCCAGAATAAAGGCCTGTTCGAGACTTTTAAACATCAGTAGGAGGTTTTGAGAAAAGATAACCGGGTCGCTTACGCGGAATATTCCTTTTTCTTTTCCTTCCCGCACGATTCCGGTCAGCAGGTCTATTTCTTTCCGATCGATGTCTTTGCGTAAATGTTCGATACGCATATTATTGAAAAGAAAATCGTAACGTATGTAACGATTGTTCCGTACGAGACTGTCGATAACTCCGAAATGTTGTAAAATATAGAGCTTGAGTTTTCTTTCTGGCGGGAGTTTTGAATCGGCCGCTTTTTGAAGGATTTGATTGATTGTATTTACTTCGTCTTCTATGACATATTTATAAAGTTCATCTTTACTTTTGAAATGAGTATACAAGGTACGCCGGCTCATTTTAGCTGCAGAGGCGATGTCACTCATAGTTGCTTTGTAGACACTGATTTCACGAAATAAGTTTTTCGCTACAGAGATAATTTTGTTTTTTGTTTTACTCATTCGGATTGTTTATAAATTTATAAGTATTATACAGAATTGTTCATTCTGTAATGACTTACAAAGAATGTAAACAATTGGGTTCAGGATTTTTCAAAAAAATCACCGGATTTTTCCGGTAATTTTACACAATGATACGCATTTTTTTCTGTAAAAAGTGGTATTTCTCTTAAATTTATTCTATTTCGGGAAGAATTGAAAATATGACAAATGTCATATTTTTTTGTAAGGGGGGGGAGTATCTTTGCGCGCGGAAATAAAAAGGGGCGTGCCCGATAATTCAAATGAATTAAATAATCTACAAAATGAATGTAATGAATATTTCCTTTTATAAGGAAAAAATTTTTTCTGCCCATTGGTTTCAAACCTATGCTACCCTTCTGTTAGGTGCTTTTGTCATTTCTATTGGATATACTTTTTTTATGACCCCTTATAAGATTGTACCGGGTGGTATTTATGGTATTTCTACTATTTTACATTATCAGTTGGGCTTTCCCATTGGTTTGGCCGCTTTGTGTTTTAATTTGCCACTGAGTTTGTGGGGGGTAAAAGTATTGGGAAAGCAATTCGGGGTGAAAACTTTTATTTGTTTTTTATTGGTGGCTATGTTTGCGGATGGTATGCCTCTTGTATTAAAAGCTTTGGGACATCCTCATCCTTACGACCCTTTTCAATTGCAGGATGAGGTTTTGTTAGCCAGTATATTCGGAGGAGTAGTGATCGGAATCGGGGCTGGATTGATATTGAAAACCCGTTCTTCCAGCGGAGGTACGGATGTGTTATCCTCTATCTTGAATAAGTTGACACGGAAACCGATCGGCATGTTGCAGATGACGATTGACTCTGTTATTGTGATGTGTGGTCTGATCGTATTTCAGGATTGGAAGGTGCCTTTTTATTCCTGGTTGACCATTTTCTTAATGGGTAAGGTCATTGATATTGTAATCCAGGGGTATTCCAGTGATAAGACGTTTTTTATCGTTTCTGAAAAAACAGAAGAAATCCGGCATTATATTTTGACAGAGTTGCATCGGGGAGGTTCTATTGTACCTGTGAACGGAATGTTTAATCGCTCCGAGAAGGAAATGATTATGACGGTTGTCAACCGGAAGGAAGTCGTTACTTTGCAACGGGCTATTTTTAAAATTGATCCCAAAGCTTTCACGACGATTATGGAAGCAAAAGAGATTCTGGGAGAAGGATTTAAAACGATGGAATAAAGGAAAAGCAGATTGGTCGGGAAAAATCTGCTTTGAACTTTTGGCAACTGTTTTGTAGGTAGGAGCCGGATAAGTATTTGTTTATTCCTTTTCCCATTCCTGAATGGAACGTTCGAATATACCGTTTAGGAAAGCCAGTGTCATCCCGTAGTTACTTACGGGAATCCCTGATTCGATAAAGGGACGGAGACGGGTTTGTAGTTGCTGGGAGGTGACCATACATCCCCCGCATTGAATCACCAGGGCATAGGCTGAGGGTGACTTTTCCAGAGGGTCTAAGGCTGGAATAAATTCAAAATTCAATTGTTTCCCGGTATATTTTTTCAGTAGAGCTGGAATTTTTACTCTTCCGATATCTTCACAGGTCGTATGGTGGGAACAGGATTCTAACAGGAGTATCGTATCCCCGTCCTGTAAACGGTCTATCGTCCGGGTACCTTTTATGTATTCTTGAAAATAGCCTTTCCGGTGGGCCAGAACAATGCTGAAACTGGTGAGGGGTATATTTGCAGGAATTTGTTCTGCTACTTTTTTGAACACTTGGCTGTCTGTGATTACCAATCGAGGCCGGATGCCGGTTGTCAGCAGGAAAGACGAAATCTCTTCCGGTTGTAAAACAATACTCACACTATGGTTATCCAGAATATCCCGTATCATTTGTACCTGGGGTAAGATAAGACGTCCGACCGGAACTTCCGAATCTATCGGCGTCACCAGTAGCAAAATGTCCCGGGGACGAATGATTTTCCCCAATAAAGAAGGGGAAGTCGATATTTGTTTTAATTTCCGAATGGCTTCGAATAATTCGGAAATATTTTCGGGACGACGACAACAAAAGTCGATAACTTGGGTTTTATACCGGCTTTCTAATGTATTTTTTACATCCGGATGTAAAGAAAGAATATCGGATTTATTGTGTAGAATAAGAAAAGGAATATGCAGGTTTTGAATTTGACGAACCAGATTTTCCTCCATGGCTTCAAAACGATTTTCCGTAATGAGGAGGAGTATAAAATCCGACTGGGGGAGGATTTCCGTTGTTTTAGCAATTCTTTGGCGGCCTAGTTCTCCCGTATCGTCTATTCCGGCCGTATCTATAAATACAACGGAAGCGAACCCCGGAATTTCGTAACTCCGTTTTACCGGATCGGTAGTAGTACCGGGAACATCGGATACAATTGCCACTTTTTGACCGGTAAGGACATTGATGAGGGAACTTTTTCCGCTATTACGACGGCCTACAATAGCAATGTGTAGTTTTTCCATACTCTGGTTATTTATATTGTTTTAAATCTTCTGCAGTAATGACAGGTCCGCAAAGGATAATCAGACGCTCAACTACGTTGCGTAATTCCCGTATATTACCTGACCATTCATAACTTTTCATCAATTCTATGGCTTCCGGAGTCATGGTTTTGGGAGAAATGCGCATTTCCGTACAAATTTCGCTTATAAAATACGCAATCAGGTCTTCAATGTCTTCTTTTCGTTCCCGCAAAGAGGGAACGTTTATGATGATTACACTCAAACGGTGGTAAAGATCTTCCCGGAAGTTCCCTTTTGTAATTTCTTCTTTCAGGTTTTTATTGGTAGCGGCAATGATTCGTACATCAACTTGTATATCTCCGTCTCCTCCGATTCTGCTGATTTTGTTTTCTTGCAGTACCCTCAGTACTTTGGCCTGAGCGTTTAGGCTCATGTCTCCGATTTCGTCCAGAAAAATAGTTCCTCCGTTGGCCAGTTCAAATTTTCCTTTTTTTTGTTTGATAGCCGAAGTAAAAGAACCTTTTTCATGTCCGAACAATTCGCTTTCAATCAATTCAGAAGGAATAGCGGCGCAGTTGACTTCTATAAATGCATTTTCCCGGCGATTACTTTTTTCATGTAATTGTCTGGATACTAATTCTTTGCCACAACCATTCGGTCCCGTAATCAGGACACGGGCATCGGAAATCGCTACTTTGTCAATCATCTCTTTTACTTTTTCCAAAGCTTCAGAGTGTCCGATCATCTCGTATTTTTTGCTGACTTTATTTTTTAAGGTCTGAGTTTCCTGGATAAGTTGTGTTTTGTCCGTCGCATTCTTGATCGTAATCAGAATTCGGTTCAAGTCTAAAGGTTTTTCGATAAAATCGTAAGCTCCTTTTTTGATGGCTTCAATGGCTGTATCTATAGTACCGTGGCCGGAAATCATGACAACAGGCGTGTCCCGGGAAAATTCTTTTATCCGTTCCAGTACTTCGATTCCTTCCATATTCGGCATTTTGATATCACAAAAAACCAAATCCGGTTTTTCTGTTTTTACGGCGATTAAACCTTCCATACCGTTTTCAGCTACGAGAACCTCGTGTTTTTCAAAAGTAAGTATATCTTTCATCGAATTCCGGATACTCCTTTCATCATCGATGACTAAAATTTTTGCCATAGTCGTTTTTTGTGATTTTCATTTTGAAAGAAAATAGTTTTCTTAGATCGTGAAAAATTGAAATTTTATTTCATTTATTGGCAAAAATAATGAAATATTCTGCTAATTTACCGGTTCAAATTGCTAAAATTTCCGGAACGAAGTAAAAAGAAAGGAATCATACAAAAAATTGTACGAGGAATGTACATTTTAGAGAGTTTCTTACCTTTTTTAACGTTATAGGCTGAAATTATTTCTTAAAATAGAATTAAATTTGTTCTATTGTTTCATTTTTAATAAAAACCCGATGAAGAAAGTTTTGTTGGTTTTAGTTGCTTTGTTTTTAGTAGGAGGGGGACTTCAGGCAGAACGGAAAAAAGTCGGGTTAGTATTGAGTGGCGGGGGGGCGAAAGGGGCTGCTCATATCGGTGTCCTGAAAGTATTGGAAGAGGCTGGTATTCCTATCGATTATATTGCAGGGACGAGTATGGGATCTATTGTCGGAGGTTTATATGCCATCGGATACGATGCGGGTATGTTGGACACCTTGGTCCGGAAACAGCAATGGCCTTTTCTGTTGAGTAACCGGGTATATCGGTATGATTTGCCGTTTTCTGAAAAGGAAAAAGACGAAAAATATCTGGTTTCTATTCCCATGATCGGCGGAAAAGGGATTCAGGTACCTTCTGGTTTTATCAGTGGACAAAATATATATAGTCTTTTTTCCGAATTGACTATAGGCTATCACGATTCTGTTTCCTTTTTAAATTTACCGATTCCTTTTTCCTGTGTAGCGGCTAATTTGGTAAATGGGAAGGAAGTCATTTTAGATCAGGGAAATTTAGCTATGGCTATGCGTTCCAGTATGGCTATCCCGGGTGTATTTTCACCTGTTGTCATGGATACTATGCTGCTGGTAGACGGGGGAATAGCCAATAATTTTCCGACAGATGTGGGAAAGGCGATGGGGGCAGATATCATTATAGGGGTAGATGTCTCTTCAGAGCTTCGCAAAATGAATGAACTGAATACTGCTATTGAGATCGTCGATCAGTTGACTTCTTTTATGGGAATGGCGAAATATGAGGACAATATCAAATTATGTGATATATATATTAAGCCGGATATCGTGCCTTATTCAGCAGCTAGTTTTAGCGCTGTGGATATTGATACGTTGATTTTAAGAGGAGAAAGAGCGGCTCGGGCACAATGGGATGAATTCATGCAGTTAAAGGAAAAAATAGGGCTGACTCCTACAGAAGATGGGGAGAAAGTAATAGATAATAAATTTATCCGGACAGATTCGTTGGTGATTGGACGTATTTATATTCATGGAGTGGGAAGTCGGGAGGAAAAATGGGTGAGGAAAAAAGCCGGTTTATCGGATTATTCTTATATTTCAATCCAGGATTTGCATCGGGCAATTGCTGTTCTATACGGTACAGGGGCTTTTTCTTACGTAAATTATGCGCTAAGCGGGACAGACGTTTACGATCTGACATTGATACTGAAGGAAAGGTCAATGAGTTCTTTGAA
Source organism: Odoribacter laneus YIT 12061 (assembly GCF_000243215.1). GTDB lineage: Bacteria > Bacteroidota > Bacteroidia > Bacteroidales > Marinifilaceae > Culturomica > Culturomica lanea. The sequence goes on along the minus strand of NZ_JH594596.1, from coordinate 1,292,254 downwards.
TTTCGGTTTCCGTTTCGATTCGGAGGAGATGGCTGCGATTTTATTGAATACTACTTTTTCTCACAAGCATTTGCGGGGATTCCAATTGTCTCTGACTGGACGTTTAAGTCAGAATCCGTATGCCCGGGTAGAATATTCCTTTGGAAATACTTTTTTGAGGAGAGCCAGTCTGGTTTATATGTATAAATACAATGATATTGACATTTACCGGAAGGGGCATAAATTGGATAATATTACTTTTTCCCAGCATACGGCGGAATTGAATTTCTCGGATATTTATATTCAAAATTGCAAGTTTGTATTGGGGCTACGTTATGAGTATTTTGACTATAATTCTTTTTTATATGCTTCCGCCAATGATGCAGTGAAAGCTCGTCCGGAAGGCTTTTTCAGTTATCATGCTTTGGCGCATTATGAAACTTTTGACAAGAGGTATTATCCTACAAGAGGTATTTCTGTGAAAGGAGAATACTCTCTTTATACAACGAATGGATTACATTACGATCACGGAGCTCCTTTCTCTGCTCTTGACGGTAGTTTTGCTGCTGTGGTACCGGTTACAAACCGTTTTTCTATACTTCCTTCTTTTTATGGGAGGGTACTGATCGGCCGGGATATTCCTTTTGCTTATTTAAATTACATGGGAGGGGTTGTCGGAGGAAGGTATAGGAGTCAGCAACTGCCTTTTGTGGGTATTCAGCATTTGGAGACTTTCGATAATACCGTATTGGTGTGGAAGGCGAAATTCAGATATCGCATAGGTTCAAATCATTATGCCATAGCTATGGTGAATTATGCCAAGGATGATGACCGTTTTTTCGATATTTTGGGAGGAACGGATTTATGGGGAGGAGGATTGTCTTATTCGTACGATAGTTTGATCGGACCGATAGATGTGGTGTTTAGTTTGTCGAACTGGGATAAAAAATTAGGCTTTTATTTTAATCTGGGATATTATTTCTAGAAATAAATTTATGGGTGTTTTTTAAGTGCTATTCTATAATTTAATGAAAAAATGATGAGATTTTTTGTTTTTATAGGGATGATCTGTTTATTCAGTGCCTGCGTGCGCGAGCAATACAGGCGTATAGAAGGAAAGATATACGGAACCTATTATCGGATTACTTACGAAGCTAAAGAGGATTTTTCGGAAAAGCTGAAGGCTGAGATGGAGAAAGTGAATGCTTCCCTATCGATGTTTAATCCCCGTTCTGTCGTTGCCAGATGGAATCGGGGAGAGAGTGAGGAGGTGGATTCCCTGTTTATGCGGATGTTTCAAGCAGCAGAAAAAATAAACCGGGAGACGAAGGGTGCTTTTGATATTACGGTGGCTCCATTGGCGAACGCCTGGGGATTTGGATATAAGCAAAACCGTTTCCCCTTGCCCGAAGAAATCGATTCTCTATTACAATATATCGGTATGGAGAAATTGAAAATAGCAGGATGTCATTTGCTGAAAGAAAAGAAGGAGATGGAGATCGATGCCAGTTCCATAGCCAAAGGTTTGGGCGTGGATCTGGTGGCCGAATTTCTGGAGGGCCATAAAGTACGGAATTATATGGTCGATATTGGCGGAGAGATACGGGCCAAAGGAGAAAGCGATAAAGAAAGACCCTGGAGAATCGGGATTGATAAACCCATTGGCGATGTAGCCGCCTCGGGGAGAGAATTACAAATGATTATTCAGTTTACCGGAGGTGCTATTGCCACTTCCGGAAACTATCGTAATTATTATATACACGAAGGGAAAAAGTATGCTCATACCATTAATCCGCGTACCGGTTATCCGGTGCAGCGGGATATTCTCAGTTCGAGTGTTTACGCTCCGACTTGTATGGAAGCGGATGCCTATGCGACAGCTTTTATGGTCTTAGGATTGGAAGAAAGTAAAAAAATTGTGGAAAACAATGCAGAAATAGAAGTTTGTTTCGTATACGAGCAGGAGGGGGAAAACAAGGTCTGGATGACAGAAAAATTTAAAGACTTGGTTGTTAAAGAAGAGTAGAAAAAATGAAGGCGTTAAGAGAGAAGAAATAGAGATGGCTAAGGGAGCAAGCAGATTCGGAACGATAATATTTTTATTGGTAGAATTGTTTTTTTCTACCGGCCTTTTTGCGGTTCCCGCCCAGGATACTATTTCTGTAAAAAAAGAAAACATCCTCTCTGTGCCTGTGGTGTATCGTCCGGATAGCCTGATCCGGGATACTTTGGCTTATGAGTATACCCGGATTAAAAATGCGGCCTATAAATCTTCTTTTACAAAAGAACTTTACAAATTAATTTTTGTCAATCCTAAACGCAACCGGGTAAATGTAATGCGTACTCAAAACAGTGAGGCCCGTTTTGAAGCTTATGCGGGGAAGATCATCCAAAAAATCAATATAAAAGTATTGCCTCCCTATGGAACCAGTGTATATGATACTACTTATGCTGAGATGGATTTGGGCTGGTTAAAAAACGCTGCCAATAAAATTCATATGAAATCTTCGGAGCGAACCCTGCAAAGGCAGTTGACGATAAAACCCGGAATGGTTTTGATCCCTTTCGAATTAGTGCAAAATGAAATCCTGCTTCGGCAACTGGATTATATCGATGACGTTACGATCATGGTGGACGAAGATCCGCAAAATCCACAGGAAGTTATTTTGACTATTATCTGCAAAGACGATTTTTCTTGGGGAGCGGAAGTTTCTTCTAATTTCTTGAATAATGCCCGGGTGAAATTAATCAATAAGAATTTTATGAAGTTAGGGCATATTGTAGAATATCAGATTAGCTACCGGGGTACAAAGGAACAGAAGTGGGGAAATATGTTGGAATATAGAGTAAACAGTATATTCGGGACTCACTTTGATGTGACGGGTTATTATCAGAACGATTATATTTCCAAACAGATTTGGGGGGAAATAAACCGACAATTTCTGACTTCCCGGGTGAAATGGGCAGGGGGAATAACCCTCAGCCGGATTTTTCGTTCCGATGAGTTACCGGATATTAACATAGAACACCAGAAAGTACCTTTTAATTATCACTCTCAGGATATTTGGTTAGGGAGATCTCTTTTGTTGAAAACACGACATCGGTACACACGGAATATCTATTTTACGACCCGTTTTTTAAATACTATATTCAATAAGCGTCCTGTCGTATCTTCCGATACAAACCAGTTTTATTACAATCGGAAAAATATCTTTTGGGCTTTCACTTACCGGAAATTGAAATATTATAAAGCTAATCTTATTTACGATTTCGGACGTACCGAGGATGTGCCTACCGGATTTTATTCCGCTTTGACTTTCGGATTTGAGAAGAATGAGTTTCAAAACTCGGGTTATATCGGTTATGAAGCCCGCTATTCTCATTTTAATTCCCATACGGAACGTTTTTACGCTGCGGATGCTGCACTTGGGGCTTATCTCAATGAAGGAGGTTTCGAAAGGGGACTCTTTAAAGTGGGACTGCATCATATCAGTAATTTGCAAACTATCGGAAACTGGCGTTTCCGTTTCTATAACGATGTGAATTATATTACGGGAATTCGCCGATATCCTTCCGATTACTTGCATTTTCAGGATTATGATATTTTAGGGTTTGATTCCGACACTTTGGGTGGGAATCAGAAGCTTTCTACTTCCCTGTCGGCTACTTTTTTTCTGCCTTATATTAAAAAAGGATTTCGTATGTCCTTAACAGGTTTTATAGATGTGGGTGTCTTAGCCCCGGAAAAAAAGTCTATATTCAAAAGTGAGACTTACTGGGGATTTGGAGCTGCTGTAACGTTGAGGAACGATAATATTGTATTCAAAAATATTACCCTCCGCTTATCTTTTTATCCCCGGGTTCCCGGAGATGTAAGAAGTTTTCAGGCTTCCATGTCCGGAAATCTGCAGAATGGTTTTTACGATTATCAGGTAGATAAGCCCAGAGTGATACCTTATGAGTGATGTTCGGATCTTTATCTATTTTTACTTTTTCCGCATTTAAACGAATCTCTCTAAAGAAAAATAAAAAATAGAAGGAAAGAGGAGAGATTTTTTGCAAAAATGACGGTAATTATTCTATTTTTGTCGTATAAAACAGGACTGACGAATAAAAGCTAGCCCTTTACTTCCTGAAAGTCGGCTAATCAGTAATGATTTTGAATTTAAGTTAACCGTAGTTTTACTTTTTAGTCGGGTAATAATCAAGATCATAGTTAGCTGTACGTTTACTGTATGAGGCTATTTAATAACGGATGAGTCCTGAATAAGTACCTTAAAAGCAATGAGCGAATGAAAAAAGTTCTATTATTTTCCCTGTTTTTATTATGCGGTTTATTCCTTTCCCAATTATTACCTTCAGTTTTCGAAAGTTCCTATTCTAATTTTGAATTGGTTTTTAAAAATTTGATGTTTGTTTGCTTGGCCTTTATTATGATTAATGTGGGGCGGGAGTTTGAATTGGACAAAAGCCGATGGAAATCTTATGCACAGGATTATTTTATAGCAATGGCTACAGCGGCCGTTCCTTGGTTGTTAATTGCTTTTTATTATATCTATATCCTGCCGGCGAATGACTTGTCCTGGGATAAAAATCTGCTGGTCAGCCGGTTTGCTGCTCCTACTTCTGCCGGGATTCTCTTTACCATGTTGGCTGCTGCCGGATTGAAAAAAGAATGGATATACCAGAAAACTCAGGTATTGGCTATTTTTGACGATTTGGATACCATTTTATTGATGATTCCGTTACAGATACTGATGATAGGTTTTAAATGGCAGTTGTTTATTATCGTATTGGTCGTTTGCCTGTTATTGATATTTGGGTGGAAGAAACTGAGTCGTTTGGAATTACCTCAATCCTGGAAAGCGATTCTCCTCTATGCCGTTTGTCTGGTGGCTATGTGTGAAAGTATTTATATACTGACCAAGTCGTTGATGGGAAGAGAAGGAGCTATACATATTGAAGTGTTATTGCCGGCTTTTGTCTTGGGAATGGTAATGAAAACTGTCCACAAAACAGGTAAGACAGAAGAAAATGTAGCCAGTTTCATCTCTTATTTATTTATGTTCTTGGTCGGTTTGAGTACTCCTCTCTTTATCGGGATCGATACGGCTACTTCCGGCTTCCAGATGCCCGGTTGGGGTACTATAGCTTTTCACGTGTTTATGGTAACCTTGCTTTCTAATCTCGGAAAAATGTTTCCTTTGTTTTTTTATCGGGACCGGAATATATTGGAACGTTTGGCACTTTCAATCGGTATGTTTACCCGTGGAGAGGTAGGAGCCGGAATTATTGTCATTGCGCTGAGTTATCAATTGGGAGGAATTGCAGTAATTGTGTCCATTCTCAGTTTGGTACTGAATCTTATATTAACCGGATTTTTCGTAGTCGCTGTTAAGAAGATATCTCAACACGTATATGGCGTAAAGGAATAGAAGAAGTTAACTATTCAACTATTCGGATAGGAAACTGTTTGAAAAGTATAAATGTTTGAATGTGAAACTGTTTAAAGGGGAAAGCGTTCAAACATTTTAATTGTTAAGACAATTCTATATCTTTGAAATTCAATTCAAAAGTTATGTCAGGAAAATCGGTCACACGTAGAAAGAAGGCAAAAAAAGGACGTAAAAGACGTGTATTAAAATATATATTGGGGAGTATTTTGCTGGGAGGTTTTTTGTGCGGATTATTTGTTTATTCTGTTTATGTCGGCCTGTGGGGGCCTCTTCCGGATTATCAGGAGCTGAAAGAAATACGGAATTATGAAGCTTCTGAACTTTACAGTGAGGACGGGGAGTTATTAGGTAAATATTTTATTGAAAACCGTACGAATGTCAAGTTTAATAATATTTCTACGAATGCTATAAATGCGTTGATTGCAACGGAAGACGTTCGTTTTTACGAGCATCAGGGAGTGGATAAAATCAGTCTTTTACGGGTTTTTTTCAAGACGCTCCTATTGGGGGACAGGAGTTCCGGCGGAGGGAGTACGCTCAGTCAGCAATTAGCTAAGAATTTATATCCCCGGGAAGAACAACAGGTTTCTTTTATGCCTGTAATCAAACTGAAAGAGATATTTACCGCTCACCGTTTAGAGCAGATTTATTCGAAGCCAGAGATTCTGACACTTTATTTGAATACGGTTTCTTTCGGAGAACGTACTTATGGCATTGAAAGTGCGGCTCAAAAATATTTTTCAGTTTCTGCTTCCGATTTAACCATTCCTCAGGCCGCTACTTTAATCGGGATGTTAAAAGGGCCATCCTGGTATAATCCGCGTTTGCATCCGGAGAGAGCTATACAGCGCCGTAATACGGTGATTCATCAGATGGTAAAATATGATTTCCTCCATGAGGAAGAAGGAGAGAGGGCGAAGGAAACTGCGTTGGAATTGAATTATAAGGCTGTCAATCACTATACGGGTTTAGCTCCTTATTTAAGGGAAAAGATACGACGGGATGCTTCGGAGATTATTGCAGCCTATAATACGACTCACGGTACGGCATACAATTTATACAAAGACCGTCTGATACTGACGACGACTTTAAATGCCGATATGCAACGATACGCAGAGGCGGCCGTAAAGGAACATATGAAAAAACTCCAGCATGAGTTTTATAGTCATTGGGAAAATAGAGAACCTTGGTATAATAAACCTCAGGTGTTGGAACAGGCTATCCAAAACAGTCCTGTTTACCTTAGCTTAAAAGGACAAGGATACAATGAAAAACAGATTGCTGAAATCATGAATCGTAAAAAAGCGATGATGGTTTATAGTGCTTATCAGGGAGAAGCTTCGGCCGAAATGTCTTCTATCGATTCTATCAAACATTATTTGAAAATTTTACATCCCGGAATGATAGCTGTAGAGCCGAATTCCGGTAAAATACGAGTATGGATAGGCGATTTGGATTATAAATATTTTCAATACGATCAGGTTGAAGCTCCCCGGCAAGTTGGTTCTGTTTTTAAGCCGGTGGTATATAGTGCGGCTATTCATAACGGGGCACAGTTAGATGCTTATTATAAAAACGAACAGAAAACCTATAAAGAATATGAGGATTGGACGCCCCGGAATTCGGATAATGATTATACCGGTTATTATACGCTGAAAGGAGCTTTGAGCAAATCCATCAATACCATTGCAGTGGAAGTTTTGTTGCAAACGGGAATAGAGAAGACCATTGTGCATGCCCGGAATTTGGGGATTAAGTCTGAGTTGCCTCAGTATCCTTCCCTTGCTCTTGGGAGTGCGGATATCCCTCTATCAGAAATGATTCTGCCGTATATGTGTTTTGCCAATGCCGGAAAATTAATGACTCCTTATTATTTATTGGAAATCAGAGATCAGTCGGGAACGGTTTTGTATCAGGCTCCTGTTCCGGAGTCAAAAGAAGTGTTGCCCTCCCAGGAAGCATACGTGATGAGCAACATTTTATCGGCGGTGATCAACGAAGGAACCGGGAGGAGGTTACGGACGACTTACGGTTTAAAAAATGAACTGGCCGGAAAGACGGGAACAACCCAGAATCAGGCCGATGGCTGGTTTATCGGGTATAATTCCCGCATCGTAGTCGGCATACGGGTAGGAGCAAACGATCGGAATATACATTTTAATTCTATACGTTTGGGACAAGGAGCTCATATGGCCTTGCCTATATTCGGCCTGTTTATGCGGGAATGTCTGAAAGATCCTGCCTATGCCCGTTGGGAGAGCCTCTCTTTTCCACTTGTACCTGTGGCGGAACAAAAGGAACTGGATATCCCTATTTTTCAGGAAAAGATGAATTTATTTGAACGGATCGGAAATAAAAAATTGAAAAAAAGAGCTTTGGTTCATCCTACTGATACTGTCGTGAAGAAGGAAAAGAAAGGTTTTTTCCGAAAGATTGGAAATCTTTTCCGGAAGAAAAAAGAAGAGGAATAACTTTTCAGAAGTTTTTTTCTAATTTCTCCCAGCTTATTCGTTTCATACGACGAGACAATTGCAACAGGCAACCCCACAAAAGAAGAATCGCTACAGGAATTCCGTAGGGAAGATTTTGAAGTCCCCAGTGAAGGAAAATAAATGCGAAACTGAGGAGGGTAGCTAAAAAAGAGTAAAGAAGTATTTTCCCTTTCCCAAAACTGTTTCTTTCCTGAGCAAAAGGGAAAAAAGGGAAAATACCCAGTGTCGTTCCTAAGGTTATCAACGTAATTAGGGTGAATATAAATACAATATCATCCAAAAGTCTTATTCCTCCCAGGCAGAGAAGGAGTAGGCCGATCCCGCAGTACAAAGGAATAAAATACTTTATATAAACGGCTTTAAAGGCTCCTAGGATGAATTGTCCCGGGTAAATAAGGGGACGTGCCTGATAAATCCAAAGCTGATTGCCTTGTTCATTATACTTCATATTGTCGGTAATCATGTAGGCTACCATCAGCGAAAAATAGAGAGGCATATAGAGAAAGGGGGTATCCTTCCCTTCCTGGAAGAAAGAGATAAGCTGAATGATGATAATTGCCAGCATATAAGTGATGGCAGGCACAATGGCTTCTTTGAATTTCCGGTTACCGGAAGTCAGTCGCCAGCTAAGCATAAATCCCGATTTTTGCAGCGGGTGGCGGGCGAAAAGAGAAGTCAGAAACTGAGCTATTTTTTCTTTTTTTGCCTTTTCCTGTTTTGTCGAGGGCTGGCTTTCCAAAGGATTCAGAGGAGTGGAGAAATAAGGAGTAAACCATTTAAAAGAAACATAGGCCGAAAGTAGGGGAATAATAATTCCGATTCCGGTGTAATACCAAATACAAGGATGGTCGGAAATAGCGAGTAGGCTTATAGAAGTAAACCAGGCGGGAGGTAATAGGATTGCCCCCAGAGAAAAAGAAGAGAAAAGTCCGATGGAGAAATCCGCTGTATGCAGGAGAATCTGATAGCTGCAGACAACCAAGACCACCATTCCGATTTGTATATAGCTCAGAATATTCTGGAATTTTTCTTTTGATAGGAAATGAAGGCATCCCCTATAAACTAAGTTGGTGATTAATAAAGCAAATAGGCTATTACTCAAGGCAGAGAGAAGAAAAAGAAGACCGGAAATGCTTCCTTGCCGGATCCCCACAATAAACAGGGGAATGATAGCTGCGCATAAGGTTAAAAAGAATATATAATAACCCAGGGTAATCAGTTTGGCCACAGAGAGCGTGAGTGCATTTACCGGCATGCGGGATAAAATGTGTATATCCCTCGGGTCGAATAACATTTGAGTATATTCCGATAAGAGAGAAAGGACCAGCATCACTAGAATCATAGAATGGAATAAAAGGATTGCGGTCTGTATATCGCTTTTAGAATAGGAAATAAGGAAAGATGCCGTACCGAAAAATAGTAGGCTGAAACCTTGTTGGAGAAGGGCAGAATTTATTTTTTCCGAATTTTTTCCACTTATTCTTCTCGAAGTTCTGTTATCTACCATCAATTTCAGACGGATGACAGTGGTGAGCTGTTCAAAGTTGACACCCCTGCTGTTGAAAAAAGAGCGGAAAGGAATTATTAGAAACAGTAAAAAGCGGATCATTGGTTCTTTTTCTCAAATACATGAATAATTTTTTCAGCTTTTTCCGTAGAATCTGTCTGTCCGGTTAATTTAGAAAATAAATTTTCCAGGGAGGAAGACCCGGATTGTTGTTTCAGGATTTCAACAGCTCCGTTTGCAATAATCTGACCTTCATTAAGCAAGATAATCCGGGTGGAAATTCGTTCGACAATATCCATCAGATGAGAACAGTAGAAAATCGTTTTCCCCTCTTTGGAAAGTTGGGAGATCATTTCCTTTACCATAATGACAGCATTGGCATCCAATCCATTCAGGGGTTCGTCCATAAAGAGAATATCAGGATTGTGTAAAAGCCCGGAAAGAATATGGATTTTTTGTTTCATTCCTTTTGAAAAATGGAGCATACGATCGTTGCGAAAATTTTTCATTTCGAATAATTCTAATAAGTCAGTGCTTTTCTGGCGGGCAATATCCGGAGTGATCCCGTAGAGACTGGCTGTAAATTCGAGATATTCCAAGGGAGTAAGTTGTTCATACATAATTGCATTTTCCGGGATGTAACCGATGCGTTTCTTGATCGTAATGTCTTCCTGCCTAAGATCATGACCTAGAATCCGGATATCTCCTTCGAAATCGCGTATAACTCCGCATAATATTTTTACTGTTGTGGATTTACCGGCTCCGTTACTTCCCAAATAACCGATTACTTCTCCGGCATTTACTTCTAAGTCAATTCCTTTTAAAACTTCCTGATGGTTGAAGCTTTTCTTTAGATTTTGAATTTGAATGACGGGATTTTCCATTTTTCAAAGTAGTTTATCCGGATTTTTTTTGATGTAATCACTCCAGTTTTTACATTTGGAACCCCCAGTAGTGGGAAGATTTCCTTGTAAATGGTGGCAGAAAGCAATAGCGATGGCATCCGTTTCATCCAGGTTTTCGGAAGTAGTGCGGATGTCCATAAATTTGCTCAGAAAAATAGCGATTTGTTCTTTAGAGGCCATACCGTTGCCGGTAATGCTCATTTTGATTTTTTTGGGAGCATATTCAAAAATGGGAATATTGCGCTGAAGGGCAGCGGCAATAGCTACTCCTTGGGCTCTCCCCAATTTAAGCATGGATTGTACGTTTTTGCCATAAAATTGCGATTCTATAGCCAGTTCGTCGGGATGATAACTATCAATTACCTGTAAACTACGCTGAAAAATATGCTGGAGTTTGAGGTAAGGATCGTGGATTTTGTCCATGTCAAGTACTCCCGATACGATCAGCCGGGGTTTCAGGATTTTACCTTGGGTACTGATAACGGCATACCCCATAAAGTTTGTACCTGGGTCGATGCCCATGATTAATTTTTCCATTTTATCCGACTTAAAGAGAGCACACTACTGATTCGTATTCGATTTACGATAACAGAGCGTTTGGAGGATAATTTTTTAGTATTGGGATTCTCCTATTTCTGTCAATATACTACTGAAGCAAAGGTAATAATTTTTGTATTTTTCGCTGATTTTCTCTTCCATCAAAGGAAGATGAATTTTCAGGAAACAATCCAAAGCTTCCGAACTGTCGAAAACCAGTTGTAAAGAATAGGTTTTTCCCTCGGGCTGATCGATAGAGACTTTTGTAAATAAAATGTCTTGAGTGAGTCTGTTTTGGCGCAGATAAGCAAGATAATATTTCCGGATGAAAGAAATCCATTCCGTTTCTATCGATTCGTTTACGATAAAGGTTGTATTGAAAATAATACGCATATTCTTCAATGATTATTGTCGCATAGATTTACGGAAGGAGAAAATTGCTTTCCGGAGATAGATCGGAGTCGGCTAACTCCGGAAAGAATTTATTCTATTTGATCAATTCGGTGCCCATGAAAGGTTGTAAAACTTCGGGTACACGAATGCCTTCAGCGCATTGGTAATTTTCAAGTAAGGCCGCCACGATCCGGGGAAGGGCCAGAGAGCTACCGTTTAAGGTATGTACCATATTGGTTTTTTTCTCTCCTTTGGTCCGGTAGCGTAATTTCAGACGGTTGGCTTGAAAATCTTCAAAATTGGATACAGAACTTACTTCCAACCATTTTTCCTGGGCTTTGGAGAATACTTCAAAATCATAAGTCAAGGCTGAAGTAAAACTGATATCTCCTCCGCACAAACGCACAATGCGATAAGGTAAACCGAGTTTAACCAGCAGACTTTCCACATGCTTTACCATACCGTCCAAAGCTTCATAAGAAATTTCGGGCTTGGTGATTTGTACGATTTCTACTTTATCAAATTGGTGCAGGCGGTTCAGGCCGCGTACGTCTTTTCCGTAGGAACCGGCTTCTCTTCTGAAACAAGCGGTATAGGCCGTGTTTTTAATCGGTAATTGTTCTCCCTCTAGGATCATATCCCGGTACAAATTGGTTACAGGAACTTCTGCGGTCGGGATCAGATAGAGTTTATCTTCGTTCACATAGTACATTTGTCCGTCTTTATCCGGAAGCTGTCCGGTGCCATAACCGGAATCTGCATTGACCATAAGGGGAGGCATTATTTCTTCATAACCGGCTTTTATATTTTCTTCTAGGAAGAAATGAATCAAAGCCCGTTGCAGCCGGGCTCCCAGACCTTTGTATACGGGGAAGCCAGCTCCTGTAATTTTTACTCCGGCTTCAAAATCGATTAAATTGTATTTTTTTGCCAGTTCCCAATGGGGTAAATCGTTTTCATGCCGTTGGGGAATGCTTTCGACAATTTTTGCGATTTGATTATCAGCTTCTGATTTTCCTCGGGGTACGGAGCTGTGTGGCATATTTGGAAGTCGCAGTAATACTTCCGTCAGCTCGTCGGTGATGGCATTGAGTTGCGGAACCAAAGCTGCGATTTCTTCTTTTAATTCTGTTGTTTCCAAACGGGCTTTTTCCGCTTCTTCTTTTTTTCCGTTTTTCATTAGCGCTCCGATTTCCCGGGCGATACTGTTCATTTGGGCTTGTTTCGATTCCGATAATTGTTGTATTTTTTTCCGTTCCCCGTCGAGGGTAATGATTTTTTCTACGAGATGGCGGGCATCGAAATTTTTTACGGCCAGGCGTTCGATGACAGTTTCTTTGTTTTCCTGGATAAATTTGAGATTCAACATAACTATTTAGATTTTGTTAGGAGTCCTCGAAAAACGACTTTCCGGCTGGGGTACTTCCCGGTCCTGTAAATACTGTCGTTCGGGTACTTCCGATTCCGAAACATTCAAGTCCTGGACAATTTAACTTTTCTTTCTCCTGGTTCTGTCCGAATAAAACATTCAAACTTTAAAAGGTCGAAAAATTGCCCCTTATTTTGAGAATGTAAATATATAAAAAAACTCCTGTATTCATGCAGAATACAGGAGTTTTTAATCTTTATCCCTGCTTATTCAGCTACTTCTGCAGAAGCAATAGGCTTAACAGAAACATAGGATCTATCTTTTTGTTTTTTAGTAAAGACTACTTCTCCGTCAACCAATGCATATAAGGTGTGATCTTTACCCATACCTACATTTTGTCCGGGATTGTGTACAGTACCTCTCTGGCGAACCAGAATATTGCCTGCTTTGGCTATTTGTCCGCCCCAGATTTTGATTCCTAATCGTTTACTTTCGGATTCACGGCCGTTCTTGGAACTACCGACACCTTTCTTGTGTGCCATATTTTGAAAATTTTAAAGTTTACAAATTGTTTGATAACCATTCCTTAACGGAATCAATAAAATTAAGCGTTGATCGCTTCGATCTGGATTTGCGTCATGCATTGACGATGTCCGTTCTTTCTTTTGAACGTTTTTCTTCTTTTCTTTTTGAAGATAATCACTTTATCGGCTTTTACATGAGCCAGTACTTTTGCGGTAACTTTTGCGCCTTCTACTTTCGGCGTACCGATCTTGATGTCACTTCCGTCTTCTACAAGAAGTACATTTTCAAATTCAACCTGAGCACCTTCTTCTGCATCAAGTCTGTGGACATACACTTTACGGTCTTTCTCTACTTTAAACTGCTGTCCTGCGATTTCAACAATTGCGTACATTCTAAATTGTTTTAATGTTAGTACCATGGGGTGGGCTCTTGTCCGCTTATTGTACCCCTAAGGAAAATTCGTGGTGCAAAAGTAGTATATATTTTTTAATTACCAAAGAGTTTGATTCTTAATTTTGGAGGATTTTCTCCTTTATTTTTCTTTGATTTTCACGGCTGTCGGTCCTTTTTCCCAATCTTCTAAACCGAGGATACCTGCAGGGGCTTCTTTCTGCCATTCTTCCCCAAACGTTTGGTCTAAATAGTTAAAAATTTCCTCATTAAACCGAAGCAGTATATCGAGGGGAGCCTCTAAGTTTTGAACACCTTTTTGAATCAGCTCTTTTTCATAAACAACAAAATTGACCTTGTATTTTTTCCAAAAAACAGCTGTTGTAAATTGATCTAATTGAATTGTTTCCGTTATGCCAAACAAGAGGGGATGTCCGGATCGGATCTCTTTTTGAGCCTGTTGGAGAGAATAGGCTTCCTTATTATAGGAAAAAGGAAGTAAAATATTTAACGAATCGGTTGAATGGACTCGTAGCACTATCGTAGTATCACGGCTTTCCCAACCGACAAAAGAGACTCTCAGGTGATATTTCTTTTTTGTTAGATTTTCTATTTTAAAATACCCTAGAGAATCTGTGAGATAGCCCGTTTTGTTTGAGGGAATGATTTGAATATAGGCCCCGGCCAAAAGGACTGGAATTGATTTATAAGGAAATGTCCGCTCAAAATCTTCACCGTAGACTCTTCCCACTATCTTGTTGTTTACGGGATGTTGTATGCTGCAGCTGACCGATAACAGAATCGCGAGCATTATCCTTATTGTTTTCATCGTGTTTCAGGGCTTTATTCTCTTACAGGGGAAAATTACAGAGAAACAAATATATTTATAAAAACTGAAAACGAATGCCCGGGAGCCGGAAAGTTAGTCCGAATTCTTTTTAGAAATATAAAGATAAGTTCGTTAATTTATAAAAAAATTAAGAAAAAGGCAGTTTAAAAAAATTAATTTTGTTTTCAATTTTAGATAAAGGAGAGGGAGGCAGAGGAAAAGAAGAATGGTGTCCTATTTAGTAGCGTTAAATATCTTATAGAATGAAATCATTTTGGTTGAGTATAGGGCTTTTTATAGCATTGATTATGCAGGGGAAAGCTCAAGTATTGATCGGGCAAATAACGGATGAAGAAGGAAGAGCAATAGAGGGAGCGACGATATATATCAGAGAGACTATGCAAGGAACTGTAGCGGATGAGAATGGAAATTTCCGGATTCATCTGGCGGCGGGAGATTACAGTTTAGAAATAAGTGCCCTGGGCTATGAGAAACAATTGATTGAATGGGAGATTACCGAAAAGGAAGCTTCTTTATCCGTTCGTTTGAAGCCGATAAGGTATATGTTGAAAGAAGTAAGGGTAATCGGGAAAGGGGAAGATCCGGCCTACTACATTATGCGGAATGCCATAGCCAGAGCTCCTTATCACCGACGGAAAGTGAAGGAATATTTTTCTGAAGTTTATAGCAGGGGGAATTTCCGGATAGACAATCTTCCCCGGATATTGAAATGGGGCAAAACCGGGCGGGAGGTGTTCGATACAATCAAGGGAAAGACCTTGTTAATGGAGTCTGTTATGGATATTAAATTCCAGTCGCCCAATAGATATAAGCGTAATATTTTGGCTTTTAATACGACTATTCCGGAAGAGATAGGGCCTGAAAAGGCATTGAATGTTGTCACTTCTTCTATCTATGACCCTGATATTTTGGGTATCTTATCGCCTTTGTCACCGGGAGCATTTTCTTCTTACAAATTTCGTCTGGAAGATTCTTATCGGGAAGGAGAACGAATGATCAATAAGATCGAAGTACAATCGAAGATTAATAATAATCGGTTATGGAATGGCTGGATTTATATTGCAGACGAGGAGTGGTGTGTGGTTGGGTTTGATTTTAGTTATAATGTGAAAGGTTTTTCTGCTCAAATGCAAGTGGGATTTAATGAGATAGCGGCTGCTATTTTTCTTCCGACATCTTATAATATTGCAATCGGTATGGATATGATGGGTTTGGAGGGAGAAGCGAAATATTTTTCTTCCGTAAAATATAAAGAATTACAAATAGACACCATTCAATTAACTTTGGCAACAGAAGATACGAGTATAAGAAAGAGAGCCGTAAGTAAAAAGGAGCAAAAAATACGTCATAAAATACAGGAATTATCCGAAAAAGAAGATTTAACCAATCGGCAGGCTTATGAATTAGCCCGTTTATCCCAACGATTACAGGAATGGTCTTCGTCTGATTCTGTTTCGCCTTACCAGATACCTTTGCGGCGTTTGAAAGATTCTGTAACAGTGGATACTATGGTCACAAAGAGAGATTCGCTGTATTGGCAGAAGATAAGAACTGTACCTTTATTGGAGGAAGAAATAAAAAGTTACGAGGGCAGGGACAGTTTGCGAAAATTTATGGAAAAAGTATTCGGGCCGCCGGATACCGTTCCGAATAAGGCAGATATGATTTTTTCTAAAATAATGCTTGGAGATACTTTTGCTTTAGACAATAGAAAAAGAGTGGGATTGGAAGTGGGGGGATTATGGGAAATTTTTCCTCAATATAATGTTGTCGACGGGCTTTGGATAGGACAAAATGTGCAATTGCATATCTATATGAATAAAGGTAAGAAAATCAGTTTTGGTCCTTCCCTTTATTATGGAACGGCTCGTAAGACGCTATTGTGGAAAATGAATGCAAATTGGCTTTATGCTCCTATGAGTAGGGGACAATGGGAGTTAGATTTTGGTGAGATGTCGGAAGATTACGGACATGCCGGAGAAGGGGCTTTGTTTGAAAATTCCATTTCTTCTTTTTTCTTTCAAAAATTGAGGAAGAATTTTATTCGTTTTTATGAAAGGCGTTTTATTCACTTGAAGCATTCGATTGATATTGCGAATGGTCTTACTTTTGCCGTAGAGGGGCAGTATGAGAGACGGGATCTACTGAGAAATCATATTTCCAGGAAAAATATTGAGCCCAACGATCCTGTATTGGAAGGAGGAGTCGATATGCCTGAAAATACTTCTTTAATTGCAGGCATTCGTTTGACGTATACTCCCTGTTATTTCTTTACTGTAAAAAATCATCAGAAACAATACGAGCGGTCAGCCTGGCCGACTTTCTCTATCGGTTATGTCAGAGGTTTACCGACAGATGCTACCTATACAAGTCGTTTTGAACGATTGGATATAGGGATAAAGCAAAACATAAAATTAGGGTTATTCGATTCTTTCTCTTATAGTGTGAATGCAGGGCAATTTTTATCCCGTAAAGAGATTTATTTCCCCGATTATATGCATTTTACGACCATCGGTTGGGTGTATAGTACAGATCGTTTTTCGGAGGATTTTTTCTTGGGAGAATACTATGCCTGGCATACCAAGGATAAATGGTTGAGGGGAGCTATAAATTATAATTCGGCATTTTTGCTTTTAAAGCGGTTGCCTTTTATGCAAAATATGACGTTTGACGAGGGAATTCATGGGCGTTATTTGTGGACGCCAGAAATCGGAAATTACATGGAGTGTGGTTATTCGATCGGATTACAGGAGTACAGTCGTTTGGGCGTATTTGTAGGTTTTAACCGTCACGGTTATCAGGAAATTAAAGTGAGAATGGCTTTGCCGCTTCAGGTAAAAGAGTTCAAAAAAATATTTCAGGAATATACTAAATGAACAGAGTAGAGGAAGGGCAAATGACATTAAAAGAGGAGAATGCAAGAATTCCCATACTTTTTCGTAAATTTGAACCGAAAAACAGATACAAGAGGAAGTCCTCCGCTACTGTCTGGAAAAAGGGGAGGATTTCGTAAAACCACTAAAAAGAAAATAGGAAACAGATGAAATATTTGGCACGTTTTATTATGTGGTTAGCTGGATGGCGGTATAAGGGAGAACTACCTCAGGTGAAGAAGGCGGTAATTATTTCCGTACCCCATACTTCTAATTGGGATTTTGTGTGGGGGGAGCTGGCTTTTTTAAGTCAGGGAATTCCAGCCTATATCTTGATGAAAAAAGAATTTTTCTTTTTTCCCTTGGGATTGTTGTTAAGGGCTCTGCGTGTCATTCCGGTAGATCGGGGGAAAAAAGACAGTCATTTGGTTCAGCAGATGATAGCGGAATTTAATAAGCGGGATTCCATGTATCTTTGTATCACTCCGGAAGGAAGCCGGAAAAAAAGGAAAAAATGGAAAAAAGGTTTTTTGGTGATTGCTAAAGCGGCCGGCGTACCGGTATATTTAGGGCGTATTGATTATAAAGAGAAATTTTGCGAAATAGGTCCTCTTTTTTATCCGACAGAGGATGTGGAGGCAGACTTGAATTATATCATGCAAACTTATAAGGATGCTCACCCGAAACATCCGGAACAATTTTCTTGGGGAGAAGACTGACAGAACGGAAAAATCTTTTTCAAAAACCAATATCCAATGAAAGTCGCGTTATTACAATCAGCTTTGGTATGGGGGGATGTAGAGGAGAATTTAAGGCGTTTTGATTTGAAACTGACGGAACGTGTCGGCTGCGATGTTATGCTTTTGCCGGAGATGTTTACTTGTGGTTGTATGATGGTAAAAAAGGAGAAGGAACAGGCGGATGCAGAAAAGATAAGGGTAGCTTCTTATTATACGGAAGTATGTCGACGGATGTCGGCATGGGCAGTCTTTCAGGACGCACTTGTGATGGGAAGTACTATTTATGAGGAAAACGGACGTTTCTATAATCGTCTGATAGCTGCTTTTCCCGATGGAAAATATCAGTATTATGACAAAAGGCATTGTTTCCGGATGGGAGGCGAAAATGAACATTTTACTCCGGGAAACAGACACTTGAGTATTGTCTTTCGGAAATGGAAAATAGCTACATTTATTTGTTATGATTTACGTTTTCCGGTGTGGAGCCGGAACACCGATCATTACGATTTAGCTGTATATATAGCTAATTGGCCTGAATCGCGGAGAAAAGTATGGCAAAATTTACTGGTTGCCAGGGCCATTGAAAATCAAGCTTATGTAGCTGGCGTAAATTGTGTGGGAACGGACGAGGGTGGTTTGCATTATGCCGGAGATTCTGTTGTAATAAATGCCCGGGGAGAAACGATCGGAACAGCAAAGGCTTTTGAAGAGCAAACGATTCTCACAGAGCTGGATAAAGCAGAATTGAATCTTTTCCGGCAGAAGTTCGCTGTGTTGGACGATCGGGATCTGTTTCAATTTGAAGGATAACATTTCGGAGGGGAAAAAGTAGATTGCAGAACCGCGGGTTTATCGGTCGGGTCTGGGAGATTGTGAGCCCGTATTCCGCTCATTGTGCGAGATAAATCTTATTTCTGAGAACCTGGATTAAAGTGATATATTTATAAATAACTATTTTATTATCTATGAATTACTTATTATTTACTTGTTTGAGTTTAGGGGCTGTATTAACGTCTGAGACTCAGCATGCAATGGCTATGAAAAAGGGAGAAGAGATTCAAAAAGGGGACAAAATTTTAACGATGGAAGAGGCTGTATTGGGGTATGAGCTCAGGCCTGAGTCCCGGAATATGCAATGGCAGGGAGACCGGAATATTTTGACCTGGACGGAGGGAACAGAATTATGGGCGGAAGCGGTAGAAACAGGTGAGAAAAAAGTAATAATGACGATAGAGGAATTAAATCCTTTGATTCAGGCCGATTTAAAAGGTTGGCCGAAGTATTCCTGGAAAGACGGACAAACATTGTCTTTGATCCGGAAAGGAAAATATTATGAGATAGAGGTAGGAAGTAAACAGTTGAAACGGACTATTTCTTTACCTGAAAAAGCGATGGATCTCACTTTTAATGGGAAAGATGCTTTTGCTTTTACCCGGGGAAATAATTTGTATTATTGTGACGAGAGGGGAAATGAATTTGCTGTCACAGCTGACGAAGATCCGAATATTGTCAATGGTCAGACGGTCAGCCGAAGGGAAATGGGTATTTCTACGGGAATCTTCTGGTCGCCGGATGGAAAAAAACTGGCTTTTTACCGGAAAGACGAAAGTGCTGTGAGTTCTTTCCCTTTACTTGATATAACTACCCGTACCGGCAGTTTACAGGAAATAAAATATCCTATGGCAGGTATGCCTTCGGAACAAGTCAGTCTGGGGGTATACGATTTGGCTTCCCAACAGACCGTTTTTATGGAGGTGACAGATTTCGGACGGGAACAATATCTGACGAATATTACCTGGGGACCTGCATCTGAGGTACTCTATATCCAAGTTGTAAACCGGGATCAAAATCAGGTTCATCTGAATAAATATTGTGCTAAGACAGGGGTCTTTATAAAGACGTTAGTAGAGGAAAAAAATGAACGTTATGTAGAGCCTAGTGATCCATTGGTATTTTTGAAAAGTGATCCTTCCCGTTTTATCTATCGTACGGACAACCGGGATAATTACCGGAATCTTTATTTGTGCGATACGGAAGGTAAACAACTGAGGCGTTTGACGGACACTGATGCTGATGTGGCTTATATTGCACAGGATGGAAAATATATCTATTACACTTCAGCAGAAGTAAGCCCTATTGAGAATCATTTATTCCGGGTGGATTTGAAAACCGGAAAAAAGAGCCGGTTGACGGAAGCAGAAGGTTGGCATACTATAATGGTGAGTGAAGACGGACGTTATTTTGTAGATAATTATAGCAGTCTGAATGTTCCCCGTAGGATCGAATTGCGGCAGACAAACGGGAAACCGGTAAAGGAAATCCTGAAAGCAGAAAACCCGACCCGTACTTATAATTTCGGAGAAATCAGTTTAGGAACAGTCAAGAGTGCCGACGGTCAGTTTGATAATTATTACCGGTTGATCAAACCGATGAATTTCGATCCTGCGAAAAAATACCCTGTGATCCTTTATGTGTATGGAGGGCCTCATTCGCAGATGGTGAAAAATACCTGGCAAGGGGAGTTGAGACGTTGGGAGATGTACATGGCTCAGCAGGGATATGTCGTATTTGTTATGGATAACCGGGGTACATCAAATCGCGGAGCGGCCTATGAAAAAGCGATCTATAAACAATGTGGGCAGGCAGAAATGGCAGATCAGATGAAAGGCATTGAATTTCTGAAATCTCAGCCTTGGGTAGATGCTGACCGGATAGGTGTACATGGATGGAGTTATGGCGGGTTCATGACGATCTCCTTGATCACCAATTATCCGGAGGTATTTAAAGTGGCGGTGGCTGGTGGACCGGTAATAGACTGGAAATGGTATGAGGTGATGTATGGAGAGCGTTATATGAGTACCCCCCAACAAAATCCGGAAGGATATGCTAAAGTCAGTTTACTTTCCAAAGCGAAAGATTTAAAAGGAAAATTGTTGATCTGTCAGGGAGCTATCGACGATACGGTTTTATGGCAGCATAGCCTGAGTTTTATCCGGGAATGTATAAAAAATCAGGTACAGGTAGATTATTTCCCTTATCCTTGTGCAAAGCATAATGTATTTGGGAGAGACCGGATTCATTTGATGCAGAAAGTTACGGATTATTTTGAAGATTATTTAAAATAGAAAATTCCTGTTCTTTTTGCAGGAAAGCTGAAAAACAGGCGTTTGAATAATTTTTCTTCCCTTGAAGAAGAGAAGATTGTGTCGGTTAATGGAACGGCATAGAAGAAAATGTTTGTGGAGGAGCTGTAGACAGTAAAAGATACCGTAAAGATTGATTAAAGTATGCGTATAGATATTTTAAGTGTGGTTCCGGAGTTATTGGAGAGTCCGTTAAACCATTCGATTATTAAGCGGGCGCGAGAGAAAAAGATTGTGGAGATTTACATCCATAATATCCGGAACTGGTCGAAAGATAAATATAGAAAAGTCGATGATTATCCTTTTGGAGGAGAAGCGGGGATGGTACTGATGATTCAGCCGGTTTTCGATTGTATCCGGGAATTGATGGCCCAGCGGAATTACGATGAAATCATCTATACTTCTCCGGATGCCCCTGTATTCAATCAACAGATGGCTAATGAATTGTCTTTAAAAGAGAACATCATGATACTGTGCGGGCATTACAAAGGAATCGATCAGCGTATACGGGATAATCTGATTACTCGCGAAATCTCGATAGGCGATTATGTATTGACCGGAGGAGAACTTCCGGCTTGTATTATGACGGATGCTATTGTGCGTTTGATACCGGGAGCTATGAGTGATGAGAGTTCGGCTTTAAGTGATTCTTTTCAGGATAATTTACTGGCGCCTCCTGTCTATACGCGTCCGGCAGAATTCAACGGTTGGGGGGTTCCGGAGGTGTTATTGTCCGGAAATCATGCGAAGATACGGGAATGGCAGGAGCAGCAAGCCTATGAACGGACGCGTTTGTTGCGTCCGGATTTATTGGAAGAATAGGTTTGTCTTTCAGGATACTCAAAAGAGTGTATTCTACGAGCGCGCGAGGAGGGTTTTGTTTTAAACGAAGAGTATGAGAAAATTTTATGGTCTTATGGTAGCAGTATCCTTACTGTTAATAGCCTGTGATAAGCAGGAGAGACAGGTTGGATTTGCGGAATCGGGAACGGATAGTCTTCGTTGGGAACAGGGATTACAATGGCGTAAAGAACAGAAGTATACAGAGGCATTAAGGGTTTTGGATACATTGGTAAGAGCGGGGGAGGGTAGCTTTGTTTTTCCGGCAATACGACAGATGATGGCCTTATATACTTTATCCGGGCAAAGGGAGAAGGGAGAGGAATATTTTTTAGAAAGGAGTAGAAGTGAAAAACAAGGAAACGAATACCGGCGGGAGTTGTTGATTGCGGCGGCACAGTTGGCTTTTGAGGCGGATCGGGACAGTGTGGCTTTGAAGTTGTTGAGGGAAGCCCAGCTTTATCCGGCCAAGGAGGTCCCGGAGCGGCTTCTCTTTTTTTATCGCATTGCCGGTGGAATTTATATGTTTTGTGATAAAGAGAAAGAACGGAGTATTGCAACTTTTCAGAAAGCCATCGAAACAATGGAAAAATACGGGGATACCGAGGGTATGGGAATGCAGTGTATGGGACGTTTGGCCTCTATATATCGTGCCGAGGGAAGATATGATGAAGGGATAGAAATGTGTTATAAAATTTTAGAGGCAGGAAAATATTCCGGTAATACAGAAAGCATAGCGCGTGCTTCTAGCGAGTTGGCTTATTTTTATGGAGTGTTGGGAGAGGTTGAAAAAGCTTTGGAATGGAGCGGTCAGGCTATTCAAGTTTGTAAAGAGAAACGGGAGATGGCGAGTGTTTTGGCCGATTTATACCGGGCGCGTTCCAACTGGTTGAATGAATCGGAACGACTTTCGGAAGCGATGGAATGTTTGAGATTAGCGGATAGTTGTTATAAAATAGTGGGAAATGAGAGGGCCCGCTTATTTGCCCGAATGAATGGGGCATTATATCGTTTGAATGTTCCAGATTCCCTGGCGAGGGGAATAGAAATATTGCAAACTGTAATGGGTGACAACCAGTTTAAAGCTTTGCCTCTCAGACACCAATATAGCACTCAATTTGAATTAGGGCGGGGATTATTGATGGCTGGGCATAGGAAAGAAGGCTTATCTTTGGTACGGGAAGCAGCGGCCTGGTATGAACAGCAGGAAGATGTAGAAATGCAGGATTATGTGTATGCTTTTCTGACAGATTACTATGCCCGGAATGGATTTGACCGGGAATTGGCAAATTGTTTTCCTTTATACCGTAATGTGCGGGACACTCTTTTCAAACGGGAAAAAGTCCGGTTTATGGTGGCAGCGAATGTGAAATTTGAAACAGAAAAAAAAGAAAAACAGAATCGGATCTTGGTTGCTGAGTTGGCTTTACATAAACGGACTATACAATATTATATTGCTTTTGGATTGTTCTTTATCTGTTTGGCTGTTGCCCTGTTGATCTGGCTATGGATGCGGCAGCGGGCTTTGCAATTAAAACGAACGATAGATAGAATGCGGATTAAGGCTCAGGAGGAAGAATTGCATAATCTCTTGAAGTCACAATGGGAGTTAAATCGTAAAAATGAGGAATTGAGAGCAGAAATTGAGTCGGCTTTAAACAGGATTACGACAGAGGAAGGGGTCAAACCGGGTATTCTGTCGGTGTTAGGGAGTTTAAATCCGCGTTTATTGACAGAGCAGGAGGAAATAAAATTCCGTCAGTCGTTCAATGGAATATATCCTGATTTTATGA
This sequence comes from Odoribacter laneus YIT 12061, assembly GCF_000243215.1. GTDB lineage: Bacteria > Bacteroidota > Bacteroidia > Bacteroidales > Marinifilaceae > Culturomica > Culturomica lanea. Next base: position 1,268,462 of record NZ_JH594596.1, on the reverse strand, counting down.
GAATGCTCAGAAAGCGTTTTCCTGCTGTTTCGAAAAATGAAGAATTAATTTGTATGTTGATTTATAGGGGTTCTTCTTCCGAAGAGATTGCTTTTGCTTTGGGAATCTCCAGGGAGAGCGTGAATAAAGCCCGCTATCGGATTCGGAAAAAACTGAACTTATCCAAAGAAACCACTTTGGATGATTGGGTAAAGGAAATTACAAGTTAAAGGGTAGATTTAATATGTACCCCTTCTCCGGTCATTTGTGTTTTTCAGTCGTGCTTCACTCGCTTTTCTGTAAGCTCAAGCTCCGTTAAAACACCAAAACTTCCTCCTTTTAGACAGGCTTTGCCTGCCTAACGTCGGCGGACAAATGGTGTTTTTTACACTCCGCTTTCGCACAGAAAGACGCTCCTTCCCGCAATGACTGAAAAACACAAATGACCTCCGATGCCCGCTAAACCCTCTCCTCGTCGCTTCTTTAAATGTTTTCTCAAAGTTCCTGTGTTTGAAGCCGGAGCCTTGTTTCGGGAAAGAGATATGACGGGAGAGAGCGTAATTTTGTCAGGAAGACGTACCGTTAAAAAACGCAGGGTTGTCCGCCGACGTTAGGCACACGAAGTGTGACTAAAAGGAGGAAGCATCTGCGTTTTAGGGGAGACTGACGATACAAAATAGCGAACGGAGTCTCCAGCTCTTTCCCGAAACAAGGCGGAGGAATACTTAAGAAAAAGTAAAGAAACAAATGAAATCTAGGTTTTTCCGATTTTCTCTGAAAACGATAAGGAGCTTCTTGGTTCATTGAGGAGCACTTGGAACGCTGAAGGTATACATTTAACGTTTTTATTTCTCATTTTGCCTTTATTCCGCCATCTACCGGAAATAATCCTCCTGTGCAAAAAGAAGCGGCATCACTGGCTAAAAAATAAATCAATTCCGCCACTTCTTTCGGTTTACCAATCCTTCCCAGAGGAAACAAGGCAGCTTCTTCCTGCCAACATTCAGTCTCTGTTTTACCAGTCATTTCTGCCCAGTTGGAAATTGCCTTGTTTGCCAATTGTGTACGAATAGTCCCCGGACAGACAGAGTTTACCCTTACACCGCAGGGGCCCAATTCTACCGCCAAACTTTTGGTTATTTCTTCCAAAGCTCCTTTTGTAAGGCCGTAAACAAAACTATTGGGTTTTCCTATAAAATTCTGACTTGACGCATTGATTACAATACTACCGGAACGTTCTTTCAAAAAAGGTATCGTTACCTGTAAAGTGTGAATCGTTCCTTTTATATTAACGTCTATCATTTCATCCAACACTTCATCCCGTATATCAAATAGAGAACTTTTCTGGTATATTCCGGCATTGGCTATTACAGCATCCACTCCTCCGAACATCAGTATTGCTGTACTCACAGCTTCCCGGATTTCTACCCGATTCCGTGTATCCCCTTTCCGGAAAATTACTCTATTTTCGTTAAACTTACGGCATAAATTTAAAGCAGCCTCTTCCTCGGTGTCCAAAAATAAAACCTGCCATCCTTCCGTAGCAAATTTTTCTACAGACGCAGCTCCTATTCCGGTAGCTCCACCAGTTATAAATACGGTCTTCATAATAAAATAGTATAAACATTAAAAGTCAATTTGTATTTTTGTTAGAGAGGAGGTTTGACATTCTTACAGAACCTTTTTTCCCCGAGTACTCTCATGCAATCATCACAAAATCTTTTGCTCCCCTAATTGATTAGATAAAGGTATTTTAAAACCACCTCTTTTTTGTAACAGAGAGATGGACAATTGAATGGACAAATAAAAAAGCTGGTTAAAAACTTCCTTTTATATCGCTTACAGATGTCTCTTCGTTTGGGGGATTCATTTTGTTAAATTTTATTAGAAAAAACATGGTAGTCCGGATAATTATTTCTACTTTTGCAGCCGTATTTTAATATAATGTCTAACTTATTAAGTAAGAAACAATTCATTTTTATGTCAGAAGAACAAAAAGAAATGCAGGTTGAATCTGCTGAAAAAGAAACTCAGAAAGTTGCTCCTGTAACCAGTGCAGAAGCAGATGATAATTTTGATTGGGAAGCTTACGAGAATGATGATGTAACTCCTGTATCCCAGAAAAAAGAACTGGAAGAAAAGTATGCTGGAACCTTATCGCAGATCGCTGAGCGTGAAGTAGTTGACGGCAAAGTTATCTCTATGAACAAGAGAGAGGTAGTCGTAAACATTGGCTACAAGTCAGACGGTATCATTTCCTTGAACGAATTCCGTTACAATCCGGATTTGAAAGTAGGGGATACGGTTGAAGTATATGTGGAAACACAGGAAGACAAAAAGGGACAGTTAACCCTTTCACACAAAAAAGCTCGTGCTATGCGGAGTTGGGATCGTGTAAACGAAGCATTGGAAAAAGATGAAATTATCAAAGGATTTGTAAAATGCCGCACGAAAGGTGGTATGATCGTCGACGTATTCGGTATAGAAGCTTTCTTACCGGGTTCTCAAATTGACGTAAAACCGATCCGGGATTATGATATTTATGTCGGGAAGACTATGGAATTCAAGGTCGTAAAGATCAATCAGGAATTCAAAAACGTGGTTGTATCCCACAAAGCTCTTATTGAAGCTGAATTGGAACAACAGAAGAAAGACATTATATCTAAATTGGAAAAAGGACAGGTACTGGAAGGTACAGTCAAAAATATTACCTCTTACGGTGTATTCATTGATTTGGGCGGTGTAGATGGATTGATTCATATTACTGACCTTTCTTGGGGCCGTGTAAATCATCCGAATGAAATTGTACAGTTGGATCAGAAACTGAATGTTGTTATTTTGGATTTCGACGATGAGAAAAAGCGGATCGCTTTAGGTTTGAAACAATTGACGCCTCATCCGTGGGATGCTTTGGATGCCGAGTTGAAGGTAGGGGATAAAGTAAAAGGTAAAGTTGTGGTGATGGCTGATTACGGTGCTTTCGTAGAAATCGCTCCGGGGGTAGAAGGTTTGATCCATGTATCTGAAATGTCTTGGTCGCAGCATTTACGTTCTGCTCAGGATTTCATGAAAGTAGGAGATGAAGTAGAAGCTGTCATTCTCACTTTGGACCGGGAAGAAAGAAAGATGTCATTGGGTATTAAACAGTTGAAAGCTGATCCTTGGCAGAATATTGAAGAAAAATATGGTGTAGGCAGCAAACACAAAGCTATTGTACGTAATTTTACCAACTTTGGAGTATTTGTTGAGATAGAAGAAGGGGTTGACGGATTAATTCATATCTCTGATTTGTCTTGGACAAAGAAAGTAAAACATCCGGCAGAATTTACTCAAATCGGTGCTGAAATCGACGTAGTGGTTTTGGAAATCGATAAGGAGAACCGTCGTTTGAGCTTGGGACACAAACAATTGGAAGAGAATCCATGGGATGTTTTCGAAACGATCTTTACCGTAGATTCTGTACACGAAGGTACGATCACTGAAATCTTTGATAAGGGAGCTGTCATTGCATTACCTTATGGCGTTGAAGGGTTTGCAACTCCTCGTCATTTGGTGAAGGAAGACGGAACTCAGGCAAAAGTAGATGAAAAACTGGATTTCAAGGTAATTGAGTTTAATAAAGCTGCTAAGCGGATTATATTGTCTCATTCCCGTATTTTCGAAGATGCTCAGAAATCGGAAGAAAAAGCCAAAAAGACAGCCGAGGAAAAGTCAACCAAAAAAGCTGTTAAACAGGTGAAAGAAAAACTGGAAAAGACAACTTTAGGGGATATTTCTGAATTGGCAGCGTTGAGGGATCAGATGACGGCTAAAGCTGAAAAAGCGACTCCGAAAGCAAAAGAAGTTGCTGAGGCTCCGGAAGAAACTCCAGAAGTAAAAACCGAAGAATAATTGGAAAATATTATCGGGAAATTCAGTGAAATTTGAATTGACTATATTGGGGAGCGGCTCTGCCGTTCCCACTTCCAAAAGAAATTCTGCCGCTCAAGTATTGAATATACTTGAGCGGTACTTTCTTATAGATTGTGCTGAAGCAACTCAGCACCAATTAAGGCGTTTTCACATTCCTTATAATAAAATCAACCATATTTTTATTTCTCATTTACATGGGGACCATTATTTTGGATTGATGGGTTTGCTATCCAGTCTTTCGATGCAAAACCGTAGAGGAGAGATGCATATCTATGCAGACGAACGTTTGCAGAAGATTATAGAAGGCCAGCTCCAAATCATGAAAACTCGGTTCACTTATCCTCTGTTCTTTCATTATTTGAGTCGTAAGGAAGAGCGGATTTATGAAGACCGGTCAGTGACAGTTACGGCTTTTCCTTTGTTGCACCGTAAAGATGCTCCGGTATGTGGTTTTTTATTTCAGGAAAAAGAGCGGGAAAGGACCGTTTTAAAAAAAGAAGCGGAAGCTTGGAAAGTACCGATTGCTTTTATGCAATACCTGAAAAAAGGAGCGGATTTTATTTCACCGGAGGGAGAAATAGTATCCAATTCCCGGCTTACGGTATCTCCTCCACCGGCCCGGTCATATGCTTATATGACGGATACTCTTTTCCGGGAACGTTTTGCTGATGTGGTGAGGGGAGTAGATCTGTTGTATCATGAAGCTACCTATGGAAAAGAATTAGAGGCGGTGGCCAAAGAGAATTTTCATAGTACTGCCGAACAGGCCGCTTGTATAGCTTGCCTGGCGGGGGTAAAAAAACTGTTGCTGGGGCATTTCTCTGCTCGTTATCCGGATCCTACTTGTCTGTTGGCGGAAGCTCGGGCTATTTTCCCCAATACGTTTATTTGTACCGACGGAGATACATTTGAAATTCCGGCTTTAAAACGGAATACCTAATTTAGAATATCTTTTACAAGCTCCATGGGGATGAAACCGAATGTACCTAAAATATAAATAATTCCTATTATAATTCCTGAAAGCAGCAGGGTTAATAAAAGCATGATTAAGGCCCCATAAAGTAACAAAAGGAAAGTTTTCCAGAAGGCTTTTAAGAAGCGCAGTCTGAAAAGTTGTTTTATATCCCACACCATAACAGCAAAATAGAGTAAATACAGACTTATTCCTGCTCCGCCCTCTTTGTCGATCTGAAGCAAATTTGTTTTCACTTGAGGTTGATCTGCACTCATATATAAAGTTAGAGGAATGCCGATAAATAAGGCGATAATCAATCGTTGACAGGCTATATAGGCAAAAATGAAGATATATTCTGTAAAATTAAAGGGATACTTTTGTAGTTTAGCCAAACATTTCATTCGGTCGATATAGGTGGAGACGAACCAATAATCCGATAGCACAGGCGTATAGTTTTTCTTTATTTTCAGAGAGACCAGATGACAATAAAACCAATCCGAGATACTTTTCTTATAGCTCGGTCTGAAAGGATGAAAATAAGGCGTGTAAAAGGTATAGCGGGCTGCCCAGGCAAAAATAGGGAGGGTTGCAATAGCCACAAAAGACATACTGGTGCTTGCCCAATGGGCTAGTAATTGGAAAAATCTTCCCCAGAATGTAAGTTCGGTTGCAATCGGTGCCACTTCGATCTCTTTTTCCGGTAGAAAGATTTGTGAAATTAAACCGTAAAGTCCGGCTGTAATAAACAGCATGGGGAAAGGTTGAAAATAAATAACCCTCTTTCCCCGAATGTAATCAGCCACCATATGTCCCGGACGGGTGAATAATTCTTTACAGGTATAAAGAATACCTGTATCGCAATTCGTTAGGCCGTAGGCCCAGTTGTCTATTACGGACCGGAAAGTTAACCTTCCTACTTTTGCTTTTTGTCCACAGTTATTGCAGTAATTACCTGAGAATTCTGTTCCGCAATTTTTACATATTTTTGCCATAAAGGGATGAATTCCTTCCAATATAAAAATGTTTAAACGTAATAAGATGAAGAAAATTTATAAATTTCTCACTTACAACAATTTGATAATAATATAGTTACCACGTGAAGTGTTAGGATATTTTTACATTTTTACATTTGTATTTTTATATGTTTACAAATTTATAAAAAATTAAATGAGATACTACGCTTAAGGGATAAAGATTAAAATATTATAAAGCGTAAAAAATGACATACAGGTTTAAAAGACCGTTGATCCTTTCTTTTTCCAGGCTACCTTTAAGGAAATACCGGTATGGAAAAGAGTTCAAAAACCTGTAAACGTACAGCCTGTGTATTGCTTCTGAAGGCTCTGTCGTCTCTTCCGGCACCTACAAAACCGTTAAATCCGTTTAAAAAATTATCCGGGTAATACGTTTTATTACTATTCTCCCGGTATTGTTTATAAATATCCTCATAACGGCTCAGGTCTTTTAAGGCTTTGGTAGGGTCTAATAAAAGAGGTAATTTTTCAAAAAGAAGTGAATCGTAACGCCCGGTTGGATTCCGTTGGGCTACGTGGATCTTAGTACTGATTCCTGGAGTACGGAATGATTTTTTGATATCTTGGTAATTGTAGCAATAAAAGGCTTCTTTTTCGAGAAGATTTCCTTTTTCAGGATGCATACGGGAAGGTTGTTCAATAACTACAAAATTATCTCCTAAATCGTATTTCCAACGGCTTTCTTGTTTACAGGATTTGATATATGTATGTCCTTCCTCATCGTAGTCCAATACGATTTCCGCTTGGGTTGAAAAAGGGGAGCTTGCCTTTCGCTGATTGGTAAGTAATACTTGTCTGTACAATTGGTAATCGATATATTCGAAAGTAATCCGTTTGAGAACGTGGCGGTGAAAATCAATGACCAATGTACCTTTGCAGGAAATTTTGGTTTGTTCCGGATAGGCTGTTGCCTTTGTTTTGAAGGTATATACATAATCCAGGCTATCGGAATCGATAGGGGTAAAATCGTAGCATTCGGTTCCGGAAAAGAGAGGACCATACAATTGGACCGTCCGGAGTAAAGTAAAAATTTTACGGCTACCGGCATCAAAGCGAATTCCTTCTGTAGTAATGTACATCAGAGCCAATGTATCCGTACCGTCATTGGTGAGATTATAACTTCTGGCACTGTATGCAGGTACAAAATAAGATTTGAATTTGTTGTCCCAATGGTTTTTAGGCTGTATATCCCCGGAAGTGAAATAGTAACCGTATTCTCTTCTGTATTCGACAACGGAATCCCTGTATTCTGTTATTTTTTCGTATTGGGCTTTTCCGTAAAAATTGCAGTAAGAAGGTGTATTCTGGGGAAGTTTTTTGAGTTTTGAACTTACTTTGTCTAAAAGTTCTTCTGTCGATATGCCTTGTATAACTGTTTCTTCCAATTCATAGTGGAGAGATTCTAAAACTACCTGGCGGATGTTTTTTAGCTCTTTCAGGGTATAACTTTCAGTTTTATATCCCATCCCTTGAAACTGTATAGAGTCAGAGGAATTTATTAAGTGAGTATGAAGGGTACATTCTCCGTCAATATCAGTCGTTGTCAGCAGATAACTTTTATTTTTATTAACCACATATACCCCAAACAAGGGATTGGAATGAGTATCGACTACTTTTAATTGTACTATTTCCGGCGTTGCTATCTTTGACTGTTGTGCCTGTGCCGAAAATAAAATAGCCCCCAAGCATACAATCAAAATAGAAAAGGGGCGCAAAGCCGGATAGAAAGCGGGAACACCTATATTTAAACAAAACTTCTTCATAAAAGACATCAGATATATTTTTCCAGTACTTGTTTCAAATTTTCAGAAGACAAGGGCTTTGTTAAAAAGTCGTCACAGCCGGCTTTTATCGCCTCGTTTTTATCGGATTCAAAAGCAAAGGCTGTCAACGCAATGATGGGAACGATTGTCGATTGTTGCCGGATTCTGCGGGTCGCTTCCAACCCATCCATTTCGGGCATTTTAATATCCATGAGAATCAGATCAGGAGATTGACGTTGGAACATATCGATAACTTCTAAGCCGTTTATGGCCCGGATCAACCGGAATTTCTTCTGTAATAATGCCTGCAGTAACAGGTAATTACTGTCGACATCCTCAGCTATCAGTATGGTTTTCTGATTCCCTGCGGTCTCTTTTTGCCGGAAATCTGTATTTTCCTTTGTTTTTTCTTCTTTTCCCGGAATACTATGGTAAGGAATAAGAAAACGGAACACGGATCCTTTTCCTTCCGTTGATTCCACCCAGATCCGTCCCCCCAGATTTTCTATAATCGTATTACATATAGCTAATCCCAGACCGCTTCCCTGTACAAAAGTATTGAGTTTTATAAACCGGTTGAAAATGTTTTTTATATTTTCCTGGGAAATCCCTATCCCGGTATCTTTTACATAAAATTCGATATTTTTTTCTTTTACCTCGAAACCGAACCGTATTTCCCCTTTACGGGTGAATTTCTGGGCATTTGTCAGTAAATTGGATAATACCTGTGATAAACGGTTGTTATCACTAATCGTCAGGATATCGGAGAAATTGTCTTCGTATATGAGTTGTACATCGGGGGAGGTGCGGGGATGATGTATGTCGTAAAGATTGAGGCATAATTCCCTTAAATTGACGGGTTTTTGTACGAATTCCAGTGTCCCGGCTTCAATTTTGGATAAATCGAGAATATCATTAATCAGTTGCAACAATAAATCTGTATTTTTATCAATAATATCATAATACTGTTGTTTATCAGCCGGGTCGTCTGATTCCGCAATTAATTTGGAAAAACCAACAATTGCATTTAAAGGGGTGCGGATTTCGTGACTCATATTGGCTAAGAATGCGGATTTTAACTTATCCGATTCTTCTGCTTTGATACGGGCTTCAATGAGTTCCTTTTCCGTATTTTTCAGATCTGTGATATCCCAGGAGATACCGATAATTAAAGGAGGTTTGTCCTCGGAAGGTACTAAAGTTTTGATCGTATTTACAATTCTCTTTTCCCCGGAAGCTGATAAATATTCTTCCTGAAATTCAATTTTTTGGCCTTCTTTTAATAAGCGTAAATCGTCTTTTTTAAATTTAAGGGCATCTTCTTTACAGGGAAAAATTTCTTCGTCCGTTTTCCCGAGTACTTTACTTGCCGGAATATGAGAATGTTCTTCAAAAGCTTTGTTCCAGTATAGATAACGGAATTCATTTCCGGTGTCTTTTACAAACAGATAAACGGGGATATTATTGAGAATCGTGTCCATGATATAATTCAATTCTCTTATCCTCTTTTGTTGTTGTTTGGTTTCCGAGGTATCGTGAGCAAAAGTCCATACGATTTCTTTACCTGCCAGATTTTTAATGATATAACTCGTAATTTCTAAAGAAACAATTTTATTCTCTTTGTTTAGGTGGGTCGAATGATAAGTAAAGGGACGCTGAAGACGTTTGAGCTGGGAGACAAATCTTTCCCATTGGGCCTTATTGCTTCCAGGGTATATTTCATATATTTTGTAAGAATAGAATTCTTCCTTTAAAGAATAGTGTTTACGAAACTGGCTGTTGGCGAAAATAAGTTCCCCTTCGGTCGTAGAAGCGTAAATCTCTTCGACAGAATTGTTGATAACTGACTTTAGCATCTGTAGCTCATCCTGCGTTTTAATAGCTTCGGTAATGTCCCGGCAGATACAAAGTACGTTACGGTCTTCCAGAGGAAGCATCCGATTTTCAAAAAAATGGTTTTCGTTATTTATATTCAATGTGTGGTGGGAAACAGAAGGGGCTTGGGTAGCTATTGCCTGTTCTAAATTCGCTTTAATAATTGAGTAAGCATCCGGAGGGAGGATTTCCCGTATATTTTTGCCAATCATGTGGGCGGACGATTCTCCTACATGTACTGTTTTTTCGGCGGAAACCAAGTCTATATAATTTCCCTCCCGATCCAGTACGGATAACATATCAGGAAGAGCATCCAAAAGCTTGTAGCTGTTTTCTTTTTTATAAAGATGTATATTTTTTTCTTGAGCAACATGCAGGGTTAGGGAAAAATCCTCTTCTTTTTGTAAAGGAGAACCGGATGAAAGTTGCTTTATAGTCGTTTCTAATTCTTCAATCTTTTCCAATAATTCCTGGCGGGAATAATGCTCGTATGAGTGCATATCATTTAGCTGTTTTCGAACAAAGATAAGGATAAAAAATGAAAGATAATATGAAGAAGGTAAAAAGGTTGTAAATAAACACTTTAGAGAATGGTGTAACAACTAATGTACTTTGCTGGCATGAGGCAGGACAGACCGCTACCCGAAGGAATAATCGGGAGAATAGGGTAAAGACCTGAAATGTGCAGGTCCCGGATGCGTATAGTTGTGAAAAAATCAGCCTTGTATTCTTTGGGCTTTTTCCCAAGTTCCTTTTCCTTTGTATTTGTGTTGTGAAAAGAAAGCTTTCAAGACATTTATATTCATAAAAAGAAAATAATAAGGTATAAATAACACTTTGATTTTAATCTTTTTTTGTTGTAGCAGAGCGCCGCTGAAAGCTGCTAGATAAAATAGCATTTGTAATATCAAAAGAATAATATAGATCGGTTTGGGGTATACTACTACCAATGCGATGTTCAGAAAAGGCAGGAGGAAAAGGGCTACAGGAGTAACGGACCAGCGCAATACCCGGTGAGATATATATTGAAAGCGCAATGTCCCCAGATGGAAAGGATTGGGAATTAATAGATTTCCCAGCCTTTTTATCGATTGGAGTCCTCCGGCAGCAATACGTATTTTCCTTTTTTCTTCATTTTGAATATCGGCAGATCCTTTTTCCAGGGCATAGGCCGATTTACAATAGGCGATTTTATATCCTTTTTGAGCAATCCGCATCGAGAGTATAAAGTCGTCCAGTAAAGTATCTTCTGGCATCTTTTCGAACAAGGAAGTCCGTATAGCGAAAAGTTCACCTGCGGCTCCGACAGCGCTGTAAAGGCGGGAATCCCATTCTTTCAACTTAGATTCGTACGTCCAGTAGAATCCTTCTCCCCCTGCAGCGGCCTGGTCTTTTTCGTCTACGGCTATTCTCTTTTCTCCTGCCACACAACCAACGCGGGAGTCCGAAAATTCTTTCACCATTTCCCGTACGGCTTCTTTGTTGAGCATTGTATTGGCATCCGTGTAAATGACGAACGGCGTTTTTACAAATTGAATGCCCCGGTTGAGGGCAGCTGTTTTGCCCTTTCGTTGAGGGATATGATAGACCGTTACTTGCGGATACTGAGCTAATTTTTCATTTGTTTTGTCGTTACTTCCGTCTGTGATCCAAAGGATCTTTAATTGATGTGGTGGATAATTCAGCTGGAGGCAATTGTCCATTTTTGCCTCTACAATAGCTTCTTCGTTGTAGGCGGCAATAAATAACGTCACTTCAGGCCAGTCTTTCGGTTCGGTCCGGGGGAGAGGTTTACGGAAGATTTCTTTTATTTTTACCAAAAAGTAAAGAAATAGACCATAACCGATAAAGGTATAAAAGACTAAAAAAATACAAATCCAGAATAAAATTTCAAATGCGTTTACAAAGTGCATAGCATAATGTTTAATGAGTCGGTTTTATTTCCAGTTCCATGAGAACGGGTTTATGATCGCTCCAGGGCAAATCCGGAGATTGATATTGTAAGCCATAAAAGGGAGCAGAATAGAGGATAAAGTCGATTCGGAGCAAGTTTCTCAGGCCGCGGAAAGTATATCCGTAGCCATTGCCACATTTCCGGAAGCCATCCGTGAGGTCGCCTTTAATACGATGATAGGTGTAAGAAGCGGGGGTGTCGTTAAAATCCCCGCATACGATTACCGGATAAGTTGTGGTATCGATCACATGCCGGATCAGGTCAGCTTGTTGTGCCCGTATTTTAAAATTTTTTTCCAACGTAGACAGGACATCCCGAAACGTACTATGGATTTGATTCAGGTCGTTGTTGTATAATTCAGAAGGAACCAATTCCTTTCGTTTCTGGCTGAAATTGGTCGTTTGCAGGTGACAACTGATCACCCGGAAGGTTTGATTCTCAATTTGGATGTCGGCCCACATGGCGTCGTTTTGTGTAACGCCCAACGGAATCTGTCCGGAATGAATGATCGGATATTTACTGAATATAACAGATCCTGAATGGGGATATCCGGGCAGATATTTTGCCTTATAGTAGGGCAGATGTAATAATTGACATAAGGAGTCGCTGGGCATTTTGGGACTATTCCAGTATTCTTGGAAGCACACTATATCTGCTGATTGTTCGGCAAGATAGTCTGTTATCGGAAATTGTGTATTCTGTTTGTCCCAGCCCCTGAATCCTCTTACATTATAAGTAGCTATACGGAAAGAGGTATTTTCCGGAGAAGCTGGTGTGGAAAAATGGAATTGAAAAATAGATAACAGAAAGGAAATATTCCATAAAATAGCGGCTGCTGGAAGGAAAGCCCATTTTCTTTTTTGTATGGCCCAATACACTAAAATGAGAACATTAACCAATAAGATGGCTGGCATGGCCAGGCCGGCGAAAGCTATAGTTCCGGATTCTTCCGGCGGGATATAAGCGGCTAAAAAAGCCAGCCCACTGGCTATTGCTGCCACAAAGGTGACAGGAATCATAAGTAAAGAGAAAAAATATCTGAGAGCTGCCATTGCTAAGCTTTTTGCTGAATATTGGGTAAAATGAATGATTTTTATGGAGCTATAAGATTGTACGATTATCTGATTTTGTTTAAGTTCCGTACATCTGGAATCGTTTATTTTTATTTTGGTTATAGGCTACCATCGTTAATTGTTTAAATTTTTAGATTCAGGATATCTTTCTCTTAGGAGGAACAAAAGTATAATATTTTTTGAGGAATGCCAATTCTTATTTGGCAGATATGCGGGTAAGATAAGAAGTCCGCCGACTTATGACAGGTGTAGAGATCTGCATTTTAAGGGAGAGATAAATTCATGATAATGGGATTATGATCGCTCCAGGGGAGATGAGGAGATCTGTAATTTATACCGGTAATAAGGGAATCATAGGCAATAAAATCGATTCGTAAAAGGCTTTTAATTCCGTTGAAGGTATGTCCGTAGCCTTTGCCGCATTTTTCAAAACCATCCAGTAAACGATCCCCTTTAATATAATTATAGGCAAAAGAAATCGGCGTATCGTTAAAATCTCCGCATACAATCACCGGATAGCGGGTGGTATCTATGATAGTCCGGACTTGTGCTGCTTGTTGGGCCCGGATTTGAAAATTATTTTTTAATTGTTCGAGTATAGAGACCAGTGTTCTCGCTTGTCCGCTCCAGTTTTTAACGCTTCGGTATGCCTCGTATTTTGCTCTGTTCGGGTTGACATCTGTCGTTTGGAGGTGGTTGTTGATAATACGAATGGTGTCCTGACCGACTAAAATATCAGCCCACATGCTACAATTTTTCTGAGAGTTAAAATCTATTTCTCCGGACCGGAGAATGGGATAACGGCTGTAAATACTGATACCGAAATTAGCCCAATTGGTATGTCGGTTGAAGAATACCTTCCGAAACGGAAGGCCGATTCTTTTTTTCAAAGTTATGGAATCGATATTACTTTCTTCACAATGTTCTTGAATACACAAAATATCGATATGATATTCCTTTACCAGCGTTATAATAGGTTTTTGTTCTTCATTCCTTGCAATCCAGTAAAAACCTTCTACGTTATAGCTGCCGATAGTTAACGTCTGGTTTTTGGCATACCTTAGGGACTCTTTCCAGGGCCACTGGAAAGTTGAAACAAAGTAATTATAATTTCCTAAAATAGTTATCAACGGGAAAATAACCCACCATTTTTTCTGGAATCCCCAAAATAGAAGTAAAAAAATATTGATCAGGATAATGAGGGGCATAAAAAGTCCTGCGAAAGCCGGAACCCACCAACTTACCGGACTGATATAGGGGGCATTGATGCCTGCAATGCCTAAGAATGCCATCCCTAAGGCTACTGGTTTCATCAAGAGATAAAAGAAGAACCTGAGTGCAGCCATTTTTTACAGTTCATTTTGAGGGGTTAATTGCCTGCAAAAGTAGGAATAATCAGGGGATATAAAAACAAAAAATAAGAACTTTATTATCCTTTCCGTTTTAAGTATTCTTCTAAATCTATGGGGGAAGCTGATTTTTTGAATTTTTGATTTATTTTTTGTTTTAATATATGCATTAAAGCTGTAGAAGTTCGCAATAACTCGGTTTTTAAATTACGTGGAGGGAAAATCTTTTCGGTCATTTCCCGGGTCCATTTTGAAAGAAAGAAAGAACGGTAGTATTCTTCTTGGGGGTTCACCATAATATCCACATTGTCCTTCCATTCATATCGATTGAGCATCATTTCTCCTTCGGTAAGTCCCAGTAATTTATAAGGAAGTGATTGGTAAGACAGATAATTCAAAAACAATTCTCCATAGTCTTTCTGGTAATTTCCTGGCATCTGGGATTTTTCAAATAGTACTAATTTTTGGTCGATATCCAGGATTACCCATTTGTGGGATTTTTTAGGAAACAGGAATTCTCCTATCATACTGGGGGTTTCAATATATCCTCGTTTGGCTATACGGCATTGTTCTGCAATAAAGATATCCGGATGTTCGACATGTTCCAGTACCTGGCAGCAAATGGCATAATCAAACTCTTTATCTTTAAAGGGCAGATTTTCTCCGTCTGCATTGATAAAGGTTTGGTGGGGATAAATTTTGGCCTTATCACATCGCTGGGTATTATCGTATATATATTTTTCCACAATGACATTGGCCCGGAAGGAGGGATTGTGACCGGAACCAATTTCAATGACTTTATCTTTTTTTTGAATCTGTAAGTCATTTCGGTCGAGTGGCGTTCTTGTTTTCATGGGTAGGGATTATTTTATTAAATTGGAATCTTCATCTTCGTATATTTCTTTTTTGATAAAAAGATTACCTGCATTTCTTAAAGCTTTTACAGCTCTTGTTTTGAAACTATTAAAAAAAGAACCATCTGCTCCGACTGTCCCGTATCCTGTAACGGCTCTTGCTTTCCGTTTCCGTATAAATCCGATTTTTCCATATTTTTTTAATCCCAGGGCCATGGACCCGTCTTCTCCCCGAACGATATCCACCCGATAACCGACTTTCCTGCCGTAGGCTATATTATAAGCAAATACCAAACCACGTACGCTGAGTTCCGGGCGTTTAAAAGATTGGAGAAATAAATAAGAATCTCGGAAAAATTCATAGAGTTTCACTCCCAGCCAAGGATGTTGTTTATCTGGGATATAACTCCAAAGGGAAGAAACAGCCACAATATCGGGTTGTTCTAATTTTCGAACGAGTGTTTCTATATATTTGGGAGGGTACATGGTGTCGGAGTCTATGCAGATATAATATTTCCCTTTCGCATGAGCCAGTCCGCAACGGCGGGCATACCCGCAACTATGCTGATGTTCGGTATAGTAAGGAACGCCACAAGCCTGAAAGATTTCGGCCGTCCGGTCGGCAGATTCATTATCTACGCCGATAATTTCCAGTGGATATTTACATTGAGTGTCACTGAGAGACCATAAGTTCGCCAATAAATGTTTCTCTTCATTGTAAGCAATAACAACAACGGATACTAGGGGATGGTCGCTTTGTAAATGTCGGATATTTTCTTTTATTACTGCAATAACAGCTTGTGGAGCTTCATTGAAAGGTTTTTCATATACAGCAAGATATTTTTTATACCAAGTCATCGTTGAGTTATTTTTTTTAATTTATCATCCACCTAACAGTTAGTCTTTACAGACATTTTTTATTTTAAAACTTCTTCGAATAATTTTTCCCATTGTGGGCCAATATTTTCGATTTTAAAACGTTCGACATTTAAGCGGGCATTCTTGCCCATACATTTACGTTCGTCTTCGTGTTCGATGAGGTGGCAGATTTTTTCAGCCATTTGCTCAATATCGCTATTTTCAACTAAAAATCCATCTTTACCGTCTTTGATAATATCTTTTGGTCCGCAGGGGCAGGCAAAAGATACGGTAGGTAATCCACAAGCCATTGCCTCGATAATCACCATCCCGAATCCTTCGTAACGTGAACTTAAGACGAAAATAGAACTTTCCAGATATTTTTCAGTAATATTGGAAACGGAATGTTCGAGTCTACACTGATGTTGTAAACCCAACCGATTGATTTGTTCCTGTAATTCCTGGCGCATCCCATCCCCGTAGATGGAGAGTATCCAGTCGGGATGTTTTTCAGATACGATTTTCCAACAATCAATCAGCAAATCAAATCCTTTTTGCGGCATATATCTTCCTACAGCAATTACTTTTTTATTCTCACACCTAGAAGTAGTTTCCGGAAAAAAAGAAAGGGGATTATAGAGGACAGAGACATTATTTAATTCTTTCCATTTCGCTTTGTCTTCCTGGCTGAGCACAATAAAACGTTTGAGTTTTTTGAGTTCCCGAATCAATTGTTTTGTCCAATATTTTGCAACAATTTTTTGTAAAACGCTAGGAAGGCGATTATTTTTAAAATCCCGATAATTTGCCCGGCTGAAATGGATTTCACCTAGTTTAATACTTCCATCTTTTATTTTATTGATAAAATTGATATCCCGGCGAAGCAATGATATTGTAATATCAGGCCGGATCTGATGTAAACATTCTGTGAGCCGTTTTCGGAACAGTTTTTGTTTTTGAAGATAGCCGCTAATTTTTTTTATTGGAGAGACAGTATATAAATCATCGAAATTAATATCCAGATGAATGAGTTGAATTTCGGGTAATAAAGGATAATAGGGTGTTTTATCCTTTCCTTCTGTAAGGATAATATAGATTTCATATTTGTCTTTTTGAGAAGCTAAGTAATTGGCTTTAAGGCTCAATACTCTTTCCATTCCACTCGGGTAGTATAAGCCGGGAATACAATATGCTATTTTTATTTTCATGAAAGTTAAATCTGGCTATTGTGCAAATATAACTATTTAAGAATAGTTATATGCAGAGGGAATAAGTATTTTCAACCTTAAAAAGAAAACATCTGACTTTTTAAAGGGAGGTTTATTTTGGTTATTTTTTACAAAGGAAAGAAAAATAATAATAATTCTCAAATTTCTTTTAACATTTTATGCTTAGGCATTTACCTGTTTAGCCGAATCCGTTAGCTTAAATTTAGTAACGTTGGTTTGATTCAAAAATAAACCTCCATTTAATAGGAAGATAAAATGTTTTTATATGAAAAAGTTTCAGATACTTGTGCTTATTGTTGTTGTTTTCTTGTTTAGTTCGTGTTTAAAACATAGGAATTTATATCAGGAGAAGAAAGATGTAATAGAAGAACCTTTATATACATATCCCTTTTCAAGTGAGAACCAGGGTGTAACGGTTGAAATGGTTATACAAACCAAGGCAGGTATAAATATGGAACAAGTAAAAGTTGAGATACCTCCATTGAAATATAATAAATCCTGGTTATTTATTTTATCTCAGGACGATTGTAAGCAGGCTGCTTATTGTTGTACTTGGGCAGCCCTAAATGGAAGGCCATTGTCTAAAAAATATTATTATGATGTCCGTCAATATTTGAATGACGATCTCCCTCCTGATGTTTATACGCTGGGAAAAACTCTCGGTTCAACGGATGGTGCTGGGAATGAAGTGAGATTTAATTTTACAACTACCTTAGCACCGGAATGGGATTTTATGAATGCCAAGACGGTTGTATCATCTGGTTTTTCTCAAAATTATTATCGTTTTTTCATGAAATCTGGTTTGGTGTGGGACAATGTGAGAGAAATGGTAAATTACGGAACAGGCATCGCTTTTCATGATGTTAATACAGAAGCTGTCAATGTAGCAGATTCTGTTCTTGTACATTATGCTTCTGCGCAGGATAGTATTTTAAAATATTTATCTGGACGAAGATCTAAAGTGCTGGCGGAACCTAATGGTAATAAGACTTATATTACGGCTGCTCAAAGGTATGCTCCGATACAGATAATGACGGCTCAAACGCAAGCGGAGAAATTATTTCCTTTTCAAGTTAAAAAGGATTTGAGGGGAGTTGTGTTAAATCGTAATTTTTCTGAGATTGCGGCTACCAAGGAGTTTATAGAATCACAATTAAAATTAGCAAAAGAAGAGCGGGAAGCTGTGTGTGTTGGAGTGCATGGTACAGGTACAGAGTGGGTTGAATTCTTTTTGTGGTTGAATGATCAATATGGAAAAGATGGAGATGATTCGTTGTGGTTTACCAGCTTGGAGGAGTATTATGAATACAATTATTATCGGATACATGGAATTATTAAAAAAGTTGTCGTTGATGAACATACTTTAAAGCTAATTGTTACACTACCGGCAGAAGAGAATTTTTATTATCCTTCGGTAACCTTGAACTTGGAAGGCATGCCAGAATCGGCTATTTTATCGGTATCTGCCGACGATAATGTAAAAGGTTTGTCTTATGCGAGTTATGGGCAAGGAACGATGTTTCATATAGATTGCCGGAAAAAGTTGGTTGAACATGCTACGCATTTTGTCGAGCAGTATGAAAAATTTCCGACGGAAATCAATCGCCGGGATGCGGTATATTTTACAGCATTATTAAAGAATTCTCCTCAAAAAGAAGCTTTATTAAAGCGAATTAAGTAAAGATTTGTTGAATTACTTTCCGCATCTGTTCTTTCCAAGAGAGGGAACTGACCGAATCGCGGATTTCTTGGGGAGACATTTCTAAAGTAGAATGAAAGTCTATCATTTTTTTTATGTCTATAGGAGATTCGTCTGCTGGTGCTTTAAGTACATAAGGCATTTGCTCAAAATCTTCATCTGTTTCGGAATAAATAAAAGGGATACCACGGGCGGCATATTCCCGGTTTTTCAGGGTTTTGATTTTGTCGATGCCGGAACGATGTCGGCCCAGGCTGCCAATTCCGAAATCACATTGGTTGAACACTTGATCAAGCGTTTGGCCGGATTGTTTGCCGTGAAAAATGATATAGGGTTCTAAATGGTATGTTGCGATCAGGGGCAGAATTTCGTCTTGTTCCCGTTGGCCGCTCATTTCCCCCACAATATGAAAATATATTTTATAAGTTTGGGGATGCTCGTAGTATACCGCTAGTCCACGGATGAGTCGATCGTAACCGTGCCAATAGTGAATTTCGGCCACCCCGATAAGGTGCAGTTCGTGGGTTGTATCGTTGAGATGTGTTTTGAGGGGAATTTCTGCAAAATCGATGCCATTGGAAATCTGTATGGTAGGTACTCCGAATATAATTTTATAATCCGAAAAAGTCACAATAGCTTCTAAGAAGCGAGCCATTCTTTTCCTGAAACAACGGTCAATAAATAATTCCGCTTTCATAAAAGGCTCGATGTATTCCTGATCGTAGGGATAAGTGGGAATTTCCATGACGACACGAGTACCTGCTTTTTTCATCCGGCGAAGCATTCGAATTGTAAATGGATTAGCATTGTGATTTGAACGCATATAGACCAGGTCTATATGCTGACGGATGACATAATCGGTAATGGAATCGTATTCCACTCGTTTCCTGATTTTTCCTTTAAGGGTTGTTCCGTAGTCGGCAATTACTTGATTGTTTACGATACGGCGCTTGACGAAAGTATTCTCCTGTAGATAGCAAAGATCAGTTTCCAGTCCGTTCGCTTGTAAGGCACGGATTTGTGACTGTATTTTTTTACTGATACCATTTGCCGGATCGAAATCGTGAAAGATCAGAAAAAGTGCTTTCATTGCTTTAGGGATTAGGAAACAAAGTTATATATTTTCCGCCATCTCTCTTCTTTTTATTTAAAAATGATACCTTTGTAACTTAATATTTTTATTAAAAGGAGTATATTAATGGCTGTTAATCAAATTAAGGCCGGTGCAGTTTTATCTTATCTGTCTATAGGCTTATCTAATATTGTAGGTATATTATATACTCCTTTCATGTTGCGGATGTTGGGCCAATCGGAATATGGGATGTTTTCTTTGGCAGCTTCGGTCGTCGGTTATTTGACTATTCTGGATATGGGGTTTGGAAATGCGATCGTTCGTTATACCGCTCAATACCGTGCAGAAAATAAAGAAGAAAAGCAATGGGCTTTATTTGGTATGTTTGTTCTGTTTTATGGGATCATAGGGCTTATTACTTTAAGTGCAGGTACGGTTTTATATTTTAATGTGGATACATTATTTAGTAAAACCATGGATATTGGACAATTACACCAGATGCAGATTATGGTTTTACTAATGGTTGTAAATCTGGCTGTTTCTTTTGTTTTTGGGATTTCAGGTTCAATTATTACGGCTTATCAATGTTTTGTATGGCAGCAATTAATTAATATTGTACGGATTGTATTACAGCCGTGCATTATGATTATTATTTTATTATTGGGGTACAAAGCTGTGGCGATGATTGTTATTATGACGATAATGAATTTGTGTGTATTGGGAATAAATTGTTGGTTTTGTATTTCGAAGCTTAAAATTAAAATTCATTTTGATAAGTGGGACAAAAAGTTATTCAAAGAAGTTTGTGGTTATTCCTTTTTCATTTTTATAGGGAGTATTATCGATAAACTTTACTGGAGTACGGGGCAATTTATATTGGGGATTTATACGGGAACTATAGCCGTTGCGATTTATGCAGTCGCCATACAACTAAAAGGATATTATATGAGTTTTGCCAATACTCTTTCGACTCTTTTTTTACCGAAGGTGACCTCCATGATTGCCTGTGATATCCCGGAGAGCAGATTGTCAGATTTATTTATTCGGGTGGGAAGGATTCAATTTATTGTATTGGGATTTATTATGTTTGGCTTTATTGCCTTTGGAAAATTGTTTATTTATTGTTGGGCCGGGGAGGATTATTCTTCTTCTTATAGTATAGCTTTGATTTTGATGCTACCTTTAAGTATTCCTCTTTTGCAGAGTTTAGGATATACTATTTTGCAAGCTAAGGCTCAATTGAAATTCCGGGCTTACTTATATTTGGGTATAGCTATTTTGAGCTTAGTTTTTTCGATCCCGATCACGAAACAATACGGGGGAATAGGATGCGCCATTGTTACTTCCTTGTGTTTACTGTTAGGACATGGGATCGTTATGAATGTTTATTATTGTAAAGTTATTCATCTGGACGTGATCCGTTTTTGGAAGGAAATTTTACGGATGATGTTGCCAATTTGCTGGCTGCCTTTTCCAACTCTTTATTTATTAAATATAAGAGATGTCCAGTCCTGGGGAGGGCTCATGGCAGGAGTGGCGGTATTTAGTCTTTTCTATTTGGGGATATTGTATAAATTTAGTTTAAATACTGAAGAACGGATGTTAATCGCTCAGCCTTTCCATAAAATCAAGCAAAAAATAATGAAATGAAGGTAGCAGCTATTCTATTTAAAGTTTATAAACGCTTGTTTGCGAATCCTTTATATATAGGGAAATATACCTGTCGGGATTTATTTTGTAAAAATATTGTATTGGTCCATTTTTGGTGTCCTCCTCAGTCGTTGTTGGGACGTTATAATTGGGGAGACGATGTAAATCTCATTCTTCCGGAACTCATTTCCGGTAAAAAAGTTGTACCGAGGCGTTTTACCCTTTTCTCGGGAAAGCGGATAAATTATTTATGTATTGGAAGTATTGTGGCCCAATTGAGTAATAAACAAGGAATAATTTGGGGAAGCGGGGCTATTTCGCCGAAGATGAAGTTGCAGGAAAAGCCCATGAAGGTATGTGCTGTCCGGGGACCATTGACGAGAAAATTTTTATTGGAACAAGGGGTTGACTGTCCTGAAATTTACGGTGATCCGGCTTTATTGTTTCCCAGATTTTATAAACCTTTAGTGGAAAAGAAATATAAATTGGGGATTATTCCTCATTATTGCGATAAAGCGAAAACTTGGCTGGATAATTACAGAAAAATGAAGGAAGTATATGTGTTCGATATCCAGAATTATGGGAGCTGGTCTTCCTTTATCGATCGGGTAAATGAATGTGAATTTATATTATCCAGCTCTTTACATGGAATTATTCTTTCTGATGCTTACGGCATTCCCAATTGTTGGGTAGAGTTTAGCGACGATATCGATAAAAGTTTTAAGTTTAATGATTATTATCTTTCTGTAGGAAAGGAGAGGAGTAAGCCAATAAAGTTAGAACGTTTTTATCCTTTGGAAGAATTATTGGAATTCCGTAAAAACTGGTCTCCCATTTTGTTCGATTCCGAGAAATTGTTGGCTGTTTGTCCTTTTTGAAATTTTTGAGATGACGAAGGTGAGTGTAGTTATGCCGGTATATAATACCGGATTATATGTGGCAGAAGCATTGAATAGCATTCTAAATCAGACTTTGCGTGATATCGAAATTATTGTTGTGGATGACGGGTCGACTGACAATAGTTGCGAAATCGTCTCACAATTGGCTTCAACTGATTCCCGTATAAAATTTTATAAGCAAGCCTCGAATGAGGGACAAGCTGTTGCTCGTAATATAGGTCTTCGATATATCACAGGCAAATATGTTTATTTTATGGATAGTGATGATGTATTAGCTGCTGATGCTTTAGAATGTTGTTACCGTAAGTGCGAAGAGGAAGATTTGAATGCCGTTATATTTGAAGCTGAGGTGCTGACCGAAGACAAGGAAACCCGTTTTTCTTTTAATTATCATTATAAGGATTTGGAAGACCGGGTATACGGGGGAATAGAATTGATGAATTTTTTGTTGGATACAAATCAATTTTGTGTTTCTCCCTGTATGTTGTTGCTGCGTGCTTCTTTATTAAAACGATGGAGCCCTGTTTTTTACAGTGGTATTATACATGAGGATCAATTGTTTACAGTAATGGTCTATCTCCATGCTATCCAAATGGGATATATCAAGAATTCATTTTTTAGACGTCGTATTCGTCCTGCTTCGACAATGACTAAAAAGATAAGCCGAAAAAATCGTATCGGTTATCAAACTGTTTTTGAGCAATTGTCTTTATTTGCCTTGACTCAGAAAGATGATATCAAAGCTTTGATAGATAAGCATCGGGCTATCACTTTAAATGCGTTTTTAAGTATAGCATGGCCTTTATCCTTTCAGGAAAAGATGATTTTTTTGTTATTCTGTTTTCGGAAAAGATATGTAAAACAGATACGATTCCGGAATTTTGCTCTATTTCTTTTTAAGCAATTGAAAAAAGGGTGAACAGAAAGTCTTTAAGCTTTTGGTTTTACCCATTTGTTTTGCTGGGGGTCGTAATATTTGATGACCTTGGCCGGATTGCCGGCCACGACACTGTAAGGAGGAAAATTATGCGTGACAATGCTTCCTCCAGCCACGACAGAATGGTGACCGATTGTAACGCCGGACAGGAGGACGGCATTAGCACCGACCCATACGTCATCCTCGATTGTAATGAGGGAGGTGACAATTCCTTGAGAAATAATGGTTTGGCATGGATCTTCATAATTGTGATTGAGGCCGGAGACGACAACTCCTTGGGCCAGATTGACATCATTGCCAATGTGAACGGGACCTATAATTGTGTTTCCCAAGCCAATCCGGCTACGTGAGCCAATCCGGATTTCACCAACCATATTGTTTAGGGTAGAAAAACTTTCGATAACAGAATGATCGCCTAAATAGAAATCGTTGAAGGGAACGATATCTTTGCGCGTATTCCGGTAGATGACAGTGCCCTTGCCCCGTTTGATATACAAAAAACGGCAGCACCGTAACCAGAAACGAGGGCGTGTTTTAATAGGATGAACCAACAGACGGTGGATAAAGGTTTTTAACGGAGGGTTATTTTTAATTTTTTCTTTTAAACGGACAAGCATGGCTACTGATGTGTTTGTTCAATAATTTTAATAATTTGCTTTTCTGCATTGGTTTTGATACGGAATTCTACGCGTCGGGAATGAATTTTATCCTCTTGTCCATCAGGGTTTAAAATCGGTTTGCTGGAAGAGAGCCCATTGGCTGTCACATATTTTTTAGTCCAATTGAACAGGTCTTCATCCTGGATATTCGAAAGCAGATATTCCAACACATTCCGGGTCCGGTTCTGTGAAAGTTCCATATTCTTAAAATAAGCCTGTCGGGGAGAGGATTCTCCTTCCCACTCACTGGAAGTGTGCCCTTCAATCCGGATTTCCTCGATATCGTTTTTATATTTAGGATCGTTTATGATTTGTAGAAAGCGAGGGAAAAAACTGGTTAGAATGTTTTTGAATTTATCGTTCAATTCGGCACTTCCCACTTTGAATAAAATTTCTGGATATTCGAATCGGATGGAAAGATTGGAAGGATCAAAACTGGCATTCCATTCTTTTAAATTTTCTGAAAACTCTTCCCGTAAGTCGTTTGTCAGCTCGACCTGAATTTTTTCATAACTATTGGCAACTGCTGTAATTTTATTTTTATCCTGTATGGCGTTGGACATATATCCAACGGAGATAAATAAAAAAATTAGCATAAGCACGAATGTGACTCCGGCAACGACTGCCCAAGAAGATTCTTCATTGTTCTGAAAGGAGTTCATGGCTTACAAATTTTGATGATTTTTATTGTTCTTCAGGTGATTTGTATAGAGCATTGTGGCTTTGGTTGAGTTTTTTTATGATATTTTGCAGGGTTTGGGTGAATTGCATTAATTCTTTGGCTTCTTTGGCCCGTTTTTCGTTTATCTGTTTAATTTGAACCGTAACCTGTTCCCCGGTAGATTTTACGAGCTGGGAAAGTTCGTCCACCTGTGCTGTAATTTTTTTATTTCCACGGTTAATACCTTTTTCTAAAAGTGTTTCGAGGTTTTTATTGGTAGCTTCTGTCACCGTTAACAAGGTCTCTAGCCGTTCGTATAAGCGTCGGTTTTCTTCCTGGGAAATACTTAAATATTGAGATTGTTTTTGCATGATCTGGGAAGTGTTGCGTGCCAGATCATACAAAGCCTTATCCTGAAATAATTCCGTTGCCTGTACGGTTCCGTCGGGGTGGAGTATCGTCCCGGTTTTGTGAATATTCTCTTTGATGGCAATTAATTGCTGCAGGATTTCTTTCATTACCGGTGTAGGCGGTTCGCTGAGAGAACGGTTTTCTCCGTTACTGACTCCTTTTTCGAGCAGGGTCGTGAGATTTTCATTGGTTGTTTGACTGGCTTGCAGGAGTTGTTGCAACTGTTCGTAAAGGCGTTTATTTTCTTCCTGTGTAATACTGAGGTATTGGGATTGTTTTTGCATGATCTGGGAAGTGTTGCGTGCCAGATCATACAAAGCTTTATCCTGAAATAA
>NZ_JH594596.1:1199482-1243106 GCF_000243215.1 Odoribacter laneus YIT 12061 | reverse complement strand
TGTGTAATACTGAGGTATTGGGATTGTTTTTGCATGATCTGGGAAGTGTTGCGTGCCAGATCATACAAAGCTTTATCCTGAAATAATTCCGTTGCTTGTACGGTTCCGTCGGGGTTTTGTATGATCCCGGTTTTATGAATATTCTCTTTGATAGCAATTAATTGATGAAGGATTTCCTTCATCGTTTCCGGTAGATTTTCAATAATAGTATTTTTTTCTTTTCGGATACCATAAAATACCGGAAACAATTTTAACAACAAGGAAGTAATGATGCTACTGATAATCGTCAGAATCGTGATTTTTAAACCTGCTAGGAGTTGCGGTAAAGAAATACTGATATTTTCCGGATCGAAATGCAGAAGACTGTAAATGATTCCAATAAATGTTCCCAATAATCCCAAAGAAATGACTATAGAATTTAATGTCTGACGGTTATAATGGAATTTTCCTACAAAGGGAAAAAGAAAAATAATCAGCGAGTAGATAATGGGAAACAAGGTATTCATAACTAATCACATTTAGGAATTCAGGTTTTGATATATATTTAGTACTTGGCGGGCTGTGGCTTGCCAGGAGAATTTTTTAACTCTTTCCAGCCCATAAGCTATTTGTTGTTTATAATAACTGGGATCGTTTTCGAGTTTTAGTAGTTCACCGGCTATCGCATTTTCATCTTCTGGAGAAATGAGAATGGCCCCTTCTCCAGCGATTTCCGGTATGGCGGAGGTGCAGGAGGTGATAACGGGAGTGCCGCAGGCCATGGCTTCGAGTAACGGAATACCGAAACTTTCCCGGAGAGACGTATAGAGAAATACTTTTGCTTTGTTGTAAATGGCCGGTAAATCAGCGTGAGTAATATAACCCGGGAAATAAAGCATCGGTTTGATTTCTGATATGTTCTGTTGTGCAAGAATACGGTCAATCACTTTTTCTTCCAGATCGGCAATCAACAAGGGCAAGGGATGCGTAGACTTTTTTAGGTAAATACTATAGGCCTTTAAAGTACGGGGGGTATTTTTTTTCGGATCTGTATTGCCTAGGAAAAATAGATAATCATCGTGGGGGATATATTTCCGAATGATTTCAGAAACATTTTCTAGGGGATGAAAACGTTGATTATAACCATTATGAATAGCTATGATTTGCTGTTCAGACAGATCTAGTGTTTCCAGAATATGATTACATTCGAATTGCGATACCGTGATGATTTTTTTACATTTAGGTAGAATTCTGGGCACGATAAAACGCCTGTAGTACCAGCCCATGTTTTGATAAATGGAAATATTGCTGGCGGCTCTTTTTTCTAGAAAGATAATATCATGTAAAGTGAGGATCAGGGGTACTGAACAATAAAGGGGAGCTGTGTTGCTCGTGCAATGAAGCAAATTTGGATGAATTTTCCGTATTGCTTTGGGAAGGGCGAACTGTTCCCAAAGTGGATAAGTGGGACATTTGAGTTCAAGGATGTGAAAATTGTTTGTAGCATTCAGACAATGATCAGAACCCGGAGCAACCAGAATATAATACTCGTTTATGGTGTCAATTTTTTGTAACTCCCGAATCGTTTCAAGAGCTACGAAATCCATTCCGTGTTTATTGGTCCTAAATAGGCGTTGAGCTTCTATAGCGATTTTCATTTTTCGATGTTTTTATTGTTTGAGAGGGTCTTTTTCTCGGTGTGTACGAATTTAGTATTTGCACCTTTTAAACGAAAAAGATTGATGACCATCATAAAAAACAAAATCGGCAATTTATGGATAGACTTCTTAAAGTTTTCATCTACCATTTTGTCGGGGATAGCCAAACAAAGAGTGATCCCCAGTAGAATAAACAAAGTCCACCATTTTAAGGCCAGTGGCCAGTCAACGATCTGCATGATACAGCCCATAATAATGATGCCTCCGAACAAAATCAAGCGGGGAGGAAGCATCCATTGGATGAGCTTATCACAGTAATCGATATTCCCGCTGAGAATAGCTTTCGGAAGATCCCGGACTACTCGTCCCCATTGGGCAAATTGAGTGGCCAGCCAACGCCGGCGTTGGTTATAAAATCCTTTTTCTTCCTGAGTCTTCTCATCGTATACATAAACATGGTCGAGGAATTCGATGAATATCCTTTGCTTTAATAACAGGGCTTCGAGTTCTTTATCTTCCCCGGCAGAAGATAGTTGGGCCACATTCTTGCGAAACCATTTGTAATCGAAAGCCATGCCAGAACCAATCAGAGCGGAAGAGATTCCAACGCGGACGTGTCCCCGGCGGAATATAGTGTTATTGACTTCTTCGCTGACTCCATCTAAAATTGCTATCTCAGTATTCCGGTTTTTAGCTGTACGATGTGTCTGGATCGCCATTACTCCGGCATCCATAGCTTTGTTTATCTCTTGCAAAAAGTTTGTGTCAACAATATTATCGGCATCGAGGATAATTACAGCATCGAATTTATCGGGCGGTAGGCTATCTATGGCTAAATTGAGAGCTTTAGCTTTAGAACTGTTGTCGTATGAAGCTTTCAATAAGGTGATGGGTAATTGCGCCAAACGTTCATTCGTTGCATTTTGCATATGGTCAGAAATAACGACGATTTCAAACCGTTCCCGGGGATATTCCTGGCAAAGAAAAGAACGTATGCTATCTTCAATGATCAGATCTTCTTTATAAGCAGGGAACAATACGGCAAAGCGATGTTGACGACGAGCTTCTGGATAACGTATGTCACGTCGTATAAGAGAAACTATCGTATAGAACAAGGGATAGGCCACAATAAGCGCTGCCACAATCCAACAAACATATTCAATAAAATAGAATATTTCCCTGCCATTCATTCTTATAATGTTTTATTTTTTAGACAAATAAAGTCTGTAATACCTTTTGTAATTGCTTTTAATTGTGAGGTTTTACAAGATGACAAATTTACAATTAAATTTTTAGGAATAGCTATACACACCTGATAAAGTAGGGCTATTACCCGGGCCATACCCTGGCGATTGCGCCATGCATATAGTAAACGGTTGCGGGTGAGGTAATAGGTTTTTAGCGGGCTGTCTGAGCCTGTCGACTTGCTTTCTTTGTGATAAATAGTACAACGCGGCTCATAGTATAATTGGTAACCTTTGTTAGCAATATGATTGCACCAATCCATCTCTTCGTAGTAAAGAAAATAGATTTCGGGCATAAGTCCTACCTTTTCGACAATATCCTGTCGTATCATCATGGCTGCTCCATGAAGAAAGGCAGTAGGTATGGTACGTTCGTATTGTTTTTTGTCGGGTTCGTTGTATCCGATACTTTTATTGCGTAAGGTATAGCGGCTCATAGGGGTGAATCCGGCATATTGGATGTGCTGCGGAGGAGCTGCAAATTTGATTTTAGGGGAGACGGCAGCCGCTTCGGGATGTTGAGTGAGCGTTTCGCATAGATAAAATAGGGTGTCATCTTCCACATAAGTGTCGTTATTGAGTAGAAAGATATATTTACCCCGGGCTTCGCAGATACCTAAATTATTTCCTCCGGCAAATCCCCTATTTTTCTCACTCCGGATTGTTCGAATAGATGGAAAACGTTGTTGGATCAAAGCCGCTTCATTTTGCCGGGAACCATTATCGACGACGATGATTTCATACGTACACCGATGTAAATGTGCCTGTAAAGAGACAATCATTTCACAAGTATCCTGTAAACCGTTGTAATTTACTGTAATAATTGATATATCAGGTTGTGGTAACATCCGTTGTTTGTTCTTTGTCATAATAAGGTATGGTAAACAGGAAAGCATATAAAATACTCATGAGTATGCCATTGGGGTAAGTCGTTACGTCGTTTGCATAAGCTGCTACCAGCACTCCTGATATACCGGCTATAAAAGCAATCAATATGCCTTTGAGTTTTTTATCCTTGACCACGAATACAGCTATATAGCTGGCTTTAGCTAATATAAGTAATAAAAGTGTGAAATAAAGCAGCAGACCGACGATGCCTGTTTCAATCCAAGTAGCGGTATGGGATGAATCTGGCGGTAATTTTGCCAGAGGAGTATCTACATTGAAACGGGTAGCTCTGCCACCGCTAAGTCCTAATCCGATTCCAAAAGGCTTGTCTTGTAACAAAGGGATCATTTTCTTTTTATTGATCACCCGAACTTGCATGGATGCGTCGTCTTTATCGAAAGTGGTGCGCATCCTGCGAATTAGCGAATTCTCATTTCCGATATTGGTTTGGGTAAGGAATAAAAGAGAAGCCGTCAATATACAAATTCCAAACAACATGTATTTTATATTTCTGCATAGGATGAGATAGGTAACTAACCCAACGATAGGAATGATCACTGCACTACGGGTACCAGAAATCATAAGTCCGTAAAAGGAAGCTACGGCTGTTCCCCAGAAAAGGAATTTTAACCAAATAGGACGTACATAAAAACCGATAATTCCAAAAATAGTCATCGACAATCCCATGGATGTTCCGTAATTAGCTGCGTCAGAAAAGAATGAAAAATAGCGTACGCCAGAATAAATGAAATGTGTCCGGGCTCCTCCTTCGACTAATAACCAATAAAGTTCAGCAGAATCAAAACCGTGGTTTCTTTGCCAGTAGCCTTTTGCTGCAGCTAAGAGGCAAAGAAAAGCCCAGAGAATTAATAACCATTTCAAATCTTTATAGCGGGTAAAAAGTATCGGAATTAAAATAGCACTGAGCAATGGAAAAAAGGCATAACCATTAATGGCGATGTTCCATGCTTGTATTACGGACGTGGGATTGAATATTTCCAAAAGACAATAGACAAACCAAATCAACCAGATAACCGTTAAGAAATTCCGGCTTCGTTTCCAGTCGTATGGATGAAATATATTTTTCAAAAAAACCAATAGGAGAAGCCCTAATGTGAGGCCTAGCATAATCATACCCGTTTTCATGGGAAAATACCGACTAATACCCATGATAAAATAATTTATGACAAAAAAGGCATAAAAAGCGAGCTGTCCGTGGAATATGCCGGCACATCCTATTCCTATTACCGGAAGAATAGCAAAAATCAGGGCCGGGAGAATCCCTTCCCGTATAACCAGCTGATAAATGATAAATACACCGGCAATAAAAACAAAAGGTACTCTATATGAAATTACATTTTTAAACATTCAGATGTTGCTCCTTTGCCGTTAAACCTAGTTGAGAAATTCGGTAGAATAACTTTCGGAAAAAGGTATAAGGAGGCATTAAACCGTTAATTTCTTCGGCTGCATCCCGATTGGTATAATTGAGTACAATGAAAAACGGCGTATTCCCGCACATTTCGCGGGTACGTTCAAATAATTGCTGATCTGTATTTTTCCATGTACGCCGGGAATCGATGATCTGTAAATTCAGATTGGCCCCTTGCAAAATATTGGAGGTTAACGCAGCATCTTTTAGTGACGGATATTCTACCAAGAATACGTTATCTTTTTGACGGGAAGACGTAGTTCCTTCTAACTTTTCTATATCCAGTACTTGTATGAAGGATTGTGCATCCGCTTGATGTTCCTCATGCCAGGATAACTGAGTGACCTCCATCCCTTGGGCTGTGAATTGTTTTGCAAGTTGTTGCATAACATAATTCTTGCCTTCTCCGGATTGATTGCTGATGAGGTTTATAATATTATTCTGGTTCGGCTTAAAGTAAGTGATGGCATAATTACATAAAGTACGGGCTGACATTTCGGTGTAAGTTTGATTGAATCTACGGGCACGTAAGTTGAGCGGACGGGTAAATACGCCGAGTACGCGGCTCCCCGTGATCTGTTCGGCTTTGAAAACATAGCGTAGGGTACGATCTAACACTTCGATAATCAGGAAAAAGAAAATAGTAAATAACAAAGTTGCCAGATAAGCTCCGATTATTAATTTTTTCCGGGGGTGTATGGTCGGTTTTAATGGATAATACGGATCATTCATCGGTTTCAATGTAGAAGATGTCATTTGCAGATTTTTCTGACGTAAAATAGCTGCATTTAAGGCATCTAAAATTGCCATATACCTTCGTTCATTAATATTGACATTTCTTTCTTTGCGGGTTAATGTCGAACCGATAGGAGCAAAGTGGACATATTTCTTATCCATTTCAACTTTACGTTTGCTCAAAACCTTCAGTTCTGCCTCTGCTTTTTTAAAAGCAAGAATCTGAGTCAGCCATTCTTCAATGATACTTGAATTAGCAATACCCTCTTTGCTATGTTTTAAATACCCCATTTTCTGAAGCGATTCCGATAAGGCCTTTTTATTCGCTTCTAGTTCCCGGTTTAAAGAATCGATTGTTTGTTGGGGCAATACTATTTGTGAATAATATCTAGCAACCGCTAGTTTTTCATTGATTTCGCTAATTTTATTGTTATACAGAATAAAGGAATTATTATTTTGGATGATTTCAGTATTGAGTTTCATCCTTTTTTCTAATTCATGGATTAAGCTGTCTGCGACCATGTACGTATTTAAAGATTCCCAGTATTGTAATTCATAGTCACGATTTAAAGCCGCTACGCTTCGCGTTTCTTCTGCGTAATTGATAACTTGATTTTCAACACGATATTTTGTTAATGAATTTTCGGATTTTTCTAATTCTTTTCCAATCCGATTTAATTCTGCCCGGAAGTAAGCGATAACATTATTGGTTTCACCGAAGCGAAGTTCTTGGTATTGTTTAATAAATTCATCTACTAATATTTTAACCGTTTGGTAAGTAATTCCGGGATCGTCTGTGGTGTAGGTAAGTTCTATGATATCACTTTTCCCAATCCGTTCTACTTGAATTTTTTGTAAAGATTCCCGGTTTACATAAGGGAGATTCCACTGGTAAATACCATATACATAATTGGATTTATCGTTGGTTTCATAGGCTATCAGATTTTCATAAGTTCTTTGTTCATTGATGGAATCATTCGAAGAACTTTTATCAATCAGGTGATGGATCGATTTGCCGTGATTATATAATCTCCGGTAGTTGCTGGCCTTTACATAAGTATTATCTTTTTCTGGATTGCCATACACCATAATACGGGCATATAAACGTAGAGAAACCTGTTTGAGTGTCTGGTCTGCAGTAATGATATTTAATAAATTTTCCATCATACTGCTCTGAGTATAACTGGTTGTATTTATTCCGCTTTCAGATAAAATACTTACTCCCGTAATAATACCGGTATATACGGAGCAATTGGTCGTATATTGCTCCGGCATATGTTGTGTTTTCCAAAATACCAGTAAAGCGACAATAAATGGCGTAAAAAGTAACCAATAGCGGATACGATAAAAGAATTTAATAAAGTAAGTAATGTAATTCATCTTTATTTGGTAATAATTTTTGTATTACTAATAATCTCTAATTTAAGAAATAGAATATTAAGTGTATTAATAATATTTTCATATTCTGTCAAGGCTAGCTGATGGCTATGTTTCAGATCACTTAGCATTCTGTTTTGTGTCTGATTATTGTTGATAAAATCTGCTTCTGAAGAGGTATAATCAGCATCGTAAAGTGTCAGAGATTCTGTTGCAATTTTCAATAATTTCAGTTGATACTGAATGTTACAGTATATTTCTATGATCTCGTTTTTAATTTCGTTGAAAACGGCCTCTTGTTCATATTGAGATTGTATGTAGACTTCTCGTTGTTTTCTGACTTTTGAACTTTGGTTAAAAAGACTGTTTAACGGAATATTGACATTAGCTCCGATCGACCAGCTGCTTTGGGTTGCTCCGGAATAAACGGTTGTCAAGGGATTGTATTGAGTTTCGGTATCTGTATAAGTTCCTAGAATGCCGTAAGTATAACCGGCACGTACTGAAAAATATTGCAGCCAGTCCCTGCGGGTTGTTCTCAATTCTGCACGGCTGGCTTGCATAGCCGCTTCTACAGCTTTTAACCGGGGATTGTTGCGTGCACTTTCAAATAATGCTTCCAAGGGGGGCAAATGATAGTTGCGGAATTCGTCTGTGGTAAGAGTTACCGGCTTATAATTTACCGTATCCCGGAGAATGGTGATTTTGTCGTCGTCTTTTTTTCTTCTTTTGCGTTCCTGAGCAGTGCTTTCCAGAAAGCAGCCCAGTAAAATAATACAGAGTAGAATATATTTAATTTTCATGATTATACATTTTCTTTTTGAATAAATGCCGTAAAGGTGCGGAAGATAAGTTTCATATCGAACCAGAAAGAAAATTTCTGGGCGTATTGGATGTCCAGTTGTTTGCGTTCTTCTGCCGACAGTATGCCTTCTGTTCCTCTTTTTTCTACTTGCCAAAGTCCTGTCAGGCCGGAAGGAGCCATGTAGCGTTCGATGTATTCGTCTGAAGTGAGTAGTTCTGCTTCGTAGAGGGGGAGGGGCCGATTGCCAACGACCGACATATCCCCTTTTAAAATATTAATTAATTGAGGCAATTCATCGATACTGTATTTCCGGATAATCCGTCCTACCCGGGTAACGCGGGGGTCGTTCTGTATTTTCACGAAATTATTGGCTTTCAATTTTTTCCGGCGAGCCAGGTATTCTTCTTCCGTGAGCCGGAAATCATCTCCTACCAAAACGACCTTTTCCGATTTATCGGGATCCTGGTAATAAATTTTTTTTGTCAAGGAGGTCGTATCCTGATATTGATTGTTTTTTTTGAATTCGTCCAAGCGTTTATCTGCATCGACATACATGGAGCGGAATTTTAAAAAACCAAAAATCTTATAATTGGTTCCGACCCGTTTGGAAGTATAAATGATAGGTCCTTTGCTCTCTAAACGTATTGCAAGAGCTGTCAGGATAAGCAAAGGAGATAATATAAGCAGGGCGCTCCCCGAGGCAAGGATATCGAATAATCTTTTCCAAAAGGGTAGGTGAAAAGCCTGGGTGGAATCTTGTTTATATTCTGTTTTTTTGAGACGGGGTAATAAAGAAAGAATTTGTTGTAAAGTTTCTTTCGGAATGTTAGCATCCACAATTTCACTCACTCCCGAACTGATGTAATTGGAGACCAATTGAGCTGAAACTTGCGAACTAATCAGTATAATATACTGATTTTCAGCCATCTCCTTTTTCAGGGCTTTTAATTTTTTGATATTATTATCTGTATCTTCCGATTCCAGAAAGAGAAATAAAGGATTTTTATCTGTAAATTTATGGGTAGATACAAAATTACAGCTTGCTGAAAGCGTATCCAAAACGATCGGTTCCGTATCTGACAAATCCGTAAATTGATTGATCCAAACCGGATTTTTCCCGAAATATACAAATTCCATTTTATCTTTTTCTGAGTATGTTACGAACTCTGATTTTCAATTCCTGGGGATTAAAAGGTTTCAGAATAAAGTCGTCTGCTCCGATTTCCAGTAATTTAATCCTTTCTCCGCTGTTTTCCAGACTCGAAAGTACAATAACAGGTATTGAAGTAAACATGGAACTATTTTTTAACGATTGTAGAAATTCAAAGCCATTCATTTCAGGCATATAGACATCGGAAATAATTAATTGCGGAATATGCCCCGAATGCAACCAGCTTAAAGCTTCAATAGGCCGGCTGAAATATATTACATCATATTCCAAAGACATCTGTATTTTTATGACTTTAGCAATTTCAGGTTTATCGTCTACAACAAGTATTTGAGGTTTTGTATCCATTATTTATACAATTTATGTTAAATTATTTATGCGAAAATGAATGTAGTTTTAGCTTATCCAATTTAAATGTTCCTTTTTTTTGGTCATAATTTTCTCCTTCAATTAAATATAGATCTTTCTTTAAAAAGAAACTATTTATAGAAACTTGTTTCCCTATTCGTTTTATAATCAATCACCTATGACAATAGACGCCTTCTTCTGTAAATTTGAATAGTAGAAAACTATTTCTTAATATTCTCACAAATTATCCGAACGTTATTTTTTATGTTTAATACAATTAAGTGAGTAGCTTATTTATTTTATTGAAAAAAATTGTTAAGACATTATAATATTGCTTTCCTCACCTTTTGAATCTAAACTAACAAAGGTATAAAAATAATATCAATAAGTACTGACTTTCTTTTATTTTTTAAAGTTTAACTCCTATTAAAGTCTTGAAAGAAAATATCAATTTGGAAAAAAATGTTTAATTTAACCGCTTCAAAAATAAGATATTTTTATGTAATAAAAGAAAGATTTTATTCGTATTAAAAGAAGGAAACGATAAGGTATTGAAAATAAGAGATAAATTAAAAAATGCATAGATTATGGAAGATGCAAAGGGCGTAATCCTGGTGGCGGAGGACAATGAAAGTAATTTCGATTTATTGAATGTAATTCTGAGAAAAGAATATTGTTTAGTGAGGGCTGAGAATGGAGAAGAAGCGGTACGTTTATATAAAGAGTGCAAGCCGGATTTGATTTTAATGGATATAAAAATGCCGGGGATGGATGGTTGGGAAGCTACCCGGCTTATCCGGGAGATTTCTGCAGATATAATTATCGTTGCGGTGTCGGCTTATTCTTATGAATCAGACCGGATTAAATCATTAGAAGCAGGGTGTAATGAATTTATAACAAAGCCAATAGATATACATTTATTAAAAACATTGATAAAAAAATATGTTTTTAAATGATATAAGTTGTATTTTTGCCGGATTGAATACAAATAGAGGTTTGCATGAATATGAAGATTGATCCTTCCGAATATAAAATTTTAATTGTCGATGATGTTTCTTCAAATGTCTTGTTGATGAAAGCTTTATTGGGGAAGGAGAAGTATAATCTTTTGTCGGCCATGAGCGGTATAGAAGCTTTGGATTGTATTGCGCGGGAAAGGCCTGATTTGGTTTTGTTGGATGTGATGATGCCGGGAATGGATGGTTTTGAGGTAGCCCAACGTTTGAGGGAGGATGAAAAATACAAAGATATACCCATCATTTTTCTGACGGCTTTGGATGATTCACAAAGTGTAGTCAAAGGATTTAAAATCGGGGGAAATGATTTTATTTCTAAACCTTTTAAGAAAGAGGAGTTGATGATTCGGATTAGTCATCAACTGTCATTGGTCGCTGCTAACCGGATTATCGTGCGGCAAACGGAAGAATTGAAAAAAACGATAGATGGGCGGGATAAATTATATTCAGTCATTGCGCACGACCTCCGTTCTCCGATGGCTTCCATGAAAATGTTGCTCAATACATTGATGATGAGTGTGACTCGGGAAAATGTCAGTCCTGATATATTTGACATGCTTGAAATGGCGAATAAGACTTCAGAGGAAGTATTTGCTTTGTTGGATAATTTATTAAAATGGACTAAAAGTCAGTTGGGAAAATTGACTGTCATCCCGCAAATCGTAGATATTGCAGAGTTAACGAATGGAATGATAGAGGTGATTTCTTCTGTTGCTGCTGTGAAACAGATAGAAATAAAGATGGACACGGAAGATAAATTTTATGTAAATGTGGACATCGAAATGATAAAAAGTGTGGTACGGAATCTTTTATCCAACGCCATTAAGTTCAGTAATCCTCATTCGGAGGTACATGTAAATGTCCGGGAAGAAGGAAATGAGATTATTGTCACAGTGTCAGACCATGGTTTAGGAATTAAAAAAGAGGATCAACCAAAGTTGCTCAATGAAGTGACTCATTTTACGACTTTTGGTACGAATAGTGAAGAAGGATCCGGCTTAGGGTTGTTGCTTTGCCGGGATTTTGTGTTACATAATAAAGGGCATTTGTGGTTTGAATCGGAAGAGAATGTAGGGTCAACGTTTAGCTTTTCGCTTCCGAAAGCAATATAAATAATATGAGTAACAATCATTTGGTGATAATGGCTGGGGGTGTAGGAAGCCGGTTTTGGCCAATGAGCACCCCGGAGAAACCCAAGCAGTTTATAGATGTTCTGGGTACAGGCCGAACTTTATTACAGTTGACGGCTGATCGGTTTACCGGGATTTGTCCCCCTGAAAATGTGTGGGTAGTCACTGCGGAAAAATACAGGGATATTGTAAAAGAACAATTGCCGGAAGTTTCAGATGATCACATTTTATTGGAGCCTTGCATGCGTAATACGGCTCCCTGTATTGCTTATGTGAGTTGGAAAATAAAGAAGAGATATCCAGAAGCAAATTTAGTTGTTTCTGCTTCCGATCATATCGTAACGGACGTAGAAGAGTTTGTCCGGGTGATTCGAAAAGGATTGGAATTTACCGGATCCGAAGACCGGATTCTCACGCTGGGTATGAAACCTACCCGTCCGGAAACAGGGTATGGTTATATAAAGATGGAGCGGGAAGCCTTAGGAGAAGGAGAAATCAGGAAGGTGGAAGGTTTTAAGGAAAAGCCGGACCGGATGACAGCAGAGAAGTATTTGCAGGAAGGTGGATATACCTGGAATTCCGGTATTTTTTTGTGGAGTGTTTCTACTGTAGAAAAAGCTTTTCGGTCCTATCAGCCGAAAATGTCGGCCTTATTTGATTCGCTGGAAGATTATTTTTATACGGAAAAAGAGCGGGAAATTATTGGTCAGAAATTCCCGGACTGTGAGAAGATTTCTGTAGATTATGCCATTATGGAGCATGCGCAGAATATTTATGTTTTCCCGGCAGATTTTGGATGGTCGGATTTGGGAACCTGGGGATCTTTGTATGAACTTTCGGGAAAAGATAAGGAAGGAAATGCGATTATCGGCCAGAGAGTAAAAATGGTAGAATGCCGGGATTGTATAGTGCATTTATCCGGAGAGCATCAGATTGTGTTACAGGGATTGGAAGGGTATATTGTAGCGGAACAAAATGGAGTGATTTTAATCTGTAGGAAAGAAGAAGAACAGCGTATTAAAGAATTTTCCTATGGAAATAAACAGTCTTAATAAAGGGGAAAAAATATATTCAGAAAATATTTTATAAACAGAGAGTTGTTATGGTCCATATTATCAGTGCTCAGCATTCTATATGTAATCGTTTTTTAGCCGAAATCCGGGATCGTGAAAAACAAAAGGACCGGATGCGTTTCCGGCGGAATATGGAAAGGGTAGGGGAAATAATGGCTTATGAAATCAGCAAGACTTTTACTTATACGAAGTGTTGTGTACAAACTCCGATAAACCCGGCCGAAGTAATGGTTCCGGCTAAATCGGTTGTTATTGCCACTGTCCTGCGTGCCGGTTTGCCTTTTCATCAGGGGTTTTTGAATTATTTTGATGATGCGGGAAATGCTTTTATTTCTGCCCGGCGTACTAGTTGTGTTGACGGCCAAGTGGAAGTGCGTTTTGATTCGATTTATACACCGGATTTAAGAGGGAAGCAACTTTTATTGGTTGATCCCATGTTGGCTACAGGTTCTTCACTGGTTATTGCATATCGGGAATTGTTGGCGCAGGGATGCTGTCCGGAACATACTCACATTGCTGCTGTGATTGCCAGTAAACAGGGAGTTGCCTACGTCGAAAAGGAATTGGCGGGGGAACCCGTGACAGTTTGGACGGCAGCTTTAGATGAGGCTTTGACTGAAAAATTTTATATTGACCCGGGGATTGGGGATGCCGGGGATTTGGCATTCGGAGAAAAAAAATAATGCTCTAAATAATACTTTCTGTCGGATTGGAATTTCGGGTCGAAAATAAACAAATGCTTTGCTGATCAGCGGTAGGAAAAATTTTTGTTTATTGTGCTTCTACCCGGAATCACAAACCTGTTCGTTAGAGGGGAAAGTACCCCCTTTATTGCTTATCCTTTTGTGAGTCGTATCATGGGCAATAAATTCCGTTAAGGTGGATTATATTGTATTAATTTTCAATTTATTAGGTAACATTTTTGTAGAAAGTTCGTTCGTATGATATATAACCTTAAAATTAAAATATCATGAACAAGGAAAACAAAAACATGGAAAATACCGGTAACAGTACTTCAAAGGAAACAGGAAGCACGAATAGGTCTACAACGGATAAACATACTGCTGAAAGTGAAAACAGAAAGCAGGGAGAAGGCCGGAAAGAGAAGATGGAGAATGAAGATAAACAGCAAGGAGATATGAAAACGGGCGGAAAGCAGGAGACACATACGAGCAAACAGGAAGGAAAACATTCCGGAGGGAAAAAGGAGGGGAAAGCAAAAACAAAGACTGTAAAATATAAGACGAATATGAAATGCTCGGATTGCGTAGACAAAGTAAAATCGCAATTGAACGACTTGGACGTAATTGAAGCATGGTCATTGGATTTGGAAGATCCGGATCGTATTCTGACAGTAGTAATGGATGAAGAAGGAGATATAGCTGTCATCGAGTCCATATTTACGGATGCCGGTTATGTAGCAGAAATTTATGAATGTTAAAAGAATCGGTTAAATACAGGTTTAAACCGGAAGTGTTCCCTGTCCCTTACTATTTTAAGAGAACAGGGAACATTTTTATTTTATAGAGTGAATAGAAAACTATTTCGGGTAAAAGCCCCTTTTAACCCTGCGTCAATTTATCCCTAGCTTCGGTGAAAATAGAAGGGTATGGTTTTTCCTGGAATGCAGATTCC
This sequence comes from Odoribacter laneus YIT 12061, assembly GCF_000243215.1. Taxonomy (GTDB): domain Bacteria; phylum Bacteroidota; class Bacteroidia; order Bacteroidales; family Marinifilaceae; genus Culturomica; species Culturomica lanea. The sequence goes on along the minus strand of NZ_JH594596.1, from coordinate 1,228,618 downwards.
TGTTTCGTTTATATTGAATTTAGGCGGTAGAATGCATCGGAATAAGTAGTTAAATTTTATCTTTGTAGAGATAAAAGGAGGTGTATTATACGAAAAATACTATGAAAAATAAGCTGTTTAGGGGATTTGGTATTCTATTGATTTTGTGCCTTATCGGAATTGCGGGGGGTAGTTTTTATATGCTGAGTTATTCTTTGACGCCGGATAAAGGGCAGAACGATGAAGACCGTTCGTATCAAAAAATGGTAGCTGATTATCCTTTCCTGGAAAAATGGGTAGACAGTCTGAGGGGGATTTCTGCCCTGAGAGATACCTTTATCGTCAACCGGGAAGGGATGCGGTTGCATGCTTATTATATCGCTGCGGGGGCTCCGACCTCCCGTACGGCAGTTGTTGTGCACGGGTATACAGATAATGCTGTCCGGATGTTCATGATCGGTTATATGTATGAGCGGGAGCTGGGATATAATGTTTTATTACCGGATTTGCAATATCATGGGCGAAGCGAAGGGAAGGCAATACAAATGGGATGGAAAGATCGCTTGGACGTAATGGAGTGGATAAATGTGGCCGATCAGATATTCGGAGGGCATACTCATATGGTCGTACATGGAATTTCCATGGGGGCTGCTACTACCATGATGTTGTCGGGGGAAGTTTTACCCGCATGCGTAAAGTGTTTTGTTGAAGACTGTGGATATACAAGTGTATGGGAACAATTTTCTAAAGAATTGAAAGAACAATTCGGCTTACCGGCCTTTCCTTTGCTTTATACGGCGAGCTGGTTTTGCGATTGGAAATACGGATGGAATTTTCAGGAAGCCTCCGCTATACGACAAGTAGAGAAATGTCAGTTGCCGATGTTGTTTATACACGGAGACCAGGATGCTTATGTCCTTACTGAAATGGTTTACGATTTATATAAGGCGAAACCGGAACCCAAACAATTGTGGATTGTACCGGGCGCTGCACATGCTGTCTCTTATAAAGAGAACCCTAAAGCTTATACGGAAAAAGTCCGGGCTTTTCTGGAACGTTACAATTAGGCGGAATATTTTTGAGAAGAAATAAAAAACGAATCGGTTTTACCGATTCGTTTACAGTAGCGGGGGCCAGATTCGAACCGACGACCTTTGGGTTATGAGCCCAACGAGCTACCACTGCTCCACCCCGCAATCTATTCAAACTACTTTCTCTGTTTGACGGTGCAAATATAGAATGTTTTTTTTAAATATCCAAATTATAGAAAGAAAATCTGATAATTATACGAATTGCCGGAAGCAGAAGTTGAAACTCCTTTTGGTATAGAGGATTTTGTACTATTTTTGTGAATATTACAACGAATGTAAATAAAAATGGAACTCAGAAGAATAACTCGAATGGAAGATCCGCAGTTGCCGGAAGTGATTGTTTTATATCAGCAGGCTTTTCCTGCTTCAGAAAGGAGAGAGGTGAATCAATTGAAGCGATTAATTGCCGGGCAGTCTTCTATGTTTTTTCATGTAATAGAAGAAGGGGGAAAACTGGCAGGTTTGTTTGTCTATTGGAAACTGGCAGATTTTTATTATCTGGAACATTTGGCTGTATGTCCGGAAATGCGTAATCAGAAAATCGGTCAGAAAGTATTGGATTATATTCGGGAACATTTGTCTGGTGAACATTTACTGGAAGTGGAGCCGGCCGTTGATGAGATCACCACCCGAAGAATAAATTATTATCGCCGGAATGGCTACGAGATTGTAGAAAAACAATACAGACAGCCGGCTTACGACAATCCGGAAAAGAGCTATCCTTTATGGTTGATGAGTAATAGGGATTATCCGGATCGAAGAGAGCTGGCCGAACATATTCAAGTGATAAAGGAAGAAGTATATTATAAGCCTTGTCTTTGAAGGCAGTACTTAAAATTAAACTCTTGCTCCTTTTTTGCAGAGAGGGTGAGGTCCCTTTCTGAAGATAAATTTTTCAGCAGAAAATATGATATTTCTTAAAAGAAATCAATTTTGCTTGTTTTTAGAAAGAAAGAACAGAATGAAAAAAAATATCATTAAATTCGCCAGAAAGCTTTCTAAGTACAGGAAAATTTCTATCCAGACGCTTTAGAGGGGATAACTGAGATTTTGTGGTGGAGAAAATAGCGCCGGTTGCTGTATTAGGGACAACGAAAATAAGTAAAGGATCCGATAAAAATAAAGGTGTATGAATGACAAAGATGTAAAGAGGAAAGAAACGACTGGCGAAAATGATTTTGTTTTGAAGTCGTTGAAGATAAGTAGTCGTGCGGAGGTTGATGAATACGGCAGGAAAGATTACCGTACTGTCTTTGTACAAGAAGGCCTTACAACTTTATATGTGGATCTGGAAGGGGCCTGGGAGGGAAACGGCAGGCCGGAAAGTGAAGGGGAAATAAAGTTTACATTATTTCGGATAGAAGAAAAAGGAGCGTTAGGTTTAGGTGCCCAAGTTGGTAATTGGAAATTGGCTACCTCTCCTATGTGTAGTGTGGAGTTTCAGGCAATACAAGGGGGCTATGAGAAATTTCCGGTAGGTATATACGGAGTGGTAGCCCAATGGAAGGAGCAGAGTATACAATCGGAACCTGTTTCTATTATGGAAGGGAACGGTGAACTTGATTTTTATTTCCGGCCGTTGCAAATCGGTATCGACAAATGTTGTCGGGAAACGGAAGAGGAAGCCAGACAGAGAAATCATTCTTTTTCGTCATTGGATATTCGTTGTTTAGAGGACGTCTGTTTTTATTTTTTGGCAGAGAATCAATTGAGCCGGGAGTGGGTTTACGAATTTGTGATTCAGCTTGTCGGTTCGGACGGTTGGGTGAAAACGAGGCGAGTACTAAAAGGGAAGCAATTTATTCAGGGGGAAGATGGAAAATTGTTTTTGTGTTTTTCCGTTAATTTGGGAGAAAAGAGGGAACATTTTTGGCAGAAAGGTGAATATACACTACAGGTATTCTGTTTCGGAAAGTCTGTCGTAAGTTTGAGATTTGAGCTGGGTGATAAGGAGATCCCTTATACTTATCATCGGGAGTTGGTATCCAGGGATACGGCTGTGTCTGCCCGTTCGTTTTCCGGAGAGGAAAAGAGGAAGGAGGGGGAGGTGTTGGACCGATTATATCGTTTGACCGGTTTGAGAAAAGTGAAGGAAGAGATTACCCGTATTTGCGAATATGCGGATTTTATACGGATCAGGCGGGAAAGCGGATTTTGTGACGATCTCCCTCTGTTGCATCTGTTATTCACCGGTCATCCTTCAGCGGGTAAAAATACGGTAGCAGAGATTATAGGAGAGCTATTCTGTTCTTTGGGAATTTTGTCCCATGGAAAGGTAAATCGTTACGAGCGGGAGAGTTTTGTGCAGGAAGGGTATGCCGTAGAAGAACAATTGGTACGGAAAGCTCTGAAAGAAAGTGAAGGTGGAATTTTGTTTGTGGATCGGGCCGGGGATCTATACGATGAAGCCAACCCTCAGGATCGCGGACGTATTGTCCTTCAGTTGTTATTAAATATTATTCAGCATGAAAAGCCGGAGGTAGTTATTATTTTATCAGATAGGGAGGATGTTTTTCCGGCAATGAGGGCAGAATTCCCTGAAATAGAAAAATGTTTTCCGAGACAACTTTGTTTTGAGGAATATTCTCCGGAAGAATGGATGGAGATTGCCCGACAGAAATTAGAAAAACGTCAGTATCGTTTTAGTCCGGCAGCAGCCGATAAATTTTATAAAGGATTAAAAAGACAATTGGCAGAAGGATCCGATTTTACAGAGGAGTCGTTTATAGATGAGCGGATAGAGAGCATGATCCAGAATATGGCGAAGCGTTTGATGAGTGGTGGAAAGCGGAAATTGGATAAAGCGGAAATGGTTTTAGTGCGGGAAGATGATATTAGCCCGGAAAGAGAGGGATCTCCTCTGGATTCTTTTGAAAGACTGAGTGATATGGTAGGAGCTTCCCCCTTGAAAAAAAGCATTTTACAACATTTGAATTATGTGTATTTTCTCCAGGAAAGACGAAAACAGGGATATGGAGAGGAGTTGCCGCCTTTACATATGGTATTTAGCGGAAATCCCGGAACCGGTAAATTGACGGTCGCTAAAATGCTGGGAGAAATATATTATTCTGCTGGTATTTTGAGTCGTCCGACAGTTGTAGTCCAGCATGCCAAAAATCTAAGGGGGAATGGGAATATACCTCCTGAGCAAGTCGTTTTAGCTTTGATGAATGCGGCTGAAGGGGGAATACTTTATTTGGAGAATGCTGCTTCTTTTTTGGAAAATGCTGCGGGAGCGGCTTATTTCGAAACTATTTTATCGTTTTTGTCTCCTGAAATACATGCGGGGACTATTGTTATTTTAGCTGATTATCCAGAAGAGGTAGATAAGATTTTTCAGATAAATCCGGCATTAAAGGATTATTTTCCCTATCGTTTTACTTTTAGGGATTATACACGGGAGGAGTTGCTCGCTATCATTGATCGTAAATTGAAAGAGAAGAAATATACACTACATCCTAAAGCGAAAGAAGCTTTTGAAAAATTGATAGACCAGGCCTTCGAGGTGCGGGAGAAACATTTTGGAAATGCTTTATGGATGGAAAAATTGGTAAATACGACTATTCATAAAATGTCGGACCGGCTGATGCAGGTTCGTCGGGAACGGGAGTTAACCCGTAAGGAACTGACGACAGTGATGGCGGTGGATGTCCCTGTCAGTTCTTTGGAAATTCCGGAATTCGCGAAAGATAAGTTCGACGATGCAGGGATTGATTTGGCCTTGAAGGATTTGGATCAGATGGTGGGACAGGAAAAGATTAAAAAGCAGATTCATGATTTTGTGGACCTGGCCCGTCATTATAGTGAGCAGGGGATAAAATTGAGTACTAAAATGTCTCTGCAATGGTGTTTTACAGGGAATTCCGGAATGGGAAAACGAGCGATGGCCCGGATAATTGCTCGTTTGTATAAAGCAATGGGATTGGTCGAGAAAGAGGTTGTTTCTGATTTCAAGGCTGATAAATTGTTAGGGTGCACAGAAGAAGAGGCACAATTGTTACTGGGAGAGGCTTTGAAAAAAGCGAATGGAGGGATATTACTATTTGATGAAGATTCGGAAAAACTGACAGAGATAGCAGGGATACAGGAAAGGATAAGAGCTCTTTTAGCGAATCAGTTGGCAGTACGACCGGGTTCTTGTATGGTGATATATGCCAGTCGGCAATCTGTCTTGCAAAATTCCCCGGGGGATGTGGAAAAGGTAACGGACCTGATTAATGTTTTAGTGTTTGAAGATTATACAACAGAAGAATTAATGCGGATACTGAAACGGAAATTGGAAGATGAACATTTGGTGATGAATCCTTCTGCCCGACAGCATATGCAGGAATTTACCTCCCGCTTAACAGCAAATCCGGAACGTTCGCAAAACAGTGCCCGCCTGATGAGAATTGTTGCAGAATTAATTATCCGCAACAGTATGCAACGTTTGGCTAAAAACGGGAAATTGAAAAATAAGACGGGAAATAAAATTTCAGTAGTGAAATCGGATGTCAACATGTTTACTGAAGATTTGATCCGGGTCCTGATGAATGAAAAGAAAAAGATCGGGTTTAAATAAAGGATAAAAAGGAGACCCGCTTTCCTGGTCTATGCATTGCTGATGGGCAACCTCTGGGGCGGAGGGGCGGAACTTCCTTCCTGAGAAAACTTGTTTTGTTTAAGAATAAAAGAGAGAATGGAAAACTATAAAGGCCATTGTCAGCAGTCCGATATAAATAATCCATTGTATATGGGGAATTTTACGTTGGTGTTCGATAAATAATTTTTCCGGTATGTCGTATTTTAAGAAACCGGCAATTTTAGGAACACGAAGACAATAACGGAATAAGGCATACAGGAGAAGGGCTCCGCTGAATCCTACCAGCATACCCATCGCTAAATCTCCCGGATAGTGTACCCCGATATAGATCCGGGAATAGGAATTCAAGGCAGCCCAGAACAAGATGAAAAGAGTTAAGAATCTATTTTTGAAAAGGAACATAAGGAAAAAGGCCAATGCGAAAGAATTGGCGGCATGACAGGAGGGAAAACCATAGCGTCCTCCCCGTTTGCCGTTTACAATATGCACGAATTCCGAAATCGGATTATTCGGATTCGAAGGGCGCATTCTTTCTACCAATGGACGAATAAGGGTAGCGCAGACCTGATCTGCATAAGTAATCGTCAGAGCAATTGCGATCACTGTCACAATACTTATCGAAGGACGGAAGTTTTTTAATAAAACGTATAAGATCGCGGCATACATCGGAATCCATGTCAGTTTCGCTGTAAAAGTCCACATAAAACTGTCCCAAAAGGGCGTATGGAATCCGTTTAGAAATAAAAGAAGTTGTTCGTCAGTTTGTTGTAATGTTTCTAGCATAAGCTCATTTTATCTGGACAAATGTATATTTAAATTTCTAAATATTTTCTGTCGCAATAAAAATATTGAGTAATTCTGCTAGCATAAAAAGGGACATAAAGTTTAAAAAATTCAAATTCTGAATTTTTTAAACTTTATGATTCTGTTTTCATTGCCCCATAAGTTTTTCATTGATGATTTCTACCAATTGTTCTTTCGGGCGTAATCCCGTTACCAGAAAAGGCTCTCCTTTTTTCGGAATGAAAACCATCAGGGGAATACTGGAAACATTAAACAAATTACTTAATTGTTTTTCTTTGTCTGTATCTACCTTGTAAATCTGTATTTTACTACCGTATTCTTTTTGGATTTCTTCCAAGATCGGGGCCAAGCGTTTGCAGGGGCCGCACCAAGTGGCATACAGATCAATAATAGCTGGTTTATCTCCTAAGTATTTCCACTCCTTATCTGTATCGTAATTCCAGATTTTTTCTTTGAACTGATCATTGGTAAGGGGCTCTACGGTTTGTGCTTTTGTTCCTATACTGAACGTAAGCAGCAAAATAAAAGGGATCAATACTTTTTTCATAGGTTTGGAATATTATTTCATGATGTAACGTAAAGAGAATTCTAAATGTTTTGCCCTCCCTAGGAATAAATTCGAAAGGAATATTATAAAGATTTAAAATTTTATACCTTTGCTTGGTTTCTGCTACAAATATAGTAAAGAAATAAGAAGAGAGATTATAAAATATGAGAATTTATCCAAATGCAAAAATTAATATCGGATTATCGGTAACGGAGAGACGTACGGATGGATATCATAATCTGGAAACTGTTTTTTATCCGGTTGGCTTGAGGGATGTTTTAGAGCTTAACCGGGAAGAAGGACCTAAAAGGGTTTGTTATTTTGAGAATACAGGAATAGCAATTGATTGTCCGGAAGATAAGAATTTAGTGGTCCGGGCTTATAAATTATTGGCTTCCGCATACGATTTACCGGCAGTACGGATTAATTTGTTTAAAACGATTCCCTTTGGAGCGGGTTTAGGAGGCGGATCTTCGGATGCTGCTTACACATTGAAAGCATTAAACGAATATTTTGAACTCCGGATTTCAGAAAAAGGACTGGAGAATTATGCTTCCCGTTTGGGGAGCGATTGTGCGTTTTTTATCCGGAATCGTCCTGCTTTTGCTTCAGGTAAGGGAGATGTTTTGGAAGATATGGCTCTTGAATTGGACGAATATGAAATTGTAATTGTAAAACCGGATTGTAAGGTATCTACGGCAGAAGCTTATGCCGGAATTAGTCCTGCAAAAGCGGTATTCAATTTACGGGAATTGAATTTACTACCCCTTACTGCGTGGAGAAAACAGGTGAAAAATGATTTTGAGACCACTGTTTTTGCTAAGTATCCCGCTATCCGAAAGGTAAAAGAGGAATTGTATAATAGAGGTGCTTTATATGCTTCTATGACTGGCAGCGGGGCGGGTGTATTCGGAATTTTTCCCAAGGGAGACGTTGTTTTGGATACCTTACAAGGAAATATTATTTGGAGGACAGATCGTTCGGTAAAATAGATTGTATCAAAATATTCGAAGATTCCGGTTATCAGACTGATATCGTAAAAAATAAAAAGATGAAAGCTTGTTTATTGGTTATATTGATTGGGTTAGTAGCCGCTTTTGTGGGGATTGTACCTTTGCTGAAAAGGAGAGCAGATAGATATATGCTTTTTTCTGTTTTTTTATTTTATTTCCTCATGCCCTATGTCGTGTACCATATAAAATTGCCGGGAATAAATGAATGGTTTACAGGTCCTGTAGTCACTTTGGTGTTGGTATTACCTTTGGTTATCGCTCAGGGAAAAGGATATAAAAAATGTATATTCCCGATGTTGCTTACAGCTATCGGCATTGGTTTTTTCATTGCTTTTATGGGACATTTCCTGGTGAATTAATACGATACAGCTTTATACTAGGTATGGAGCTGTATCGCAAAGAAATATTTCCTTCGGTTATTTGCGTAGAGCAAAAGAAAACATAACGGCAGAGATTCCGCCGAAAATAAAGGCAAGTCCCGTCCAGATGATAATATTAAATACGCCGAAGAGCGGATGGAAGATAATCAGGAAAGAAAATATCAAAGTCAGAATACCTCCGGCCAATACCCATCCCCAATTCGGAATACGGAAAGTTTGCATTTGAGTGGACCAACCAATAAAGTCTATTCCCAAAAACATCAATATAAATCCTACGGCAAAAGGTAAAATATCGATTGCCCATTCTAAATTGGCAAGTAATATAAATCCGATAATAAGATCTAAAATCCCGATAGCCAGTCCCCAGCCCCAATTCCTGACCCTTTGGTTGGAGAACGCATTTACGATTTCCCCGATACCGAAAAGGATGAACATAATGCAAAAATAAACGGCTAAAGCAAAATAAGATTCTACGGGATTCCGAAATACCCATATTCCGCAAAGGATGGATAAAATACCGATAATCAGCATTATCCACCAATACTTGTAAGTTCCTCTGTAGTTTTCCACTGTTTCCATTGTATTATTATTTTATCGATTATATCAATTTCAACGATAATACAACTAATTGGTTTTGATTTTAAGGGAAAAAGGATGTTTTTCAAACAAGAAGAACTTGGGAATAAGGAAGAGAAGGCAACTGTTTTACCGGGAACCCATAAAAATTTCGCTGATCAATGCGTGAAAGATTCCGACTGCTTTCTATGGGTTATCAGAACTTTCAATGCATTGATCAGCGAGTAAAAAGGTTTTTCCCCTTAAACAATCCCTTAGCCGGCTTCCAGAAGTTTTCTGTTTCTGAGGCCGGAAGAAAGGTCTAAGCCTAATTCTTTTCGGATGTTTTAAGGTGAACATCCAATTGCGGGAAAGGAATATTGAGATTTTCTTCGGCGAAAGTTTTATATACTTTTTCATTCATACTGAAAAAAACATTCCAGTAGTCTTCAGCATTTACCCAAGCCCGGACAACAATATTGACAGAGCTTTCTCCCAGAGAATTCAGAGCAATAAAATAAGTCGGAGAAGACAAGATACGGGAGTCCGCTTTTAGGAGTCTTTCGATAACGGCTTTGGCTTTTTCGTAGCTGTCTCCGTAAGCGATACCGAATTCCCAATCTACCCGGCGGGTTGGCTCTTTTGAATAATTTTTCATAATACCGGTGGATAAGCCACCGTTGGGAATGATGATGATTTTATTGTCCGGGGTAGAAATAATCGTATTGAAGATTTGAATTTCTTTTACTGTTCCGGTTTGTCCTTGGGCCTCTAACACATCGCCTACTTTAAAGGGTTTAAAAATGAGAATCATAATTCCTCCGGCAAAATTCTGTAAGGTTCCGCTCAAGGCCATGCCGATAGCGACACCTGCAGATGCAAATAAGGCTATAAAAGAACTGGTTTCTATACCCAGTACACCAATGATAACAATAATAAGGATGAAATTCAGCGTAATGCTGACCAGGCTTTTGGTAAAAGAAAAAAGAGAGGCTTCTACCTGCTTCTTCTCCATAATGGATAGGACAATCCGATTTAATTTTTTGACAATCCAGCGTCCAATCAAAAAGACAACAATGGCTGTTAATATACGGGAACCTAAAGAGGTTGCCAAATCAATGATTTTGCTTAAAAAAACATCCATTGAAATGTGAGAGGTGGAACTGAAAAATTCTTCCATAAATGCAAGTTGTTAAAGATAGATAATTAATTATTGAATACGATATTTTTAAATCTGCACAGTATACTATTGATACAGGTTTTCTGCTTGTTTTTTTAGCTCTTCATTTAATTCTTCGTTTATTTCCCATTTTATAATCAGTTGATTGTCTTTTATGCAAGCAGCTGTTATGATATAAGGTATGTGAAAATCCGCTTGATGGTGACTGGTAACAGAGATTTCATTTCCTTCTCTATCAAATTGCTGGTTGCTTTCGGTTTGACTGTTCATGGGTTCTATAGGGGCTTCTATAAGAGCCGTTTTTAGCCAGCTGAAACTCAACGGATAGTCGGATAAACGGGAAATATTGTATCGGACTTCAGGAGTAAATGCAATATTTTCAAGGTCTATGGTTCGTTCGGAAGAGAGAGGCATTTCCGGATAGGAAAAAGGAGGGGTAAAGACTACTTTTTGTCCGTCTATACTGGAGTGCATGGTGGTTTTTCCTCCTTCACTTTCTAATTTGAACTGAATAACTTCCAATTTTTTAAATCCGGAAACGGCAATATTGAGATGTTCTTCTATTTTTTCAGTATTTTCACTGATTTTCTGCGACCAGTAATTTTCTACCAGCATTCTTTTATTTCCGTCTTCTGTCTTCTGTACTTGGATAGCGACACAAATTTCACCTGTTTTGTATTCAAATTCCCGGAGTAACTTATAATCGAAAGACTTTATTATTAGTCTCCAGCTTCCTTGCATGATATTCGTATTATTCTCCATGCTTTCCTGAAGGACACTACTCGTCTTTTCCCCACTGGCCAGTCCCCATGAACAAATAGCCCGTACAATAGCTTGTTCCCGTGCTTTTTCTCTATCGGAAATGGGATCCGATATTCCAACAGAATAATCTTTTTGAGAAGCGAATACCCAATCCGGTAATGCATTCGTATCCGCAGAAACTTGTTGCCCGGACAGAGAGGAAGAACAGTCCATCCAGCTAAAAGTATAGAGAGAACTGAGGTCTGTTTTTTCTGGAGGAATTCCATAATTTGTTTTTACCCCTATGCAACAACCCAAGATTCCAGTAAAAATTTTACAATAAAGATTCATCATTTATTTTTAAGATCAATCGAATGAGACAAAGGTAGAATAATTGTCTTTTCTTTACAAAAATTATAGTTTAAAAATAATATACTTCGCTCGGCAAGAGAAACGGAGGTTCCGGTTTTATTGTTCGAGCATCGAATCGTGACGATTCACTTTTAGTATACCTGGCAAATGTTTTAAACGGGTAATTAACTGGGCTAAATGTTCGGTATTGTCGATGAGTACAGTAATTTTCCCTTCGAATATGCCTTCTGCGGAGTTGATCGCAATAGCTCTCATTGTCACCCGCGGGTCTTTTGAAATGAGTTCTGTAATTTTATTTACGACTCCGATTTCGTCTTTTCCCATTAGGCTAAGAACTGTCTGGTAGGAAGTTACTCCGGCATTGGTCCATTGTGTCTGGACAATTCGATAGGGATAACGTCTTTGTAAATCCAGTGCGTTTTTGCATTGTTTACGGTGTACTTTAATTCCTTCTCCTATAGAGACGAATCCGATAATCTCGTCTCCGAATACAGGATTGCAACAGCGGGCAAATTTGTAGTCTACATTGTCTACATTTTTATCGATAATGAGTACATCTTCTGCAACTTTATGTGGATGACTGATGTGTATATCTTTGACGGGAGCAGGAGTCGCTGTTTTTTCGTCTTCTTTTGTTTGCACAAGGATGTCTTTGATTTCGGCAGGGTCGTGCTTACCGATAGCGATTCCCTGGTATAAATCTAAGGCGAATTTATATTTATAATGTTGCATGAGTTTACGGATAATTTCGTCTGTAAACTCAATTTTCCAGTTTTTCAATCTTCTGGTCAATAATTCTTTTCCAATATCTGCCTGGTGATTGACTTCTTCATTCAAAAATTGCCGTATTTTATTCCGGGCTTTAGAGGTGACCGTAAAATTCAGCCAGTCGGCTTTCGGTTGTTGGTTAGCAGATGTCAGAATCGTTATTTCATCTCCGTTGCGCAATTGGTAGCGGAGCGTCTCATTCCGTTGATTCACTTTTCCTCCTACGCATTTACATCCGATATTCGTATGTATGGCGTATGCAAAGTCGAGTAGGGTGGCTCCGGCAGGTAAGGTGATTAAATCTCCTTTGGGCGTGAATACGTGGACCTCTTTATCCTGGAGGTCCAATTTGAGATCATCCAACAATTCGATTGCATTTTCTTCGGGGCTTTCGAGTATTTCACGTAATTCATTGAGCCAGTTTTCAATAGCCGAATCTGAAGTACCTCCTTTGTATTTCCAATGAGCGGCAAAGCCTTTTTCGGCAATTTCATCCATTCGCTCTGTACGGATCTGCACTTCCACCCAACGTTTTCCCGGTCCCAGAACGGTCGTTTGCAGGGATTCGTAGCCGTTTGATTTAGGGACGGTAATCCAGTCGCGTAATCGCTGTGGATTGGGGGTATATTTATCTGTGACAATGGAATATACTTTCCAACAGTCCGGTTTCTCATTTTCCCCACTGCTATCTATGATAAAACGGACGGCAAAGATGTCGTATATTTCTTCAAATTCGACCTGATTTTTCCGCATTTTATTCAGAATAGAAGCGATTGTTTTCGTTCTGTATTTTACTTTAAAGCGAATACTGCGCTTATTCAGTTCTTCTACAATAGGGGCAATGAATTCTGCAATATATTTTTCCCGGGCCGTTTTGGATTCGGTTAGTTTCCTTGAGATCTCGGCATAAATTTCGGGATTGGAATACCGCAGGGCTTTGTCTTCCATTTCCGATTTAATGTTATACAAGCCCAGCCGATGAGCAAAAGGAATATAAACATAGTCTGTCTCCCGGGCCAATTGTTTTTGTTCCGCTTCTGTCAGATGCTCCGCACCTCGTAAAGCATAAAGCTTTTCCGCTAAAAAAATGAGTTGTACCCGTATATCTTGAGCAAAACTCAATAATAATTTCCGGAAATTTTCGGAATTGACAATCTTCTGAGGAGTATAAATGGAATTGATATTTTTAAGACCTTCGACAATTTGAGCTACTTTAGGTCCGAAAATGTCCTCTACTTCGGAAATAGAAAGTTCTCCTTTGGCGACTTTTGTATGTAACATCGCGCAAATGATAGAAGTACGCCCCAGTCCGATTTCCGTAGTAATAATCAAAGCTATATCCAAAATTTTCAGAATTTCCTTTTCTTCCTCGTATAGGGAAAATTCTGGCATAACTTTCTGAACTTCTTTTGGTGGAACAGGAGCAGCAAGTTCGAATGCTTTTTCTACCAACCGGATATCTTCCTCTGATAATAAATTCCGGCAAGACTTTTGAAGAGTATCGAATTTTTCTTGGATTATCGTACTGTATTTTGATTTAAAATCCCCCATCACTTTCCTTTTATTTATCCATAAACGTTGATGATTAATTGTATCTTTCAAGAGTTTTGTAAAATGGAACCGAAGCGTTTGCCAAAGCATTCCGCCAGCCAACGGTCTTTTTTTGAAAATTTGCTTATGACTTTCCGAACGTTTTTAGTTTAAAGGTCTGCCTTTCATCTTTTAATCTGGCTTTATAAGCGTTTTCTATTTTAGAACTCTTTTCGGACAAAAATAGGGATTTCTTTTCAAGAATATTGAGTAATAAATTCTATTTTTGTGAAAGTTTCTTTAAAAGTGTCCAATAAGATGGCGGAAAGGCGTCTGAAAAAGAAACGAATGGGGGGGAAAAGAAAATAAAACATCTGTAAAGGCGGAGTGAAAGGTAAAATACGGACTTTTAATAAAACATGAGAATATGACAACGAAAGAAAGATATGAGGGATTTATAAATTGGTTTAGTGAAAATATGCCGGTTGCTGAAAGCGAATTAAAATACCAGAATCCTTTTGAATTGTTAGTCGCCGTAATTTTATCCGCTCAGTGTACGGATAAACGGGTAAATATGACCACGCCTGCTCTTTTTGAGCGTTTCCCAACGGCAGAAGCTATGGCAAAAGCGGAGGTTGGGGAAATCTACGAACTGATTAAATCGATTTCTTATCCCAATAATAAAGCCAAGCATCTCTCTGCGATGGCTAAGAAATTAGTGAGTGATTTTGATGGGAAGGTACCGGATGATATGGAATTATTACAAACACTTCCGGGAGTCGGTAGAAAAACGGCTAATGTAATAGAAGCTGTAGCTTTTCACCGGCCGGCTATGCCTGTAGATACGCATGTATTCCGGGTAGCAGATCGGATAGGTTTGGTGACCAACGCCACAACGCCTTTGGAAACAGAAAAACAATTGGTAAAAAATATACCGTCTGAAATTTTGTCTACCGCTCATCATTGGTTGATATTGCACGGTAGATATACTTGTACGGCACGTCGTCCGAAATGCGAATCCTGCGGAATTCGTGATTATTGCAGATATTTTGAAAAAAAATAATTTTTTTTCTTTCCCGACGCAACTATTTGCATTATTTTTCATCTTAGTATTGAAAGCCCTTGAAAAAGGGAAACAGCTAAGTAATAATAAAACGGGAAATTTTATTAATTTTGGATTTAAGGGTTAGTCAGTGGAGGTATCTGTGAAAAGATGCCTCCTTTTTTCTTTTCTTAAGGGTTTCTTTTTATTTTTGTGTAAAATATGGCTCTTTCCCGGGAGGTTTATAAAAATACGTTTCTGATCCTCTGAAAGGAAATGTTGTTTGTCGGGAAGAGAAACGAAAAAATAGACAATTTAAAGATATGGGGTGTAATAGTCGAAGAAAACCGGAATGGTTAAAGATAAAGTTACCGAAAGGACAATTATCGGTAGAAGTGTTAAATATAGTACGGGAACATCATTTGCATACGATATGCACGAGTGGTATGTGTCCGAATCAGGGAGAATGCTGGGGATGTGGAACTGCGACTTTTATGATAGGCGGTAACATTTGTACGCGAAACTGCCGGTTTTGTAATGTGACGACAGGGAGGCCTCTCCCTTTAGATCCGGAGGAACCTCATCACATAGCAAGTTCTGTGAAATTGTTGCATTTGAAACATGCTGTCATTACTTCTGTGGACCGGGATGATTTGGAAGATTTAGGGGCAACCCATTGGGTAAAGGTGATACGGGCTGTTAAGGAAATGAATCCTTCGGTGACAATGGAAGTATTGATTCCGGATTTTCAGGGAAGATCGGAGTTGATCGGACAAATTATTGAGGCAAAACCAGAAGTGATTTCGCATAATTTGGAGACGGTAAGGCGTTTGACAAAAGAGATACGCAGCAGGGCAACTTACGACATGTCTTTAGGTGTAGTGCATCAGGTTGCAGCGTCGGGAATTGTAGCCAAATCCGGCATTATGCTTGGTTTGGGGGAAACGCGGGAAGAAATTCTGGAAACGATGGACGATTTGCGTGCTGCCGGCTGTGCTGTCATGACTATTGGCCAATATTTGCAACCGACTGCTGCCAATGTGGAAGTAAAAGAATACATCACTCCGGAAACTTTTGAAGCATACCGCCGCATAGGGATGCAAAAAGGTTTTACACATGTGGAGAGCGGACCTTTGGTAAGATCCAGTTATCATGCAGAAAAACATGTAAAACAAGCGGAATAAAGAGGATTCCTGACAAAAATCTGTCGAAGTGTTTTATTGAGGAAGGAATGGAAACTAAAGTGAAAAATCGAAGAGAGATACAATACAAGGATTTAGGCTTAAGTTCTTATCGGCAAGTGTGGGAACTTCAGGAAAAATTACTGGAAAAAGTAAAACAGAAGAAAATAGAAAAAAAGGGAACGCCTAATTATCTCTTATTTACGGAGCACAGACCTGTTTATACGTTGGGAAAAAGTGGTCATGAATCCAATATGTTAATGAATACCATACAGTTACGCGCTCAGCAAGCTGAGTTTATAAAGGTTGACAGGGGAGGAGATATTACTTTTCACGGACCAGGCCAATTGGTCGTTTACCCTATTATCGATCTGGAAAATTTTGAGTTGGGGGTAAAAGAGTATGTCTATCGGTTGGAGGAAGTGGTTATACGTACTGTTGACAAATACGGATTTGAGGGGAAACGGGTAGAAGGAGCTACGGGGGTATGGCTGGGGGTAGGGACGACGGCGGAACGAAAAATATGTGCTATCGGAGTCAAATGTTCCCGTTATATCAGTATGCATGGATTTGCCTTGAATGTAAATACAAATTTGAATTATTTTAATTATATTCACCCTTGTGGATTTGTCGATAAAGGGGTGACTTCTATAGAAAAAGAAAGAGGTGGAAAGCCTGTAGACCTGGAGGAAGTGAAGAGAGAGGTTTTGAAACAGTTCGAAACAGTTTTCAATGCTGAGATAGAGCCTGTTGCTGGGACTCTGGAAGGCTGGGAATAGTTGTGGTAGATGAGTTGTATTGTATACTAATACCGTAAATATGACGTGTGAACTGGAAATTTGTGCTTATTCTTTAGAATCTTGTTTGGCGGCGAAAAAGGCCGGAGCGACTCGGATAGAACTGTGTGCCGGCATTTACGAGGGAGGTACGACCCCTTCCTTGGGAATGGTAAAATTAGCTCGGAAGTTAACGGCCGGCGTTCAGCTTTATATTATGATTCGTCCACGGGGAGGGGATTTCCTGTATTCCGACATAGAATTTGAACAGATGAGGGAAGATATTTTATCGGTAAAAACGTTGGGAGTAGAAGGAGTGGTGCTGGGGATTTTAAAACGGGATGGAAGTATTGATATCGAGCGTACGAGGGAATTAGTACGCTTGGCTGCACCGTTAAAGGTGACGTTTCATCGGGCTTTTGATATGGTAAAGGATCCGGAGAAAGCTTTGGAAGCTGTCATTCAAGCGGGATGTTTCCGTATATTGACTTCCGGTTTTAGGAATACAGTCGAAGAAGGTATAGATGGGGTGAAGAAAATGGTAAAACAAGCCGGAGGGCGTATACAAATTATGGCCGGAAGCGGAGTAAATGCCGGGAACGTTTTAAAGATAGCAGAGACGGGCGTCGATGCTGTCCACCTGTCGGCGAAAAATGGAAGGGAAAGCGATATGCAATACCGTAATCCGGCAATATTTATGGGAGGAATACCGGGGATTTCAGAATATCAGATTACATACTGTGACGAGGATAAAGTAAAGGAAGTGAGGAATATTTTGCAAAATAAAACGATGGCCCATGAATAAAGGAATAAAATGGGGAGGAGTAATTGTACTCGTTTTACTCTGTCTGAATTGTAAAAAGCCGGGTTTTTCTGCTCAGGAGAAAGAACGCATTTTATCCCAAAAGGGACAAATTATGCGTATTTGCACGGTAGACCGGCAGGAAGATTCGCTTTTTTTACGGCAGGAGGCTCTGAAATTAACAGATGCGGAATTGAATTCTCCCTATTATTCTATTTTAAAAAAAGGTTTGTTGGCGACAGTACAGGATAGTAGTAATCCAGGGGTTGGAATAGCGGCTCCCCAGGTGGGGATAAGCAGGTGTTTGATCCTTGTACAGCGTTTTGATAAAGCGGGAGAACCTTTTGAGGCTTATATCAATCCGGAGATTGTATATTATTCTCCCGCGCGCATCACGGGGCGGGAAGGTTGTTTGTCTATTCCCGATACCGAGGGAAATGTCAGTCGTTCGGAGACTATCGTTATAAACTATTTGGAGGAAATGTCAGGGCTGGAAAGACAGGATACCGTAAGCGGATTTACGGCTGTCATCTTTCAACATGAGACGGATCATTTAAAAGGGATTTTGTTTACCGATAAAATGATTCCGGAACAAAGCCCGGTAAATTAAATCAGAATGGAAAGAAGCAAAAGGAAAAGCACATTCGTTGAGAAAATATTGAATGCTCCCGCAGGGTCTATCGTGTATAGAGAGCCGGATATTGTATTAAGTCATGACAATTCGGCCCGTATTAGAAAGCTTTTTGAAAAAATGCAAGGACGGGAAGTGTTGTATCCGGAACGTTTGGTGGTTGTTTTAGACCGGAAGATGACGGGTACTACCGATGAATTGATGCGGGATTACAATTCCATACACGATTTTATGGAGGAGCAACAGGTAAAGCATTTTTTTGATTGTGATAAAGGCATTTGTCATCAGGTTTTGGCCGGATTTATACGACAGGGATTAATCGTGGTGGGAAGTGATAGTCATACTTGTACCGCAGGTGCTTTTAATTGTTTTGCCGTAGGTTTGAATAAAACGGAGACGGCTTTTTTATGGAAAAAGGGGAAAATGTGGTTTCGGGTACCGGAAACCGTTAAAATTACGCTTAGCGGGAAGCTTCGTCCGGGAGTGTATGCAAAGGATCTGGCTTTGTGGGTAATGGGAATGTTGAAAGAGGAAAATGTAAATTACCAGTCGGTAGAGTATCACGGTGAAGGCGTGAATTTCCTCAGCATTGCCGACCGGATGACGATTGCAAATGTTTCGGCAGAAATGGGGGTGAAGAATTCGGTTTTTCCTCCGGATGACTTATTGGCAGATTATCTGGGAGACTATGCTGTCCTGGGGGTTTGGGCGGATGAAAATGCCTGTTATAAAAAAGAATTATATATCAATTTGGAAAAAGTATTTCCTTTGGTGATGACTCCTTTTCCTGAAAATGAGATAAAAGGAGTAGGAGAAGTGGGTGAAATTACTATTCAGGAAGGATTGATAGGAGCCTGTTCGTCCGGGCGTATTGAAGATTTGAGAGTGGTGGCCCGCCTTTTGAGAGGGAAACGTCTGGCTCCGGGTTTTCAACTATCGGTTGTTCCGGCTTCCCGGGATATATATATACAAGCTATAAAGGAGGGGTTGATCGATGCTATAGTGAAAGCTGGGGCATCCGTTTTAGGGGCGAGTTGCGGACCTTGTTTAGGAAGTAGTCATATGTTAGGGGCGGAGACAAAACGCTTTATTTCCACGACCAATAGCCATTCTATGCGCCATATGACAGATGTGGGAGTGGAAAAATACATCGCTTCTCCAGCTACCGTAGCTATGACGGCTTTACGGGGAAAATTGGATGTAGAGATAGCCTATCCGGAGAACGTATTTGAGTATTGGACTGTTCCTATAGAAGCCATTACTATAGGGACAGGAGAGGACCGGAAAAACAGGAATATATGGAATTATGCCGATATTGATCATATTGCTGCAGAGCAATTGTTTCCGGAAAAAAGGACGTATAAAATACCGATAGAATGTGCCGAAGCGATGAGACCTTATCTTCTCGCAGGTTTGGATGGAACCTTTGCCAGCAGGGTACAAGCCGGTGATATTATTTTAGCCGGCGAGGATTTCGGAAGAGGAAGATTGATAAAACATGCTGCGATAGGTTTAGTGGAATCCGGAATCGCTGCCGTAATTGTAAAATCGGTCGACCGAAGTTTTTACCGGATGGCTGTCAATTGTGGTTTATGGATCATTATCGCTCCTCAAATACTGGAAGCATATCGGGTAGGAGATCAGATTACCCTGAATTTAGAAGAAGCCGTCGTAAAAGTAAATGAAAAGCCGTATTCTTTACCGGAGGAATATCCGGTTTTTATAGAAATGATCCGAAAGAAGGGATTATTACAGCTTAGCTGAACGGCTCCCCGGCAGTCTTTCGAAACTTTCGGGGAGGCCTGAAACATTTTTTCAGGGAAAGGTTGTATGTTTTGTAGGGCCAAGAAGCATCCGATTACCGTTTCAGAAAAGAAGGGGCGTATCTCAATGTTTTTGGTGTCGTTCTCGGGCTAATTCGCTTCTGTAATATTCAAACAAGAAATCGTAAATAACCAATTCGTAAATTCTGTTTTTAGAGGGGAATAACCTGTTCATCATCATGTGTATATAAGAAGAGAGATTGTTTAAAGGCACTGCTTGTTCTGCCTCTATCAGTTCTTTCAGTTTATGGGAACGCTTTTGCAAAAAAGGATAGCTGCGCCTGATTTCTTCGGGCGCTTTTTGTAAATTATTCAAGATCAAATTTACGTTGGGTTTTTGCTGCCGGTATATTTTGTTTAAGAGTTTGATATTGTGAATATCGAATCCATATTCCTGTTTAAAGCCAAGACTCATTTTTTCTATATAGGAAGCTTTTTCTGTTAAAGAGAGACCAAAATCATTGAAAAGACAATCGATCATTTTGAGAGCGACCATCCACCTGTAATTTTCATCTTTTTTACAGAGAATTTTAAGTATAGATAACACACATTCGCTATCGGCAGAGAAAATACTTTCCGAAAATTCGATATGATCCTTCCCATAACGTTCTAATTCCCGGTTATAGGTATCCACTTGAATCCGGTAGATTTGTGCGTTTTTGCATGCTCTTTGTAATTTCTGATTTACGGTATACAGAATATAGCCTAAATCTTTAGGATTTTTTACTAACACCCGGAAACGAATGTGAAAATCCGGATCGGAATAACGGAGAAAAAAGAATTTTGTAATAATTTCTTCCCGCATCAGTTTTTTCACGACCGGAAACACAGAACGAATCAAGATATCATCGGCCGTTTTGATACCGGTATATAATTTGAAGTATAGCCATTCATCTCCCGGGTAAAAGGTTCTTTTTGAGGTGGATTTCATGGGGTAGCATTTTAAGATTTGTAGAAAGAAACAATACATTCATGCATATAGGAAAAGCCTTCGGTGTCCTTTGTCAGAGCGTAATGATCACATAATGCTTCTTCCAGCGTAATTTGTCTCCGGTTACTTAGCATATTCAGGAAAACCCGTGTGCTTTCCCTGCTTTCTAGGTCAATCAGGAGTTTATTGTCTCCATCGGCCAGGAAAACAAAACGGGGTAATTTCAACTGGGTTTGCCAGTTTTTCACTTCTTCCATTAATTTTTTTGAATCCGTTTCTTTTATCAGGTTTTCCAGACTTTTAACGGAAATTTTCCAATTGGCTTCCGACAGAATGATATTTTTATACCTTACCCGGGGTAAATACTCTAGTTGTTGTTCGATACTTCCCCAGTTAAACAAAAGAGAAGCCCTTACTCCCTGACTTTGCAAATCGCATAAAAAACGGTATACAGGAGTGGGGTTATTTCTATAATTATGAGCAGTGGAGAGGCGTGGAATAATATATTTATTCAATCGTTGAGAACGTAAAAGCAGACGGTTGTTCCGAACGGACAAGAATAAATCAGCCGGGTAGAGGATTCGCTTCCGTTCCAGCGTAGAATTCGCCAGATATAAAATTTCATATTCCCGGAAATTCGGACGAGCTAATACATTTCCTACTCTGGAATCCGGGATATGGGAAATTTCCGCTACCACCTGATCTTTATAAATCTCCTGTTCTTTCCGGGCAATATTTTCTACTAATTTCTGAATAGAGGGATCACAATAAACAAAGCGTCCTAATAAATTTGCTGCACTACTTCCGTTAAAATTGTTTACAACCAAGGTATAATCCCGGGGATTCTCTGAGAAATTCAAGATCTGAAATTTGGTAAACATCGTAGCAGGTAAATCTTCCCAATTCGGTTGTAAATTTTTGACATCTTCATCGGAAAGCAGGATTTCCTGATCCGTCTGGGGATTGAACGTCACTAACTTTTTTAAGAGAATTTGGTGAATCGGGAAAAGATTCGTTTGCACAGAAGCATTAGGGTCCACGCGTCCGGGGATTATCAATCCGCCGAGTAAAGGATGCAGATCGTTTATTTCGTGTGCCGGATAGCCAATACCCCTCTCCGGATCCAAAGCTTCCAACAAAGGGATTTCCTGTTCTTCATATCTTTCGCTAAAACATTTTATAAAATTAGTAAGCGTGTTGTTTGTATAGCGTGGAGTAATTTTGTTGAGAAATTCCATGCTATCCTGTAGCGTGGTTAAAAGAGTGTTGTCTAGAGTAGCTTTTTCCAGTTTCCTGATGGTATCCACCTGAAGGAGAAATTTTTTTTGAAAAGGAATATGCAGTTGTTTGACTTCTTCCTCTATTTGATTGCATAAGGCAATGACTTCCGAGGGGACAGCAAAAGGTAATTTTTGCAGTAAACGATTGATACGGGATAATTTTTGATAATATTCCGAATTTGTGTCCAGTCTTTCAATAACTTTTAAAATGTGTTCAAAAAAATCGGATCCTGTGATTATAGGGTCAATTTCACTCACAAGCAATTGATTGTCTATAATGGTATCGATGTAAGAACGGGCTATTTCTTCACTTACTTCTCCTGCAGCTGTCAGAAACTTGATCAATTCGGCAAAAGTACATCCTTTCCGGGCAATTTTGATGATATCCCGTAAATAAGGAGTGTTGCTGACTTCTACCAACTGATATATTCTTTTTTCTGTATCAAAGCGGTATTCGATATAACGAATTTTTGTGGCTTGTGTATAGAGGGTAGTATTGGTATAATATTTTACTATTTTTCTTACTTCCGGTAATTTTCCCAATTCCTGAGATAAGTTACAGAGGTATAACATATCAAAACGTACGTGGATATTTACCTGATGAGTCAGGAGGACTTCTGACAGATCTCCCTTTTCCCCTGTTGCACAGGAAGAAAACAACCCGAATGGGGTACATCGGCTGGACATTCTGGCCAAATATTTGAACAGGGCGTTTTCTACGCGGATATAATCTTTTTCTTTTATTTTTCCGGCTTTATATTTTTGTAATTCTTCGTAAAGATCTGGAGAAGCAAAATAGATGGCTTCTTCAAAAAAATCTGAACGTATCATTTCCTGAAAATATTCTTTTTGTGATAAAGCTTTTTTGATGACTTCCAGGGGATAGTGAGGGAAGCGGAATACGATTTGATCGAAGGCTTGATACATAGGATATATTTAAATTCGTTTCATGTCTGATATTACTTATGTGCATTTAATTGAAATTTAGCAATAGAATTTCATCCCATGCACTGTGGAGGGGGGATAGTAGAGTCAAACCGATACCAGCTACCCCTTCCAATATATAATATTTTGTTTCCCAGCTTTGTTGGGTCGGATCGTAAGATTGGTAACCTGCGGGTCCTTCCGGCCGGTTAGCAAAGAGAGAAGTTTGATTTTTCCAGTATTCATAGGCGGATTGCAGAGACGGAAGACGCGTTTCCTGCCACATCCGGAAAAAGATCTGTGTAATTCCGGCGGAGCCGTGACATAAGCCTGCATCCCAGACATAATTGGATTTAAGGTCTTTTCGGGTAGCAGAAAATTCAAAAATTTCTATTGCATAATCGATTAATTCCTTTCTACCCAAAGCTTTTCCGGCATGCCATAAAGCAATGCCAATTCCTAAATCCCCATAACACCAGGCCAGGCGACTTTTATTTACCGGTCCCGGATTTTCTAGTGAAGTGGAGGGAAAATAACAATCATATATTTTTTCATCTATTCTTTGCCGGAGAATATAGTGAAGAGTACCTTCCAGTAATTTACGAACCTTTCCTTCCGGGTTGATGTCCAGTTGCAAAAGACGGGAGAGAAAAATGGCAATACTTGACATTCCGTGAGAAAGTGAAATATTGTATTTTGTATGGGCTTGATGGGGCAAATGCCAATTGACAATTTCCCATTTCAACGTATCCTCCTGAGGGGTTGAAATAGCGGTTTGCTCCAGATACTTGACGATTTTTTGAAGTTGTAACAGAGATGCTGAGGGTTTATACTTGTAATGTTTTAAAAAATAGAATCCCATTCCGATTACTCCGTGTAGAAAATCAAAATGTTTTAATTGAATTTCCTGTTCCAGGTAATGATTTAATACGATATCTATGTCATCCAGCATATCCGGCGAATCTTCGATAAACCCGCCCTCTGCCAACAAATGCATTCCGATGCCAAAGCCTGCCAAGCCGTTACAATAAGAAAATTGGTAATAAGAGGAAGTCGAGAGACTTTCCGTCAATTGGTCCAGTAGTATTTCCGCTTTTTCTTTATAGTTTTTATTCCTGAGAGAATAATAATAAAGAAAGAGAATCTCCCCCATATTACCCGTTAAAAGGCTGTAATTCCCGTTTTCTTTTTGACAGTGCTCTTCAATCGTGCGAGCAATGGCGTCCAATTGTTTTTCCATAACAGAAAGGTTAGCGAGCTAATAAATAATTTTGATACGCTTTTGTTATCCACATACAACATAATGGACAATAATAAAAAATAATTATCAAAAAGTAAAATAAATTTATATATTTTGTTCTTGTATAAATTAAATTATTAAAAATTAATTTAGATACAACAAAATGCAAAAAAGGCATAGAAATTTGAGGTAAAAAATTATAAAATAATTCTCTCTTTTTAATAAGATGTTAAAATATTCCTTAAGTTTGCAAATAGTATAAAATGCAACATCGCTATGAACGATATCCGGGAATTAGTAGTTTATCTAAGTAAAGCCGAAAGAGGGTATACCAAAACGTTAAACAGGGCTTTTCAACAAGCGGGATATGATCTTAGTCGCGAACAATTCGAATTGCTTCAAGTATTATGGGAAGGGGATCATATAAATCAGCAGGCCATTTCGCGGAAATTACAAAAAGATAAATACAATGTAACGAAATTATTAAATACTTTGACGAAGAGGGGATTTGTGCAGCGTACGATGAGTCAGGAAGACCGAAGAAATAATTTTGTTATTTTGACAGAGAAGGGGATGCAGGTTCAAAAGGCGCTTCTTCAAATTGAAGAGCAGGTTCATACGGATTTAACTTTCACCTTAACCCCTTCGGAGATTAAATCTTGTATGTGGGTGATGAGGAAATTAACGGATATGATGAAATAAGGAATAAAATTATAAAAATTAATATTAGGATGGAATTAAAAGGATTACAGCCGGAGGCATTATGGCATTATTTTGAAGAGATCTGCCGTATTCCGAGGCCTTCTACCCGGGAAGAGAAAATGGCTGCTTATTTGATGGCGTTTGCAGAAAAACGGGGTTTCCCTGCAAAACAGGACGAAGCGGGTAATGTATTGATCAGTAAGCCTGCTTCTGCGGGTATGGAACAAACTCCTACGGTTGTTTTGCAAGCCCATATGGATATGGTATGTGAGAAAAATGCGGGTACTGTGCATGATTTTGAGAAGGACCCGATTATACCTTATATAGAGGGAGAATGGGTAAAAGCGAAGGGTACTACTTTGGGCGCAGATGACGGAATAGGTATGGCGGCTCAGCTGGCTCTTTTGGCTTCGGAAGATATCAAACACGGTCCGCTGGAATGTCTTTTTACGGTAAATGAAGAATGTGGCTTAACCGGAGCATTTGCTTTGAAGCCCGGTTTTTTTAAAGGGAGGATTTTATTGAATTTGGATTCGGAAGATGAAGGCGAACTCTTTATTGGTTGTGCCGGTGGTATGGATACAGTGGTGGAAATGCCTATAGAGATGGAAGAGTCCGGAACGGGGACTTTTGCTGTAAAGATTACGGTGAAGGGATTAAGAGGAGGACATTCGGGAGACGATATTAATAAAGGAAGAGGAAATGCGATTAAAATACTGAATCGTTTTTTATGGGATTTAAATGAAAAATATCCGATCCGGGTAGCAGAATTTACAGGTGGGAATTTGAGAAATGCCATTGCCCGGGAAGCTTTTGCTTCGATTGTTTTTGATGAAAAATACAAAGAACAGGTAAGAGTGGAATTCAATTTATATCAGGCTGAGATGGAATCTGTGTGGGGAGTGACTGAACCGGGATTGAAAATGGAAATGGAATCGGTAAATTTACCGGAGGACGTCTTGACAGCCGATTGTACCTGTCGATTATTAAATGCTTTGTATGCCTGCCCGCATGGTGTTTTTGCGATGAGTTACCGGATGCCGGGTATGGTAGAAACTTCTACGAATCTGGCTGCTCTGAAAATGGAGGACAAGCGGAAAATATGGATAACTAGTTCTCAACGAAGCGATATAAATTCTGAAAAACTGAATGTTGCTCATATGATGGCTGCCGTATTCCGTTTGGCTCAAGCGAAAGTTACGCATGGGGAGGGGTATCCCGGTTGGGCTCCAAATCCGGATTCGGCGGTATTAAGAGTTGCGGTGGCTTCCTATGAGCGTTTGTTCGGGAAAAAACCGATAGTCCGTTCTATACATGCGGGACTGGAATGCGGTTTATTTTTAGAGAAATATCCGGATATGGATATGATTTCTTTTGGGCCTACCTTGAGAGGGGTACATTCTCCGGATGAAAAAGTAAATACAAAGACGGTTGAAATGTGGTGGAGACATTTGGTGGATATATTGCAACATATAGATGTTTTGAATCAATAAAATTCAGCGGGATGTCGAAAAAATTGGAAAAATACGAACGGCTTTATGAGCAAATCAGTCATTATGTAGTGACTACCCCGGATCGTTGGGCGCGTTTAGCAACGATAGAGGCTGTTTTACATCATAAGATGCAACTGTTTTTTTGGACCGGAGTTTATGTATTGGTAGAAGGAGAATTGATTGTCCGTTCCTATCAGGGACCCGTTGCTTGCCAGAAATTACGTCAACATACAGGTGTGTGTTGGGCTGCGGTCGATTCGGGAAAAACAGTTATTGTGAAGAATGTGGCAGAATTTTCAGGTCATATCGCTTGTAATCCGGCCACAAAAAGTGAGATTGTCCTTCCTTTAAGAGATGAAAAAGGACAAATATACGGGTGTCTGGATATTGACAGTGATCAGCTCGGGGCTTTTGACGAAGAAGACGAACAAGGACTGTTAAAGATATTGCAATTAGTAGATAAGGAAAAATAAACAGGGAGAACGGGAGAGTAAAAATAGAAAAAGTCAGATTTTGTGAGCATTTATAACTAATTTTGTGTTAAAAATGACTAATTCTGTTTTGAAGTTTTAGGAGACATTATTATCTTAGTTGCCCAAAGAAAAAACAATTA
Source organism: Odoribacter laneus YIT 12061 (assembly GCF_000243215.1). GTDB lineage: Bacteria > Bacteroidota > Bacteroidia > Bacteroidales > Marinifilaceae > Culturomica > Culturomica lanea. Next base: position 1,201,638 of record NZ_JH594596.1, on the reverse strand, counting down.
TGTCACATAAATAAAAGTAAGAAAAGCTATGAGAAAAACAGTGTTATTGATTTTGGTAAGTTTATTGACGGGAAGTTTATTTGCACAAGATCCGGGGGCAGCGGAGAAAAATGCCGGTAATGTTGCATGGAAAGCTAAAAATTATACGGAAGCTTTCGCTAATTTTGAAAAATACCTGAAAGCTGTCAATTATGCAGATAAGGCTTATATTTATAATACGGCCGTAGCTGCTACCAAATCAAAAAATTATGCTGCAGCAGAAAAATATTTTGAAATGGCGATAAAGAACAATTATAAAATAGGAAGTTCTTATTTAGGAAAAGCACAGGCAGAAGAAGATTTGAAAAAAGAAGGAGAAATGGTTACTACTTTGGAAGAAGGGCTGAAAGCCGTACCGGGAAATGCAAAATTAGAAAATATGTATGGGACTTACTTCCTGAAGAAAGGAGTAGAAGCACAAAAGGCTAATAATTTAACCACAGCTGCAGAAAACTATACAAAAATTACGACTCTTTCCAATAAAGATTTGAAAATAAAGGCTTATATGGCTTTGGGTTCTCTGTATTTTAACAATGGTGCCAGCATTTTGCAGAAAGCCACTTCTTTTGCCAACACAGATAAAGAAAAATATGCTGCAGAAAAAGAGAAAGCTACAAGCGATTTTGGAAAAGCTTTAGGTTATGTAGAACAGGCAAAAACTTTAGCTCCGGAAAATCCCGATGTAAAAGAATTGTATGCACAGATAAAAGCAGCTATGAAATAATAGTTATACCTGTCTATAAAGGCTGTCTCGCACGAGGCAGCTTTTTTTATGCTGTTTATAGTCAATAAAACTTAGCAGAATGTATTCTTTATTTTTTCTTAGATCGTTCTCTGTCCTATCTCTTTCCTGAAAAAAGGTTATGGTTTCAAACACAGCTGCTTGGGAAAAACGTTTGAAGAGGCAGCGAATGGAGCACCTGACTGAAAAACACAAACGACTGGAGAAGGGAGATATTAATCAAATACAGATAATGTTTGGCTGCGGTCTTTTGGATGAAAGCTTATTGCTACAAAGAAAATTTTAGGTTATCTTTATTTTGTGTTCCCGAATCGAATTTTTAAAGCTCTATAGGGATGTTTGTTTTTTTCTTCTTTTTAAAAGAATGTACAAACGAAATAAAAACGAGGTCGAAAGAGACCTCGTTTTTATTTTAGTTCATTTTTATAACAACTTTTGGTTAAAAAATTATTGAGCAGAAAGGGAAGCAGGGAGAGGATTAGCCAATTTTTCAACGGAAGGGAATGCGCCTGAAATGGAATTAACAGATGAAGTATTATTACTTACTTTTGTCATTACCGGATCCCATGCATAACCATCATTGTCATCCGTTAAATAATAGAAGCCGAATTCTTTTTTCTCCGAATTATATTGATACATATAATATTTCAGAGCACCAAATTTAAATGTGCCGACACTTGTTTTAGCGTCCTGTCCAATCATTTTCAATTCATTCCCATCGTATTTTCCCATAAATACATCATGTCCCTCTGTTTCACCTCCACCAATTTCTCCGTTTCTCAACAAAGAATAGCCGTTATTATAGGGGAAAACACCTGCGACAACCAGTACCTTCATCTCTGTGCCCTCTCCTTCCGAGAGTAATTCTTGGTGTCCTTTAATCACGACCGAACCGTCGCTTTGATAATGCATTGTAAGAGGAAACTGCTGTGCAGCTGCTGCATTATGAGTCCAACCCGCAACATTGTAACTTTTCCCATTTTCTTTTGCAGTAATGATTACATTATTGTATTCCACTCTTCCGTCGTCAGTCGTACCTTTTACTTTCCAGGTGCCGATGTAACTGTTGTAGTCAGCTTTGAATGGAGCAGCCTGATTCACCGTAATCTCAGCGATTTTTTCACCCATAGTCAGGGTTACTTTAGCGGTACGGGCCTCTGCGGTATTAGCAGCAGCATTCAAGGTTACTTTCCCTTCTGCAGCTGTAGCTGTCAACCAACTTTCGCTGGAAGCAGCGGTAAATGTAGCCGTAGCTGTCACTTTTACTACTTCTTCTCCACCTTCAGCCGTAAAATCTACCTGTGTTTTTTCAGGAGTTAATTCGTCAACCGAAGCTTCTTTACCAGCTTGGGTTACTGTTACATTGACAGTTTGT
>NZ_JH594596.1:1118464-1198858 GCF_000243215.1 Odoribacter laneus YIT 12061 | reverse complement strand
GCTGAGGCAACCGTAACAGTTACGGCCAATGAAGAAACCCAAATCCGTACGGCTAAAGTTACCTTTACGGCTGGTGAACAAACTGTCAATGTAACGGTAACCCAAGCTGGTAAAGAAGCTCCGGTTGACGAATTAACTCCTGAAAAAACACAGGTAGATTTTACGGCTGAAGGCGGAGAAGAAGTAGTAAAAGTGACAGCTACGGCTACATTTACCGCTGCTTCCAGCGAAAGTTGGTTGACAGCTACAGCTGCAGAAGGGAAAGTAACCTTGAATGCTGCTGCTAATACCGCAGAAGCCCGTACCGCTAAAGTAACCCTGACTATGGGTGAAAAAACCGCTGAGATTACGGTGAATCAGGCTGCTCCGAAAGTAATTTCTTATGAAGATTATATCGGAACATGGACTGTAAGCTCCAGTGCTTTAGAAGGAAATTACACGATTGTAATTGCTCAGAAAGTAGCTGGAGAAAGTTATACCGTTGCAGGTTGGGGTAAATCTGTAGTAGCTACCGATGCGAAGTATGCCTTTACAATGAAATATATTCCTGATCAGCATGCTGTTGCTATCTATACCGAACAAGATTTGGGAACCTATACAGACTCTGATGGAATAGTTTATCCGGTTCATTTAACAGGTTTAATTCCGAGTACTGGTGGTAAATTTTCTTATGTTACTACGGCCAATCCTGAGACAAGCGCTTGTATGGCTGGTATATTAAATGGAGACAAAGTAGAATGGGTAGGACAAGAAGTTTCTTTGTCAGGTGGTACTAAAGCTACTTATCTAGGATTTTGCTACTTTATTGAAAATGCAGAGGGTGGCTATCTGAATTTCACTGTAGACTTCCCATTTGCTCAAAATCCGGTCATGACGAAAGTATCTTCCAATTCTGCTAGCATAAATGCTGCTGTAAACGGAAGCGAAGTTGCTCAGTCTGCAGTAGAAGCTGTTGCTGAATAATTTTAGATTTATCTTTTGTAAACATAAAAGGCTGTCGCATTGCGATAGCCTTTTTGTGTTGGTATAGAAAAGTGTAATCCAGCAAATTCCCAAATTACACAGTAGGGACGTGCCCTACTGTGTAATTTTTTTGTTTACACTTTGTTGAAACATTTTTTTTAAAATACTATCAAAATGATTTCCCTGTAAATATCAGAGAAAAAGATATTCTGCCGTTTTCCCATGTGTTTTTCATTTGGTATCTCTGGCATCTGGGCTTAAAAACTATTCCGTTATTGTCTATGCCAGTTAAAAGGTACTGGCAAATTCTTAAAGATTGGGGTAAAAGCGGTCATTTTTTCAGACATGTATATTTATGCAAATAACTATTTGCTTAATAGATAGTTGATTCGAACTCAAAAATAGATCAGAAATTTCTTTTTCAATCTGCGGAGCCTTTAGCAGTGGCCGGGGGGGAGGAGAAACATTGGATCGTTTTGTGGGAAAACTGAAATTTCGGAAGCAACAGCTATTTAAAATAGATATGAATGGTTTCTTCCGCTTTCTCATATCCCAAACGAGCTGCAATTTCCAGATCTTTTAATGCTTCTTCCATTTGATTGAGTGACATTTTTGCAATAGCCCGGTTGTAAAAGAGCTTGGGATTGGAAGGATCAATTTGAATTGCCTGGCTATAATCGCGTATAGCGGCTTTATAATTCTTTTTTATCTGTAAAATAACTCCCCGGTTAAAATAAAGACCGGTTTCAGAAAGTCCTAAATTCATAGCTTGATTATAATCGGAAAGTGCTCCATCGTAGTCTTTCATATAAAAACGGGCTATACCTCTGTAGTGGTAAGCGGTTATCAAATCCGGTTGGCATTGAATGGCCCGGGAATAATCTTTTATAGCGTTGGAATAAAGTCCCAGGTTTTCGTATACGATTCCCCGGTTGAAATAAGCCTCGGCTTGAGCTGGACAATTGGCTAAAATATAATTAAAATCCTTTAATGCTTCTGGATATTGCTTGGTATTGGCATAACAAATGGCTCGGTTATAATAAGCGGGCAACCAATCTTTATCCGTTTGTATCGCCTTAGAAAATAGAGGAATGGCTTGTTCATATTTTTCCTGTAAAATATAATCCATACCTTGTTTGTGCAATTGCTTCACTTTATGCTGGCAAGACAATAAGGTGAACAGTATAAAAATAAAAATCCCGTATTTCATAATTCCGTCTTTTTAAAAGCTCATTGTCCTAATTTATTTCAAAATTAGTGATTTGGAAAAGAATATAAAATTTTCCGTCTGAATTTGTTATTTGTTAAATATTTTCCAGATCAAATCAGTCCGATTCATTTTTCTCAACATCCAGATGATTTTTTCCCGTACTTCAGGTTTATACCAAAAAAAGAATAGATTTTGTTGTTTTTTTTCAATATCTGTTTTGGGGGAAAGTAGTTTTTTTAGCGAATAGGGGTGATATCCTGTATAATATATAGTAGTCGCCAATGTCATGGGTGTCGGTGTAAAATCCTGTACTTGTTCTAATTTGAAATTCAGATCCCGTGTAATAGCTTCTAATTCGGCCATATCTTCCAGTTGACATCCCGGATGAGAAGAGATAAAATAAGGTACGATTTGTTGTTGTTGGCCGTACTTTTGATTCAGGATGTCAAATTGTTTTTTTAATTGATAGAATAAGGAAAAAGAAGGTTTACGCATTACTTGTAAAACTCGTTCGGAAACATGTTCCGGAGCTACTTTAAAATGACCGGAAACATGGTATTGGATTACATTTTGAAGGTATTCGGTATTTTTTTGATTGACAGCAGGGTTGCCGGTATCATGTAAACAAAGGTCATAGCGAATTCCAGATCCGATAAAAACGTGTTTGATATTTTTCTGGTTTCGGGCCAGCTTATATATATTCAATAGAGCAGAATGATCGGTGTTTAAGTTTTTGCATACCGAAGGAAAAGTGCAGGATGCTCTTTTACAGCGGGTGCATAAAGAGGAATCTTTCCCTTGCATCCGATACATATTAGCGGACGGTCCTCCTAGGTCGCTGATGGTTCCTTTAAAGTCCGGCATTTCTGTAATTTTTTTCAGTTCTTGCAGAATTGATTTTTCCGAACGGGAAGAAATAAATTTACCTTGATGAGCCGATATCGTACAAAAAGCGCATCCGCCGAAACATCCCCGGTGAAGGGTGAGGGAATGCCGGATCATACTATACGCAGGAATATCTTTCCCTTTGTAGCGGGGATGAGGAAGCCGCGTAAAGGGAAGGGCGTATACAGCGTCAATTTCCGCTGTTGTCATAGGGGGATAGGGAGGATTTACGATCACTTGGAGATCTCCCACATTTTGAACTAACTTTGCTGCTTCCAGGCTGTTGGATTCCTCTTCAATAAAACGAAAATTCCGGGCATGTTTTTTTTTATCTTTCAGACATTCCTCGTGGGAAAACAAATGAATGACTTTCCATTTTTTATTCGTTGCATAATTTCCATTTTTATTCCGTAATACACAAGTTTGCGGGATATTTGTCAATGTTGAGAACGGAATCTCTCTTTTTAATAACCTGCAAAGTTCCGTCAGCGGTTTTTCTCCCATTCCATAAACGAGCATGTCTGCGCCACTTTCTACCAAAATAGAGGGGCGTAGACGATCTTTCCAATAATCGTAATGGGTGAGCCGTCGTAAAGAGGCTTCAATCCCTCCGATGATCACCGGTACATCCGGATACAATTGCTTTAAAATCCGGGTATAGACGATGGTAGGCATATCCGGCCGGAAACCGGATTTCCCTCCGGGCGTATAAGCATCATTCGAACGCTTACGTTTTGCTGCTGTATAATGGTTTACCATAGAATCCATACAACCAGCACTCACTCCGAAAAAAAGACGGGGACGTCCCAGTTTCTTAAAATCCCGCCAATCATCCTGCCAATTGGGTTGAGGGACAATAGCTACTTTCAGACCGATAGATTCTAATTGGCGACCGATGACAGCGGCCCCGAAAGAAGGATGATCGACATAGGCATCCCCGGAAAAAAGGATCACATCGAGACTTTCCCAGCCCCTTTCTTTTACTTCTTTGGCAGAAGTCGGAAGCCATTGTAATTGATTCTCATTATTCATTCTGCAGGTATAAGCTTACAAAGATAATGTTTTTTTATACCTTTGCCACTCCATTCATATTGCCTTTCTTATTAAATTTAGTGTATTGAAGAAAATGAAGTATATAAACATTATTAGTTTAGGTTGTTCCAAAAATTTAGTGGATACGGAATTATTACTTAAGCAGTTGGAAAAAGCTGGTTATAAGGCCTCTTTATCGGAGGAAGGGAAAGAAGCGGAAATCGTGGTGATTAACACTTGCGGTTTTATTGGGGATGCAAAGGAAGAATCCATCCATACTATACTGGAACAAATAGAGAGAAAAAAAGCGGGGAAACTTCGGAAAGTGTTGGTTATGGGATGTCTTTCCCAGCGTTATAAAGCGGATTTGGAAGCAGAGATTCCGGAAGTGGATGCATATTTCGGCAAATTTGACTGGAAGGGAATACTGGAATATTTGGGAAAACAATATGACGATTCTGTCCGAAATCAGCGCGTATTAACTACTCCTTCTCATTATGCTTATCTGAAAATTGCAGAGGGATGTAATCGTACTTGTTCTTATTGTGCTATACCGCTTATGACTGGAAAATATAAATCCCGGGAAATGGATGAAATTCTGGAAGAATGTCGTTTGCTGGTTCGGAGTGGAGTAAAAGAAATCCTAGTGATGGCACAGGATTTGACTTATTATGGAACAGATTTGTATGGAAAAAACAGATTGGCGGAACTGATTGATCGGATAGCGGATATAGAAGGATTAAAATGGATAAAATTACATTACGCTTATCCGGCGGGTTTTCCTCTGGAATTACTGGCTGTCATGCGGGAAAGGAAAAATGTATGTAAATATCTGGATATCGCTTTACAACATTGTAGTGATTCGATGCTGGAAAAGATGAGGAGGGGAATAAACAAAGAACAGACCATTCGCCTGATCCGGAAAATCCGCCAGGAAGTGCCTGGAATCTTTCTCAGGACCACTTTAATGACCGGACATCCGGGAGAAAGGGAAGAAGATTTTCGGGAATTATGTGAATTTGTACGGGAAATGAAATTTGAACGTTTGGGAGTATTTCCTTATTCTCACGAAGAAGATACATATTGTGATCGGCATTATCTGGATGATATACCGGAAAAGATAAAGAGGAAGAGAGCTGATAAAATTATGAAGATCCAGCAACAGATTGCAGAAGAGATAAACCGGAATATGTTAGATCAGACGGTGTGGGTATTAATAGACCGGGAGGAGGAGGGATATTTTATAGGGCGTACAGAATATGATTCTCCGGAAGTCGATCCGGAAGTTGTTGTCAAATCGGATAAGCCTTTACAGGTAGGAGAATTTTATAGGGTGAAAATCTGTGGTACATATGATTATGATTTGGAAGGAAAAGTAGTAAAAGAGGAAGAATGTAACTAATTTTAAATAATGGAGTATAAATTTAGATACAATGATAATAAAAACAGGAAAAATGAAAACAACAGTATTTGTGACAATGGTTCTCTTTTTTTTAGTAACCGGATGTAAAAAACAAGATCATGCGGAACTTACAGCTCAGGAATGGCAGTTAAAAGAGATGAGCGGGCTCTCTTCAAAGCCGGAGAAAATGCCTACTTTACTTTTTACGGATAGTACGGCTTTGTATGGTTTTGCTGGCTGTAACCGTTTTTTCGGAACTTATACCGTGGAAGGGAAGGATAAACTGAAGATAAAAGTAGGAGGCGTTACCATGATGTTTTGTCCGGATATGGCTGTAGAAGACCAATATTTAACGGAGTTAAAACGTATTGCTTCTTATCATATCGAGCCGAATTTACTTCAATTGAAAGATTCTGCCGGTACTATCCGGATGACTTTTATTCCGAAGGATAAAGTAAAACAGCTGGGTGTTTCAGAAGATCGTCAGGGCTGCAATGAAGCAGCAGGTTATACCTGGTCGGAAGTACGGAAAAATTGTATCCGTCTTTTTGAATCCGGCGTACAATTGACTTCAGTAAAAGACACGGCAGAATCTTTAGCCGCTTATATTGTGTTTTCGGCGGATTCTTTACAAGCAGAAGTATTTATGCCGAATATGGACATACATCCTATCTTAGAGCGTAGAAATTTACCCAACGGGAGATATGCCTGGAATCAGGAAGATGATGATACCTTCAATATCCGGCAGGTCGGGGATAAATGGATTATTGAACAGCGGAATACTTTACTTTATCAGCAAAGCAGATAGTAAGGTTATCGCAGTTAAAAAGCGGGTATCCGGGAAATATATTCTGGAAAGGGGGAAATACTTCCCCTCGGGAAGAAGACAAATGTTTCTTAGATTAACTTCTGTTTAACGAGAGAGATCACGGGAAATCAGAGGAAATTAGTCGGAAACATTATATTGTAAACCAGAAGAATATATTTTCGGGATACCCGTTTTTTCGGATTACTTACTGACTGTGCAAGATAGAGGAATTTACTTTATTAAATATAATTTATGAACTTCTTGGATAATAAGAGGATTAAATTAATTTTGTGACAGAATATTGATAAAGAAGAATAAATTTTGTTATAAATAGAAATTCCGAAGGGCGTAAGAAACGTGGGAGGAGGTATGATATATAATTAATTAAACCATGAGACTATGAATAAAAGAGAAAAAAGTATTGAGCTATTGAACAGAGCTGTAAATGATGAATTACTGGCTGTACATCAGTATATGTATTTCCATTTTGTATGTGACGATTTAGGATATGATTTGCTTTCCGGACTTTTTCGCCGGACAGCTATCCAGGAAATGATGCATGTAGAGCAATTATCGGAGCGTATCCTTTTTTTGAAAGGGGAAGTAGAGATGCAGGTGGCAGGTGAGGTGAAAAAAATTCATGATGCAAGGGAAATGTTAGAGTTGGCGGTAAAAATGGAAATTCAAAGTGTAGACGATTATAATAAGTGGGCCAATGAATGTGCTGCAGCTTCAGATTCTGTTTCTAAAAAATTATTTGAAGCTTTGACAGCAGAGGAAGAAGTTCATCAGGATCAATTTGATACGGAAATGGAAAATTTGCAAAAATTCGGCGATCATTATCTGGCCTTGCAGTCGGTAGAGCGGAGCAAAAGTGTTGCTATCGGAACGCCTGCTGCTGAATAAAAAAATTTAAATATATTAATTTAAAATATATCGGTTATGCAGAACAATTTATTTTGGATTGTACCGGTTTGTTCTTTAATTGCCTTGTTTTTTGCCTGGTTGTTTTTCCGTGGCATGATGAAGGAATCGGAAGGTACAGATACCATGAAGCGTATAGCTTCTCATGTGCGCAAAGGGGCAATGGCGTACTTAAGGCAGCAATATAAAATTGTAGGGATCGTCTTTTTGATCCTTTGTATCTTCTTTGCATGGATGGCCTATGGACCGGGTTTGCAAAACGAATGGGTCTGGTTTGCATTTTTAACGGGAGGTTTTTTCTCCGGTTTAGCCGGGTTTATCGGGATGAAAACGGCTACTTACGCTTCTGCCCGTACGGCGAATGCTGCCCGTAGAAGTATGAACGACGGATTAAAAATAGCTTTTCGGTCCGGAGCGGTAATGGGATTGGTTGTAGTAGGTTTAGCTTTGTTGGACATTTCCCTTTGGTGGTTAGTGTTGGATTATTTTGTGGAGGAAGCGGATGCGAGTCAGAAAGCGATTATGATTACAACGACTATGCTTACATTTGGGATGGGGGCTTCTACTCAGGCTTTATTTGCTCGTGTCGGAGGTGGAATATTTACAAAAGCTGCTGACGTGGGGGCTGATTTAGTAGGGAAAGTAGAAGCCGGTATACCGGAAGATGATCCGAGAAATCCGGCTACCATTGCAGACAATGTAGGTGACAATGTCGGAGATGTGGCTGGAATGGGAGCTGACTTGTATGAATCTTACTGTGGTTCTGTGTTGGCAACTGCAGCTTTGGGAGCGGCAGCTTATGCGGCTTTTCCGGATCAACAATTCAATGCGATTTTAGCTCCGATGTTGATTGCTGCTTTTGGAGTAATTCTTTCTTTATTCGGGATATTTTTAGTAAAAACGAAAGAAGGGGCTTCTCAACTACAATTATTGCGGGCTTTGGATAGAGGAATTAATGCCAGTTCCCTATTGATTATCGGAGCTAGTTTTTTGGTCATTTATTTATTAGGATTAAGCTATTGGATTTGTGGGTCTGTTATTGTGGGTTTGTTGACAGGAATCGTAATCGGTAAGGCAACCGAACATTATACTTCTCATGCTTACAAACCGACGCAAGATATAGCCAAGAGTTCAGAAACGGGTCCTGCTACTGTTATTATTAAAGGGATAGGGACGGGGATGATTTCTACAGCGATTCCGGTAATAACCATTGTAATCGGAATTATTCTTGCTTATATTTTTGCTGCCAGATTTAATATGGCAAATATGTCAATGGGATTATACGGTGTAGGAATTGCTGCTGTCGGGATGCTTTCCACCTTGGGAATCACGTTAGCTACGGATGCTTATGGACCTATTGCTGATAATGCCGGGGGGAATGCAGAAATGAGTGAGCTGGGAAAAGAAGTGCGTCAACGGACAGACGCTTTGGATGCTTTGGGGAATACGACAGCGGCTACCGGCAAAGGTTTTGCTATCGGTTCGGCGGCTCTGACCGGTTTGGCTCTTTTAGCATCTTACATCGAGGAAATTAAAATAGGTTTAGTACGTTTAGGAGAGACAACTTTAACTATAGGAGGAGATATCATACAGACAACTTCTGCTACTTTAAAGGATATGATGACCTATTATGATGTCAATTTAATGAATCCTAAAGTTTTAGCGGGAGTATTTATCGGTTCTATGATGGCCTTTTTGTTTTGTGGACTGACAATGAATGCCGTCGGCCGTGCGGCTCAGAAAATGGTGAACGAAGTGAGACGGCAATTCCGGGAAATCAAAGGAATAATGGAAGGCAAGGCTGAGCCGGATTATGCCCGTTGTGTAGAGATTTCTACCCGTGGAGCTCAAAAAGAGATGCTATTCCCTTCCTTGTTAGCTATCGTCATTCCGATCGTAGTCGGTTTAATTTTCGGAGTGGCTGGTGTAATGGGCTTGTTGGCTGGCGGATTAGGTTCCGGTTTTGTATTGGCTATTTTTATGGCGAATTCCGGTGGGGCGTGGGATAATGCCAAAAAATATGTGGAAGAAGGAAATTTAGGAGGAAAAGGGTCGGAATGTCATAAAGCTACCGTAATCGGAGATACAGTCGGAGATCCTTTTAAAGATACTTCCGGTCCGAGTTTGAATATTCTGATCAAACTGATGAGTATGGTTGCTATTGTTATGGCAGGTGTTACTTGTACAATTAGTCTGATTCACTAATCAAAGGCGGGTATTAGACATATTTATTCAAAAAGAGGTTGTCCAAAAACAAAATTATGATCTTGCCGGACAACCTCCTTTTTATTTTAAAACTTTTCCCCAAGAAGAATACATTCTTTTTTTACTTCTTTTTTTAACTTTTCAGTAGCCTTTCTAGAGAAAGCATCCCTTATAATCTATCAGACCGGTCAAAGATAAAAGCCCAAACAAAATCTCTTGTTGATGAAAGAGAAAAGAAAAAATACCCGATTGTATATCTAATTATTTATTATCCAGAGGGACGGACCTTTTTTGCTAAAACAGTAAACACTCAGATAATCCCTCTTCCTCTAAATTTTTTAGGCCTCTAGAAATTACACATTAGGGACGTGCCCTACTGTGTAAAACGGCAGTAAATCTGATCGGACCTTCTTATTAATTTTATAATAATTAATACTTTATAACAAACTACCTTACTCCAAATTTTATTGATTATCAGACAATTATAAGAAAAAACAAAAGGAATATTCCTTTGTAATTAGTTGATGAAGAATTAGTTGTGATTTAAAAAAAGGATCGATTAAATAAGTCGGCATTTAAATTTTCAGCAACAAAATTAAACAATAATTTGTAGTTTCAAAAACTTTATTCTCATAATGTTAAAATAATTTTCTAAAAGAATAAATTATATACATAATTCCTATTTAATCGATCGTTTATGTTGGATATAAACATATATGTTAATTAAATATCATCGAAATTATGATCATAGATGCTGTAATTTCGAATTCAAGAATATAAAAGTATACAATTCCTTATTTAGTAACAATAAAAAACAGAAATGATGAAAAGACTGGTGTTATTTACAATTTGTTTATGTTGGGTTATAGGTGGTTTTGCTCAGGAAAAAGAGGTTTTATTAGTGGATTATTTTTCTTATACTTCTAAGATTGGAAGTTCCTATCCCGAACAACTTCGGAATGCTATTATTGGTGGAATTGCTGAGACCGGACGTTTGTCTGTTGTGGATGTAGATGCAGAAGCCAATTTAAAAATAGAGGCAGAGAGACGTTCTTCCGAAGGGGCCATGGCGGATGAGACGGCTCGTACGGCTCAGATGAAGACGATGGGGGCAAATTATTTATTGACGGCTCATGTAGCAAATATGGATGCGGTTCGAAAAACCTTGGATAACGGTAGTGTATATTACGACGGTATTATTTCATTCACGGTAAAAGTAACCAATATAGCGGATGGATCCATTAAAGTAAGTAAGCAATTTGATTATTCGGGATTGAATGCCAAGACAGGAGATAGCCGGGAAGCTGCTATTACAGCTACTTTGGGTTATATCAAGACATCTATGCAGAAGTTTGTAAATGATCATTTTAAATTAGAATCTACCATTGTGACCATAGAGCAATCAGATAAGAAGAAAGGGGCCGTAACCGTATATGTAAATTGTGGTTCTGCTGTAGGCATACAAAAAGGGCAGTTATTTGATGTAAAAGTGGAAAAAGACGTGGCCGGTAAGAAAATTTTAACCAATATCGGAACGTTAAAAGCGGATGAAGTACAAAGCGAGGATATGACTCTGTGTAAGGTAACAAAGGGAGGAAAAGAAATCTTAGAAGCCAACCAGGAAGGTCGGAAATTAATTGTCATTTCTGGAAAACAAGCAGGCGGATTATGGAAGACAATGGGAACCGTATTAAAATAAAAGGAGAAAAAGTGATGTGACAGAAAAGAAATAAGTTTCCTTATCTGTATAAAGAGACTGCTTAAAAGAGTATTTTAGGCAGTCTTCTGTGTCTTTATAAGAAGAATATGCAAAAAGGAAAGCAATAATTGAATTATTTTTATGAACAAGAGTATAATAATTACGGTGTTGTGTATTCTGCTCTCTGAAATTACCCGGACCCCATTATATTCAAGTAGCATAAAAATTATTAGAAAAAGACTGTCTACTGTATTGTTTGCGGGGGATATCCTTGGATCAAATGCATATAAGCCATTGGTGTCATTCAGCATCAGGAGCAATTCCGGAGCCGAAACTTCACTGGCTAAAGAATTGTGGTGGAATTATTTTCGATCAGTTACCCATAAATAATAAAGTGGAGGATGGTAATTATAGAGAGGTAAATGATTCCCTTTAGATAATTTTATCTATCTCAACTCTCAAAAATAAATTATGAGAAAAATAGAGGAGAATACTCTATATCTAGCAATTATTCGATCAATAGAGGAATGAAAGTCTTGTTTTAAAGAAGCAGTAAGGGATGGGATGATAAGAGGAACCCTCAGATAGGTATAAATATTGAAAAAATATTATACATTTGTGTATTATTCTTTTAAATTTTAGAAAAAAATTTATTGATAGGTTGTCACAAAAAGCGGAAAAAGTCATACTATATTAAAAAGGATTTCAATTCTAATAACTAAAATTAAGATGCGGAAGCCGAAAAGCTTAAGAGTAGGCGACTAATATAAAACATAAACTGATAATATGAAAAAGATTTATTTTATTCTAGGATTGTCTGCTATTTTGGCAGCTGGTTGTGGTGGACAGAAACAATTAGTGAAACCTCAGGAAGACGTAGAAGTAGTCGTACCTTGTTCCGGACCGGAATATATGACGAGTGGAGAATATTTCAGGGCATCGGCAATGGGCTTATCTACGGATATGATGATGGCTAAAAAGAAAGCGTTAGCTGAAGCCCGGGCTGAATTGGCTACGGCTATGAACAGTACGATGAAACGGGTTATCGATAATTACGGTTCTTCCTATCAGGTTGGAGAGCAGGAAGAAGCAAAGAGCCGTTTTCAAGATTTAGCCCGTACTGTTGTATCAGAAAAATTAAGCGGAACGCGTACTTTGTGTGAGAAAACGATGAAATCTCCTGATGGAAAGTATAAAGTATACGTAGCCATTGAGCTTGCCGGAAATGAAATTATGAATGCAATGAACAATCGCATTGCGAATGACGATAAATTAAAAGTCGACTACGAGTACGAAAAATTCAAAAAAGTATTCGATGAAGAGATGGAAAATCTGGCTAAAGAACAGTAAAAATAAATCTGAAACCAATCCGGAAACTCCTGTTTCTTTATGGAGTTTCAGAAAAGGAGTTATTTCTGTGGAAGAGGAATCTTTTCTCTCCGAGAGGGGGAAGAGAAGAGTGGAGTTTCCGGATTATTTTTTTCTAGAGAGCAAGGGATTGCTTCTTATCTTATTTTGTTTTATTTTTTTATTACCCGTTTGGGGGCAGTCGGAGGGTACTTATGTCAAAACCTATGAGTGGAGGAGTGGGTGCCGGGATACCTTACCTTTTTGGGTATTTGAACCGAAGGGGGAAAGATTTATAGGGGTATCTGATCCTTGTCTCCAGCCTGAAATTGCAAAGGAGCAAGCGATACAGCGGGCATTATTTATGTACGGATTGCAGCAAGGAGTAGAGATAAAAGTAATATTCGACTATCTGACTGCTGTAAAAAGACGGTTTTCTTTTGATCGGGAGTACAGTAAAATGCTGGTGTTGGCTACTTGTACATTTCATTCCGATTCTCTGTATTATGAGATTGTTGACGAGTATACTTCCCGTTTTGGAGAAGTATTTGTGACGATTACTGTTAGCAAAGGCGAGAAAAGAGGAATCCGTTTTTCGGCTTCGGCAGAATTTATGATAGTTGAAAATAAGGAATTGAAGGAAGAGCGGGAAATGAAACTGTTTTTGGATTTTGCTGCGGAAGGGTTTGAAAAGATAAAGGCGACTACTTATTCATGTAAAGGAAATCGGAATTACCGTCAGATTCTCACAACAATTAATGATAGCTCCCAGCTTATTCCCTATGGGAGATATTGGTACAAGGACGATGGATATACCGGTGAATACACGGGAAATGCCTGTAAGATGACGGATTCTTTTTGGGGGGCTTTTACCGAGACGTTGTTAAATGAAATAACGTTATATACCTTTCCTACGGTTTATTTGAAGAAAATGAGTGAGAGTTTCCAGGATATGCAGCGGGAACTAAAGCGGGAATTGATAAAAGAAAAAGTGAGTATCCGATTGGGAAATATGGGAATTCAAGGAAATTTACTTCAGGCGGGTTGGCATATAAAAATAAAGAATTGAGAATACTTATTTTATTGTTCGTGAAATTCGGAAAAAGATGAAAAAATTAGTAATACTGTTGACTTTCGTTTCGGGGGCCTTGTCTTTGTTTGCCCAGGGAAATCTGAAAGATGAATTTGAACAATTTAAAAAACAAAGGGCACAGGAGTATCACAATTATATAAGTGAAAGGAATAGGGAGTTTGCTGATTTTTTAAAACGGGAGTGGCAGCAGTTTGAAAGCTTTAAGGGGGAATCCCTTCCAGAGGAACCGAAACCGAAACGCCCGCCTTTTGTTCCAGACACTAATCTTCGTCCTATTACAGGTCCCGTAATAGATAATCCTTTACCTGCTTTGCCTGAAATCAAACCGGTTGTTGTGAGGCCGAGCAAACCCAGTGTTTTACCTGAAAAATTGACATTTTCATTCTACGGTGTTACTTTAGAGATACCCTTTTCGGCCAAAATGAAAATCGGAGGAGAAGGGTATTCAGAAGAGCAGATTGCTGCATATTGGGAAAAAATGAGTGCAACACCTTACGAAGACTTTTTGAACGTATTACAGGAGCAAGCCCAGGCGTTTGGGTTAAACGACTGGGGAGTATATCGTTTGGTAGAAGCTGTTGCACAAAAATTGTTTGAGAATGAAAATGATCGTATATTGTTTTGTTTCTTTTTGCTTCGTCAACAGGGATTAGACGTAAAGATCGGACGTTCTCAGGATAAATTATGTTTATTAATGGCTTTTTCTACGAAGATATACGAGTTATCTTATTTTACATTAGACGGTAAAAAATATTATTATATTGGAAAAGACAAACTTGACAGGCTCTATACTTATGGGAAAAATGCAACTGACAAGGGATTAAAAGAAGTAGATCTCAATCTTTCGCTTCCTTTGAATATTGGAGATGCCTGGAAGATGAGAGAGCTAAAATTGAAAAAATTTCCCGACATGCAGATGGCTCTGCCTTATAATACAGCCAATATTGCTTTTTACAGTGATATGCCTCTGACAGATCTTCCTGTTTATTTTGCGACGGCTCTGCCTCAAAAGACGGAGGAGTATATCGTGAAATATTTCGGGGATATTCGCACGAAATGTTCTTTACCGGAATTTGTGGGTATTTTATTGAATTTTGTTCAAACTTCTTTTGACTATCAGACGGATGAAGAGCAGTTCGGAAGAGAAAAATATTTTTATCCGGAAGAAATTTTAGCTTATCCTTTTTGTGATTGTGAAGACAGAGCTGCTTTTTTTGCGCGTTTGGTTCGGAATTTAACGGGTTTAGAGGTCGTGGGTTTGGATTATCCGGGGCATATTGCAACTGCCGTCTGTTTCGGAGACGTTGCTGTAGAGGGGGACGCATTTACTCACAAGGGGCACCGTTATGTCGTATGTGATCCTACCTATATAAATGCTTCTGTCGGTATGGAGATGCCTCAATATAAAGGGACGACGCCGGGAATAATTGAGTTTAAGGATGAGGTACGTTGAGACGGAAAGAGCCGAAGAACCGGAATAAGGGAGAGAAAAGCTAATAACCGGGGGTATACGACCATTTCTGAGGAATTTTTACCAAGCGGATACAGGATCCGGAGAGTAGAAATTCCTCAGATTTTTTATGGATGAAAAGTGGAAAGAAACCTGCCTTTATCTTAGAGAAACTAACTAAAAGAACGGCTTGAAAAAAAGGGCTTGTCCCAACCTTTTTAAGGTGGATTTTGTGCTTCGAAAAACTGTTTTTTCGGGGAAAAATGATTATATTTGTATGTTTTTGGAAAAACGGTTTTAAAATCACGAAGAAAATAATTAATCTAATTATATGAGCGAAGAAGAAAAAGTGAAATTGGAACAGGAAGAATATTCTGCGGATAGCATTCAGGTATTGGAAGGTTTGGAAGCCGTAAGAAAACGTCCTTCTATGTACATTGGAGATGTAAATACCGATGGTTTGCATCATTTGGTATATGAGGTGGTGGATAACTCTATTGATGAGGCGTTGGCGGGCTATTGTAATCACATACAGGTATGTATTAATGAGGATAATTCCATTACTGTCCGGGATAATGGGCGCGGAATACCGACAGCTCAGCATGCTAAAGAAAATAAATCTGCTTTGGAGGTTGTGCTGACCGTATTACATGCCGGAGGAAAATTTAACAAAGATTCTTATAAAGTATCCGGAGGATTGCACGGAGTTGGTGTTTCCTGTGTGAATGCTCTTTCAGATAAACTGGTAGCAGAAATTTATCGGGAAGGAAAAATTTGGCGGCAAGAATTTTGTAAAGGATGTCCCCAAGGGGATGTCGAGATTATGGGAGAAACCGACCGTACTGGAACGACTATTACCTTTAAGCCAGATGCTTCGATCTTTTATGTAACAGAATTCAAGTACGACACACTGGCGACCCGTTTACGTGAATTGGCCTATTTGAATAAGGGGATCCGTTTATCGTTGACCGATAAGAGGGAAGTAGACCCGGAGACAAATCAGCCCCGGCATGAAGTATTTTATTCTGAATATGGTTTAAAAGAATTTGTAGAATTTATCGATGCCAGTCGGGAGAAATTAATCGAGAACACAATTGATATCAATACGGAAAAGAATGGAATTCCGATAGAGGTGGCTTTACATTATAATACTTCTTTTACGGAAAATGTTTTTTCCTATGTAAACAACATCAATACGAAAGAAGGAGGTACTCATTTAGCCGGTTTCCGCCGGGGGTTGACTCAGACGTTGAAGAATTATGCGGATACGACCGGTATGTTATCCAAATTGAAATTTGACATCAGTGGGGATGATTTTCGGGAAGGTTTAACTGCTGTTATTTCTGTAAAGGTTCAAGAGCCTCAGTTTGAAGGGCAGACCAAAACAAAATTAGGTAATACTGAAGTTGGAGCAGCTGTTTCTCAGGCGGTTAGTGCTGCATTAGCTAATTATTTGGAAGAGCATCCCAAAGATGCCAAAGCGATTGTCGACAAGGTGATATTGGCAGCGACAGCCCGGCACGCGGCTCGTAAGGCCAGGGATTTAGTACAGCGTAAATCTGTCCTTTCCGGTTCTGGCTTACCTGGGAAATTAGCTGATTGTGCGGATAATGATCCGGCTAATTGTGAAATATTCTTGGTCGAGGGAGATTCAGCAGGTGGTTCTGCTAAACAGGGACGGGATCGTCAGTTTCAGGCTATTTTACCGTTGAGAGGAAAAATTCTCAATGTAGAGAAAGCTATGCGTCACCGGGTATATGAAAGTGATGAAATTGTAATGATTTTTAAAGCTTTAGGCATTACTCCCGGAACGGAAGAAGATAGTATGGGGGTCAATCTGGATAAGATACGTTATCATAAAATCATCATAATGTCGGATGCCGATGTGGATGGGGCCCATATTGCAACTTTGATTATGACCTTATTTTTCCGTCATATGAAGTCGGTTATCGAGCAGGGGTATTTATATATTGCCACGCCGCCTTTGTATCTGGTAAAGAAAGGAAAAGAGCAAAGATATTGTTGGAATGAGGAGGAACGGCTGCGTTTGATTCAAGAGTGGGGCGGAGGAAAAGAAAGTAGTTTGCATATTCAGCGCTACAAAGGTTTGGGAGAAATGAATCCGGAACAATTGTGGGAGACGACGATGGCACCAGAGGGGCGGACTTTGCGGCAGGTATCTATTGAGAATGCGGCAGAAGCGGACCGGATTTTTTCTATGTTGATGGGGGATGATGTTCCGCCCAGAAGACAGTTTATAGAACAGAATGCTACTTACGCCACTATTGATACCTAAATTTTACTATATTTTGAGTTTGCCAGATCAGGCAGACTCAAAATTATAATTTATCTCCGAATGAATATTTGCGTTTTTTGTGCTTCTTCCGATCTATTGGCTCCTGTATTTTATGAACAGGCCCGTTTGTTGGGAGAAGAAATTGCCCGGCATTCGTGTGAAGTGGTATATGGAGGGACAAACTGTGGATTGATGAGAGAAGTGGCGCAGGCTGCTTTAAGAGCGGGAGGGAAGGTAAAGGGGATTATTCCTGCTTGCATACAGGAAAAAGGAATAGCTGCTACAGGATTAACCGAGTTGGTCATTACATCGGATATGAAAGAAAGAAAACAGAAAATGCGGGAGACTGCAGATGCTTTTCTGGCTATGCCTGGAGGATGGGGAACTTTGGAGGAAATTACGGAAGTCATCACGTTGAAGCAATTGGGAATACATAATAAACCAGTGATATTTTTGAATATCGAGGGGTTTTATGATTCCTTCTTTTCTTTTATCCAGGAATCTACACGGGGAGGGTTTATTGCTCCGGTTTATGAAAAATTGTATAAAATTGCCAGGACTGTTCCGGAGGTTTTTCCTTATCTGAAGGAGGAAAAAGATTTGTGTATAGATTCAAAATATTGAATCAAATTTATTTTGAAATAAATTTTTTTTTAATATCTTTACCTCGATAACAGTAAAGATTGTTGCATGTGGTCGAGTATGTGCAATGCACATTTAAAAATAACCCTTGTAGAGATTACAATGGAATTTTGAATTAGTTTTAGTTTAGTTTAGTCAAAGGGGGATGTAAATCCCCCTTTGTTATTCCATTAAACCTCTTCCTGTTTTCCGGATTTGTTGGTTTTCTTTTAATTGGTCAACAGCTTTATCCAATACGCCATTGACAAAGGAACCGCTTTTAGGAGAACTATAAGCTTTTGTAATTTCGATATACTCGTCCAGCGTAACCTTAATTGGAATAGCGGGGAAATGTTTTAATTCGGACAAAGCCAGGGACATGATTAATTTATCCATATCGGATATACGTTCAATTTCCCAGTTCAGAATATATTTATCGATGATTTTAATGTTCTCGTCTTGTTCCAGAATCGTTTTACGCAGCAATGTTTTAGCAAAATCCAGGTCTTCTGCTTCATTGTAAATAGCGTAAAAGATATTATCCTCTTCCGTATTCCCTTCTTTGAGATTTTTCAGGGTTTTATACACCACCCCCAACACCAGTTCAAAGTCATCATTCCAATAAATATTGATATCTTCCAGCGTTTGAAAAAAAATATCATTTTGGGTGATAATTTCCGTAAAAATATCCAGTATAAAACGTTTGTGATCTTCAAAGTTCACTTCTTTCCGGTCCATATATTCTTTATAAATCGGATGTTCCATGATCCTTTGATAAAGAAATTGGATTAATTCCAGATTATCATTCCAACTAATAGGATGATTGAGTAGATAGGATTTGAATTTTCTATTTCCGGACAACATCGAAAAAACCGGATTGTCGATAAAGCGGGTATTGGGAT
Organism: Odoribacter laneus YIT 12061; assembly: GCF_000243215.1. GTDB lineage: Bacteria > Bacteroidota > Bacteroidia > Bacteroidales > Marinifilaceae > Culturomica > Culturomica lanea. Next base: position 1,180,021 of record NZ_JH594596.1, on the reverse strand, counting down.
GCAGATCGGCTTCTGTAGTAAAATGTTTATTTTTAGCTGCATCTATTTTTAAAAAAGCTTTATGCCGGAGTTCCGTCAATAGCAGAAGAATCTGATAATAAAGGTCCGTACTTTTTTCTATACTTTTCAATAAGTCCCGTTCGGTTTCTGCTTGTGATACCCCTTCTTTTTTTGAATAAGCGTAAAGAAGTTGTAATACTTTAATCCGGATTAATCTTCTGCTTGTCATTTTTATGAAGAACTATTTATTTATTTTGACGCCGCAAAAGTAGTAAATTAATTGAAAAGCAGGAATTGAAAATTGAAAATTATATCTTTGCAAAGAATATGGGAAAGATCGGGAGTGTATACATTCCTGAATCAAGAGGAATTGGAAAAGGGGAGAATCGGGGAAGGAAGATGAAACAGGCATACGAATTTGACGAAAACATTATGATAGAAAGCATCGGTATATATAATTATGCATTAATTGAGCAGACCGAAATAGAAATGCAATCGGGTCTATCTGTGATTACAGGGGAGACTGGCGCGGGAAAATCCATTTTATTGGGGGCGATTGGATTGACATTAGGTCAACGTGCGGATATTTCGGTATTGATGAATAAAGCGAAGAAATGTATTGTCGAAATCCTATACAACATAAAGGGATATTCTTTAGCCGATTGGTTTCAGGAGAATGAACTGGATTACTCAGAAAGTGTGGTGGTTCGGAGAGAAATTACTGCAGAGGGAAGATCCCGGGGATTTATCAACGATACGCCTGTGAGTAATAAAATACTGAAAGAATTCGGAGATTACCTTGTCGACATTCATTCTCAGCATCAATCTTTGTTATTGGGTCAACCGGAATATCAGATCGATATATTGGATGCGTTTTGTGGGAATACGGAGGAAGTTGCGGTCTATCGGAAATATTATGAAGATCGTCGTGCCGGATTACGTGAGTTGAAGGAATTGAAGGGAAAGGCTGTTGAAGCAGCACAGGAAGAAGAATATTTGAAATATCGTTTAAGCCAGCTCGAAAGTGCCAAATTGAAAAAAGGAGAGAAAGAAGAATTGGAGGAAGAATTGGCTTTGCTGACAAATGCTGAAACGATTAAAACCGGATTCAGTCAATTGACGTATCAATTGAGAGATACCGAAAATAATGCTGTTCTCTCGGTTTTGAAAAATTGCAAACATATTTTTGCTTCCTTACGTTCGGTTGTAAAAGAAGCTACCGAATATGAAGATCGTTTGAATTCTGTTATTTTGGAATTAGGGGATTTGGCGGAGGAAGCGGAAAAAAGAGCCGAAAATACAGCATTCAATCCGGAACGTATAGAACTGATAAATGCCCGTTTGAATGTGATATATGATCTTTTATTTAAGTATAAGGTGGAAACAGTAGAGGAGTTGATTCAAATAAAAGGGCAGATATCTGCACAATTATCTGGAATACAGGAATATACAGACAAAATTGAACAACTGGAAAAGAAAATAGAAGGGATTGAAAGCCACCTGCAAAAAGCGGCAGCACATTTACATGCTGCAAGAGTAGCTGCTCAGCTTCCGCTTTGTAAAGAAATGGAATGTTTATTACAGGATTTGGGAATTAAGCATGCCAGATTTGAGGTGGCTATACGGGAAGCGGAGGAATTTCTGGGAAATGGGAAGGACGAGGTAAGCTTTCTTTTTGCCGCCAATAAAAATCAACAGCCTGGAGAAATTGCGAAAGTGGCTTCGGGAGGAGAAATTTCCCGGGTGATGCTTTCTTTGAAATATGTATTATCAAAAACCCGGCAACTTCCTGTAATTGTTTTTGATGAAATAGATACGGGTTTATCGGGAGAAATTGCCCATAGAATGGCTCAAATGATGCAGGAGATGGCTCAGCGTATGCAAGTGATCTGTATTTCTCATTTACCTCAAATTGCTGCTGCTGGAAAAGACCATTTTAAAGTATATAAAGAAGATAATCCAGTAAATACGATTTCCAGAATTCGAAAATTATCTCCTTCAGAGCGAGTGAACGAAATTGCCGGAATGATCAGTGGAAGTGAAATTACCCCGGCAGCACTGGAAACAGCGAGAAATCTACTAAAATTTGAAAATAAGTAAACAAAGAGTATGGCATACAATTTATTGAAAGGGAAAAAAGGAATTATATTTGGGGCATTGAATGAGATGTCGATTGCCTGGAAAGTTGCAGAGAAATGTTTGGAGGAAGGAGCTCAGATTGTATTGACGAATACACCTCTCTCCATACGGATGGGGAAAGTGGAAGCTTTTGCTGAGAAAAATCATATTCCCCTTATTCCTGCGGATGCAACGAATGTCGAGGATCTGAATCATCTTTTAAAAGAATCGATGCGGCATTTTGGCGGAAAGATCGATTTTATCCTGCATTCAGTGGCAATGTCCTTGAATGTCAGAAAAAAGCGGTCCTATGACGATTTGGATTATGATTTTTTGCAGAAGACCCTTGATATTTCTGCTATTTCGTTTCATAAAGTATTACAATGTGCTAAAAAACTGGATGCTATAAATGAGTGGGGTTCTGTCGTTGCTTTGTCTTATGTGGCAGCTCAGCGTACGATGTATGAATATAATGATATGGCTGATGCAAAAGCGATGTTGGAATCTATTGCCCGCAGTTTTGGTTACATTTATGGAAGAGAGAAAAAGATCAGGATCAATACCATTTCCCAGTCTCCGACGATGACTACAGCCGGAAGCGGAATTAAAGGTTTCGATTCTCTGGTGGATTTTGCCGATCGTATGTCTCCGCTGGGAAATGCTACGGCGGAGGAATGTGCAGGTTACTGTATTTGTTTATTTTCCGATCTGACACGAAAAATTACCATGCAGAATTTATATCATGATGGTGGTTTTTCCAGCATGGGGATGAGTTATAGAGCCATGCATCAGTACAATAAAAGCTTCGATACGGAAAAAGACTAAATACATCTGAACATTTTGAACATTAAAACAAAAGCGATGTCTTATCTTTTTTTTGATACGGAGACCACCGGTTTGCCTTTGCGTTGGAATGCTCCGATAACAGATGTTGCTAACTGGCCGCGATTGGTACAGTTAGCGTGGATAGTATACGATACAGAAAAACATATAATAAGTAAACGGAATGCTATTATCCGGCCGGAAGGTTACACCATTCCGGTAGAAGCGGCCCGTATACACGGTATCACAACGCAGGTAGCATTGGAAAAAGGAGAATCCCTACAGGAGGTTTTAGAAGAGTTTTCAGCGGAAATAGATAAAGCTCAGATGCTTGTCGGGCATAATATCAGTTTTGACGAATGTATTGTTGGGGCTGAATTTGAACGCTTACGTATGATGACTTCTTTATTTTTAAAGCCTAAATATTGTACGATGAAAAGTTCGGTGGATTATTGCAAGTTGCCCGGAAAAAAAGGATTTAAAGCACCGAAGCTTTCGGAACTACATCGGATTTTATTTGGAACAGGCTTTGAAGATGCCCATAATGCATTGGCCGATGTAGAGGCCACAGCTAAATGTTTTTGGAAATTAAAAGAATTGGGAATAATCAAATCTTAAGGATCTCAACTTGTTTATCAACAGTGTTGTTGATTTCTTTTTGATAAAACGGAGTCGTCTTAGGATTTCGTTTGAGTCTATTGTTATACCTTTGTGGGAGCTAAGAAAACGTTTTTGTAATAAAATTATGGCAAAAAAAAACGAGAATACAAAAAATAATTATAGGGATTTACCTTCTGAGTACGGAAAAATGCCTCCGCAGGCGGTAGATTTAGAGGAGGCTGTATTGGGCGCTCTGATGTTGGAAAAGGATGCTTTTGCCATTGTAGGGGATTTACTGAAGCCGGAATGTTTTTATAAGGATGCACATCAACGGATTTTTAAAGCCATCCATCAGTTATTTATCAATGATGAACCTGTGGATTTGCTGACGGTAAGTGAAAAATTGAAGAGTAACGGAGAGTTGGAGCAAGTGGGAGGTTATTATTATCTCTCTCAGTTGACTTCACGAGTGGCTTCGGCTGCACATATTGAATTTCATGCCAGGATAATTGTGCAAAAGTATATACAGCGGAAACTGATCGGTGTTTGTACAGAGTTGCAGGATATGGCGTATGATGAGGCGACAGATGTAGCGGATTTGGTCGATAAGGCTCAGAAGGCTGTGTTTGATATAGCAGACGGTAATATTCGCAAGGATACAACGGAGATAGCTCCCCTTATAGAAGACGCTATCCGGGGAATAGAAGCTGCAGCAAAACGACCGGACGGGATCAGCGGTATTCCTTCTGGTTTTACGGCATTGGATGAAGTTACTTCCGGTTGGCAAAACTCTGATTTGGTAATCATTGCTGCCCGTCCGGCTATGGGAAAGACGGCGTTTGTACTTTCAATGGCCCGGAATATGGCTGTGTCGTATAAACAACCGATAGCTGTTTTTTCTTTGGAAATGTCTTCTATACAGTTGGTCAATCGTCTGATTGCCAGTGAGACAGAATTGGGTTCCGAAAAAATAAAAAATGGGCGTCTGACGGAGGATGAATGGAAACATCTGCACAGTAAAATTAAAACGTTGATAACTGCTCCCATATATGTAGATGATACTCCGGCTCTGTCTATTTTTGAATTACGGGCAAAATGCAGGAGATTGAAGCAAAAATACGACGTCAAAGTCATCATTATCGATTATCTTCAGCTGATGACAGCAGGTGCAGACATGAGGGGAAACCGGGAGCAGGAAGTCAGCATGATTTCCCGGCAATTGAAGATTATTGCTAAAGAATTGAATGTACCGGTCATTGCCCTTTCCCAGCTTAATCGTGGTGTAGAATTGCGAACGGGGGATGCTAAAAAACCGATGTTATCCGATCTGCGGGAATCCGGAGCGATTGAACAGGATGCTGATATGGTATTGTTTATCCATCGTCCTGAAAAATACGGTATCATGACAGATGCGCAGGGCAATAGCCTAAAAGGTATAGCAGATATTATTATTGCCAAGCATCGTAACGGAGCTGTGGGAGAAATACAATTGCGTTTCAGAAGCGAACTGACGCAATTCTGTGATCTGGAAATGGCGACTCCTTTTCATTCGGATACGACAACCGGGGAATTGGTAACCCGCACCTATAGTTCCAAATTGAATGACGAACCAGTCCCTTCTTTGGATTCCGGTTTTGAGGAAGGAGGAAAATCATTTGAATCCGGAATTATTCCGGGGGAAGCTCCGTTTTAACAAGATTGTCTGTATAAAGAATTTAAATATACTGTTCTATGCGTGCAAAGATTTGGTTTTTAGTGAAATACTATTTGTTTTGGATCGTATTATCTATCCTTGCAAAAGTCATTTTTTTGCTTTATGAAAAAGGAGATGCTCTACAGGTTACGGATTATTTTCAAATCTTTTACCGGGGACTACAGCTGGATTTTTCATTGGGAGGATACATTATGATGTTAGCCTGCCTGATTACGGCATTTACTCCCTTCGTTCGGGAATCCATCATTAAGAGCTGTTTTGCCGTATTGACATTTATACTATTGATCTTGTTTTGGACAGTGGTAGTGGTAGATCTGGAACTTTTTAAAAATTGGGGATATCATATCGATTCCACTCCTTTATTGTATATAAAGACTCCGAAGGAAGCTTTGGCGTCTTTGCCGAATGGGTGGATTATAGGATTGCTATTGTTTTTAGTTGTTCTGATTGCAGGCAGTTATTACTTGTATTACCGTTTTATTTCCCGGCCTTATCATTATAAATCCGGTTCATGGGGACAAGTCCCTCTCTTTTTAATCTTGAGCGCCTTGATGATTATTCCGGTACGGGGAGGCTTTAACGTAGCCCCGATGAATACAAGCTTTGTCTTTTTCCATAAAACCAGTATGTTTGCCAATCAAGCGGCCATCAATCCGGTATGGAATTTTATTTACGAAGTGCTTCACATGAATAAGGGACAAAAAAAATTCGAATATATGCCGACCGGGAAAGCGCACGAAATCGTGGATACTTTGATCCGGCAAGAAGGTGCGTATAAGCAGATCTTAAAGAATCCCCGCCCCAATATTGTCTTTCTCTTATTGGAGAGTTTTACTGCAAATGCAATAGAAGCTTTGGGAGGAGAACCGGGGGTAACCCCGCATCTGAATCAGTTGGCAAAAGAAGGTATACTTTTTTCCCATATTTACGCTGTCGGGAATCGATCTGACCGGGGAATGGCAGGAGTGATCAGTGCTTATCCTTCTCACCCGAATTTTTCTTTATTGAAATACCCGAATAAGACGGCTGCCCGCCCTCGTTTTTCGAAAGATCTGGAAGCCAATGGTTATCATACGCGTTTTTATTATGCGGGAGATATCAATTTTGGAGGGTTCCGTTCGTATGTTACGATGAGTTTTCAGGAGATGGTGACAGAAGATGATTTCTCCGGAAAAGCTCAGGAAGAACGATTTAAATGGGGAATACACGATGAGTATATGTTCGAACGTCTTTTTGAAGATATAAAAAAAGCTCCTCAACCTTTTATGTATATGGCTTTTAATATGAGTAGCCACGAACCTTTTGAAGTACCTATGGAAACCCGTATAACCGGTAGTTCGGAAGAAAAACGATTTTTAAATGCCATTTATTACAGCGATGCTTGTATCGGTGATTTTATTCGTAAATGTAAAGCATCTGGATTGTGGGACAATACCCTGTTTATTTTGGTAGCAGATCATGGTACTATAAAAATAGGGGATTTGCAGCCTTTTGAGCCGAAAGCTTTTCATATACCTTTATTGTTTGCCGGAGGAGCATTAAATGTACAGGATACTGTTATTTCGACTATCGGTTCGCAGTCTGACATAGCAGCCACCTTATTGGCTCAATTGGGAATGGATGCTTCCGGGTATCGGTACAGTAAGAATTTACTGGCAGAAGATATTATTCCATTTGCTTTTTATTCCTATTCCAATGCTATGGGTATTGTTTCTCAGGAAGGAATTTCTATTTACGATTTAAAAAACAATACCTATCTTAGAGGCGATAGTTTGGCTTTAAATAATGAACGATTAAAGGCTTACCTGCAAGTATTGGACGAGGACGTCAATTAGTTCGGAATCCCATTGTATAAAATAGAAAGGATAGTGAAATCATCCGATTGGCCTGCATCCTTGATATGACTGTGGATTCCTTTTAATATAGAAGAGACGATAAACTGTGGAGAGCGGTCTGTCACCTGTTGGATACATTCCATTAGCCTGCCTTGTCCGAAAAAATTTCCGTTATTGTTTTCGGCGTCGGTAATACCATCGGTAAATAAGAGGATCTGGCATCCTTGGCAGAGCGTATACGTAAATTCTGAAAATTTGTAGTCCTCGAGAATCCCGATAGGAACATCTGTATATTTATTCAAAGTATGGATCTGTCCGTTCTGATGGATGATAAGAGGACGGGGATGACCAGCATTCGTAAACGTGATAACCCCTGTATTTATATCCATAATTCCGATGGCCATCGTTACATACATATCGTCTTCATTATTATCACACATATGGGCATTGATTGTATTGCAAATTTCAGCAGTAGAATTTTGCCTGCTGGCTACATAACGGAAAAGTTTGATAATGGAAGCCATATAGAGGGCTGCCGGGACGCCTTTTCCGGAAACGTCCCCAATAGCGAAGTAAAGGCGGTTATCGATTAAAAAGTATTCATATAAATCACCTCCTACACTTTTGGATTGTTTCAATTCTCCGTACAGTTCAATATTAGGAGGTAAATCGATGGGTTTGGGTAAAAACCGTTTTTGTATTTTTCTGGCTAAATTAATTTCTGTAGTGATTTTTTCATTTTCTGCTGTCGTTCTCTTTAGCTCTTTGATATAGGAGGTGATATTATTTTGCATATAAGCGAAAGATTCGTATAATTCCTGCAGCTCCTTGTTGTGAGGATTGGTTGGAAATAATAGATTCCTTTTTCCGTTACAGATATTATGTACATTTTTAGTAAATTCACCTAAAGGGAATAAGGAATGGCGTACAATCCAAATAATGATGCCGAGTAGGGTAAAAAAGCCTATACAAAAAATGAAGAGGAATAATAAGCAGAATTTATCGGAAGTGCTCTGAATTTCTTCACAGGGACAGATGCTGTTAATCTTCCAATGAAATATCGAATCTGTATGATAATACATACAATAACGGGTATTCTCCTTCGTAAGATAGCTATTTCCTGTTCCAGCGGTCAGATAATTTTTTATTTTGTCACAACATTTAATGTGCTTTTCTTTTAGGTAATGGAACAGATTACCGTAACGAATTACTTCAGATTTCGGGTGAATAAGAAAATTTCCCTCTTGATCTGTAATAAAGATATAGCCGGAAGGAGAAGGCTTTATATCCTGGATAAAGTTTGTGAGATGTTTTAAATAAAAATTAAGTTCCAGATGCCCGGGTTTATTTTGTTTGAGAGAGGAAGGAAGGGGTTCGCAATAACAGAGTACAGTGTTGCCGGCATTTCGGGATTTTATATACCAATAACCTTCCCGGGAGTTTTTATAAAGGATCTGTTTGGTGTCGGCAGATAGGTTTGCATTGTTTTCTGCAATATCGTGGGAAACAGATCCCTTGGATTTACAGTAAGTACGATTATTATGATGAAGGGAGATTTGCGTAAGAAAAGGGTAGGTATTTATCATTCTCGAAAGAAAATGATCGAAATTTGTAGAATCGTTTATTTCTTCCTTACCGAACGTCAGTTGGGGAATTTGTTCGATTTCGTCAATTTTACGTTTCAGGGTTCTGCAAATGTTTGAAGCTAAGTCATTCATTTCATGAGAAATATAAGTATGCGTAAAATTTTTAGCAGAAGCATATAAGCATACAAATACGAGTGAAAATATGCATAACATCGCTATTAAAAGATACAGAATCAGTTTTTGTGAAAAGCTCCTGTAAGTATACTTCTTCATTGTGTATCAGTCAATTTGAAATTAGTCTAGTTTAGTTTTATAGTAGTTTAGTTAAGTTTGCAATTTATAAAAAAGTTAATAAATTATTTATTTATTTGCAATTATTTGTTAAAATGAGAACTGTAATTTCCGGCCTGAGTCCGATTCGTCCGGGGAATCCCAAATATCCTTGTCCCCGGGAAACATTTAAATATTGGTTTTGGCTTTGATACAATCCGTCATATTCCGGGTAAATATATTGGGCAGGACTCCATTCGTATTTTCCAATTTTAATTCCCATTTGCATGGCGTGAGTATGTCCCGAGAGAGTGAGGGGAATGGGTTCGTCCAGTACTTGTGCACGCCAATGAGAAGGATCGTGGGAGAGGAGAATGATAAACTGACCCTGAATTCCGGCGATGGCTTCTTTTAGTCTGCCATACTGCGGGAAAGGCGGATTTCCCCAGTTTTCGACTCCTGCGATATAGATTGTATCTCCTTTTAAAGGAATGGCACGATGGGTATTGTTTAGCATTGTGAATCCGGCAGCTTCCATATTCCGGAAAAAATCTATTCCATTTTGTTTTTGTTCTTCCGGGGAACTCCAGCGGGTATAACTTCCGTAATCGTGGTTGCCGGTGACTGCGAATTTACCGTATTTAGCCTTTAATTTACTCAATTCGCCCGTCCATGGAGCTAACTCGGAAGCAAAATTATTGACCATATCGCCCGTAAAAAGAATAAGATCGGGATGTAGGGCGTTTACTTCTTTAACAAGTCTGGAAATTCCCGGATAATGAGAGGGGAGGCTTCCCAGATGGAGATCTGTAAGTTGTACAATTTTAAATGAATGAAAAGCTTCAGGCAAATTTGTAAAACAGATTTCTCTTGTAGTCATTTTAAAATTGTAACGTCCCCAGGTCATACTGTATAAAAGGATCAGGAAGAGAGATAGGGCGCATACTGTCGCAATTTTGCGTCCTATTTTTTGAATTTTACGGTTTAGTAATCCTCCGATACTGGCCAAAATATTCAATAAAATGAAAATAACTTTCGGAGCATAGAACAAGAAAAGGATACCGATTGCCAGTCCGATCCAGTAATAACTCTCAGGTCCTTTGAGGCGGGGAACTGTAAAATGATACAATGTCAGACCCAGAATAAACAATAAACTATGGATCAAATAAAAAAGGATAGCCCGTTTTTTGCGTAAAAACTTTCTGATTTGAATAAATAAGAAAGTATCTGTTAACACTATAAATAATATACCAACTAAATATATTAAAATATTACTACGCATAGTAAGCTTATTTCAAAATTGAACAATGAAAAAATCCGTTAGAAGGGAAAAGATAATTTTCCGGTATTTGGTTGAAATACTTCTTTCAAATACCGGATTATGATTTTAGAAAAGTCCCGAAATATGCCCTTCCTTGTCGACATCAATGCGTTCTGCAGAAGGGGAGTCTGGCAAACCGGGCATTCTCATAATATCGCCCGTTATAGGGATGACGAATCCAGCCCCTGAAGCAATTTCGATCTGACGAACGGTTACGATAAAATCTTTGGGTCTGCCCAGCAATTTAGGATTATCAGAAAGGGATTTCTGAGTTTTGGCAATACAAACGGGCAGTTTGTCTAAACCCAAGGAGATAATTTTTTTCAGATCATTTTTAGCTTGACTGGTATAATCGATGGCAGCGGCTCCATAGATTTCCTTGGCAATGGTTTCTACTTTTTTCTCGATGCTCCAATTCCAATCGTAAAGGGGGTGCAGACGACATACGCATTGTTCTGCAACTTTGGCCGTGAGACGGGCCAGTTTTTCGGCTCCTTTTCCTCCCTGTGCCCAAACATCTGCCACTTCCATAGGTACTTCCAGTTGCCGGCACTTATCTGCAATCAGTTCAATTTCAGCATCTGTGTCTGTAGCAAAGCGGTTGAGGGCTACAATCGGGCAGATGTTGAATTTTTTCATGTTCTCTACATGCTTTTCCAGATTTTCCATTCCTTTTCGCAAAGCCTCCTTGTTTTCTTCCTTCAAAGCGTCCATTTTTACTCCGCCGTGATATTTCAGGGCCCTTACAGTAGCTACCAGTACTACTGCACTGGGGCTTAAACCCGCTTTAACACATTTGATGTCGAAGAATTTTTCTGCTCCTAAGTCGAATCCAAAGCCGGCTTCCGTTACGACGAAATCGGATAAAGATAAACCCATTTTGGTCGCGATGATGGAATTGGTTCCCTGTGCAATATTTGCAAAAGGACCTCCATGAATAATGGCGGGATTTCCTTCTATTGTCTGAACCAGATTTGGTTTTATCGCTTCTTTGAGCAAGGCTGCCATTGCTCCGTTCGCTTTGAGATCCCGGGCATATATCGGCTGTTTGTCGTAAGTATATCCGATAAAAATATTCCCCAAGCGTTCTTTTAAATCAGCAAAATCTTCCGAAAGGCAAAGGATAGCCATTACTTCGGAAGCTGCTGTAATATCAAACCCCGTTTCCCTGGGAATACCGGAAGCCGTTCCTCCCAAACCGACAATGATGTGGCGTAAAGAGCGGTCGTTCATATCCATCACCCGCTTCCAGGTCACGGTACGGGGATCTATCCCCAGGGAGGTCGTTTTACTTTGTATGTTATTGTCGATTAAAGCTGCCAGTAAATTATGTGCTTTTTCGACAGCATTGAAATCTCCTGTAAAATGCAGGTTGATATCTTCCATCGGCAGTACCTGGGAATATCCTCCTCCGGTAGCGCCCCCTTTGATACCGAAAACCGGTCCTAAAGAAGGTTCCCGGAGTACGACCGTTGTCTTCTTACCAATGCGGTTCAAACCTTCGGTCAGGCCGATAGAAACAGTTGTTTTTCCTTCTCCTGCAGGAGTAGGCGAAATGGCAGACACTAAAATTAAATGCTTTTCTCGCAGTCGATTTTCGTCGATCAAAGAGAGGGGTAATTTGGCTTTATACTTCCCGTAAAATTCCAGCATATCAGAATCTATGCCTAATTTCGCTGCAATTTCCCCAATGGGCTTTAATTGGATTGTGTTTGCTATTTCAATGTCTGTCATGGCTTTATAACTCTATTTTGTTTCTAAAAAGACGATTCTATTTTAGGAAAAACTCTGTACTTCCGATATTTTCATTATCGCAAAATAAGTCTGCGGTATATCTGCCTTTTACCAGACTTCCGTCATTAGGCCAATATATGGACATTTCCAGACGTTCTCCTTCGTATTCGAATTCCCGTTTGGCTGAATAAGTAAGAGTGGCATTTTGGTATTTAAAGTAAGATTTTTCGCTGAAAGCAATGACTTTGTCGTCCGGACGTGTCAAGCGTAAATAGATGATGCGTTTCCCCCGTTTGGCGGTAATGTTTTTGGGGATGATAAAATCTGCCCGCAACTGGAAACATTTTTTCCAATTTACCTCCTTGCCTTTTTTATTAATAGGAACGACTACAAAATTTTCAACCGTCAAAGCACCTGCTATGGCAATGACTTTTTTCATATTTTTTTGTTCATTTTCCAGTTTTGTATTGCGCTCCCGAACCCAGTTCATCTGTTGTTTTACCTCTGTGTTTTCTTGAGCCAATTGTTGGTTCAAACGATTTAAGGAATCGATTTGTACCACATAGCTTCTCAATACAGTTTTAAGAGTACCGATTTCCCGCTTGTATTTGTTGATTTCTGCATAAGAATTGTCCCTGAATTTTTTCATTTCCTCCAGTAGGGTAGCAATCTTTTCCTGTTCAACCAATAATTTTTCATTTAGGGTATCATTAGAAGTTTTCAAATTATCGTAATTGGTACTGAGATCTGTCAATTCCTGTTCCAGTAATTCTTTTTCTTCATGAATAGCAGCGATATGTTTCCTGTTTTGAGACCATTCTACCAGAAAGAATACGAGTAAGAGGAGCAGCACACCGGAAAGACAACCGATGATGACCATCAGCCGTTTGTCTTTTTTACTTTGAATAAATTTATTTTCTTCCATAAATGAAGCAGTTGTTATTATTTAGTTTCTATTATTCAGATTTACTTTATTTTCCTCGAGAATATTAACTTAAAAATATCCGACTTTAGGTGCAAAGGTATGAAAAATAACCTTGAAATGGTAAGAAGGATAAATGAAATGCTTTTATTTTCTCCTTTATAAACTTTGTTTTTGAATTTTTTTAACGTAAATTGTGTATGTGTTATAAATTCAGCGTGATGAAAGAAGATTTTCTCCATTATATATGGGCGAATTCTCTTTTAAAAAACAGAGAACTGACCACATATACCGGTAAAAAGGTTGAAATTTTACAACCGGGATCTTATAACCGGGATGCCGGTCCGGATTTTTTCAATGCCCGCCTTCGGATCGGGGATGTCATATTAGCGGGCAATATTGAGATCCATTTGAAAAGTAGTGATTGGTATCGTCACGGACATCATAAAGATAAAGCTTATAATAATGTAATCCTTTCTGTCGTCAGGGAAGATGATGTAAGAGTATATACTCAGGGAAAAGCAGAAGTCGAATGTATCGAATTGGAATACGCAGATTATTTATACAATGAATACCTCTATATGCGGGATACGATGCAACAACCGGCTTGCTATCGTCGATTGGAATTACTGGAAGATCCCTGGTTTTATCTGACTTTACAGAGTTTGGCAATAGAACGGTTGGAAAGAAAAGTGAATGATATCCGGAAAATTCTTTTTCAAACTAAAAACGATTGGGAAGAATGCTTTTATCGTCTGTTGTGCAGATATTGGTCTGCTAATGTAAATTCGGATTCTTTTTATCAGTTGGCTTTGTATTTACCTTATAAGATATTATTGCGTTATATCGACCGGCCTTATCTTGTAGAAGCTTTGCTATTGGGGTGTTCCGGTTTATTGGAAACGGCTCCTGACGAACCGTATACTTCAAATTTAAAAAAAGAATTTCAGTACTTCCGGAAAAAACATAAATTGTGGAGGATGCAACCTTCCCAATGGAAATTTATGCGTATTCGTCCGGAAGGTTTTCCGACAATACGCTTAGCGTTATTAGCGGCTTTGTTATGTCGTTTCGGTCGTTTACTGTCAGCTGTGCTGTCAGCTTCAAGCCTGAAAGAAGTGTTACTTCTTTTTGATGTACAGCCTTCTGTTTATTGGGAAACGCATTATATTTTCGGAAAAGAGTCGCCGTATAAGATAAAAAAGCTGGGGGAGGAAAGCCGGAAAATAATTCTGATTAATGCAATTATCCCTTTTTTATTTATTTACGGTAAAGAACGGGGAGAAGAAAAATGGACGGAAAAAGCCTTGGATTGGTTGGAAGAAACAAGGCCGGAAAATAATTATATTATAAGGGCATGGGAGAAACAAGGATTTGTATTCGATTCTGCTATGCAGACACAAGCTTTAATACAATTGAGAAAAGTTTATTGTGACCCTCATCGTTGTCTGCAATGTCGTATCGGAAAGCAGATTTTTAAGAATTTATGCCTCGGATCACAATAAATCCAAGGCTTCCTGGCGGAGAATCAGCGGTAAATTGATACCTCTTTTTTCCAGACTAATCAGCCAATCGGCTACTTCTTCTTTTTGGAGTGTATAAAGTATGTCCCGGAATATATCGATCTGCTCATCTGTATATTGATCGGCTGTAATACCCCGGAAAGCATCCAATTCTTCGTCCTCGAAATATTCGATATGTGTCTCTATTTTTTTCAGTCCTTTTTCACAAATCGCATGCGCTCCACAGCATCCCTCGGCTGGAGCATGGATTTCTTCTGGAGCCGTGTTTTTACGTTTAAAAAGAAAAGTAAACAGGGCAACTGTTATCAGTAGCCCTGCTATTCCTAGGATGATATAAAGCATATTCCCCTTACATTTTCAATTCTTTTTTCAAAAGGTTGACCTGGTTGGTGAGTTTTTCAATTTCTGCATCGCCGGCAGCTTTTTGTTTCCGGATCCAAGCCAATTTTTTATTCGCTTCCTCCAATTGCTTCTTGAGTTGGGCATTTTCATTGTTACGGGTAAGTAAATTTGCTTTAGCCGTTTCGATTTCATTCTTCAATTGGCGGTTTTCCCATTCCAGATTGTTTTGTAAATCGGCAATTTCTTTTCTCAGATTATCGCGTTCAGCTGTAATTCTTTTCAGATTGTTTTCTAAAGAAGTGATTTTTTGTTCTTTGCTTTGGGAAGTATATTTCATCTGATCCGATACTTCGTTCAATTCGGATTTCAGTTCACTTTGTTTACTTTCTACAGTACGGAGTTTACCATATAAATCGTCAATGATCTTATCTTTGGCTGCATTATTTTCTGTCAGCTGATAACGTACTTTGTTAAACTCATCTTTGTTTTCCTGCAATTTCTTTTCCAGGTTACGTTTATCGGTTTTCAATTGTGCTGCTTCCCGTTCTACCATACTTTTGTCTCTGGCCAATTCGTCAAATTTCTTTTTAGAGACACAAGAAGTAAGTGAAAGGGATAAAATGGAGAATCCGAGTATGTATAATGCCTTCCGTTTCATATGTTTATAATTTTATTTTCAGTATTGAAGAAGACTTTCCTGTCAGAATTACTTTCTGAGGAGATGCTAAAGCATAGGAAAGATTCTTACCGTTTTAATTTTTACTATTCCCGAAATAGCTTTGGTTTTAATGATTATAATTATTTACTTTGGGGCAAATATATAAATAAAAAATAGAATTGCTATGGATAAAAAGCTTCTCTCATTAATAATATTACTTTTCGGGATTTTTTCCACTCTTTCTGCTCAGGAAGACAATAGAATAACGATAAAAGGAGTGGTTGTCGATGCAACTACCGGGGAACCGATTCCGTTTGCAAATTTGGGAGTTTTGGGAACTGTAGCAGGGGTAGCTTCCGATATGGATGGAAATTTCGAACTGCTGTTACCGCTTAGTTTAGAAAAATATAAAGTCCGGGTATCTGTAGTGGGGTATACTTCTTATGAAATGAATGTAGAAGACGTAAAAGGAGAGGAGAACATGAGAATAGCATTGAAGCCCGTTACTTACGGTATCGGAGAAGTAGATGTGTATGCCGAATCGCTGGTATATAAGAAAATGATACGTCAGGTTGTAGAAAATATCGGTAAGAATTACCTCTCGAAACCTTATAATTATGAAGGTTATTTCGAATATATGACTTCGGAAGAGGATCAACCGGCCCGTACGAAAGAAGCTATTGTGGAGATTTATGACCGTACCGGATATAAGAGAAGTGATGTACAAACTGCTTTTAAGGATTTGAATTATCGTTTTCGGGAAGTCCGCAGAAGTGAAGATACAGGAAAGGTTTCTGATGGGTTGAATTATTTTGACGATATCCTAACGGCAGATATCATCCGGAATACCCGGAACGTATTAGATATCAGCAATGCCCGGGATTATAAGTTGAAAAATAAAGGACGTATATTATACGAGGGCGACTCCGTACAGGTCATTGCTTACGAAGTCAGTGAACCTGCTTTATCTACTTCCGGAGACGCTTCCGTTACAAGTTACAGCGGTGAAATTTATATTCATCTCAAAGATTTGGCTGTATTAAAAAATGTGACGTATATTTCTGCTAAGGATTTCAATATTTTGGGACGAAATTTGGTGGCAATTGATTCGCCGAAACAGGAAAATGTAAAAATGACAATTATTACAAATTATAAGAAGTTAAATTCTGCTTATTTCCTTAGTGGAATAACCATTCAATATACATATAAAGAAGGGGAGAAGAATAAAAATGGACGGATGCAGTATGTGACTACCCGGCTGAATGCAACAAATCCGGAAGTTTTCCAAGGCCGGATGTATTATGAAGATATAGAGACGAATAGAGATTTTTGGGAAAATTATACGGTATATTTCCAGGAAGACTAAAAATGAAATAGGATAAACGTCAATCTTTTGATTTTGGAAGAGGAGTGCCTTTGGAAAAGGATGAAGCTGCAAACTACCCTTATTAAAAGCTGATATAGCTTGACGGCATTACCGTAACCGAGCTATAACGCCTCTTTTAGAATCGTAATAACACAGGAAAAGTCGCTGAAATTATTTTAAAAAAATATCTTCTTTTTGTAAAGGTTTTTTCTCAATATGCCATTGAAAATCCCTCAATTTCATTTCCTGAGGTTCGATTAAAAATAAGGGATTTAATTGTCCTTCAGGTTTTTTTATAAAAATAATATCCTTGACTTTTCTGTTTTCTATAAATATCTTAATGTAGGAACTCAAGGCTTTGTTCATGCCAATAATGACTCCTTTGTCATCGGGATAATAAAGCGTTTCTCCGTTTCCATCCACATCTACCAGATAGAGTTCGTTATTTTTCATATGTCCGATCATATTACGACCTTTGATCTGATTGAATTTAATTGTATCCAGTTGATTGATAATCATTGCTTTATCATTCAGATGAAATTCCTGTATGACATTATTATTCATAAGCATATCGATAGCTGTAGCTGTCATTTGGTTGCCGCTGGCCCAGACAATGGGACTTCCGGAAAGATAAACGGTAGAATCTGCGACGGGAAAGGCCATCGAATCGCATACCCCTTGCAATTGGGGACTGAAAAATTTAGTGTGGTAATAAGCTTTTAGTACATTATTACCTGCTGTATCTTTGCTAACGGATAAAGTATCTCCGTGAACAAAGAGAGAATCAGGATTCCCCACTAGAGTCAATACGGCCTGATCGACCACATAAGCATAATCGTTATTTTTTAAGACTTCTCCGTAATTACCTTCTACAATTATATTGTTTACGGTATCGTATAAATGCAGATTATTCTTAAGAATAGCGGTATTGCTGACACTGTCTACATACATAGTGTCGGCTTTTCCCCAAAATTCGTTGTAGGTGATTTTATTATTTTTATACAATTCGGCATGTGCTGTCAAAGAATTGTACCAACCGTCCTCCGAATAGAGGGTCCTGTTGTCTCCGTATATGGTCGTCGGTCCTAATATCGATATTATTTTAGTAACTGTATGATATTTCATCGTATCGGAGTACAGCTCATAACCTTGGGTATATACTTTTACACTATCTTTAAAAAACATCTGATCATCCTGTGTAAAATAATACCCTTCATCGCTGATAAGGGTCGTCACACTATCTTTAATGGTTCCCTTATTAAAATAGTATCCGATTTTGGTAAAAGCATTATAATCCAGGAAATCCGTCGTAAGGGTAATTTCAGGATCTTTTAATACCACATTATTCCGTACTTTGGCCAGTTGGGAATTTCCGTTGTAAGTCATAAAATCTCCCCATAAATTTAAAGTATCGTTTTGGACGGCATGTACATTTCCGAAGGCTTCGATATAATTACTATCGGCATACTGATAAAGGCTGTCACAGTCCATCAACATATCTTCGTGTTTCAGCTTTACGTTTCCGATCAGTTTATTCCGTCCCTGATCGGTTTCCGGTTTGTAGAAATCGGCATGTAAGATCCGTATAGTGGTTTTCTGTTGGGCAACAGCCGGAACAATCATTCCTGTCAGACAAATGAGAAGGAGGCTATTTTTAATCCATTGCCGATCGAATAACCGGAAAGAGACAGGGGAAAATATTTTCAACTTCTTTTTCATTTAAGTCCGTTTTCTAAAGGGGCAAACGGGATTTTTATTTTATAGAAGAGGAAAGAAGGCTGTGCAACTTTCCTCTTCAGTTTGTCATATTTCTTTACGATACATAGAAGAATAAGTTCCGGAATAAACTATTTTATCCAACCGTCGTAACGGAACTTGGAATTTTTATATGAATCATCGATATGGATATAGGTATTTGCTTGTTTTTCTTTAATCCATTTTTCTAGTTTATCCATTTGTTTTTCATTCTTCAGTAACATTTCGAATATTTGCCAATCGTCTTCCAGGTTTGCTTTGTGTTGAGGATAGAAAGCTTTTACTTTTATGATTTTATACTCTTCCCGGGCTTCTGATTTTGAAACAAAAGGTTCTGAAATTTCACCTACTTTCATGCGGTTTACTTGTTTGGCCATATCCCCTTCGATTTCGGCTTTTTCGATGCGGGAATCGCCGTTTTTACCCGACATAAGTCCTCCGTTATTCCGGGTTTGTTTGTCTGTAGAAAAATAATAAGCGGCATCTTCAAATGTCATTTCCTGGTCCAGGATGTATTGCCGTATGGAATCCAGTCGATGGATAGCTGCTTCCCGTTCTGAATCAGATATTTTAGGCTGTAAAATAATATGCCGGACATTTATTCTTTCTCCTTGTCTGTCTATGAGCTGTATAATGTGAAAACCGAATTCAGACTCCACAATTTTAGAAATTTTTCCGGGCTTCAAACTGAATGCAGCCTCTGCAAAAGCCGGATCCCACATACTTTTAGTGGAATATCCCAGTTCGCCTCCCCGGACAGCAGAACCGTCTTCCGAATAAAGTACGGCTAAAGTATTAAAAGTCTTTTCTCCACTCAAAATCTGATCCCGGAAACCTCTTAATTTTTCCCGTATCCGTTCTTTTTCAGCTTCACTTACTGTAGGTTTGATAACGATTTGTTGGATTTCGTATTTATCCGGTATATCCGGCAGACTATCTTTCGGTAGTTTTTTATAGAATGTCTTTACTTCGGAAGGAGTACTCCTGATTTTTTCTACAATTTTTTGTTGCATCATTTCTGTAATCAGTTTCTCCCGGATGGGGGCACGCATATCACTTTTGATTTCCTCTATGTTTTTCCCAAAATAAGCTTCCAGTCTTTCCCTGGAACCGATATTTGATGTCAGATATTGTATGCGGGAGTTTACTTCGTTTTCCACTTCGTCTTCTGTAACGGAAATACTATCGAGCTTTGCTTGTGCCAGCAGTAGCTTTTGCATCAGTTGCCTCTCTAAAATTTCAGCCCGGTAATCACTGCTTGTGGATATGAGACCTTGTCCCTGTTCGTGTAGAAACTCATTCTCAATGTCAGATTTCAGAATGATTTCTTCCCCTACAATGGCAATGATTTTATCTACCACATTATTTTGTGCGAAAATATAGCTGCTGCAATATAATATTGTTAGTAACAAAAAGCCTCTTCTCATTCTATTTTATTTTATAAATTTGTATTAAATGTGTATTTCTCAATCAGCCCTCTAAACTAATACATTTTATTGAAACCTGAGAATGTTTCTCACATTTTCAATTTTCAATTTTTATTTTTCCATGGATTTTAGTAGATTTTGACATAATTTTTACGCAGAGCCTCTTCGTTAATCCTTTTGTCGAGTTCATTTTCAAATTCCAGTTTCTTTTTATTTTTTAAAATCAGAATAATTTCGTCTCTCACATAATCTACGGGAGCAATCTCCTGTTCTTTGCAAATTTCCTGAATTTTGAGGAAGTATAAATTTTCCTCGTCTTCTTTTTCAATGTATTTTAGAGATAAAATTTCTTTTTCCAATTCTCCGGAAGAAGGGGGAAATAGGTTAATTAAATATTTGGATTCGATCCATTTGTGTTCGAAATCGTCAAATTTTTTGGCATTGGTAATACAGTATTCTTCCAGTTTCTCTCGGTCTTTTACCTCTTCCGACCGAAACCATTTCTTTACTTCTTTAATATTGGAAGCCGATTTGGGGATAATAAAAAATATAGCTTTTACGACGGGAGTCGTCAGTATAAAATTTTGTTTATTGGCTTCGTAGTAATTTTCGATATCCTGTGCCCTGATCTCTGCCTGTAATTTCTGTGCAATCAATTTTTGTTTGTATTTATGAATGAGGAGAGAGGTACGGTAATCTTCTACTTGTTTATGTATGTTTTTTTCTTGTTCCGAAAGATTTTCTATGGCTTTGTGAAGGAGTAACTTTTTGGTAATCCAGTTTCGGATATAGTTCTGGGACATTAAAATACTATCTTCACGGGAAGTCCCGGAAGGGATAAATGCCAATACTTCAGAATACATTAATTCCGAGTCGAAGACCTTAACTACAGGTTTATCGTCTTTAAGCTGACGAAATGTACAGGAAAAAAGGAATGAAAAGAAAAAAATTATAAAGCAAAATTTCATTTCGTTCGGTTTATATAATTACAAAAACAGGACAGATAAAGCCGGGCGACCGGAAATTCTGCAGCAGCAAAACTTCCGGTGCGGAGTTTTGCTTTTTATTATCTACTATAATTAGGTGCCTCACTGGTAATGGTTACATCATGAGCATGACTTTCTGTTATCCCCGAGCTGGTGATTTTTACAAATTTGGCTTGATGCAGGGCTTCGATATCGGGTGCTCCGCAATAACCCATACCGGCTCTTAATCCTCCTATCATCTGATATATGACTTCGTAAAGGGAACCTTTGAAAGGAACGCGGGCTACAATTCCTTCCGGAACTAATTTTTTTATATCGTCCTCTGCATCCTGGAAATAGCGGTCTTTCGATCCTTTTTGCATGGCTTCCAGCGAGCCCATGCCCCGGTAGGATTTGAATTTACGTCCATTATAAATTATGGTTTCCCCTGGTGATTCCTCTACGCCGGCAAACAGAGAACCGGCCATGACGCAGCTGGCTCCCGCAGCTAATGCTTTTACGATATCTCCCGAATAACGCAGTCCCCCGTCAGCAATCACCGGTACATCATATTTTTTCATCGCTTTAGCTACGTTGTATATGGCGGTCAGTTGAGGAACCCCTACACCTGCAATAATACGGGTGGTACAGATGGAGCCGGGACCAATGCCGACTTTAACCGCATCCGCTCCGGCCTCAGCCAGTGCTATAGCAGCCTCCGCTGTGGCAATATTTCCAACGACTACCTGCAGCCTGGGAAAAGTGTCTTTTACTTTGCGTAACATATCGATGACTCCTTTGGAGTGACCATGAGCTGTATCGATGACAATCGCATCCACATTCGCTTTGACAAGAGCTTCAACTCTTTCCATTGTATCGGCAGTAACTCCGACACCTGCCGCTACCCGTAAACGCCCTTTGGTATCCTTGGAAGCCAGAGGTTTGTCTTTTGCTTTCGTGATATCTTTATAAGTTACCAGGCCGATTAATTTGTTGTGTTTGTCTACGACTGGAAGTTTTTCGATTTTATATTGCTGAAGGATTTCAGCTGCTTTTTGCAAGTCTGTACTTTCGGTTGTTGTGACCAGTTTTTCGCTGGTCATCACTTCCTGAATTTTACGATTCATTTGGGTTTCAAACCTTAGATCCCGGTTGGTTACAATTCCTACCAGTATATTATCGTTGTCGACAACGGGGATCCCTCCAATTTTAAATTCTTTCATCAAATCCAGTGCATCTTTTACCGTTTTATAGGGTTGAATGGTTACAGGCGCATAGATCATTCCGTTCTCAGCTCTTTTTACCATTTCTACCTGACGGGCTTGTTCTGAAATGGTCATATTTTTGTGAATAACTCCGATTCCGCCTTCCCGGGCTATGGCTATGGCCATAGCCGCTTCCGTTACCGTATCCATAGCTGCAGAAACAATGGGAGTTTTTAATTCTATTCCCTTGGAAAAGCGGGAAGTCAAATCCACATTACGGGGCAGTATTTCCGAATATGCCGGCACTAATAGTACGTCATCAAAGGTTAATCCTTCGGCAGTAACTCTATCTTCTATAAACGACATTGTAAATGATTTTGAATTAAAATATTGGGACGAAATTACTAAAAATCCCCGTAGAAAATCTGTTTTTAGACTTTTTTTGAAGAAGAATGATCAGGTGTTGAATGGTTTATCTGTTCAAAGGTGTAATCGAAAATTCCGGAAGATCAGAAGATTGGGGATACTTTGTGTCTGCTGAATAATTTTTCAAGGAAGTATAGGAGAACATTGATACTGTACATTTTACCGCATTCCATCTTTCTTTTTCTTATTGCAAATGGATCTTTTTGTATATTTGCCGGGGAGAGGAGGGTTTATTATGAAGGATATAAAAGATATCTTAAAGCAATATTGGGGATACGAAGATTTTCGTTCTTTACAGGAAGAGATCGTTCGCTCTGTAATAGCCGGAAAGGATACCTTGGCCCTGATGCCGACCGGAGGAGGAAAATCTCTCACCTATCAGATAGCGGCATTGGCTAAAGAAGGTATGTGTGTCGTTATTACCCCATTGATCGCTTTAATGAAAGATCAGGTTGAAGATTTAAAACACCGGGGAATTTCTGCTGAAGCGATATATACGGGTATGTCCCGGGAACAAGCCGAATCTATCCTTAATAAATGTATAGGTGCTAAAATGAAGTTCCTTTATATTTCTCCGGAACGTTTGGCTTCTGAGAAATTTCGGGTGCGTTTAAAGCAAATGAAAATATGTTTATTTGCTGTGGATGAGGCTCATTGTATTTCTCAGTGGGGATATGATTTTCGTCCCACTTATCTGAGAATCGCAGAAATACGTACATTTTTTCCGGGAGCTCCGGTTCTGGCACTGACAGCGACAGCAACACCGGTGGTAACGGAAGATATTCAGAAACAATTAAAATTTGCCGCTCCTCATGTCTTGTCTAAAAGTTTCCGGAGAGAAAATATCGCTTATATTGTTCGGAAAGTAGAAGATAAATTGGGCGAATTACTTCATATTTTGCAGAAACTATCTGCCTGTGCAATTGTCTATACCCGTAAGAGAGAGACGGCCGAGCAATTGGCAAATTTTTTGAACGGAAATAAGATAAAGGCCGATTTTTATCATGCAGGTTTGAATACTCAGCAAAGAGAAAAGAAGCAGGAAAAATGGAAACAGGATGAAGTTCCGGTAATGGTGGCTACAAATGCTTTCGGTATGGGCATCGATAAACCGGATGTGCGCATCGTGATACATTTTGATATTCCCGATAGTTTAGAAGCTTATTTTCAGGAAGCCGGACGGGCCGGACGGGATGGGAAAAAGGCTTATGCTGTATTACTTTATAATCAGGCTGCATTGACGGCTTTAAAAACCAGGATTACAAAAGATTTTCCTGAGAAGAAGTACATCAAACAGGTTTACGAATGTTTGGGGAATTATTTTCAGATTGCGGAAGGAAGCGGACAAGGATATGCTTTTGAATTTGATCCGGAAGTTTTTGTGAAAAATTTTGAATTAGATTATAGTCGTACCCTTTCTGCTATTCATATTCTTCAAGTAGGAGGATATATCGAATGTACGACCGATATTCATTCCCGTTCCCGCATTTGTTTTTCGGTAAGCCGGGAAAAATTGAACGAATTTATACCGGAGAATGAATATGAAGAGAAGGTGTTGGTAATACTTATGCGTAAGTATCCGGGAATTTTTACGAAATATGTATATATCAGTGAGACATATCTGACAGAGGAGATCGGTATAAAAGGGGTAAGGATGTATGAGGTTTTGCTTTCTCTGGCCAAGAAAAAGATTGTCAGTTATATTCCGGGGAATGACCGGCCTTATATTGTTTACCACCAACCTCGTTTACCTTTATCTTATTTACAGATATCGCCTGAGGCTTACGAAGACCGGAAGCAAGCTTATACAGCGAAAATCAATGCTGTCGTACGGTATGTAGAAGAGAAAGAAGATTGCCGTCAATTAATGCTGATGCAGTATTTCGGCCAAAAGGAAAAGGAAACTTGCAAGATATGCGATATTTGTTTAAGCCGGAAAAAGAAGAAAAATTTGCCCGACAGGAAAAAAATAAAAGAATCAATTTTGCATTTGCTGGGGGAAAAGGACTGGAATATAAAAGAATTGTTGTACCAGTTGGACGATACAGAGAGGGAAGAGGGAATAGCAGAATTGAGGGAATTGCTTGATGATAATGTGATTTATTATAAACAGCCGACTTTATTGGCCATCCGGAAAAATGATCTGAACGGAAAATAGAATATTCCGGTTAAACTCCTTCTTTCGGACCAAATAAGGTGAGATGTAACCGGTCGCAATACCTCCATCCGTTTTGCAGACAATGGCGGAGTGTTTCCCGGCTATGAGCTTGAACTTCAGTGGGAATGGTTCCTAAAGGCATAAGAAGTATATCCGATTTATGCCACTTTTTCAGGGAGGAAAGCAGGGTCTTAATTTCTTGAATATCTTTTGTTGCTGTATATACGAATTTTAATTGGAAATCTTTTCCATTCGAACGGGCATGGTCTATGAATTGCTGAATGCAAAGAGGGTTCAGGGGGACTCCTGATTTTTGTTTTCCGGAGAAAGCAGGGGACTGGGAGCTGCTTAATTTAGGTGAAAGACTGAAAAAATCGATTTGTTCCACCAAATCTTTGTCGTATAAGGTGGCATTTGTTTCTATGCTCACGTGGTATTTCCGGCTTTGTTTTAAAGCTTTACATAAGTTTGTGAGTGCATCCGCCTGTAAAAAAGGTTCACCTCCGGTAATCACGATATGATCCAAATTTTCTGTATTAGCCCGGATGAGTCTACAAATTTCTTCTGTTTCCAGAGAAAAAGTATTTTGTAAACGATATGCGGCATAGGCCGTATCGCATTCCGTTAATTTTCCCTCGGAAGTGCTCCAATGGCAATGTAAATTACAACCGGCAACTCTCACAAAAAGAGAAGGTATTCCACATAACTTTCCTTCCCCCTGGATGGTCCCCGCAAAGGGGAAACCCGAGGCCGGAAGGGAGGAGAGGGGATGCCCTGCCGCGTCTTTGACAATGGGAAAGATACCGTCTTTGGCCAGATGCAACATAAAACTCAGGCGTTTATTAATTTTTCCCACCAATCGGCTGTTTTCCATTGTTCTGTAATTCCCGGAGAAAAGTGTATATCCCGCACAGAAAAATGTACCTCTTGTAAATCTTCCCGGAATGCTTCGGCATACCCCGTTGCTGTCTCATGCACCCGTACAGAGGAGACTTCTATGTTGCCTTCTCCGTTTTCGAAACGGGTATTTTTCAGGATCAGATCTATGACATAGAGAAAGATAAGGGCAAATCCTTCGGCAGAAGGGGAAAGGGGAAATTCCGCTACCCGACGATTATATTTATAAATAAAATGTTTCAATTCTTCTGCCTCACCTTTCCAAAGTGAATAAGTGTGGTCAAAACTTTCGATAAACATCTTTACTTTATCCAGCAAACTGAAATCCATGACCATGCAACCGCGATCCAGTTTATCGGAACGAATGAACACTTCTACGATATAAGAATGACCGTGTATATTTTCCCGGCATTGCTGAGAAGAACAATTCCGGACAATATGGGCTCCTTCGAATTTAAATAATTTTCGGATAATCATAACTTTTATTTTTTCAGAAGAGGGTCTTCTATTCCTGCCTCAGCGAAAGCCCTGGCTCGCAGAAGACAACTATCACAAGTGCCGCAAGGTCTTTCTTCTCCCCGGTAACAACTCCACGTCAAGCTGAAATCCACACCTAATTTTATTCCTAACCGAATTTCGTCAGCTTTGGTCATATGTAAAAAAGGAGCATGAATGGTGATTCTCCGCTTCTTTTCTGCCCCCAGTACCGTACCGAGATTAACGGCTTCTTCCATGGCTTTTATAAAGCTTTCCCGGCAATCGACATAGCCGGAATAATCTGTTTCACTCACTCCGATAAACAGATCGCTGATTTCCAGTGCATCGGCATAGGAAGCTGCAACGGAAAGAAAGACCATATTCCGGGCCGGCACATACGTTGCCGGAATGTCTGTACGGTTGACATTGCCCTTATCGATTTGTACGGCTGGATTTGTCAACGAACAATCTCCCCATTGATTCAACAGTAAGCGGACAAATTTGTGTTCTTTTACCCCTGCCGCCCGAGCAACTGCCTTGGCACTTTCAATTTCTTTATCGTGTTTTTGCCCGTATTCAAAAGTAAGGGCATATACTTCATCGAATCCTTCGTTTTTAGCTACGTAAAGAGCTGTAGAAGAATCGAGCCCCCCTGATAACAATACAATCGCTTTTTTCATTCCCGTTCTTTTGCGGACAAAGATAACATAAACTCAGAATAGAGACAAATTCAAGGCTGGTCGATTTAGGTAATCAAATGTAGGTTTAATTTGTTCTCCCTTCTCCGGTCATTTGTGTTTTTCAGTCGTGCTTCACTCGCTTTTCTGTAAGCTCAAGCTCCGTTAAAACACCAAAACTTCCTCCTTTTAGACAGGCAAAGCCTGCCTAACGTCGGCGGACAAATGGTGTTTTTTCACACTCCGCTTTCGCACAGAAAGACGCTCCTTCCCGCAATGACTGAAAAACACAAATGACCTCCGATGCCCGCCAAATCCTCCCCTCGTCGCTTCTTTAAATGTTTTCTCAAAGTTCCTGTGTTTGGAGCCGGAGCCTTGTTTCGGGAAAGAGGTATGGCGGGAGAGAGCGTAATTTTGTCAGGAAGTCGTACTGTTAAAAAACGCAGGGTTGTCCGCCGACGTTAGGCACACGAAGTGTGACTAAAAGGAGGAAGCATCTGCGTTTTAGGGGAGACTGACTATACAAAATAGCGAACGGAGCCTCCAGCTCTTTCCCGAAATAAGGCGGAGGAATACCTGAGAAAAAATAAAAAAGCAAATTAAACCTAGGCTTTTCTGACTTTTTCAGGAAACGATAAGCGTTCCCTTCGTTTCCTGTTGAGCACTTTTAATTTATCCTTTCCTCATTCATTTTCTCCATAAAGGATGACAGCCGTTTGTTTTTTACCGTCCATGAGTATCGTCAAAGGGGCGGTGAAACGAATATGCCGGGCATATTTTAATTCTTCTACTGTTTCTTGTTTTTTTAAAATATCAAAATTGATAAAAGAATCTCCCGAGTCGTAGGGAATAGCAAAATAACCGACTTTCATAGAGGTAACGTTATGGAAAAAATGGGAACCCAATGAAGCATCCAGAGGATAGTCTTTCAATCCTTGTTCGACAATCACCTGAGCTTTGGAAATATCCGACCAGGTAACCGGAATACCGGTCAAAGGATCGCGGGTTCCCCAACGTCCCGGTCCGATCAGCAGGTAATTCCGGTCGAGAGCTGTCATCTTTTGATTTAAGCTTTTAATTTCTTCGGCCATTTCCTCTGTTTTCAAACGATTGAACTTATCCGGATCGATGTAAATGACATCTTGAATATTTTCTATTTTACCGTTTCCCATTCCTTTTGTCGCCCGCATCAACATCCGTTGTGTATCAATAGGCAATTGGTCGATATCCACCCAAAAATCATTTTTTATCAAGGGTTTGATCTGTAATAGATAAAGAGTAGGTATTTGATTCTCGATATTCAATGAAAATTCTATTTCAACCGGAGAACCCATTGCCTGGGAAAAGATGTCGAGTAAAATGTCCAATGTTTTAGGCAAAGGAATCTGATCATATTCCAGAAGTCCTGGGAAATTGACAATCCGGCTGCCCCGGCTATTGAAATCGTATACGATCCGTTCATTCAGAAAATCATATACAGAAGCGCTGTATGTCAAGGTTCCGTCAGCCTCGGCTTCTTTCAAATCGTAAGAAGTAATAGCCGCCTGTTCCCCGTCTTTAGCCAGATCGTAATCCGAGCGCCCTAAGTCGATGGCGTAAAAATATTTCTGAGAATCCCGCATCATATCCTGAATAGAAGCCAGCTGTAAACGGGGATAACGCGGACAGAAACGGTATGTTTTTTCACCTCCCACCACATAGGCCCCTAAACCGACAGCTATGACAGCAAAACCGTCTTCCGGCTTGATATAAGAAAAAGGGTAAAAATTATAGGACTGAGCCACTCCGCTCACATTCGGGTAGT
The DNA here is from genome assembly GCF_000243215.1 of Odoribacter laneus YIT 12061. Taxonomy (GTDB): domain Bacteria; phylum Bacteroidota; class Bacteroidia; order Bacteroidales; family Marinifilaceae; genus Culturomica; species Culturomica lanea. The sequence goes on along the minus strand of NZ_JH594596.1, from coordinate 1,151,419 downwards.
ATTTGCCATTATGTTCCTGGCCAACCACTTCCTGAATGATGACAGCCATTTTTTCTTCTTCGATCACATAGTCGATTGCATTAAAATAAGCCCGGGAATCGTCCGTATATATCGAAGCATATACAAGTTTGATAGCGGTCTCTAATTCCTGTAAACGACGTTCCAGATCGGGATGGTTATTGGGAATAAGATAAGTAGCATAAACGCCGGCAAATGGCTGGCTGAGAGAATCTTCAAAAAGCCCGGAAGAGCGGATCGCTAACGGCCTTTTCATGATTTCCAGGTAACTTCTCAATTTCTGTCTCAGTTGGAGGGAAAGACTACCTCTGATAAAAGCATCTTTAACTATCTCATAGTTTTTCTCTGTATATATAGTCTGAATTAAATTGTTGATTTCTATAAAGTTATCATATTCTTCCACTCCGATGATAGCTGTTTTCGGAATGGCAATTTTCAATTCAGGGATTAACTTTCTAAAGGACACATTTTCTATAAAATTGGATAAAAAAGCCATTCCCCTGCCTTTTCCTCCGAAAGATCCTTTGCCCAAACTGACGATATAACGATTACTGTTCACCAGCTGAGGACGGAAATTGATAATCCTGCCCCTGATTTTTTTTAATTCATAGCCTTCAAAAACCTGAAGGATAAATCGACGGATTTCATCTACTGTTTTAAAATCTTCAAACCGGTATCGTCTCAGACGCTTTGCCAGACTGATTTGACCTCTGGCCATAAACCAGGTGGAAATACCGTTGCGAATGGAGTGGTATTTTAAACTTTCATCGGGGATGGTGGTTAATTTATGCTTGAATTCTTCTATAGAACTGGCTTTGTCAATCGGTTTTCCCGAACTATTTTTAAAAATAAAATCTCCGAATCCCAGTTTTTCTTTAATAAAACGAGTAATTTCATGTGATAGGGTTACAGAATTTTTGTTGATAAATTCAGCATTAACCGCCTTGGCCCGTTTGGCATTTTCCACGTCGTGGCTTTGCAACAGGCAGGGAATTTTGTCGTCCGCCTGATGGGTATATTCAATCAGATCGACCCCTGCATCTTCGTCTTCTACGCCATTACGGCTATATTTTACGTCTGAAATAACGCAGAGTAAATTGTCCCGGTATTTGTCGATGATGGCTACACCTTCCTCGAATGTACTCACAAGTATTACTTTGGGGCGTACCCGAATCTTCATGATCAGACTTAGCTCGTCATTTTCCGGTTCATTGCGGATCAGTTCCTGTGTCTGGGTGACGATCTCACTGTACAACAAAGGAAGATAGCGGGAATAATAACGTATGGAATCTTCTACCAACAGAATAACCCGTATATCTCCTAAGCGGGTATCCGTCTCTAAATTCACCTTGTCTTCGATGTATTTGGCCATAGCCAAAAAAATCTTGGTGGAACCGTTCCAGACAAAGATCCGTTCTATACTCTGACTGAGTTGGTCTTCAATGCTGTCGAAATAAGCTAAATCCGCATTGTTATTCACGAGCATCAACTGCGGAATATCTTTGTATTTACTCTTTAGATGCAGACTGATCAATTGAGGTGTTTGTTTGTCCAGACCTGCCATGATAACGATCAGATGAATTTTCCGCTTTGCCAATACGTCCAAGGCTTCTTCTTCACTGGCTACGGAAATAAAGCGGGGAGCTGTATAGAGATTGACCTGCAAATATTCACCGTATACCTTATCTGTAAATTGTCCTTCCCTTTCAATGGTATAAGCATCATAATAATTGGCAATGAGTAGGATTTCTTTTACTTTGAAAGCCATGAGTTCCTGAAAAATATCCCGGTCTGTTTTTTTCCTTTTATAAATACGTTGTAAATCGATTTTTTCCATAGGAAGTTATTTTTCTATTATCCGAATGCTGAAAACGTCTAACAGCAATATTACTAAAAAAAAATGGTTTATAAAACAGCCGTTATCCGTTCTTGGGTTTGGAAAGGGCAGGTCGAAAGGGAAAAGAAACGGATAAAATTTGTAATGTGCCTTATTTTCACAAAATTTTAGTAACTTGCCGCTCCTTTGTCAAGACGTTTAAGACCGAAAGCCTGATTTCAGTCATAAAGAAAAAAAGAATGAAGCAATACATAAATTCAAATAGGAGCAAGGTATACTTTTCTTGTTGGAGTAGGAAAGGTTTTGCTGTATTTGCCGCTTTAGGAAAGAATATATGTATTTCAGTTTTAGCGTTGCATATGTATGGCAGTGTTTTGCTAAAAGCTGCCCGGCGGGGAATTATGGTAAATAGAGATACTTGTGCAGAAGCTGAAGAAAATTGTCCGGTTTGGAAGGAGATAAGGGAAAGGTGTAATCTGGCTTTTGCAGGTGAGGTATGTCCTGATGAAAACAAAAATGATAGAGAAAAGAAATATAAACTGGGGGATATGACGGTGAAACACTGTATATCCCTTTTTTAATGATTAAATATGTTGGTTTCTACATTGCAAAAAAAAGTATTGGAGGGGGGACAATTGACCCGGGAGGAAGCGATAAAGCTAAGTGAATTAACGGATAAGATGGCTTTATATAAAGCAGCGGGTGAGATACGGGATCAGAAATGCGGCCGTCACTTTGACACTTGTTCCATCATTAATGCCCGTTCCGGACGATGTTCGGAAAATTGTAAATGGTGTGCTCAATCTATTGTCTTTAAGACGCATATACAGGAGTACGAATTGATAGACGAACAAACTTGTATAGAACTGGCATTGTCCAATGCAGCTTACGGAGTGGATAAATTTTCCTTTGTGACTAGCGGGCGTGCCCTTTCTGACAGAAACGTCGATAAGATTTGTGAATATGCCCGGAAAATAAAGGAAAAAGCAGATATTCATTTGTGTGCTTCCATGGGATTGTTGAAAAAATCCCAGTTGCAGCGCTTAAAAGAAGCGGGAATACTTCGTTACCATTGTAATCTGGAAACATCTCCCCATTATTTTTCTCAATTGTGTACGACTCATACGACAGCGGATAAAATGGAGACTATACATGCGGCCCGGGAAGTAGGGATGGAAGTATGCTCCGGAGGGATTATCGGAATGGGGGAGCAGATGGAAGATCGGATAGACCTGGCTATTACTTTGAGGGACTTATGTATAAAATCTATTCCGATCAATGTGCTTAACCCTATACCCGGCACTCCTTTAGAGAAGATGCCTCCTTTAAAAGACGAGGAGATATTAACGACGATAGCACTGTTCCGTTTTATCAATCCGACGGCTTTTTTGCGTTTTGCCGGAGGAAGAATGCTGATTCGGCATATAGAAGAAGAAGCCATACAAGCCGGAATCAATGCTGCGATCGTAGGTGATTTGCTGACGACAATCGGTTCGCAGGTAAAAGAAGATATGGTTAAAGTGAAGGCTTTGGGATTTACAACAGATTAATAAAATAATCAATGAAAATAAAAATGGATATAGATAACGTTTTGAAATACGACCGGGAACATATCTGGCATCCCTATACTTCTACGTTAGATCCCTTACCTGTCTATCCGGTGAAAAGGGCTGAAGGAGTTTATATCGAACTGGAAGACGGGCGGCGTTTAATAGACGGAATGTCGTCTTGGTGGTGTGCCGTACACGGTTACAATCATCCGGTTTTAAATGCTGCCATTGAAAAGCAGATCCAGGAAATGTCACATGTTATGTTCGGTGGATTTACACATAGGCCGGCTGTGGAGTTGGCCGAGAAAATACTGTCGGTAGCTCCTGCCGGAATGGACAAAATATTCTTTTGCGATTCGGGTTCTGTTGCTGTGGAAGTGGCGATGAAGATGGCTTTGCAATATTGGTATGCTTCCGGAAACAGAAGTAAAAAACATTTTCTGACGCTGACAAAGGGCTATCACGGAGATACCTGGAACGCTATGTCTGTCTGCGATCCCGTTACCGGGATGCACGGTATTTTTCAGGGTTGTTTACCAATACAATATTTTGTCGAACATCCGGCTTGCCGTTATGGGGAAGAATGCCGGGAAGAAGATATTCGTCCTTTTAAAGAATGTTTGGAAAAGAATCAGCAGGATATTGCGGCGGTGATCTTGGAACCTATTGTACAAGGGGCGGGAGGAATGTGGTTTTATTCAGCTGACTATCTTAGAAAAGTAAGGGAATTATGCAATCGGTATAATGTGCTACTTATTTGTGATGAGATTGCTACCGGTTTTGGACGTACCGGAAGGTTGTGGGGAGTAGAGCATGCCGGTATTTCTCCGGATATTATGTGTATCGGCAAAGCTGTTACGGGAGGATATATGAGTTTCGCAGCTACCATGGCCAGCGAAAAGGTCGCCTCTGGTATTTGTTCAAAAGATCCCTATGTCTTTATGCACGGTCCGACTTTTATGGGGAATCCGTTAGCGTGCGCCGTTGCCCGGGCGTCTGTCGACTTAATATTGAGTTATGACCTGGAAAAAATGATTGGGAAAATAGAGGATCAGTTGAAAACAGAACTGGCTCCGGCTGCAGCGTATGCACAGGTAGAAGAAGTACGCGTACTGGGTGCTATAGGAGTTATACAGATGAAAGAACCCGTTCGGATGGGAGAAGTTCAGGCCGCCTTTGTTCGGGAAGGTGTATGGGTACGACCTTTCGGTAAATTAGTATATATTATGCCTCCTTTCGTTATTTGTCCGGAGGAATTGCAACGGTTGACGACGGCTTTATTGAAGGTCGTCAGGGAAATAAAAGCATAAAGACCGGGATTTGTTTATTATACAAGAAACAAGGTATGAATTTAGAACGTTATACTCATAAATTAGAAAAAATAAAAGAGGCCGGGAATTACCGGAAATTGCGGAATATACAGCATAATGGTTTTTTGATTCACGACGCAGGACGGGAGATGTTGAATCTTTCTTCCAATGACTATCTGGGCTTATCTTCTTATCCGAAGTTATTGGAAGAATTTTACGAACAAACCGATGTGAAAGCCTTGCCTTATAGTGCCGTATCTTCCCGTTTGTTATCCGGGAATCATGAATACTACGGAATGTTGGAAACGGATTTAGCCGATTTGTATGCAAAGGAGGCAGCTTTGGTTTTCACTTCCGGTTACCATGCTAATATTGGTATCTTACCGGCATTGACTTCAAAACGCGATCTGATCATCGCGGATAAGTTAGTACACGCCAGCCTTATTGATGGGATGCGGCTGAGTGAAGCCGAAATGTTGAGATACCACCATTTGGATACGGAACATTTAAGGAGTCTTTTAAAACAACACCGGGAAAAATATGAAAATGTCTTTATCGTTACGGAATCAGTATTCAGTATGGATGGAGACTTGGCAGATTTGCAGGAACTTTGCGAAATCAAGAAAGAATTTGAAGCTTTTTTGTATGTAGATGAAGCCCATGCTGTAGGAGTGAGGGGAACTAATGGGTTGGGATGCAGCGAAGAACAAGCCTGTATAGAAGATATCGATTTTATTGTCGGAACTTTCGGAAAAGCTTTTGCTTCTATGGGAGCTTTTGTGGTCTGTCGGGAATTATTTAAAGCATTTTTGGTGAATACACAAAGAAGTTTGATTTTTACGACGGCATTGCCTCCGATTAATGTTGCCTGGACCCGTTTTGTATTGAATCACATGCCCGACTTCTATGAATTACGGATCAAATTGGCCCATACGGCAGATCAATTGCGAAAAGTATTAGTAGACAACGGCTTTGAGACCAGAGGAAATTCTCATATTGTACCTTTCCTATGTGGTTCAAATGAGAGTAGCGTGGAAATGGCTGAATTACTCCGGGATAATGGATTCTTTGCTCTGCCCGTAAGGTATCCGACCGTACCTAAAAACGAAGCCCGTATTCGCTTTTCGTTAAATGCTGCTATTCCGGCAGAAGATTACGAATGTCTGTTTGAATTTCTCGGATGTCTTGAATAAATGCAGAATTAATTCTCAAAAAGATGCGAATAGAGTGGCTTGTTAAAAATAATACGGACCAGGTAGTTGTTTTTTTTAACGGTTGGGGAATGGACAAACGGACTTTTCCCCGTTTGGAAGGAGAGATGGATAAAATAGTGTGTTGGGATTACCGTACTTTGAATACGGATTCCACGCCTTCTTTTATCGGATATAAAAAAATAAATGTCGTGGCTTGGTCGATGGGAGTCTGGGCTGCTGCCAATATTTTACCGGAATGGGGGATACAGCCCGGGCATCTGGTGGCTTTTAATGGTACGGAGAGACCGGTAGACAACCGTTGGGGAATTCCCTCTCCTGTCTATTTGCTGACGGAAAAGCGTATGAACGAAAAGGGAAGAGAAAAGTTTTTCTCCCGTATGTTTACCTGCCAGAAAGAACAAGAGGAATTTTTTTCTTGTCGGCCGGAACGGGAATTGGCGGGACAGATTCAGGAATTACAGGCCATCCGTACCCAATGTGAAAAGTATCAGCATACCTTGGAATGGGAGAGAGCTTATGTTTCGGAAAAGGACCTTATCTTCCCTGTGGAGAACCAACAGAATTGGTGGGAAAAGAGAGGAGTTCCAACTGAAAGTTTACCGACGGCTCATTATCCTTTTTATTTCTTTCGGACTTGGGAAGATATTTGGAAAAGTAAAGATTGATATAATCAGATGTATAGGTGTTGATTATCAATGAAATGGCAAAATATGCTTATAAAATAATAGGGCGATATGGATAAAACAGAGATAAAATGCCGTTTCCGTCGTAGTGTGGAAAGTTATGAAGAAAATGCCACGGTGCAAAAGCTGATTGCTGAAAGACTTTTTCAGTTACTGGAGAAGTATTCGGAAGAAGTTTTGTTTCGTATTTTGGAAGTGGGATGTGGTACCGGTTTATTTACCCGTAAGCTAAAACGGAAATGTGAAGATTCTATTTTGGTTATCAATGATATTGTAGAGGAGATGTGTTGTAAAACTTCCGCTGTATGTGAAATTGACCGGAATCATTTTTTGGTGGGGGATATTGAATGTATACCTTTGCCCGGTACTTTTGATGCGATTGTTTCCTCTTCTACTTTTCAATGGTTGAATCACCCGAAAGCTGTATTTAAGAAATTTGCTGAACATCTGACAACAGAAGGAATATTGGCATTCAGTACTTTTGGGAAAGAAAATTTGTATGAATTAAAAACAATTACTCATCAGGGACTTGTTTATCCGGACAGGATAGAATGGACGAAACTTTTGGCTGAGGATTTTGACGTTTTGTATACAGAAGAGGCAAAGCATACTCTTTATTTTTCAGATCCGATAGACATTATACGACATATAAAACGTACCGGCGTAAATGCCGTAGGACGAGCCGATGGCTGGACAAAAGGTCGTTTAGACCATTTTTGTGCAGAATACCGTTTGTTGTTTTCTTCTTCCCGGGGGCTTCCCCTGACCTATCACCCGATGTATTTCGTATGCCGTAAAAAGAAGGGTTGTCGTCCAGACTGATAAAAATTCCGGAAATTACACCAGAGGAATATCTTCTGTCGAAGTCTGGATGAACGAACCTTCGGTTCTGAGTTCGTTCATCAGAGAAACAGGGAGCTGTTCCTAGCCGGAAATATCCTTCTCTATCTTTCCGGCTTAATATTACGATGTCTTTTATTTTTTCCGGAACAGACGGACTATTTCTCCCATCCAGAGGACTACAGATGTCAGACCGATAATTATTCCCCAGTCTTTCAAAGAAAGGGGCACAGTACGGAATACATCTCCTCCGAATTCCACTATCAGAAACTGACCAACGGGAATGAGACCCATGACAATTAGAAATCCTGTACTTTTCGAAAGACCTTTAAATGCAGAACTACCAGAAATAAAAGCCTTGGCATTGAACATATTCCAGAATTGCAACAGGACAAAAGTGGTGAAAAATACCGATAAATTATAGCGGGAAATTACCCCCTCTTCGTTGGTAAAATAGTACATTAATCCCAGTAAAATGATCGTAAAGGAAATACCGATACCAATGATACGGTTGCGCATAGGTTTGGTGATGATGAAATCTGTGGATTTCCGGGGTTTCTCCTCCATTACATTCGGATTGGGAGGAAGGGAAGCCAAAGCTGCTGCAGCAAAAGTATCGATAATCATATTTACCCATAGCATTTGGGTTACAGTCAAGGGCAGTTCCTGTCCGAAAATAGAGCCCAGCAGTACGATCAGGAGAGCCGAGAGGTTGATGGTCAGTTGGAAGAGGATAAAGCGTTGTATATTGTGGTAGAGGGAACGTCCCCACATGACGGCAGTTGCGATGCTGTTGAAAGAATCGTCCAGAAGTGTAATATCACTGGCTTCTTTTGCAACGGAAGTTCCGGTTCCCATCGATAATCCTACATCGGCATGATTTAAAGCCGGAGCATCATTCGTCCCGTCTCCCGTTACGGCCACAACAGCTCCTGATTGTTTTAAAAGTTCTACTAAACGTTGTTTATCTGTAGGACGGGCCCGGCACATAATCTTCAATTTTAAAACGCGCTGGGCGGCTTCCGGATCGGGCAGTTTTTCGAAATCTACTCCCGTGATGATTTGTTCTGCGGTATCTCCTTCTTTCCAGATTCCGATTTGCCTTCCGATTTCCCGGGCAGTAGCCGGTGTATCGCCTGTCACAATTTTTACATCGATCCCTGCATTCAGACATCTTTGTACTGCCGCAGGAACGTCTGGCCGGACAGGGTCTGAAATAGCGACTATCCCCAGAAAGATAAGGTCGCTTTTTGCAAATTTTTCAATACAATCCCCTCCTTTACAATTTATTGTTTTATAGGCAAAACCTAAAGTACGCCTAGCCTGATTTTGATAGGCGAGGAGTTGTTTTTCCACCTCTTCTCCATATTCTGCTACCGGCTTTAAACCTTCCGCAGTGAGTACGCGGCTACATTTAGAAAATACAATTTCGGGAGCTCCCTTTATATAGAGGAGCTGTTCTCCTTGTGAAGCTTTCACGATTGTAGCCATATATTTCCGTTCCGTGGAAAACGTAAGCTGTTCGACAACTGAAGCATTTTCCCTGTAATCTATATAATTCACCCCTTGGGAGTGCAGCCACAAAAGCAGTGCTGCTTCTGTAGGATTTCCTAACGTCTTGATTTTTTCCGGGTCTGTATAATCCAGAAAGGCCGTAGAGTTCACAGAAATACCCTCTTTTATCAATTGGCTGGTTTGATCCTCTCCCAACTTCTGGTTTGCAAGAGCATAGAAGTTGGTTTGGTATACCTGCATTTGATTTTGTGTCAGCGTACCGGTCTTGTCTGTACAGATAACAGTAGTAGCCCCCATGGTCTCACAAGCATGCATCTTCCGGACTAAATTATTTGTCTTCAGCATTTTTCTCATACTCAATGCCAAACTTAAGGTGACACTCATCGGCAGGCCTTCCGGTACAGAAACGACAATCAAGGTAACGGCCACCATAAAATATTTTAATATTCTGCCGGCAGTATCCAAAGTGAAAAGATTTTCGGAAGTAAATACACCTTCAATGATATCTTTTCCTAATAAACCAAAGAAAGTAAGCCCTGCAACAATAAACCCGACAATACTGATAAAATGTGCCAGACGCTCTAATTGTTTACTGAGCGGGGTTTTATCATCGGTGATTTCTGTAGACTTTTCCGCTACTTTTCCGAATTCCGTAGCGTCACCTACTGTTTTTACTTCGTAAATACAATGCCCGTTGACAATTGTAGTTCCCCGCAGAATTCGGTTGGAAGGATAGGTCGCCTCCACATCGTATTCCTCGGGATGGGTCGTTTTATCAATCACCGGTTCTCCGGTTAGAGTCGATTCGTTTACCTGAAGAGAAACGGCTTCCAGTAAATCCCCGTCTGCTGGAACTTCTTCACCTGTCTCCAACACAACGATATCTCCGACAACGATATCTTTTTTGGGAACTTCCTGAATATTACCATCCCGGATGACTTTAACCAGAATATCATCATTGACCTGATTGAGCAGTTTGAATTTTTTATTGGCATCCATTTCAAACCAAAACCCTACACCAGTAGCTAATAGAATAGCCGCAATAATTCCGATGGTCTCCGCATACTCATTGTGAAGGATGGATATAATTAAGGAAAGAGCTGCTGCAACCAACAAGATCCGGATAATAGGATCTTTAAATTTTTCCAAAAATAATTTCCACAAAGGAACTTGGGTAGGAGGGGTCAAAAGATTGACTCCGTGTTTTTCACGGCTTTCTTTTACCTGTTGCTTTGATAAACCAGCGTAATGTTTATTTTCCATCGTCTTCAAGTGTACTTTTTATAACCCTCCAAAATTAATTAAATTGGAGATTATTCCTTATACGTATTGAAATTTTTCTTAAATGTTTGTTAATAAAATATGTAAAAGAAAGATATTATATGTTTCTATAATAATAAGGGGGAGAGTGTCTGAAAATTCCTTTTAGGACACCCTTCCCCCTTGAATTATTAATTTTTCCTCTAAAAACGAAGTTTAAATTTTAGAATGGACAATCTGTAAAATTTCTGCTTCCAATTGTCCGGCTTTTTCGACGACATTTTCCCCTTCCCGGATTATTTTTTCTGCGTATGCTTTATCGTCTAAGCCGGATGCATTAATTTTTACATTCAGGAATGCTCCCACTACGCCGGCCCGGGCAGCCAAGGCTCCCACACCAGCATCTGTAACAGAATTCGGATTTCCGATTTCAGCCATAGCTTTGGCTACAGACATACATTCGTAACAAAGTTGCATTGTCTTGAAGGGTACTTCTGTGGCAAAGCGGGTCGCTTCCTGTACAGCCTGTTTCCGGATCGCTTTTTCTTCCTCTGTTTTTTTAGGCAGACTGAAAGCATCCATTATTTTATTGAAAGCATTGGTATCTTCATCCACCAATTTCATCAATTGTATTTGGAAAGCTTTTCCTTTTTCAGCCCAGTCACTGAATTCTTCCCAACGTTCATCCCAACCCCGTTTGTGGGAAGAAAGGTTCGCTACCATGGTACCCAAGGCAGCTCCCAAAGCTCCCATATAAGCAGAGATGGATCCGCCTCCGGGAGCCGGCGATTCCGAAGCCGTTTCATCAGCAAAATCCGTCAGCGTCCTGTCGATTAACTTTTTTTGTCCCTTGTTCGCTTCTTCTTCCAATATGTATTCAATAATTTTTTTCTGTGGGTCAAAAGGATAAAGCTCGTCCAAACCTAATGACTTGACGGCAATTTTTATCAGTTCTTTATCCGATACGCCAGTAGAACGTTGTTGTTTCCGTAAAAAATAACGTCCGGCGTCCAACATGGCTTGCAAGGGAATGACCCCGACCAATTCGGAGCCGGTTACCCGGATCCCCCGGTCGGCAGCTTTCCGGCAAACTTCATCGAAAGCTTCATGCACAGAAGTGACTGAAATATCTGTCAGGTTCATGGAAATTTGTGCGATACCATATTCCTCAATATACCAACCGATAGCCTTGACCGATTTAAGAGTTCCCGGAATCATGACGTTCTTCCCATTTTCATCTTTGACAGGTTTTCCGGTAATCGGATTTCCTTCCCGTTTTACCCGTCCTCTTTCTCTGACGTCAAAAGCAATGGCGTTGGCACGCCGGGTAGAAGTCGTGTTGAGATTTACATTATAAGCCACCAGAAAATTCCGGGCTCCTACAGCTGTAGCTCCTGTCTTAGCCGTATGGGCATTTAATTCCCGCGGTCCGAAATCGGGATGCCATTGTTCACTTCCCAAGCGTTCTCCCAAGGCTTCATATTCCCCAGCCCGGCAAACAGCCAGATTTTTCCTTTCCGGAGTAAAAGCAGCAAACTCGTAGCAATAAACCGGGATCTGCAATTCTTTCCCTATGCGTTCGGCTAATTTTCTGGCATAGTCTACCGTTTCTTCCATCGTGATATTGGAAACCGGAATTAAAGGACATACATCGGTAGCTCCAAAACGGGGATGAGCCCCTTTATGCTTTGTCATATCTATGAGTTCCGCAGCCTTTTTTACAGCCCGGAATGCAGCTTCACAGACCGCTTCCGGTTCCCCCACCATAGTCACTACTGTGCGGTTCGTGGCTTTACCCGGATCGACATCGATAACACTAATACCTTCTACCGTTTTCATCGCTGCGGTAATCTGGTTGATAATATTCATGTCGTTTCCTTCACTGAAATTAGGAACACATTCAATAAGTTGTTTTTTCATATCTTTTATTTTAAAAGTAGTTGTTCCACCTTTTTATCTAGTTTTATAAATATTTGGATGAAAAAGTCTGCCTTTCGTTTTTATATCTGATTTCAGGAACACTTTTCATCTTTCTTTTCCGGCTATTTGCGAAGGAGCATCTTCGGTTAAAACTTTACATTTGTTCCCCTTTCAAAAAAACGGCATCAATCAAATGGCTGCCGTAAGCATAGGGAAGATACTCTATGCCCGGAACAGGAGTGGTAATGTAAAAATTAGCCCATTTACCTACCGCAATACTCCCGGCTTCTTCTTCGACTCCCATGGCGTAAGCCGAATTGAGAGTCGTTGCATGAATGACTTCTTCCGGTAACATTTTGTAATTGATGCATCCCAAAGACATGACGAATTTCATATTGCCGGAAGGAGAGGAGCCCGGATTATAATCGGAAGCCAAAGCTACCGGTAAACCGGCATTGATCATCCGGCGCACAGGAGAATAGGGCATATTCAGAAAAAAAGCTGCTCCCGGTAAGACGGTTGGCATCGTCTCACTTGATAAAAGACAATCAATCTCTTCTTCTCCGACATATTCCAAATGATCTACAGAAATGGCATTGTATTTTACACCGACTTGTACACCACCCGAGTAATCCAATTCATTGGCATGTATCTTCGCACGCATTCCGTATTTCATCCCTGCATTTAATATGCGATCGGTATCTTCTACAGTGAAAAAGCCTTTGTCACAGAATACGTCTATATAGTCCGCTAAATCTTCAGCCGCTACAGCAGGAATCATTTCGTTGATAATCAGATTTACATATCCTGTTTGATCGTGTTTATAAGCAGCCGGTAGGGCGTGGGCTCCTAAAAAGGTGGATTTAATCAGTAAGGGTGTACTTTCTTTCAGCCGGCGGATTACCCTTAACATCTTCAGTTCGCTCTCGGTATCCAAACCATACCCGCTTTTAATTTCCACGGCTCCGGTCCCGTACATGGCTATCTCTTCCAGCCGTATTAAAGCCGAATCGTATAATTCCTGTTCACTCGTTTCCCGGATTCTTTGTGCTGAATTCAGGATGCCGCCTCCTCTGCGGGCAATTTCTTCATAAGACAATCCCTTGATTTTATCGATATATTCAATTTCCCGGCTACCGGCATACACCAAATGCGTGTGAGAATCACAGAAAGAAGGTAATATCAAACGTCCCGTCGCATCGATTTCTTTTAAAATTCCACTTTCTTTTTCGATTTCTTCGCGATCGAGTTCTTCCATAGGACCGAAAGCTGCGATCTTTTCCCCCTCCACCAACAAATAAGCATGACTTATTGTTTCCAGCTGAGCCATATCTTTTCCGGCAACCCATTTACGAGGTGTTTTTTCGGTCTGTACCAGTTGTTTTATATTTGTTATCAATGTTTTCATAAGTATGATTTATTTTTAATGAAGGCACTAAAATAGGAAAAAAGCCCGATATTTAAAACGTTTGTATAAAAACCTTTTTCTCTCTTACGATAGAGGAGAAAGGTATACAATATACTTACTGTTAATTAAATACTTGCAGTCGGTTTGCATCCAAACGTAAAAAGATAAAGATCAAAATAGTAAAAGCCCATAAGGAAGAGCCTCCGTAACTAAAGAAAGGGAGAGGGATTCCAATGACCGGTGCGATTCCAATTGTCATACCTACATTGATAGCAACATGAAAAAAGAGGATAGAGGCCACGGCATATCCATAAATCCGGGAAAAATCAGAACGTTGCCGTTCGGAGAGATAGATAAGTCTGAGAATAAATATTAAAAACAAGGCCATGACGAAGGTCGTTCCGACGAATCCCCATTCTTCCCCGACAGTACAAAAGATAAAATCGGTACTTTGTTCCGGAACAAAATTGAATTTCGTCTGGGTGCCCTGCAAGTATCCCTTGCCTAAAAATCCTCCGGAACCGATTGCTATTTTAGATTGATTTACGTTGTATCCTGCTCCGGTTAAATCGGTCTCTATTCCCAGTAAATTATTGATACGGTCTTTTTGATGAGGTTGAAGGCGGTCGAAAGCGTAGCTTACAGAAACTGTTGCTCCTATACAAAGCCAGGAAGCCAGAAGAACGAACATAATCCGTTTCATTTTCCGCTTGTAAATAAAATATACACCTATTAGGCAGGTGAGCATATAAGTATATAATAATAATTGATAAAGGGAAACCGATCCTTGCAATACCCAGCAGATTCCCCATGATAAAAAGAAACACCCTGTCATAAAAAGCAATACTTTGTACCATTCCCCTTTTCCCTGGCGGTAATACCAGAAGGCTATCAAACTGGCCAGAATAATAATAAGCAGGACGGTAAAGGGACTGTACAACAAAGTGAGGATAAAAAGGGCTACTGTAACAAAGCAGAGCAACAGTATGGATCCGTGCAGGCCTTCCCGGTACATGACCAGAATAAAAGAACTGTATACCAAAGCGGACCCGGTATCGTTTTGTAAAATGATCAGAGCTGCGGGAATAAATAACAGGATTCCCAATTGTAGCAAACTGGAGAACCGCATGATCTTAAATCCGTGCCGGCTCATGACATTAGCTACCGCTAAAGCCGTGGCAAACTTAGCAAATTCTGCCGGCTGTATCCGGATTCCTCCCAATTCAAACCAGGAACGGGCCCCGTTCACTTCCCGCCCGAAAACCAGTACGGCTGCCAACAGACAAATCATTAAACCGTATATGACAAAAGAAAAAGCTGTAAAAAATTTACTGTCAGTCAATAAAATCAAAAAGCCGATTAAAAAAGAGGCTCCAATCCAAAGAAGTTGTTTCCCGTATTTTTGGGTCATGTCCAGGATATTACTATGGGTGTCGTCGTATACAGCCGCATAAATATTCAGCCATCCCATAAAGATCAATAGGGTATAGAGAAAAATAGATACCCAGTCGATATTTTTTAAAAGGTTAGATTGTCTGTTCATGCCGTTGGTGTATTAATCGCCTATATTTTCTTCGTTCTCCGCATTCTTCAGTTGTTTGCTGACAGGGAGTAAATTCGCATTCATCATCCGCTGTTCCAAATCTTTCTTACGGGGAGAAATTTTCCCTGTCAGGTATTTTTCCATAATCAACCCTGCAATAGGAGCAGCATAGGTGGCTCCCCAAATACCGTTTTCTACGTATACTGCAATGGCTATTTTCGGATTTTCTTTGGGAGCAAAAGCCATAAATACGGAATGATCTGCTCCGTGAGGATTTTGTACCGTACCCGTTTTCCCGCAGACAATAATAGAATCGATAGAAGCGCTACGTGCCGTTCCTCCACCTGCAGCCATTTGCATTCCATCAATGACTATTTCAAAGTTTTTCCGGTCGATGGGAACGATGTGTTTTTCTACATAGTTGCTGACCTGTTCGGAAGGACGTACAATATGAGGTGTCATATAATAACCACGATTGGCAATACAAGCAGCAATATTGGCGATTTGTAAAGGAGTGATCAGCAGTTCTCCTTGTCCGATAGATAAGGACATGATATACATCCAGTGCCAGTTTTTGGTTTTGTGTACCTTGTCATAATACTCCTGACTGGGTATGGAGCCGCTCAGCTCATTCCGGAAATCCGGACATATCTTTTGCCCCAGGCCAAAGGACATCACGTATTTTCTCCAGTTTCCGTATGCTTCCCTGACATTCGGATATTTGGAATTTTCCAAAATACGTCTCCATACATTTACATAGTACGGATTACAGGAATGTTGTATGGAAGCCTTCAAATCGAGGGGAGAAGCATGGTTATGACATCCCATACGCAGGCCGTTGAAAAAATAACCTCCGTGACATTCAAACCGGGATTCGGGAGTGATAACCCCTTCCTGCAAACCAATCAAGGCTTGAATTGTTTTAAAAGTAGAGCCGGGAGGGTAAGAAGCCATGACGGTACGATCGAATAAAGGGGTATTCTCATCGGCTTGCAGCTTCCGGTAATTCATACCCCGTTCAAGACCGACCAATAACTGAGGATCGTAACCGGGACTGGAGACTTTTAATAATATCTCTCCTGTTGAGGGTTCGATGGCAACAATACCCCCCTTTTTATTTCTCATCAACTGATAAGCATATTCCTGCAATTTGATGTCCAGTGTTGTTGTGATATTTCCTCCGACAATAGCCGGGACATCGTAATCGCCGTTGTGATAAGAGCCTTTTACACGATTGTAATTGTCGACCAACAGAATTCTCTTTCCCTTGGTACCCCTTAATACCGTTTCATAACTTTTTTCCAAACCGTTGATACCGATATAATCCCCTAAAGCGTAATTGCTATCCCGTTCAATCTGGGCCGGACTTACTTCTCCGATATAACCGAATACGTCGGCAGAATGAGCTACATTGTATTTCCGTAATGTTCGGGTCTGCATAAAGAAACCCGGATACTTGTATAATTTTTCCTGTAAGCGGGCGTATTTACTGTCTGTAATCTGAGAAATCAGAATAGAAGCTTTGAAATTGGAATAGTGTTTACATTTATGAATATTCTTTTCCAGCGTCTCTTTCGAAATACCTAGAATCGATATCAGCTCCAAGGTATCGAATACTTTTACCTGACGCGGAATAATCATTAAATCGTAAGCCGCCTGATTGTATACCAATAATTCCTGATTCCGGTCGTAGATCAATCCCCGGGCCGGATATTGAGTCTCCGTCCGCTGGGCATTATTGATCGCAGACAGCTTATACGATTCATCTATTACCTGTAAATTAAACAGCTGTACGATACATATTCCGAATACACCGATAATAATACCCGAAATGATCGTTTTTCTATGAGTAAATTTATTCATGGCTCTCTGAAACCTTTAAAAATCCCGCTGCATTCCATCCTTCCGATTATTCCTGTTTCTTCTTGATCGCAATGAAATAATAGAGGAGAATAAAAACATAAGAAACGATACTACTACACAAAATACGCATAAAGGTAATATTTATATTGGCAAATGTAAAAGCTTCTGCCAGAATTAATACCACATTGTATGCCAATACAGAAAAAGAGGTGTATTTTAAAAACCAGCCCAGATTTCTCATCTTGTGGGTTCCTTCCATTTCGTCAACCGGTTCCCGGTTAAAAGTAAGTTGTAATAAGCGGGGACGGATATAAGCCAAAAAAGTAGTAGCTGCAGCATGAATCCCCATTGTATTATTGGCTAAATCCACAATCAAACCGAATAGAAAGGCCAGAAACAACACTGTCAGTTTCTTCATTCCATAAGGTAAAACCAGAATAGCTAAAATATAAATATTAATATAGACATAGGAGTGTAGCTGAATGTTATCCAGAATAGTCAGCTGGATAATAAATAAACACACTACATGAATCCAATATTTAGCACCATTCATCGCATATAAATTTATCCGACCTATTTTTCTTCATAAGTATGGGCCTCTAGTTTTCTCTTTTCTTCTTTTTCCCTGTTTTCAATCACATAGACATCTGATATCTTTTTAAAATCAGTTGCCAATTTTACTTTGATAGATAAAAAGTTAGCAGTCTCCTTGTCAACTGATTCTACAAATCCAATCAATTCCCCTTCCGGAAAAATAGAAGAGAACCCGGATGTCACAATTGTATCTCCTTTTTGTACATCCACATGAAAGGGAATATCATTCAGGTAAGAATAGCGATAGTTGTTTCCGTCCCATTGGAAAGAGCCGTAATATCCATTTTTTTTCACTTTGGCAGAAACCCTTAGGTTGACATTGATTAAAGGGAGTATAACGGCATAATGATTACTGATATTTTGAATGATACCGACCACTCCATCTGCAGAAATAACGGCCATTTCCTTTCTTATCCCATCTGCGAATCCTTTATCTATCGTAATATAATTTTTAGTTTTATTGAAATTGGAATTGATGGTTTTGGCTTTCCGAAAGATATACATGCCGGCCACCTTCGTAGAATCGAGTAAATCCGGAGAGACATTCGCTTTCAGTTGCTCGATTCTGTTTCTCAAAACTGTATTTTCCTCCAGTAACTTTTGGTTGACAGCATTCAAACGAAAATAACTTTGAATATCTGTGAGATAAGAGGAAATATAACAGAAGAGAGAAGATGTTTGCCGGGAAAATATGGTTTTCTGATAGTTATTGTGTTGCACGATCAAAGAGAACGCCACAAATTCCAATAATATAAAAATTATAGTAAAATGATACTTTAATATAAGTTTTATAATATTCTTCACGGTTTTAATGTCTTGTAACGGCTGTTGAAAAGTCCGGGTGAACCAGCGATCCGTCTTTTCAGCAGTCGTTTACAGATTAGTGATTGGATCTAGCGGATCAGGAAGGAGAATTTGTCCACATTCTTCAGAGCGATACCGGTTCCTCTTGCCACCGCACGTAAAGGATCTTCCGCAATATGGAAGGGTATATTCAATTTATCGGACAAACGCTTGTCTAATCCCCGTAGTAATGCTCCGCCTCCGGCCAGATAAATACCTTTATTGACAATATCGGCATACAGTTCTGGGGGAGTTTGTTCCAGAGCGCCTAAAATAGCGATTTCGATTTTGGAAATTGATTTTTCCAGACAATGGGCTATTTCCTGATAGGAAACAGGAACTTCAACCGGGAGAGAAGTCATCTGGTTCGGACCTTGTACGATAAAATCGGCCGGTGGTTCATCTAATTCTGAAAGCGCTGATCCCACATGAATTTTGATTTCTTCTGCCGTCCTTTCTCCGATTTTTATATTGTGCTGATGACGCATATATTCCTGGATATCGTCCGTCAGATCATCTCCTGCAATACGGATGGATTTATTGGTAACAATTCCTCCCAAGGAAATGACAGCAATCTCTGTAGTACCTCCTCCTATATCTACAATCATGTTTCCTTCCGGTGCTTCCACATCCAAGCCGATTCCCAAAGCGGCGGCCATCGGTTCGTAAATCATATAAACATCGCGGCCTCCGGCATGTTCCGAAGAATCCCGTACAGCACGTACTTCAACTTCCGTACTTCCCGAAGGAATACAGATGACAATCCGTAAAGAAGGTGAAAAAAATTTGTTATTGATATTAGCCATTTTTATCATCCCGCGAATCATTTGTTCCGCTGCATTGAAGTCGGCGATAACCCCGTCCCGTAAAGGCCGTATTGTCTTGATATTATCGTGTGTTTTTCCTTGCATTTGCCGGGCTTTTTCCCCAATGGCAATTACTTTTTCTGTCCGCCGGTCAATGGCTACGATAGAAGGTTCATTGACAACCATCTTATCGTTATTTATAATGATGGTGTTGGCCGTACCCAGGTCAACAGCTATATCTTGTGATAAAAAAGAAAATAATCCCATGTCTTTATTAGTGTTTGAAATGTCTCATTCCTGTAAAAATCATTGCAATCCCATATTTATCAGCAGCGTCTATCGATTCCTGATCCCGAACGGATCCCCCCGGTTGGATAATCGCTGTGATTCCGGCCTTGTGAGCCGCCTCTACACAGTCTGAAAAAGGAAAGAAGGCATCTGAAGCCATTACACTACCTTTTATGTTATCTCCTCCTTGCCGGATAGCATTTTCCAGAGCCCAAATACGGCTGACTTGTCCCGGTCCTACGCCCGTCGTACATTTATCTTTTGCTATAGCAATACCGTTGGATTTAGTATGCTTTACAACCTTCCAGGCGAAAAGCAAATCTTCCCGTTCTTTTTCACTGGGTTGACGTTTGCTCACTACTTTAAATCCCTCTTCCGGAAGAAGAAGAGTATCCAGGTTCTGGACCAGTAAACCGCCCAATACCGTTTTTGCTTTAAAGGCCGTTTTGTCTGTCTTCAGGATGTTGTCCAACTGAAGTAAGCGAATATTTTTCTTTTGGGTTAAAATTTCCAAAGCTTCCGGAGAAAAAGAAGGTGCCAGAATTACTTCCAGAAAAATCTGAGACATCTTCTCAGCCGTTTCTCTGTCAATTTCCCGATTGGCAGCTACAATTCCCCCGTAAATGGAAACCGGATCTGCTTCGTATGCTTTTTTGTATGCTTCTGCAAGAGTGGGAGCACTGCCGACTCCGCAAGGGTTGGCATGCTTTGCAGCTACCACAGTCGGTTCATCAAACTCCTTTAACGTTTCCAAAGCGCCATCTGTATCCCCTATATTGTTGTAAGACAATTCTTTGCCATGCAACTGCTTTGCAGAAGTTAAGGTACCTTCCGTACCTTTTACGGCAGTATAAAAAGCAGCTGACTGGTGGGGATTTTCTCCATACCTCAAAGCTTGCCTTTTCTCAAAAGTGAGGGTTATGGTTTTGGGTTCTTCGATACGCAGACGCTCTGAAAAATAGTTTGCAATCAAGGCGTCGTAATGAGCCGTATGAATAAATACTTTAGCCGCCAGCATTTCTTTGGTTTCCAAAGAAGTATCGCCTTTTTGCCGAAGTTCGTCCAATACTTTATCATAATCTTCCGGATCCGTCAGCACCGTCACAAAGCGGTAATTTTTAGCTGCTGCACGGATCATAGTGGGACCGCCGATATCGATATTCTCGATGATTTCTTCATGTGAAACCCCTGGTTTTAAAATGGTTTGCTTAAAAGGATAGAGGTTACATACTACTATATCTATCGGCTCAATTCCCAATTCTTTCATTTGCTGGAGATGGCGGTCATTGTCTCGGACAGCCAATATTCCTCCCTCCACATTGGGATGTAAAGTTTTTACTCGGCCGTCGAAACATTCGGGGAACTTTGTCAGGTCTGAAATATCTTGAACTTGAATGCCTTCTTCTTTCAGTTTTTTAGAGGTTCCTCCGGTAGAAATGATTTCCCATCCTAAGGAATTCAATGATTTTGCAAAATCAACGATTCCTGTTTTATCAAAAACACTGATTAATGCTCTTTTCATCCGGATATTTTATTAGTGTGAATTTCGTTTCGTCGCAAAGGTAAAAAAAAAGAACGTTTTTTTTTAATAAATTGGCAGATAGTGCAATATTTTTATCAGAGGTTCGCTTAGTAGCTTATAATTGTCTGTATAACAATATATTGACAGTTTGTCCGAAGAATAAAACAGCGTGAATATTTTTATCTTTCATTTTCTTCTCAGAGGAATATTCATTTTTTTAAACGAGAGTATAAATAAAAAATACTACTTTTGAACAATAGAGAAAAATGGAAACGTAAATTCCTGAAAAATGAATGACAATAATGCTTCCGATTGGATATACCTGCTTATGGCTTTGGTCGCAGGAGGGTTGAGTATGATAAAATCTTTGTCGAAAAAAAAACCTATTCCTTCACATCCGCATTCCGCAGAGGAGATTGACGAGGAAGAAGAATGGCCGGAAGAGAACGGAAATCAAAGGACGGAGCCGATAATAGTGGAAGAGTATTCTGATTATTATAAAAACCGGATAGAAGCGACGGAAACGGAAATTTTAAAGGGGGGAGATTATTATAAGGAGAAACTTGCGATGAAGCATACAGAATCTGAAGAACCCCGGGAAACGACCGAAGAAGAAGGTGATTTTCAGTTTGATTTGAAAAAGGCAATTCTATATAACGAAATCCTCAACCGGAAATACGATTAGAAATTAATACCTATTCCGGTTGAGAAGGAGAATATATACGGTTTAAAATCGATATTCTCATCTTCGCTAATCGATTGTAAATAATAACGGAATCCGGGTTCCAGCATGATTTTAACTTTAGGGGAAATGGGGTATTCGACGCCGAGAGCCCAATCGGTGCTAATATTGAAATTCCGGATATTTTCTGTACTGCCAATGTATTCTCTGTTGTTTTCATAATTCAGGTAAGCTTTATTGCTGATGATAAAACTCCCACTGAAACCTGCCAATAAACTGAATCGGATCTTATTATTGTTCAGGTAATATTTCACAGCTATCGGAATTTCCAGTGCATCGAAAATTTGTTCTATTTCACTACTGCTACCATTTTTAGGAGCAATAAAGCTAGGGGCTCCTACTACTTCTGCAGTGCTCCGGCTTTTGATGTTTCCCAGGGGGGAGTGGGTTACTTTTTTACTTACTGCTCCTAAAGGCGATA
This sequence comes from Odoribacter laneus YIT 12061, assembly GCF_000243215.1. GTDB lineage: Bacteria > Bacteroidota > Bacteroidia > Bacteroidales > Marinifilaceae > Culturomica > Culturomica lanea. The sequence continues at coordinate 1,129,242 of NZ_JH594596.1, read as the reverse complement.
GGATATAGGCCGGTGCTTTGCTGTTGTCCATATAGGTATAAGCCCGGCTTTCTCCTGTTTTTTGCCCCATACGGGTATACATAATACCTGTCTGTATAGAAAAGCGTTTGTGAGGAATAATGGCGATTTTCATTCCTCCGCTAAAATTGAATATACCGCTCATCTGATCCTTGGAATAACCATAATCCCGGTTCAAGGCTTCCGGAGTATTATAGCTTCCGGAAGCATAGCCGGGAGCGATGTGTCCGCTCAGTAAAATTTTAGTCTTTTTATCCGAAACGGAGACAGCCTTTTTTTCAATTTGCTCGGATTCTAATACCTGCTGGTAAAGTCGTAAAGTTTTATAAGATTGTTTATTGATCAATGGAATATAATCCTTAGGTGTTAATTTCCTGAATGAAGGTTGAGAAGTAGCCAATGCAACTTTCGTTTCTCCAATCGACTCAGGTAGCAACTCGGGGAAAATTGTACGTTTTTCAGGAATACGTTCTTTTATGACGGGTATGGGATGAACGGCAGGTGTCATAACTATTAACTGAGGGGTAGGTAGCGTATATTCCAGTTTATGGACAGGAGGTGCAGAAAAAGAATAAAACGCAGGTTTAACCTCAGATGTATTTTTCAGAATCGTCACTCCGGCTATAGCAAGCAACAATGCGATTGCTGCAGCTGCCCGGTATCGCCACAGGATAATTTTTCTTTTCCTTTTATGGACTTGCAGTTGTTGATTTATATTCTCCCAAATATAAGCTGGCGGTTCAGCATGCCTGTTTTGGTATGCTTTTTTAAATAATGAATCAATATTATTGCTCATATTTCAGGTAATCTTTAATTTTCCTTTTCAATATCTCTCTTGCTCTTGCCAAATTGGACTTCGACGTCCCTTCACTTATCCCCACTAAAGCCGCAATTTCCTTGTGCTGCATCTCGTCTATGACATATAAACTGAAAACCTGTCTGTATTTTTCCGGTAATTCTTCGATAAAACCGAATAAAACTTCCTCCGGGATATAAATATTTTCCTCTATATCGGCCATTGTCGTTTCCGGTACTTCTTCCACCACCTGCAGCATATTGTTTTTCCGGTATTTTTCGAATGTGATATGAATAAAAATCCGTTTCATCCATCCTTCAAAAGAACCTCTTCCCGAATATTGCGATATCGATTCAAATACTTTCAGAAAACCATCCTGCAAATTATCTTCTGCTTCCGTTCTATCCCGTGAATATCGGATACATATGGCAAACATTTGGCTCGCGAACATATGGTAAAGTTCCTCAGCAGCCTTCGGATCACCTTTTTTACATTTATCTATTATATTATCCAATTTACACATCGGTAGCTGTTGATAAGATGCACGACACCTAAAAAGGTTGCGTCACTCTTTAAAGAATGACGCAATATTTTTTAAATTTCTTTTGTTTTCTTTTGGAGCCATTCAGCTTCTTGCGGACAGAGGTAAGGAGAAATTTGTTTGTAGACGCTATGGTGATATGCATTCAGCCATTTTTTTTCTTCTTCATTTAATAATTCAGGTAAAAGGGCAGAGGTATCGAAATAACAAAGTGTTAGTGTTTCAAAACCCAACCATATACCGAATTCATTCTCCCTCAACCGACAACAGACAGTAATGTTCTCATGTCTCACGCCGTGGAAATTTTCCCGGTATATTCCCGGTTCGTCGGAAGTAACCATTCCAGGTAACAAAGGCTGATCTTTCCAGGTTTGACGTATATCCTGCGGTCCTTCGTGTACACAAAGGACATGTCCAATTCCATGTCCGGTGCCGTGTCCAAAGTTTCTGAAATGATCCCACAAAGGCTGCCTGGCAACTATATCGATATTTGCACCGCTAGTTCCTTGCAGGAAAATACATCTGCTCAAAGCAATCATACCTTTCAGAACGAGGGTGTAATCTTCTTTTTCCAGAGCAGTCAATTCGCCCAGCGGAACAGTACGGGTTATATCCGTGGTGCCATACCAATACTGAGCTCCGGAATCCACCAGATACAAGCCTTTGGGTTGTAACAAGGTATCTTTTCCAGGGACAGCCGAATAATGTGGTAAAGCTGCGTTAGGACCATAAGCGGAAATTGTATGAAAGCTGTCTGAAATGTAATCCGGATTTTCCTTCCGCAAAGCAGTAAGTTTTTCGGCAGCCTCGGTTTCAGAAATTGTCCGTTTTCCCACTTGTTGTTCCAGCCAGTAAAAAAAGCGCGTCATGGCAATCCCGTCTTGTTGACAAGCTTTTCGGAATCCAGCAATTTCCGTCGGATTTTTCAACGCTTTCCAAAGGACGACGGGGGATCTGCCTGTAATGATCTCATGAGAAGCAGCGATTTTATTGTATACAGCAAAATTCAATGTAGAGGTGTCTAGGCAAAATTTCTTTTTGTCTTTCCATTCTTCCAAAAAGAGAAACAAATGATGGTAATCCCGAATTTCGACTCCGGCTTCTTCCAAAGCCTGCTTGACTTCGGCAGGTATCTTAGCCGGTTTTACAAACAACCAGGCCCGTTCGGCAGAGACCAAAGCGTAACTGATAACAACCGGGTTATAAGGAATATCCTTTCCTCTGATATTGTACAACCAGGCAATTTCGTCCAGACAACTTAAAAGAAGTGCATCCGCTTTTTTTTCTTTTAAATAATCCCTGACGGACTGAATTTTTTGTTTTGTTGTCAGTCCGGTATACTTTGCATCCAATAAGAATACAGCAGCTTCCGGAAGGGCCGGCCGGTCCAGCCATATTTCTCCCAACAAATCCGTTTTTTCTACTACACGAATCTGTTTGGAAGCAAATACCCGGTTTAACCGTTCAATATCTCCGACAGTCATACAAAAACTATCGATTCCGACTCTCGATTCCGGAGCCAGTGTATCATTCAACCATTCAGGATAATCTACAGCTTCCGGTACCCTCAACTTATGCATATGAATCCCGCTTCCTTGCAATTCCTTTTCTGCCTGAATGAAATAACGGGTATCTGTCCACAAACCTGCTTCTTCCTGTGTTACCACAACCGTACCATAGGAACCGGTAAAACCGGATATCCATTTTCTCTGCTGCCAGGCTTCTGGTAAATATTCGCTATTGTGCGGGTCTATACCGGAGACAATGTAAGCGTCTAAACCTTCCCGGTCCATAATTTCCCGTAAGGCAGCCAGTTTTTCCTTTATCGTCATAAATTATTCAATTTTATTATTTTTTCAAATATAATAAGAATCGTACAATTTACAAATAACAAATTGAAACAGGGTTCACAAAATTATTTTTAGAAGAAAAAAATCCTCATTACAAATGTAATCTAAGTTCAAGGCCTTAAAAAGGGGATAATAGAGTTTACACTTGTAACAAAACCATTTAAAACAGATAAAAATACAGTTGTAAATTCATTGTTAGCAAGAACAGATTGACAAAGATTATATTGTGCATATAATAAATTGATAACCAATATAAAATTCATAATCAATTAATATTTTACTTTATAATTATAAGCTCTAAAAATTTATTTTCTTTCATTTTAATTGAAAAATAATATAAAATTAATAGTAATGTGTTTTATAATCAATGAAATATAACATTTATATAAAGTAGAAATACATGTGAAATACAGTCTTGAAAAAATGATCTTTTAATACTAATATATTGATTATAAAAATTTTAAGCATTGAGTGCCAGAGGATTGTTTTTAATAAATTGAATACCAGTTATTAAAATGAAAATTAGAAATAAGAATGATTTTAGTTACAATTGTAACAGGTTATTAATTACAATTGTAATTTGATTTTTCTTTTTCTTTTTATTACATTTGTAATATATACAGATTACGTTGTATTATCGTTTTAGGGAGGTTTTACTAAAGATGCGGTTTTTATGAAAGAACGGTTAAACGAGTTGATTGAAAAAAAGGGATTGACGGCAACAAAATTTGCAAATATGATAGAGGTCAATCCTTCTGCCATTTCACATTTGTTGAAAGGAAGGAATAAGCCCGGATATGATGTATTGGTAAATATAGCCAAAGTGTTTCCGGATATCAGTATGGATTGGTTGTTGACAGGAAAAGGAAGCATGTCGGTTTCCCCGTCCCCGGCAAATTTAAGTTTACCCTCTGTAGATAGTGAGAAAAACAAAAAGGAAATAAAAAAAGAGACGGAGGAGTCTCCCGTTGTGACATCCTCAGCCTCTCCGGCAGTTATTCCGGACGAAATAACTGCCGCTTTACCGAGGACGGAGTCAGGTAAGACCGTAAAACGGATTGTCTTGTTTTTTACTGACGGTAGTTTTGAAGACTATCTAAAAGGATAGGATTTAGATCAGTCCGACAATATCCTGTATTTTTTGGAATCCGTTTTTGTCCAGATAATCGTTTATCCCTTCTGTTATTTTTATCGTTACCGCAGGATCGATGAAATTAGCCGTACCAACCTGAATAGCTGAGGCTCCCGCTAAGAAAAATTCGATAGCATCCTCTGCGTTCATGATTCCGCCTAATCCCACGACGGGTATTTTTACGACTTTAGCAACTTGCCATACCATGCGCAAAGCGACAGGCTTTACGCATGGACCGCTTAACCCGCCTGTCACCGTACTGAGCCTGGGTTTACGGGTTTTGATATCTATAGCCATACCCAGCAGTGTATTGATCAAAGAGACGGAATCTGCTCCTTCTCCCTCAGCTGTAAGGGCTATTTCCTGTATATCGGTAACATTAGGGGATAATTTTACCATCAGGTGTTTGTGATAAACTTGTCTGACAGCTTTAACCACTTCCGAAACGGAAGAACAACGGGTGCCAAAAGCCATCCCGCCTTCCTTCACATTCGGACAGGATATATTCAATTCAATACCCGGAATATGGCTCAACTCGTTAATTTTCTCCGCAGTGGCTATATAATCTGAAACAGTAGACCCTGAAACATTCACCAGAACAGAAGTAGAGATATCTTTAATTTCCGGGTAGATATGAGTAATAAAATAATCCACCCCTTTGTTTTGCAAACCTACGGCATTCAGCATACCGCAAGGAGTTTCTGCCATGCGCGGGTAGGGATTCCCTTCACGGGGGTTTAAAGTAGTTCCTTTGACAATAAAGCCTCCTAAGTGGGATAGGTCGATGAAATCTTGAAATTCAGAACCGTAGCCGAAAGTACCGGAAGCCGTTAATACCGGATTTTTCAAATCCAATCCTTTTAAATGAACGTTTAAATCTGCCATTTCAAATCTTTTATATTAAAAACAGGTCCTTCTGTACATACGCATTTGTGTCCGGCAGTCGTATCCGTAACACAGCAAAGACAGGCTCCAATGCCGCAGGCCATCAAGTTTTCCAAAGATACTTCACAATCCACCTGACGGGCTGCTGCATATTTTGCCACAGCTTTCATCATGGGTTCGGGACCACAACAAAAAATGTGATCGTATTGATTGGCCAACAGGGAATGCTGGGTAGGATACCCTTTTTCCCCGAAGGAACCGTCCTCTGTTGTATAGTATAATTGAGCATATTGCCGGAAAGAATCTTCCAGTACGATGTCATTTTTTGAACGAACCCCGATCAATAAATCCGGGGTTAATCCTTTTTTATGCATTTCCTTGGATAAATACAGCAAGGGGGCTATTCCCACACCCCCTCCAACGAGTAGACAGCGTCCCTTTTGGGGTATAGAAAAAGAATTACCCAAGGGTAGTATAAGGTTCAACCTTTCATTTGCTTTTAAACGGGAGAGTCTTTGTGTACCTGCACCTGCTATCTTTATGAATAAGAATAACAGTTTATTTTCTTCATCTACATCATAAACAGATAGAGGACGCCTCAAAAAAGTGGCAGGAGAATCTTCCACTTTCACATTTACAAACTGTCCGGGCCGGAGAGAAGGCAATTCTTCGGAATACAAACTCAGTAAAAACATATTTTCATTGAGTTGCCGGTTCTCCTTTACTAGGAAATCGATTATTTTTTTCATACTGCATGAATTATGCATAACACACCTGATTATTCACTTTATTTCAGTTTTTCTCTTAAATATTTTCCGGTATAAGATTGTTCACAGAGAATAAGCTCTTCCGGCCGGCCTTCAAAAACAATCTTTCCTCCTTGTTTTCCGCCTTCCGGACCTAAATCAATAATATAATCCGCACATTTTATCACATCCATATTGTGTTCGATGATCAGTACGGTATGTCCCCGGTCCAGTAGGGCATTTAAAGAATCCATCAATTTGTGGATATCGTGAAAATGCAGGCCGGTAGTCGGTTCGTCAAATACAAATAAAGTCGGTTCCGGATTTTCCCGGCTCAGATGATAAGCCAGTTTTACCCGTTGACTTTCTCCGCCACTCAATGTACTGGAAGATTGTCCCAATTTTACATATCCTAAGCCTACATCCACCAATTTTTGTAATTTTTCAATGATACTTCGTTCACTATGAGAGCTCCCGGAGGAAAAGAATTCGACAGCTTGATTGACGGTCATTTCCAAAACATCGAATATATTTTTTCCCTTGTATTTTACTTCTAGCACATCATCTTTAAAACGCCGTCCTTTGCAATGTTCACATTCCAGGTACACATCGGCCATAAATTGCATTTCGACCTTAATGATACCTTCCCCCTGGCATTCTTCACAGCGTCCCCCCGGAACATTAAACGAAAAATGGGAGGGTTTAAAGCCTTGTTGTTTTGATAATTTTTCATCTGCAAATATCTTTCGAATATCATCCCAGGCTTTCACATAAGTGACCGGATTGGAACGGGTAGATTTTCCGATCGGATTTTGATCGATAAATTCGACTGCTGACAGTGCTTTCAGATCCCCCAACAGTTTATCAAAGCTTCCGGTCCTGTCTGAATAATCGCCGTAATATTTTTGTAAAGCCGGTACCAGTATGTCTTTAATCAATGTACTTTTTCCGGAACCGCTGACTCCGGTTACAGCAGTCATAACTCCCAAGGGAATATCTACTGAAATATTTTTCAAATTATTTTCCGTAGCCCCCGTAACTGTAATTTTCCGGGAAAAAGAACGGCGTTGCCGGGGCACTTCAATATGCTCTTTTCCATAGATATAACCGGCTGTCAGAGTATTCGCTTTTTTCATATCTTCCATCGTTCCCTGGAATACGACTTCTCCGCCCAGTCTGCCGGCATAAGGGCCGATATCTATAATTTGATCCGCCGCCCGGATAATATCTTCGTCGTGTTCTACGACAATAACCGTATTTCCCAGATCTCTCAGTCTTTTCAAAACTTTAATCAGTTGTGCTGTATCTCTGGAATGAAGTCCTATACTGGGTTCATCTAAGATATAAAGCGAACCGACCAGTGCAGATCCCAAAGATGTAGCCAGATTGATCCGTTGAGATTCCCCTCCGGAAAGAGAAGAGGAGAGACGGTTTAAAGTGAGATACCCTAGTCCTACTTCCTGTAGAAATTCCAGACGATTACGAATATCAGGCAATATCCGCTCTGCCACTTTCTGCTGATAATCGGTCAGGGTGAGTTGATCGAAAAACGATTTTAATTCGTCTACAGGCATTTCTACCAATTCCGGAATAGATTTCCCGTCGATTTTTACGAAAGCAGCTTCCGGTTTTAAGCGGGTTCCCTGACAGTCGGGGCATCTGGTCTTTCCGGTATACCTGGCAATCATGACCCGGTTTTGAATTTTATATTTTTTGGATTCCAGATAAGTAAAAAAATCATAGATTCCATGGAAATACCGGCAACCGTTCCAAAGTAGTTGTCTTTCCTCAGGAGTCAACTCATAATAGGGAGTGTGGACGGGAAATTTTACATGATGCGCGTTCCGGAGGAGTTCTTTTTTCCATTCGCTCATGACTTCTCCCCGCCAGCACATAATGGCATCCTCGTACACACTCAGTGCTTTATTGGGAATGACCAAATCTTCGTCTATTCCCAATACTCTGCCGTACCCCTCGCATTTAGGACAGGCTCCTATGGGAGAGTTAAAACTGAACATATTGACGGAAGGAATCTGAAAAACCATTCCGTCGGCTTCAAACCGGTTTGAAAAAGACCGTATATTTCCGTCTATTTCAATAAAACATTCTCCTTTCCCTTCGTAAAGGGCTGTTTCTACAGATTCTGAAATCCGGGATTGCGTATCTCTTTCCTTATCAATAGAAATCCGGTCCACTACCAGATAAGTTTCCGCCTGTTTTTCCAATAGTTCCGGCTGATCCATAATATCGTTGATGCGGAAAAACTGGTCTCCGCTTTTAATACGGGTAAATCCCTGGCTCAGTAAAAGAGAAAGACTCTCTTTTTCCTGTAGCTTTTCTGGACGGGACAGGATAATAACGCTTTTCCCTTCGTGCCCTTCTATAATATATCTGCAAATACTGTCTACGGAATCCCGTTGTACTTCTTTACCGGATACAGGGGAGAAAGTCCGTCCTGCCCGTGCATAAAGCAATTTGATATAATCGTATATTTCCGTGGAAGTTCCCACTGTCGAACGGGGATTAGAAGTATTTACTTTTTGCTCAATCGCGACAGCCGGCGGGATACCTTTGATATAATCGCATTCCGGCTTATTCAGCCGTCCTAAAAATTGTCTGGCATAAGCTGACAAACTCTCCACATATCTGCGCTGTCCTTCAGCATATAAGGTATCAAAAGCCAGAGAAGATTTCCCGCTACCCGATACGCCGGTAATCACAATCAATTTATTCAACTCTATCTTTAAGTTGATATTTTTCAGATTATGTACCCGGACTCCCTTCAGCTCTATATATTGTTTTCCTTTTTCCATTCCTGTAATAAAAATATTTAATGTTCAGAAGCTTAAATGCTTAACAGTTCGTACAGGGGGATCAATGCTTCCTAAAGGGAAATTTGATAAAAACACTCCTATTTCCGGATTCTTTAATCAGGAGCGAAGTCCCCTTAAACTCTTGAAAGTTTATACATTTGAACTTTTAGACTTTTGAATGAATTAAGCTTACAAAGATAATGAAAATTACAGCAATAAAAAAGCATCCCTTTTGCCGATAAATCACCTCTTTTATTCATTTTAAATCAATAAAGTAGAGAAAAACTTATTACATAAACCTTGAAAACTTATATTTTTTAAATAATTTCGACATTTTTCAACAATAAAGTTTTGGACAAAATAATGATTTACTTTTTATTATAGGACTTATTCGGAGAAAATATACATTTAAAGTAAATAAAGTTAATTCTACTTCGAAAGAAGGCATTAAGTAAAATTACTCGTTGGTGAAAGTGTGAAGAAAATAGAGTTTCTTAAAACAGGTATAATTTTTTATCTTTAAAAGACCTCCTTCTCTTGATTTGAAGAAAGTTTTTGTTTCAAAAATTTATTTTTTCTCTCTTTTTCTCTGTCCTTATCAGCCTTTGTATATAGTATGTAAAATTTTTGATTATACTCTTAGATTTTATGGAAAGCTTTGTACAAATTAACAAACGATAATCTCAGCCTTCATTCTCACGAGTGGAGGCTTTTATATTGGCAATATTATGGTCTAAATCATTAATAACCCAAGCATTATATGGCAACAATAAAGGTAAAATTCAGAAAATCAACAGTCGCTGGAAAGCCCGGCAGTATATACTATCAGCTATGTCATGAAGGCAAGGTTAAGCAATTGTCAACTAATATCCATTTATGTCCTGAGTATTGGGATACAAAGGCAGAGAATATTATCAAATTGTCATCAGAGCCCAGCGTCAATCCGTTGCTCAGCGAATATCATTTCAAAATCGACAGCGATTTGTCGAGACTGAAACATATCATTGGCGAGCTTGATGTAAAGGGTGACAAGTACACACTCTCCGATGTCATATCATTGTTTAATAAGTCGGAAAGTGACTTGTTGGTTTTCTCGTTCTTCGAGGAGCAGATAGAGCATTGCAAGCTGAACAGGCAAATGGGAACTGTCCGAAACTATCAGCGCACTCTGAACAGCATCCGAACCTTCTTGAAAGGGAACGACATCCCTTTTACCATGATAACAGAAACACTTGTCTTAGAATATGAAAGATGGCTTGCCGGAAACGGTGTGGTAAGGAATAGCAGTTCATTCTATATCAGAAATTTGCGTTCAATTTACAACAAGGCGGTGAAGAGGAATCTTACAGAGCAAAGGTTTCCGTTCAACAATGCCTATACCGGTACAGACCGAACCCGTAAGCGAGCCGTTGGAGAAGATGTCATAATGCGTTTGCTAAAAATGAATTTGGATTATTCCAAACCTCTTGCTTTGGCGCGAGATCTCTTCGTTTTCAGCTATTGCACCCGCGGTATGTCATTCGTCGATATTTCCTTCCTTAAGAAATCAGATGTATCAAACAGCGTTATCAGTTATGTGCGACATAAGACAGGACAGCAGCTTTGCATCAGGATTGAACCTTGTATTGAAAAAATCATAAAGCAATATGAAACTGAAACAGCAGACAGCATATATGTCTTTCCTATTATCACTGCGACAGATCCGGAAGTGGCATACAATCAGTATCAGATAGCCTTAAGTTACCACAACCGCAAATTGAAGAGACTGGGAGAAGAAATCGGAGAGCATCTATATCTGTCCTCATACACAGCCCGTCATACATGGGCAACGACGGCGCGTAACCATAATGTGCCTATTTCTGTTATCAGTGAAGGTATGGGGCATACCAGCGAGAGAACGACACAGATTTATTTAGCGTCACTCGAAAATTCTGTTATAGATGAGGCAAATAAGGAGATTTTGGAGAGGCTAAATCGTGTGGTTTCTCTGTAAGAAA
>NZ_JH594596.1:927296-1117885 GCF_000243215.1 Odoribacter laneus YIT 12061 | reverse complement strand
TTTCTTACAGAGAAACCACACAACGCAAGGTGATAACCAAATCTAAAACTGATAGAATAAAAAAATATGCGGAAGTATGGACTTTAAAAACGGGGCTTTATGAGTGAAATGAGAAATAAAAATCTCATATCACAAGACATAATAATTCGTTGATAGACAAGGAGATATAAATCACTTTGCCAAGCTCAGTCACATACTTTTTAAAGCATAAAATACTGAATATATGGAAGTTAAATCCAAACCAAAGGAATTACCGAAACTGATTAGATCCGTTCCCCACAGAAAAGTCGTGAGGTGGTATCTTATGTTCTTTCCTTTCGGCAAAAAGGGCTTGACTGTCGGTCTGGAACAAGAGTTGGAACGTCGCAAACGTGCCGGAGAGATACAATTCGAATATTTTGCACCAACATATGCGCAAACCAAAGAGGTTGACGGCAAATTGATAACCACTCAGGAGTCTCTGTTGTATAACTATTTTTTCATTCATGCCACCGAAGATGACCTTTTCGTATTGAAAAGACACCAACCCCAATATAGTGTACTTCGCCGCATAACCAACGCGGACGGTTCATATTACTATCCATACGTCGAGGACAGCACCATCAAAACTTTGCAATGGATTGCCCATTCATACGGAGGTTATCTCCCTCTCTGCCTGCTCGATCAGACGTTGCTGATTAAAGGCGACAGAATTAAAATTACCAAAGGACAGTTCAAGGGCATAGAAGCCTTTCTCGTTACAAAACCGAGATCGACCGTCAGTCAGATTATGGTCTTTGTGGACAATTGGATGTGTGTTCCTCTGATGAATGTTCGCCCGGTGCAGTACGAAGTCATCGATTTATTCAACAAGGAAGAAAAGGAAAAGAGTTCGCACGGATTGGATAATCCTCACCTCTTTTGGAATCTTCACAAAGCATTATGTCGTTTCCATCAAGGCGAGACAACTGACGAAGATACCAAATTGGCAAAGGATACATATCTGATGTATTCGGATTTGAAAGTGGACACTTCCATTCTTCGTTGCAAGTTATATTCCATCCTTCTGCCGGCTTGCATAATACTTGGCTACAAGGAAAAGACAGATGGTATTCTGAAATTGGTTCAAATGATGTTGCCGAAGATTACTGCCGAGCAGTCATTGGCGTTGCTGATGGTTACGCTTTATGGTTGTACAGACAATGTCTTCTATCACGAAAAGGCACACCGGTTAATTGAGCCTTGGATAGGTGAGGAGGCGCCCAAGAAAAGCAAGCAGCTTCTTATTCAGCGACTGGCTGATTATGACAAGTGTCTCGGACACTAATTTATAAGATTTAATAAAATCGACTCTATATGCGCTCAGACTACGATAATGAACCCTGCGGCGTTAAGTTGGTTCGTTTAATCAACACCCAATCACTTAGCATCGCCAAACGTGAAATTAAGAATGCCAACAAGATGTGCCTGTATCGTACTGGAGAGTATTGGCATGGTTTCGAGCATTCTGCATATTTCCTGGCTCGAATATTCCCCAAAGTTCAAGCTTTTGTGGTAAACAGTCCCAACTTCCCATTTACAATTGTGGGAACAAGTATCCTTGATAAAGATTTTAAAAAGTACCAGCAGAACCACGATGCCATACGCAGAAAAGAAGATTATATCGAATATGAAGTCAGCCCATTTGCACCTCTTGAGTATGGCGATTGGCATATGAAGAAGGTAAAGCTTTTCACGGAGGATGTTGACGGTTTTATAAGGGTAGGATAAAATTGTTTCTTAGAAATCACAACAATCTATGAATAATTATTTTACATAGACACGAAAAAGTAAATCTATTATAGAGAGTTTTGAATCCTTTGCCCATTGTTTTTATATGAAAATTATCTGAGTGACGTTTCACGACTATTGAAGTCCGAAGATGAAGAGAGTTAAAATTTCATGAATATAATCTCTGGATTAGGAGCTGAAATCCCGGGCTATATCAATTTCATAGAGAAAAATATAGAAGAAGAAACAGATAAGGAATCTTAGAGTTTCCGATACCTCAAACTAAGAATAAATATAATAAAATAGTATAATGAAAATCGCAGTAGCAGGTACTGGTTATGTCGGTTTGAGCATAGCCACCCTTTTATCTCAACACCATCAGGTTACAGCAGTTGATGTTATCCCTGAAAAGGTTGATTTGATTAATAGTAAGAAATCGCCTATACAGGACGATTATATCGAAAAATATTTGGCAGAGAAGTCGTTGAACCTCGTAGCGACTCTTGATGGCAAAGCTGCTTATAAGGATGCAGAATTTGTCGTTATAGCTGCACCGACAAACTATGATCCAATCAAGAATTATTTCGACACAAGTCATGTGGAGGAAGTTATTGATTTGGTGTTGGAAGTGAATCCGGATGCCGTCATGGTTATCAAGTCAACCATCCCGGTTGGTTATTGCCATAACCTCTATGTAAAATATGCTCAAAAGGGTGTAAAGAAATTCAACCTTATGTTCTCTCCGGAGTTTCTTCGTGAAAGTAAGGCGTTGGAGGATAACCTCCATCCAAGCCGTATTATCGTAGGTATTCCGAAAATTATCGAATCAGAAGAATTTGCTGAGGAAAATGCTGCCATTCGTGCTGTTTCAGATATGCCTAAACTTGAGAAGGCAGCCAAAACATTTGCCAATCTTCTTCAAGAAGGAGCTATAAAAGAGAATATTGCCGTTCTCTTTATGGGCTTGAAGGAAGCAGAGGCTGTAAAACTCTTTGCCAACACTTATCTCGCTCTGCGCGTATCTTACTTCAACGAACTTGACACATACGCTGAGGCTAAAGGACTCGACTCCCAGGCCATCATTCAAGGTATCGGACTTGATCCGAGAATTGGCACACACTATAACAATCCATCATTTGGATATGGTGGCTACTGTCTGCCTAAAGACACCAAACAGTTACTGGCAAACTATGATCAGGTTCCTCAGAATATAATGAGTGCTATTGTAGAAAGTAACCGTACACGCAAAGATTTTATAGCAGATCAGGTTTTACGAAAAGCTGGTTATTATAGTGAGAATAGTATATATAATACAGAAAAAGAGAAGCAGGTTACTATCGGCGTTTATCGTCTGACTATGAAGGCCAATTCAGATAACTTCCGTCAGAGTTCCATTCAAGGTATAATGAAGCGTGTCAAGGCAAAGGGCGCAGAAGTCATTATTTACGAATCAACACTTAAAGACGGAACAACATTCTTTGGTAGTAGGGTAGTAAATGATATAGCATCTTTCAAATCCCAGTCAGATGCCATCATTGCTAATCGTTATGATTCGATATTAGATGATGTGGCTGATAAGGTTTACACTCGCGATATTTTTAAGAGAGATTAGGCTATGAAAGTAATTGTTACCGGCGCAGCCGGATTTATTGGTGCAAACCTTGTGTTGCGTCTTTTGAAAGATGAGCCTAATGTGAAGATATTGGGTATTGATAATGTAAATAACTACTACGATGTCAGTATCAAGGAGTTTCGTCTTTCCGAGATAGAGAAAAGTGTAAAAGAACATCCAGGATGTTCGTGGAAATTCATAAAGGGTAATATTGCAGACAAGCCCCTAATAGATAAGATATTTGCTGAATTTCAGCCCGATGTTGTTGTGAATCTTGCGGCTCAGGCTGGAGTCCGTTATTCAATAACCAACCCAGGAGCCTATGTAGAGTCGAACCTCATAGGTTTTTACAATATCTTAGAGGCGTGCCGTCACTCATACGACAATGGCACGGAAGGTGTGAAGCACTTAGTTTATGCTTCAAGCTCTTCGGTGTACGGATCCAACAAGAAGGTACCATACAGTACAGAAGATAAGGTAGACAAGCCTGTTTCGTTATACGCTGCCACAAAGAAGTCAAACGAACTTATGGCTCACGCATACAGCAAGCTATATAATATTCCTTCTACTGGATTGCGATTCTTTACGGTTTACGGGCCTGCCGGTCGTCCAGATATGGCATACTTCGGCTTCACAGACAAACTCATCAAGGGTGAAACAATCGAGATTTTCAATTATGGTAACTGTAAGAGAGACTTTACTTATATAGACGACATTGTTGAGGGTGTATGGCGAGTAATACGCAAAGCCCCTGAGAAATCTGTCGGCGAAGACGGACTACCGGTCCCTCCATATAAGGTTTACAACATAGGTAATAGCAAACCCGAAAAACTTTTGGACTTTGTCCAGATACTTCAAGAAGAACTGGTTCGTGCCGGTGTCCTTCCAGAAGATTATGACTTCGAGGCACACAAGAAATTGGTTCCTATGCAGCCTGGAGATGTTCCTGTAACCTTTGCAGACACCTCAGCACTCGAACAAGATATGGGATTCAAACCTTCAACATCTTTGAGAGAAGGTTTAAGAAGATTTGCGGAGTGGTATAAGTGGTTCGTTGAGTAAACTCTGTATTTAATTATATGTCTTCTGAAATAAGATCAAATAACAAGCGCATATTAAAAAACACGGGATATCTGTATGTTCAACAGATATTAGTTCTTTTCGTGTCTCTATATACCGTTAGAGTGGTCTTAAATACTCTCGGCGTTGAAGACTATGGCATCTTCAACGTTGTTGGTGGAGTCGTTTCGATGTTTGGCTTTTTGCAGGGTATGCTTGTCAGTGCAGTACAACGCTTCTTTGCATATGAGTTGGGACGTAATAACTACGACCGTTTAAACCAATACTTTAATACTTCATTATGGTGTTTTGGTATAATCGCTTTAATTGTTGTTACACTTGCAGAAACGATAGGGCTATGGTTTATTAATACACAACTTATTATACCTCAAGATAGGATTGGAGCGGCACAGTGGGTTTTTCATTTGTCAGTGTTGTCATTTGTTTTCAATTTGTTAATGACTCCTTTTAATTCAATTATTATTGCACGAGAACGAATGAAAGTATATGCCTTTGTTGGCATGGCAGATGTTGTCTTGAAATTATTAATCGTTTTTGCACTTACCTTATTCTCTTTTGATAAATTGCAGCTATATGCTATTCTGCTATGTTTGCTCTCGTTTATTCACGCACTGTTTTATATAATCTATTCACATGCCAAATTCCAAGAAACACGAATAACTGGCTATTGTAATCGTGGTATGATGAAGGAAGTTATGAGTTATTGTGGTTGGAGTTTATTTGGCTCACTATCTAGTGTTATCAGAAGCCAAGGATTGAATATGTTAATAAATATGTTCTTTAATCCTGCTGTTAATGCAGCACGAGGTATTGCGTATCAAGTAAATAGTGTAGTTAATATGTTTGTTACAAACTTTTCTACCGCATTTCGTCCGCAGATTACAAAACAATATGCGGCAGGCGAACGTGATAGTATGATGCATCTAGTTTTTCGTTCAACGAGAATGTGTTATTATTTAGTCTTATTTTTCTTTGTACCCATTACCCTTGAAACTCATTATATTCTTCAATTATGGTTGGGCGAAATTCCTGAATATACAGTCGTCTTTGTTCGTTTAGTATTACTCATTGCCTTGGTCGAATCTATTGGGAACCCAATCATGGCAACTATCCAAGCAACAGGTAATATAAAATGGTATCAAACGATTGTAGGCGGTTTATTATTACTCAATTTACCTATTTCATACGTGTTATTGCGTTCGGGTTATCCCCCACAATCCACAATGGCAGCTGGGGTTGTTATAGCTTTTGCATCTCATATTGCAAGGATATTTTTTATGCATAAACAAGTCAATATGTCGATTAGAGCTTATGTAAAAGGTCCTATGTTAACAATATTCTTTGTAACCTTATGTGTTATTGTAGTACCTTACTTATTGCACACAATCCTTGAAGAAGGATTATTAAGATTCCTGCTCGTTGGAGTGACATCTGTATCGTTCTCTGCTCTTTCTATATATTATATAGGATTAACTAATAGCGAAAGATTATTCTTTAGAGAAATGATACTATCAAAACTTTCTAAAGATAAGCAATAACAATGTCTCTAACAACTATAGTATCGTCTCGAAATAGCTATTTCGATTTTTTAAGAGGTCTCGCTATTTGTATGGTTGTAGCAATCCATACAGGTCCAACATATTCATTTGAAGGTTCGCTATGGAGTACATTGGAGGTCTTCACTAGGCTTACTCTTAATGTCGCAGTCCCTACTTTTCTTGCTATATCAGGATTCTTTCTTGCAAAGAAATCTTTATACACTACCACCGAGCGATTGAGTTTTTGGAAAAAACAAATTCCTAAAGTATACATCCCTTGTTTGATATGGTCGTTACCCCTCTTCGCATTGAGTATATATAATAGTACGCTCAATAACCTGCCAATTCAGATATTCAAATTATTATTCTGTGGATTTAGCGTCTATTATTTTGTTGCATTAATCATTCAGTATTATCTGCTTTTGCCATGGTTGCAGCCATTCAAAATCAAAATAGTTGTTATAGCAGGGATTATGTCTACAATATCCATTCTTTCCATCACGTATTTGACTAAAATTTTGGATATAGGTTCACTTCCTCTTATAGTGTATGCCGGACCATTTCCTATATGGATAGTCTTCTTTGTTATGGGGGGAATATTGCGTCGTGTTTCAAGAAATTATAAACTCACAGTCCCCTTATGCTTGTTCCTAATAAGTTTTGTGTTACAATATTTTGAAGGATTATACATAAGTAAGTTAGGCGGAAGTGGCGTTGGGATGAAGTTGTCCTCATTTATTTATTCTGCGGCTTTTATTCTAATAATATTTTCAAAAAAACTGGAAACAAAGTATAATCCTTATAACCGATTGAATAACATTATAGAAAAAATAGGTAATATATCTTTCGGTATCTATTTAATACATTGTTACTTCATTATCCTTTTTAACAAAGTGATTCCTTACCATTATTGGGTGACTGATTTTCTGCTCGTACTATTATTTACATCAATTCCGATACTCATCGCAAGACGGATTGCACCGTCTTTCTCAAAGAAATATTTAGGTTTTTGATGATTACTATTCAAGATAAAAAAGATTGTTGCGGTTGTAATGCTTGTGTGCAGCGATGTCCGAAGCGATGCATCTCTATGCATGAAGATTCGGAGGGTTTTCTCTATCCCAAAGTAGACGAAAGTTTGTGTATTGATTGTGGTTTGTGCGAGAAGGTTTGTCCCGTACTCAATCAAAGAAACGTTCGCGAACCGCTTGAAGTTTTTGCGGCCAAAAACCCAAACGATGAGATTCGTTGTAAGAGTTCATCGGGCGGTATCTTTACGATGCTTGCCGAACGTACAATAGATAACGGAGGCGTTGTATTCGGAGTTGGTTTCGACAAAAACTGGGAAGTAGAACATCAATACACCGAAACAAAGGAGGGTTTGGCCGCTTTTCGAGGTAGCAAGTATGTGCAGAGCCGTATTGGGGAAACTTTTAAGCAAGCCGAAGCTTTCTTAAAACTAGGTCGAGAAGTGCTGTTCAGCGGAACACCTTGTCAAATCGCGGGATTTAAACTCTTCCTGTGTAAGGAATATGACAACCTCTTGACAGTTGATTTCATCTGCCATGGCGTTCCGAGTCCCGGTATTTGGCATACATATTTGAATGAAACAATCATGCGCCTTCCGGGCGCCGCTGGAAAAAATTCGGTTTTGTCATCCCTAAATAGTAGGCCTGTAATAAGGGGTATATCATTTAGGGATAAGAGATTAGGCTGGAAAAAATTTGGTTTTGAAATCCGTTATGCCGCTTCTAAGGTAGCAAAAAAATCAGTTTTGAAATCCGCTAATAACCTGGAAGAAACACAGCTTTACGAGCCGATGAACAAAAATCCGTTTCTACGCGGTTTTCTTGCCGATCTATATTTAAGACCTTCATGTCATACATGTCCTGCAAAAAAATTAAAAAGTGAATCAGACATTACTATTGCTGATTATTGGCGTATTCACGAGTCTATGTCACAACTGGATGATGATAAGGGAATTTCAGCCATTCTTGTTAATACAGCTAAAGGGAAATACGTTTTCAACCAAATAAATGCAGATAAATATCCTGCTAATTATGAGGATATATGTTTTAAAAATTCTGCCATCTGTAAATCGCCATTAATTCCACTAAAGCGCAAAGATTTCTTTGTTTCTACAACGGAAACATTTGGGTCAAAGATTGAAAGATTGTTACGCCCTCCATTTTCACGGCGCGTGCGAGGTAAATTGTCGGCAATAAAATATAAAATCAAGCATCTGTTAAAAAAATGAAAATCGGAATCATAACATTCCATTGGGCGACAAACTACGGAGCCATTCTTCAAGCGATGGCCTTGCAGAATATCCTTCAAGCCATGGGGCATAATGTCGAGATTATAAATTATAAACCCAAACAATATGAACCATCGTTGTGGAAATTTATCCGCTATCGGCAATTTCTACATTTGAAAAGTTATCTCTTTAACCTAAAGAAAGAACGGCAGATGGTCGAGTTTCGCCATAAATTTCTCAAATGTACACAACGGTATTACTCCATCTCCGAACTTCGAGGACATTGCACAAATTATGAATTATTGATTTCAGGAAGCGATCAAGTAATGAATCCTTCTTTTCTACAGAGTGGAGAAAAAGGAGGATCTACAGCATATTATCTCGATTTTGGTAATGAAGCAACAACGCGCATTGCCTACGCAATGAGTTTTGGAACCACTAGATATCCCGAGCACCTTCTGCCAATAGCTTCCCCTCTTGTTAAACGCTTTAATGCGTTGTCAGTTAGAGAAATTACGGGTGTAAACATTTTTTCGTCAATGGGACGCAGTGATGCTGTTGTTGTACCAGACCCTACGCTTTTATTAAAGGCAGAGGACTATGATAAGATTATGGGCCTTTCACCTGTTCGTACCAATACAACTCTTGTATATATGCTTCACAATCGACTATCTGCCATTAAAGATCAATTGCCACTAGAGGGAATAAGGGTGATTATGTCCGAAACAATCGAAGAATGGGTACAAGCCATCCGTAGCAGTCGGTATGTTATTACTAATTCATTCCATGGAATGGTATTTTGTCTTATCTATCATATACCGTTTACTATTGCGCTACAAAACACTCGTAACGAGGGTATGAACGACAGATTTTTCACACTTCTTAGTCGTTTGGGACTTCAAGATAGAATTATGAATGAATCCCAATGTGATGTATATCGCACAGTTATTAATTGGGAAGATGTGGATATGAAATTCGATACAATTAGACAAGAGGGAATAGATTATATAAATAAAAACATAAAATAAAGAAATATTAACTTATGTCAATATTCAAAGACAAAGTCCTGTTGATAACAGGTGGTACTGGCTCGTTCGGAAACGCTGTACTTCGTCGCTTCCTCAATAGCGACATTAGGGAGATTCGCATTTTCTCACGCGACGAGAAGAAGCAGGACGATATGCGCCATGCACTGCAGAATCCCAAGGTGAAATTCTATATCGGTAATGTCCGTGAGAAAACATCTGTGGATGTAGCGATGCGGGGAGTAGATTATGTGTTCGCAGCTGCGGCTCTGAAGCAAGTGCCGTCGTGTGAATTTTTCCCGATGGAAGCAACTATGACCAATGTGATAGGCACTGGTAATGTACTTGCTTCGGCTATTGAACATGGAGTTAAAAATGTAGTCGTTCTTTCTACAGATAAAGCGGCATACCCTATAAATGCGATGGGTATATCTAAAGCTTTAATGGAGAAAGTAGCGATAGCAAAAGGACGTGAACTTGGAGAAGGCGCTCAGACTACAATTTGTTGTACTCGTTATGGTAATGTCATGGCGAGCCGTGGCTCTGTAATTCCGCTATGGGTTGAGCAGATGATGGAAGGCAAACCGATTACTATTACCGACCCCAATATGACTCGTTTCATGATGACCCTTGATGATGCAGTGGATCTTGTTATTTACGCTTTCACATATGGACATAATGGAGATTTATTTGTACAGAAAGCACCTGCAGCAACACTTGAAACTTTGGCAGAAGCATTGAAACAGACTTACGAACTAGTTGACACTAAATATAGGAATACAGAAGTTAAGGTTATTGGAACACGTCATGGTGAAAAACTTTACGAGACACTTGTTACTCGTGAAGAAATGGCTAAAGCTATTGATATGGGAAACTACTACAGAATCCCTTGTGATAACCGCGATTTGAATTATGACAAATTCTTCACGGAAGGAAATGAGCAAATATCTCAAATAGAAGATTATCATTCTCACAATACAGTTCGCCTTGATGTGGAGGGTATGAAGGAGCTTCTTCTAAAACTCCGCTTTATCCAAGAGGACTTAGGGATAATTCCGAGAGCCAAAAACAAAGAAATCAGAAGTGAATAATTTTAAGAAAATATCCTATGAAATTTTTAGTGTGTGGATGTAATGGTATGGCGGGTCATACCATTTCGCTATATTTGAAAGAACAAGGGTATGATGTTGTAGGATTTGATAGACAAAAGTCCCTTTATATAGATAGCTTTGCTGGTAATGCATTTGATACGGAGACGCTAAGAACAGTTATTACAAAAGGGAAATTTGATTCGGTAATCAATTGTATCGGAATTCTTAATCAGTTCGCAGAACAGAATAAAGCTCTCGCTTCTTTTCTTAACAGCTATTTCCCTCATTTTCTTGCAGAGATAACATTAGGGACAGACACTCAGGTTATCCATATGAGTACAGATTGCGTATTCTCAGGGAAGAGAGGTTCTTATACTGAAGATGATTTTCAGGATGGAGAAACCTTCTATGATCGTTCTAAGGCATTAGGAGAATTGAATGATGATAAGAACATAACTCTAAGAAACTCTATTGTCGGACCGGATATCAATCCCAAAGGAATAGGTCTCCTTAATTGGTTTATGCAACAAAATGGAGAAATAAATGGATACACTAAAGCGATGTGGACTGGTCAAACTACACTTCAGTTAGCGAAGACGATGGAAGTGGCGGCTCGCGAAAAAGCTCATGGACTTTACAATACAGTACCAGACCATTCAATAAGCAAGAATGACCTTTGCGGTCTCTTCAATCATTATTTAAGAAACGATTCCATCAAAATCAATCCAATAGATGGAGTAGATGCTGATAAATCTTTAAAGAGGACCAAGTTTGAATTCTCCTATATAATCCCTGATTATGAGCAAATGGTTGCAGAAATGGCTACATGGATTAAAAAACACAAAAATATGTATCCCCATTATAATCTATAATATGGAATTATGAGCAAACTAAAATTAATGACAATCGTTGGTACACGTCCTGAAATTATCAAGATGTCCGCGATTATTAAAAAGTGTGATATTTATTTTGATCACATATTAGTACATACTGGTCAGAACTATGATTACCAACTTAACGAAGTTTTCTTTAATGATCTTGGTTTACGTGCACCTGATCATTATCTCGGTGTAGTTGGAGGAAACATTGGCGAAACAATGGGTAATGTTATTGCCAAGTCATATAAGCTTATGGCAGAAGTGAAACCGGATGCCATAATTGTACTTGGTGATACAAACTCTTGCTTATGTGTTATTGCAGCAAAGCGTCTTAAAATACCTATCTTTCATATGGAAGCAGGAAATAGATGCAAGGATGAAAATCTCCCGGAAGAAGTAATCCGACGCATTGTGGATGTGACCAGTGACGTGAACCTATGTTACTCCGAGCATGCAAGACGTTATATTCTTGACAGTGGTGTGAAACCAGAGTATACATATGTGGTTGGATCTCCCATGGCTGAAGTATTAACCTCTTTCATAAATAAGATTAATGAAAGTACAGTATTGGAGGATTTAGGGTTACAACCTCAAAAGTATATTCTCCTTTCTGCTCACCGTGAAGAGAACATAGATATTGAGTCAAACTTCTTTGCGCTAATGAATGCCGTAAACTCAATGGCAGAAAGATATGATATGCCTATTCTTTACTCGTGTCATCCTCGTTCAAAGAAATTCATCGAACAGCGCGGCTTTACATTCGACAAACGTGTTATTCAGAATCAGCCTCTGGGTTTCTTTGACTATAATAAACTTCAACAAAATGCATTCTGTGTAGTATCAGATAGTGGTACAGTTCCAGAGGAAGGTGCTTTTTTCAAATTTCCTGCTGTTTCTATCAGAACTTCGACAGAACGTCCAGAAGCAATGGATAAAGGGGTCTTCACAATTGGTAGTATTACATCAGAACAAGTTCTCCAAGCTGTTGACCTTGCTGTTGCAATGCACGCAAATGGAGATGATGGGATTGCAGTTCCTTCCTATGTAGATGAGAATGTAAGTACAAAAGTAGTAAAGCTTATTCAGAGCTATACTGGTATTGTCAATAAAATGATCTGGAGGAAATAGTTTAGAATATTTCTCAAAGAAAATAGCGGACAAGAATATGAAAAAGAAAATACTTTTTGTACATCATGCTGGAGAGTGGGGGGGAGCACCAATGTATATGACAAACATCATAAAGGCTCTTGATAAGAGCAAGTATGATATTAAAGTCGTATTACTAAAACAATCTCCTGATCTGATAAACAGACTAAAAGGGATGGGTATAAATTGTGTATGCTCTAATGAAAAATTTTTCAATCAAGGAAAGGCTGCTTTTGCTTATTGTGAGTGGAGCAATTGGAGATTGCATACACTGATCATAATTATATACTATTGGATTTTAGCAAAGTTTATGTATATCCCTAAAGAACTTGAAAAATATGATTATGATATTCTTGTCTTGAACTCTTCTTGTCTAACTGCTTGGTTGAAATCCAATCATAAGCGTGGCAAACGAAGTATTATCCATGTTCAAGAACCGCTACGTCAAAGAAGATTAAATCCAATTTATTCTTTTATGTTCAAGCGGCAGATTAGAAAATATGCTGATAGTGTGATTGCCATCACAGAGGATAATGCAAAAAGAACAGGGGTATTTGATAAGACTATAATCAGTAGAAACTTTGCTCCTGTTCCGTCCACAGATGCCTTTCCTGAATCCTATTCTTCTAAAAAAGTGCTGTATCTCGGTGGTTCACAAGCTATCAAGGGTTTTTGTACTCTTATTGATGCTCTTCCATATTTGGATGAAAATGTTGTAGTATATATTGGGGGTTACATTAGTGAACCAGTTAATGTTAGAGGAATAAAGGGGATTATTAAAGCGTTACTAAAGTGTGATAAGAGAATGAATGAAGCGTGCGAGCGTTTAAAATATGCAGATAATGTCAAGTTAATAGGTATGACAAATGATGTACATACTTTGCTTGATGAAGTCTGCTGTCTTGTTTCTCCATTTTCAAAACCACATTTTTCACGTCCAGTAATTGAGGCTTACTTACATAAAAAGGCTGCTATTGTAACAAATATTGCAGGAATAAATGAATATGTCATGCATAAACGAACTGGACTAATCGTTCCTAATAATAATTCTATGAAATTAGCCGATGCAATAAATTATATATGTTCTCATCCAGTAGAAGCAAAGGAATTGGGTGAAAACGGATACTGTTTGGCAATAAAGTATTATACAGAAGAAGCTAATGTTCAAGTGGCTTGTTCTGAGTATGAGAGGGTCGCTTCATTAATTCGTAAATAGTTTAAGGAGACTATAAAATGTGGGTATTATCAATCTGTAGTTGTATAGCTATACTTTTAACATATTTGGAATCAATCGGAAAGTTTAAGAAAGGTATGCTTTGGGGGTTTGTCATTATGACAATAGTAGCCGCACTACGCTATGATTACGGCACCGATTATATGGCATACCTCTCTCAATTCAATAGTATTGCAGATAGCTCGTTCACGTTATCATACTATGTAGACTTTTCAGATGGTTTGCACGAGCAAGGATGGAAAATTCTCATGTATCTTTTTAAGCCATTGGGATTCTATGTGTTTGCAGCCATTCTCGCAATTTTTAATAGTGTTGTGTATTATCGGCTTATTGACAAATTTGTTCCTAAAGGATGGTGGGCATTTGCTGTATTTATCTATCTCTTCACTTATTCCTTCTATCCAATGCAGCTATCTATGTTACGACAGGGACTAGCTATGTCATTTATTTTATTTGCTATTCCTTATATATTGGATAAAAAGAAAATCATACCCATTATTTCTTTAATATTGTCTGCAACTATACATACATCTGCATTAATATGTATTCCATTTGTCTTGCTTTTTTATATCCCTTTTGCTAATCGTAAGTTGATGGTTATAGGCTTAGTAGCTGCTTTTGCTATATTTATATTTGCTCAAGATTTAGTTTTTAGAATAATGAGTGATTTGGTAATGTCGTCAGCTGCTTTTGATAAATATGACTCAAAATATTTTGGAGGGCTGTATGATGTGTCCGAAACAAAAAACCTATTAGGTACAATTATATTTTTAATCCCTATTTTGGTATCACTCTATGCTTTAATGACAAACAGACATCTCACAGAAAGTAATATTAAACTCATTGTTTTTACTTTAATTGGAAGCCTTGTTTCCTTAACTGGTCAAATGGTAGCCATGATTGATAGAGTATCATGGTACTATACCATTATGTCCATCGTTACTTATCCCATAGTCTATAAGTCTATTCATGTTAATATTGTAAGAAATTTCTTGTTATTATTTATTATCGCAATAACCTTAAGAGACTATTTTGGCTTTATGACAGCCGAAGGATGGATAATGTATTATGGTGAATATCAGTCAATTTTATCAGTATTATAGCATATGGCAAAATTTTATTTTTTGAATGTCTCTTTTTTAGCTAATACCGCTGCTTCAAATAGAGCATTAGCTTATCTGCGAGGATTGTCGGAACAAGGGATAAATACTCATGTAATTTTTTTTCTTACTGATAAAAATCGTCACAGGATAGAACAAAAACTTGATAATATTCAAATAGAGTATTGTTGGGATAGCCCTTTTTATATAAATGTTAAGGGAATTAAACTTCTCTTTTACATTTTTTACGTTATTCGCTTCCTGCTTAAATTAAAAAAGGGCGACACAGTCTATCTTTATAATATGGCCGATGTTCTCCATTTTTTAGTTAAAATAAGAGAGGTAAAAGTGTATTTGGAAAAGACAGAACATCCTACCGCATATCCCTTGGGCTCAAACATCTATCGACCATCAGTCAAAACCTACTTACAGGATTGCAAGAAAGTAAATGGTATAATTACCGTTTCAACATCATTGAGAAAATATTTTGTAGAAAATGGCATTCCTCAAGATCGTGTTCATATCATTAATATGATTGTAGATTCCTCACGATTTGATGGTATAAAGAAAAATCCCCAAGTTGAACCCTATATAGCGTATTGCGGGACAGCCTCAAATAGTAAAGATGGCGTTGATGACTTGATTGAAGCATTTGCTATGGTGCATCAAAAGTTTCCTTATCTTAAACTTTACATCATGGGACAAATACCAACAATTATGGAGGAGTTTGGTAATAAGAAATTAGCGGAAGATTTAAATGTCAGCGATGCTGTTGTATTTACAGGTGTCATTGCAGCTGAAGATATGCCTCAGATGCTGGTTAACTCTGTTGCTGTTGCATTAGCCCGTCCGAATAACGTGCAAGCTCAAAATGGATTTCCAGGCAAACTAGGTGAATATTTATTATCTGGTGCTCCTACAGTGGTGACAGCCGTTGGGGATATACCGTTATTCTTAACTAATATGAAGGATTCACTGATTGCACGACCTAATGACCCTAAAAATTTTGCTCAAAAATTAATTTGGGTCATGGAGCATCCAACAGAATCAATAGTAATAGCTGCAAGAGGCAAAGAGTTGGTCGCTAAAAATTTTAATTACCTTATTGAATCCCAAAAATTGGCAAATATTGTAAAACGATAAATAATCGCATGAACGTATCATTGAAGTTAGGGTTGTTAAGTAAATATCGTTCAGATTAATGAGATTGGCTTACATTATAGTGCTATCTGCATATTTCCCGAGAAGACACTCTTCGCTTATAGTAACTATATATCATATCTTATGATATTGTATATTGGATTATCTATTGCATATTATGTGCATATTCTCCTTGCTTCAATTCTTCAGAAAATTAATTCAAAATTAAGTAACTACTGATTATATGAATAATTATGATGTGATGTTTCTCGGCCATCTTCATGGTTTTGGTGGTGCAGAGAAGTCGATGATTAAAGTCGCTAACGCAATGTGTGAGCGTAGGTTTAAGGTAGCATTAGTTACTTTCGACGAATATAAAACACCTTTTGAAATTGATAAGCGTATAGATGTATACTTTATCAAAATTGAAGCAAGAAATTCCATTGGCAGAATGATAGAACGATATAGAAAGGCTAAAATTTTGCTAAAGGAGAATAAAACAAAAATGGCCATTTCTTTTTGGTTTCAATTAGCTGTTATCTGTCAATTACTGACTTCTAAATATAAATTTAAAAACTATTTCTCTGAAAGAGGAGATCCTAGTGATGCAGAATACAAGGGCATATATAGTGTTATGCGTAAATATTTTTTTCCAAAAATGGATGGTTTTATTTTTCAAACACGTGGAGCGCAATCTTATTTTCCCGAAAATATCCAAAGAAAGAGTATAGTGATACCAAATCCTGTGTATGTAAAATATAATGATTATCCGATTTCTCAAAATCGCAATCGCATAGTAGTCGGTGTAGGGCGATTGCATCCTCAAAAGCATTTCGATTTATTGATAAGAGCGTTTGCTCTTGTTGCACCAAAGTTCCCAGAAGTGAAACTCATGATTTATGGAACAGGAGATTTAAAAAAGGAACTATCTGAGTTGATTACCAACCTTGACATGAATGAGCATATTTTTTTGCATGAACCAATAAAACAAATATTAGAGGCTATAAAAGATAGTTCCGTTTTTGTCCTCTCTTCCTTATATGAGGGGATGCCTAATGTATTGATGGAAGCAATGGCACTTGGCATTCCATGCCTCTCTACAAATTGTTCACCAGGTGGTGCCGCAGAACTGATAAATGATGGTGAAAATGGCTTTCTATTAAAAACTTTCGATGCAGAAGAGATGGCGGAAAAACTTGAATATATGCTTTCTCATCCGAAAGAGTTGGAGTCTATTGCATTAAGAGGCAAAGAGATTTGCCGCACTCATTCTGAGAAAGTTGTAATGGATATGTGGGAAAATTATATTAGAAAAGAACTTAGTTTGTGAAAAGGTATGTGTATTATAAGGAATATTGTAAATACATTACTAAGTGGATGGAATGAAGAAAAATATTGGCAAAGACGAATTTATTGTCAGACGCACCAAAATTTACTTTCAAAATACTTCTTGTTTTATCTGCATCGGGTGGAGGCGAAGATGAATGCTTCCACAGGATTGGGTTTAGGCACAAAGAATTCTCTCATGTGCCATATTTAATGGAAAGCTATTTCTTCCTCATCGATTGAATAATATTATCATTGCCCGTAATGTGAAAATTGGTAGGAATGTATATGTCTATCATAATGTAACTATTGCAGAAAGCGATAAAAGGAAAATAACTCATATTGGGGATTTTGTTAGAATAGGGACGGGGCTGTGATTCTTAATAATGTAACTATAGGGGATTATGCCCAAATAGGTGCTAACTGCGTTGTAATCAGTGACGTGCCTCGGGGTGGGGTGTGCGTAAGAATTCCTGGGAAAGTCATTAAAATTAACAAAATAGGTATAGATGCAAAATAAATGATTATGCCAAAATATTCAATAATCACTCCAAATTATAATGGTTTTGCGCTTATGAAAAACTACTTCGAGAGTTTAGAAGCGCAAACAATGAAAGATTTCGAGGTTATCATCGTGGATGATTGTTCCAAAGATGATTCATATCTGCAATTACAAAATTATGCAAAAGCTTCCGAAATGAATATCCGAGTATACCAAAGTGAGCAGAATTCTGGTCCGGGAAATGCACGCAATATCGGTATGGATAAGGCCACCGGTGATTTTATCACATTCATTGACAATGATGATTGGGTAGAGGTAACATGGCTGGAACAAATAGACAAAGTCTTAGCAGATAATCCTGATATTAATTGTGTTATTTATGACTATTACATAAAGTCTGAAACAAGCCAAAGTGTATCTCACTCTATGTATAAAGGAAAGGGTGGAATAATTTCCCTCTCCGACTGTATGGTTTTTGCAAGAAACCATACAGTCGGAAAGTTTTACAAACTTTCTGACTGTCGTCGAGAACAAATCCGCTTCCCTGAATTAAGGCGTTGTGAGGATGTCGCTTTCGTTTGTCGTGCAATAGAAGCATGTAAAACAGTGTACTATTTAAATATTCCATTGTATTATTACTATCAACGTCCTACTTCTCTTTCGAACAACAAGAAAATGGATGAATCGGATATGGTGAAGGCGTTTGCAATCATTGAAGAACACTTAGCGTTAAAATATCCACAAGAGATAAAAGAGAAATCAGTAACAGACTTATTATATGGTGGGTTACTCATGATATTGAAGGCTGGTAAATCAAGACGATATATTTTAGATTACTTAAAAAAATATGAAAACAAGTACCCAGAGTGGTGGAAATGTAATATTCTGCATTCAATAGGAAGAGCTAAGTTCGTGTATCTTCAATGTGCGAGATTTAGATTTATTCTGATGCTGAAAACCCTTACTTATTTGCATTCAAGATTGGTTGACAAATAATAAATCCCAATGTCATGAGTATAGAACAAAAAATCAATTATCAATTAAATAAATATCCAATAATTAAAAAGGTTGTTAAGCGTACTTACCAACTTGCTATGTATGCGATATCTCCAAAAGTCAAAAGTGAGGGGAATATTATCAGGGTATCGCCTGAGGCAGATGGAGAATACTTTTTTGGCTACTATGATAAATCACCTTGGGATATTACAGGAAGATATATGCTTTGCATGAAAGCAAAAGACACATGGAGTGAACCGGATCCCTTTACTGAAGCAGAAATATTAGTGATAGACACAGAAGCCGGGACACATCGCATTGTGGCAACGACACATACTTGGAATGTTCAGCAAGGTTGTATGGCACAGTGGTTAGGGCCGGATTTCAAAGATAAAATTCTTTATAACGATTTACGTGAAGGGAAGTACTGTTCAGTTATCCTGAATATTGAAACAAAAGAAGAAATTGTGCTTCCATTCCCGATTTATACAGTGTCGACAGACGGCAAAACGGCTTTATCTCTTGATTTTTCCCGTTTACATTCTCTCAGATTAGGGTATGGATATGCCGCATTGCATGAAGCCACAAAAGGAGAAGCTCTCCCAAATTCAACAGCCATTTGGAGAATTGATATAGAATCGAGAAAGGTTGAACCGCTACTAACTTATAAAAATTTTGCACACTTTGAACCTCGTGAAGAGATGAAAGAACCTGGTTCAGTACATAAGGTTAATCACCTAATGCTATCACCAAATGGCAAGCGTTTCATGGTACTCTATCGTTGGTTCTGCGGACAACGCAAATATACGCGTCTGATAACTTGTAATGTAGATGGGACAGATATGTATGTTTTAAGTGATGATGATATGGTGAGTCATTGTTTCTGGAAAAATGACGAGGAGATAATTGCGTTTGAGAGGAAGAAAGATGCAGGGAATGGATATTTTCTGATGAGAGATAAAACGCAAAAATATCAGCATTTATGGAAGCAACTAAGTAATGACGGCCATCCAAGCTATTGCCCTTCAGATAATTCTCTTGTAGTCATTGACTCTTATCCCAATCGTGCTAGGGTGGCAGACATAAAACTTTTACGCGACACAGACCCTGATGCAAAGGATATGAAAGTGATAGCAAGAGTGTTTGCTCCTTTCAAATATGACAATGATACTCGATGTGACTTACATCCTCGATGGAGTCGTGATGGGAAAAAAGTCTGTTTCGATTCCGTATTTGAAGGGCGAAGAGGGCTATATGTTATAACGATTTAGAGCATAACGATATGACGAAATCAAAAACATTAGAAAAACCTTTTATATCTGCCATTCTAGTTACAAGAAATGAAGGCGCATATATTGAGAAAGCTCTTTTAAGTTATTTGAATCAAGATTATCCCACATCAAGATATGAGATATTGATAGTGGATGGGGAGTCTACGGACGATACGGTTCAAAGAGCTAAAGATGTGATTGAAAAAATCAAGATAGAGGGTCGTGAAGTACCAGAATGCACATTTATAAACAACCCCCAAAAGATACTTGCCGCGGGATGGAATATCGGAATTAAGGCATCAAAAGGAGAATACGTGGTACGTATCGATGCACATGGAGAAGCCGCTCTTGACTTCATTAGTAATAGCGTTGAAACTATGCTGAAAGTTGATGCGGTATGTGTTGGAGGAAAACTTACAACAAAATCTTTGGGAGATGAGAATAAGATAGTAAGTAACATTCTTTCTTCATCGTTTGGGGTCGGGAATTCAAGTTTTCGTGTATCAAATACAGCTTGTTATGCTGATACGGCTGTATACGGACTATATAAACGAAATGTGTTTGATGAAATTGGCTATTTCAACGAATCATTGGTAAGAAATCAAGATATTGAACTTCACACACGCATTAAGAAATCTGGTGGAAAATTTTATTTCAATCCGGAAATAAGCAGTATCTACTATTCCCGTCCGTCAGTGAAGAAAATGTTACGTCAAGGTTATGGAAATGGTAAATGGAATTTGATAATTGTAAGATATAATGAGGCTCGTCTTTCTCTTCGTCACCTCGTTCCTTTGTTCTTTGTTCTCTTTATTCTTTTAACGACAATTGCTGGTTTCTTTTTCTTCCCAATTTGGTGGCTTGAATTAGCTGTGTTGGCCTTATATTTTTCCTTGGCACTGATTGCATCAATCAAATTTACATTCAATCCGCTGAAAATTCTAGCTATGATGGGACTGTATTTCGCTCTTCATATCTCATACGGAGTAGGTTCTATCGTGGGATGTTTTATAAAAATCAAGAATTAACATAAATATATAAAAATATGCAAAACATTAAGATTTGCGTAATCGGTCTCGGTTACGTTGGATTACCTTTGGCTCGTTTGTTCTCAACTAAGTATCCTACCGTTGGTTTTGATATGAACCAAAAGCGCGTCGATGCACTTATGGCAGGTCACGATGCAACGTTGGAGGTAAGCGATGAACTCCTTCAAGATGCAATCAATAACAATGGATTCAAGTGTACCGCTGATATGGAAGAAATCCGTGACTGCAACTTCTATGTTGTTGCTGTTCCCACACCAGTGGATGAGAATAACAATCCTGATCTTACTCCGCTTTATGGCGCCAGTACAACAGTTGGTAAAGTAATAAGTAAGGGCGATATTGTTGTTTATGAATCAACGGTTTACCCGGGAGTGACAGAAAATGAATGCTTACCGGTTGTAGAGAAAGTATCAGGTTTAAAGTTTAATATTGACTTCTATGCTGGATACTCTCCAGAACGCATCAACCCGGGCGATAAACTTCATACTGTTGAACACATTAAGAAGGTGACTTCCGGCTCGACTCCAGAAATTGGTATAAAGGTTAATGATGTGTACGCATCTGTTATTACAGCCGGTACCCACCTAGCACCAACAATAAAGGTTGCAGAAGCGGCAAAGGTTATTGAAAATTCACAGCGTGATATTAATATTGCTTTTGTCAATGAACTATCAAAGATTTTCACGAAGTTAGGTATTGATACTCAGGATGTCCTTGAGGCTGCTTCAACAAAGTGGAACTTCTTGCCATTCAACCCAGGTCTTGTAGGGGGACATTGTATTGGCGTAGATCCTTATTATCTTGCGCAGTGTGCCCAACGTCATGGTTACAATCCAGAGATTATTCTTGCTGGCCGTCGTATGAATGATGGAATGGGTGAATATGTTGCTACGGAGGCAATAAAACTTATGCTTAAGAAAGGTATTCAAGTCCTCAATTCTGAAATCATCATATTAGGCTTTACCTTCAAAGAGAATTGTCCTGATGTTCGTAATACAAAGGTAATTGATATTTATAAGGCTCTTAAAGAGTATAATGTCAAGATTACAATATATGATCCTTGGGCTACTCCTGCGATTGCAGAACATGAGTATGGTGTTAAGGTAACCAATGAATTACCTGCTAAGAAATTTGACGCAGCTATAGCTGCTGTAGCTCATAAGGAGTTTGAAAGACTTGATGTTATTTCTCTTTTGAATGACAATCATGTTATTTATGATGTTAAATGCACTCTGAATAGAGAAATTGTAGATGGAAGATTATAATTCAAGAACATAGTTAATATGAGCTATCAAAAAGTAAAATTTCCAAAGGATTCTTTATTCCTAGTTACTGGAGGTGCCGGATTTATTGGTTCAAATCTATGTGAAGCTATTCTTAACCTAGGTTATAAGGTACGTTGTTTAGATGACCTGAGTACAGGGAAACAATCAAATGTAGATTTATTTATAGATAATCCAAATTACGAGTTTATCAAAGGAGATATCAAAGACCTTGATACATGTATGAAAGCATGCGAAGGAGTTGATTATGTCCTCAATCAAGCTGCATGGGGAAGTGTACCAAGATCAATTGAGATGCCATTGTTCTATTCTTTGAACAATATTCAAGGTACTCTTAATATGCTTGAAGCAGCCCGCCAGAAAGGGGTAAAGAAATTTGTGTATGCATCTTCAAGTTCTGTATATGGTGATGAGCCAAATCTACCCAAAAAAGAGGGACGTGAAGGTAATCTACTATCTCCCTATGCCGTATCCAAACGTTGCGACGAAGAATGGGCAAAACAGTATACAAAGCACTATGGTCTTGATACATACGGTATGCGTTATTTCAATGTTTTTGGCCGTCGTCAAGACCCTAATGGCGCATATGCGGCTGTAATACCAAAGTTTATCAAATTACTTTTGAATGGAGAAAAGTGCCGTATAAATGGCGATGGCAAGCAAAGTCGTGATTTCACATACATTGAAAATGTGATAGAGGCAAACCTCAAAGCTTGTTTGTCTCCTTCTTCTGCTGCAGGGCAGGCATATAATATTGCCTACGGTGGACGTGAATATCTTATTGATATTTATTATGGTTTGACGAAATCATTAGGTATTGACAGGGAACCTGAATTCGGTCCAGATAGAGCTGGTGACATCAAACATTCTAATGCTGATATAAGCAAGGCAAAAGAGTTTCTCGGATATAATCCAGACTGGAGTTTTGAACGTGGCATAGAAGCAGCTATTGAATGGTATAAAGAGAATCTGTAAATAGCATTCACAGAAACAGCGAATGACATTGCTGTGAAAGATTCTTCATCTATTGATGTGTTTCTTCGTCCTGCATACCCAGAAAGAGGAGAGTTGGGACAAAACTGGTTAAAGAATAGTTTATACACTTCGTCGTTGGCGGGGAAACAGATGGAAACATCGCATTGCGTATCGTAAAGGCTTGTTAGTGTCTTTTCTTGTATTACTCACAAGTCATTATAGAACCCGATAGATTTTTATTCACTTTAAAATATGTTTTTGAAATTTTTATTTGACCGCATAGCAGCTTTATGTGGGCTGCTTGTGATTTGGCCTATTCTATTGGTCGTTGCGATTCTTATTAAAATTAAAATGCTTGGTGGGCCTGTATTATTCACCCAGAAACGTGTAGGAAAAAACGGTAAATTGTTTACGATATACAAATTTCGTTCAATGACCGTTTCGCATTCAGGATCTTCCGTGTCTGTAGCTGGTGAGAGTAGAATAACGCCGTTGGGAGCAAAGCTACGTCGATATAAGATTGACGAATTGCCAGAGTTATGGAATGTGTTCATTGGCGATATGAGTTTTGTTGGTCCGCGTCCAGATGTACCAGGATATGCTGATGCATTGCAAGGTAAAGACAGAGATGTTCTAAAACTACGCCCTGGTATAACCGGACCGGCGAGTTTGAAATATCGCAATGAAGAGGAATTGCTGGCTAAGGTAGATGACCCGCAGAAATATAATGATGAAGTAATTTTCCCCGATAAGGTACGCATAAATCTTTATTACTTGCACAATTATTCTTTCGTGAAGGATATTTTGATGATTTTCTGTACGGTGTTGGGAAGAAAAATGATGTATAATGGAGAATTAATATAATACTATGTCAAGAAATCGTATTTACCTCTGCCTTGCTCATATGAGCGGCAAAGAGCAGGAATTTATCAAAGAGGCCTTTGATACCAATTGGGTGGTGCCCCTCGGTCCTAACGTCAACGGCTTCGAAGCCGACCTTAAAGAGTTTGTCGGCGGCGAGAATGAAGTGGTGGCTCTGTCTGCCGGTACTGCTGCGGTGCATCTTGCACTGCTGGCCTGTGGTGTTGGACAGGGTGATGAGGTGTGTGTGCAGTCGTTCACCTTCTGTGCATCGTCTCACCCCATCACATACCTTGGAGCAACTCCTGTATTCATCGACTCTGAAAAGGATACGTGGAATATGGATCCTCAACTTCTCGAAGAGGCTATCAAAGATCGTATTGCCAAGACTGGAAAAGCCCCGAAGGCTATTGTCCCTGTGGCTCTCTATGGTATGCCCTATAAGATTGACGAAATTATGGAAGTTGCGAATCGTTATGACATTCCAGTGATAGAGGATGCAGCGGAGGGTTTCGGAAGTCGTTACGATGGCAGAGTATTGGGCACATTTGGCAAGTTCGGCGTGCTGTCGTTTAATGGTAACAAGATGATTACTACCTCAGGGGGTGGGGCTCTTATTTGTTCAAATATTAAAGACAAAAATACTATTATGTGGTATGCAACTCAAGCAAGAGAAGCATATCCATATTATCAACACGAAACAATAGGTTATAATTATCGTATGTCAAATATTTGTGCTGGCATTGGTCGGGGGCAAATGACAGTTGCGCAAGATCACATCAATCATCATAAGCATGTACAAGCTCTATATGAAGAACTCTTAGCCGATATACCTGGAATCGTTGTAAATAAAGCCCCGTCTGAAAAGTTTGACAGCAACTACTGGCTCTGTACAATTACAATTGATGAGAATGTCAAAGTGAAAGGCCAAGAAAAAGCATATGGAGCCGCTATCACAAGTGCCGTCGGTGGTGCTGCCGGTGTTATTCATGCAGGTGGCGGAATTCATACAGATTGTGAACCTAACGCTAATGTGGAAGCCATGCGTATGGCATTAGATGCTGCTGATATTGAGGCTCGTCCTGTCTGGAAACCTATGCACAAGCAACCTGTATATGAGAATGCCCCTGCTTACGTAAATGGTATTTCAGAAGCAATATTTAAGATTGGTATGTGCCTTCCTGCTGGCCGTTATGTAACAGACGAAGATGTTAAGTATATCGTTGAACAGATTAAAGCTAACATTCTATAGGATAAATCAAAGCTTATGATTATTGATAACATTTTCATAGAGGCATTATTAGAACAAGCAACAAAAAGTGAGCGCAGAAGAGCAAACTACGATTTGAGAACATCTGATAATGATCTATCGCAGCGTATGTTAAATGTGTTACTTCCTAGTACACAAATCCCTATTCATCGACATAAAGAAACTACAGAAACTGTTATAGTGTTGAGTGGACGACTTATAGAAGTTTTCTATGATGAAAATGGTAAGGAGTACGTTCGTTATGACTTATGTCCTGCAGACGGTCGATTTGGCATACAGGTTCCTCAAGGAACATGGCACACAATTATTGTATCTGAACCTTGTATTATTTTTGAGTCTAAAGATGGGGCTTATCATCCTCTTAATTCAGATGATGTACAAGTCTCCGTGAAATAAATTATATAATATCCCTACATATTCTAAAAAAGGCACCTCTCTAGGGGATGCCTTTTTTGTTTGGATATGTTTGGAAATACGTTTAAGCCTTGTTAATGACTCAATTTAATTATTCAGAAACCACTTCAAATTCCACGTTTACTTTCACATCTCTGTGAAGTTTGATAACGGCAGAATAGGTTCCTACTTCTTTGATATCTTTCAGCATAATTTTCTTTCTGTCGATTTCATAGCCCTGAGCTTGTAAAGCCTCAGCAATCATGATACTGTTCACAGAACCGAAAATTTTACCTGTACTACTGGTTTTGGCTCCGATAGTTAATTTCAACGCTTCGAGTTTAGCAGCTAATTCTTGAGCTTCAGCTCTCAATTTCGCTTCTTTATGTGCTCTTTGTTTGGTATTTTCGGCTACAGTTTTTTTAGCCGATTCGGTTGCCAGGATAGCATATCCCTGGGGGATAAGGTAGTTCCGACCATAACCCGGCTTTACGTTAATTATGTCGTCCTTATGACCTAAGTTTGCTATATCTGTTAATAATATAATCTGCATTTTGTCCTCCTTCCTTAAATTATTTCATCAAATCGGTTACATAAGGCAATAAAGCAAGGTGTCTTGCTCTCTTCACTGCGGTAGCCACTTTTCTCTGGTATTTCAGAGAGGTTCCGGTAATTCTTCTCGGAAGGATTTTCCCCTGTTCATTCAAAAATTTTTTCAGGAACTCGGGATCCTTGTAATCGATAAATTTGATTCTGCTCTTTAAGAAGCGGCAGTATTTTTTCTTTTTAACTTCTACGGAAGGCGGAGTTAAATATCTGATTTCACTTTCGTTCTGTGCCATGGCTTATTTCTCCTCTTTTTTTTCTTGGTTTTTACTTCTTCTCTTTAAAGCATACTCATATGCATACTTATCTAATCTGAAAGTCAGAAAACGAATGACTCTTTCATCCCGGCGGTAAGCAGTTTCCAGCTTATCCACCAAGGCACCTTCTGCTTCAAATTGGAGTAAATGATAAAATCCGGTAGTTTTCTTCTGGATCGGATAAGCCAGCTTCCGAAGGCCCCATGCCTCCTCATGCTCAATCGTACCTCCATTTTCCGTAATGGTACTCTTGAACTTTTCTACCGCTTCCTTTATCTGCACTTCAGATAAAACGGGAGTTGTAATGAAAACGGTCTCGTAATGATTCAACATAATTAATTGATTATTAGTATAAAATTATTTTATCGGCGCAAAGATAATGTTTTTGCACGAATTGTAAAAATTATTCCTGAATTATATTCCCGGTTTATCGGACAAAAGATTTTATTGATAGATTCTCTTCCTGTTTAAAGCCTCATGATATTGACGGGCATATTGGTTATGCTGCCGCAAAGTCTTCGAAAAATGATGTCCACCAGAAAAATCACTCTTGGCACAGAAAAAAAGGTAATCGTGTTTTTGGTAATTCAATACGGCATCAATAACCGGGATAGAAGGCAGGCGTACCGGTCCGGGAGGCAATCCCAGGTATTTATAAGTATTGTACGGAGAATCTATTTCGGTATGTTTGGTCAATATTCTCTGCAAGGTAAAATCTCCCCAGGCATATTTGAGGGTGGGACAGGCTGCTAAAGGAATATCTTTTTTCAAACGGTTTATGTAAACACCTGCGATGATGGGGTATTCTTCCGGTTTTACAGTCTCTTCTTCTACAATGGACGCCAGAATAATCACTTCTTCCGGAGAAAGCCCTGCTTGAGCTGCTTTTTCCCGACGGGCTGTATTCCAGAATTTTTTGTATTCCCCGGCCATTTTGTAAACAAAATCCCGGGGGGTAATATTCCAATATAATTGATAGGTATTGGGAATAAACATCGCCTTAAAATTTTCCTGACTGAAACCCAATTCCCGGGATATCTCCGGATTTTGGACGGTTTGCAGAAAAGTCAGCGAATCCATTTCCAACTGATGACTCACGAGACCGGCTAACTGTTGGAAAGTGCGGACATTATGGAAAGTAAAGTTTACAGCTTCCTGATTTCCAGAACGCAATAAATTGACTAAAGCATTGTTACTCATCCCATTCTGTATACGATAGCGTCCGGATTTTATATATGCGGGATATTTTTTCCAGTCGGCTACCTTACGAAGTGTATACACATTTTCAACATATCCCTTACTTTGCAAAGTGGCCAGCACCGTCTCAAAAGAATCTCCTTTCTGAATATAAATAATTCCCTTGTCTTTTACCTGAGTATTGGGCCAGTATATAAAATAGTAAGCGGTTCCTCCGGCAAAAAATGCCAGCAAAAGCAAGATAAATCCGATTCTGATAATTTTTTTCATTCTTCGTCCCGGAAATAAAGCTTATAGTAATTCATATCCCGGGCTGTATCATATCCTTTTTCAATATATTTTCGTTGCCCATGAATATAGACGTGAAAATTTTTATCCAATTTCAATACATGTCTGAAATATTTCTTTTCGTCTTTCACTGCATAATCAGACACGGGGAAGGTTGGCTGAAAAGGAATCTCCTTTTCCGTTTCATATTGTTTTTTAAAATTTTCAAAAGCCTGGATAACTTCCGGTTCTCTCACGACTTCCTCTTTAAAGCGGTCTTCCGAAAAAACTTCAGCATCTTTAAAAAAATTGATCGAACGGTTTAACATATCAATTTGGTCTGCACAAGGCACATCATTTTCTTTATTATAAATATCTTTGACAAAATCTTTGCAAAGATTCAAATAATTCGAAGTTTGAAAATAGCTGTCATTACTGGGCTGTAAACCTAAAAAATCGTTTGTCCAATAAATAGCCTCTTGTTGATTGGTTTTATCCAATACAGATACTTTATAACCGGACTCCGGACGAATATTGAAAATCAGGCAAGCTTTATCCAATTTCCGGATATTGATGCCCGATTCACTTTTTAGCTGATAAGTATGTTGGTTCAGAATAATTTTCAGAAAAGTATCTTTCGTTTCCGACTTAAAAATCCCGACTGCATCACAAAGTCCTTCCTCAATATTACAATTCCGGAAATAAACAATGTACAATTCCCCCGACTTAATATTCGGATTGTTGGATTGTTCAAATAATTGCTCTGCTATCGTAACGGACTGTGCATAAAATGCTCCGGCATCAGCAAAAATAGTATTCACTGCAGCGTATACTGGATTATTTTCCAATTCTCCTGCATATGCCTGAAAATTGTAGAAGGCATCTTTTTTAAAAGGAGAGAGGAAATAATTTTTTAACAAACTGATCACATCCGGATCATCCGGAAGAAAACAATTATCCGAAATTGTCAGTTCACCTCCTTCATATTTATTCCCGACCTTATGGATAACGATATTTCCGATTTCGCAATTTTCAAAATTTATCATACTCTAAAATCTAAAATTAACGCCCAGATTCAGGTTTTCTTTAAACTGCATCTTTTTAGAATAGTTTTCATCATATACGACATTTGTGTATATCGAAGCCCGCATAAAATAGTTTATCTTAAAGTCGATCTGAACCTGCCAGTTGGCAGTAAAAGTCTGTTGGGAATTATAATAACTGCTGAACATGATGAGTTCGTTGCGTACGTCCATAATCTTAAACAAACTGAATTTATTCCGCAATTCCAATCGGGCACCGGCATCCCCTTTGGATCTTTTTCCGACTTCCACTCCATAACGAGTGGGATCTATCCCCACTGTGTCGCGCACGAAAGTCCATTTTCCTGCAATGGGAGAGAGATAAAGTGAGAAATTTTCATTCGGCTTATAGTCAAGACCCAAAGAAAGGGTAAAATAAGCAGGAGTCATAAAATTTCCGACTATTTTTTTCTCGTTTTCAGAATATTCGTAAGAATTGAAGATCATGGTCTGGATATTGAGCTGAGTGGTATAATACCAGTTCTTAAAAGCTTGATGTCCTAATTTAGAGTTCAATTCCAGTTTTTCCTCATTTTTACGCAAACCTTGATCTCCGCTTTTCAAGAAACCCAGGCGATAATGCATAAAATTTTCCCAGCTGGTTTTATTTTTATTGTAATTTATAAAAAAACGGATATTACTGAGTACAGATAAAGAATTTTCACCACCGCTCGACCAATTAGCCAAATAGCCTTGCCCCATAGCCAATTCCACTTCAGAATAATACGTCCAATGACGCCGGTATAAATTTCCCGCTTTAATCTGTTGGATATCAAAATATTTGTCTCCTAATTGGTTGGCTAAACTCCGCGGATTATTTTGTTGCGCATCGATTTTAGCCGGATACACATTATCATCCACATACACCCGTATATTATTGCCGGGAGGGGCAACTTCAATCCAAGTACCGATGGAATCCCCGGTTTTGTTAAGAGCCCAGAAACGATGAAATTCAGCACGTCCGTTGTTGATCCAGAATTGAACAGAACTATCTGCCACATTCAACACTTCCAGCAATACCGAATCCCGGCTGATATCCTTTAACCAGCGGTAGTTCGAATCCGTACGGACATAATTGGCCAAGGCCGACAAATCGGAATTCATATAAGTCTGGTAATCGGTGGTCAGTAAATGGGCATGTTTCGTATATAAAGCAACGCTGTCAAATAGGAGCTTCGTTTGTATTTTATTCAAAGCTTCCTCTTTTTCTCCGGTTGTTTTTATATAATCCCTCAAATAATTCACCATCCGCTTTAACGAATCGTTTTCAGCGTATTGAATTAAAGTGTTTAATGCCTGGTTCAATTCCTGATCGGCGTATTTTTTATTTTCCAGATATTGAATCGCATAACGAATAGCCGGATTTTCTATTTCCGTATTTTTTAGTTTTCGTTTCAAAGAAGACAGATTT
This sequence comes from Odoribacter laneus YIT 12061, assembly GCF_000243215.1. Classification (GTDB taxonomy): domain Bacteria; phylum Bacteroidota; class Bacteroidia; order Bacteroidales; family Marinifilaceae; genus Culturomica; species Culturomica lanea. The sequence continues at coordinate 1,087,289 of NZ_JH594596.1, read as the reverse complement.
TTGGGAAAAATAGAATGATTGGAAACAAGCGGTTGAGGAAGGAGGGGAATAGGAGGTATTTCCTCGGGACAGAGCAATTGTCCGAAAGCGAAACCGTTACTTAATAATAAAGCACACACCACCAGTATTATTCGGGTCATAGTAGTAAATTTAGTATATTATGCATTTCTCATTTAAAAGGTGAATTCGGTTCCTTAGCCATGTGGGAATACGCTAATTTGTCGATCAGACGAGGCCACCATTTATCCAAGAATACCGTCAGTTTCCCTTCTACAAATGTCATGATAATTTCCCTTTTCCTCTTTCGTATTCCTTTTATAATCAAGGAAGCACATTTCTCTGCCGACATCATGCCTGCTTCATCTCTCGGACTTTCTCCTTGTTGACGCCCGCTAGCATCCAAAGCTGTCGTTCGGATATTAGAAGCCGTAAAACCGGGGGCAGCAACCAATACATGTAATCCTTTTTTCAAATTTTCAATTCGCAGGGTATTTAAAAAACCACGCATGGCAAACTTACTGGCTGCATAACCGCTACGCCCCGGTAAACCGATAAACCCCGCAATAGAAATAATCCCGACAAGACTCCCACGACTATTTAATAAATGAGGAAGAGCGTATTTACTACAATAAACAGTTCCCCAAAAATTGACATCCAGCAAACGATGCAATACTTTCATATCCAGCTCCTCAAATACAGCCCGCATAGATATGCCTGCATTATTTACCAATATATCAATCCGACCGAATTGTTGATAAGTCTGATCGATCAGTTGCTTACAATCAGCTTCCACGGAAACATCTGTCCTTACCGAAATAATTTCGACTCCCTGAGCCCGTAGTTCCTGTTCTATAAGTAATAATTTTTCTATATTCCGAGCACCCATTGCAATCTTACAACCCTCAGCAGCAAAACCATATACTAATGCTTTTCCGATTCCGGATGACGCACCCGTAACGATAACGACTTTATTACGCATCTTCGCTATAATTTACCTTTTACTATATTTGCGCAAATATAATAAATTCTGGGGTCATCGTTTTTTTAATCTGAAAAAATATAAAAAAATGTTTGTCCTATAATTTATATTATGTAAAATAATATATAAAATGAAAAGGAGGAGAAATTTTCTTCTCCTCCCATGTTTTTGAATTATTCTGCTTTCTGCAAAGCTTCTTGCATTTTATCGTATTTTTCTTGATATACAGGATCAGTAGCGCGCAGTCTGAAGTACAGCTCTTTCAGAATAGTCATTGTATTTCTTTCTCCCGGTTGTATTTCCAAAGCCTTTTCGAAAAAAGGAATTGCTTTTGCGTATGCAGCATATACTTTGGGAACTTCCCGGTTGTATTCATCGGCGTCTTCGATGTTAAATACGACTTTATTCAATTCATTGGCTTCATTTAATTTCATATTACCTAAATAAAACAGTGAATTGAAATCGTTCGGATCGATAGACAAAGCCTTTTCATACATAGCCTGTGCTTTTTCCGGTTGGTTAAGTTTCTCATACAAAGTACCTTTAGCCCGGTAATAAGAAGGATTATTAGGATCTTGTTTGATTGCAGCATCCAGATATACTTCAGCTTTTTCGGGTTCGCCTCCTAACAGATAATAATTGATCAGTTCTACCAAGGTGAAAGGATCGTTCGGAGCCAATTCATAACCTTTCTGCAGGTATTGAAGAGCTTCTTCTTTTTTACCTTGTTCTTTTAAAACACTGGCTAACATTACATTAGTCTTGGCAGGCTCATAATTGTATTTCAATGCTTCTTTATAATATCCTTCTGCTTCACTGAGTAAATTTGCTTTTTGAGCAGCTAAACCTGCATTGAAAATAATTGCCGTATCAATGCCCGGATTATTGATAATCGGAGATTTTTCTATTTCCAATACTCTCTTGAATGCATTCAAAGCACCTGCATAATTTTCAGATGAATAGAATTCTACTCCTTTGTTGGCATAGTCAATGGCTAAATTTTCAAACTGAACTTTTAACTTCTTAGGAAATTTTCCTTTTTCATCCAGTTGCTGAACCTTCTGATAAGCTTCCCAAGCTACATCCAAAGCGTTCGGGTCCAATTTTTTATAATCGGGCAAAGGACTTTCGTAAATAGCTTGATAAATCTGACCTTTTATGAAATAGCTTTTAGGATCATTTACACAATTTTCATGTGTAATCGCCTCATCTATCAGTTTTTTAGCTTCGTCCAATTTACCTGAACTCAAGTAACTGCTAGCTTGTGCTACTTTTCCTTTCTGTGCATATGTTGCTGTAGCACAAAAAAGCAAAATCATAATAAAAGTTAATTTTCTCATACGTACCTGTTTGTTTAATTTATATTTCAGTTTCACGTTAAAAATGCGCAATTTGTTTCACAATCAGACACTTTCTTCAAAGCTTGCATCCGGATTTACATCGTTCTCCTCTCCTTCTCTCTCTTCCTCTTTAGCAGCTGAAACTTTAGCCACTGCAGCAATAGCATCGTCATTTCTCAGGTTGATCAACCTTACCCCTTGGGTGTTTCGCCCCATTACCCGCAAAGAAGATACTTCCAAACGAATGGTCAAACCGGACTTGGTGATAATCATCAGATTGTCTTCATCGGTCACATCAATCAGCGAAATTAACTTACCTGTCTTTTCCGTCAGGTTAATGGTTTTCACGCCTTTCCCGCCCCTGTTTGTAATCCGGTAATCTTCAATATCGGAACGTTTTCCATATCCATTTTCAGAAACGACCAGTACATTGGCCTTTTCCGGTTCTATACAGATCATTCCGATTACTTCGTCTTCTTCATCATTTAAGGTAATCCCTCTTACTCCGGAAGCCGTACGTCCCATTGGGCGAACCTTATGTTCCGGGAAACGGATCGCTTTACCGGATTTGACAGCCAGCATGATATCCTTTTCTCCATTCGTCAGCTTCGCTTCCAGCAACTGATCCCCTTCTTTTATGGTAATGGCATTAACTCCGTTCTGACGCGGACGGGAATAAGCTTCTAAAGTCGTTTTCTTGATAATTCCCTTCTTTGAACACAAGACAATATAGTTGCTATTTATATAATCCGTATCTTTTAAATCCAACAGATTGATATAAGCTTTTACTTTGTCGTCCGGCTCTATATTCAGTAAGTTCTGTATAGCCCGTCCTTTTGCCTGTTTGGTTCCTTCGGGAATTTCGTACACTTTCAGCCAGAAACATTTTCCTTTTTCTGTAAAGAAAAGCATAGTGTTGTGCATAGTGGCCATGATCATGTGCTCCAGAAAATCTTCATCCCGGGTAGCGGAACCTTTGGAACCGACGCCTCCTCTGTTTTGAACTTTATATTCGCTTAGGGGAGTACGTTTTATATATCCCATATGGGAAATGGTGATCACCATCTCTTCATCTGCATAAAAATCTTCCGGATTAAATTCTTCCGAAGCGTAGACGATATCGGTACGGCGCTCATCCCCATACAATTGTTTCATTTCGATCAATTCGCTCTTGACGATCTCCATACGTAATTCCACACTGGCTAAAATCTCCTGCAAATGCGTTATTAGCTTTTCGATTTCCTCGTATTCTGCTCTCAACTTGTCCTGTTCCAGCCCTGTCAACTGCCTCAAACGCATATCCACTATGGCAGAGGCTTGTACGTCAGTCAGACTAAACCGTTCCATTAAGGTATTTCTCGCTTCTTCCGGCGTTTTAGACCCCCTTATGATCCGGATTACTTCATCGATATGATCGCAAGCAATAATCAAACCTTCCAGAATATGAGCCCGTTTTTCAGCTTGTCTCAGTTCAAATTGTGTACGCCGGATCACCACTTCGTGCCGGTGCTCTACAAAATGACGGATCAAATCTTTCAGGTTTAATAATTTAGGGCGTCCGTGTACCAATACCACATTATTCACTCCGAAGGAAGTCTGCAGAGCCGTATGTTTTAATAAGGTATTCAATACCACATTGGAAATAGCATCCTTTTTCACATCGATCACAATCCGCATCCCGTTCCGGTCCGATTCGTCGTTGACATTCGAAATACCTTCGATTTTCTTTTCGTTAATCAGCTCTGCAATGCGTAAAATTAATTCCAGTTTATTTACCTGATAGGGAATTTCGTGTACGATAATTTTTTCCCGTCCTGTCGGGCTTACTTCTATCGAAGTCTTAGCCCGTACGATAATTCTTCCTCTGCCGGTACGGTAGGACTCCTTTACACCGTTATATCCGTATATGGTACCCCCGGTAGGAAAATCCGGAGCCTTAATGATTCTAATTAATTCTTCGATATCAATGTCATGGTTGTCAATATAAGCACAAATGGCATCCACCGCATCATTGATATTATGAGGAGCCATGTTCGTTGCCATGCCGACCGCAATACCGGAAGCTCCGTTAACCAGTAAATTCGGAATTTTAGAAGGCAACACTGTTGGTTCCTTTAAGGATTCATCAAAATTCGGAGCCATATCTACCGTATCCTTCTCCAGATCTGCCAACATTTCTTCAGCAATCTTTTTCATACGGGCTTCGGTGTAACGCATAGCAGCCGGACTATCTCCGTCCACTGAACCGAAGTTTCCCTGGCCGTCCACCAGAGGATAGCGCAAAGACCAGGGTTGGGCCATACGAACCATGGTCATGTATACGGAACTATCTCCATGGGGATGATATTTCCCCATCACCTCTCCCACAATTCTGGCAGATTTTTTATAAGGTTTATTGGAAGTAACTCCCAATTCATTCATTCCATAAAGTACTCTTCTGTGCACAGGCTTCATTCCGTCCCTCACATCAGGCAATGCACGTGAAACAATCACCGACATTGAATAATCAATGTAGGACGATTTCATTTCTTCCTCTATATTAATCTTAATGATTTTTTCTCCGCCGTTTTCCATCTATTCAAATTTGCAATTAATCGATTATAAAACAATTATTTAGCCCAAAATTCAGGTCATTATTGCTAAAATCCCACAAATGTAATAAAATGAATGAGATTTTTGACAAAAAAGATCGTAAACTTTACACTTATCTTAGAAACACACTTCCATCTTGTCGTATGCCAAATGTATATTTTCCGGCATTTCTTTTGTTACCTCTGCCGCCTTTCCCATCTGATGACCAATATGAGTGATCCAGGCTTCTTTAACCTGTAATTGTTGCAACACTTCAACGGCTTGCCTTAGAGTAAAATGAGACAAATGACTTTCCTTACGCAAAGCATTGAGCACCATATATTCTACTCCTTTTAGTTTTTGCATGGATTCTTCCGGAATGGCATTTGCATCCGTAATGTAGGCAAAATTCCCGATCCGGAATCCCGTTACAGGCAATTTATGATGCATAACCCTTATGGGACATACTTCAATTTCATCAATAAAAAAAGGAGTTTGATCGATAACCCGCACGCTCATTTCCGGTACTCCCGGATAACGGTATTCACTGAAAGCATAGGAATAGTCTTTAAAAACAATCTCTTTCGTACGAATATCCGCATAAATGTCGACAGCTCCATGCTTTACCCAGTTAAAAGCCCTTACATCATCTAATCCCCCTACATGATCTTTATGTCCATGGGTCAACAAAATCGCCCGGATATCCTTTACTCCCGCCCTCAACATTTGATACCGGAAATCGGGACCCGCGTCGATGATAATTTTTTTGCCGTTTATTTCCAGCATAGCCGAACACCGCAATCTTTTGTCTTTAGGATCCTCCGATTTGCAAACGTCACATTCACAAGCAATAACCGGAATTCCTTGTGATGTCCCACTCCCTAATATCGTTAATTTCATAAAATTTTCTGAGTCACAATTCCTTCCACAAAGATAAAAATAATGTGGAAATCTCCCACTTTAAAGTCCTGTAAATTTCGATAAAAGAGATTTTTTAGAGCACTTTGCCCGCTATCGCCCTCACTAGAATATTCCTGAAATTATTGGTTATTTCTGAAATATAAAATATCTTTGTCCTGAGTTGTTTGATAAAGCACAAATAGCTGAATTTCAGCATGATTACGTTTGAATTCCGACAGCTTTTCGTTTCTTCACATATTTCGTTATTCAGTTAGATAGATAAAATATCCGGAAAAAAGTCTATGGGAAAGCTTTATTTATTGCCCAATGTCTTAGGTGAAACCGAGTTTGCTGCTGTTTTGCCGCTTAAAGTAACAGATACGTTAAAAAAGCTTCGGGTTTTTGCAACGGAAAATCCTAAAAATACCCGTCGGCTGTTGAAAAAAATAGACAAGGGTATTGATGTAGATCAGCTGGTTTTTCTGGATCTGAACGAACATTCCACCTCCCGGGAGATCGAATCTTGTTTGGCCTGGCTGGAAAAAGAAGATGTCGGAATTATATCAGAAGCCGGTTGTCCGGGCATTGCAGATCCGGGAGCAGAATTGGTCGCTCTGGCCCATGCTCATTCTTATACCGTTATCCCTTTAGTAGGTCCCTCCTCCATCTTGCTCGCTCTTATGGCATCCGGTTGCAGCGGACAACATTTTTCTTTTAACGGTTATTTACCCGTAAAAACTCCCGAACGGGTTAAAGCCCTGAAAGCTTATGAAAGACAATCTGCTCAGGAAAAACGAACCCAGGTGTTTATTGAAACCCCCTACCGGAATCTGAAGCTTTTTCAAGAAATGTTAGCTGTTTTGTCTCCCTCCACTATGTTGTGTATTGCTTGCGACCTGACGACGGAAAAAGAATATATAAAAACTCTTTCAGTCCAAGCCTGGCAGGGAAAATTACCGGATATCAATAAGCGTCCGGCTATTTTTATCTTATATGCTGCCCATCGTCCATGAGAAAAAGAAGAAAAGGAAAAAAGCAAAAATAGCTTCGTCAGCAAAAGAAATAAATTTTCGCCTGAGCCATTGGGATAAACGAGTCGCGGTTTCCGTTCCGGAATAAGGAATGAATTCGTCGTACATCTCTCCCTGGTCAAAATTGTCAATTCCCAAGGAGAGTACTTCAATATGCCGTCTTTTAGCTTCGTCCACCACTTCTCGGACATGTTGTTTCGCGTCTTCTCCCTCATATCCGATAACAGAAGGAGTACCATCTGAAACCATCAAAAACAGCCTGTGAGGAGCATCTGTCTGAAATTTTTGCAAACAATAGGCTAATGCATAACCGTCTGCATTGGCATGGTTTGCTTTCTGTGAAAACAATTTATGCATTCTAAAAGGAGTTCCTCTTTTATGAAAACAAGTGATTTCAATGCCTTCATCGTCGCAACGATGCCCGTATATAGAATAGGAAATACTATTCGCATACTTTTCAAAAGCCAGCGCTAAAGCAAGTGATAGGGTTATCTGCATGGGAATTTTGTCCCCCGTGACCATCGAACCGGAAAGGTCGAGCAGAACGACAATTTCCAAAGATATAGCAGGTAAAAGTATCTCTTCCCAGAACACATTTTTATTAAAACGGGACTGATATAATTCTTCTTCATCCAATTCTCCGGAATCCTGTTCGTACAATATCCGGCATTTATCCGTTTTAGCTGAAAACATAGATAACTGAAGCTGTATACCCATGGCTAATTCCCGGGCTTTATTTAAAATATTTTCAGAAATCTCTCCGGATTCCGCCTCTACTTCCCGGATCTGGTGTATAAATGTTTTCTCGACGGTTTGTGTATGATGGTCTTCTGAACGCCCGGCAGGCAAATAAGTATATTGTTTTGCCGGGTTAAAAGTCTTCTGCAGACTCCGGATTACGGATTCTGCCAGACGAACTTCCTGATCCGACTTATAGTTTTCAATTCCCCTCAGTGTATTTTTCATCTCTTTCAAATAGAAATTCTCGTAACAAATCTCCTGGACTCCTACGACGTGGGCCAACTCTTCTGCCAGAGCTTCTACTTCCCGAAAAGAGAGTTTTGCATAGTTCCGTATATTTTTCAATAGGCGGTTTATTTCCTGTATTTTCCGTTCATTTCCCGGAAAAGAACGGACATCTTTGATATAAAAGGGATCTTCCAGAAAATGGGGAAATAAAATAAAAGTAGCAATGTAATCGCACAATGCCTCTGTCCCGTCCTTCCCTATAGCATCGGAGTCCGGGGATATCCCCCCGTAAAAACCGATTCGTTTTTCGATAGCCCCCCAACCAACAGAAGCATAGAGCCGACGAGCCGTATACAAAAAATGATGATAAGCCGGGAAATCCAACACCAATTTCGATTCAACTCTCCTGTCTTCAATAAGATGTATAAAACTATTTAAGGTTTTAGTGTAAGTTTTATTACCGGCTGCCGCTGCCTCTTTACGGGTGTAGAGTATATGAGCTACTTCGTGAATAAAACATCCGAATAGAGCTTCCATCTGTATCTCTTCTGCTAAATTCAAACGTAACAATTTGATATTAAGCGTAATCTGAGAAGGATTGACGGACAAATGCGGAGCTTTGTTGGATAATACAAGGGAAGGGATTTCTCCTAATAAATGCAGAGCAATTTTTCCGCTTACCGCAACTAAATCCGAAAGAGATTTAAAATGAATATTTTTACCGACCCATGCTACCGGGGTAGGAAAATCTCCCCACCATTCCCGATCGATATACTGATCTTCAAATATCCGTTCCAGCCATCCGGAAGTTGAATCTTTCATAATGTTTGTAATAAAGAACGGGCAATGGTTTCTTCTCCTGAAATCAGATAATTTGTAAGAATAATTTCTTCCAGGATTTCCTGCAAACTATACCCCAGAGGGAGATAGGCCGCTGCATCCAATACCTGACGTGTGGATAAGGAAACACTCAGAACTTCTTTTTCTTCCCCCAGCCTCAAAAGGCGGGCAGCTTCGGCTAAACGGGACGCATCCGCAGGGGATACTTCTTTTACGGTATATAAAATTAAGGCTGTTTCTTCGGCAGGAGAAAGATAGTCCAGTCTTGTCTTGACAAACCGGTCTTCAAAAGCGGTATCCAATCGCTGGGCTGATACATAAGCGAAACCTGTATTGCCCGCGGCCGCAAACATTACCTCTTCCCCTTTATTATATCGTTCCCCCGAATCTTCATCGTATAAATAAGATTGTTGGCGGTCCAATACTGTCATCAAAAAATTAGCAGCTACAGCCGGCGTACGCGTAAGTTCATCCAAAAAAATTAATGTGGGACGGGAAGAAATGAATGCCTGAAAAAATTCAGAACGAACCGCTTCTGTTTTTCCATTTTCACCGATAATCAGTCCGCCGATAAACATTTTTTTCGGTTTAAAAGCTTGTCCCATATTGAATGCATAATAATCCATCCCCATAGCCTTTGCTAATTCCCGGACAATAGAAGATTTACCGCAGCCTTTCGGACCTAATAAAAATGGATATTTCTTTAAGTATAACGTATGACACAAAAATTCCCATTTTTTCAAAGGAATATAAAGTTGCTCTGAATGTTTAGGTAAACTGAAAGAAGGCGGCGTTACAAAAGAAAATAAATCGTTATTTTTGACAGCCATCATTATTCTATTTTTTCAGCAAAGATAATATTCCCCCGCATATTATGGCTGACGACTAAAAAGAGAAACAAAGAAAATAATAAAAAATCCCCCTTTCCGGGGGATTAAAATTTTGCTATTAAACAGCTTCTTCTTTTATTTTTTAAAATAACGGTTGTACAAACCTTCAAATCCTTTTCCATGACGGGCTTCATCTTTACACATTTCATGTACGGTGTCATGAATAGCATCTAAATTCAATTTTTTAGCTAAAGTAGCAATCCGTTTTTTATCTTCACAAGCTCCGGCTTCTGCTTCCATCCGTTTTTTCAAATTGGTTTTGGTATCCCATACCATTTCTCCCAGCAATTCGCAGAATTTAGCAGCATGTTCTGCTTCTTCCCAGGCATAACGCTTAAAAGCTTCAGCTACTTCAGGATAACCTTCCCGATCAGCCTGACGGCTCATAGCCAAATACATCCCCACTTCTGTACATTCTCCGTTAAAATGTGCTTTCAATCCTTCCAAAACTTCCGGATCTACTCCCTGTGCTACCCCAATTACATGTTCATCTACAAAAGTAAGAGCGCCTTCTGTTTCTTCCAATTCCTTGAACTTACTTCTCGGAGCTTTACATTGAGGACAAAATTCCGGAGCTTCTTCTCCTTCATACACGTAACCACATACAGTACAAATAAATTTTTTCATGACAATTTGATTTTAATAATTAGCTTAATTTGTTTCTCTATTTTCAGTTTTTTGATTTTCTTTGGACTGACAACATTTACAATATCCCTTGTAATACAAATGCATTTCCGTCATAAAGAATTCTTCCTTTAAAATCAATCTATCCAAGCCTTCAACGGCAAGATCGTATACTTTTCCACACCCGAGACAAATAAAATGAGCATGTCTGGAAGTATCTATATCGTAACGTATATTCCGCTCATCAATTCCCAATACTTGCAAAGCCCCTTGTTCCGCAAATAATTTCAAGGTATTGTATACGGTCGTCTTGGATAAAGTCGGAATACATTCCAGGAGAATCTCATATATTTCATCTGCAGCAGGATGTGTCCGATGCTTCATTAAGTATTCCATAATAGCAATGCGCTGTACCGAAGGCTTGATCCCGTACTTCACTAAATAATCCTGGGCGGTGAATGTTGTATCCATACTTTATTTGTAATCAATACAAATTTGTTTTCACTACAAAATTACATATTTTTTTTAATTTTACAAAAAAACGAAATTTCTTATCGGTTATCTTCTTACTTTTTACTCTTTCCAAATAAATTGATTTTCTTATACATCTCTATAATATTTTTATATCTTTGCCTTATGTTTTTCTTGAGCGCATCGACAAACATATTGATCTATTTCTTGATTCCGGCTTTTTTCGGGGTATTTTGGTATATTCAGGAACAAGTATCTCCGTCGGAAGGAATTGTTGCATACACCTATACAATTGACTCTGTTAGAGAAACTGAGTATACCCATATACAGGACGTTGCTTGGGAGAAAAAAGAAGAAAAGAAAGTTTCTTTGCCGTTCGCTTTCAGTGTACCTAAAAAAGAAATAATTTATCTCTTTCCTTATTGCAGATCCTTCCCTGCGGATTTTTCCTTTTTGAGGGCTCCTCCCTTTTATCTTTCGTAAGTATTCCCGAATTTATATAAAAGTTTATCTCCGTATCGCAATGATTCGGGATAAGTAGTTTTTATACAGATTTCGGTGTTTTTTTCTAACGAAAATTTTTACTTTACTTTCTTTATGATCGTTCAATATGCGTTATATACTTATTATTCTATTGTTTTTCATTTGTTTTCCGGCATTTACACAACAATCGGCTATCGGAAGTCCGGATTCTGTATACAGTATTGTGCAACAATTGCAGGAAGTAACTGTTATAGCAGAAAAAAGGGAATTATCCCCATCGGATATCCCCGTTGCATTAACGGTAATCAACGAACGTTCCATACCGGGCGAAAATAATCCCGATTTACGGAATATTTCCGGTATAGTCCCCAATTTTTATATGCAGGAAGGAGGATTAAAGCTTTCCACTCCCATGTATATGCGCGGAATTGGAACGGTTTCCGGCACTCCTCCTGTAGGACTTTATGTAGATGGCGTTCCCGTCTTCGATAAAAATGCTTTTGTCTTCGACTTATACGACATCCAGCAAATAGAGGTGTTAAGGGGACCTCAAACCACTCTATACGGACGAAACAGTATCAATGGTTTGATCAATATAAACACCCGTCAGGCGGGAAATAAATTTGCTTTACGGGGGAAAATCGGAGTAGCCAGTTATGTTTCTCAAAATTATAATCTGGTAATCGACTTACCTCTAAAGAAGTTACGTAACAAATTTTCTTTTTCTTATAATAAGTCCAGAGGTTATTTTAAAAATAAATTTGAAAGCGAAAGGAGATCAAACCCGACAGAATCCTACAACGGCCAATATCAGGGAAATATTTATGCGGGGCGGAACTGGAAGATCGGCTTGGGAGCTAATTACGTACATTCTTTTGACGGAGGATACGCATATTATGCGGTAGATTCTTTAAAAAAGGAGCGGTATAAAGTGAATTATAATACCCCTTCTTCTTATAAGCGGGACTTGCTGAGGTCTTACCTCAGTGTGAAAAAGAGCGGGCAGCATGCGGCTTTTAACTGGATGAGTTCCTATTCCTGGTCAAAAGATAAACAAATTCTAGATGCCGATTTTACTTATCTGGACGTATTTGACAATTATAAGAAATCGAAACAACATCTGGTTACCCAGGAAATAAATCTGCAATCCGCTGCTACCCGTTATTGGGATTGGACCATCGGTACATTCGGATTTTATAAAGACTTGGAAAATAATTATCTGGCTACCTTCGGAAAGGACAAACATTTTCTTTTACCTATGCCGCTGGATGAAGCGACGTATTATAATTCCACAACGACGAAGGGAATAGCCGGATACGGCCAAATAGGCGTAAAGGAATTGTGGCCGGGTATGGTTTTAACAGCCGGATTGCGTTACGATTACGAAAGTGTACATTTAAATTACCGGGATAGTCTTTTACTGACCGGATCTTCCCAATTCGAAGCCTATCATTCCTCTAAAAAAGACAAAAGTTTTGCAGCCTGGTTACCGAAATTCTCATTTTTACAAAAATGGGAGAAGGGAATTTCTCTTTATGCCAATGTAGCGAAAGGCTATAAAGCCGGGGGATATAATATTATTGTAAACGAAATGAGTTCCCAATTTGTAGATCTGGGCTATGAGGAAGAAGAATTGTGGAATTATGAAATCGGATTAAAGTATTTCAGTCCCCGGAAAAAATTTAATCTTACGGCCGCTCTGTTTTATATCGACTGGAAAGATCAACAGATTTTCGTCATGGGAATGATGGGCCCCAGCATTAAGAATGCCGGAGATGCCCGGAGTTTCGGTGGAGAACTGGATTTGCAATGGGAAATTGTCCCCCGCCTGACTTATACCTTTTCGGCAGGTTATAATCATGCTGAATATTACCATCATCTGATCCAAGCCTATGAAGGACACCGCATTGTCATGTCCCCGGAATTTACGGGACATGCGGGGCTCTCCTATCAAATGCCTCTGCGAAGCCTGGGCTTTGAAAATTTTGTCGCTTCGACTACGGTCTCCGGTTTCGGAACCCAGTATTTTGACGAAGCCAATTTATTGAAACAGTCGCCTTATTTCCTTTGGAATCTGGATCTATATTTTTCCGGTAAACATATCGATTTCCATATTTGGGGGAAGAATTTATTGGATAAAGCATTTTTTACTTATATGCTCAACAATCCCGTTGGAGAAAAATTACCCCAATATTACGATATGGGACAATCCGGTTCTCCGGCCCGTTTTGGAGCGTCTATTGCCTTTAAAATCTAATCCTTTTAAACAATTTGTATATGAAAAAATTTTTTCTTTTTTCTCTGCTCTCAATGCTGGCGGTAGCATTGTGTGCTTGTAGTGATAATGAAGACGAACCCAATTCCTTACTTGGGACCTGGCAGTATGAACAGCCTCATTTTGAATTTGAATACGCTCAGGATTCTATCGTTATTTCCATGGGACAGTATCGTAAAATGTCGATAGCTGCAAAAGACTTGAAAACGATGTTTTTAAGTATGGCAAAGGAAAAAATGGGAGATTATTTCAAAGGAGTCACTTTTTCGGACAATAATACCCTGAAAGTGAATATGAGTCTTCAAAACGGTACCCCAGCTACCCTTGGCGCGACGTATAAAGTAGATGAACGTTATATAGAAGTTGCTCTCAATTCAGCCGATTTAGCACAATTGACAGGAGGTATAGCTCCCGATATCCCTAAAATCAGTTTTATCTATCAACAAAAAGGCGATGAATTGCTGATGTATTTTGATAAAACGTATTTGAAGAATATGATAGCCATGATGCAGGATCAGCTATTGAGCATACTTTTACCCAGTATTATAGAAGGCTTCGATCAGTTTCCGGATACCATGAAACAAATTATTTCAGGAAGCGTTAAGGAACAAATTGCTACAATTTTCGATAATACTCTCAAACTGGAACTGGGTTTTACCTTGAGCAACCACAATTAGTCCCTTCGTCTAAAAGGCAAAAGGATTTCCGCAAATAACTTAATTTAACCGAATTAATTCACAATGAGTTAATTCGGTTTTGTAATATCCGGGAGAAGGTGTTATTCCCGGAGCAATAGTCTTCAAAGCTATTATTTTCTCAGCTTTTGGAACAGCTCGGAGGATCTGTTGAATATTTTTACCTTATAATTTATTTATTTTGACCCGTATAGCGGTTATATTCAACAGGGATACCAGAAGAAATAAAGCGACTCCCATTCCAAACAAAAAACCGGTACTGCCGGAAGTAAAATCCGGCCAGATTTCTTTTAGCCAATTTGTATAATAATGCCGCATAATAAACACAGCTATCATCGCTATACAAAAGACAATTCCATTGAGGACCAATGTGAGGTTTTGATACGGACGGGCAATCTGAGTCGTCCGATAGCCAATCAACAATAAATTTTGGAGTTTAACATTATTCTTTTGGAGCAGCAGATAAATGCTTAACATCAAGATATAAAGGGATAAGGCACATATAATCAATCCCACCGCAATCACCGAACTGGTTAACATATTCAGAAACCACATGGTCTTTCCCGCATCCAGTTTTCCGTCCTCTGTTTCGTAGTTCTTTCCTTTAAAATAGTGTACAATATGCGGATCAGCCGGATTTCCGGCTTCTACAATTAATCTGGAAAAACCGATAGTTTTTTCGGGAGCAAAAGTTTGATTGGCCCAGTCCATAAATTGTTGTGGAACCAGAATGGTATTCAGCCGATCGGAAAAGCCGACAATACGTCCTTCGAAATGCTGGCGTTTTCCCTCTCCTCTCAATTCTACTTCCAAAGGCATAGAACCGATTATTTTTTCCGAAAGTTTCGGTAAATTCCGGGCCTGAGCGAACCCGAAATTATAGAGATTCAAATAATTGCGAGGGATAATGATCGGGATAACTCTATCCGTTGCGTCAAATTTCCAGGAAGTTGTATTGACATCCACATATTCGTCCGGAACAGATTCGAAAAACATTTCGGTAGCAAATCCCCTGCCTCCCATACGGATTCCGGCAGTCACCCCAAAAGCCGAAGGCGTAAAACCGTTGGCCTTTCTGACAAAAGATTGCCGCCGGATTTCTTCTATTTCTTCCGGAGTGAAGATACTTCCGTTACCCGCCAGCGACGTAAATGCATTTATCTTCTTTGTCAGGATCAGATAATCCTTATTTAAAAAACTTTCTCCTCCACTAAATAAAGGTCGTAAATCCGAATATACCTGCACAGACAGCAGCACAATAAACATACCGGCCAGATTCGCAACAAAAAAACCGGTCAGCTGCGACTTACTAATGTGCTGCCGCAATAATTTCCACACTAAATTCATAGTTGCATTATTTTATCGTATTTTATATTCAGTGGATTTCCGATCGAAGTGACAATCACCCCGGCCCCCTGTTGTTTCACCTCTTCCGCAAGCAATTCTCCCAAAATACGATTGTTGTTTATATCCAAATGACTGACGGGTTCATCCAAAAAGACAAAATCGAACGGTTGGCATAAAGCCCGGACAAAAGCTATTCTTTGTTGTTGCCCAAAAGATAATTTGGCTACAGTAACATCTTTTTTGTCTTCTATTCCCAATAAATAGAAACAATTTTCAATCCATTGAAGCGTCTTATAACCCGTCAGATTATTTTTAATCAGGATGTTTTCCCAAGCTGTCAATTCTTGAAAAAGCCGTAATTCCTGAAAAAGAATACTCAAAGATACTCTTCGCAGTTCAGCCCACTGTGTTTTCGAAAAATTCCGTATATTCTCTCCATCGAAACAAATGGTTCCCTGATAATCAGAACGGTATCCATAAAGATAACTGCAAAGAGAAGATTTACCAGCTCCGGAAACAGCCTCTAGTAAACAGACTTCTCCTTTTGTGAAGGCAACCTCCCGATACCATATACCAGACTCCTTTTTCTCTCTTTGACTAAAAACCTCGGGGACAATCTGCGACAAACTGATCTCTTTCATTTTTATCCGGACTTTGATTATTTTCTGGCTGCTTCCAGCAGGGTTTTAAGACTGTTTTGTCCTTGGTTTTGCAAAGAAATATTCAAAACGGTTTTTTCCGGACTTTCCTGATATAGCTCCAAATAGGAACATTCTGACAGAAATTGGAGAATCAAAGCGCCTACTCCTTGCTTCCATTGGGAAAGCCCTAACTGTACAATAGGGGATTGTAAAAGAGCTGTCACATTCATAAAAGCTCCGATATAAGAATGGGTTAAATGAGTAAAAAACGGCGAACGATGCAAAGGATCGGCAACTTTTTTTCCAATATTTCTATACGCGGAATTATCGTTTGTGATATACAAAAGCCCGTCTTTTATTCCGGCATAAATATCCATATTCAACATAATGACTTTACATTCATAAGCAGAATTTCCTGTTTTTCTGACTTGTACCGTATTTCCGAATTCTTTCTGCACGAATTGAATCATATATTCCAACGGATAATCATTGTCGACTTCTGCATACAACAAGGAAGAAGGGATGCCCATGGGCGAAATGTTCAGATATCCCAGAGCACACTCTCCATTTAAAGCCGATAAAAACTGTTGTATGGCAATCTTATTCTGTCGTAACTCCGGAAAGTCCCGTTCTTCTATTTCTTTTGCAAGTTGCGGTCCATTCAGATTCGTAGCAAAATAAAATAAAGTAGAAGCAGGATAAAGATCCGATAAATTTTTTTTCTCTTTTCTTAAAAATGCATACCCTTTTGCTAACAAATCAGCTGTGGCCCGATCCGAAGAAAAATAAGAATAATAAGCTTTTACCAGACCGTTTTCAAAATTAATTCCTCCCAATAGGTCGACCTTAGCGACATCTATTTCCGAAAAACTCAGCATATAGTCCTCTCCGGGAAATTGATTTTTTTTCAGGAAACTGATATCATCTGCAGAAGAACGTAATTTTACAAAACCTTCTTTCTGACTCAAACTCTTTTCCGCAGGCAGATTCATTAAAGTCACCGCATAGTTTTCAATATCCGCAGTTCCTTTTAAAGTCGTTACACATACTAAAACAGATTCGTTAAAGTAACAAACCAACCTTTTGTCTAACACAGCATGACGGTATCCTTTTGCATCCGTCCCTATAGTCAAACCCAAATTCTTTAAAGCTTTTTCCGTCCGGGCAGCCTCTGAAACTTTTGCAACAATCCCAATCTGCCCTTCGGCAGCCTCTGAAAATACATATAAATTCTCACTCAAATTCAAACCGTATTCCGGACCATTCTTCAAAATTTCCTGCAGTTGTTGAAGAATCTTCTGATCCAATTGTTTTTGAAACAACGCTAAAAAAGAAATTATATTTTCATCTCCCCCTGCTTTTTCAAGGATCCGATTTACTTTTACTGCAACAACACCGTCTACTTCTTCCGGAATAACCTGATAATAAGGCGTGACAGACTCTTGTTGCTGACAAGCCGTCGTGAAAACGATCAAAAAAATTCCCAAGAATACTTTTAAACTTAAAAATATATTTTTCATAATGAACCTATTTTATACCTGATGGTAAAAGTACGCATAAAAAACTGAATTAAGAAATTTCATACAGGAGTATCCCCCCTTTCACAATACACTTTTTTATCACGAAATCACACCTTCTTCTTTATAAAAAAGGAAAAATAAAATTTAAGGAAGAATACTTGGTTTATAAAAAACAAGGAGTAACTTTCCATTTTAGATAACGTTAAAGGAAAAGAGGGTTTGCCTGAATATTAATTAAAATCAGATACATTCGGAAAATCAGAACAAAAAACTAAAAAATAGTCCTATGAAAACAGAAAAATCAATTTCAAGTTGTGTACTACTTTTATCGAAAGAAGTGAATAAGAAGGATCAGAATGGTCAATTTCAATTATTGCCTCCTCTTTATCCGGAAGACGCTTATGAACCTTATATGAGTAGAAAGACGGTTCAGTTCCATTATGGAAAACATTTACTCGGCTACATTGAAAACACCAATAAGCTCATTGCAGGCACGGAGTTTCAAGATATGACAATCGAAGAGATCATGCTGAATTCTTCCGATAAACTATTTAACAATTCGGCCCAGGTATTTAACCACTATTTTCAATTTGAGGCCCTTCGGCCTGCCAAGGATAAAAACGAAGAACTTCCGAAAAAGCTGAAAGAGAAAATAGAAGAAAGTTTTGGAAGCCTGGAAGATTTTAAAAAGAAATTTTCAGAAGCTGCCGTTTCTGTCTTTGGATCTGGTTATGCCTGGCTCCTTGCAGGAGAAGACGGCAAACTCGAAATTATGCAAACCAAAAACGCCGAAAATCCACTTACTCAAGGGAAAAAGCCGATTTTAAACTTGGATGTATGGGAACATGCCTATTATTTAGATGTACAGAATTTACGGGCAAAATATGTAGAAAATTTCTGGAATATTGTAGACTGGGAAAAGGTAGAAAAGAGAATGCTTTGTGAAAAATAAACGAATGAAAACCGGATTTACGATTTGGTTTTCAAAACCTTGTCGTAAATCCGGTTTCACTTACCATACAATTTCCATTTCTTCCATCAGGTGTTTCGCTCCGGCTAGCTTATCCATGATAAAGAGTACATAACGGATATCTACCGCAATATTCCTGCATATTTCCGGATCATACTGCATATCGGACATAACGCCATCCCAAGCCCTGTCAAAATTAAGGCCGATCAAATATCCTTCTGCGTTCAACACACAACTTCCGGAATTTCCGCCTGTAGTGTGATTGCTGGCAATAAAACAAACCGGCACTTTTCCATTTTGCGTATAGGGACCGAAGTCTTTCGCTGCGTAAAGATCTCTCAATTTCTGGGGAATATTATAATCATAAATACTCGGATCGTCTTTTTCTATAATCCCTTCCAAAGTAGTATAATACAGATATTCGACGGCGTCCCGGGGCGAATATCCTCCTATTGTTCCGTAAGCGACTCTCAGCGTAGAATTTGCGTCCGCATAAAAAGTTTTTTCCGGTTGCATTTCCATCAAACCGGCCAACCATAATCGGTCGAGACGGGTAAGTTCTCTTTCAATTTTGGAGAGTTCCGGGCGTATCCGGGTTTTATTGAACTCTGCTATAGAATTAGCTAACTGATAAGCTGGGTCTTTCTTTATTTTTTCGATCGACTTCTTATTCAATTTTTCAATAAAGTTGTAAACTTTAGCTGGATCCCCACACAGTGAGCGCTGGAATAATTTTTCCGCATACTCATGATAATCACTTGCTTTACTCGCTTCTGCCACCTTTGCCGGAATCCAATTTTCAGGTAAATTGGTATTGTATAAGCGGAGCATTTCTGCCAGTATTGCCCGGTCTACTCCAGCATCGTAATCTTTAAAGAAATCTTCCGCTTTCTTTCTCAAATAAGTCTTATAGGCAGCTTTGTCTTCCGCTTGTTCGTAACCGAGGATTTCTGTATAAAGAGATGGAGCAAAGGAGATAATCTCCGCTCCTTTTTTCCCGGCTTCAGTTTGATACACAGAAGCAAGTTTCAGCTCTTTTCGCTGTTGGTATAATTTCCGATATTCTTCCAACAATCCTGCGTATTTCTCTTTCCCTTGTGCCCAGTTTTCAAATTTTTTTTCTAACTCTTGCTTATTCTCCACTGTTTTGAAACGCTTCAGTCCTTTGGTTTCCCCTTGCCATTTCTTCCATGCATTTGCTACACCTGCTGCTTTTGCGGCATACTTGATCCGCAGGGCTTCATCAGCGTCCATCGCCGCGTTCATAATTCCCAGAATAGCCGTCCGGATTGCTATTTTGTGCGGATTTTCCACCTCAATCAACTGAGAGATAGCATCAGAAGGCAAATATTCTACCGTTGTTCCGGGGTAACCGAAAACCATAGTAAAATCCCCTTCTTCTATTCCCCGGGCAGAAACCTTAAAAAAAGCAGCAGGTCGGTACGGTTTATTTTGTACCGAATATTCAGCCGGTTCATTATTGGTACCAGCGTATATCCTCAACACCGAAAAGTCACCCGTATGCCGGGGCCACATCCAGTTATCCGTATCTCCGCCAAATTTTCCGATGGCAGAAGGCGGTGCCCCCACAAGGCGTACATCTTTGTATATACGATATACCGACATAAAAAACTGATTCCCGTTGAAGTAAGGTTTTACATCGGCAGATAAATCTGTACCAGCCACGGCTTTCTGCTCCAAACGCAAACAGACCTCTTCGAGAGCTTTTTTCCGTTCGGCTTCAGTCATCCCCTCTTTCAGGACAGCGTTTACCTGATCTGTCACATCCTCCATCCTCACCAAAATAGAAGCCGTAATTCCCGGATTAACCAATTCCTCGTTCTTATTCTGAGCCCAGAAACCATCTTTCAGATAATTGTGTTCCAAAGAAGAATGAGCTTGGATCATCCCAAAAGCGCAGTGGTGGTTTGTAATCAGCAAACCTTCTTCACTCACCAGATTCCCGGTGCAAAAATGATGGAAGGGCTGCCCTTCCCGTCCTAATCCGACTACAGCATCTTTCAAAGAAGCTTGATTGATATGATAAACATCTTCCGCTGTTAGCTTAAATCCTTTGGCCTGCATATCCTCTATGTTATATTTTTTCAACAACATGGGAATCCACATACCTTCATCGGCCCGGCAATAGGGTAACAGTAGCACCCCTGCCAAAAATATTAAAATTAGTTTTCGCATAAATTTATTTATTTTATAGATTCATTTATAATTAACTATGTATTCTAACGACTTCATGAGATGCAAACGATGGCTTATAAGAATCCACTAGAAAGTTATCCGATTCACTCCCCTTGTATTTTCTGAACGGAAGGATCTTCCGGTAAAAATGTTATTCCCAGTTTTTTCAATTCACTGTATAATGTCTGTACGGGCAATCCCATCACATTATAAAAGGAACCTTCGATCCGTTCAATCCCGATGTATCCGATCCATTCCTGTATACCATAAGCACCCGCTTTATCATAAGGCTGATAAACATCGACATAAGCCTCGATTTCTTCTCTGCTTAATGTTCTGAAATAGACATCGGTACTGACAGAAAAACACCTCTGTTCGCTTGAAGTTGTCAAACATAATCCGGTAATAACGGTATGCTTATTGCCTGATAATTCTTCCAATATACGGATGGCATCTACTCTGTCCCGGGGTTTTCCGACTTTTTTATCGTGGATACATACAATCGTATCTGCCGTTATCCACAGCTCATCTTCTGATTGTTCCTTTTTGAAAGCTTCCGCCTTTAGTTTTGCCAAATAAAGGGGAATATTTTTCACCTCCAAATCAGAAGGATAAATTTCTGCTACATCTTTGCACCGGACTTCAAACTGAATTCCTGCAGCCTGCATTAATTGCTGCCTTCTGGGGGAAGAAGATGCCAATATAATTTTATAATTCATAATTTGTAATTTAACCGTCCGACATTTTTATAATAAATGACCGATAAAAAAAGCGAAAGCAATACCTGCAACCATAATAAACCGAATGGTTCCCAGTTGTATACTGCGTTTTCCCCGGGGATTTAATATCGTATATAAATAAAACAAGTAAGGTAATTCTATCGCCAGAAAAATGTAAGTCCAGCTAAGGACAGAAAAAGGAAAAATTTTAAGACAGAGGAAAAAGACAGCAAGCATAATGATTACGACTACTGTTCCCATGATACAACGAGTCGTTCTTCTACCCCATTTCAAAGGAATAGTAACTATCCCTTTCTCTATATCCCCACTCATCGTATAATTATCTTTATTTACTTCGTAAACAAATGTGTTCCCTACTAGAAAAAAAGAAAAACCCAATACCCATTTATATAAATACATAAAATCCGGAAAAAATGCCGTTTGCCCGTATGCTTCCTGTAACAACGGAATTTCAAATACAAGTACGCTCAAAGGGATCAGACCAACCAAAAAAGCAACCATTAAATTTCCCAGCAAAAGATATCTTTTATAGCAGGAAGAATAAAACCATAATATACCCGAAATCAGAAAAAATAACAGGCTGATTTTCCATTTCCCAACCATCCAACTCACGTAAAAAGCCAAACCGACCGCTACAATATTCAATATAGTATGGAGAATGATAGCTGTCCTTCTCGTTATATGCCGACCGACAATTACCGCTTTCACTCCCGATATACGGTCGGTACGGGTATCAAAATAATCGTTGATAACGTAGGCTGCCGCAACCAAACAACAGACAGAAATAATCAACAGGACAAATACGACAACAGGCATCTGTAAAAAAAAACCATCTTTTAACAACAAAGGTTCCATTACAAAATACCTTACCATACACATCACAAATACAGTAAAAATAAGGGTACGAATCCGGATCAGTCTCAAAATTTTAAGCATAATTCGCTACACTATAGAATTAAATAATTATATATAAAAACCTATATCTAAGCACATTTAGTCAAAACACCACTTTTTTTCAAATTCCGGGATTTCTGTCCTCCTTACATACTCTTTACGTAACAACTTGTATCCATCCAATCTCCCCGGGCTTTTAAAACCTGAGCTATAACATCCCGCACACATCCCATTCCCCCGTTTAAATCGGATATATATTTTGAAATAGCTTTAATTTCTTCACAGGCATCTGCAGGACATACCGGAAGTCCTACACGCGTCATCACATTGTAGTCGGGTATATCGTCCCCCATATACATGATTTCTTCCGGCTTCAAACCGTATTTAGATATCAATTCTTCCAGTGCTTTTACCTTATTTTCAATTCTCAGGTAAATATCTTTTATGCCTAATTTTTTAAATCTCTCTTCCAGCCCTGGGGATCCTCCCCCGGAGATGATAGCTAAAATGTATCCCTTTTTACCACTATACATCAAAGCATAACCGTCTTTTGCACAGGATGTCCGAATGAGTTCTCCTTCCGGTGAAAGACTTACTTCCTGACGGGACAATACACCGTCTACATCAAATACAAAAGCTCGTATTTTCTTTAATTCTTCTTTAAAAAATGCCATTCTATCTCGTTTAATTATTTTCTTTTATTTACCACAATGTCCACTGGGGAGCATTATTTTCTGTTTCTTCTTTTTTCTCTTTTTTAGAATAGGTTTGCTGTATGGATTGGGATAATAAAACGTATAAGGTTTGAATATCCCGGTTATCTTTCAGCATACTTTTATGTAAATTCAGGATATTGGTGTCTCCCCGCCGGGCAGGTCCGGTCTGGGCATTTTCCGGAATCATCTGCATGACTTTATGAGCCGTTTCAAAAATTAAAGGCCTTAGTAAATTAAAATCCAAATCCTCTTTTTCCAATAGCTTACCCGCCATATGATATAAATGATTTGTGAAATTATTGGCCAAAACAGCCGCCAAATGAAGTTTCTTCCGTTTTTCCGAACTGATTTCATAAACTTTAGAGGAAAGTTTATCTGCGATCTGGCCTATTGTTTTTAAAACTTCTTTGTCCGGAGCTTCAATACAAAGAGGTATTTCCCCAAAATCCAAATTTCTCGTCTTTGAAAAAGTCTGCAAAGGATAAAGTACGCCATAGTTCTGACGATAAGGCTTAAAAATGTCGAGTGGCACACTTCCGGACGTATGTAAAATCAAAGCCTCCTCATTAATTCTTAAACTCTTAAATACAGATAATAAAGCATCATCACTTACACAAAATATATAAATATCTCCATCCGGGTATACGGCGAAAGTGTCTGAAGTATAAGTTATTCCTGTTTTCCTGCCCAACTCTCTGGCGGATTCAAGGGTACGACTATAAATTTGACACATATTCATCCCGGCTCGTAACAAAGCAGGTGCCAAATGGTGGGCAACATTTCCGGCTCCGATCAGTACTATTTTCTTATTCATCATCCCCGAATGCAATATTTTTAGGCTTTAATCGTCCTTCTTTTAACAATACAAGCAATCTTTCACAAGCTTGGCAAAGGTCTTCATAAAATACCCCGGAAATCATCACCAACTGATTTCCTTTCCTTTCCAGATGCTGATATCCGGCTGTATTTTCCTCTCCGTTCAATAAAAGAAGCTGATTTCCCGGAATAAAAGTATGTGTCATTTGATTGCGTAAGGTGTGATAGAGAAAATCATTTTCATTGAGTAAACGATAACGTCCTCCTAACAGATATTTTACACAGGCAGCAAAGCGTTTTGCCCCCTGTCCTTTCGCTTTCATCGGCTTCTGATCCAGAAATCCTCCCAAAACTTCAATGGCTTGCCCCATCAGCACAAATTGCATATAAGAAAGTCCGGCATGCTGCAACTTTCCCAATTCACCCATAACGACTTCTTTCAAAAAAGTCTCTGTTTTTTCGATCAGCCCTTTATTTTCCATAATTGAGCCAAATTTAGTTCAAATTATTGAAAAAGCTGATATAAGAAAAAGAAAAACTTTCAGGAGAAGAACAGCACACCGAAAGACACATTTTTGTAATTTTGTAAAAAATTGACAACATGATCTTATTGAACAATCAAATTGTGCAGCCGGCTGAATTTCCGGAATCTCAATTTAAAACGGGTCTTAGTATATATGAAGTGATACGCATTTTTAAAGGACATGCTATCTTCTTAAAAGATAATTTATTAAGATTACGTAATTCTATCAAAAAATCAAACATTGACATCGATATACACCAACTCCGGATAGAGGACAAACTCAACCGTCTGATCGCTTTGGAACATATCGAAGAAGGAAATATCAAATACGTACTTCACCTCACAAAGGATAAATGGGACGAATATATTTACCAAATACCCCACCACTATCCTACAGAAGAAAACTATAAAAACGGGATCGATACCATCACCTGTGAAGCAATCCGGCTCAATCCGGAGGTAAAATATATCAATAACGATTTACGGACCCTGACAGACAGACTCTTACAAGAGCATCGGGTATATGAGATTATTTTAAAAGATACGGAAGGATCTGTTACGGAAGGCTCCCGTTCCAATGTTTTTTTCATCAAAGCGGGTATCCTTTATACAGCCCCGACTTCCCAGGTACTTCCGGGCACTGCCCGGAAAAGGGTCCTTGACATTTGTAAGGCACATCAGATTCCGGTGATAGAAGAGAGAATCAAATACAGCGATTTGAAAGAATTTGAATCAGCTTTCATTACCGGTACCTCTCCGCTGGTATTGCCGATCCGGAAAATCGACGAATTTAGTTTTGATCCGCAGAACAACCGTTTAAGAGAAATTATGGAGTTTTACTTTTCATTGCTGGACAAGTTTTTTTAATTTTTTTGAGGATTAAAAGTTTTTTTTTAAATATCTTTTCTCTAATATTGCAAAACATATCTATGCAAATCTTATAATTCGCATTCGGAACGTGGTGGAGGTCATTATAAGAAATTTAGTTTTGTAATGAAGTATATTGTTTTAACGATAGTCATATTTATCATTTTGCTTGCTAAACCCTGGGAAATTAATTTTGCCGGGGGTACTCCGCTTCGGGACGACAGCACTTTACTCAAAGCCAATGCCGCCCGTTTCAGGATTCCGCTTACCCTTTACCCCATTGGAGACGTCATCTGTAACAAGGATTCTGATTTTCCTGAAAGCGATAAAATCGATCGTAGTATAGAACGTTTTATGCGTAGCTGGTCGATAAAAGGTGCTTCTTTCGCTTTGATGAAGAATGGAAAACTCATTTACAGTAAAGGCTATGGATATGCTGACGAAGAAGCAGATATCCAGACAGATGTGCAGCATGTTTTCCGGATTGCTTCTGTTTCTAAACTCATTACAGCAGTGGGTATTATGAAATTGCAGGAAGAGGGAAAATTACAGTTGAGCGATCGTGTTTTTGGACCGGAAGGTATTCTGAATGACAGTGTTTTTCTAAATATAAAAGACCGGAAAGTAAAGAAAGTTACTGTTGAAAATTTACTTCGTCATCAGGCCGGCTTTGCCGGAGCATTTGGAGATCCCATGTTTTCGCCCGTAGAAATCGCCCGTAAAATGCATGTTCCTGCTCCCGCCGATTTGACCACCCTCATCCAATATGTATTGAAAAAGCGCCTGCATTATTATCCAGGCACTTCCACCCTCTACTCGAATATCGGATACGGCATCTTGACAAAGGTCATAGAGAAAGTGAGCGGAATGGGATACGAAGATTACATCCGTACCCATGTGCTTCAACCAGCGGGATGTTATGATATGTATCTGGGGAATAATCTTTACGAAGACCGGCTTCCACACGAAGTCCGGTACTATGAATCTTCCACTCCGGAAATGATTCCGGCTTGTGATGGCAGTGGAGAACTCGTCCCTAAATATTACGGAGGAAATAATGTGGAAGGTCTATACGGAGCGGGAGGTTGGGTCGCTTCGGCCAGTGAATTATTGCGGTTCCTTTCTGCAATCGACGGAGATCCCGCTTTACCGGATATTCTGCAACCGGAAACAATAACCCAAATGACGGCTTATGCTGCAGATGCTCTTCCCATTGGCTGGATGCATGTCACCCCTAAAGGAGAATGGTGGAGAAGTGGAACCTTGTCGGGTACCAGTGTTTTATTAAAGAAACAAGCTGACGGATACGCCTGGGCATTTATTACCAATACCAGCAATTGGAAAGGCCCTCGTTTCCCTTCTTATATCAATCAGATGGTCACCACTGCTTTGAAAAAAGTATCCAATTGGCCGGAAAAGAATCTATTCGATTTACAGCATTACGAACCCCGTCGTTTTTTAGTATCTCAGTAAAATTGTATTCTTCATCAAATCACACCGGAATTCTGCTTGCCCCGAATGCTTTTAAAGGTAGTCTGGATGCTTTTGAGGTATGTTCGTATCTAGCTGCCAGCTTAGCTGATCCACGTTATACTTTATATCCCTTGCCTGCAGGAGATGGAGGGGACGGAACAGCTGCCATCCTCGCTTATTATCTGAAAGCAACTCCTGTTCAGCTAGAGGCCCAGGATCCTATCGGACGCTTTCATAAAACAACATACTACCGGATTGGAGATCTGGCTCTTATCGAATTGGCCTCTATATGCGGTTTAAAACACTTAAAAGAAAGTGAATACAATGTATATCAGGCCCATACGGCAGGATTAGGGAGAGCGATTAATCATGCACAGGAGAACGGAGTCCGCCGGATATGGCTTTGTGTAGGCGGAAGCGCCAGTATAGACGGCGGTAGCGGAGCCCTGCAAGAAATGGGTTTACAATTGTTTAAATCTTCAGATCATTACTCAAATCATATCCTTGAAATAGAAAGCATTAACCCACATGATTTAAAAGAAAAATTTAAAGATATCGCTTTTACTGTTTTATGTGATGTAGATACCCCCTTGTGCGGTCCCCAAGGAGCCGCCGCCCTATTCGGTCCCCAAAAAGGAGCTTCGGCAAAACAAATATCCCTGCTGGATCAGAAACTGAAAAATTACGCATCTCTCCTGTCCGCCTATTCGACAAAAGAAGTATCGGGTATAAAATACGGAGGAGCTGCCGGAGGAATTGCTGCAGCCTTTGCCGCCTTATTAAATGCCGAATTGGTATCGGGCTCTGCCTACTACCTTCATTATTCCGGTTTCAACAAACTACTGTCCCATTGTGCCTGGGTGATTACAGGGGAAGGACATCTGGACAAACAATCGCTTTACGGAAAAATTCCCGGGGTTATAGCAAAGATATGTAAACAAAATAAAGTAAACCTTCTGGCCGTATGCGGCTCTGCAGAAAGCGGTATCGAAGACTTCAATCGTATCTTTGAGCTCGTTTCCTATGCGCCTTCTACCACCGAAGCAATTCTACATCCAGAACTTTATTTTCCTGCAATCTGTCAGGAAATAAAAAACTACCTCCTCACCTGCCCTCCTTCCTAAAAACTCAATTGTGCCCGTACCGGAAAAACATCCGGACTTTTGAATTTTTAAATCCAAAAACAGAAAGTATTTGTTTTTTTTCTTTGAATTTTGGTTACAATTCACAACTTTTGTAATCAAATTAATTTAATTTTTAAATAACAGCGAAGATATGGCTTATAAAATTTTAGCGATTAATCCGGGGTCTACTTCGACCAAAATAGCAATTTTCGAAGACGACCAGCAAATATTTGTAAAGACAATTCGTCATTCGGCAGAAGAAATTGGAAGTTTTCCCACAATAGCTTCTCAGTTTAGCTATCGTAAAGATATTATTCTTTCCACCTTAAAAGAAGCTGGTATCTCTCTTTCGGATATCCATGCAATCGTTGGCAGAGGCGGGCTTATCAAACCGATTGAGTCCGGTATTTACGAAGTGAATGCTGAAATGATACGGGATCTGAAAGTTCCGGTTATGGGAGAACATGCCTCCAATTTGGGAGGATTGATAGCACAAGATATTGCTCAAAGTTTGGGTAACCGGGCAAAAGCATATATCGCCGACCCGGTAGTAGTAGATGAATTGCAGCCTCTCGCCCGCCTCAGCGGACATCCCCTTTTACCGAGAGTTTCTATTTTCCATGCCCTGAATCAAAAAGCCATTGCCCGTACATACGCTGCAGAAGTAGGGAAAAAATATGAAGATTTAAATCTGGTCATCGCCCACATGGGAGGCGGAGTTTCCGTCAGCGCCCATTGCCAAGGGAAAGTAGTGGATACCAATAACGCTCTGGACGGAGACGGTCCTTTCTCTCCGGAACGCTCCGGGGGACTTCCTACAGGAGGTTTGGTAGAACTATGTTATAGCGGTAAACCGAAAGGGGAAATTAAAAAAATCTTAAAGGGAGAAGGAGGAGTTGTCGCTTACCTGGGGACTAATGATATGCGAATGGTAGAGGAAAAAGCGGCCAGCGACCCCCGGTACGCCCAGATCCAGGAAGGAATGTGTTACCAGATAGCCAAAGAAATTGGATCCATGGCCGCTGTGCTAAAAGGAAAAGTGGATGCCATTCTGCTTACGGGAGGTATTGCTTACGGTAAACCCATTACGGATTATATTACAGATATGGTCCACTTTATCGCCCCTGTCAAAATATATCCCGGGGAAGACGAAATGCGAGCCCTGGCATTAAACGGATTGATGGTCTTAAAAGGACAATTGCAGCCTAAAATATATAAGTAGATTATCCCGCTTAAACATTTAAATATTCAAGTGTAAAGGAATAATAATACTTCGTACCTGATTAACCCTTTTCCTGCGACCGGCAACTTCTTTCCGTCGCAGTTTCGAAAAAAGTTAATCAGGTACATGGCGTTTACCGGATCGACTTCCCAAGAGGATATTTGCCCGATAAAATTTTGTTAATAATGAAGCAAAAATTTTTTTATTCTCTATTATTATCCTACCTTTGCAGCGTATTTGAGAATTGAATTCGTTTGTATTAAAGTTCTTGCCTTCATTTGTATTGTTAAGTAGACTTCTTCCGGCTTTCAAACTCATCTATATTTTTATTAATCAAAATTTTTTAGTGAAATGAACATTTATGTTTCAAATTTGAGTTATGCTGTAAATGACAGCGATTTAAGAGATTTATTCGGAGAATATGGAGAAATCTCTTCAGCAAAAGTAATTATGGATAGAGAAAGCGGCCGGTCCAGAGGTTTTGGATTTGTAGAAATGCCAAGTGATACGGAGGGACAGAAAGCTATTGATGAATTGAATCAGGTGGAATACGACGGTAAAGTTATCAATGTAAATGTAGCTAAACCGAGAACAGACCGTCCGAGAAATAATAATTACAACCGGGGAGGATATCGTTCAGAAAGAAAATATTAATCCTTTCTAAAAGGAAAGAGGAAAGACAAAAATGCCGTATCCTCTTTCCTTTTATTCTGTTTCTATTATTTTATTCAAATTTACATACCAAATATATCCCTTCACCTTTTGATAGCCCATTTCCTTTAAGGCAGAACAATAATAACGAATTTGTCGGATATAACTTTTTTCTTCTTTTATTCCGAATTTATAATCAATAACAAAGACATTGTTTCCGTTTACAAGGACACGATCCGGTCGCAAGCGGGAGCCTAAATGAAAAAGGATATTCCGCTCGTTGACTACTTCGTATTTCGGATCAAACCATTCTTTCACCTCCGGTTTATCTATGTAGGAACGGATTTTCTGACAAAATGCCTCTCTTTCCTTTTTCAATATCAACCCAGCTAAATAAGCTTCCCGAACAGCCTTTTCTATATCTTTGCTATATTTGATCGACTTAAAAATTTCATGTAACAATTTTCCTTCATCTATCGGCAGTAATTGAGGACACTCAGGTGAGGTATAATCTGCGTATTTGTATTTTACGCAAATCCTTTCTTCCGGATCGTAAACCGGATAATTTTCCAGGTTCAAAGGCCTGCTTTCTGCTCCCTTCTCCCTCCCCTTTTCTTTTTCTCCGTATTTGATGTTCATACTTCCCTCCTGGAAAAAAGAAAGATTTTCGTTTTTTTTCAATTTTTCCATTACCCGGTAGATAAAAGCCCCTATATCTGTAAGGGATACACTTCCGTCCTTGTTTATTTTAGGCATATAAGGACGGACATAAAGCTCTTTCTTAGCCCGCGTTAAAGCTACATACAATAAATTAAGATTATCGACATAGGCTTTTAAATGTTCGTCAAAATAATTCTTTTCAAAAATGGTACCTGCTAATTTAGCGGAATAATTCAAGGGAGCATAGTCTAATACGTCAAAACCTTTCTCGTGATTTGTACACCAAATTCTGCGCATAGGCCGGGTGCTATCAAGTTCCCAACTGCAAAAAGGCAGAATGACATATTCAAATTCCAATCCCTTGGATTTGTGGATTGTCAATATACGCACGGCATTCGCCTCCTCCGAAGTCGTCAATACTTTCTTGGATTGTTCTTTTTCCCACCACTCCAGAAAAAAATGGATATTATTGGAATTATTTGCTTCATAGTCAAATACAATATCCTGAAAAGCAATTAGATATGGGATTTCCTCTTTTTTACCTTTCAGGGAAAATTTATCAATTATAGTTTCAACCGTTTCATACAGGGAATAAGACATCCATTTCCCCGAATGAATATCAAAATCCGTATGTAAAAACTGAAAGAGATTCTCCTCTTCTACGGCCTTAAAAATACGGTCCAATTGTTCTTCCGGATGAGGATTTACAAAGGAATGATAAAAAAACAACAGATTTGCCTTATTTATAAAATCGAACGGCTCTATGATATACCGCAATACGGATACCAGAAATTTCACATAAGGAGAAGTCCAGATATACAGGGAATCGTTAGAAATAAAATTTATTGGCTGTAAAGCTGTTTTATTGTATTCTATCAAATGCTGAGCAACGAAAGCCCCCTCTTTACCGCTCCTGACTAAAATGACAATATCCTTAGGCTGGCCTCCCCGTTTCAAAATATCCAAAAGAATACCTACCACAGAATTCATGATAGCTTCCTCACAATTTTCCTCCTTTCTGGAAGGTCCGAAAAAGAAATCCACATATCCTTTACGATGGGTCTGTACTTTCTGTTCCGCCTGATCATAAGCGGCTTCAATAGCCTCGGACCAAGGATTTGCGGCACCTGCGGTTTCGTCATATATACGCTTCAACTCCGTCGAAGCTTCCCGGAAAAATAAATTATTGAAATCTACGATTTCCCGCGCACTCCTCCAATTATTTTGTAACACCACATTCTTCGTACCCAATTGCCGGAACTCTTTTTCCACCCCACCGGCAAGTAAACTCCAATCTCCATTTCTCCAGCGATAAATACTTTGCTTTACATCTCCTACAATTAAAGCTTTATGCCCCTCCGACAAGCAATTGATAACTAAAGGCCGGAAATTTCGCCATTGCATAGAAGAGGTATCCTGAAATTCATCTATCATCAGATGTTTGTAATAATTCCCGACTTTCTCAAACAAAAAAGGCGTATCGTTCCCTTCTATTAAAGTATTGAGAATATAAGTTGTATCGCTCAGCAACATCAGATTCTTCTCTTCGCAATATTCCCTCACTTTCCGGTAAAGGTCATTTAAAATTCCCAACTGATAAAGATTGGCCAATAAATGACGGGCAGAAAGATAATATTTACAACGATCGTCATAGAGTTGTACACAACGCCCCAATAAAGGATTTAGTTTTGAAAAAACAGTTTCAATTTTTTCTTTAACATCAGCTTTACATGTTTTTGTATACCAATACTCTAAATTATCAATACTATCCCGAACTGTCTGAGTCAATTCATCGTATTTTTTCTCCCGGATCTTATAAAAATGAGACACACAGCCTGTTTTGCCATTTCGGAAATCTTTTAATTCCAATTGATTTTGTTCTATAATCTCGATGGCCTCCCGACTGATCTCCTCTAGTTCTTTTTCGTAAGTTCGTACGACATTTTGCAGAAAATTTTGATATGTTTTTAAAAAACTTTTATCATTGAATTTATCCAGAACTTTTTTGTCGAAAAGCATATAATTTTCCTTGAAAAGTTCTTCTCCCAAATCTGCAATTTTAGCTTTAATGCTCCAGGATTTTCCCTCGTCCACATTCGTTTCCATCAACTCGCTGATCCACAAACGCAAATCCCGGTCTTTTTTCAATTGGACCATCATCTTATCCGTCGCTTTAGCTAAGATAAAATCAGTATCTAATTCTACATTATAACCTGGAAATATCCCCAATTCCCGGGTAAAGGATTTGATAATTTTCTGGAAAAAACGATCTATCGTCGTCACCGCAATCCGTCCGTAATCGTGCAATAAAAGCGTCCTCAAAACAGTCGCTCTGTTTTTCAATTGCTCTTCGGTATAACCGAACCTTTGGCATAACAAAGGACCATAACTACTTTTTTCCCCTTCTGCCAAAAGATGAAGTTCTCCGATGATACGGTTTTTCATCTCTTCCGTCGCTTTGTTGGTAAAGGTAACAGCCAGTATATTTTTATACTCCTGGGGAAAAGAAAAGATAATCTTAAAGTATTCCAATGTGAGGGCAAATGTCTTCCCAGAACCCGCTGATGCTTTATATATATTCAATTTCGACATCGTCCGTTATTTTATACTCCTGAAGCTACTGAAAATTATTTCATCTGCTTTTCTATAATTTGCATCTCTTGTATTCTCTTTTTCAGGATTTCGATGTATTCTTCCAAATAAGTCTTGTCTTTGGAAGATATTTTTTCAGCCGAAGCCAGTTTTTGTGCTTTCTGTAAAACTTCCAAAGCAGCAGCAAAGTTCCCTTCATTTTCCGATAACCACGCTAAATTTATATAAGCTTTCAGTGCTGTTCCCGGAGACAGTTGAGTAGCAGCTTCCCAAAGCTTTCTGGCTTCTTCTACATCGTTCTTCTGCAAAAACAAATCTCCTATTTTCAATACTTTCTGTCCGTTATAAATTCTTCGTTTTACAGGATACCAATAAGGCATAATCCGATGAGCATAAGTAAATCCAGTCTCCCAGGCTTTGTCCCGAATATAAGTTACAAAATCGTAATCATCATTTAAAAAAGCGGATAAATCTTCCCCCAGTACCACAAAATCCAAGGGTTTTTCTGCATATCGGGAATACAACCGTATCGTATATTTATTATGCACTTCCAACAAGTCCATGTTTATCGTATAAGAATAAGTCTCTAAAGAAATCAGATAAGCCAACTGATAAGCCTCGCATATTTTTTCCACTTCTCCTTTACTCAAAGGACGAGGTAAAGTATCCCGGGCCGGTAAATAAGTTCTGGTTTTAGCCAAAAGTTCCGGAATAGAATCTCCTTTCTGTATATCTCTATAGGCATCCTGAAGACCGGAAAAAAACAAAAAAGACAATTCTGCGGGAGAAATCCCCTGATAACTATACAAGACAAAGGTCGTATCTGCAGCCCGACTGATCTGACGGTCCAAAAAGCCGATTTTCCCTTCTCGCTCAAGCGTAATTTTAGCCGGAGACAATATTTCCACTTCTAACGTACGATAACTGCTACATGCGCTACATATCCCTATAAAAAAGAGTAGGAAGCTATAAAAAAAACGAATAGAAATTACTTTATACATATTTCTTAAGTTAAAGTTTCTGAGATGTAAAGCTATTCCCGAAATTTTAGTTTGTCCTTAAAATTTTCTCCCTTCAACAACCTCCCTTTAGCAGGATAATAAGAAACAAAGATAATAGTATCTTATAAAAATACTGGAAAGACGAAAAGTCCTGAATTTATTTCCGGACCTGTATACGACAAATTTGAAGAGACTTAAAATACATCGACCCCCTCTTTTTTTAGCGGTGAATATCTCAAAAGCATTCCGATT
Source organism: Odoribacter laneus YIT 12061 (assembly GCF_000243215.1). GTDB lineage: Bacteria > Bacteroidota > Bacteroidia > Bacteroidales > Marinifilaceae > Culturomica > Culturomica lanea. Next base: position 1,053,016 of record NZ_JH594596.1, on the reverse strand, counting down.
TACCTCAAAATAGTTTGAAAATCGATGTTATATTCGACTTTTGAGATATTCTCCTCCCTAAATTACATATTCATTCCCCCGCATACATGTATAACCTGCCCGGTAACATACCTGGACAAATCAGAAGCTAGGAACAAGCATACATCAGCAATATCCTCCGGCGTCCCTCCTCTTTTCAACGGAATTTTTGCAGCCCATTCTTTTCGTACTTCTTCCGGTAACTGAGCGGTCATATCGGTTATAATAAAGCCAGGTGCCACCGCATTTGCCCGGATATTACGGGAGCCCAATTCTTTGGCGACACTCTTTGTAAATCCGATAATCCCGGCTTTAGAAGCAGCATAATTGGCCTGGCCCGCATTTCCACTAACCCCTACAACAGAACTCATGCTGATGATAGAACCGGATTTTTGTTTCAGCATCACGGCAGAAACGGTCTTGGTAAAATTGAATACGGATTTTAAGTTTACATTGATCACAGCATCCCATTGTTCTTCCGTCATCCTCATCAATAACGTATCCTTAGTGATACCCGCATTATTCACTAAAATATCGATTCTTCCGAATTCTTTGACAACTTCCTCTACAGTAGCAGCAGTGGCAGCAAAATCAGCAGCGTTTGAGGCATACATTTTCGCTTTCACACCACATTCAGCCAATTCTTTTTCAGTAGCTTGTGCCCCTTCATCATATCGTAAATCTGTGAACGCAATATTAGCACCTTGTTTGGCAAACGCCAATGCCACTGCTTTACCGATTCCTCTGGAGGCCCCTGTAATAAGAGCGGTCTTTCCTTCTAATAACTTCATAAATAACAGTTTTATTTAAACAAAATCAATTAGCTTTTAAACCCGTTTATTGGTTTTTATTCTTTTTTCAAAAGTCAAAGGTAATTAAAAAACGATATTCCCCCAATTTACAATCCCGAATTAATAAATTCTCTCTCCGTTTTTTAACGGATTATTCCTTCCTTGAAAAGTTTTTCCGCTCTCCCTTCTTCCGGGAAAAGAGTTGAAAACTTGTATGTTGTTAAAATATAAATTATTTTTACATGCGATATAGCACAAGATATCAAAACAAAGTTTCTCAATAGTACAGAAAGAATAACTATTCGACCCGCTTATGGAATTAAAGGAAGCAAACCCCAAATTTCAAGATGTATCTATCGCTCCAATGCATACGACAGAACATAGTTTAAATCAAACGATGCTACGTTTATTCGGTTGTCCCCGCTTCCGCAATGCACCTATCGAGCGAAAGAAATCAATTACTATCGCATAGTATTAATAATTAATTATATATAAATGATATGGAAGAGAATATCTTAAACTTCCATAACAAACAGGAACATCCACCAATGCACACAGCAGAATTTAACACATCCTTAACCGAAGAATCTGTCGATTTGTTTATGAATGTATTTTCAAAACCGCCATGGAACGATATCTTCGACTCAAAAAACACTGTAATAGATTTTTTTAATGCATTTATCAGACTACCTAACTTTAAAGGTTATCAATTAATTAATGATAATAATAACATCATTGGAATATCGATTGGTTTTATAAAGCCATGGTTAAAAAACGGCGAACTAAGATATGAGTATTTTCTTGACCAACTATGCATAGACAATGCCTTACAAGGAAAAGGATTAGGAACATATTTTATGAGAGAAATAGAACAGAAACTAAAACTTGAAAATATTAACGATATCATACTAAATACCGGATTATCCTCTCCTGCCTACAAGTTTTATATTAAAATCGGTTTTGAGGACATGAAAGAATATGGATTTTTATCAAAAGAATTATAATGCAATGGAACAACCTACTTTAAACACTCATAACAAACAGGAATATCCACCAATGCATACAGCCGAGCATATTTTAAACCAAACCATGATACGCATATTCGGTTGTGAGCGGTCTCGAAACAACCATATAGAAAGAAAAAAGAGCAAATGCGACTATACTCTAGCCATGGCTCCAACGCTAGAGCAAATTACTGAAATAGAAAAGAGGGTCAATGAAATTATCTCACAAAATCTACCTGTAACTGTTGAGTTTATTTCTCGTAGTGAAGTCCCAGATAATGTAGATTTAAGTAAATTACCAGAAGATGCTAGTCAAACATTGCGCATTGTAAGGATTGGAAATTATGATACTTGTGCCTGTATTGGTTTGCATGTCAATAATACTTCTGAAATAGGTAGATTCAGGATAATTAGTACAGATTTTCAAAATAATACTTTGCGTATCAGATTTAAACTTGATGAGTAATAGTAAAGACATATCAGCAGATACAGGACGTTTACCGTTGAGTATTTCGTTCAACAGGGGTATGGATTACGAAAACGGAGCATTTCGTCTCCGCTTTGAATTAGAAACGGAAAAATAAGTTTATCAAATGATTCAAAACTCCAGAACTTTTGGAAATTCAAGAATAAACCTCCTTAAATTTAAATTTTTTTATATAATTTTGTTTCGCTTTTGTTGAACTCCTCAAAGGAGTAAGAAATCGTTCTTCTTCTCTGTTGTCAATAGAAAATGTTTGTAAAACCGGGAGAAAAAGGCGGAATGACATAACTTAAGCTAAAATCCGTTCAGAACGTACAGGTTGTTCCGGAAAAAGGGAGCAACTTTTCTTTTGAAATTAATATTAAACGCAAGGTATATGGAACTTTTAGAACAAATTAAAGCAAATGCCCAGAAGTACAGTAAAAGAATCGTACTTCCGGAAGGCACGGAAGAACGTACGTTAAAAGCTGCTGAAGTTATTTTATCTGAAGGAATAGCTCAACTTATCTTATTGGGCAAACCGGAAGACATTCTGAAACAAGCAGAAAAATTGGGTTTAAAAAATATCGAAAAAGCCACTCTCATTGATCCAGATTCTCATGCCAAGAAAGAAGTCTATGCAGATTTATTGGTAGAATTACGTAAAAGTAAAGGAATGACCAAGGAGCAGGCATTAAAACTGGTTGTAGATCCGCTCTATTTAGCCACGCTGATGATAAAGAACGGGGATGCTGATGGGGAAGTAGCCGGGGCTATCAATGCGACGGGAGATGTTTTACGACCGGCTTTTCAAATTGTAAAAACGGAACCCGGTATTTCAGTTGTTTCCGGAGCTTTTATGCTATTGACCAATAAACCCGAATTTGGAGAAAACGGCCTGCTGGTAGTTGCCGACTGTGCTGTTCATCCGAATCCGACAGCAGAAGAATTGGCTGAAATTGCCGTGGTTACAGCCCGGACAGCCCGGAATATTGCTAAAATAGAACCCCGGGTAGCCATGTTGAGTTTCTCTACGAAAGGATCTGCCAAAAACGAATTGGTCGATAAAGTCGTAAAAGCGACCGAACTGGCACAGAAAATGGCTCCTAATGTCATGATTGACGGTGAATTACAAGCAGATGCGGCATTAGTACCTTCTGTCGGTAATCTGAAAGCTCCCGGTAGTCCGGTAGCCGGGAAAGCCAACGTACTGATATTCCCCAGTCTGGAAGTCGGAAATATCAGTTATAAACTGGTACAACGCATTGCCGGTATCGAAGCAGTAGGTCCGGTATTACAAGGAATGGCCGCTCCCATCAACGATTTATCCCGGGGATGTTCTGTAAACGATATTATCAATATGGTCGCCATTACGGCTAATCAAGCCGCAGGTTTGACTAAATAATAAATAAACCGGTAGGCCGGAAAAATTTAACTTCCGGCTTTCTCTTATTAATTCTGTAAACATGAATATATTAGTTTTAAATTGCGGAAGTTCTTCCATAAAATATCAATTACTGAATATGGAAGCCCAGCCTGTATTACTGGCCAAAGGTATTGTAGAAAAAATAGGACTTCCGTTGGGAATTTTTACCCATAAACCAGAGGGAAAAGAAAAATACATACTGGAAAAACCGATCCCGGATCATGTCGACGGTATGGATCTTATTCTGAAAGCTCTGACAGATAAAAAATATGGAGTCATTGCTTCATTGGATGAAATATTTGCCGTGGGACACCGTATCGCACACGGAGGAGAATATTTTTCCCACAGTGTTTTAATCGACGAAGAAGTAAAAGCTAAAATTAAAGCTTGCAGTGAAATCGCTCCTTTACACAACCCAGCTCACTTAAAAGGAATCGAAACAATGGAACGATTACTTCCCACTATTCCTCAAGTGGCTGTATTCGATACTTCTTTTCACCAAACACTTCCGCCGAAAGCTTTTATTTACGGCATTCCGTATGAATACTACGAGAATTACAGTGTGAGAAGATACGGTTTTCATGGCACTTCCCACAAATTTGTAGCGGAAAAAGCATGTAAAATATTGGGTTGGGACATCACGGAAAAGAAAATTATCACTTGTCACCTGGGCAACGGGGCTTCTATTACCGCCATCGATAAAGGAAAATCCGTTGATACGTCCATGGGATTTACGCCGGTTGCCGGACTCGTAATGGGAACCCGTTGCGGGGATTTAGATACAGGAGCATTACTCTACATTTGTGACAAAAAAGGATATACGTCTCTCGACGCGGTACGCCTGACAAACAAAGAATCCGGAGTATTCGGAATCTCCGGGGTCTCTTCTGATTTCCGGGAACTGACAAGTGCTGCTGATGCCGGAAATTACAGGGCAGAACTAGCCTTAGATGTATTCTGTTACAATGTAAAAAAATACATTGGAGCTTATGCTGCCGTCTTAAATGGCGTAGACTTAATTATTTTTACCGGAGGAATAGGTGAAAATGATGAAAGGGTGAGGAATTCCGTTTGCACTGGACTAGAATATCTGGGAGTGGAATTCGACGAAGCGGTCAATCTGAAGGCCAGAGGTGTCGACAGAATACTCTCCACTCCTCACTCCAAGACATTCGTTATGACTATCACGACAGATGAAGAACTCGTCATCGCTACCGATACTTTAAATCTGGTAAAATAATCGAAAAGGCTATCTGAAAGAGGTTATTTAAATAACTTTTCGGAGGAAGGCATCCTTTGAATGATTTAATTAATTCCTCGGACCATAAGGATTCCGAGGAATTTTTTGTATGCCGTATTGCTTTTCACATTAGCCTGCTTCATCGCCTTTATCAGCCTCCTATATCCTTCCGGCACGGCATAGTGGTAGCAAAGGATTGCAGACTGCCACCTTCTTGAAATGATAACAGCATCGTTTTTTCGTTTCCATCTGAGAAAAAAGAAATTACTGCGGGGATGCATATGACTGTGTATAAAGGCCTAAATTTTAAAAGATTAATTTTAATTGACTGATAATCAAAATTTGCGATTAATTTTATACTTTCGCACCAATTTATTTATCTAAAACATGAAGCGGAGTCTATATTGTGGTGTTTTTGCCTTCGGGCAGTGGTATTTATTTTTGCTTATCAGCGTTGCGTTTGTGAGAACAGCCCAAGCCCGCGATAATCATATGCCGAATATCAAAAACGACTACCTACTGGTCATCAACACCTATACTTCAGATGCACCGTGGAGCAATGCAATCATCGAACCAGTACAGAAATGGGTTTCTACCGAACGCAATGTTGCAGTCTTTGTCGAACATCTCAATATGCTGATGATTGACAATACCGCAGAATTCGGTGAGCTGGAAAATTCTCTTTTCGGTAAATATGCACATAAGGCTCCCAAAGGCGTGCTGCTGTTGGGGAATTCGACTTTACTATTGAAAGACAAGCTACGGGATTATTGGGGAGACATACCTATAATTCTATGTGCGGAAGAAAATTATTTTGGTCCCGATACGGCTTATATCAACAAAAGTCCGATTCCGAAAGAGGAGCGTGCGCCGATCTCAGCACTTGCGGATGACTACAATCTGACCAGCTTGCAAACCAAAATGTTTCCGCGAAATAATGTAGATTTGCTGCGACAGGTAATCCCCGGACTGAAAGAGATATTGCTTATAGGCGATGGCCGCTATGTCAATCAGCAACTTAATTACGATATGGAACGTTTGATGGCGCAGAAATATCCGGGCCTCAAATATCGTTTTCTTTCAGCAGCGAATATGTCTTTGGAGGAATTAATGTCCCTGCTGGAAACGATTGATGTCACTTCAACGGGAGTCCTTTTCTCCTCGTGGTTCGAAAAGACGAATATCGCTGGAAATTCCATACTCAGCGCCAACTCGTTCCGGGTGATCGCAAACCTTTCAGTCCCGGTATTCGCCCTGAAAAGTGCCGTAATGAATAATAGCGGTATGGTCGGAGGATATTTTTACGATGAACAGGCTTTTCTGGCTCATTTACAGCAAACCATTTTGTCGGTATTAGCAGATACACCTCCACGAAAAATTCCCTTTTATGTACCCACGGAAGCGAAACCTACTTTTAGTTATCCGTCGATGCTGTTGAAAGGATTCTCAGTGGAAGATTTTCCTCAGAACAGCGTATTTATAGATCGCCCTCAGACATTCTTCGAACAGCATAAATTTTCAATTATTCTGGGAGCGAGTTTAATTGCTGTATTACTGATCGCGGTTTTCGCATACTTATACTACCGCCTCCACATTTTGAATGTTCTGAACGAGTCTCAGCGACTTCAGTTTGAAACGACCCGAGAACTAACCAACCTTTTCGACAATATGCCGGTTGCTTATATGAAAGCAAAACTCCTGTACAATGCTGACGGGGAGATCGCCGATATGGAAATAGGCCAAACAAACGAACGTTTTACAATAAATTTCGCCCGTGGCATCGAATCGGACAGCTACCGGGGGAGCGAACTTTTTGGCGCGGATTTAGGTCCATCCTTGCGCCTTGCAAAATTAGCGGAAACTGAAAAAAGAGCTATTACCTACACACAATACTTTTCAGCGTCCGATCTCTATCAGAATGTCGTAATAACCCCGGCCACACAGCAGGGTTATGTAGATGCGTACTACATCGATGCGACGGAATTACATCACGCCCAACAGAAACTCGACGATACGAACCATAAGCTGTCAATGGCACTCGAGGTAGCCAGTATCGTACCTTGGAACTGGGATTTACGCAAACATAAGATTCTCTGTGATGTAAACCGTCCGGTCGAATTGAGTAATGTCGGGCAGCAGGTCGACGAAGAAAAACTGTCGGTTCCGGACATACAATATTTTTCCAAAATACATAAGGAGGATCGGGAACGGGTCGAACAGGCTTATAACGATCTGATCGGAGGACGTACAAACAAAGTGCGCGAAGAGTACCGAGTGGTGTCACACGATCAAAACGGATACAAAATGGATTGGGTTGAAGCACAGGCTGCCGTAGAGAAACGCGATGCCAATGGCAACCCGCTCACATTAGTTGGTTCTTCTCTGATTATCACCCAACGTAAAAAAATGGAACAGGAACTGGTTGATGCACGCGACAAAGCCGAAGAATCGAATCGGCTCAAATCGGCATTTCTGGCCAATATGAGCCATGAGATACGCACACCCCTGAATGCCATCGTCGGTTTTGCCGGCTTACTCAATTCTACGGACGAAAACGAAGAGCGGAACGAGTACGTCAAGATTATCGAGAACAACAACGAACTGTTGCTCCAGCTTATAGGCGATATTCTTGACTTATCGAAAATAGAAGCCGGCACGTTGGAATTTGCTGAAGTGCCGGTAGATGTAAATGCCTTGCTGGAGGAAGTTACCAAATCTCTGCAATTACGAGCCGAAACAAAAAATTTGACGGTCGTATTCAAAGACCGGTTGCCTGAGTGTAGTATTCTGACAGATCGCAACCGTCTGAATCAAGTGCTCATCAACCTCATTACCAATTCCATCAAATTTACCGAGACTGGCGGCATCACAGTAGGCTATACATTACAAAAAGATGGCTTGCTCCGTTTTTACGTAACCGACACCGGATGTGGTATTGCCCCGGAGAAACAAGCCGATATTTTCACTCGTTTCGTCAAGTTGGATAATTTTACACAGGGGACGGGACTAGGGTTGTCTATTTGTAAGACCATCGTAAATCGAATGGGCGGTGAAATCGGTGTGGAGTCCGAACCAGGCAAGGGTTCGACTTTTTGGTTTACGATCCGGAACGTTCCGGCAGAACTGAATAAAAAGCACGTTCAGGAATATACGCTTCAGGCTGTAGCAAAAGACCAAATCACAATTCTCATCGCCGAAGATAACATAAGCAATTTTAAATTATTCGAAACGATTCTCAAAAAAGATTACCGCATTCTTCACGCCTGGAACGGAGAGGAAGCCGTAAACTTATTTAAAGCCCATCGTCCGCATATCGTATTGATGGATGTAAATATGCCCGTAATGGATGGATATGAAGCAACGGCCGAGATACGCAAAATATCGGCGGATGTACCCATACTTGCGGTCACAGCTTATGCTTACGCTTCAGACGAACAGCGTATCCTTAGCCAAGGATTTGACGGATATACCGCCAAGCCTATCAATCCTCATGTGTTACGTTCGAAAATTGTCGATTTGCTCAGCACCAGGTTGTTGTTGTTGTAATCCTTCAGCAGTTCTATGAATGACTTTTTTAATTAAACAGTCCGTTAAAAATATTTTTTGATTTGTAGGAGAAAAATGAGACAGTAAAACAAACTGTCCGGATGCTATATTTCATACCATCCCCTTTTCAATACAAGGGTCTGCTCAGAATGAGAGGTCATATTATTTCGTATAACGATAAAACCCTTTTCCTTATGCGGCGGTATAGCTAATGAATTGACAAAATGTTTCAAAGCCGATACATCCAAAGCATTGTTTCCTATATTTACAGAACGCAGCTTTTTGCATTTACTGACATCCAGATGATGTATATTATTATACTTGCAGAATAAATCTACTAATCCCGGACATCCCCCCAATTCCAGCTGTTCTAAATTATTCCAGGCACAGGATAAATGAAATAATTTTTTATACCGACCGAGTTTCAATTCTTCCAATTGATTATGAGAACAATCCAACTCATACAATTTTTTGCATCCCTGTACATCCAGTTCTTTTAATAAATTTCCTGAACAGTCTATAAATTCCAGTGTAGGACAATAATTTACTTCTAAACGAACAATCCGGCATTTCTTTATGTCCAAATCTACAATATTCTCTCCCTGAACAAGTATACGATATAGCCCCTTTTGCCTATAATAATGTCTGAAACATTCCGCCCGCCTTTTTGTCTCACTCTGCTCTCCATCGCCCCATTCCACTTTAACCCACCCGGCATTTACCCGAAAGGTAATCTCTTCTTTCTCATTTATCTCTATATCCAGATAAATTTCTCCATAAGTCGTACGCTGAAACCATTTTGATTCCTTGATAAAACCCAATATATTCATAAAAGAAACAAGATTAAATAAAGTAGGATTCGAACATACCTCCCTCCTGCTCTATTCCCTTAAAAATAGATGGAATACCTTTTCTTAGATAAATACACAACAAATCCTGTTTTACATTAAATTTACAATTACAAATATATAGAAATAATCATTTAATATTCAATATTTACATAAATATTCTATTTTTTACTATTATGTATATAAGATACAGATATGCTCATTCAGCTTATAAAACATCTCCTATTTAAAAGAAAAGAATCATAAAAGAGGGATTTCTTCTTGACGGGGGAAAAAATTTTTATTAAAACTTTTGAACGACAGGCTGTATAATCCTTATAGATCAGCCAAAAATATCTCTCCTTCCTCAAAAGGCCGGGAACAAAAAACCGGAATAAAAATTATTTTATTCCGGTTTTCTTTATTCCATATTTGCCAATAGCTGACAATACAGTTTTATAGCGTATATTCTAAATTTCTATCATTGCAAGAAATCGATATCCCCGCTCTTTGTAGTAACTACATAGCGGTTACTTTCCAGAATCAATGTTCCTTTACCGCTCCTATTGTACATCACGGCAACAGCGATTTGTACTTCATCGTTGTCCTGCAGAGAATAACCTGTTGTACGGCTTACGACCTCTTTCAAGTTGTAAGATCCTGAAGTAACGACTGTGTTATAAGGATCCCATTTTACGTAGTAATTATTATAACGGTTAAATCCCCCGCTGCTTGCCATTTCCTTTGTCCGGACGCAAAACATCAGACAATACTCTGTGGCGTTTGCCACAGTTTCCCATTTTGCATGGATAATTCCCGATTCGAAATAAAAACTCTTTAAATTCAATTCTCCCAAGCTCTTGTCAATCGTAAACGTCTGTTTTTGAGTAGCAATCTCCCCTTCCAGATTTGTTGCCCAGATCTCATACGTTCCATTGGGAATTTGTGACTGATAGAGGAGCGGAGTTTCCCATACATTAGCTGCTTTTTTAACATAAGAACAATTCGGATTTTCCGTACATTCCAATTTTGCACTTGCAATTTCCTGAGAAGAAAAACTGTATATATAAGGAGCATACACAGGAGTTCCTTCTTCGAATTTTTGGAGCACATATCCGCCGGTACTAATCGTAAAAGTAACATGATTGTCGGATTTCAGACATCCGCTCACCAAAAAAGGTAAAGCTGCTACTAACAGCCCATACCAACCATTTTTTAAAGTTTTCATACTCATTGTTGTTTTTATTTTCCCATTTTAAACTTGCGAATATCTGTATTTTTTTTCAGAGCTACAAGAAAAAAGATTTTTATGTAACTTTTTATACACAAAGAAGGTACAATCTACAGAATTTAAACAGGATTTTAAACATTTATTTTATTTTCAATAATGAAAAAACTGCTTTTACTCCTTACCGTTCTTTTTTGGTTAACCACCGGTTTTGCTCAACATTTAAGTTTTCAATCTTCCAAGGTGGATTCTCTGGACGCTAAAACTTTATTCGAACGCATTACTAAAATTGAAAAGAAAACAGAAAAATTGAATGTATTTTTAAATACACAAGGAAGTTTCAATGTGTATCCTAAAGGAAATAGCACGGAACAGGCTACTTTTAAAATGAATCAGCTTCGGCTGGAAATTAAAGGTAACATCAATCCCTGGATTTTTTACCGTTATCGACAGCGCCTAAACCGAAGCAATAATCCCGAATCTTTGGATAATTTACCTCATTCCATCGACTATGCTGCCATCGGATTTCAAATTACAGAGAAATTTTCCATTTTTGCCGGTAAAGAATCAGTCGTTTTCGGAGGGATGGAGTTCGACTTGAATCCGATAGAAGTTTACGAATATTGCGATTTACTAGCTAATATGCATAGTTTTCAAATGGGAGTAGATTTTTCGTATTGGCTTACAGAGAACCACGAGCTTCAATTTCAAGTCGTAAACTCCCGTAACGGTTCTTTTGAAGATATGTTCGGGAAAACAGACTCTACTGTTAAAGCGGCTAAAACCCCTTTAGGATACACACTGAATTGGAACGGAAGTTTTTGGGAAAATACAATACGGACCCGTTGGTCTGTCTCCGTATTTCACGATGCGACCCATAAGAATATGTATTACTATGCCCTCGGGACAGAATTAAATCTGCACCGTTTTCATATGTATTTCGATTTTATGTTATCGAAAGAAGAATTAGACAGGAAAGGCATTATCTCCAGGCTAGCCTATGCTGCCGGTTTTACCAACAGGGCGGAAGACGTCCGCTATATGGCTTTAGTCGCCCATTTCAATTACCGAATTCTTCCCAAACTGAATCTGTTCTTCAAAGGAATGTACGAAACAGCTTCCGTCACCCATACCAACGAAGAGTATTCAAAGGGGAAATATAGTACTTCCTGGGGATATATCGGAGGGATAGAATATTATCCTATGCGGGAAAATTTACATTTTTTTCTGACTTACGTAGGACGTTCGTATGATTATACCCAATGTGCCCGAAATTTCGGAGCCTCCAATACAAATCCCCAACGTATTTCTGCCGGTATTATTTATCAGATTCCTATATTTTAAATAATTTTTAAGTGAGAATTTTGAATTTTAGCACATCGAATAAACAGATGACGCTGAAGTAATCCTGTCATCTTATATTCAAAAGTGTGGGATATTCCTGAGATTTACCAGCAAAAAGGGAAGTTATACGAAATCCCGTCCCCCTCCCTCAATTAAATTATTTTTTGTGCCACAGAATTGGGGTAAATCCGGTCAGTAAGTATTACTTTTGTACCCATCAATCTATGGACACAATGAAATCTACGCATTCTGCTGCCAAACGCTTGGAATCCTTGGACGCACTACGCGGATTCGATCTATTTTTTCTGGTTGCCTTAGGTCCGCTAATGAATTCACTGGCCCGAGCAGCCGATGCGGAATGGTTCAATAATTGGATGGGGATATTTAATCACGTCTCCTGGGAAGGATTCTCTCCTTGGGATTTGATTATGCCGTTGTTCTTGTTTATGTCGGGTATTTCCATGCCATTTGCCCTGGCCCGCTATAAATCCATGCCGGACAAAAGGCCGTTGCTGCGCCGTTTGGGTAAACGCATTCTATTGCTGTGGATTTTCGGTATGATCTGTCAGGGAAATTTACTGGGATTGAATCCAGATAAGATCTATCTCTATTCGAATACCTTGCAAGCCATTGCTGCCGGATATCTGATAACAGCTCTTCTCTTTCTCTTTACCCGCCGCCGGACACAATTAATCACCGCTGTACTGCTGTTACTGATATATTGGGCAGCCATGCAATTTATCCAGGTCGATGGTTACGGGGGCGGCAATTATACTCCTCAAGGCAACTTGGCCGAGTGGATAGATAAGGTGGTATTGGGACGTTTCCGCGACACGGCACAGCTCGTTGATGGAAAAGTAGTTGTAGCGGAATGGTATCACTATACCTGGATTTTAAGCAGCCTGAATTTCGGAGTCACTGTGTTGACAGGACTCTTTGCCGGCTACATCGCCAAGGACAAAATAGAGGAGAAACGTAAATTGAAGCTCTATTTCGGGATAGGTGCTACTATGGTGACTATAGGCTGGTTATGGAACTTTCAAATGCCGGTTATCAAGACTATTTGGACCAGCTCAATGGTATTGGTTAGCAGTGGATACTGCTTTCTATTGATGGGGCTTTTCTATTATTGGATCGACTACAAGGGGCATCGTTCGGGCATCACTTGGTTGAAAGTATATGGAATGAATTCCATCCTGGCTTATATGCTGGCAAATGTGATAGACTTCAGATGTATAGGTCAATCTTTACTATACGGCCTGCAACCCTATATGGGAAGTTATTACTCCTTCTTGATAACATTATGGAATGTAGCTGCGATTTACGTAATTTTGTGGATGATGTACAAGAGAGGGATCTTTTTGAAAGTATAAGTTTTTTCGATCTTTGAAGTTGTTTTTTATCTGTAGAAAGGACAAATTTTATACCCGGGATTTTTTAAACACATTTACCCTCTTAGAATAACGCTAGAGGGTTTAACTCTCTTTAGAAACTGTCTTTATTTAACAAAATTATTTATCAGCATCTTTAAGAACATTTACGTTGGCAAAGACCGGCTTTTTCACGATCAGAGAATTTTAGCAAGCTTAACAAAAATATAACGCGTTAATTTCAAAGTTGGGAACCGGATCAGCCGGGGCTCAATTATTTCGGCTTATGGGAAATAGATTTTTTAATCCATTCTCCGGCCCCTAATCGGCATATCCCCCTAAAATTAACGCGTTATCAATTATTTTTACAGATTTCTCACCGTAAACCTGTGCAGAATAGTCTTTTCAGTAATTTCTTTTTTCCCTTATTGCGGAATACTAGATTCTTCGTTTACTTTTATTTTAATATATAAAGGTTCACTTTCCAGCATTAAAGTACCTTGTTCCCCTTCACGACCTGCTACAACAGCTATCTTTAAAGGAGTTCCTGCTATAAGTTCCATACCATCTAAGCATATTTCCCCTCTCGTTACCCCTTGCTCGTCTTTGTCGTGCCAGTAAATGTACCTGTTATTAACCCGGTAATAATTACTTTGCGAAGATTGTAGTGAATACATCATATAATAAGCGTTCGCATTCTCTACAGGCAACCATTTAGCTTTTACTGTATTTGTCGCAGCATTGTATTCAAAACTTTCTACAACCAATTTTCCTAAAGGCTTATCTATTCGAATAGAAGGATTATGAGAAGCTACTTGTCCTTGGCTGTTGGCAGCAGTAATCCGATAGACACCTTGCGGCAGAGTCGTACTGAACTCACTGTCTGCTAATTTTGTCTCGTAAGCATTAATGCCCGTTTTTACCATACTCATAGAAGTCGGACCGTTGACTTCAGCAGAAGCTAAATCCCCGATCGGATTGTAGATGCCGATATAGGTAGCAAACTTCGCTTCTGTTACTCCGTCTACCTCGTTGTTTTTTTGCAAAACGTAAATGTCCACATTATAATCAAAGGGATCATCTTTCGACTTCAGACAACCACTTACGAAAAAAGGGAGCACGACCACGACCCATAAATTCTTTAAATACATTAATCTTTTCATTCCTAATTGTTTTAAAATTAAAATTTTTCCCAATTTTTATCGTTTGCGAAGATCAGCATTTTTTTTGAATCTTGCAAGAGAAACATTCTTAGGACATTACATTTTCAGCTATTCCTTTGTAAATTTCAGAAAACTTTCATCACAGCGAAATTTTCATTTCATTATATTTTCCCATTCGAAATATTCCGGTACGGAAAGGTAATGACTGGCTTCTTCCCGATCGGCTTTTGTCAGGTAATAAATCATTTCTGAAAATGTACTTTTTACTTCTTCTCTCTGCATATTTACCATACGGGGAGGTATTTTCCCATTTTCGTCTTCCACCTCCTGCAGATATACGGGTATCACGTTTTGGTGCACATCTACAGCAACCATACATCCGGAACATCCGGCTTCATAGAGTTTCTTCACCCCTATCCCCAAAGTCGTACAATAAGTCAGATCAAATCCGCAAGGGTCCACACAACGTAAAGAATATCCGACTTCTACGGGACGGCTGATAATCGTCAAACCGTATTTTTCCAGACAGTTCCGTACAATTTTATTGAGGATATAAGCTTTTCCCACATCACTGAGCTCCGGATGTCCATGGGCATCTTGTCCAAAGACAATCCCCGAAGCGGCGATATCCTCTTCCTGAAGAAAATGGAAAATCCCTTCACTAATGACAACTACTCCGGATTTCTGTCCTAAAATACGCCTTTTAATCATAGCGGAGACAATTAACCGGATCACCCTGTCCATAGTAATCTTCAATCCACTGAACATCTCCGGAATAATAATCATAGCACTCTGAATTCCCTTACCGATTTCATAAGCCAAGTGACCGGCTTCTCTCCCCATAGACATGAGGATATACCAATTTTGAGTAGTGGCAGCTTCTGCTTTTACCACCTTAGCAATGTTCATTCCCATCTCTTTTGCCGACATAAAGCCAAAGGTTGGAACCCCTTCCGGTAAGGGCAGATCGTTATCGATCGTTTTGGGTACATGTATATTTTGTATCGGGATGTGGTTTTCCACCAGATATTTTGTCAGGCGGTTGGCTGTCGAAGCCGTATCGTCTCCTCCTATGGTGACTAACAATTTTACCTGATAGCGCAGGAAAAAGGTACAGGAGAAATCTTCGTCTTTCGGCTTAAAACGGCTCATTTTAATCAAAGAACCTCCCCGGGTATAGATCTGATCGGCTTTTTCAAAAGTCAATTCTTCTACTTCCGGATGGTCTGTAAACAATCCTTTGTATCCTTCGTGTATTCCTAAAACCCGGTAACCGGCTTTCAAAAATACTTTAGTAACCGTAGCTACGACCGTGTTAATACCGGGAGCCGGACCGCCTCCGCATAGAATGGCTATTGTCTTCATATTTTTTCTTTACTGTTGTGTGTTTATTTTCCTTTTATTGGGGGAACAAAAATAAAAAAATCCCCTAAGCTGTAAAAATGCCTGGGGGACTTTATAAAAAAGAGCGGGTATTATTTCAACCGTTTTTGAATAGCTTTGGAAGCTTCCTCATAGCCGGGTTTTTCCAACAAAGCAAACATATTGTTTTTATAAGCCTCCACTCCGGGCTGGTCAAAAGGATTCACCCCCGACATGCAACCGGAAATACCACAAGCCAGTTCAAAGAAATAAAACAATTGGCCGATATATTCTGCCGTCAACTCCGGTAAAGTAACCAACATATTGGGAACTCCTCCATCTACATGAGCCAGTCTCGTTCCCAATTCTGCCATTTTATTTACTTCATCTACACGCTTACCTGCCAGAAAATTCAATTTATCCAAATTGGCATCGTCAGCAGGTATGTCCACCCGATGATGCGGTTTTTCTACCGAGATGACAGTTTCCATCATCATACGAGGCCCCTGCTGAATAAACTGCCCCATAGAATGTAAATCTGTCGTAAAATCGACACCGGCCGGAAAGATTCCTTTGTGATCTTTCCCTTCACTCTCTCCGAACAATTGCTTCCACCATTCGATAATATAATGTAACTTAGGATTAAAATCAGCCAACAATTCTATGTTATATCCTTTGCGATGCAAAGCCGTCCGGGCAGCCGCATATTCTGTCGCCGGATTTATTTCCTGCTCCAGGCAGAGTTTCCTCATTTCTACAGCTCCTTTGACCAAAGCCCTGATATCAAATCCGGCAATAGCAATCGGCAATAAACCTACCGGAGTCAAAACAGAAAAACGTCCTCCGACATTATCCGGAATAATAAAGGATTTATAACCTTCCTGATCCGCTAATGTACGAAGGGCTCCTTTATGAGCATCCGTAATGGCGACAATCCGTTTTCCGGCTTCTGTTCTCCCTACTTTCTTTTCCAGCATTTCTTTCAACAACCGGAAAGCTATAGCAGGTTCTGTAGTCGTCCCGGATTTGGAAATTACACAAATACCGAACTCTTTATCTTCCAGATAATTCAGCAATTCATAGTAATAATCTTCCCCTATATTATGGCCTGCAAAAATTATTTTCATGTCCGCTTTTCCAAAATTATGAAAACTTCCGGCCAAAGCTTCTATCACGGCCCGGGCACCGAGATAAGACCCACCGATACCAATGACTACGACAACCTCCGTACGGGACCGTAAAGCCCGGGCTGTCTCTTCCATATCTTTCAATTCTTCTACCGTAATTTGTTCCGGTAAATCCAACCATCCTAAAAAATCATTTCCTTTACAATTTCCGTCTTTCAAACTTTGCAGCGCTCTCTCTGCTTCCGGAAACAACATGCCGATCTCCTCTTTTTTTACAAAATTACAGACAGAACTGTAATCAAATTTAATACTGTTCATAAGCGATATATTTACAATTAATGTACACCTGCTTGTCGGGTCTTTTAAACCAATTCCCCTCTTTTCTTAAAGCACTTCCCAAACGACGGACTGATTTATTTTACTACCTGTACAGGAGGTTTATTTTTTCTTTGCTTTCAACAAATCTCTGAATTTAGATGCCTGTTCGTAATCCTCATTCCGAATAGCTTCATCCATTAATTTGGTCAATTCCTGTATCGTATATTCTTTAAACTGATTTTCTTCTACATTTACTACTCCGGTATGTATAGCTCCCTGTTGTTGTTCTCTCACATCCTGATTCACTAAAATTCCGGCTTTTTCTATAATTTCAGGTGTCGTATAAACAGGAGCCCCATATCGTAAAGCCAGTGCCACAGCATCGGAGGTTCTCGAATCAACCTTTACAATACGCAGGGGAGTTTCAAAATAAAGTTCCGAATAGAATATACCCGCATCCAAACGATAAATCAAAACTTCTTTCAATGTCACCTCCAGGCTGTCTGTCAATGATTTGATCAGGTCATGGGTTAAAGGACGCTGCGGCTGCAACTTCTCTAATTGAATGGCAATCGATTGTGCTTCAGGCATACCGATAACAATAGGAATCCGGTGCAAATCTGCTTCGTCCGACAATATCAGTGCATAAGCTCCCGTTTGCGACATACTGTATGATAACCCTAAAACCTTCAACCTAATTCGATCCATATCTATAAACCGTTAAATTTCATATTCCCGCCCCTCGGACCTCGTAAAAAGATTAACGACATCTGCCTGTTTTAGTTTCACTATTCAGTTACATATTATCATTAAAATTACATTTCATCCGTTTCAAGCATACGCTGGCCAAGCCGCCCAAGCTTGTTTCCCGGTATTTTGCCTGCATATCCCGACCCGTTTCCATCATGGTTTTAACGACATCGTCAAAAGTAACCATATGTCTTCCATCCGAAAACAAGGCATAAATAGCACATTCACGAGCCTTTTGAGCTACAAAAGCATTTCGTTCGATGCAGGGGATTTGCACATACCCACATACCGGGTCGCACGTCAATCCCAGATTATGCTCAAACCCCATCTCTGCAGCATATTCAATCTGACGGGGAGTGCCTCCGAGTACTTGGGTGGCAGCCCCCGCAGCCATGGCGCAAGCGGTACCGAGCTCCCCCTGACACCCTACTTCAGCACCGGAAATAGAACCGTTACTTTTCACGACATTCCCGATCAGTCCGGCCGTCGCCAAGCCCCGTATCAACCGATGATCCGTCATTCCCTGATCGTGTTTCAAAAAATACATCACCGCCGGTACAACCCCTGAAGCCCCGCATGTCGGAGCCGTAGTCACCCGTCCTCCTCCGGCATTTTCTTCTGAAGTGGCCAGTGCCGCCGCAAACAGCATTCCCATCGGACGAGAGGAACCTGCCGACTGCATAGCTTTGATATTATAAGAACTCGCTTTACGGGCTAATTTTAAAGTGCCCGGCAGGACACCTTCATTTTCCAATCCGTTTTTAATGGTTTGCTGCATCTGGGCCCATACTTCCGCCAGATAATCGAAAATATCAGCAGACTCGTGGGCGGCCACATAATCGACCAGCGTACATCCTTCCCGCTTACACCACTCCAAGACTTCCCCCATCGTAGTGACCGGATAAATCTCCTCTGAATCGAAAGTTCCCTCAGCATCCCACAAAGCACCCCCACCCACACTATAAACTTCCCATTTATCCGTTACCTCTTCTCCGACCAGGCATTCGAACACCATTCCGTTAGGATGGCGAGGTAAAGTAACATCCGACCTCCATACAATCTCCGTATCTTCCGGTCTGCCAATCACCTTATTTATAACCGTATCTGTACCATGTCCTTTTCCCGTCAGCGCCAGACTCCCATACAAAGTGATCCGGTATTTATCGGCTTCCGGATGTTTGTTTTTAAAAAACTCAGCTGCCTGACTAGGCCCCATGGTATGACTGGAAGAAGGCCCATAGCCCATTCTGAAAATCTCTTTTATTGATTTCATTTGCCAATTTAAATCTTAACACCTATTATTAAACGATAAAAACACCTGAATTGCTGTCTTATCTCTTGTCTTTTCATTAAAAATAGCAGGTCTGTAAGCCGGGTTCTGTTCCTTTCGGTTTCTATCATTTATCTAGTCTGCAGATCACTCTGCAGATCGAGCGACCTACCCCCCGATTCAGCCGGGAAAGCTTAAAACATCGGTATACATGGTCTTGCAACCCGTGAGACGTACGGCTGCCCCGGTCACCCGGAGCACCGGTGGGCTCTTACTCCGCCTTTTCACCCTTATTCCGGACTTGCTTACACAAATCTGGAACGGTTTTTTTCTGTTACGCTGGATATGCCTTCACAGACATCTTCTCGTTAAGAAGCACGGCTCCCTGTGTTGCCCGGACTTTCCTCTCTCCTTTTCAGGACAGCGATAGAACGACCTGCTATTTATTCCTTTAAGTCTTCCGACTTATTTAATAATTTTATAAACTCCTTCATTTCAGTTTATCATATTCCTGAAATGTATCACTAATTCTGATAGTGTACTTATTCTGTATACGAATCTCCGGATTCCTCCTTTTAATTCATAATAGGATCTTCCGGAAAATTTGCCCAAATTTTATACCTTCCTCCCAGATCCGACATCGATTTCTCCCACAGTTCAGACCAAGGTAATTGCAAAAGACGAGTGCGTTCCATATTCCCCACCATCCACGAATTCTCCTCCAGCTCTTTTTGCAACTGTCCGGCTTCCCAACCGCTATAACCAGCAAAAAAACGAATTTCTTCCGGAAGAACTTTTCCCTCCCTTATCAAACGGGTAAGATGCACAAAATCTCCTCCCCAATAAATTCCGTCATCAATATGTAAAGCATCCGGAAGTTCCGAATGAGTATGCAAATAATACAACTGATTTTGTTCCACCGGTCCTCCTAAATATACCGGAAAGTCCATCCCTTTCAATTCTGTCACCAGATCCGACGTCGTATAGGATATCGGCTTATTCAAGACAAACCCGATACTCCCTTTTTCATCGTGTTCTACGATATAGACCACAGCACGGGAAAAATACCGACCCTCCAGAAAAGGCTCGGCGATTAAGATATCCCCTACCGCAACATTTTTACGATTAGGCTTTATTTTAAACAAATCCTGAAACTGTTCGTCCACAAATATTCGTATTTTTACCTGTCAAAAATAGCAAATTATTTTGGTATGGTAAGAATAATCTGTAGCATACTTTTATCTTTATTTTACGCAAACGCTTTAAATGCACAGGAACCTCTTCTTCCGGTTGCCGTATCTGAAGCAGATACCCTGCCCCATGTGTATCTACAGGAAGTAAAAGTGAAAGGTAAAAATCTCTACAAAAAAAAATATATCCGTTCCGCACGACGCCAAACCCGATTGGAATACAATGTAAAAAAAGTATACCCCTACGCCCGGATTGCTGCAGAGAAAATTCAACAAATAGACCGGCAGATAGACCAAACAAAAGATAAATCCAAACGAAAAGAAATAATTAAAAAAGAATACAAAGCCCTGATGAAATCGTTCAAACAACCTTTAATGAAACTGTCGATTACTCAGGGACGCATTCTGGTAAGATTAATCTACCGGGAAACCAATAACAGTGCCTTTGCCCATATCAAGGAATACAAAGGCAGTGTCAACGCCTATTTCTGGCAATCTCTCGCTCTTTTGTTCGGAAATAATCTAAAAGCCGATTATGCACCTTACGGAAAAGACCGTGAAATAGAAGATATCGTAAAAAGAATAGAAAGAGGAGAATTGTAGAACTTTTATACACAAAAGGCGAACAAAGAGGAAAAAGAACAGAAAGGACAGAAAGAAATCCGTAATTCTTTATTATTTCGGATCAGAGAATTTCATGTATCTGCGGTAGGTAGCATATTAAAAGGATATATTTCAATAATGCCTTATGTTGCAACAAAAGTTTCATTTATAGAATGTTGTTCCGATGATAAATGTCCAAAATAAGCACTTGAATCCACTACAATAAGGACGACCTTGAACTATGCCGGTCGTCCTTTCTTAATTGTATATTTTTCTATTTCAGCGTATTCATATCGATCACGTACCGGAATTTCACTTTACCGTCAATTACGTTCTGATACGCACGATTGATTGCGTCGGCATCAGCGTCAAGCAGTTCGATTTCGGGGTAGATGTTGTGCGCAATCGAGTAGTCGAGCATCTCCTGCGTTTCGGGGATGCCGGCGATTAACGTACCGTAAATTTTACGACGTCCGGCCAATGCACCCGTATGAACCGACGGAATCTGGTCTGCGGCAGGCATACCGATTAATACCATTTCGCCGTCCACTTTCAGCATACGCACATACTGTTCTACATTGAATTTTGCAGGAATTGTGCTGAGGATTACGCGAAACGAATTTTCCAGCCCTTTCCATTCCTCCGGATTATTAACATTGACATATTTTGTGGCTCCCATACGGATAGCATCAGTCCGCTTATCCTCTGAAATATCGAATACGGTAACCTCTGCACCGAATGAAACGGCGTACTGTACAGCTAAATGTCCCAAACCTCCAAATCCGGCCACAGCAATTTTATCCCCCTGTCCCACATGCGTAAAGCGCAAGGGTGAGTAGGTTGTAGCTCCAGCACACAGCAACGGTGCAATACGGGCAAGGTCAGCCCCCTGCGGAATCTTCAGTGCGAATTTTTCTGTTACGACGATGTTGTTCGAGTAGCCTCCGAGAGTAGGATCGCCCTCAAAATCACGGGAATTATAGGTATAGACTGTCTTGTTGTTCTCGCAATATTGTTCTTCTCCGGCCTTGCAACGATCACATACGCCACAGGAATTGACCATACAGCCTACACCAGCCAAATCACCGACCTTGAATTTCGTTACATTCTTGCCGACTTCTATGACACGTCCGGCAATCTCATGGCCAGGAACCATAGGAAAAATCGAACCGCCCCATTCGTCGCGAGATTGATGGATGTCACTATGACAGATACCAGAATAAAGAATCTCAATCAGAACGTCATTGTCGCCGACTGTTTTGCGCTCAAATTCATAAGCGGTCAATACGCCGCTTTTATCCATTGTAGCAAAACCTTTCGAGTGAATAGCTCCTCCATGAGAGGGATGGTGCTGCGCCTGTGCGTTTACAAAGCTTGTCAGTAAGAGAGCAAACAGCAAATAAAAAATCTTTTTCATTTTCTTCCTTGTTTTTATTCGTTAATAATCTAAATGTTTCTGGTAGTTACTCTTCCTTTGAAAAAATCGGAGAAGAATAACAGGAGTTCCTCAGGAGTAATTTGCAATTCAAATTGCTTTTCCATGATTTATTTATTTTCAATATATTTGACTATGCGAGCCGGATTTCCCACGACCACCGCATTCTCCGGTACATCGCAGGTTACGATGGTTCCGGCTCCGATTACAGCATTCTTCCCTATCGTAACGCCCATCAATACCGTTACATTACCGCCGATCCATACGCTGTCGCCAATGGTAACCGGTTTGGCAATGGCCAACATTTCCTGCCGACCGACAGCCTCCATCGGATGCGATACGGCAAAAATGCCGGTATTGGGACCGATCCACACATTATCGCCTATGGTAACAGTAGCCATATCGAGAATCATCACGTTGTAGTTCGTGAGAAAATTATCGCCGATATGGATGTTGACACCCAAATCGCATCTGAAACCGGGTTTGATGCTCGGATTTTTTCCTACGCTTCCAAACAGTTTACGAAACAGCTGTTCCCGGATTGAAGGATCCAGAATGGATACTGTGTCTATTTTCTGACACAAGGCGATGGCTTTGTTCTGGATTTCAGCTATTTCTGCATCGTCCATGCGGTAATATGCCCCAACCTGCAATTTTTCAATCTCTTTCATAACCGGTTATTTCTTTAGTTCTTTCAGCCAATTATTATATGCGGCGAACAGCGGAGTTCCTGCGATATAAGAGAGTTGTTTGATGTCCGCGCGCTTCTCCCGTAAAAAATCATAAGCTCGTGGAGCTTGTACCCCTGCTCCGCAATTGAGAATCACAGGACGATCAGACGGAATTTCCGTATAACGCTCCGGCAATTGGGTGCGTGGGATGTGAATGTTACCGACGAATTGGGTATAGCCCTCATACCAGTCGTCTTCGCGCACATCGATGATATACAAATTGGGAGTAGATTTCATGTATTCAAGCGCATCGGATGGAGTAAGTCCGCCCAGATAACGTTCGCTCCCAGTGAGACCATTCTCGTTTTTATGCTCCTGTTCGTTTTTCCACGAATTATACTCATCGAACAATGGCGCACCGTCAATGTAGGAAATTGCCGGAATATCGGAGCGTAACTCTTTCAAGCTGCGGTAAGCACCGGGCACAATCATACCCAGCCGACAATGCAATATTACCGGACGTCCCGCAGGGATGCCGAGATACAATTCCCGTTCCTCCTGACTATTCAGATTCTCAATCGGAATATTGATCGCTCCTAGGAAATGCTTACGTTCAAAATTGTTCCTCGAAGCAACATCGACAATAATCAGGTTCTCGGTTGTTTTCATATACGCCAATGCCTGTTGTGGGGACATTGCACCAAGAAACTGAGGCGTAGGAGTATCAGAATCTCCGGCTGCCGGATGGTTCTTGGCTTCGCAGCTTGTGCATTCTATCAGAAGCGTCGCTGCCATCATCATTGCTATTCTTTTTTTCATTTTCACTTATATTATTTGTTGATTCTGCCATTCCGTCGAAACATTTGTACTGTGCCGAATTGCGCTTTTTCGCGCTGCAACAACTCAGCGACTTTATTCCCAATACACAAACAACAACCCGTACATCGGGAGAATCCGTACTTTTGCACGATATTACCGCAAATTACCGTTCCATTCTCCTGCTTGAAATGGTCGAACAACTCTTTGGACAAAGCGATTGTTTTCTCGTTTTCATCAGGCAGGTATATACCCAAAGCCATGATTCCAGCCGAGAGTGCTCCGCAGGTTCCCTCGTTATAGGAGCGTCCGATACCGCCCCGAAAACCTGCCGAGAACGCCATGATTTGCTGTTCCGGCAGATTGCTGCCGAGTGTTCTGCATATTCCCAATAGGGTTGCCTGCGAGCAGGAATAGTTTTGTTCCCGCAACCGGATGATTTCAACCCTGACTTTTTCCATCATATCATTTCGTTCCTCTGTTTGGTAAATATCCGTTTCCGGGATATGCTCCTGTGATTTGACCTCCTGTACCGTAACGATTGCCAACATCCCAATAGCGGATATAAGTATCTTCTTCATGCACTTGTTTTTAATTATTTCTTTGCTGCAAAGATACCGGCAGGCACTTCCCTGCAGGTTTTTCCAGACGTCATTTTGAAGTTTTCCGAAACGTCATTCTGTCTGTTTGGAAAGTTGCCGTTCATATTTATAATGCAACGTAAACAGCAGCATACAACCGATAAAAGCCAATGGAACGCCGACCAATGCCGGATAACGGTCGTTCCACCCTGCTTGCAAGGCCAAACCACCACACCATGCGGCCAATGCATTACCGACATTAAAGGCAATCTGAATACTTGCCGCACCCAACATTTCCCCGCCTTTCGAAAAGCGGACAATCAAATATTGCAGCGGACTGCCCACCCCGAAAAGTCCGGCTGTCCCAATCATCATCAGAAGGACCGAAAGCCACGGAACAGATGCAAAGAAGAAAATCGACAATAACGTAACCACCATGCACGACTGGACAACGGCAGCCACCAATCCTGCCGGATATTTGTCTGCCAGACGTCCGCCTATCAGATTTCCGGCCACCATGCCAAGTCCCGCCAACACCATCAGCCATGAAAGACTACTCACGGAGAATCCCGAAACATTCGTCAGCAATGGATTGATGTAACTATACCAGCAATAAACACCGCCTCCGCCTATCAGCGTACCAAAGACAATCAACCACGGGGCAGGAGATTTCATAAAACGGAACTGTCCTTTGAACCCCGTATCGGGCAATGCGTCCATACGGGGAACCCAACGCCAGATTCCGTAAAGGCTGATGATACTCCAACAGGAAACTAACACAAAAGTAAGCCGCCACGAAATCGCATTGCTCAAAGCCGTTCCCAACGGCACGCCGAAAACCGTAGCGACCGTCATCCCCGCCATCATGATCGACACCGCTTGCGTTGCTTTTCCCTCCGGAGCCAACCGCTGGGCAATGATGGACGCTACGCCGAAATAAGCTCCGTGCGGAAAACCGGAGAGGAAACGGGCGATAAGCAACATCGTGAAATTCGGGGCTACGGCAGCGCAAAGATTGCCTGCCAGAATGACGACCGACAATAACAAAAGAATCCGTTTCAACGGAAATTTCCGCACCAGCAATAAGGCCGGAGAACCGACACACACGCCCAACGCGTATGCTGAAATCAAATGTCCTGCTTGTGTGATGCTAATCTGTAAATCCTGTGCGATACTGCCTAAAATACCCATCATGGCAAATTCGGCTATTCCTAGGCCAAATGTGCCGAATGCCATTGCCATCAGACTTTTTTTCATCATTATGTATATGCTAATAGATTACGTTTGGAAATACCCATAAAAAACATCATCGGATTTTTAGCTGATCCGATGATGCAAAAGTAGAGGGATAATAAAGAACAGAGGTTTTCCGAAACGTTCTATCTGCTTTGCTGAAAAGTCTTTTTCGCTATACAGCACTCACCGGTATGGCCGATGGCGGATAGCCGTATTCCTTTTTGAAGGCGGTCGAAAAATGCGACAGGTTTTTGAACCCAACCTCCAGATAGACATCGGCAGGCTTGCGCCCCAGCTTGTCCATCATACATTTGGCCTCCTCTAACCGCCGCTTAATGATCCAACGGCTCGGCGTGAGATGAAAGAGCTGCGAGAAATCTTTTTTGAACGAGGACAGACTTCGTCCTGTATAGTGCGCGAACTCTTCGACCGAAAGATCACATTTATAGTTTTTGTTCATAAACTCCTCCAGATTGATTTTCCACGGTTCGGCGAAATCAAACAACACTTGCCCCAAATCGGGTTTGAGTTGCAGAAGCGTAAAAACGGCCTCGGCCAATTTGGATTCCATCAACTCTTTCGAGGGATATTGCTGCGCACCGAAATATTGTTCCAGCGATGAGAACAGCCCGTTCAAAAACGGATGCTTCTCCAGCAGTACATAAGTAGATTTCGCCGTCATAGGATTGCTCACAAGCGGCACAGTTATCTGATGTTCGCTCAACATACGTTTCAGAAACGGCATTTTCAATTGCAGAAACAGCCCCTTGAAAGGCTCGCCGCTTTTCGACGGTTGCTTGATTTTGCGGACTAAATGATTGCGCTTCACGAAAAAGGCATCCCCTTTCTTCAAATGGTATTTCTTTTCGGGAGCAATCAATTCCATTTCCCCCGAACAAAGATATACTAACATGTGCTCGGAGATCATCTCCTCACACCACTTGTCTTTCTCCACCATACAGCAGAAAAAGGTATCCATATAATTATAAACGACAACACCCGGTTCCATACTCTTTATTTTTAGTCATCCATTACAAATATACTGTTTTTCAAGGAATATACCGGCTAATCCTGCCACCAAATGCGGGTGACACTCTCTCCTGGTACGATCCGTTCGCCCATGATAGGCGAAACCAATTCGATACGATCCGCCGCTGCCAATGCTGCCACTTTTTGAATGGATTCATCCCACGGATGCAATGCCAGATCAAATACACCCCAATGCACAGGCAATAGTTTTCTCGCATTTATATCTTTGCAAACAGAAATTACCTCTTCCGGAAAAAGGTGCGTATTCGGCCAGCCGGGATTCCATCCGTCTATCTCTACACAAGCCAGATCGAACGGACCATACTGCTCACCGATTTGTTTGAAATGTTTGCCGTAGCCGGAATCTCCACTCCAAAAGATATTCTTCTGTGTTCCCTTTATCGCATATCCCGTCCAGAGGGTTTTATTACGATCCGTTTTACTGCGTCCTGAATAATGGACGCCGGGGGTCGAAGTTATTTGCAGCAAGCCGATCTCTGTGGTCTCTGCCCACCCCAGTTCAATGATTCGTTCTTCCGGAATACCCCAATCGCGCAGACGGGCACCAACCCCCAACGGCACGATGAAACGGGTATCCCGATTCCGGAGGAACTTGATCGTCTTTACCTCCAAATGATCGTAATGGTCGTGCGTAATCAACACGGCATCCACATGAGGCAACTCTTCCCGTTTTATAGGGAAAGTAGTGTAACGCGGCACGACGCCCGGCAACGGAGCGGCATTTTCCAATACAGGATCAATCAGTATCCGTACACCGTCTAATTCCAGGAGGACAGATGAATGTCCGAACCAATAAAGGGCATAAGCCGATGGATTGGCTGCAAAATCCGTTTTCTTCAAAACAACTTTCGGCAATTCTCTCGCCGGAGCATAGGGAGATTTTTTGAAAAATCGTCCGAATCCTGCACGGCCACCTGTTGTCCGTTCCGGATAAGACGTTAATTCTTCGGGACTAACAAACACATCATTCTGTAAAGAATGATAAGACAGGCCGCCAAATTTCAATATTCGTTCCTTTTTTGTGTCAAGTGTTCCTATATTCTGCCAAATAGAACCGCCAATAAAGAAAATAGCGAGTAATAAAATAATTCCTGAAATACCTAATATCCGTTTTTTCTTTCGTTTCATACTTTTAATTAAATTCCTCATACAAAGGTAGTCCTTTTTAATCCACAACGCTTTTCTCAAAAGTTTTTTATACTTTTCTCAAAAGTTTATTTTACATATTCATAGTACAGAGTCGGACGATCCCTCACTCAAATATTTCCGTTTCCAGCAATCCCATACGCTTATCCTTTTTTCTTTTGATTCCCTAGGCGCAACAGAAATTCCGTTTGCAATCTCTCATTTTTTATTCTTATCTTTGACCCAAATACGGAGAAATAATGACATTTGAGGAAATTGTAAAAGACCTGAAAGCCGGTAAATATAAGCCTCTTTATTTTTTAAACGGAGAAGAGCCTTTTTTTATAGACCAGATCACTGAGTTGGTCGAAAAGTATGCCCTTGCCGAAGATGAGAAAGCTTTTAACCAAACGGTGATGTACGGAAATGAAGTCAACATGACGACCATTACCGATACAGCCAGACGCTTTCCGGTCCTGGCACAACGACAAGTGATAATCGTCCGCGAAGCACAAAATATCAAAGATTTTGACAATCTCCTCCCTTATATAGACCATTTGCAATTGTCAACAGTTTTACTATTTGCTTATAAAAATAAGAAAGCGGACAAACGAAAAAATGTATTTAAAAAACTGTCGGCTTCGCCCCATTGCATCTGGCTGGACTCCAATAAACTATATGAAAATAAAATTCCGGACTGGATCATCGACTATTGCCGGACAGCCGGTTACGCTATCGTACCTAAAGCTGCCGGGATTTTGGCAGAAAGCTTGGGGACTGATTTAAGCCGGATAGCCAATGAAATTGATAAGCTCACCCTTTTATTACCCGCAGGAGGAGAAATTAATGAAAGTCTTGTGGAAGCAAATACAGGGATCAGCAAAGATTTTAATACATTTGAATTACAGTCTGCTATTATCTATAAAGATTATTTAAAGGCAAATCGTATTATAAACTATTTTCAGGCAAACCCAAAGAACAATCCTCTCGTATTAACGATAGCAATGCTCTTTAAATACTTTCTGAATTTATTGACTTACCACTACCAGAAAAAAGCGACCCCCAATGTACAGGAAATGGCTCGCATATTAGGTATCAATACTTTTTTCATGAAAGATTATACAGAAGGAGCCAAAGCTTATAATGCAGTAAAATGTGCTGCAATTATTTCTTTATTAAGAGAATACGATATGAAATCAAAAGGCGTCGGGAATGTAGGGATATCAGAAGGAGAATTGCTAAAAGAGCTAATTTTTAAAATCATGCATTGAACTTTTAGAAATCACCTGATGGAAGGGAGAAATAAAAACAAAAACTAAGTATACTAAATTCGGGAATCATGAGAAAAAAAAACCTTGCAGCCACTCTTATGCCCCAACGATCCCTGCACAAAGCTGTCTTTTTCAATAGAGATGGCACCATTATTTACAACGGGAAACAACATTATATCTACCGTACAGAAGATGTCGTATTAAATGAGGGGGTTGTAGAAGGGCTCAGACAACTTCAACAAGCCGGTTATCTACTTTTTATTGTGACGAACCAAGGCGGGATTGCCAAAGGAATATATACCCATGAAGATGTCAAGAAAGTGCATGATTATCTTCGCCATTCCTTGACTGAAAAAGGCATTACAATCACTGAAATTTATTATTGTCCCCATCATGAAAGTATAAAAACCTGTGTTTGTCGTAAACCTTCTCCTTATATGATCCATCTGGCGGTAGAAGATTTTCAGATTGACCGGAATGCTTCGTATCTGATCGGCAACAATCTACGCGATATAAAAGCTGCCGAAGCCGCCGGCATTAAGTCAATCAAAATCCATAAAAATCAAAGCATCCTTCCCGCTGTAAACAAAATAATAGGTCCCCCCCGGAAACGCATTAATATGAATTTAGACGAATCAGAATTTTGAAGCAGCAGGGGCTGTTAATTGAATATCTGCAATAAATTTGGTATCAGGGTCTACGGGAGTCAACGCGATATAACCGCTTTTTATCTTTCCGGATTCCAGGCATAGGGGAAAATCGCGGGCGAGCTGAAACTGCCTTCTCCAAGCCGCTTTCTCGGCGGGTAAATAAGAAAGCATAAATACCCCCTCTGTATTTTTCAGTACATAACGTTGAGACAAAAATAACGCTAAAATTCCCATTGTATAACGCAGATTGATCTCCACACAAGGATGAATTTTATATACTCCTTCCCCCTGCCTGTATATCATCATATCTACACCGAAATACCCCTCATATACCGGACCTATATGAGTCTCCAGAACGCTTTCAAGCTGTCGTTTCAACATAGCGAAAGAACTTTCATCCAGATAAGAGAGGAGCTTTTGCTCTATTTTTTCCTGTCCCCCAATGTAATTTCCTTTGTATTCCCCCTTTTT
Organism: Odoribacter laneus YIT 12061; assembly: GCF_000243215.1. Classification (GTDB taxonomy): domain Bacteria; phylum Bacteroidota; class Bacteroidia; order Bacteroidales; family Marinifilaceae; genus Culturomica; species Culturomica lanea. The sequence goes on along the minus strand of NZ_JH594596.1, from coordinate 1,022,670 downwards.
ACCGGAATAGAAAAGAGATAAACCCAGAAACCGAACTTTTCCTTTCTCTGCATAAAACTCCATAGCAAAATCACATTCTTTATCTAAAAACTCCTCCAGCATAATATACCCTTGCCGATCCAATATTCCTCCTATCCATTCCCTGGATTTCGCATTTACCTCTCCTCCCCGAATTTTTAATAATCCTTTACCGGAGGAAGACCAGGGAGCTTTTACCAAATAATCTTTCTGCTCCCGCAAAACCGCTGTAATTTCTTCCAAGGAAGCACAAACAGTGGGAAAAACAGAGGCTTCCACAAACGGTAAAACATGCCGTAGATGTATCAAACAGTCAAGGGCCACCTTTCGGCTGTAATGCTCTTTGTCTTCCGGCTTCCACCGGTCGGTCTGCAAAAGACTTGCCATTCTGGGGCTCCATCCCCAAGGTTCCTGTTTTAAATCCGGAGAAATCGTCTCCTGATCTGTAAAAATAGAAGGAGATAAATTGAAAATTTTCAATCGGGATGCTAAAAAATCCGGCGACGGCCTCTGTTTCATCCAAATACCATCCCCCTGCTCGGAAAAATAAGCCGGTAAATAAGCCAATTCATCAGCCATCCGGACAATATTAGCGGGAGGCGTATAATAAGGACTCCCGTTGGCTATCGCCATTTCTGTATCCGGATTAAAATAATAAAGCTTTCCCATTCTTTAACTTTTCCCTGAAGATAAAATTTTCATAAAGCATTCTTTGCAATCGAATTCCAAACGATACCGATATTTATCGTTGCATAAGTAAAGGGGAAAATTCAATGTCTGAACAGGAAATTGCTTGCGGCAATAGCCTAGCTCATACAACAGGCAATAACGGGTATGCATCAATACTCTCCCTTCCATCGCTTCAGTGAGTTCAAAACCCGCCTCTATTCCTACAGCCCCATGCTCCCGGTAAAAGGCCTCAGCCTCTTTGTTGACAACATTAGCCTGCCAAGGGATATAAGGTAAATACGGAACTTGCCGGTCAAGCGGATTCATTCTCACCACCGGTCGCCGGACTTCCCGGGCCTGAGCTAATTTTATTAATAAAACCCGGCGAAACTCATTGATTACCCCGACCGGCATAAAGAGCACTTCTTCTCCTTCATAATGTACCGAACGACATAAAAAATCAGTGTCCCCGCACTTCTTTAATTGCTGTTCTATCCGTTCCCGCTGTTGAGCCTGCTGCGCTCGCTCAAAATGCTGATCCGGTTTAAATTCCACCGCAACTTTATCTTCATCTTCTGCAAATAACTCTACACGACCGTCTTTTGCCCGGATTTGAATTTCAACCCCGATTTTTCTTACGGTCTTTGACTTTTCTACCTGCATAGCAAACTGGTGGTCGTAGTTCCGATAAATCAGTGTCCCGGGCATAAGCCGTAAGATCTCATTGCAAATTATCTTTTCCCCTTCCACCCGGTTTACCCGTATCCCTTCTAACCCTTCTTCCCCGATATAGCAAAGTCCATCTCCATTGTGCAGCTCTTCTGCTGTAATCAACCACAATTCATTTTTATATACTTTCTTTACCCTACCCAACAGTTTTCCCATCGATTTCGGACTTTCCCTATTCACCAGTTCCTTCTGCCGTCCCTGAGCAAAATAAGTTGTAAATCCCCTGTTAAAACTGCGCTCTGGATCTGCTGTGAAATCGGATATTACTTCTCCGGACGAAAGGCGTCCGATCTTATTATTATTAATTTTCAATTGATTATTTATAAGCGAATTATAATGATTGGTCACATTCGACACATAATTCGCATCCTTTAAACGCCCCTCTATTTTAAAAGAATCTACCCCGATACGAATTAAATCATCTATATAAGCAGACATATTTAAATCCTTCAAAGACAACACATACTTATCCCGTACCAACACTTGATCCGACTTATCTTTCACCGTCCATTTCATCCGGCAAGCCTGTGCACATTCCCCCCGGTTAGCTGAACGCCCGAACATATACTGGGATAAATAGCACTGACCACTTAAACTCACACACAAAGCCCCGTGTATAAACACTTCCAGTTCCGCTTTTACTTCTTTGCGGATGGTTTCAATCTGTTCTAAGGACAATTCCCGGGCCAAGACGATCCGCTGAAATCCGAGCCGATCCAGAAATTTTATTTTTTCTAATTCGTAGTTATGCATCTGAGTACTTGCATGAAGAGAAATGGGAGGTAAATCCAGCTGTAACAACCCCATATCCTGAATAATTAATGCGTCTACTCCGATTTCGTATAATTTCCGCACCAATTGTTCGGCCATTTTCAACTCAGCATCATATAAAATAGTATTTAAAGTAACATATACTTTGCTATAAAAGCGATGAGCATACTCAACCAAGGTTTCAATGTCTTCCAGACGATTACCGGCTTCCTTTCTGGCCCCAAAGGCAGAAGCGCCTATGTATACAGCATCTGCCCCATTATTTATCGCTGCTATACCGATTAAAGCATCCCGGGCTGGAGCCAATAGCTCAATTTTTTTCATACTTTCCGCTTTTTCTGTTTGCACGCTACAATCTTCTATAAAATTCTCCGCTTCCCACGCCTTCCTGACCCACCTATCTATAGATTCGCTATTTTACTTTTCCTTCCAGGTGATAGGAAGCTCCGGCCATTGTTTTCCCTCTACAACCGGCATTTCCCACAATTCACAACAGGGAAAATATTTTTCCAGATAATCCCGGATCACTCGGATAGAATCTTGTTTTATCTGTTCACTATCGTTGGGAAAATCATTATATATCACGTGACTCACCTGAATTCCCCTCCAGCGGCATAATTCCAAACTCATCAATGTATGATTTATACTACCTAATTTAGAAGAAGAAACCAGTATTAAAGGATAATGGTGCTCCTGTATGTAATCAATTGTCAAATACTCCCGGGTCACCGGTACATAAAGCCCTCCCGCTCCTTCCAACAAGACCAGCTCGTATTGTTGCAATAACTTTTCTGTAGCCCGGTGAATTACCTGCCTATCTAAATGCACCCCGTCTATTTCGGCAGCCAGATGAGGCGAGGCCGGATAAGTCATAACATAAGGACAAGTCAGTCCCTCCCGATCCGCTTCCTCCGGCTCAATTCCCATGATTTCCCTGTGTTTCAGGATATCTTCCGAAATACCTTTGCATCCCGTCTGAATAAATTTCTGAGTAATTACATTTACTCCTTTTTGTCTTAAAGTACGGGCAATAACCCCTGTGACAATCGATTTCCCCGTATCCGTATCAATACCGCTAACAAAATATACAGCCATTTTAATATAATTTAATTTTCCTTTAATTTAGAGGATAGTATACCTTTCTATTTTCCAGAGATACTTTTCCTTTTTTTCTTGTCTTTATTCAGACAAAATTATAAAATTCACTCAGAATCCATTCACCTTTGCCAGATAGTTCTTAATTTTGTGTATATACTAAACAACTAAACTAAAACGAAATGAAAACAAGAAATTTTTTTGTAACCTTCCTCTTGAGCGGAAGTATTATTTTTTCGGGCGCTTTTCTAGGCGGCTGTGCCAGTATGAGTAATACAGGGAAAGGAGCAGCCATTGGCGCCGGAGGAGGAGCAGCTTTAGGAGCAGGCATCGGCGCCTTAGCGGGTAAAGGAAAAGGAGCAGCCATCGGAGCAGCTATCGGAGCGGCCGTAGGAAGTGGTACAGGAGCCTTAATCGGCCGGAGAATGGACAAGCAGAAAAAAGAACTGGAAGCTATTCAGGAAGCTAAAGTGGAGACTGTTACTGACGCAAACAATCTGCAGGCCATCAAAGTGACCTTTGATAACGGTATTTTATTTGCCACCAACAAAAGCGAATTAAGTCCGGCCGCCAGAACTGCTTTGACAAAATTTGCAGCTTCTCTGAAAAATTCTCCGGATACGGATATTACGATTTACGGTCATACCGATAATACCGGAAGCCGGACTGTCAATGAAAGGATCTCTAAAGAAAGAGCCGAAGCTGTTGCGAATTTTCTGGTAGGAGAAGGGATCAGCCGTTCCCGTATCAAAACAGAGGGACTGGCTTTTGATCAGCCCGTAGCAGATAATAGTACGGCAGAAGGCCGGGCCTTGAATCGCCGTGTGGAAATATATATTACAGCCAATAAAGATATGATTCAAAAAGCAGAAAACGGGTCGCTTAACTAAAATTCAGGCAATCTGACTAGAGCCCGTAAAAACAATCGACGCTTCGCCAACTAACGGAATGAGAACTCTGAGTTAAATATTCTTTTCTCAGAATCGTAATACGTTAACTGGCGAAGCGTCATTTTTCCGGCCCGGCTTTTCCAGGCCGATCTTCTTATGCCAATAAAGCAGCTAAAGCTATCGAATTCAGTTTCGTCTCTACGCTGTCTCCCCTCGAGGATAAGACGCTGGGTACTTTTGCCCCAACAAGTATAGCTCCCTGATTAGACTTGCATATCTTTGTATTGGTTTTGTAAAAGACATTTCCCGACTCCAGATTGGGGAATACCAAACAATCCGCATCTCCTGCTACCAGAGAGTGCACCTTCTTAATCTGAGCGGCTTCCCTATCAATAGCCAGGTCTAAAGCCATGGGACCGTCTACAACGACAGAACTGCAAATCTGTCCCCGTTCCGCCATCTTCGACAAAATAGCCGCATCTACCGTCGACTGTATCTTGGGTAACACCTGCTCGGTCGGAGCAATCAGGGCAACCTTTGGACAATCTACCCCCAATGCTTTGGCCGTCAATGTCACATATTTGATCATAGCAATCTTCTGATTCAAATCCGGTAAAGGAATAACCGCTACATCACTTATTACTAATAACTTATGATAACCAGGACATTCCATAACCGTCACATGCGACAGAATGGTATTCGGTTCCACTAATCCCCTCTCTTTATTTAATATAGCCCTCATGTATTTATCTGTACTCACCAACCCTTTCATAATGACGTCGGCTTTCCCTTCTCTTACCCATTCTACTGCTTTCTGAGCTCCTTTGCTATCTACAGGTTCATGTATGATCTCAAAACAAGATAGATCATACCCTTGTTCCTGACACACTTTGGTTATCTCCTGCTGATCTCCGACTAATATAGCCTCCACCAAGCCCATCTGCACAGCTGTATACACGGCCTCAATAGAATGACTGTCATTTGCATAAGCAACGACCAGACGCTTTTTACGCACATCTTTTTTAAGTGATTCGTAAATATCACTGATTTTTTCGATTCTCATTGTATAAACAGGTAATTAGTTGTAATCTGTAACAAAAATATAGGTTTTTATTTAAAACAAAAACTTTATTGCACAATTTATTCTATTTTGTGCATTTATACAATTATTGTGCCATTCTTTAGCCTTTTTTAAAATTTATAAATTTATTTCCAATCGTCAGAGCGATATTTTTTTCTTTGCGCCGGAACAGTTGGTAGAAACCGGCAAAGAATACTGAACAGGAGGATAAAGGTAAAGTGTAAATCAAAAATTAATTATACCTTTGTTCGTCTGATAAACTATGGAACTTTCTGCGCCTTTCAAAAAAAATATTTTAGCCCTTTACTTTATAAAGGTATCTAAATGGTTTACTTTGGTGATGCCGGTCATCGTTTTATTTTATGAAGAAAACGGACTGGGATTAAAAGATATTTTTTTATTGAAAAGTGTTTATTCGGTGGCTGTCGTTGCCTTTGAAATTCCGGCCGGTTATCTGGCTGACGTATGGGGACGTAAAAATACTTTATTGGTAGGTTGCAGTTTAGCATTCGGGGGATTTCTCTGTTATTCTTTTTCTTATACTTTAGGTGCTTTTTTTCTGGCGGAAGTATTTTTGGGGATAGGACAAAGTCTGGTCTCAGGGGCCGACTCAGCCTTACTGTACGATACTATGTTATACCACAGGAAAGAAGAAGAATATTTAAAATATGAAGGGCGGGTTACCATGATCGGAAATTTTTCGGAAGCAGCTGCCGGTATGGTAAGCGGTTTTCTGGCTGCCTATTCCCTGCGTATGCCATTTTATTGCCAAACTCTCATCGCTTTTATCGGTATCCCTGCGGCTTTAACGCTAAAAGAATATTCCGTACGTACCAAAGTCGTGCATCCTTTGAGAAATATCCTCCACATTATCCGCTATTCCTTGATTACCAATAAAAGTCTTTGCTACGATATTCTGTTTTCCGGTATTATAGGAGCAGCGACACTGACGATGGCCTGGTTTGTGCAACCGATATTGATGGCTATAGACACCCCTACCACTTGGTACGGTATTATTTGGACAATTTTGAATCTTACTGTCGGAATGGCTGCCTTGTATTCCGACAATTTAAACCGTCGGTTCGGGGAAAACAGAACTTATCTCTTTATTCTCTTGTTCATTGCAGGCGGATATGTTGCCGTCTCTTATAATATCAGTTACCTGGGTTTAGGCCTGTTATTTTTGTTTTACCTTGTCAGAGGATTCGCTACCCCTATCCTCAAAGGTTATATCAATAAGCAGACTTTTTCCGAAATGCGGGCAACCGTACTTTCGATCCGGAATTTTATTATCCGTCTCTTATTTGCAGCTATGGCCCCTTTTATTGGCTGGCTAAGTGATGCCTATTCTTTATCTACAGCCTTACGAGTCACGGCTGCCATCATTTTTTTCCCGGGTTTGCTCTTTTTAATCCTCCAATGGAAAAAAACAAAGTAAAAGCCCTATAGACAGAAGAAGAAGGAAAAATCCAACCGGCCGAAAGAATTCTCATTCAATTTTTTCCCGCTTTTTCTTTTTTTCATTTATTTCATATACCTTTGTAAACAACAGAAAAGGGGTGCCTTAATACGACGGGCTGAGATTATACCCTATAACCTGATCCGGATAATGCCGGCGGAGGTAAATAGAATACACTCTTACCGTTTTACACTTTCCTTTTTCTTTTATAAGTATAATTGCGGATCTATGCTGAAGGCAGATGTTTTGATAAATTGTCAGTAATTTATGAAATATCCGGCTATCGGAAAGGATTCTAAACGTTTACCTCAATATGCAAGAATTTACAGTCACCTCCGGTGCTTTGCCCGGTTCCGAAAAGATTTACGTAAAAGGAGAATTATTCAATGTCCGTGTTCCCATGAGAAAAATCAAATTGTCCGACACCCTGGATGCGGACGGGAAACGGATAGCCAATGAGGCCGTAGTGGTCTACGATACGTCAGGTCCTTATACAGACCCGGATTATGCCGTTGACTTACGCAAAGGTTTACCCCGTATCCGGGAAGAGTGGATTGTAGCCAGAAAGGATACAGAAAAATTAGAGGAACTGAGTTCCGAATATGGGAGGATGCGGCAGTCAGACTCCTCCTTAGATGCTCTCCGCTTTGAACATGTCAATACCCATCCCCGCATTGCCCGTTCAGGACATGGTATCACACAAATGTATTATGCCCGCCAAGGCATTATCACGCCGGAAATGGAATACATCGCTATCCGGGAAAATCAATACATCGACCGGATAACGGAAAACTACAAAAAGGAAGCAGGTAACCCACTGGGAGCCTATATTCCCTCTCCTATTACACCGGAATTTGTCCGGCAGGAAGTGGCTGCCGGCCGCGCCATTATCCCGGCTAATATCAATCATCCGGAAAGTGAACCCATGATTATCGGCCGGAATTTCCTGGTAAAAATAAACGCCAATATCGGGAATTCCCCGGTCACGTCTACAATTGCCGAAGAAGTAGAAAAAGCCGTCTGGGCTTTTCGTTGGGGAGCAGATACGATTATGGACCTCTCTACAGGTGCCAATATCCACGAAACCCGGGAATGGATTATCCGGAATTCGCCCGTGCCCGTTGGAACAGTGCCCCTTTATCAAACCCTGGAAAAAGTAAACGGTGATGTCACCCGGTTGAATTGGGATATTTTCCGGGATACGCTTATCGAACAGGCAGAACAAGGAGTAGATTATTTCACGATTCACGCCGGACTTCGCTGGAAAGATATCCCTCTTACTTTAAACCGGCTTACCGGCATCGTATCCAGAGGTGGTTCTATCATGGCACATTGGTGTACCACTTTTAAACAGGAAAGTTTCCTGTATGAACACTTTGAAGAAATTTGCGAGATTCTGGCCCGCTACGACGTAGCCATCTCCCTAGGGGACGGATTGAGGCCGGGATGTATCGCCGATGCCAATGATGAAGCACAGATTGATGAGCTGAAAACCTTAGGAGAATTGGCGGAAATCGCTCATAAACACCATGTCCAGACTATTATCGAGGGCCCGGGCCATGTTCCGATGCATAAAATCCGGGAAAATATGGAGCTGCAATTACAATACTGTCATGAAGCTCCCTTTTATACGCTCGGTCCGTTGGTAACGGATATTGCTCCGGGCTACGATCACATCACTTCTGCTATCGGAGGAGCTATGATCGGCTGGTACGGAACCGCCATGCTATGCTACGTAACCCCTAAAGAACACCTGGGCCTACCCGATCGGGAAGATGTAAAAGAAGGAGTTATTACCTTTAAGCTGGCTGCACATGCCGCCGACCTGGCAAAAGGACACCCGGCAGCCGCATATCGTGACTATGCCATGAGTAAGGCTCGTTTCGAATTCCGCTGGAAAGACCAGTTCCATCTAGCTTTGGATTCCGAAAAAGCCCTTCGTTTTCACGATGCCACCTTACCGGAAGAAGGACATAAAAATGCTCATTTCTGCTCTATGTGTGGTGCCCACTTCTGCTCCATGCAAGCCAGTCAAAAGCTGAGGAAAAAATTAAATTCCCCCGGATGATCCGTCTTCAGATAGTTTAAAATATAAATGTCCTTTTAACCGTGTTATGCTGACAATTCTTATTACTTCTCCTTTTTTTATCTCCGAAGAAACAACCATTTGTAATCTTTTATTCGATTACGGACTGGATTTGCTTCACCTTCGCAAACCCGGAGCCGACCGGACTGTTTTTGAAAACTTTATTCAGAAAATCCGGCCTTGCTACCGAAACCGGATTGTCCTCCATGATTTCTATGAATTAGTGGCAATATACCATTTACGAGGGATACATCTAAAGTCCACTCAAAGAGATAAAATAGGAATGTACGAGAATTTTTCCCATATCAGCATTTCCTGTCACACAGTAGCAGAAATAAAAACTTTACCCGCTACAGTGACTTACTGCTTTCTAAGTCCGGTTTTCGATAGTCTTTCAAAACCGGATTATTATTCACCTTTCCGGGAGCTACCGGAGATAACAGAAGCAAAACTTCCTTTACCCGTCATAGCATTGGGAGGCATTACTCCGGACAAAATAAGACTCTGCCAAAGGGCAGGCTTCGCGGGAGTAGCTGTACTAGGCTATATTTGGGAACGTCCGCAGGAAGCCGTCATGCGTTTCAGAGATTTGAAAACTCCCACTGTATTCAGCATCGCCGGATTTGATCCTTCAGGAGGAGCCGGCATAACAGCCGACCTGAAAACATTCGAAAGTTGCAGTGTTTACGGTCGCGGCATTTTATCCGCACTGACCTTTCAAAATGAAAAAGAATACCTGGCAACAAAAAATTTTTGTCTGGAGGAAATCATCCGCCAATTGGAACTACAATTCCGCTACGCTATTCCTTCTTTTATAAAGATAGGTTTATTACCCGATCAAGAAATTCTTTTTTCCCTTACCCGTTATCTCACTCAAAAAGTTCCGGATATAAAAATTATATGGGATCCTATCCTCCGCACGTCTTCGGGATTTACCTTCCATACTTCGCTTTCTTTACCGGATCATTTTTTACGGCAACTCTTTTTAATCACGCCCAATACCGAGGAGTTACATCAATTATTTGGAGAAAATCTTTGTATTTCAGACTTACAGAAACTATGTAAAAAATACCAATTTCATTTGTTATGGAAAGGAGGACATAATGCCGAAGAAATTTCCGTGGACCGCTTAATTGGTCCCGACACCCTGCATTGTTTTCCGGTAGAAAGGAGTATTTATCAAAAACATGGGACCGGTTGTATATTGTCGGCAGCAATTACTGCTTATCTGGCGAGAGGAATCTCTTTAGTAGAAGCCTGCCGGAAAGCACAGGTTTATGTTTCCCGTTTTATGGATTCAAACGATAGTTTATTAGGCTATCATCTGCCGGTCCCGCTAAAAAATATTCCTCTCCCCTCCACCCTCCGCCTGCAATATATTACAGACTATAAAGAAGGCTGGACAATCGGTGAACAGGTAGAAGCCGTCTGTCAGGGAGGAGTTCGCTGGATACAGCTACGCATGAAAAAAAACAGCAAGGCGGAGATTTTGCAAACAGGCCGGCTTATTAAAGAAATATGCCGGTATTACAACGCTCTGTTCATTGTAAACGATCAGGTGGAAATAGCCCGCCAACTGGATGCCGACGGGGTACACCTGGGTTTGGAAGATATGAATCCGGAAGAAGCCCGGAAGATTTTAGGTCCCGATAAAATTATCGGAGCAACCTGTAATACGATGGAAGATATCCGTTTACGAGCAATTCAAAAAGTCGATTATATCGGTTTAGGACCTTTCCGATATACGACGACCAAGCAGAAATTAAGTCCTGTCCTGGGGGTAGAGGGCTACCAGAAAATCCTGCATTCTATGTCCCGGGAAGGAATTTCCATACCTGTATTTGCGATCGGCGGTATTCAGGATGCCGATTTTATTCCACTTCTGCAAACGGGAATACAAGGAATAGCGCTCTCCGGGCTGATCAAAAACAGTCCGGATATAAAACAAAAAGTTCGGGAAATCCGAAAAGAACTGGAAAGTATATAAATAATAGAATCCGAAATTCAATTTTTGCACCTTAAAACTGTTTTGTATAAAATGACGTAGGAAACGAAACTTTAAGTCTGAGCATATAACACCATTTCTCAAGATTTTAAATATTTACAGAAAAACCTGACAGGAAATTAGAAAAACCATAGGCTTCTCTCTGATGTTTAACCTTTTTTCTTTCCCCTTACAAAGATAATCCTTTCGAATTATCTGTAATTAACTGATTTACAAAATATTGTACAATGGTTTTCTACAATAAAACGATCAGCAGAAACATTCAGTTCTGCCATAAGCTTATCGTTTCCGTTTATCGTATATTAAAAAGACAATTGTTCTATAGTATGAATAAAAAAGTTTCCTTTTCAGGAATATTATTTAACATTTCACGTCCTTCTTTCTCTTTTTCCATATCTGATAGCTATTGATTATATTTTGCCACAATACATAGGCTGCGGGACCGACTGCAGCAGCCGGACATAAATAAAGCTGAGCCATCCAGATCGCCAAAATAGTGTTTTTCTGTCCTAATCCCTGTCCGCCAGCAATCGTATTTCCATAAAGCCGTCCCAAACGCCGCCCCAACCAGAATTGAAAAACACAAACAATCAAAGCTAAAAAAGCCAGAATGCCTTCTGTCCAATAATGAGGATTTTCCTGAACCAATAAAAAACTGACGGTGCGACCGGTTACTATCGTCAGAGCTAGCGACCACATATAAAAAGCCACTATCTGCACCGATAATAACCATCGATGAAGCCGGGGAAGAATATATTGAACGGCCCAAGCTCCCAATAAAGGCAATATCAGCAAAGGAACGACCTGCCGACAAATATAACCGAAAGAATCCCAGAAAGATAAATCCCGGTTCGTTCCCAAAAACGAAAAAATAACCGGAGCAGTCAATGCCACAGTAACATTACTGAGAAAAACAAAACTCGCCAAAAAAGCCACATTTCCTCCCAGCATTCCCGTAATGACGGCAGCAGCAGTTGCCGTCGGGGCAACTACGCATATTAGAATTCCCTCTGCCACTTCCTCGTTAAAAGGAGCAATCAAACCGTATAATAACAAACTTCCAGCCAACTGAATCAAAATCAGCCAGATATGCAACCCGGAAAATTTCATATTCCGGGGAGATATTTTACAAAAGGTCAGGAATAACATACAAAATATCAAGGTGGGCGTCAGAAAAGACAACACCTCGATATAAACATGAAATAATGCTCCCGTCAACATGGCGATCGGGAGCATCCAATTTTTTAAAGTCTGAATCACTTCTGGTTAATTAAGCCCCAACTGGTTTAAATCCACTGTTATCACTAAATTTTTATACTTTTCATAGAGTCTGTTCTTGACAAGAACAGATTGCGGAGAAACATTTAAAATCGCAACAGGTTTATTTTCTTTATCGATAATATAAGTTTGCCCTTGTCCGTATAAAAAACGATATCCTTTCCAGTTACGGTATTCCGTATACATAGCTTTGCCGTCTTCTGTTTTTATCAAATTCACATCTCCATCAAAAACCAGATATTTCAAACTATCTGTCCGGACTATCTTATATTGAGGTATCGCCTGTACCCAATCATAAAACAGATCATCTGCACGCTTACGATATACCCCTTTCTCTACAAAAGCATCGAAATTTTCGGAAGACGTACGTTTGTAAACCTTCTCCGCAGGCAACCCATCCTGCATGGTATATTTTATCAGTTTATTGGTATTGGCTATCCATACAGAAGCACCGGAAAGACTATAATCCTTCATTTTTTCATCCTTATCGAATACGACATTACAAAACAACTGCCTGCCATCATCTTTATTGTAGGCTGCCACAAAAGGATTCCCATAACTAGTCGTTTCTTTCCCTTTTTCTGTCTCTCCGTAATTGAGCATGTATAATAAAGAATCCTGTAAAATCAAACTGGAACGACTTACAGAAGATTGGGGTAAAGGTTTTTCCCACACTACTTTTCCGTCTTTTTTCAAACGCACAATCCGATCTTTTCCCGCCCAATAAATATCATCGTCTTCAAACAATAAACCAGAAGCAACATTTTTTATATATTTTTCGTCATCACTCATGATAGCTATGGTTGCAAAAATACCCAGTGTAAAGATACTTCCTCCCCAGGCTATTCCCCTGCCTATATCCCCCTCTCCGGTATTCGCTTTATAATCCCAACCCTGACCCGTCCGTAAGTTTATCTGATGTAACCCCATGCCTCTCACAACAAGAACAGAATCATTAAGCCCATACACATCCACTCCCGTAGAAACATTTACTTTTCTACTCCATATTCTTTTTCCCGTAGCTAAATCAATACCCGCTATCCTCTTTCCAGCCCCATCCCCTCTCGCCAACAAACCAACAGAATTATATATCCCTACAACTCTCCCCTTCACTTCCCATATCATTCCTCCGTCCTGCCCGTTGTAACAAACTGTCGTGCTGCCATTGGGATGAAGAATGTATGGGAAATTATAGAATAATCTTTCCCCCTTGTATGAAATCTGATTGTTCCATATCACCTGCTTTTTAAAAGGCTGATAGGAAAGGAGCTCTCCTTTAACAGCATACCCTTCTCCGGATTTTCGAAGAGATCGTAATTGTACCGACCAATATTCCGTTACGCTATCGATTTCAAACCGATACACCTCTTGAGGAAAGACAATTTTTTGACCTTCTACTATTTTTCCTGTCGTATAATTCTTCCCGATGGGGACCACAGTATGCGTGATCTCCTGAGCATAGATGCCTGTTATACTATACCCTAAAAATAAAATAAATAAGATTATTTTTATCATTGCATATATAGTTTTACGGTTAGGGGTTCCTCTTTTACCTTCACATCCGCTAACTTTTCTCTTCCTTTTTCATCCGTATATTTAAAAGTATAAGTCTTATTCTTCTCCAGTAAAAATTCCAGCGCATCATTCATATCCTGAGTAGACCCGGCAGTACGCCCTCCTCCCATCTGCTCCCGACCACAAAAAACATCTACATTGGCAGCCATCCGGTCATCTGAATTTTGCATACATTGCTCTGTACGGAACATCATCACTTTCACGGGAATGTGTCTTCCGTCAGCTTTTATTGTCGATTCATACGCTTTATATAAGTCCACATAGCGGTCTGTCACATTCTCTGCATGCACATAACGGATGTTTTCGTCCCACACCAAAGGGAAATAAGTATCCGCCGGTTTAAAAGAGGAAGCATAGATGGCATGTTGCTCGTCCCCCTTTACAGCCTTACCCGCATCCGCAAAAAACCAGGCTTTATTCAGAGCATTGGGATAGTATTCTGTAAAATACCACTGTCCGTCTACCCAAACTTCACACCAATTGTGATTTCCCCGGTTATCGTGCCAATTCGGGGTACCAGCCACCCGGGCGGGAATACCCACAGCCCGGAAAGCATCTGTCAACAAAATAGAAAGTCCGCTACAAGATGCCATTCCCTGACGCATAGACTCGTAAGGACTCTGATCCGGTTTCTCCCGCTTGGTATTATAATCGACCCTCACTTCATCCCGGATGTTCCGGTTTACCGAATCTATCGCTTCCCAAATCGTCTGACAATTCGCTACATAAGAAGAAAAACGACCGTAAAAATCCGGACGCCATTCTTCCCGGTTTTCGTTCAATGAAACGTAAGGAAGCACTTCATTCAGGAAAATACTATCGGGCAATGCCTTCGCCCAGGAAAAACGCTCCCGGGCTTTGTAAGCATATTCCACATTATTGATCAAAAAACCAGCCTTCAATTCTTTTAAATCCCGCTCCGGCATATAAGCAATCAGAAAAGCGACGCCTTCTTTATAACGGGCATCACAGGAATCGAGCGCCTTGTTTAATTCTACCGCATTATCACCGGCTTTCGACAAAGCCTCGTTTAATAACGTATGATACCTCTCCGGAACCTCCGGGTATTTATTCCCGGAACAGGCAAAGGCACACAACACAACAAAAAATATACAGTATTTCATCATAATTTAGTAAGAGAATGGACTTGATCAATCTTTCCGGTCACTGAAATATTTCATAAACTGTGCTCTTTCATAACGAGCCGCATTGTCTATGTTTGCATACGACAATTTTCCTCTGAAATCTTCCACAGTTTTAAAAGATTTACTATCCATCCAGGAAGAAAGGAAATGATTCATGGTCTGAATGACAGACAATCCACTCTCATACAGGACAGAACATAATTGCACTGTCGTTGCACCCGCCAACAACAATTTTACAACAGCTTCCCCACTATGTACTCCGGTAGAAGCAGACAGCTGTAATTGAGGATCCTTTCCGGCCAAAATACCTGTCCACCTCAAAGTGGTACGTAAATCCGTCGGCATACTGAATACGGAGGCCACCCCTACTGTCATCCGTTCAATATCGATATCCGGTTCATAAAAACGGTTGAATATCGTTACAGCATCCGCTCCATAAGCTTTTAATTTGTCTACAAATGTGGTGAGATTGGTAAAATAATGACTGATCTTCATAATTACCGGTATACGAATCCGCGATTTGACATGCTTTATAATGTCATAATACATATTCTCAATTTCTTCGCTTTCCTTAAATTCATCCAAGGGCAAAATAAAAGCATTCAATTCTATGGCATCCGCCCCAGCCATCTCTAATTGATGAGCAAAATCTACCCACTCACCGTTTTTCAGACAATTAATACTGGCAATAACAGGAATGCTTAAATTAGATTTGGCAGCTTTCACCAATTCGATATACTGCCCCAGAGCGTGCCCGCGAATATAGTTCCGGATATAATCCCCTTCCTCCGGATAATTTCCATCCCCCATCACCCGCTCCGTCTCCATCAGAATTTGTTCTTCAAATACAGATTTCAGGATAACAGCCCCCGCACCGAAACGCTCTATCTCTTTTAACTTATTGATATCCGCCGTCAATCCGCAACTTCCGGCAATTATCGGACTCTTTAATTCTAATCCAGCAAATTTTATTTTTAAATCAGTCATATTTTCTTATTTCTTTTGGTTATTAGTTTCTTCTGGTTTATTATAATCTCTTTCTCCGAAAATAGAACTTCCGATCCGGACCATTGTGCTTCCTTCTTCCACCGCTATCAAATAGTCTCCGGACATCCCCATCGATATTTCCCGGAAGGAAATCTCTGTTGGAAAATAAGTTCTTTTCAGTTTTTCGTATATTTCCCGAAGCCTGCGAAACTCGTTCCGGACCTGCCCTTCCTCTTCCGTGTGGGTAGCCATTCCCATTACACCGATAACTCTTATATTTTGCATTTCCCGATAGGCTTCACTTTCTAATAGTTCAACCGTTTCAGCCTCACTCAATCCAAACTTTGTGCTCTCCTCCGCAATGTGCAACTGCAGTAAACAGTCTACTACCCGTCCTATTTTATGGGCTTCTCGGTTTATAACAGAAAGTAACTTCAGGCTGTCCACCGCATGAATCAGCGTGACAACCGGAACGACCTCTTTCACTTTATTGGTTTGTAGATGCCCGATCAGGTGCCATTCGATATCCTCCGGCAACACTTCCTGCTTCCGGATCAATTCCTGAACTTTGTTTTCCCCAAAGGCCCGTTGTCCCCACCGATAAGCCTCTTCAATATCTTCTATCGGTTTTGTTTTAGACACAGCTATTAAACACACCTGTGCAGGTAAGGTATTCGCAATCTTCTCTATATTTTCTGTAATACTCATTTTTACCAATTCTTGTTCTTCAGACTTTACAATCCTGCATACAAATATATTAAATTATATACATTTTTTCTAACAGAATTCCGAAGTTAATTTTTTAACGAAGAAATATTTATCTTTTGGGAATTCATCTTTCCGGAAACCGGGAAAACAAATCACTTTAAACAACTGTATCTGAAAACTATGCTGACAATTTATAAGAATCCGTATTTCTTCCTTCATTAATTATTGTTTTTTCTTACTATCTTTGAAGCGTAATTTTTTATTTATGCCCAGGTATTTTACGGAATTAGCATATAACGGTACCCCTTATAACGGCTGGCAAATACAACCAAATGCTCCCTCTGTGCAACAGGAACTGAACCGGGCGTTTTCTACCCTTTTACGTCAGGAGATCAGTCTCACCGGAGCAGGCCGTACGGATACAGGTGTACACGCTGCATTTTTTGTCGCTCATTTTGACGTACCCACGTCTCTACAGGATATCAGCCAGACGATTTATAAAATGAATCGTCTGACAGACAAAAGCATAGCGATATATTCTATTTATCCGGTTCAGCCGGAAGCCCACGCCCGCTTTTCAGCCTTATCCCGGACATATAAATATTTTATCAATAAATTCAAAAATCCTTTTACAGAAGAATATGCTATCCGAACTTATCCTTTACCGGACCTGCAAAAAATGAACGAAGCTTGCCGTATTTTATTCGAATATACTGATTTCACAAGTTTTTCAAAACTACATACGGATACGAAGACGAATAATTGTAAAATTCTGAAAGCAGAGTGGACGGACACCGGAGAACAGTTGGTATTTACGATACAAGCCGATCGATTTTTACGCAATATGGTACGGGCTATTGTGGGAACGATGCTGGAGATCGGGCAAGGAAAAATTTCAATAGCAGAATTAAAAAATATCATCGAGTCCAAGGACCGTTGCCGAGCCGGTAATTCTGTTCCAGGAAAAGCTCTCTTTTTATGGGACATAAAATATCCCAAAGAAATTAAAATATAGAAACCTCCGAAAAGCCAGAAAATAAGGTTTTAAGTATAAACATCCGGGAGGTCAGAATGAAGAATAGACGACATATTTTTAACTAAAAATTGAAAACAACATCTATATGAATATCCTCCGTTGTTTTATTTTATACCTGACTTTGTGGATAAGTCTTCCAAGCTCAGCCATTACACTCTCTCCCCAGGCTGAAATCAGTATCCTAACTTGCGCGCCTGGAACAGAATTATATTCCCTCTTCGGACATACAGCTATCCGGGTCTCCGACCCCTACCAGAAAATAGATGCGGTATTCAATTACGGCACCTTCGATTTTCGAACTCCTCATTTCTATCTGAAATATGCTAAGGGACTCCTTCTCTATCAATTGAGCGTCACTTCGTATGAAAATTTCATCTCTTTTTATATTTTAGATGACCGGAGTGTCTGGTCTCAAACTTTGCAGCTCGATTCCTTAACCAAACAACAACTTTTCGACAATCTGTTGAAAAACCAGCTACCGGAAAATCGGACCTATCTTTACAATTTTTTATTTGACAATTGTTCAACCCGGGTGCGGGACATGATCAGCGAAAGTATAAAATCCCCTATAGAATGGCATATCCGGGAAACAGATAAAAGTTTCTGGAATTTGTTAGACGAATACCTTTGCCGTATGCCCTGGGTAAAATGGGGAATTCATACGATACTGGGTCAATCGGGTTCCCGGGTGGCCACTCCTCAGGAGACCCTGTTTTTACCGGACTATCTTATGCAAGGCTTAGCTTCGGCTACTGATCAGGGGCAACCCCTGGCCCAACCGGCCGTTACCGTTTTCAAAGCCTCGGATACCCCTGTGTTCAATCCCTGGTATTTTTCTCCCTTTTTCGTATTTTCCATTTGTAGCGTATTGATCGTATTGATTTTACAAAAATTTACTTCCAGAAAAACAGTAAAAATAATCGCCATTCCTCTTTTTTTAACTTCGGGATTAATTGGTATGTTATTGCTATTTTTAGGATATTTCACCTTACATCCGATGACCGCCCCGAATTATAATTTAATCTGGGCAAACCCGCTCAATTTCATTGCCGCTTTTTTCTTTTTAAAGAAAAAACTACCCGGCCTCATTCGCAAATATCTCGTTCTTTATCAGATTTTGTTAATAATAGGTGTCCCCTCCTGGTTCTTTTTACAACCGGCTGTCCCGCTCGCTACCTTACCGATCCTCTGCCTCTTCATTTACCTGAGTGTTTTACTTCGGAAAAGAAAAGTATAAAATCATTTTGGCCTTTTCGGTAAAATACCTTACATTTGTAACCTGTTTAAGGTGTCATAGCTCAGTCGGTAGAGCAAAGGACTGAAAATCCTTGTGTCCCTGGTTCGATTCCAGGTGATACCACCTCAAAATAAAGCAGTTACGAAAGTAACTGCTTTTCTTTTTTATGCGTTTTTCATGCGTTTTCAACGGTCAAGTTAAACCGAGAGTTAAACCGGAATTTAACTATGAACGCCTGTATTTCAATCGTTTACTACACATCAAAGACACTTTCAAACGGAGAACACCCGTTAATGCTCCGAATTTCAAAAGACGGCAAGAAAAAATACAATAGTATTGGCGTGTCCGTTCATCCGCAATTTTGGGATTTTACCAAGAATCAGCCTAAGCGGAGTTGTCCGAATCGGGATGCTATTTTACGCCTTATCACCGAAAAAACGAAACAGTATCAAGAGCAACTAATCGAGTTTAAAGCCGAAAACAAGGAGTTTACTGCTACTACATTAGTCGAGAAACTAACCAACCCGACTAAACCCAAAACCGTTGGCGAACTGTTTACCGAACAAATCGAACGCTTCAAAACTGCCAAGCGCACAGGCTATGCCCTATCCATTCTGCAAGTTTATAATTCGCTGATAAAGTATAACAAGCATTTAAACATATACTTTTCGGATATTGACGTTACATGGCTAAAGAAATACGAGCAATGGCTACGCAGTACTGGATTTGCGGAAAACACGATCGGGATCCGGCTCCGCACCTTAAGAGCCATTTACAATATAGCACTGGAACAAAAGATAGTCAAACCGGACTACTATCCGTTTAAATCCTATAAAGTTTCCAAACTACATTCGGTTACAGCAAAGCGAGCCATGACAAAGGACAATGTTACAGCGGTCATAAATTACGACTACACGAACAAAAGCTTTTACACCGAACTTGCAGTCGATTTGTTTACCTTTTCCTATTTCATGGGCGGTATTAACTTTGTCGATATGGCATATATTACTCATGCGCACATTATCGACAACCGATTAATATATACCCGAACTAAGACACATAAGCTAATAAATTTGCCCTTGCAACCGAAAGCGATTGAATTAATCGAAAAATACCGGACAAAAGAAAGACCATATATTCCCGATTCTTTCTACGTTCCATAAAACGGAACAACAGCAAAGAAATCGAATACACAAGGTCATTACGAAAGTCAATAATCATCTAAAGGACATAGGCGAAGAATTAAACTTACCTATCGACTTGACTACTTATGTTGCCCGTCATTCATTCGCCACAGTCCTAAAACGTTCGGGCGTTAATACTTCAATTATCTGTGAAGCTATGGGACACAGCAGCGAGAAAGTGACACAAATTTACCTTGACAGTTTTGAAAATACGCAAGTTGATGAAGCTATGAGCAATTTACTCTAAAATTATATTTCCCTTGCTCTACAATGGAAGTGAGGGGAATTTTTATATATAGGAAATTATTTATTACTTTGAAGCATATTAAAAATATGCTAAATGGAATTATATATATCAATCATAGGGGCATTAGTTGCTGTCATCGTATCAATTTTAGGTGCGATTTTAGCTAACAGAAATACAATTATTCTACAAACAAGAAAATTAAAAGAAGAACATTATATAGCCTATATCGAAGCCCTTCACAATCTTGCGGCAAATAATACTGATAAAAATACTATGAAAAATTATGTGTTTGCAAGAGATAAATTACTTCTTATAGCTAAGGAGAATGTGATTATAAAATTGTTAGCTTACGAAAACGAAGGCGTTGGCAAGCATTCTGATTTACATGATAAATACTTGACAGAATTATTAAAAGCTATACGAAAAGATTTGAAATTGACTAATAAGGCTCTACCTATCTTATATCTGAAAAAATAACTATATAGTAAGCATATTAAAATTGAGGTTTGCAAACAAATAAAACTATCCTTTTAAAACATTATTTCTGCTCTGTTTCCACAAGGTTGAGAACTTGTTCCATAGCAGAAATCAATCTTTGAGCTTCAGTTAATTGCTTATTAGAAACGACATTTGAAACAGAAGAAAATTTGGCATGTGCCAATTCTTTTTCCGAAAAGATTGCGTCTTTCAATGAATCTACATCGCTCCCATACACAACTTCGATACCTAAAGTCAAAACCTTATCCACTTGTTTCGCTCCTGCCATAGCAATGTTCAGAGCAGCATTAAATGGATTCAATTTCAACTCCAAGCAATCACGCATAAACTTGAAATTGGCTAACAGTCGATTAAACGTTATATCACGCAGTGCGCTCAAATAACCATCTCGGCTGATGCCTTTTACAGCTTTCAACGCTTGCTCAAAGACCGCCTTTTTAACTTCAAGAGATTGACTAACTTGTTTAGAAAGCAATACTCTGTACTTCTCATTTAGAAGATAGAAAGGGTCTTTCTTTTTTCCCGATGAAAAAGTACCTCGAATTGCTCTTCTTCTTTCTTTTTCAAGAAAGTCAGTTACAATATCCTCTACGTTAATAGAATTTGCAATCTCCTTAGTGTCTTGTGATAAAATAGAATAATTTTTCATTGTGCTTAATTTTTTAAGATTTATACTAAAACACACCTATTTAGGTGTCATACCAAAAGTTTTTCATTTTTTCCTTATAAGAAACTACTTTTCATTTTGTCCGGTATGTGAGCCGGATTTCTTAATCGGGAAATGGGGTTTTCTCTTATATAAAAAGACAGTTCATTTTATCCGGTTTCAATTTCAAGATGAGCCGGATTTGTTGATTCGGAAATGAGAAAATCACTTATAAAGAAAGAAGTATCAAAATATCCGGTAACAAGATTATTCAATTTATAATACTATTACTACGTTTTACTATGGTGAACATAGACTACAAACAAAATGAAACAACTTTACAAGCAGATGAAAATGCAAATTACTTAGATGCAGTTATAGAAAGACACCCGTACGGATTACTTGACAAAGGGAAACCGAATTGCGGAGGAACAGATTTAGCAATTAATAATAAATACCCTACAATTATAGCAGTGCTTTATAGGAACTTGGTTAGGAATAAGGTCGCACAGCATAAACACGTGTTAGGGGTTTACGGTGGAGTTACAGATGCAGAGATTATTAGTTATATACTTTCTCATACAACAGTTAAGATAATGGTTACTTATGATAGTGTCGGACGAGTTGTGAGACTATTGGAGAAATACGGGAAACGACCGTATGATAATACTCTTTTACTTGTCGATGAAGAACACGTTTTGTTTAATCATTATGCTTTTAGGAATCCTGCAATTAAAGGATTATTGAAAATAAGCAAGCAGTTTAAATGGGTCTGTTTTATGACTGCTACACCGATAGACAGGGAGTTTATGCTGGATGAACTAAAGGACTTACCGATTACGAGAATTAAGTGGCAAAATGTTAGAGAGGTTAAAGTGATACAGAACTGTACTAACAATCCAAATAGAGTTGTTTGCAAACTGATTACTGATGCTTTAGAGGGCAGATTATTAGGAAACTTGCATTTCTTTTATAATAGTGTCGATTCTCCGGCTTCGATTATACATCAATTAAAACTACCACCGGAACAGGTCAGAGTTATTTGTGCCGATGATAGCAAACAAGGCAGAGGAAAAAAGACTAATCAAGCAAAGTTAGGAAATGACTATCCGATTGAGGACACGACAACAACAGTCAAGAAGATTAACTTTTATACAGCAACCGCTTTTGAGGGATGCGACATTTACGATGAAGACGGCAGAACTTACATTGTGAGTGATAAATACAAATCGCATACTTTGGTGGATATTTCGACCTTGTTTATACAGATTGCAGGAAGAATAAGAGACAGCCAATACGGAGGAGAGATAACACATATATTTAATGAAACACGGTACACTACTACGCTTACTTATGAGGAGTTTAAAACAAGCTCGGAAAATGAGTTACAACGGAGTGAACAACTTGTTACGGAGGTTAACACCATGACAAAGGCAAGCCGACAAATTGTGATTAAAGGACTAATGCAAAAAGGATTGGATATTAAATATCTTAGTTATGAAGATGATTTATTACAGCTTGACAGGAATTTATTTAAGTTGGATATGAGGAACTTTAAAATAACACATGAGATATATCTGACTTGTGACAGTTTACAGAAAGAATATATAAACAGAGGGCTGACAGTTGGAGAAAGTGAAACGATTTACTTTACAATACGATTCCGCCCTCCCCGTTGCGAAACACTCCAAATAGACCGAAGCAGCAGGACGGCAAGCCGCCCCACTAAAGGAGGAACAGAACCGTATATCAGAATAACGGATATAATCCGTTAAGATAAGACAGTAATGCTCGGTCTATTTAGAATATGTTTCGCGTTTCAAAAATAGAAACTTTATTTTGATTTAACAATAATAAAAAGAAGAAACAACAAAAGTCAGCATCCGGTATGATTTAAGGATACTGACTATTTACTGATTACTTACGCTTTACTAACTTGGCTTTTTTAGGTCTGGTTATTTTCAGTGGATTGTCGGACAACCAAACATCGGGATTGAATAATTCGGGATGAAGCCTACAAAGTGTTTCCATATTGATAAACCGATAAAAGTCGATTGTGTGAATTTCTTTGTGGTGTTCCATTCCATACCAACCCGAAGTGCTTACTTCATTATTGGTGTGTTTCATTGCGCAATGATTTTGAAAGTGGAATTTGAAAAACTATAATCTTTACATAATTATGATACAAAGATACTAAGACCATTTACAGCAAAAGAATGAACAGGGCACACAATCAAAACATTATAACCATTAGAAAATAACGCTCATTTATACCTTAGAGAGTTTCCGAACTATGCCGGATATAAAATACGTGTATGTGTTACTCCCTATACTTGCGAGACCATTTAAACCCCTCCCGAAAATCTTAGAAAAATCATTTGATTTACATGATATAGGGGAGCAGAACTGTTTATTTTGAAAAAATAAGCAGTAATGCGGTGAGGGGGAGCTTCGGCTTCCTCTCATTAAAATATATTGCTGACAGTGACACAGGAATGACAGCACACAATTTGCCTATTTTCGATTAGTTTGAAATATCCAACTATTGATTACTAATAGAGTGATTTACACAACAGGCTTACACTTGCCAACTTGGACGGCATGATAATATGAATTTTATTTTGAAATTATTATACTAATTAAATACTAATTTTTGAGCAATGGAAATTACATTACTGGATTCATTAAAAGTGAGCGAAGTGAAACTTACTTATGAGCCTAAAGTTAAGGTTTCGGAAAGATACAAAATCAACTCCTCAAAAGACTGCAACTACTTATTAACTTTATTTTGTTATGACCTTTCAACTATTGAGTATAAGGAAAGTTTTAAGGTCATGTTATTGAATAATGCCAATAAGGTTTTAGGAGTAGTTAATATGAGTGAGGGTGGAACAGAAAGCGCAATAGTAGATATTAAACAGGTCGCACAGGCTTGTTTATTGGCTAATGCAACACAGGCTATTATTAGTCATAACCACCCAGCAGGAATATTAACGCCAAGCACTTACGATGATATGACAACCGAAAAGATTAAAAAGGCATTAGCACTATTCGATATTAAACTAATGGACCACATTATAGTTTCGCCGGAAAGAAAAAGTTATTACAGTTACTCTGATGAAGGAAAACTATAAGATTGTTTACTTTTGCAACACAGCCACCCACAATACGTTTGTGCGATGCTTTTATTTGCTATATTTGTGGTGTCGTTCGGTACAAACGGAATGACAAAACATATTTAAAATAGGGTAATTATATACGAATTAACCCTACAAAGTTTTCTATCTCATAAACTATAAACTTTGTAGATATGAACAGAACAATAATTTCAATTGAAGTACAGGATAACGGAGGCAAGGAAGCCACTATCATTGTAAAGGGAGAACGTAATAATCAGATTTTATTTGAGGAGCAATTTGATTATAAGGACGAAGAAAAGCACTCTTTGCGTCTTCATCTTCTGAAAGAAAGGTTCACAAAGAATTTCCCTAAACTTGGTGATAGTTTAGGCGTTCTCTGTATTCGTAAACTATTTGAAGATATTAAGATACGGAGTAAAATCAAGGTTAATCCCGATTATAGGACTATTGATAAATGATTAGCCAGTTATAAGTAGGTAACATAGCCGATTCGTATTTTGATGTATTTGCCTACAAAATGGTAACCATCCCAATAAGAATCAACAAGAATTTCCATTTCCATAATTCTTTTGTTTTTAAGAGTTGAACATACCAATTTGATTTACGATTGCATATTCATTCTGGGGAGAGCGAATTGCATCGCAAAGATAAGAAGAATTTATGGAAATATGAAGGGAACGTCCTCACGGATAGTTCCCTTTTCTTATTTTTGATTATCTTTGCAACGTCCTTCGGGACAAAGTTTTGGAAATAAAAGGAAGTGCCTTATACTCGTTGAAATCGCCAAATTATCAAAGAGGTATATACAAGGCGCAGAGGACAGCTCATATATGGTGGGCTGCCTATCTGTGCGTATATACAGGTGTTTGGCGATACCTAACGAGTATGCATGGATGGCAGCCCACTTCTGTTATTAGTAACATTGGTAAAAATATACTCTCATCGGTTGCCTACAGAGTTACTCGTTAAAAATTCGCCATTATGGAACTTTTTGTAGGTTTATTCTGTATTTTGTGTGGACTGGGCATTTCCATCGCCACCGCTGTATTAGCATCCCGAAAAGGACGCAATTCTGTAAACTGGTTCTTCCTATCTATATTCTGGGGTATCGTAGGACTGATTGTATTAGCATGTTCCAAGCATTTAGAGAAAGAAAAAGGAGAAAGTGATACACTCGTCAAGGTCTTATGGACTATCGTGCTTATACCGCTTGTATTATTTGCCCTATTCTTCTACAATCGTACAGTAGAAAAAAGAGAACTCCGAAAGAGTTATCAAATTGAAGAAGTGGTAGCACCTATGCCTACGCCACGGGCAGAAAGCTATACGGAGAGGAAAGTTGATTTGAATGATTATTTCAATTCCAGCACTGGCTGGGATAACGATACTGATTGGAATAGTGCAGGACTTGAAGATGAGGAATCACAAAGAGCTTTTGACGCTATTCTTAAAAAGAACGGTATTTATTGGAGTGACAAAAAGCAGTGCTGGGTTAAGAAGATAAAGAAAACCACGGAAGAAAAAGCTCCCAAAATCGAATTTTAGAAGGCTGTTATTTCTTCTTTCTCGTTTTGCGTGGCTTAACGTTTATCGTTTTCAGCAATAACTCATCGAGAGGAACAGAAGTTTGTTCCTTTTGTTTTGGACGGATTCCACTTAAAATCTTCATGACTTCTTCTTGATTTTGTTTCTTTTTAGCCATTTGTCAATTGCTTATAAGTTATACGATATTCCGTATTGCAAAGTAACAAATTAAATCTCATACTATCACTAACTTTGCGAGTGTTGTAACGGAATACAAATTCATTAACGTATCTGTGTAAATGCTTACGGCTTGTCTTATGATAGATACCAATAATACCACGTTTCAATATAGACCAGAAGCCTTCTATACTATTAGTGGTAGCATCTCCGTCAACGTATTGTCCGTGACTATGGTCAACGATATATCGGGTATATATTTTACCAACTGTATCATAACCGCACCATTCATCAGTAAATAACGTGGCGGTACGTTTGATAGTTCGGAGTATCGGAGCGGTAAGGCTTTTCTTTGAGGTATTCTTTACGACACGGCATACTACTTTTCCACCTCTTTCGAGCATACCCATGACTGGAGTTTTATCTTTGAAGCTCCTACCTTGGCATTTCTTTACTTTTTTGTTAGCATGACGATTATGATTTTTACCGCCAACGAAAGTTTCATCCAATTCAACGTCTCCTTCTAACTGATGATTATTCTCGCAAAAGAAGCATTCACGAATACGTTGTAGCATGAACCACGCAGTTTTCTGAGTAACGCCAATATCACGAGATAACTGACAAGATGAAATACCTTTCTTATGGGAAGCATCTAACCATATTGCTACAAACCACTTTTGCAGTGGAACTTTACTATCTTGGAATAACGTACCTGTCTTGACATTAAAGTTCAATCCAGTGTTCTTACAACGATACTTTCCATTACCATAGTTATAGACTTTAGACGAAGGGTCATAGGGAGAGACAACTCCATTCGACCAACGTAGTTTTTCGTAGTGTTCGATACAAGATTGTTCCGTTGGGAATGCTTGTAGTAAATCGAATAATGAGCTAAAAGATTGCAAGTTCATCTTACCAAAGTTTATAGTTCTTGCTATATATAACTCTGGCAAGAAAATTTGCTTGGGAAAACAGTTATCTGTGTATAGCAGGTATAGATAAAAACGTGGTTATGCTATGAACAGATGTTACTTAAATATCTTGCGATATACAGCTACCACCGACCATCCGTGTTGAGGGGAATAGTCGAAATAGCTGTACTTGAATTCAAGTATGTACATTATGAGGTATCAAAGTAGTCGTTCATAGCATAACCACGTTTTCTACCTTATAACAGGTTTGTATGAAAATTCATCGCAAAAAAGCGGAAAAGTTATTAACAAAAATAAAATACCGCCCAAAACTAATTGTTAGGAGCGGTATTATTTAGCAAGGTTAATTCGTATATAATTACCTAAAATAGAAGCGTTTAGCTTTATCCTCACTTTGAAAACGACCAAATTTTAACAGGAAAGGATAAGCAGTACAAACGTTCATGCTTGCCGTATATGCACATTTGTGATATATAAGGTTAAGCGTGGGTGGCTGTTTATTTTCCTGTGGGTGCTTGGTCGTACCTCAAAGTGAATAAACTAAGTTCCCACGCTTTCTTTATTTATAACAACTTACCGAACAGGGAACATAGGTGCTAAATAATTTATTACTATGAAAAAGATTTTTATGTTATTAGTGACTTGTGTCGCTATGGTGTTTGTGTCATGTTCAAAAGATGATGAAAACGATAATGTTAGAGGAGCTAACGGAGAAAAGTTAGTCAGCAAAATAGTATATACTCATAAAGAGGAAAAAGGTGATACTTGGAAAGAAGTATATACCTTTAGTTATGATAAACAAGGAAGAATAATACAAGAAACAGGTGATATAGAAAAGGAAGAGTATTATACAAGTACTTACACTTATACTGATGAGAAAATTATTTGTTATACAGAAGGCATAGACCGTTGTGACAATAAACCTTATACCAATGAAAGTACCTATCTGCTTAATTCGGATGGTCTTAGTGTTTATTCAAACGAAAAATACAAAGGAGAAAACGATGAAATAACAACTTATACTTACAATACGAACAATCAACTTATAAACATAAAGAGTAATTATGAAGATTTCAAGATTACTTGGGAAGATGGCAATATAACTAAAGAAGAAGGTAGTGATTTTTATGAAAATCGTGTTTATACTTACTCATATAACAACAATGAAAACAAGACAGCAGGGTTAAATTTCTATGACTGTTCAACACTCTGCAACTCACTTTTCAGCTTTGGCTATTTTGGTACAAAAAATAAGAATTTAATATTAAGTTCACAATATTACAATTATGAATATGAATTTGACAAAGACGGATATGTCACTGTAATGAAAGCAATAGACAAAACTGAAACATTAGAAGTAACAGCTACAATTGAATACAAATAAGCACTAACCCTTTTTGCAATATATAAGAGTTGGCAAATATATGTTTGTCGGCTCTTTTTTTTGTGAGACAAAATGAAAAATTGATTACTTATATACCCAAAAATGAAAATATCCCATTTGATAAATTAGGAAATAAAGTATATTTTTACGCAACAAACAACAAGACAACAGAGAGAAATAACAATAGTATTAACATACTCTCATTTATTTGACAAGTTAAACCATGAGGTAAACTGGAACAAAAGAAGATAACTGCAAAAGGTGGCATAGCTCAGTTGGGGCAGGAGAAAGCGAAGCTTTCGACAGCCGAAGAGAGCAAAGGACTGAAAATCCTTGTGTCCCTGGTTCGATTCCAGGTGATACCACAAAGCAAGAAGGATGATTGTTGCAGTCATCCTTTTTTCTTTCCCTATTCTCTCAATCCCTGAATTGGCTTCCCTATCTTCTTCTCCAATCAGGCAAACTCCTCTTTTTACACATTAGGGACGTGCCCTAACGTGTAATTTTCACCGTATTTTACTCTCCAAAAACCAGCAGAAGGAGGAGGTGGAAGAATGATTCCTGTTTTTCGCCAAAAAGGTCCGTCCCCTTGGGGGAAATTGAGAAAGAAACAAGTAGATTGAAATACCGCTAAAAATTTGGGATACGAATGCTGTTTTCTAAGAGTATAATCAAAAATATATCCGGTTAAAAGGGTACTCTATGGAAACCTTCAATTATTTTACCTATTATGTACAAAGGCTTAGAAGGACTAATGAAAAGAGGGGAGAAATAAATTTTTGAAACAAAAACTTTCTTCGAACCAAGAAAAGAAGATTTTTTAAAGATGAAAAATTATACCTGTTTTAAGGAACTATATTTTCTTCACACTTTCACCAACGAGAAATTTTACTTGGTACCTTCTTTCGAGGTAAAATTAACTTTATTTACCTTAGATGTATATTTTCTCGGAATAAGCCCCATAATAAAAAGTAAATCATTATTTTTGTCCAAAACCTTATTGTTGAAAAACGTCAAACTTCTTTTAAAAATATAAATTTTTAAGATTTATGTAATCAAATTTTTCTCTAATTTATTGATTTAAAATAAATAAAAAAGGTGATTTATATTAAAAGAGGTGGACTTTTATTTATTTACTTAAATTTTAGATTTATGAAGACAAAACTGCTTCGATTTTCAGTATTTATGTGGTCTTTGCTAGCTCTTATTACAGGCTGTAGTGACGACGAAAAGATTCCGGATCAGATTATCCTGTCCGGTGATGTTTCTGAAATTATATTCACGCCTGATGACGCGACGAGTCGGGATGTCTCCTTTTCTACTACAACTTTGTGGTCGGTTTCTTTGGATGAAAACGACTGGGTAGAGATTACGCCCGAAAGCGGTCCGGCGGGAGCTGCCGTGATTACCGTCAAGCTTTTGCAAACAGAGAGTAGTGTAGACCGGGAAGTGAAAGCAACGATTTCCGCCGGTACAGCAATCGCTTCTTTACGCATTATTCAAAAAGCAACTCCTGTAGAGGCACAGTCCATCCGGATTGTAGCTCCTCAAAAACGCCTCACCATAGAACAAATCATGTCTTTAAGCGTTGAAGCAGAACCAGCAGGTGCCATTCTTCCCGAAAAAGTTATATGGAATTCCTCCGATCCTGCCGTCCTGTCAGTGGACGACAAAGGAGTGGCTACAGCACACGTAATCGGAACAGCCGTCGTGACAGCTCAGTCGGGAAACCTAAAAGCAGAATGTGAACTCGAAGTTACCGACGTCTTTACGACCGACGGAGAAGGACGCAAGTATACTTTTGCCGATCTAAGTAAACTGGAATCTTCCGGGGTGCAAGCCGTTGAAGGCGGTTATACAGTTACGGCTAATTTTATAATTGCCGAAGAAGATACGTTATCGATAGAGGATGGAGAAAAAATCCGAATCTGCCATGACATCCAAATTAAAATACTTGGTAAGGTGGATTTTACTCCTGAAAACTCAGCAGAGATTCTCCCTTACGACAATAATTCCGTGCCTGCACCGCTCTATTTTACAGGGGAAGTCGGCGGCGGAGAAATTCGCAATGTAACTTTTACAGCATGTCCGATCCGCTTCTTCGGTTCTATTCCTTTGACCATCGAAAAATGTACGTTCAAAGGAATCACCGACTCCTACGCAGCAATCAATCTGGGGGGTAGCGGATTAATGACCGTTTCTGAATGTGATTTCCTTGAAAACGGTTATCCGGCTATTATGGGTGGAGCCAATATGACAACTCCCTTGTTATTTAAAAATAACTACATCTATAAGAATTCTAATAATGCCCGCAACAGGCCGCAGATTAATGTGACAGTAGCAGGTGATGACAAGGTGGAAATCATAGGCAATACGGTGATCGGTCCGGGAGAAATCACAACAAATGGAGGGATCGCAGTAAACAATATGCTCAGTATCGCAGGTTCAAACAAAGTACTCATTGAAGGAAACAAGGTGAGCGACTGCCGATACGGAATTACGACCAACGGCGTAATGGATATTCGCATCATCAACAATATCCTGGAAAATAACAAATGGGATTCGAACCCGATGAACGGGGGTAGCGGTGTCAGTATATATAATACCGGAGGAGGTCAAAAAATATATATGAGTGGAAACACCATTACAGGCCATCTGTGGGGTATTACTAATATCGGTAATGTCAGTGGAGGCACAGGACCTTCGCTAAACTTAGGAAATCTTACCCAAGGAAACGATTATAACCCTGGCGGCAACATTTTCCGTGACAATGGCAATAACGGCGTACTATACGACCTTTACAATAACTCGCCTATGACGGTCTATGCACAAGGAAATACTTGGAACGTAGCCGTTCAAAATGAGCAAAATATCGAACAGGTGATTTTCCACCAAGTAGATAACTCACAGCTCGGAAAAGTGATATTTATGCCTGCAGCCGAATAGACACAGGTAAATTTATAGGGAAGGATGACCAGAATGTAAGGATTTTGGTCATCCTTTTTTTATAAAAAATGTCCGTAAATCCAGATACATCAGTGGAACGATTATTTTTTCCCATAAAAGATTGAAAGATTACTCACTAGAAATAAACATTTTACCTCTTGACAAAAAATCCCTGTTTATCGCTCCAAAATACGGGCAAATTCAGATTCTGGTTTCCATTGGGGATAATCTTCCGTATTGGCCCAGAGATAACCCAAATCGAAAAATAATTTTACTTCTTGCATTAATCCACCGTAATCGTCCGTTTCCGGATGCGTCTGATCCGTAGGCTTATGGTAAATTTCTATCCAATAGTGCTTGATTTTTTCCTTTGCCCATTCCTTTCCATGTCTACGATTGTCATTCCATCCTTTCGCAAACATCGCAGGAATCCCTTTCTGTACAAAAGGGAAATGATCGGAACGGTAAAACATACCGTTATGGGCGTCCGGATCTGGCAGGACGTAGCGATCGTAAGCAGAAGCTAATTCAGCTACACTTTCGTCCAAAGTGGAATGTCCATATCCTGTTATGGTCACATCCTTATTTTCTCCCCATAAAGGAATGACGTCCAGATTGATAACAGCAGCTATTTTTGTTATAGGAAAAAGCGGGTGATCAACATAATATTTCGTACCCCAGAACCCTGTTTCTTCACAGGTCGGAGAAAGAAAAATAACATTCCGGCGAGGTTTTTCCTTTAAGGCATGAAAACAGCGGGCCGTTTCAAGTAACCAAGCTACAGCCGTAGCATTATCCGTAGCCCCGTTGATGATCGAATCTCCATCAATCGGAGTACCGTATCCCAAATGATCCCAATGGGCCAGGTAAACAATGCTCTCGTCAGTTTTTCCGGAACCTTCAATGTATCCGATCACATTGGGACTTGTCTGTTTTACAAATTTATTTTTCAGAGAGACAGAAACAAAAGACTTTAAGGAGAAAGGGTGGAATTCCGGCAATTTTGCGGCCTCTTTCAACTTTTCCAACTCCAACCCGCAATCTTCCAGTAAAGTTCCAGCCACGTCAGCCTGTAACCAACCGGTTAAAGCACAGGTATAATTTTGCTGATCTTCATCGATATACAACTTCGCTTTTGCAGAATTTTGAGGTACACTCCAAGGATAACCGGCTCCATAAGATTCATGAATAATCAAAACCCCCTTCAATCCCTGTCTGGCTCCCTCTTCAAATTTATACGTCCAACGACCGTAATAAGTCATTACATCCCCTTTAAAATAAGAATCATCCCCTTTCCCCAATCCCGGATCATTAATTAAAACTACAGCTATTTTATTTTGGGGATTTTCAATACCTGCATAATCGTTCTTTCCATATTCGGGAGCGACAATACCATAACCTGCAAATACCAATTCAGCCTCTTCTATCTCAATGGATGGTTCTATCCTTGCGGTAAAAGCGATAAAATCATCAGATCTGCGTAAAATCCTATTTTGTTTTGGAGTTCTTAGACACATCTCCGGCGAGACTTCAGTGACCGACAATACCAAAGGAACTTCCTGTAAATAAGAATTTCCCCGAAAAGGCTTCAATCCGATTTCTTTCATTTGCCCCGCTATGTAATTCACAGCCCTTTGCGCCCCTTCTGAAAAAGGTTTCCTCCCCTGACAGGAATCATCCGCTAGTATTTCTGTATGCTGTCTCAATTTCTCAATTGTAACAGTCCGTTTCGCTAATTCTATTTCCTCTGAAGACCTAGATACCACACATCCCAACATCCCCACCATTATTCCTAAACCATACATATATCTTTTCATAATAACCTCCCTTTTTACACACTAGGGACGTGCCCTAATGTGTAATTTATTCACCAGGCATTCCCATTATCTGTAAATATACAACTTTTACACATTAGGGACGTGCCCTAGTGTGTAATTTTTTCCCTTTTCCCCGAATATTCAAATAAAGTTCATAAGGAACCGAATCATACAACATAAACCTGATTTTCTTTTTTAATTCCATAGCTACTTTTTCCCCTCATATTCTATAATAGAGTTTAAACACAAATTAAAAATAACAGGCAAACCGCCTAATAATCTAAAAATTCAGGCAATCCCTGTAAAAATAATTTCTTTACAGGAATTGCCTGGCGAATTTACTATCGGACAAAGTTACGTTATTGTTTTAATTCAAATCCCAATCTCATTCCATCATATTGTGCTGCAACTTTACCCACGGCAGCTAAAGTAGAGCTCTTGGAAATACCAGACAACAGGGTAACAAATTTCAACAACCGATCGGCATCAAACAATATAGAAATACCCTTTAATGTTTTTACCACACTAGCTTCCATACGGAAAAGTGAATAATAATTAAGCGTTAAAATTCCTGTCGAAGCATTATAAGAATAAGTACCCTTAAAAGTTTTTTGACCAAACTGACTGGTAAACGTTGAATCGGCAGAAAAAGTATACGATAAGTTTCCAGATACAATTCCAGCTTTAGCATAAGCCGCTTCTAATTTTGTTTTCATTCCTTCTGCCATAGCTATCCCTCCGGCTTTTTGGAGCAAATCATCACTTTTAAACTGACACGCAGCCCCTTCATATTGCCAGGTTCCCTCTATACTTTTAACTCCCGTTTTTTCTTTTACTGTATTCAACATTTTTTTTGCTGTCTCAGATTTCAACAAATCTTCTAAAGATTGAGCACAAAGTATTCCACTATTTATCAAAACGAAAGACAGAAAGACGACGCTTTTTATACAAAAATTTTTCATAACATAATATTTATTAAAACATACAAAAGTACAAGCTTATTTAAAATTACACAAAAGGGCACGTCCCTAATGTGTAATTCCAGCATAAGATAAACGATATTGACAGAGGCAGCATTCTAAAGCGAACAAGTAACTCACCCAACGACGATAATCGGAAAGGAGAGGCAAGTTCGGTTTTTACAAAGCGGCGATCAATAAGTTTATATCTCTGGAAAGCAAGCCGAATTTATCTGCAATCGCTTCTTTAGTGAGAATCCCGTTATAAATATAAACACCATTTCTCAATCCCGCATTGTTCCGGATAGCATTCGGAAAACCTCCGGCCCAAGCTACTTCCTGTAGTAAAGGTAAAAAAACATTGCTAAAAGCGATGGAAGCTGTCCGGGCTACTCTTGAAAGTACATTGGGAACACAATAATGGATGACGCCTTCATAAGCATAAGTGGGATGTTCGTGAGTCGTTGGACCGGAAGTACCGATACATCCTCCCTGATCGATTGACAAATCGACGATAACGGATCCTCTTTTCATTAATTTCACCTGCTCTTCGCTGACCACTATATCTTCCTCATTTCCAAAACACCGCATGGCACCGACCAACACATCGGTTGTTGACAGAGCCCGCTCCAATACGGGTTTGTGAAAGACAGAAGTATAAATTCGTTGTCCTAACTTCGTCGTCAGTTGCCGTAACCGGTTTACAGAATGATCAAACACTTTCACTGTTGCTCCCAGTCCCAAAGCCGTACGAGCCGCGTATTCCCCCAAAGTCCCTGCCCCCAGAATAACCACCTCTGTCGGAGTAATCCCACTTATCCCTCCCAATATGACACCTTTACCTCCCCGGGAATTCCCCAAATATTCACTGGCAATCATAATGGCGCAATTTCCGGCAATCTCACTCATAATCCGCATCACCGGATAAAAACCATCTTCATCCTTTATAAAATCAAACCCCAAAGCTGTTACCTTTTTCTGCATCATCTCCATAACAGCTTCTTTCCGCAGATCAAATAATTTTAACGGAGAAAGAATAATCTGCTTATCATGCATCAACCGCGCTTCCGGTAAGGAAACAGAAGTTGCTTTTAAAACGATATCGGCTGTATAAACTTCTGTGGCTGTTTCTACAATAAAAGCTCCGGAATCACAATATTCTGTATCCGAATAATTGGCATTCATCCCCGCTCCCCTTTGTAATAAGACGGTATGCCCCATAGAGACAAGTATCTGCACAGACTCCGGAGTCAAACACACTCGATTTTCATTTTTATCCAGTTCATAGGGAATACCGAGTACCAACTTTTTCTGTTTTTTACTCAAAAAGATATGCTTTTCCTGACAGAATAACCACTCTTTTCCCAAAGGCCCCCTATTACCGGTATTATCCATAGCTGAACGTTTTATAAATCTTGTTTTTATCTACCTTTTCCTTAAAGTTTTACTTCCAGTTCCCGGCTTCCGTTTGGTAATTCTGTAAAATAGCAACCCACGGTATCCGAAGGTAACAACTCAGCAATTTTTTCAGGCCATTCGATAAAACAGGGAGCTCCTCCGTAAAAATATTCTTCATACCCAAAATCCATCGCTTCCGCTATGGTATTTATACGATAAAAATCAAAATGGTATATGACTTTTCCCGTCTTTGTCTGATATTCATTTACAATCGCAAAAGTAGGCGAACTGATATCATCCGTAACTCCGGCACAATTCCCTATTGCTTTTACAAAAGTGGTTTTCCCCACACCCATTGCCCCGTAAAGAGCAAAAATTTTCCTCTCCCCCACATATTCCAAAAACTTCCGGGCCACCTCCTGAAGCTCTTCCAGGCTATTTATTGTCCACTTCATATTCCCTTCCTTTTTAAGCATTCTTTAGACGATCTTTTATAAAGATTTTTCATACGCGGGTTTCTTTTCAATGTCTCTGGACTCTCACTCGACGAGCCTGATCCGGAGTAGCTTCTACTGCCTCTACGACATGCTCAGCCAGCTCTGTAAATGCTTTCCCTGTAATAGAATCCGGATCCAAAGCGACGGGTGTGCCGGCATCACC
The DNA here is from genome assembly GCF_000243215.1 of Odoribacter laneus YIT 12061. Taxonomy (GTDB): domain Bacteria; phylum Bacteroidota; class Bacteroidia; order Bacteroidales; family Marinifilaceae; genus Culturomica; species Culturomica lanea. Next base: position 986,389 of record NZ_JH594596.1, on the reverse strand, counting down.
TCCCTCGCAAATACGCTGTACCACCGGTATTTGTCCCAACAAACGCAATCCTTTCTCTTCTGCCAGTAGTTTACCGCCTTCTTTCCCAAAGAGATAATACTTATTTTCCGGTAATTCGGCAGGAGTAAACCATGACATATTTTCAACGAGTCCCAAAACAGGAACTTGAATACCGGGAGACTCAAACATATTAATCCCTTTGACGGCATCGGCCAAAGCAACCTGTTGGGGAGTCGTCACTACAATAGCTCCCGTCAACGCCACAGTTTGCACCAACGTCAGGTGGATATCACTCGTGCCGGGAGGTAAATCGATCAGCATATAATCCAATTCTTCCCAATACCCCTGTTCCACCATTTGTTTCAAGGCGTTGGAAGCCATAGGCCCTCTCCATACCGTTGCAGAAGCCGGATCTACAAAAAAACCAATAGACAGCAATTTTACCCCATATTTTTCGACCGGAACAATATATTCTTTACCATCCACTTCCGTCATATAAGGTTGAGCCTCTTCACAACCAAACATTTTTGGTATAGAAGGTCCGAAAATATCAGCATCTACTAAACCGACCTTATAACCTTGCAAAGCCAAGGCAACAGCCAGATTTGCCGCAACGGTCGATTTGCCGACTCCTCCTTTTCCCGAAGAAACAGCAATAATATAGGAAACTTTTTCCAAAGACAAAGGTCGTTCTAAATCCTGCTGGAAAACAACTTCCATGTCTATGTCCTTAAACTCCGTATTTTCCCGTATGGCCGCCTCGCACTTCTTTTTTACGGCAGATACAAAAGGATCATTTGCTTTCTGAAACACTAAACGGAAAATCACTTTTTCTCCTTCGATTTTAATTCCTTGCACCATATCCAAGGATACAATATCTTTAGACGTTCCCGGATACTTTACTTCCGACAGAATGTCCCGTATGTGTTTTAATTGGTTTTGTAACATATTTTTAAAATTTTATTTTTCTTTTTTACTCCGAATTTCCCTTTGTCCAGGATATCTTCCTGACACAAAGATACGATTTTTTACATACTTATTTCAGTAAAAAAGGGGATTTGTATAACCTCTTATTTTTTTCACCGTATTATTCCTAGGTAATCTATTATCAACAAAAAATCGACCGGAAATGAGTATTTACAACAACTTTCGATTTATCAGTTATCTCATCAGTCTTCTTCTATTCATTGCTTGCGGAAACGACGATAACGATTCTAAAAACGAGCAACTGCAAGGGAGTTGGGTCATCCAGAACAAAACCATTACCGTATGGCCCCGACCCGGGGAAGACGAAGCAGCCCTACGCGATTCACTGACAGACTACACTTTTTTCAAGGAAGGCTCCGTCGTCACTTTTCAAGACGACAGTGTACGCCTGACCATTGATTACATGGAATGGCAGCGCCCGGCTGTTTTACCCTATTCGTATCACAAAAATTACCTGAAAATCACACCTCCGGATCAACTGCCTTTACTCTTGGAAGGCAGCGTTGAATTCCAAAATCCGGTGCTACAATTTACACTGACTACGGAGTCCTATATGTCTATTCTCCAGCTGTTACATCCCTCTTTTTACGACCGTATTTTGTCTGCTAACGTAAGTTACTTTATGCAACGACAAAACTAAAGACGGGTATTGTAAGCACGAAGGGCCTTTCTGTACGCCGCATAATCCGGACAAACTTTTTTGACCAATGCCCAAAAAGCCGCAGAATGGTTCTTTTCTAAAGTATGACATAACTCGTGAAGAATCACATAATCGATCAATTCATCGGGAAGTTTCATCAGTTTGATATTTAAGCAGATGTGATCGTCCTGGGAACAACTCCCCCAATTCGATACATTATTCCGAAACGACAGACGGGTATATGTAAAACCATATTTCTCCGCAAATAAACGGACACGCTCCGGCAAAAGCCGACGGCATTCCAGCCGGTATATTTCCAGCACAAACTTTTTAACAATCTCTTCCACTCCGGACAGGTTTATTCCTCGGGGGACCCAAAGTGTAATATACTTTCCTTCGATCCGGTAAGCCGGTTTTTCTCCCTCCGATTCTGCAATCTTCAATACATGTAACTTAGTCTTTATCTCAGCCCCGATCTTTATCCCCAATCCGGTTTCCCGTTCGTATTGTTTCATCTGCTCTCCCGTCTGCAGAATCCAATCCCTCTTCTCTACTAAAAAATCCCTTAATTGCCGTTTACTGACACCACGTGGTACTGTCACCCACACTCCTTTTCCAGCGGCTACCCGGACTGTAAGAAAACGAATATGAGCTCCTCTCCTTACTTTAACTTTCCCAACTCCTTCCACATCGACAAATTCCATATCTCCCCCTTTTCTAAAAGAAAAGAAGCCGTAAAACAATTTTTTCCGGCTTCTTTAACTATTTACATCGAACATTCGGAAAACAAAAGTCCGAATTTTTATTCATCAAAAAATCATTTATTCTGCTTTTTTCACTGCCTCACTCAGTTCAGTAAAAGCCTGGTCCACACTCTTTAATAAATCATTAAAAATAGCATCGTAATACTTTTTCACCTCTTTTTTCTCCTGTTTTTTTCTGCCTGCATTAATCCTATCCCTCAAATCGTTCCGGGTAGCAATGATATTTTTCACAATTTCACTGACATGAGGATTATTTTTACCGCTTATGATGCTATAATTAAAACAGTCGCCTATTACTGAAAAAGTCAGATAATCTACATCTTTCTTGAGTCTTCTAATACTTGCCATAATGCATTTCGTTTAAATTTTCTCAAAAGTATAAAAAGCATTTGTGGGATACAAATTTTTCTTTTTAATAATTTGTCTGAAGATTCAAGTGTGGAAAGCCTCAAAGGGAAAACAATCCCAGCTCACTCCGGAAGCAGAAGAATAATTCGCACCTGAAAATCACTCCCTTTCCGGTTAATTTCACTCTTTCAGCACGGAAAACACCTTGTCCGGCAAGTGGCCCCATAAACATATCACCATCTCTTCTCTTTTAAGCATACTTTCCCATTGGAAAATATATGTTTTTATCTTTCTTATCTTGACATAACTAAATATTTTATTACTTTTGTTTGTCCACTCCTCTGGCATCAGATTCCTCATTTTTATAAACTATATTTTATCTATAATAAACAAAAAACAAAGAATAATCAATTAAATCTAAGCCTATGAAAAGTAATTATTTAAATATAGGAATATGGACATTCGCCCTGTTTTTCCTACATGCCTGTACCCCTAAGGAAGTACGTCAGATCCCTTTAGAAGATTTTTTCAAAAATTCTGAAAAAACTTCTTATTCGATTTCCCCCGACGGAAAATATTTTTCTTATATGGCTCCCTACCAGAATCGCCTGAATATATACATTCAGGAAGTGGGCAGGGATACTGCGATACGGATCACCAACGAAACAGAACGGGATATTGCCGGATATTTCTGGGGAAATAACAATCGTCTTCTCTACCTCAAGGATACAGGAGGAGATGAAAATTATCAACTTTACGGTATCAATTTAGACGGAAGCGATGCTAAAGCTTATACGGCCATTCCGGGCGTAAGAACGACTATCATTGATCCGCTGGAAGAAATCGATTCCTTAATTATTATCGGTACCAATCAAAGAAACCCGCAAGTTTTCGACCCCTATCGACTGAATCTGGAAACCGGAGAAATGACGTTATTGGCGGAAAATCCAGGAAATATCCAAGGCTGGATGACAGATCACGACGGGAAATTACGGGTAGCCTACGCTATTGTCGACGGTGTAAATACTCAGATCCTCTACAGAGAAACAGAAAAAGAGCCTTTTCGCCCGGTTTTAACGACTTCTTTTAAAGAAGAGCTGAATTTTGAGACTTTCACTCCGGACAATAAACTGGTATACGCTGTATCTAATCTGGGACGCGATAAAGCTGCTCTGGTCATAGTGGATCCTTCCACCTGCCAGGAAATAGAAGAATTATATGCCAACGATCGTTATGACATTGCAGGAATAGGTTATTCGAATGCACAGAAAAAGATCACCAATACCGGATATCTGGCACACAAAGGTATGAAGCGCCATTTCTTTGACAAAGAAGCGGAAACTCAGTATAAAAAAATACAAGCTCAGCTTCCAGATTACGAAATCGGAACTACTGCCATGAATAAAGCGGAAGATATGAAAATTATCTATGCAGCAAACGACAAAACCCGGGGAAGTTACTATCTCTATGACGTAAACAAAGATCAGCTGACAAAAATCGCAGATCTCGCTCCTTGGATCAATCCGAATGAAATGGCCTCCATGCTGCCGATTACCTACAAAAGCCGCGATGGACTGGAAATAGAAGGTTATCTCACTCTGCCGTCAGGTTATACGCTGAAAAATGCCCGTAATTTACCGGTGATTGTAAATCCGCACGGAGGACCTTGGGCAAGAGATATGTGGGGTTATAATCCGGAAGTCCAATTTCTGGCAAACCGCGGTTATGCTGTATTACAGATGAATTTCCGGGGATCTACCGGTTATGGGCGTAAATTTACAGAATCCTCTTATAAACAATGGGGACAAAACATGCAGAACGACATCACTGACGGCGTTCAATGGCTCATTGAACAAGGAATTGTCGATCCTTCCAAAATTGCCATTTACGGAGGTAGTTATGGAGGTTATGCCACATTGGCCGGCCTTGCTTTTACACCGGATCTGTATGCTTGCGCCGTGGATTATGTAGGAGTATCCAATCTTTTCACCTTTTTGAATACCATTCCTCCTTATTGGAAACCGATGCTGGACATGATGTATGAAATGGTAGGCCATCCGGTACAGGACAGCGTTATGCTGGCAAACTATTCTCCTGCCTTACATGCTGATAAGATAAAAGCGCCTCTGTTCGTCGTACAGGGAGCCAATGATCCACGTGTCAACAAAGCAGAATCAGACCAGATGGTAGCTGCTTTAAAACAAAGGGGAGTTGAAGTCGATTACATGGTGAAAGAAAACGAAGGCCACGGATTCCATAACGAAGAAAATCGTTTCGAATTTTACCGGGCCATGGAAAAATTCTTCGACAAACACCTTAAAAACGACAAAACAGAATAAACATTATCCTTCCTTTATGCAAGTTTAAAGGAAAGAGGGATCTCCTAAAAAGTAACATTTTACCTTTGGAGAGATCCCTCTTCCATTTATATAAAGCAGAATCTTTTAATTCCAACCGGCCTCCACGATAGCATTATAATCGGAAAGCCCTGTACAATCAGTAAAGCAGCTTTTATAGTTAGGTATGGCACTAAAATGATCCGGATAAGCGTTCCGCTCATAAAGATGCACCTTTTTTCCATCCACCAAGGTATAGGGGGATTCGCCACTCATGGCAGTATTATAACGGAAAGCAAAGCGGAAATCCGTTACTTTACGGCAGTCGTCAAAGATATCTGCAGGCACAGACCTGAGTTTTTCACAACTGGAAAATGCCTGATTAAAAGAAGTATTCTCCGTACAACCTTTGAAAACATCCTTTCCTACAGTTTCCAAGTTAGGATTACGACCGAATACACTTGTAAACGTCGTTACTTTCGAACGTCCGGCAAACAAACCGTCGGGCACTGAAGTAAGTTCTTCGCAACTGGAAAACGTGCCGTAGAATTTTTCAGCAGACTCGCAATGGATAAACAATGTGGCTGGGATTTCTCTGAGAGCATTGCAATACTGAAAACATCCCCTAAAATCCTGAGCGGATTTCGCATACGTAAATAAGCCAGCCGGAATACTTTCCAGGGATTCGCATCCATTGAAGGCATCAGAGAAAGTAGTCACATTGGTAAAAGCGCCCTCTGTATCGTCCGGAATACGCTTCAGATTATAACATTTATAGAGTCCTCTTTCCATCGATATGAGACCGGTATTTCCCCAGCTCAGTATTGCTGTTATATAGCCCGGAGCCTCTTTATACGGATAAGAAAATGCAAAATCCTGACTATATAATTTTTCCACACCTCCCCTGACAGCAACTTTGTATACACCGGCTGCGGCATATATATGCGACGGAATTTTTTCAGTCGGATGGGCGAGTTCGCTTCCGTCTCCCCAATCGATTGTACAGTTCGTCAACCCAATCAAAGGCAGCAATGCGGTAACCCCTCCGTCCTGGGGTTCAGGGATAGTGAGCTCAAATACCAATGCACCGGCATTTTCCCAACTTTTCTGGGTAATTGTAATGCGACGTTCATCATAATTCTTATAATCTTTATTACCAGCGTACACTAATATTTCTGCAGTAGGAGTATTGGCCGAATGATTTGCGGGAGCGGTAAGCAATAGGAAGTTACCCTCACGCTTAACCGTCAACCAGGTTTCCTTACACTGAAAATTCCAATCTTCAACATTTTCCACAGTTACAGCAACAGTATCGGTTCCGCCTTCTGAGGTAAACTCAATCGAAGTCTTATCCACGCTAAGAGAGACAGGAGGAGCTCCCTGTTGGGTTACAGATACTTCTGCTTCGACGATACGGTCACCTTCTCCGCAAGTAACAATCACCGTACCATTTAACAGCAATGGGGTATGATTCTCCTGTGTTTTTACAATGACCTTATCCCCTACTTGGGACACAATAATAAAATCATCCGTATAATTATCCAGCATTTTACGGACGGTCCACCGTTCGTGAGTTGTCGTAACGGTCAGTTCCGTTTCTCCACCCTGATAAGGAAATTCAACAATTCCGGGTTCGACAGTGACTTCAGGATCAGGAGCGGGGGATTGAGAAAGAGACAATACACAACGAGCAAAATTACTTTCGGTTCCGGTAGTAAGGGTCAGAGTACCCTTATAAAAAAGAGAGGTTTTATTTTCCGGAACAGAAATCGTCAGTTTATCGCCTTCCCGTACAACAGTAAAATGCTCTGCGGGTTGTTCGAAAGTATACTGCCAATTTTCCTGGTTGGTCTTCACTTGAATAGAAACAGAATCTTTTTCATACGAAAATTTTACGGTACCCGTTGTACCGTCCGGATCGATATCGATTGCCGTTCCTTCTCCGGATATCAGTTCGAACGAAGCCGGAATAAAAGCAGGTTCATCGTCATCAGAACATGCAAAAAAAGCCAATACCGCAAGTAAAGCGGATATATATCGTATACATCTTTTCATTTGTCTGAATTTTATAGGTTATCGTTTTTACTTAAGATAGGTATTCGACCATTCCGGATAATTCTTTTCCATATATGAATAATCCGTCAGTCCGGTACAATCACTGAAACAATATTCATATTTGTCGGGAGCGATAAACTGTCCTCCATATTTACTCCGTTCATAAAGGTGCACCTTCGTCCCGTTCACCACTACATAAGGCGACTCTCCACTCACCCGAAGACAACCGCGGAACGTCCCCTGGAAACTCTTAACCGCCCGGTTAGCGGAGAATAATCCGGCAGGGATCTCAGCCAAAGAAGTGCAATCCATAAAACAATATCCAAAACTTTCAGCTTTCGGATTACCAGCGAACAGACCTTCGGGGAGCGTTTTAAGAGAATAACACATTGTAAATACACCACTGAAATCATTAGCAAGCGGACAAAAACGAAATAAACCTTCCGGGATCTCTGTCAGCGAAGGACAACCGCGAAAAGCATAAGAAAATTTTTCCACATTTTCACAGCCTTTAAATAGATTTTCAGGTATACTTTGCAACAACTGACAGCGATAAAATACGCTACTAAACGTCGTAACCGAAACGCATTTACTAAAAAGCTCGTCCGGCAAAGAGTTCATATAACAATTCGAAAAAGCACTAATAAAGGTCTTTGCCGCACTACAATTGTCAAACAAACCAGCTGGTACAGCTCTCAATCCCGCATCCTGAAAACAAAATGCAAAAGTCGTAACCTTACTGCAATTCACGAACAAATCAGCCGGGATCTTTGTCAGCGATTTACAATTATAAAAAGCATTTGAGAATTCGGTTACTTCCGTAAAAGAACCATCTGTATCACCGGGTATGCGAATCAGATTGACACAACCTTTAAGCGCCCTGTCCATAGAAACGAGACCGGTATTTCCCCATTGAATTACTTCGGTAATATAACCGGCCTGAATATCGTCAAACGACAATCCGATATCCATCATCGGCATCTGTCCGGCAATACGGATCTGATAAGTTCCGCCTTTCCTATATATGTGTGAAGGTTGCGGTGTAAAAAGTCCGTCGAAATATCCTTCGATCGCATCTACCGTACCGTCTCCCCAATCTATCGTACAATTCATCTGACCTACGACCGGAGCCGTCATTTTCGCCCCATCCGGCAATTCTATCCCGATAACTAAAGCGGCATCATTCTGTATAACACTGAGCGTAGCAGAAGCCGTATTATTCTCCCCTTCTCCCTGAACCGTAATAGTAACCGTAGCAACATTACGTTTTAAGGAAGCGTTTTCGGCAGCAGAAAGGATTAATTTGTTCCCAGACTTTTGAATCGAAAGCCAAGTCTCTCCACACTCCACCTCCCAGTCCTCATAATTTGACACAACGGTTACTTCTGCAGAACCGCCGGCACGGGGGATTTGAACCTCCGTTAAATTCAGTTCTACACTTGCTTCGTCCGGCTCAACAGGCACAGGAGCGGGAGGTTCCGTGTTATCGTCACTGCAAGCGAACAATAAGGCTATTCCCAGTATCAGATAAAGTTTTTTCATAATGTTGAAGAATTTAGTTAGTTGATTTAGTTAGAATTTCATGACGAACTAGCCGATAGAATGCACACCCGCCATAAAAATAAAAGATTAATTATTTTTCAATTCAATCTCTTACAAACTGTCTTTCCAACAGTGATAAAATTCATAAAATAAGATAATAAACGGTTGAAACGATTTTTTCATAGGCAGTTTAGTTTTAATGAATACTCGGTTTATTTTTTCCTTAACAATAACTTCTGGCTTTATAGTTAGGAATAAAATCTATTTTTAAAATATACAAACAAATATAAATGTTCGTTAAAATTGGATGAATTATAACATCAGATAAGTTTAGGAAGTAAACCAATAATATTTTGAGCCAAAGGATTTTGAGATTTCAATAAATTGTTTAATTTTGTTACAAAATATTTAAAAGGATTGCTATAAAAAACGAACGATATTTTAAGTATATCCTCCTTATTTGTTGTCTCCTGTTTTACCCCATCCCAAGCAAAATTCTAAAATAACCCCAGTCGTCTTCTGTCTAGTAAAAAGGTTGTTTTGTTTTTATTTTACCCTATCTACGTTTAACGAATGCGAACAAACCTTTAAAAACGGCACTTTTTGAGGGCTAATTCTCCCTTATTCAATAAGAAAAACAGATTAAAGTTAAAAATCGCTGATTCTGCAAACTTAGTATAAGTTACAACGTTTAATCCTACGAATAAACCAATTAAACTAATACCTATTATGAAAACAATAAGAAGAATTATGATTGTGGCGGGGATCGTTTTCACCGCGGTATTTCTTACAGCTGCCTGTGACGATGATGACAAAAATGACCAAACAACAGTTATCGGAACCTGGAATCTGGTAGAATCGAAAGCGGATGTAACACCTGTGGCTACAGCAACCCAAACGGAGGAACAATTAGAGTCTCAAATTGCCAATTACCTCTTGATTGCTGTCAATTCCCGGATTGTGATTACAAACAAATCCGTAACTTTTCCTTTATCCGTAAATGGAGGGACTACTCAGTCTAAAACCTACCAGTATGTATTAAATGACGGTATCATGTCCATCGCTTCTCCGATGGCCGGAGTTCCCGACCTGCTGGGCGACATCGATTTAACGGACAATGTACTGAAAATAACTTTTGCTGGAGATTCTTATATGAAACTCTTACAAGCTCTAGCAGCAAAGGATGCAACCTTTAAAACAGTTGTAGATCAAATTGCATCTGCCAGTATATATTACCGTATGAAACGAATTAACTAATTGAATTCAAAAATAAATTTCGGGCTTACCGGAAGATTGCTCCTGTTTTACTAAAAACGGAAAATCTCCAAGGTAAGCCCGAATTTATTATTTATTTCTTCCCCATTGTTAAAGCAGTCTTTTAACTGCTGCCAGTACGGAACAGACAAGGAATTTCTGCTTTAAGTAAATCCGGGTCGCCTATTTTCCGTCAAGCACCATCCCCATGTATTATTTGTCAGGAATAGACTCTTATTTCTTTTTCAAGGGGACAACGTTTATAAACTTCTTTATAGAATCAAATACACCGAAGAAAAAATTGAAAATGAGGTTGGGTGGTATTAAGTAGTTAACTATCCGTACCCCTAAGCCGGTGCTTCCCTTTACGATTTTTCTCTCCCTCTTCCACCATACAAGCCACCGTCGCATCTCCCGTTACATTCACCACCGTACGTAACATATCCAGAGGCCGGTCCATACCTAAAATCAAAGCCAACCCCTCTACGGGAATTCCGACCGAAGAAAGGACCATGACAAACATGACGATACTCCCTCCCGGGATTCCCGGCGTACCAATAGAGGATAAAGTTGTCATAAAAATGATCAGCAACATCTGGGAAAGAGTCAGCTCCAATCCCATTACCTGAGCAATAAAAACAGTCGCCACAGCCTGATAACAACTGGTTCCATCCATGTTAATGGTTACTCCTACAGGCAGGACAAAAGAAACTACTTCATTGGAAATCTTCAATTCCTGTTCAGTCCGTTCCAGCGTTAAAGGCAAAGTCGCGGCACTCGAACTGGTAGAAAAAGCCAATAGTTGCACGGGAGACATTGCCCAAAAAAATTGCTTGATTTTGACAGAGGTAAACAGACGAAGCAAGGCCGGATAGAAGAGGAAAATCAGCAAGAATAAACTGAATGCCACGGTAAAAGCATACATCCCCAAAGCCGCAAAAATTTCTCCATTCCCTGCAGAATCGACTACCAAAGAAGCCATTAATCCCAACACCCCCAATGGAGCAAATTCCATAATATAATCAATAATCTTCAAAATAACTGTATCGGCAGCATCCAAAGCCGACATCAGAACTTTCATCTTCTCGCCTCCGACAGCTACCATGGCAATTCCAAACAATAAGGCCACAAATATAATTTGCAACATTTTTGTATTATCCGATCCGGCCTGAATCAGATTTTCAGGCACCATATCCACAAGAAAAGCCAGAGGGCCCGCATCTTTAATCTCCTCGGCTGCCTTCTTTTTTTCATCTACCGTTTGCTCGTACCGTCCGCGGTATTCTTCTGCTTTTTCCCGCGGAAAGACTTTTCCGGGATGGATGAGATTCACCAGTAGCAAACCGACTGTAATAGCCATTACGGTGGTACCGATATAAATCGCAACGGTTCTAAATCCCATATGGGAAAGACGGCTGATATCTTTCAGTCCGCCTATCCCCTTGATCAAGGAAATAAAAACCAAAGGCACTGCCACAAACTTTAATAAACGGATAAAAATCGTCCCCCAGGGTTTCACCCAATCTGAAACAAATCCTTCAAAATGCAGGGCACAAGCTATAAATCCGAGCAAAATGCCGGCCGTCATTCCGAGCAAAATCTTTACATAAAGAGGGATTCGTTTCCACATAAAATTATCTTACAGTTCTGGATTCCAACAACATATCCAACACGACCATGGCAGCCATTGCTTCTACAACAGGCACGGCTCTCGGTACGACACAAGGATCATGCCTGCCCTGTGCTTCAAAGGTAATCTCTTCTCCCCTGTGGTTGACAGTCTCCTGTTCCCGCATAATCGTAGCGACCGGTTTAAAAGCTACCCGGAAATAAATATCTTCGCCATTTGTCACTCCTCCCTGTATCCCTCCGGACCGGTTTGTTTCGGTCCTCACCTGTCCGTCCCGGATCACAAAAGGGTCGTTATGCTCGCTTCCCCGCATACCGGCAGCCGAAAAACCCGTCCCGTATTCAAATCCCTTGGTAGCATTGATACTCATTACAGCCTGAGCCAAGCGAGCCTGAAAACGATCGAATACAGGCTCTCCCAGACCGGGCATTACTCCGCGAATAAGGCAGCTGACGACTCCTCCCACACTGTCTCCAGCCTCTTTTACTTCCCGTATCAACCCGATCATTCGCTTTGCCGTTTCTTCGTCCGGACAACGTACGATATTGGTCTCTCTCTTTTCAATATCTATTTCCCGGTAAGAACAAGGCAGGCAGATCCCCCCTACTTGAGAAGTATAGGCGTAAATACCTATTCCATATCCCGCCAGAATTTGCTTCGCCACCGCTCCTCCTACCACCCGGGCAATATGTTCCCGGGCAGACGAGCGCCCTCCCCCCCGGTAATCTCTTATCCCATATTTCTGCTGCCAGGAATAATCGGCATGAGAAGGACGGTAAAGTTCTTTTAAATCCGTATAATCCTTACTGTTCTGATTTTTATTCCAAACGATAAAAGCAATAGGCATCCCCGTTGTCCTCCCTTCAAAAAGACCCGAAAGAATTTCCACTTCATCCGCTTCATAACGGGGGGTGGATACATCCGACTGTCCCGGTCTTCGCCTGTTTAATTCCTGTTGTATACCTTCCACCGACAAGGCTATGCCTGCCGGACATCCGTCAATCACTCCCCCTACTGCTGCTCCGTGTGACTCCCCAAACGAACTCAGCCGATATAATTTACCAAATAAATTTCCTGCCATTCTCCTGAAATGAGGGTTAAAAATAAAAAAAAATTCCCTTTATTCCATACAAAAATGCCCGAGAAGCCCTTTATTGAAACAACTGATTAATGCTTCCTCCCGGAAGTCGATAAATATTCTGCTAATTCACTAAAAATTCCCAACCGGAGAAAACCTTCAACCGAACCGAAAGTTTCTAATCTGTGAATCAGACCCATATAAATCAATCACAATACGCCGTTACTCAACTAAAGGGACTTTTTGGGCATTCTTTTATTTCCAGCTTCTGCTGTTTACAAATCCTACTAATGACATCCTCCGCAGCCACAGCTGTCTTCATGAGAATCGCATCCTCCTTCTGAACCGCAACCACTGCATCCCCCACATTTATGCGACTTCAACGCTTCCAGTTCTTCATCTGTAGCATCCCGTACAGCCAATACTTCTCCTTTGAAATAAAGATCTTTACCTGCCAGCTGATGATTAAAATCAATCCGCACCTCTTCTTCTCCGATTTCAACGATTTTTCCTTCTAAATGCCGACCGATACTGTCCATCATCGGTAATACATTTCCGACCACCATATCTTCAGGCTGAACTTCTTTAAAGATATCTTTGGGAAGATCGACTACCATATCTTCATTCACTTCTCCGTAAGCCTGAGCTGCAGGAATTTTAAAATCGAATTTATCCCCTACTTTTTTATTGAGTAAATTCATTTCAAAATATTCCAGGGTTTGCCCTTGTCCGCAAATAAATTCCAGCGGATGACCGGCATCTGCAGTTTCCAAAATACCTCCGTCCGGCTCTGTTTTCAATTCATAGCTTACCGATACAACTTTATTCTTTGTAATCATTCTTTCTGTTTTTAATTAATTTTGGACAAAAATACGACAAAATAATGGAAAACGGAGAATTAAAACCGAAAATTAAGCTTTTACTGTTTTCCTTAAATCATCTTTTCATCCAAAAAAATCTCCCGAATTCATCTTCCTTTTACAAAAAAATGATACTTTCGCACTAATTTACATATTTCGAAAATGCGTCATTATGATTATATTATAGCAGGAAGCGGATTGGCAGGTCTTTATACCGCTTATCTGGCGGCTGCTTACGGAAAGGTTGCCTTACTAACTAAATGCGGAATTACTGAAAGTAACTCCTATTTTGCACAAGGAGGGATTGCCGCCGTTACAGACGAAGACGATGCTCCGGCTCTCCACTTTGAGGATACCATTATAGCCGGACGCGGCTTATGCGATTACCCTTCTGTAAATATTCTGGTCAACGAAGGCCCCCAACGCATACAGGATTTAATCAACGCCGGTATGCATTTCGATATGGAAGACGGAAGCCTGGCCCTCGGCTTGGAAGGCGGACATCACAAAAAACGGATTCTACATGCCGGCGGAGATGCTACGGGTAGAATGGTGACCAGCTTTATGATCGGAAAAGTCATCAATAATTCCAATATCGATATATTCGAAAATCATTCGGTCATCGGATTATTGAAAAATGAAAAACGTTGTTATGGTGTCCGCTCTTGGAATCTGACAACTGAAAAAGAAGAGCTTTTCCTGGGTACCAATACTTTCCTTACTTTAGGAGGAACATCGGCCATCTACAAACGGACCACCAATCCACACACCACTATCGGAGACGGATTGGCCCTGGCTTATAACACCGGTTGTGAAATCGCAGATATGGAGTTTATCCAGTTTCACCCTTCCGCCATTTATACTCAATCGGAAGAAGCTTTTCTGATCAGCGAGGCGGTACGCGGCGAAGGGGCTCATTTGATCAACCAGAATGGAGAGCGCTTTATGCCCGCCATACACGAACTGGCTGAACTCGCTCCCCGGGATATCGTTGCCCAATCTATCTACCGGCAAATGCAGAAGTTTCACCAGAATTTTGTCTGGCTTTCTCTAAAGCACCTCAATCCGGAACTGGTAAAACACCGTTTCCCCAACATCTACGAAAAGTGTAAGGAACTGGGTATAGACATGTGCAACCGCATTCCGGTCGCACCAGCTGCCCACTACACAGTAGGAGGTGTCCGTACTGATATCAACGGCCAAACGAATATCGGACATCTTTTCGTATGCGGAGAACTCGCTTCCTCCGGTATTATGGGAGCCAATCGTTTAGCCTCCAACTCCCTTATCGAATGCCTGGTATTCGGAAAACGGGCCGTGGAAACAGCCAGAAAAAATGTGGAAGATACGACTATACCTGACTTTCAACCGATCTACTATGCTAATGAAAACCGGGCAGAAAGTTACATACAGTTGAAAAAAGAAATCTCTACCATTATGACAGAGCATGCCGGGATTATCCGGAATGAAGAACTGTTGTACCAAGGCCTTTGTAAACTGGAAACATTAGCCGAACAATTGCCTCAGGAAAATAACGAATACTATAATCTTATCAGCCGGAATCTGATTTTAGTGGCTGAGCTCATCATCCGCTCCGCCCTCTATCGGAAAGAAAGCAGAGGCGGGCATTACCGGGAAGATTTTCCCCAAAACGACGATGCTTATCTCTATCATATTGTACAACAAAAAGGAAAAGAGATTCAAAAAATTCCAGTAAACAATAAGCTGAAATAAAGAAAGCCCGGAAAAAGCAGCCAAAAGTAGAAAATAAACTTCAAAAACAAAGGTAAAGCCAAGTAAACGGTAAAATACAAATTTTTAAAATCAAATTGTAACGAATTTATGGAATCTGATAAATTAATAGATCAATTGATCGACCTTGCTATAAAAGAAGACATTGCCAGCGGAGATGTAACGACCAATTCTATCATTCCGGCTCATTCCAGAGCAATTGCCGAAATGAAAATGAAGGCCGACGGAGTGGTTTCCGGTTTAAAAGTCATCCGGCGGGTGTACGAACGTTTCGAAAAAGATATCGTATGGACTCCGCTGGTCAAAGACGGCGATCGGGTCCAAAAAGGAGAAATTATCCTTCGCATAGAAGCCAGTTACCGTTGTCTTCTGTTAGGGGAACGACTTTCTCTGAATATTTTACAGCGCATGAGCGGAATTGCGACAGAAACGGCCAAATATGTCAAAGAATTAGCCGGGACCCGGACTCAACTGCTGGATACCCGTAAAACGGCACCCGGGCTCCGCCTACTCGACAAAATGGCTGTTAAAGACGGAGGAGGCACCAATCACCGCATGGGTTTATACGATATGGCTATGATCAAAGACAATCATATTAAAGTTGCCGGAGGCATTCCGAATGCAGTAAAAGCTGTAAGAGCCAATCTTCCGGCCGGTATAAAGATTGAAGTGGAAACAACTAATCTCGAGGAAGTGAAAGAAGCCTTGGCAGCAAAAGCCGATATCATCATGCTGGATAATATGGACAATGCCACGATGTCTGAAGCCGTCAAACTGATTCACGGGCAAGCCCAAACCGAAGCTTCCGGGAATATGAGTATTCCCCGCCTGAAAGAAGTAGCCGCTACCGGAGTCGACTTTATCAGTGTAGGAGCTTTAACCCACTCGGTAACTGCCCTGGACATCAGTATGAATATCAAATCTTAATGAAGTTTTCCTGTAAAAATGTTTAATCCGGTCGATGCTGCTATTTTCCGGTACAGAGTGAATAAACTCTCCTAAATGGAGCCTGCAAAGGTTTAAACATTTTTACATCTGCTCATTTTCCCCCTTGAACTTTTGAACAAGGGAACCCCTAAACATTTGCACTTTTTTGCTATCTTTGGCCCGAAAATCGAAAAGCTATGACTCATACGGAGATAACCGACAGGATCAAACAACTGAAAAAAGAAAAAAATGCCGTTATTTTAGCCCATTACTACACTCGTCCGGAAGTACAGGATATTGCTGATTACCTGGGCGATTCGTTGGGCTTGTCGCAGGAAGCGGGAAAAACAAAAGCGGATATTATCGTTTTCTGCGGAGTACATTTTATGGCAGAGACGGCGTCTATTATATCTCCCGATAAAAAAGTACTTATCCCGGCTCAGCATGCCGGATGCTCCCTGGCCGAAAGTCTTACCGGTTACGAACTGAGGGAATGGAAAAAAGCCAATCCGGAGGGGATCGTCGTCAGTTATGTCAACACAACAGCCGAGGTAAAAGCGTGGACAGACATCTGCTGCACTTCTGCCAATGCCTTGAAAGTCGTGGAAAGTTTACCGGAAGACCGGAAAATTCTCTTTGTTCCGGACAAAAATCTGGGCGCCTGGATACAGAAAAAAACAGGACGCGCACTGGAATTATGGCAAGGAGATTGCTGTGTGCACGAACGGATTACTTCCGAAATGATTCTGCAGAAAAGCCAGGAATACCCGGAAGCCGACATCCTGATCCACCCGGAATCCCATTGTTCACACGACGATGCGATTCTGAATTTACCTCAAGCGTATATGTATTCCACAGCCGGCATGATTAAACACGCTTTTCATTCTTCTAAAAAACAATTTATCATTGCGACGGAAATCGAAACCATATACAAACTGAAAAAAGACAATACGACGAAAGAATTCATCCCGATACATCCCCAAACCATATGCGGACAAATGAAAAAAGTAACGCTTGAAAATGTATGGGAAGCTTTGGAAAAAGAACAATACGAAGTGAAAGTCCCCGAAGCTATCCGGGAAAAAGCGAAACTTCCGATAGAAAGAATGTTGAAAATCAATTAAATCAAAAATATGAATATCTCATTAAACTGGCTGAAAGAGTATCTGAAAATTGATCTGGATGTGAAAGAAATCTGTGAGATCCTCACCAGCATTGGGCTGGAAGTAGCCGGATATGAAAAAATTGAATCTATTAAAGGCGGCTTAAGAGGATTAGTTATCGGAGAAGTAAAGACCTGTGAGGCTCATCCCGATTCCGATCACCTGCATATTACAACTGTCGATCTGGGAGATGGACGCCTTACACCGATTGTTTGCGGAGCTCCGAATGTAGCCGCCGGCCAGAAAGTTGTAGTGGCAACTATCGGTACGACACTTTACGAAGCCGATAAAGAATTCGTCATCAAAAAATCAAAAATCCGGGGACAGGAATCGGAAGGAATGATTTGTGCAGAGGATGAAATCGGTATTGGCAATGACCATGCCGGAATTATCGTATTACCCTCTGATGCAAAAGTAGGAACCCCGGCTGCAGCTTATTACGGCATTACAGAAGATTATACAATTGAAATCGACATTACCCCCAATCGGGCAGACGGAGCTTCTCATTTAGGAGTGGCGAGAGACCTGGCAGCCTATTTGCAACAAAGACAAGTCATTTCCTATTCCCTTCCTTCCGTAGATCATTTTGCTGCGGACAGAAACACTGCCGGTCTGACGATAGAAGTGCAACGTCCGGAAGCCTGTATCCGCTATGCTGGTGTTTGTATCGAAGGAGTGAAAGTAAAAGAATCTCCGGAATGGCTAAGAACCCGGTTAAAGGCAATTGGTCTGAATCCGATCAACAATATTGTAGATATCACTAATTTCATTCTTTTTGAGTTAGGACAACCTCTCCACTCCTTTGACAAAGACAAAATAAAAGGGAATAAAGTGGTTATCCGCAGTTTTCCTACGGGTACCAAATTTGTCACACTGGACGGTGTAGAACGGGAATTAAACCAGGATGACCTTATGGTGTGCAATGCCGAAGAACCCATGTGTATTGCAGGCGTATTTGGTGGTCTGGACAGCGGGATCACCCCCCAAACGCAAAATGTATTTTTGGAAAGTGCCTGTTTCGACCCCGTTTTCGTACGGAAAACAGCCCGCCGCCACGGCCTGAATACAGACGCTTCCTTCCGTTTTGAAAGAGGAACGGACCCCAATATAGTCCTCTATGCTTTGAAAAGGGCTGCCTTATTAATTAAAGAATTAGCAGGAGGAGAAATCACTTCTGAAATCATTGACATTTATCCGCAACCGGTAAAAGATTTCGAAATCGAAGTTAGATATACGCATATCGACCGACTGATCGGAAAAGAAATCGGAAAAGAAAATATCCGGAAAATATTAAAAGCCCTGGAAATAAAAATTGTACAGGAAACTGAAGAAAGTTTGCTGCTACATGTTCCCCCCTACCGGGTGGATGTCCGCCGGGAAGCAGATGTTATCGAAGACATCCTCCGGATTTATGGCTTCAATAATGTAGAAGTACCGGCAAAAGTAAACTCTACGCTGAGTTATACACAAAAACCGGACGATTATCGGTTAAAAAACATTATTGGCGACCTGTTAGCCGCCAAAGGCTTTCACGAGATCATGAACAACTCCCTGACAAAAGCCTCTTATTTCGAAGGACTAGATACGTATAAGCCGGAAAATACGGTTCTTCTTTTCAATCCCCTGAGTTCGGATCTGAATGCTATGCGCCAAAGCCTGTTGTTCGGAGGTTTGGAATCCATTGCCTACAACATTAACCGGAAGAACGAAAATCTCAAATTGTTTGAGTTCGGGAAAACCTATACTTTCCACAAAAAAGAGGGAGGTAATCCCCTGAAACAATACCGGGAAGAAAATAAACTGGCTTTATTTATCACCGGTAACAAAAATATTGCTTCCTGGAACGCTAAAGAAAACAAAACCGATTTTTATACTTTAAAAGCCTATAGTGAAACAATATTGAATCGTCTGGGCTTCTCGGTCGACTACCTGACGACGGAAGAAGATACCAGAGATATCTTCCGGGAAGGCCTGAGATATACCCAGAACGGTCAACTCCTGCTGAGCATCGGCAGCATCAGCCATAAGCTTTTAAAAGCGATGGATATCGATCAGGAAGTATATTATGCAGAACTTTCCTGGGAAAATGTATTGAAAGAACTGAAAAACCATACCATACGCTTCACTCCCATGCCTAAATTCCCGTCCGTAAAACGGGACCTGGCTTTATTACTGGACAAACATATCACCTTTAAAGAAGTGAAGGAAATCGCCCTGCGCACAGAGAAAACTTTACTGAAAAATGTAAGTCTCTTCGACGTATACGAAGGCGAAAAACTCGGTCCGGACAAAAAATCCTATGCCGTTAGTTTTACCCTGCAAGACGATGAAAAAACCTTGACAGATAAACAAATCGACAAGATCATGAATAAATTGATCGGCGCCTATAAACATTTGTTAGGAGCAGACATACGATAAGAATCCAGAAGCCGACCGGAAACAGAACTTCCGGTCGGTTCTTTTTTGCCTTATCCCCCCTCGTTCTCTAAATTTCTCCTTTGGCCTTCTCTTCTTTATTCAAATTTTTAATTTTTATATCTTTGTAAACAGAATTGTCCGTAACACTTGCCCCTAAAAAGCGTAAATATATGGAAGTAGAAAACGATATGAATACAGTCCGAACAAAGACAAAATACAAGCTGGGACTTGCATTAAGCGGTGGTGGTGCCAGGGGATTTGCCCACTTAGGTGTGATAAAAGCCATGAACGAATACGGAATCAGACCTGATATCATCTCTGGAACAAGTGCCGGAGCTTTAGTCGGAGCAATGATTGCTGCAGGGAAAACCCCGGAAGAATGTATCGAATTTTTTCACCATACGAAAGTCCTCCAGTTCGCCCGGTTCACCATGTCGAAAATGGGACTTATGTCGATGTGTGGTATGGAAGAAAAGCTGAAAAAGTTCTTAGGTGTTAAAACCTTTGATGAATTGCCGATCCCTTTAGTGGTCACAGCCAGTGATATCAACAATTCTGTATCGGTACATTTCAATGCAGGCGAACTGATACCCTGTGTATTGGCTTCCTGTTCCATTCCTGTGATCTTTATTCCGGTCGAAATCAATGGAATTATTTATGTAGACGGGGGATTATTCATGAATTTACCGGTCCGCCCCATACGGGATATTTGTGAAAAAATTATTGCCGTAGAAATCAATTCCATCGATTCCCATGAAAAAGTCAGCAATATGATCCATATGGCAGAACGTTCTTTTCATCTGGGACTGGCGGCCAACACCCGCATTGACAAAAAATTATCCGATATTTTTATTTCTCCGGAGAATATGATCAAATACGGCATGTTCGATTTAAATCATATCGAGGAAATTTTTGAAATCGGCTATAAAAAAGCCAAAGAAGTCCTCAAGGATTTTAACAAAGTTATCCATACCCCCATAGTCATCGCTAATTAAAGAGAAATTTTAAGGCTCTTCCGGGCTAGGAGTATGCCGCGATAGAATACCTTATCGCTTTACATAAGTCTGAAAAAACCAAGGAGCTGTCTCATTAATTTTCTGGATCACCTGTTCAAGCGGAAGATTCATCTGACCTCCGGCCGCATTTAAATGCCCGCCCCCCTTAAAAAATGTTTTAGCCCATTCGTTTACCGGAACTGTTCCTTTAGAACGGAAAGATAATTTTACCCTTTCTTTTCGTTGTGTAATCTGTATGGAAACACAAATATCTTCGACAGAAAGAGGTATATTCACCAATCCCTCCAAATCCCCCTCCCGGTAATTATACTTTTCCAGTTCTTCTAAGGTAATGGGAATTATAGCCAGCGGAAAATCCGGATTTACGGTCAGCTTATTCAATAAGGCATGTCCGATAAGCCGCAAACGGGTTAATTTATTCATTTGGTACAAATAATGATGTACCAATTCCTTATTCAACCCTAATTCCAACAAATCGGCAATCACCCGATAGGTTTGCGGACGGGAGGAATTATGACTTAAACCGCCGGTATCCGTATTAATACCGGTATACAAAGCGTTCGCCATATCAGGATCAATGGCTTCCCTTCCCCATATTCCGGTAATAACCGTATACAAAAGTTCACAGGTGGAAGATACCCGTATATCCGAAATCATATACTCCGCCTCCTCCGGATCCGGATGATGATCGATAATCACCTTATCTCCTCTGAAAACTGAAACAAAAGGTTCTAAATCCCCCTCCCTTTTTACAGTGTTATGATCCAGCATAAAAAGCAAATCGGCACCGGCAATCAGACGTCTGCACACATCAGGCTTGTCCTGAAAAGAAACAGAGCGGGTAATATTTTTCAACCATCGGAGGTATTCCGGAAAATAATCACAAGTCAGAATATGACAGACAATCCCAGCCTTTGTCAAGGCCGTATAAAAAGCCGAGCATGCGCCCACCGCATCCCCGTCAGGAGAAATATGCGGAATAATAACAGCCTTTAAATTTTCCTGCGCTAACCGTTGCTTTAATCGCTCTATTTCCTTATAAATCTGCTCCATATACAAACGGAATAATATTCGATAACTGATTACAATTAAGTTTGCAAAGATAGGATTATTTACCCGACTTCTGTTTTTACGAATTTATTTTTCCTAACAATTTTCGAATGAAGTAGCCCATAACTCTTTCATACCGGACGAAATCCTGTCCCACATCTCTCTGATTAACGACAGTCCGGAAGCAGAGGAAATCGGGAAGGCCAGTCTCCTTCACCCGCTTCTGTCGCCAAACACTTCGCTGGTTTGGAGGAACAGGTTCGGAAAAACTGTTTTTCCGACCTGTCCACATTCTTCCCGGTTTAAGCCGCTCCTCTTTCTTCACAGGAATAGGCAAACTCCATCGCTTCCCCTAGTTTTTCCTGAAACAGCTTCAAAATAGGAGATTCCCTGTAATTTCTCCTGCCATCCTCCTGCAAAGTCGTCACGGCATAATTCAGAAGATCTGCTATTATCCGCCTCCTCTCCAAACTATGATTTCCGAAATTTCTCCATTGCTCTAGCATAAAAATGACATAACGTCCCATTTCTATAGCTTTTAAGTCCGGACGATTTGCTTTTTCAATGGCCTTCCGATGCAATTGAAAAACTTCTTCTAAAGATTTTCCGAAAATTTCAACTCTCCCTTGAAAAGTAAAAGCAACTAAAACACAATCTTTTTTTTCCATCGTTCTGGTTTTTAATGTTAAACATTGTTTTAAAACAGCCTGTCAAAGGACATTTCAAGGCATAATTCCCCCTTTTTGGGGAAATTTTCCCAAGCCTTCGAGCCATTTCAACTGTTTAACACAATCAGAACAATCCGTCCATAATGAATAAAATAAAAATCTCCTTTCTGCCGGCAGGCATCAGGAACATCTGTTTAAAATTTAAAAAGGGATTGATTGGACAAAGGTAAATATTTTTTTATTCCCGCCCAAAGGAAATGAAAATATATTAAAAAGTTTAAGAAATTCACTACAGCCGCAAGAAGGTATTATAAGAAACTCACCAAAGATTCATTTTCAAAAACACGATAAAAAGGAAACCAGTCATTTACATGCAAATGACTGGTTTGAATGGATTGAGATATACTCTTTAGCAGGGTTATTGACCCGCTTTTATTCCCACTCGATCGTGGCAGGTGGTTTGGAACTGATGTCGTAAACCACGCGGTTAATCCCTCTGACGTTGTTGATGATGCGGTTGGATACCCGGGCCAGAAAGTCGTAAGGCAAATGACACCAATCGGCAGTCATCCCATCCGTGGATTCAACAGCCCGCAAAGCAACCACACTTTCATAAGTACGCTCATCCCCCATTACACCAACGCTTTGCACCGGTAATAACATCACTCCGGCCTGCCATACTTGATTATAAAGTCCCTCTTCCTGCAACATGGAGACGAAAATATGATCCGCTTCCTGCAGTAAGGTTACTTTTTCACGGGTAATCTCTCCCAGAATACGAATAGCCAATCCCGGGCCAGGAAAGGGATGCCTCTGCAAAAACTTATCGGCCAAACCCAAGCTCTTTCCCACCCTTCTTACCTCATCTTTAAAAAGCAAACGCAAAGGTTCCACTAATTTCAACTTCATATAATCCGGTAACCCACCCACATTGTGATGCGACTTTATGGTCTGAGAAGGGCCGTTTACCGAAAGAGATTCAATAACATCCGGATAAATGGTACCTTGTCCCAGCCATCTTGCATCTTTTATCTTAGAAGCTTCTTTATCAAAAACATCTATAAAGGTACTTCCAATAATTTTCCGCTTCTTTTCCGGTTCTTTTACCCCGGCCAGACGATCCAGGAACAAATCCCCGGCTTCTGCTCCCACTACATTCAATCCCAACTCTTTATAATTCTCCAATACGTTTTTGAATTCGTTTTTCCGCAACAAACCGTTGTCGACAAAAATACAGGTCAGGTTTTCCCCGACAGCTTTATGCAACAACATCGCTGCTACCGTTGAATCCACTCCCCCGGATAAGCCCAAAATTACCCGGTCTGTCCCCAGTTTTTCCCTTAATTCTTTTACTGTCGTTTCTACAAAAGAATCAGGAGTCCAATTTTGCGAACAACCGCAAATATTCACGACAAAATTC
Source organism: Odoribacter laneus YIT 12061 (assembly GCF_000243215.1). GTDB lineage: Bacteria > Bacteroidota > Bacteroidia > Bacteroidales > Marinifilaceae > Culturomica > Culturomica lanea. Next base: position 962,481 of record NZ_JH594596.1, on the reverse strand, counting down.
CGCAACAACCATTTTCCTTCTGTACTATGATATACCTCCGGATGAAACTGTATCCCATAGGTTATCTCATCCTCTATTTTAAAAGCAGCGTTTTTGACATCAGCAGTACTGGCAATTATCCGGCAGTCAACCGGCAGTTTTTCAATCGTATCCCCGTGGGACATCCATACCTGGGAATGTTCACTGATTCCATTAAATAATAAACTTTCTTTGTCGATATAAGCCAAATTAGCCCTTCCGTACTCCCGCTTATTACAAGCTCTCACTTCTCCTCCAAAATGCTGAGCCAGATATTGGGCTCCGAAACAAACCCCCAATAAAGGTAATTTCCCCTTTATACCACTCAAGTCGGGCCGGGGAGCATTTTTATCCCTAACGGAAAAAGGACTTCCCGAGAGGATTACTCCTTTTACCGATTCGTCCGGAGCGGGATAGTGATTATAAGGATAAATTTCACAATAAACATTCAGTTCCCGTATTCTGCGCGCAATTAACTGAGTATATTGCGAACCGAAATCCAATATCAAAATTTTTTCCTGCATTGTATTAGGTATTATAAATGGCTGATTTACATCTCTAAGTCTTTAACGAATAAGGATAATCTCCCGACAGTATTTTTTCTTTCTTTTATATTCCCTATTCGACAGGACAAAGATAACTTTTTAAGGGAAAAAGTAAAAAGTTGGAAGCTGAAAAAGCAAGGGCAGTGCTTCCTCTCTTTCCTTTTAAAATGTAAAATCGTTACCAATATAGAGCAGAATAGTATCAAATCGTAAGTGAAAAGTTATTTTATGTAATATACTGCAAAACAAATTGTTAAACTTTGCGATCTTGCTCTTTTAAACACAGGAATATGTTAATTTTGAAAGCAAAATACGGATAAAAACATGCATTCTAATACGAGAGATAGTTTTAAATCAAAATTCGGGGCCATAGCTGCCCTGGCGGGTTCTGCCGTAGGTTTGGGAAATATCTGGAAGTTTCCCTACGAAGCCGGCAGCAATGGAGGAGGCGCTTTCCTGATAGTATATATTTTTTTTACATTGGCCATCGGATTTCCGGTTATGCTGGCAGAATTCTCTTTAGGACGCCGGTCTCAGCGGAATGCCTTCGGCACTTTTCAAACCTTGGCCCCTAAAACCAAATGGTTTCTTTTTGGGATTTTATCGATTATTGCCGCCTCTCTAATATTGTCTTTTTACGGAACAGTGTCCGGCTGGACCCTGGAGTATGTATGGTTATCCCTGAGTAATGCCTTTAAAGACCAGAGCGCCGAGGATATCAATACGATATTCAATACGTTTATCTCCCATCCTTACAAAGCTGTCCTCTGGCAAACCGGATTCATGTTACTCACAGGAGCAATTGTAATGGCTGGTATACAAAAAGGCATTGAACGCTATACTAAAATCATGATGCCGTTGTTATTCATTATTATCATAGCTTTGAGTATCAGTGCCTGTACACTCAGCGGTTCCCGCAAAGGTCTGGAATTTTTATTTTTTCCGAAATTCTCCGAATTGACAGCAGATAGCATTTTATCGGCCTTGGGACAGGCCTTCTTTTCCCTTTCGGTCGGTATGGGTATATTGCTTACCTATGCTTCCTATATTCCCAAAAACGACAATCTGGTCGGAATATCTTTAAAAGTCATTTTTACCGATACGCTCGTCGCTATATTGGCGGGAATAGCTATTTTACCCGCCGTCTTTTCCTTTGATATTGATCCTCAGGCTGGTCCGGGACTGGTGTTCCTGACCCTCCCCAAAGTTTTCCAAAGTCTGCCGGCCGGACAAATATGGGCGATCCTCTTTTTTATCCTCCTCACTTTTGCTGCCTTGACTTCTGCCATTTCTCTACTGGAAGTGCCCGTTGCCTATCTGGTGGAAGAGAAGAAAATACGACGCCCCTTGGCTTCTTTAATAGCCACTTTCGCCATTACCTTTTTAGGCAGTTTTAATACCTTATCTTTCGGCCCCCTTAAAGAAGTACACCTCTTCGGGATGTCTTTTTTCGAAGCCTGCGATTATCTTTGCTCCAACATTTTATTACCCATAGGAGGTATCTTAATCTGTATCTTTGCTGGCTGGTATCTCAATAAAGCAATACTTTACAGCGAGATCAGCAATAACGGTAGTCTGAAAATTTATTTTTTCAAACTCTATGTCTTTATTCTCCGCTATATAGCTCCGGTCTGTATCTTATTGATCCTCCTGAATGTTTTAGGAATCCTGAATAAGGTTTGACAACTGGAAAGGAGAATTCCACAACCGGAAGTTCAGGTTTGAATGTAAAAATAACGAATAGCCATCCATGCTAGCTAAATACGCGTATTCGATTCGAAAATTAACGAAACTTATGTTTTTGAGAAAAATTTAAGATTGAAAAACAGCAAACTCCATTCAACCCAAAGGTTCGCTGCCCAGCATCGTAGGCACACCTATCTACGCAGTACTATCAGGGAAGGAAGAAATGCTTTTTGTTTTTCGGGAAGGTAAATGACCGAACGATTGAGATTCGTCCGGCAGCTCTCTCGTTAGTATACCTCTAGTTTTGGTAAAAGAAAAGTTATTTATTCCTTTACCAAAACTTTGAATGAAGAATTAACTTTGGAGTACTCAACTATTTATGTTTTTAAAACATAAACCGTTCCAGCTTCATTTCGGCTAATTGCTGTGTTTTACCTACCAGAGTAACGAAATGATGGGTTTTTTCATGGGCAGACAGTTCTTCTTCTCCGGACCAGGTTTCACAAATCATCAAAACTTCCTTATCCGTACTGCTTTCAAAAATTCCATAAGCAATACACCCTTTTTCTTTCTGCGACTGCTCTGCCAATTCCAATAAAGTGTCCAAAACTTCTTTCCGATTTTCGGATTTCACTTTTACAAATACATTTAATCTGATCATAGGATTTTTATTTAAAAGTTTGTGTCCGCCTCTTCCTCCGGCCTTACGGACTGGTCTTTCTGAAAGCTCGTACCTCGCTTTTTCCACTGCTCCTACGGACGTTTTTTATTTTTTTCAATTCTTCTTCCAGAAATTTCCCGGTCTCCGATTCTTTCACTTTAGCCACTTCTTCCGGAGTACCGGTAGCTACTATCCTTCCCCCTTCTTTTCCCCCACCGGGTCCCATATCGATCAGATAGTCAGCAACCTTAATCACATCCAGGTTGTGTTCTATGATAATCACGGAATTCCCCTTATTCACCAATTTCTGTATGACTTCCAACAAGATATGGATATCCTCAAAATGTAATCCGGTAGTCGGTTCATCCAGAATATATAAGGTTTTTCCCGTATCTTTTTTGGAAAGTTCGGTGGCCAATTTGATCCGTTGGGACTCGCCTCCGCTAAGCGTAGTACACTGTTGTCCCAATTTAATATACCCCAGTCCCACATCCTGCAAAACTTTTAATTTCTGCTGAAGGTAAGAAACATTTTCAAAAAATTCTACGGCTTGGTTGATCGTCATATTCAGCACATCTCCAATGGATTTTCCTTTATAACGGACTTCCAGTGTTTCTTTGTTATAGCGTTTCCCGTTACAAGCTTCACAATGTACGTATACATCCGGTAAAAAATTCATCTCAATTGTCTTCACACCAGCTCCCTTACACTCTTCACAACGTCCCCCGGGAATATTGAAAGAAAAACGTCCCGCAGAATATCCCCGGATCTGGGATTCAGGCAATTTTTCAAAAATTTTCCGGATATCGGAAAAAATACCGGTATAGGTAGCCGGATTGGAACGAGGGGTACGCCCCAAAGGACTTTGATCCACCACCACCACCTTATCAATATTTTCTACTCCCTCTATCGACTGATAAGGTAAGGGCGTCACCACTGCCCGGTAGAACTTCTCACTTAGAATCGGATGTAAAGTCCCGTTAATCAAAGAAGACTTACCACTTCCACTCACCCCGGTCACACACACCAGCATTCCCAAGGGAATACGGACATCCACTTCTTTCAGATTGTTTCCAGTGCAACCTTTTAGTATCAGAAATTTCCCGTTTCCCGAACGCCTTTCTTCCGGAATCCGGATTTCTTTTTGCCCATTTAAATATTGGGCCGTCAAACTATTACTTTTCTGTATCTCTTCTATCGGACCAATAGCCATGACTTCTCCCCCCTTTCGGCCAGCCAGAGGTCCCATATCTACAATATAATCTGCATGCTCCATCATCTCTTTATCGTGCTCTACAACGATAACAGAATTACCGGCATCCCTCAATTGTTGCAAAGACCGGATCAATTTCCGGTTATCTTTCTGGTGCAATCCGATACTGGGCTCATCTAAAATGTATAATACATTTACCAACTGAGAGCCGATTTGAGTAGCCAACCGAATCCGCTGGGATTCCCCCCCACTGAGCGTCATCGACTGCCGGTCGAGAGAAAGATATTCCAATCCGACATCCAGTAAAAATTTCAAACGGGTTCGAATTTCTTTAAATATTTCTCCGGCAATCTGACGCTGTTTCTCTTCTAAACGGGACTCTGTTTCACAAACCCAGTCGTACAAATCCGTCAATTCCATCTGAGCCAACTCTGCTATGTTTTTCCCTGCAATCCTGAAATGCAAAGAAGCCTGATTTAACCGCTGCCCCTGACAAACATCACATTTTACCACCGAAATAAATTGCTCCGCCCACTTATTCGCTTTTTTGGAAGTACTATTCTCTTCCTGTAAGGTAATGTATTTGATAATTCCTTCGAAAGTGTATAACGAATTGGAAAGAACACCCAGTTCTTTATTTTCCAAACGAATTTGACCGGGATACCCATAAAGTATATCCGTCAAAGCTTCCTCTGGTAAATCCTGAATGCGGGTATGTATAGTTGCCCCATGTTTCTTTAAAACCGTATCAATCTGCCAAAATAAAATACTGTTTTTATATTTTCCCAAAGGCAGAATTCCCCCCTGGTAGATGGATAAGGTCTTATCCGGAACAATTTTTTCCATATCGACAGCAGTCACATACCCCAACCCTTTACACTTCGGACAGGCTCCGTGAGGCGAATTGAAAGAAAAAGAATGCGGAGCCGGATCTTTATAAGAAATCCCGGTATCCGGACACATTAACCGCCGACTATAATATTTAATCTCTTCGCTTTCATAATCTTTGATCGTCAGCACTCCTTCCCCGTATTTCATAGCCGTAGCCACAGAAGCTTTCAAACGTTTCAGATCCGGCTGGTCAATTACAATCTTATCGACAACGATCTCAATATCGTGCATTTTATACCGATCTACACTCATCCCTACCGTAATCTCCCGAATCTCTCCATCTACCCGAACGGAAATAAATCCCTTTTTTCTCAAATTTTCGAATAACTCTTTGTAATTTCCTTTACGGCCTTTTACAACGGGTGCCAGTAATAAAATTTTTTTCCCGGCAAAATCACTCTGAATCAATTCGATGATTTTTTCATCCGTATATTTTACCATCTTACTCCCCGTCATATACGAATAAGCTTCTCCAGCCCTCGCGAATAATAAACGCAGAAAATCGTATATTTCAGTGGTAGTTCCCACGGTAGACCGAGGATTTTTATTGGTTGTCTTTTGTTCTATCGAGATGACAGGACTTAATCCTGTTATTTTATCTACGTCCGGACGTTCCATTCCCCCTAAAAACTGACGGGCATAAGCAGAGAACGTCTCCATATACCGACGCTGTCCTTCCGCATAAATCGTATCGAAAGCAAGAGATGACTTTCCACTTCCGCTTAACCCGGTAATAACCGTCAAACTGTTTCGCGGGATAGTCAAATCTATGTTTTTCAGATTATGCTCCCTGGCACCGTAAATAGCAATAACCCCCTCCTCTTCCTGATATTCCTTCATATTTCCTTCTTTTTTAAGAACCTGCAAATTTACAATAAATACATCGTAAAAGAAAACATTTGTAAACAGAGGAAACCTAATTTTCCCTAAAAAACGTTCGTAAAATCAGATACAAAGGATAACCATTATTTTTTTCTAAAAAACAACGTAATCCTGGAAAGGAAAAGACTATAAATAATTTTCCGATATAAATTTATTCTCCTCTCTCAGCAGCCAAAGTTCAGGACAAAACGAATAGTATTACGCGTAAGGGAAGAATTATATTTTCTCTCCAAGAATCGGAAAAACAAACGAGACAGAATGAAAATACGGAAAATTACACATTAGGGCACGTCCCTAATGTGTAATTTTAAATGAAAAAAGGCTGTCGAAAACCGACAGCCTTTGTATTTTGGGATAAAATTTTCAAAAAACGTTCGAAAACCTGAACGTATAAAAATAAAAGGGAGGCATCCCGCAGAATCTTTAAAGCCGAAATATGTAGGACTATGAAAAGATGTTGTATGTATGTGTGCGTGCGTCTGTGTGTGGTGTGTATGTGCGTGGTGTAATATTTGTCCTGTAGGCCATATTCCAATCATTTAAAGAACTCTTTTGAAAACCAGCTTGTTTATAAGCTATCCCCTCCCTCGTGGTGTGTGCTAAATAATTTAATCTAAATAACAGCTAAATAAAATCATAAATTTCAATCATCATTTACACTCTCTTTAACGGGAAGAAATAAGTCCGGGTTACATTTTTTCCTCTTTTTTTCTAAAAAAAATAATTTATTTTAATAGACATCTAATAATCAGTATATTATATCTAATATTTTTTTTGAAAAAAAGGAAAATAACTGACGAAAAGCTTCAAAAAGGCGAATAGAGAAAGGTTCAAAAAGGGCGAATTTTGAAAAAACACAAATGATTTCGAGTCGGTTTTTCCGGCTTTATCGGAAAACGATAAGCGTTTCTTTGTTCACTGCCGAGCACTTTTTTGATGGGTTTATTTATATCTTCTAAGATTGCATTTATCTCCTAAGAGATCCTTTTAACACTGCTATTCTGTAAACGCCTCAATCCATAAATTTTTGAATTTACGAATTAACTCTTTTTTCCTGAAATTATCCGATAGATTTATGCTTAAATTTCAGTTATTTTATAACTTCGTCCGCTTATTCGCCATTAATAATAAAACATGTATTCAATTTTAAAACGATTAAGTTTATTACTTTCTGTATTAAGCTTATCCCTGATAGCCTTTTGTCAAGAAGTTTCCCAAGAGAAAAAAGGATATATATTAGTTATAAATACTTATCTGGATTCCAGCCCTTGGTCTTCCCATATCATCGATAAAATCCGAAACGATATTTCAGAACCTCGAAAAAATCTGAACTTATATACCGAATCCCTCCATATCCTGGATATTGATGCTAAAGAAGAAATGGAGGAAATAAAACAGGACATAAGACGTAAATACAAGGACATCAAACCTATTGTCATCGTTTTTCTCGGAAATGGAGCTTGGGCCCTTTTCCAGGAAGAGGTCCAGACCCTTTGGAAAGATATCCCCCTTGTATTGTGTGCTGACGGACAAGAACTGGCTCCTCCAAGCTGTTACTATCTGGAAAAAGAAATTCCCTGGGATTCTTTACGCCCTTTACGAGAGAGTATTCAGGAAACAAAGGTGACCGTTATCGATTGTCCTGTTCACCTGAAAGGTACTATCCAACTCATGCAACGTCTCCTTCCAAAGATGAAAAAAATAGCTTTTATTTCCGATCGACGTTATGTGAGTACTATCGGTCGTAAAGAAATGAAAGAAACAATAGAAAACTATTTTCCGAAGATCCAGGTCGATTATCTCACAGAAGGACAGCTGACAATGGATGAGGTGATCGATACCTTGAAAAGGTATGACGAATTTACCGGTATATTGTATTATAGCTGGTTCCAGAAAAATATGCAATCGGGATATAAATATTTAACCACCAATAATTATAAAAATATTGTAAATCTCACCGCTCATCCTTTGTTTACTCCTATAGATATTGGCGTACATGACGGAACGATGGCCGGCGGCCATTTCTATTGTAATCAGGACCTCGATAAAACCCTCGATAATACACTCAAAAGAATTTTATCCAATCAACCCGTAGATTCCTGGTATACCGCAGGAGAAGAAGGAAATTATTTGTGCTACAATGTACTCCAGAAAGCAGGAATATCCCCTAAACTTTATCCCAAAGATGCTCATTATTATATGAAACCTCAGAGTTTCTGGGAAACAAACCGATATACTATCATGGGGATTATTTTCCTGCTTCTTTTGCTATGGCTTATGTACATGTATATACGCTCCATGACCCGGGAAAAAAAGAGACGTCTTTCGGAAATGCAACTGTTGATAAAATTCAAAAATCTGGTTAATAGTATGCCGATTGCTTATATTCAGGAAAAAATAATATATGACGAACAGGGAGAAATGGTCGATTATGTTATTCTGGATGTAAACCATATTTTTGAAAAATATTTTATACCGAAAGAAAAAGCTATCGGAATGTATGGAAAACAAATGGCTAAATTTATATTACCTGAATACCTGACACTTTGTAAACAAGTTGTCGGAAATAAGCGTTCTTACACCTTTGAATATTATTATCCGGAAACCGACCGATATTACGAAGCATGGGTCACTTCTAACGAAAAAGATATATTGGATGTTTTTTGCGTAGATACGACCAAAATCCGAAAAATGAGTGCTTTACTCGAATCTGTCAATCACAAACTAGTGATGGCTCTCGACGTAGCTAATGTCGTTCCCTGGAAATGGGACCTGGAAAAAAAAGTTATACTCTGCGATGTGAACCGTCCCGTCGAACTGAAAGATAAAGAAATGAGCGAAGAAGTTTTATCTGTCCCGGAATCGGAATATTTCGCTAAGATACACAAACAGGACCGGGACCGGGTAGAAAAGGCCTACCGTAATTTGGTGGAAGGACGTATCCACAAAGTAAAAGAAGAATTCCGGATCCTACACAAACAACAACAGCATACCGGACTGGAATGGGTGGAAGCTCAGGCTACGGTTGATTCCCGTTATCCGAACGGACGCCCCAAAACATTAGTGGGTTCTTCTGTGCTTATTACAGAACGGAAAAAAATGGAAAACGAATTGAGGGAGGCCAAAGAAAAAGCAGAAGAATCCAATCGCCTAAAATCCGCTTTTCTAGCCAATATGAGCCATGAAATCCGGACACCTCTCAATGCCATCATCGGATTTTCTAATATTTTATCTACAGCAGAAGGAGAAGATGAGAAAAAGGAATACATCAATATCATTGAAAACAATAATACATTATTATTACAACTCATCGGCGATATTCTGGATCTTTCCAAAATCGAAGCAGGCACCTTGGAATTCGTTCCTTCCGATTTTAACCTCAACGAAGTATTAAGAGAAATTGAACAAACCTCCCTGCTAAAAATTAACCGGGACAAAGTAGAATTATCCTTCACCGATTCTTTGCCTCATTGCCGGATTCATACGGATAAAAACCGATTGATGCAAGTAATTCTGAACCTGCTTAATAATGCTATTAAATTTACATCGGAAGGGAATATTCATTTCGGTTATCATTTATCGACGGACAGTAAATTTCTTTATTTTCATGTCACCGATACAGGTTGCGGTATCCCTCAAGAAAAGAAAGATACCATTTTCGGACGTTTTGTCAAATTAAACGATTTTGCCCAGGGGACAGGTCTAGGACTTTCTATTTGCGAAACCATCATCCACAAATTAGGCGGAGAAATCGGAGTAGAATCCGAAATGGGAAAAGGATCCAGATTTTGGTTTACCCTACCCTATAAATCGGCTAAACCAACCGATATACTCCCTCCGTCTCTGCCATTTGAACCGGAAACAATAACTAAAGATAAATTGAAAATTCTGATTGCAGAAGATAACAATAGTAATTATAAGTTATTTGAATCTATTTTGAAAAAAGAGTATCAATTAATTCATGCCCGAAACGGTCAGGAAGCAGTGGAACTCTTCCAGGAACATTTACCTCATTTAATTCTGATGGATATCAATATGCCTGTCCTGAATGGTTTTGAAGCAACCCGGGAAATTCGGAAGTATTCTATCACTGTTCCCATTCTCGCGGTGACAGCCTATGCCTATGCCGAAGATGAACAGCAGATTCTGCAAAGCGGATTTAACGATTATGCATCCAAACCGATAGATGCCAAAACTCTCAAGAAAAAAATCCTCTCTCTTCTGGAAATGCATCTGATTTTATTGTGAGGATACAGCTCCTCTTAAATGTTTAACTATTCGAAAATTCTCATTCCTTTATCGAAAGAATCCTCTCTTTCAAAGAAATGAAGACTGCTGATTTTTCCATCCATAACGGACGGTCAATGAGAATTTATCAGATTAAATGCCGAACTTCTTAAACCTTTGAACAATAAAAAAGTCGTCTTGATTCAAGACGACTTTTTATATAAATGAATGAGATCTTATTTTTTGAAATAAGCTTTCACTTCGTCGGTGCTTATCATTTGTTGTTTGAACGTATAGGCACCCGATTTCGGAGATTTCACCATTTTAATTACTTTAGCGTATCCCCGGCCGTCTCCGGTCTTCAATGTTGCTACAACCTTCTTTGCCATAGTTCAAATTATTTAATTTCTCTGTGTAAAGTTACTTTTTTCAATATCGGATTGTACTTTCTCAGTTCCAATCTCTCCGGAGTATTCTTTCTGTTCTTGGTAGTAATATACCGTGAAGTTCCCGGCATACCGGATTCTTTATGTTCTGTACACTCAAGAATCACCTGTACTCTATTTCCTTTAGCTTTCTTTGCCATCTTCAGTGATTTTAAACATTTTTAATTAATCCTTCAGCCGTCGCATTTTTTAAACATGCATTCAGACCTTTCTTATTAATCAGACGAAGACCAGCAGCAGATACGTTCAAACGAATCCATCTGTCTTCTTCCGGCCAATAAAAATTTCTCTTAAACAGGTTGATCGAGAATGTTCTCTTTACTCTTCTCTTAGAGTGAGATACACTGTTTCCACCCATTGCTTTTTTTCCGGTTATTTGACAAACTCTTGACATCTCTCAGTATTTTTTTTAAACGCTTTCCAAACAGGTTGCAAATTAAGTGCTTTTTATCCATATAATCAAATATTCAGAGAAAAAAATTTGCAATTATTTATTCCTAAATAATAAAATAAATACACAATTGTTTTCTCCTCTTTCTCTAGAGTATCCTATTTTTTCTCTGCAGGAAATTACCAGACGACAAATAGGACAAGGGCTACTAATATCAATATACTACTCCATTCTATCCAGATTCTCCGGTTACTTTTATTCACTTTCCCGCGACGAATTATTTCTAATAATTGCCCTGTTAAACAAAAATAATTACACCAAGGACGGGAAAAAAATACGGATAGAAATAAAAAGGTCAAAGCCAAAGCCAGTATCCAACGTCCTGCAGCATTGAACATAAAAGCAGCTAAAGGCTCAAATAATGTCAAATCGAGGGTTACTCCCACCAATAAAAGGCCCACTACTACGCTGAAGTAAACCCAACGACTGTATTTTAAAATGATCTTCAAATACCCCTTCGGTATCGTTTTCTTTTTTCTGATTTTACCAGCCAGTTCCTGAGCAGCTCCAAAAGGACAGAGGTAATAGCAATAGTAAGATTTACCAAAGAATAAAGGAATGAAAAAAGCCAGAAATGCCATAACCAGCAACAAGATTTTCCCTCCCCAGGGGATACCGTGAGTCAACCACCCGTATAATAAGGTGAAAGAAAGAAAATAGCCGTTCCAAAATCCTAAAATCAAGACCGAACCGGCCATCAATACCCAACGGTATTTTTTTAATATTTTTATGGGAAACATGCTCAATAAAGCGAACATCACTAGCACAAAACCCAAGCCATTTTTGAGCAAATCCATCCAGCGGACCTCTTTCCCTTCCGCCTCCCGTTGTAAATAATACGTCAATGCTCTCCGTACATTCTCTTTTACCGCTTCACTCGACAGAGTAGCCCCACTCACCGCTTCCACCTGCAACTCCAAAGCTTCTTCAGGCGTTTTATCGTTCCACGAATCGAAAAAACCTTTGCGGGCTATCCGTTTTATAAAACCCGGCGACTCCTGGTTTTCTAATAAACGAAGTCCGATGATTTTTCCTTCTGTATTCAACGCCAGGACGACCGGTACTTTCCCGGCAAATCCCGTCACCCCATCGGCAATAGAAGTCGTGACGATAAAAGAACCTACCACTTTTCTCCCTTTCTCTACCCGCATCAACACTTCTGATTCCTGCACCAATTCAGTATGACCCGGAAAAAATTCCTCGGCGATCTCTGCCGGTACTTTTTGTTCCGCAGAAATTTTTTCTTCCTTGCTTTCTTTTCGCTCTTCCTGCCGATACTGCCAAGAAATCAAAAACAAAATCAGAAACAGGAAAAGTATCCCCGGTAATTTTGAAATCCAAGCACGTCCTTTCTCGTTCATCATGCACTTTTTTATTCAGGGTCTCAAAATTAATGCATTAATTCTAAGGTTTTCCTTCTCTTCCGTTAAAAAAATATTATTTTTGCTATTTATCTTAATTTTTCGGAACAACTTTATTCATTTTCTGAATTTTTAGGTATTAAAATCCGGATATTTTCAATAAACAAATATTAATCTGATTAGAAAATATGTATAAAATGAAAAAACTCACTTATCTGATTTGCTTTGCAGGCCTGATGGTACAAGCCTGTAACAGTGAAGTAAAACAGGAAAACCCTTTTTTGAAGGATTTCGATACGCCTCACGGAGTGCCTCCTTTTCAGCTGATCCACAACAGCCATTATCTGCCCGCTTTTCAGGAAGGTGTAAAGCAACAGGAAACTGAAATCGAAGCTATCGTCAATAATCCGGACGCTCCTACTTTTGAAAATACAATTGTTGCCATGGAAAAATCCGGACAACTGTTACAAAAGGTACAGGCCGTTTTTATCAATTTACGGGAAGCCAATACCAACGATTCAATGCAAAGGATAGCGGAACAAGTTGCTCCTCTGCTCTCCGCACACGAAGATGGGATCAACCTGAATGAAAAACTGTTCCAACGCATCAAAACCGTATACGACAATAAAGAAAAAGAAAACCTCAATACAGAACAAAGGAAGGTTTTAAATAAATATTATAAAGATTTTGTCCGCGGAGGAGCGAATCTTTCAGCAGAAGACAAGGAAAAACTGAAAAAAATCAATAATGAGTTATCGCTATTGGCTATTAAATTCGGAAACAATCTGCTGAAGGAAACCAATAATTATCGGTTGGTTATCGACAACGAAAAAGATTTATCAGGGCTGCCGGCAGGGGTAGTTGCCGCAGCTGCTGAGACAGCCAAAGAAGCCGGCCTGGAAGGGAAATGGGTATTTACACTTCATAATCCGAGTGTGATGCCTTTTCTGCAATATGCAGATAACCGGAATTTAAGGGAACAAATCTACCGGGCTTATACCAACCGGGGAAATAATAACAACGAATACGACAACAAAGAAGTAATCAGTAAGCTGATCGCCTTGAAGACGGAAAAGGCAAATCTATTGGGATTTCCGGATTATGCCAGTTATGTTTTAGACGAGAACATGGCTAAAAACCCTGAAAATGTATATAGTTTGTGTAATCAAATCTGGGAAGCAGCACTTAAAGTCGCTAAAAAAGAAGCCGCAACTCTCCAGAAAATGATAAACAAAACCGATGGTTCGTTCCAACTCCAGCCTTGGGATTGGCGGTATTATGCTGAAAAAGTAAAGCAAGCTCAATACGGCCTGGATGAAAATGAACTCCGGCAATATTTCCCGCTGGAACAAGTACGGGAAGGAGCATTCTACACCGCCCATAAGTTGTATGGTATCACTTTCGAGCCACGCACCGATTTACCTCTTCCCCATCCGGAAGCCAAAGCATTCGAATTGAAAGATGCCGACGGGAGCTTTATCGGAATTTACTATGCCGACTATTTTCCCCGTCCCAGCAAAAGTCAAGGGGCCTGGATGGACGCTTTCCGCTCCCAATCTTTTTTACTGGAATCGACTCCCGTTATTACCAATGTATGTAATTTTACAAAACCGACCGGAGAAACACCGGCTTTGTTAACTTTCGATGAAGTCCAGACGCTTTTCCACGAATTCGGGCATGCCCTGCACGGTTTGTTATCCAAATGTACTTATCCCAGTGTGGCCGGCACAAATGTCGTGCACGACTTTGTAGAACTCCCTTCTCAAATTATGGAAAACTGGGCCGGAGATCCCGAAGTATTAAAAGTATATGCCCGTCATTATAAAACCGGCGAACCTATTCCGCAGGAACTGATCGATAAATTGCAAAAAAGCAGTCACTTCAATCAAGGTTTTGCCACCACGGAATTTATGGCAGCCGCTTTATTGGACATGGCTTATCATACAGTGAAGACAACAGAGCCTATCCATGTAGAAAAATTTGAAAAAGAAACCTTAGATAAGCTGGGGCTGATACCGGAAATCACCGTCCGTTACAGAAGTACTTATTTCTCTCATATTTTCGACAGCGGATACTCGGCCGGTTATTATGCTTATACCTGGGCGGAAGTGCTGGATGCCGATGCTTTCCAAGCCTTTAAGGAAACCGGAGATATTTTTAACCCGGAAAAAGCTTTGGCTTTCCGCCAATATGTTCTCGCCAAAGGAGGTAGCGACGATGCCATGAAATTGTACCGGGAATTCCGGGGCAAAGACCCCTCTATCGAACCATTATTGAAACGAAGAGGACTGAATTAAAGGAACAAAAAAGAATACTTCTCAAAGGAAGTAAAATCATTGCTGATGAACGCCCCCACGGCTGACAAAAGAAAATACGTCAGAAGGAAGGGTTCGTTCATCAGCAATTCGTTAAAAGGAGATTCATCCGATACAAAGTACCCCATAGTTTTGGGAAATCTTTCTCCTTATCCCCCCATACCTTTACACATTTGTAAAGAAAAATATCTTCTCCGAGAAACCCGTATTCCGGATAAACTCATTTTCCAAAATAAATACTATCTTTGCACGGCTACAGAAAGAAAGAAGGATGGAAAAATTATTAAACCTGGCTATAGAAGCCGCTTTAAGAGCTGGAGAAGCAATACTGAAAATATACAATGACCCGACTTCTCATCTGGATATTGAACGGAAAGCAGATGATTCTCCTTTGACGCAAGCCGATAAAGAAGCACACAAAACGATTGTTAATTTATTAGAAAACACTTCTTACCCCGTATTGAGTGAGGAAGGAATGCTTGCGGACTATGAAAAACGGCAGCAATGGAAAACCTTCTGGATAGTGGATCCCCTGGACGGCACAAAAGAATTTATCAAGCGGAACGGGGAGTTTACCGTCAATATCGCCCTGATTTCTGAAGGAAGTCCGGTTTTGGGAGTTATATATGTACCGGTAAAAAAAGAATTGTATTACGGTTCTCTGGAAAACGGCGCCTATAAAGCTCTGGCAGTAGAACCATTGCGTGTTTCTGCTATTGCAGAAGTTCGTTCCCGCGCCCTTCGTCTGCCTCTCGTAAAAGGAAATTATCCTTATACGATCGTAGCCTCCCGTTCTCATTTAACACCGGAGACCCAGCAATTTATCGAACATCTGAAAGCAGAATATAAACAGGTGAAATTAACCTCTATCGGAAGTTCTCTGAAAATTTGCCTGGTTGCAGAGGGAACCGCCAATATTTATCCCCGCTTTGCTCCCACCATGGAATGGGATACGGCAGCAGGACATGCAATCGCACTAGCGGCTGGTAAAAATATATACCAGACAGACGAAAAAACTCCGCTTCAATACAATAAAGAAGACCTACACAATCCTTGGTTTATTGTAAAATAGGAAAGGTTTGTAAAACCAGTATAGAAGATGAAAAGTAAACGGTAAATAAAAAATCCTTTCCAGACTGCCTTTATCCTTCCGATAAAGGTTATTTTTATGAAAAGGAGAATAAAATAAGCTTAAATAGTAAAAAGAACAAAAAGGAATCGGCAAAAGAAGGCCAACCACAGCTAAACACGTATGTAAGACCTGTCTGGCAAAGGAAATAAATGAAGCAAAGCAGAAGTTTAAGACAGCAAATATCCCCAAAGCCAAACAAATGACAGGGTATAAATTTTTTATATCGTATGGAAAAAAACACCAATATTTACCCGATATTCGAACAAATGTTACAACGATCGGACCGGGAACAACTGTTGCGACAGAAAAGTGTAATGATCTGGTTTACCGGTCTTTCTGGTTCGGGTAAAAGTACATTGGCTATCGCTTTAGAACGGGAATTATACAAGAGGGGATTCCTGACCCGTATTCTGGATGGAGACAATATCCGCAGCGGTATTAACAATAATCTGGGTTTTTCCGAAGCCGACCGTACGGAAAACATTCGGCGGATTGCAGAAGTTTCCAAATTATTTGTAGACTGCGGAATTGTAACGATTGCGGCTTTCATCAGTCCCACAAGAGCTATCCGGCAAATGGCACGGGAAATCATCGGAAAAGACGATTTTTTAGAAGTATATGTGAGTACCCCTCTGGAAGAGTGCGAAAAAAGAGATGTTAAAGGCCTGTATAAAAAAGCCCGAAAAGGAGAAATCCGGGATTTTACAGGTATATCCGCTCCTTTCGAAGCTCCCCTTCATCCTTTTTTGGAAATAGATACTTCCTGTCATTCCTTGGAAGAATCGGTAAAAATACTATTGGAAGCCATTGAAGCGAAAATTAAATTTGTGCCTTGAAATCTTTATGCGCCTATAAAACAATCGGCAAGAAAGAAATCCGGCAGAAGGAAAGATTCTATTGATTATACAAGAAATATGTCAGAATATAAATTAACTCATCTCAAAGAACTGGAGGCGGAATCCATTCACATTATCCGGGAAGTGGTGGCGGAATTTGAAAATCCGGTCATGCTTTATTCTATCGGAAAAGATTCTTCCGTAATGGTGCGGCTGGCAGAAAAAGCTTTTTACCCGGGAAAGGTTCCCTTCCCTCTGATGCATATCGACTCGAAGTGGAAGTTTAAGGAAATGATCGAATTCCGGGACAAATATGCCAAAGAATACGACTGGGACCTGATCGTGGAATCCAATATGAAAGCCTTCCAAGAAGGTGTAGGCCCTTTTACACACGGTAGCAAAGTCCATACCGACCTGATGAAAACCCAGGCTTTGCTGAATGCGCTCGACAAATATAAATTCGACGCTGCTTTCGGAGGAGCAAGGCGGGACGAAGAAAAATCCCGGGCAAAAGAACGGATTTATTCTTTCCGGGATAAATTCCATCAGTGGGACCCTAAAAATCAACGGCCTGAATTGTGGAACCTCTATAACGCACGGGTTCACAAGGGAGAATCAATCCGGGTATTCCCCCTTTCCAATTGGACAGAATTAGATATCTGGCAATATATCCGAATGGAAAATATACCCATTGTGCCCCTCTATTTTGCTAAAGAACGTCCGATCGTCAATATAGACGGCAATCTGATCCTGGTAGACGATGAGCGTATGCCCCAAGAATACCGCGACAAGATGGAAATGAAAAAAGTACGCTTTCGCACCTTGGGATGTTATCCCCTGACAGGAGCTGTGGAATCCGAAGCAGACACCATAGAAAAAATCGTCGAAGAAATGATGACTACAACCAAATCTGAAAGGACTACGCGGGTGATCGACTTCGACCAAGACGCCAGTATGGAACAAAAGAAACGGGAAGGGTATTTTTAAACAGAAAACGTCCGGAAAACGGAAAAGGCATAAAGCCTTTTTTTACTAGATAAACCGGAAGCTGTTTCCGGAAGCTTCCGGGCATAAATCGTAAATTCAAGCGCAATGGCAGAAAAATTAAATATAAAGGAATTCCTCGACCGGGACGAGAAAAAGGATCTATTACGTCTATTGACTGCCGGATCGGTAGACGACGGAAAGTCCACCCTAATCGGCCGGTTGTTGTTCGACAGTAAAAAATTATACGAGGACCAACTCGACGCCCTGGAACGGGATACCAAAAGGTACGGAAACGCAGGGGATAATATCGACTACGCTTTATTACTCGATGGATTGAAAGCGGAGCGGGAACAAGGAATTACCATTGATGTCGCATACCGGTATTTCTCCACTAACAACCGGAAATTCATCATTGCCGATACTCCGGGACACGAGCAATATACCCGCAATATGATTACGGGAGGCTCTACTGCCAATCTGGCCATTATCCTGGTAGACGCCCGAACCGGTGTGATTACTCAGACCCGGCGTCACACTTATCTGGTATCCCTACTGGGCATACAACACCTCGTATTGGCCGTCAATAAAATGGACCTGGTGGATTACAGCCAGCAGGTGTTTGATAAAATCGTGAGCGATTACCGGGATTTTGCCACCCCTCTGGGTATTCCGGACATACACTGTATTCCCCTATCGGCTTTAAAAGGAGATAATGTGGTAGAACACTCCCCTTATATGAAATGGTATAAAGGACAACCTTTATTGGAATTCCTGGAAACAGTAAAGATCGAAAGCGATAAGAATTTTACGGATTTCCGTTATCCCGTTCAATATGTACTCCGCCCCAATCTGGATTTCAGAGGTTTTAGCAGTACGGTAGCTTCCGGTATTGTCCGGAAAGGAGATGAAGTAATCGCCCTTCCCTCCATGAAAAAATCCCGGATAAAATCGATCGTCACTTATGACGGGGAATTGGACATGGCATTTCCTCCTCAGGCCATTACCCTTACCCTGGAAGATGAAATTGACGTATCCCGGGGAGAAATGTTAGTGCATCCGGACAATTTACCTTTTATAGACCGTAATTTTGAGGCCATGTTGGTATGGATGGATGAAACGAAAATGGATCCGGAACAGCAATTCTTCATTAAACACACGACCAATCTAACCCGTGTCAAAATCGACCAGATTCGCTATAAAGTCAATGTAAATACCCTGGAACAATCCATGACGGATACTCTGGAACTGAATGAAATCGGCAGAGTCGTATTTACTTCCAATAAACCTTTGTTTTTCGATCCTTACCGGAAAAACAAAAACACAGGAGCTTTTATTCTGATCGACCCGATTACAAACAATACCTGTGCAGTCGGTATGATCATCGATAAGGTAAATGCCCGGGATTTATCGACCAATATAACCGAAGAGGACCGTCGGTATATGAGGGACGGGTATTCGATCGTAAGTCCGGAATCCCGCGCCCGTCTCTACGAGCAGCAAGGGCATATATATGCTATTTCCGGAGAAGCGGCCACAGAATTCGGTTATACGCTGGAACGCCGGTTGTTTGATATCGGAAAAACCGTAGTGGTTCTGAACAGCCGGGAAATCACCGATATCGAAAAAGTTGCAGATACCCTCTGCAAGCAAGGCTTAATTGTCATTTGTATCGGCTACTCGGCCAACGGCAAATACATCACGAACTGCAAAGCCGAAACCAATAAAGTATCCTCTTCCGTAGAAGATGTGCTGAAAAAATTATAAGATCCGGAAAAAATTAAATTGTAAGACAGCAAGATGGGTTTACTCGAATTTCAGAAGCTACCAGTCAATACTTTAGTAGGAGCCGACTGGAAAACGTTTAAAGGAATCACGGCACACCAAACAATCGACAAGGGTTACCGGACCAAATACCGGCTGACCAAAGCGATTTGCTGGCTTTTAAGCCGACTGAACGGGCTGGAAGCCAGCCGCTACCGAAAAAGGCTGAAAGAGCTGCCCGTCAATGCGGAACCCGTTTTTATTCTCGGACACTGGCGCAGCGGTACAACCTTCGTCCACAATGTCTTGGCCCATGATAAACATTTCGGCTACACCACTACCTATCAGACCGTGTTCCCTCACCTGATGTTATGGGGACAACCCTTTTTTAAAAAGACCATGTCCTGGCTGATGCCCGACAAACGTCCCACAGATAATATGGAACTGAACGTCGACCTCCCCCAGGAAGAAGAATTCGCTCTTTCCAATATGTTCCCTTACAGCTACTATAATTTTTGGTTTCTGCCCCAAAATATGCTGGAATACTGTGACAAATACCTTACGATGGAAAAGGCTACGGCAGAAGAAAAACAGCTTTTTAAAACTACTTTTTTGAAACTTATTAAAATTTCACTCTGGAATACCAAAGGAGAACAATTTCTCTCCAAAAACCCGCCCCATACAGGACATATCCGGCAAATTCTGGAAATGTTCCCCAATGCTAAATTCATTTATCTGGTACGAAATCCCTACACAGTATTTGAATCCACCCGAAGTTTTTTTTGCAATACCATACAACCTCTCAAATTACAACATATTTCCGATGAAGAACTGGAAAATAACATCTTAGAAGTATACAAACGCCTTTACCGGAGGTACGAACAGGACAAACAACTCATACCAGCAGGCAACCTGATCGAAATCAAATTCGAAGACTACGAAAAAGACGCCTTAGCTATAACGGAAAAGATTTATAAAACCTTGTCCCTTCCGGGTTTTGAAAATGCGAAAGCAGATATTGCCCGTTACCTGGATAAGAAAAAGGGATATAAAAAGAATGCTTACAAATACGAAGACCGCACGATAGAACTGGTAGAAAAGAACTGGGATTTCGCCTTGAAACAATGGGGTTATGAGCGCTTGGGCTAAACGGCCGTGAGATTTTCCTTTATCCTTCTACCACCATATTGGTCACCCGGTTTACCGTGATCAATGTATTGTCTTCGTCCCGTATTTCCACCTGTACCACGTGGGTGCGCCTTCCTTTATGAAGGAAAAACGCTTTGCCGGTCACATAACGTCCGCTAGCCCGTTTTATGTGGTTTCCATTGATCTCAATACCGTATACTTGATAACGCAATTCCCGGGGTACCGATATGGAACTCAAAGCCCCGCTTACCGTCTCCGCCAATGCCATATTCGCTCCTCCGTGCAAAGCTCCGTCCGGACGACAGGTACGGTGGTCTACAGGCATACGCACTTCCAGCCAGCCTTCTCCAATGGCCGTAAATTCCATCCCCAGCCATTCCACCAAAGTATGGCGACAACTTTCACTCAATTGCTGTAAATATTCTTCCATGTTTTTTTCAAACTAAATTCCCCTTACTTGTCTTCATAATCCGCCTTCCGCTTCGGATTCATCGGAAACCAGCCTTTTTTCACCCTGCCTTTTTGTTCGAAGATTTCCAAAATGGTCCAAAAAGAAGAAAAAGCAAACACGCCCAGCAAGGAAGACCAAAACACTTCCCTGACATATAAGGCTCCGATAATCCCTCCTATTCCCCACAATAAAAACATCCACCAACAGCGTGTTCCGAAATAGTATTCACATTTAATTACCAACGGATGAAATAAACCGATAATTAAAAAAGTACATATCCCGATCAACAAACCGGTCAGATGATAGCTTTCTATAAATTCCATTTTTCCCTCTTTACATTCTATGCGCAAAGATAAGATTTTTTAAGCCATAAGCCGTAAATAAACAAGGGGAAAAACATCCGTATTCAACAAAATATTCGTACTTTTGTATAAGTGGTCTTCCCGGAAAAAGAAGGGAAAAGCGTTGAAAAAAAGAAAATTCTAAAAGAAAAAAAATCAGCATGATTCAATTAAAAGAAGGAGATAAAGCTCCGGACTTCAAAGGTATAAATCAGGAGGGAAAAGAAATTTCACTGAATGATTTTCAAGGTAAAAAACTCATTCTGTATTTTTATCCGAAAGACAATACTTCCGGTTGTACGGCAGAAGCCTGCAATTTGAATGATCATTATGCCAGCCTGACAGCCCAGGGATATGAAGTCGTAGGAGTAAGCCCCGATTCGCCGGCTTCCCATTTGAAATTTATAGCCAAATACAACCTGGCTTTTCATTTAATTGCCGACACGGAGAAGCAGATTCTGGAGAAATACGGCGTATGGGCAGAAAAATCCATGTACGGACGAAAATATATGGGGGTACTTCGTACCACCTTTCTTATAAACGAAAAAGGCAGGATCGAAAGAATCATTACTAAAGTGAATACGAAAGATCATGTCTCTCAGATTATCGGTTAGCAAAAAGAACTGCAGTTCTTTTTTTACCGGTATATTTATTGTTTATCATTAATTTAAATAGCATGACTTCAAAAGAAATCAATCAAGACAAATTAAAAGCCTTACAACTTACATTGGACAAAATCGAAAAGAATTTCGGGAAAGGGAGCATTATGAAGCTGGGAGCAAACGAAATCGAAAATATTCCGGTTATTCCATCCGGTTCAATTTCTTTGGATAAAGCTTTGGGAGTAGGAGGATATCCGAAAGGACGGGTCATTGAAATCTACGGTCCGGAATCTTCCGGCAAAACGACTCTGGCTATCCATGCCATTGCAGAAGCACAGAAACAAGGCGGAATAGCCGCCATCATCGATGCAGAACACGCCTTCGACCGCGCTTATGCAGAGAAACTGGGTGTCGATACGGAAAATCTTTTTATTTCCCAACCGGACAACGGGGAACAAGCCTTGGAAATTGCCGACCAGTTGATTCGTTCAGCAGCCATCGACATCATTGTGATCGATTCGGTAGCTGCCCTGACGCCGAAAGCGGAAATCGAAGGGGACATGGGCGACAGCGTCATGGGCTTACAAGCCCGGCTGATGTCGCAGGCTTTGAGAAAACTGACCGGAACGATCAGTAAGACCAATACCTGTTGCGTTTTTATCAACCAGCTTCGGGAAAAAATCGGAATCATGTTCGGAAACCCCGAAACGACAACCGGTGGAAACGCCTTGAAATTTTACGCTTCCGTACGACTGGACATCCGGAAAATCGGTCCGATTAAAGACGGAGAAGAAATTCTCGGAAATCATACCCGTGTAAAAGTGGTCAAGAACAAAGTGGCACCTCCTTTCCGGAAAGCCGAATTCGATATCATGTACGGAGAAGGAATCTCTCTGTCCGGCGAAATCGTAGATTTAGGGGTGGAATACAATGTGATTAAGAAAAGCGGAAGCTGGTTCTCTTATGGAGATAGTAAACTCGGCCAAGGCCGCGAAACCGTTAAGCAAATGATTATGGATAATCCCGAACTGGCAGAAGAGTTGCGCCTGAAAATCGTAGCCGCTATGAACGGTTCTGAATACCATCCAACAGATGCAGAAATTGCAGAAAGTTAAATGAGCCGCCGAAAATAAAAAGTGCGGAGGATAAACACAGAGGGAGAAAGTGATAAGTGCGGAACCTATTAACTTTCTCCTTTTTCTTTGGATTTTTGGAAATTTCCGCCCTTCAAGAGTGTATATAAATAATTTAATAAGCTATAAATAAACTGTTTACACAAACACAATGTTTTTTCAATCAGTCTACGGACTCCTCATCATTTACCTATGAAAAATATTATTTACCCCACCCTGATCTTATTATCACTTATGGCTTGCGATAATAAAAAAGAAAATCCGGAAGCCCGGAAAGGTTATAAAACGCCGGAACAAAAACTCAGTTCCGACATCATGACACCGGAAGTACTCTGGTCTTTCGGTCGTATCAGTAATCCCGCCATCTCTCCGGACGGAAGCAAGGCTGTCTATGGAGTAACTTATTTCAACAAAGAGGAAGACCGTTCTTATACGGACCTCTATGTTATGAATCTGGCAGACGGGAAAATCACCCAAATTACCGATACCGATTACAATGAATCGGATGCCAACTGGACTCCGGACGGCAAAAGAATTTCTTATTTGGCGAAAGGACAACTCTGGGAAATGAATCCGGACGGTTCCGGAGCAAAACAAATTACTCAGATCGAAGGAGGTATTAACGGTTATTTGTATGCCCCCGATGGGAGTAAAATCGCCTACTACAAAGACATAAAAATGGAACCGACTGTACAGGATATGCACCCGGACCTTCCAAAAGCCAAAGCCCGGATCATCAATGATCAGTTCTACCGGCATTGGAACGACTGGGTAGAAGGATATACCCATATTTTTATCGCCGATTATACTCCCGCCCAGCCCATTACTTCCGGACAGGATATCATGAAGGACGAAAAATGGGAATCCCCCGTACGTCCGTGGGGAGGAACCGAACAACTGGCTTGGACCCGGGACGGCCAAAAGCTTATCTATACCTGCCGTAAAAAATATGGTATCGATTATGCCTTTTCCACCAATACCGACCTCTACGCTTATAACACGGCTGACGGAACGACCGTCAACCTGACCGAAGGGATGATGGGATACGATAAAAACCCGGTTCTCTCCCCGGATGGGAAAAAAATGGCTTGGGAAAGTATGGAAAGGGACGGCTATGAAGCTGATAAAAACAGGCTTTTCGTCATGGATTTGGAAACCGGAAAGAAAAAGGACTTTACGAAAAATTTTGACCAAAGTGTGGGCAATCTGGCTTGGGATAAGGATAATAATACCGTTTGGTTTATCTCGGACTACCACGCAACAGACGAAATTTATTCCCTCAATACAACGAGCGGGGAAATCAAAAAACACACGGACGGCATTCACAATTATACTTCCGTAGTTCCGGTAAACGGAAGCCTGATCACCACTCAGGTTTCTATGAGTAAACCCGCAGAAATTTACCGGACAGACCCAGCTACCGGCAAAGATGAAGAGCTTTCCTTTATCAACAAACCGCTCCTGGACCAACTGACGATGGGAAAAGTGGAAAAACGCTGGGTAAAAACCACCGACAACAAAGATATGCTGGTGTGGATGATCTATCCGCCCCATTTCGACCCGAATCAAAAATACCCGGCCATTCTGTATTGTGAAGGAGGTCCCCAAAGTACAGTCAGCCAATTCTGGAGCTACCGCTGGAATTTCCAGCAGATGGCTGCCAACGGTTATATCATCGTAGCACCTAACCGGCGCGGCCTGCCGGGATTTGGTCAGGAGTGGCTGGAGCAAATCAGCGGAGACTATTCCGGACAAAATATCAAAGACTATCTTTCAGCTATCGACGAAGCTAAAAAGGAACCGTATATCGACGAAAACCGGCTGGGATGTATCGGAGCTTCTTATGGCGGTTATTCCGTTTATTATCTGGCAGGTCATCACAACAACCGCTTTAAAGCATTTATCGCTCACTGCGGTATTTTCGATCTGGAAATGCAATATTATACGACCGAAGAAATGTGGTTTGCCCACTGGGATTTAGGCGGAGCTCCTTGGGAAAAAAATAACAAGATAGCTCAACGTACTTATGCTAATTCTCCCCATAAATTTGTGGGCAATTGGGATACTCCGATTTTAGTGATTCATGGACAAAAAGATTTCCGTATCGACGCCTCTCAGGGAATGGCTGCTTTCAATGCTGCTCGTATGCGCGGTATTCCGGCCCAATATTTATATTTCCCGGAAGAATGTCATTGGGTGTTAGGCTGTCAGGACGGTATTCTCTGGCAACGAACATTTAAAGCCTGGTTGGATAAATGGCTAAAATAACCCTCTGGGACGAGGAAGGGTGTCCTACTGATTCATCGTTTAACGATAAAAAGTGCTTTAAGGACAGTCTTTAAATCTTCAAGAATCTAAAAAATGACGTATGGAATCAAATTTTTTCATACGTCATTTTTGCCTTCAAACAGCTTTAAAACCCAAAAGTGAAGGGCAGATTTAATTTACTTGTTTATTTTTCTTAGGTATTCCTCCGCCTTATTTCGGGAAAGAGCTGGAGGCTCCGTTCGCTATTTTGTATAGTCAGTCTCCCCTAAAACGCAGATGCTTCCTCCTTTTAGTCACACTTCGTGTGCCTAACGTCGGCGGACAACCCTGCGTTTTTTAACAGTACGACTTCCTGACAAAATTACGCTCTCTCCCGCCATACCTCTTTCCCGAAACAAGGCTCCGGCTTCAAACACAGGCGCTTCGGGAAAACATTTAAAGAAGTAACGAGGGGAGGATGTGGCGGGCATCGGAGGTTGTTTGTGTTTTTCAGTCATTGCGGGAAGGAGCGTCTTTCTGTGCGAAAGCGGAGTGTAAAAAACACCATTTGTCCGCCGACTTTAGGCAGGCAAAGCCTGTCTAAAAGGAGGAAGTTTTGGTGTTTTAACGGAGCTTGAGCTTACAGAAAAGCGAGTGAAGCACGACTGAAAAACGCAAACAACCGAAGAAGGGGAAGCAAATAAATCTACCTTAAGATAAACAACACCGTCTCTGGGTTTATCTCCATTCCTTATATTGCTGCATTCTCTCTGTTACTTTCCGGATATAATCCCGGGTTTCCTGTGCCGGCAACCGCTTGGAAAGATAAGCATACAAATCCTCGTAACTGTAGCTGTTTATTTTAGAAATAGCATTACTTAAGCGAGTATTACCGGTAAAAGCCCGGCTTACGTTGCCAGCTCCCGTATTATAGGCGGCAATCACGCACAACATCCGGCTTTTGGAATCCTTTACCTGCTGAAAAGAACGCGTATACAATAAATGCAAATAAGCAGTCCCTAATTCAACATTATTATGAGGCTCGTACAAATAATTAGCCGTAGGACGTTTGTCTTTTCCGTAAACATAGCGATAAGCGTCTTTGCCTGCATAATGGGGCACGATTTGCATCAAACCGTAAGCCGGAACGTAAGATTTAGCCTTGGGATTAAAATAAGATTCCGTATGAATAACCGCATATACCAAAGCCGGATCAAAGCTGTATTTCCGGCAAAAGTTCTCTACCTCTGTTTCATAACGTTTGGCCCTTACCCGGATATGATCGGGAGCTAAAGGCAAGGAAAATACAACGACTTCCCGCTCTTCCCCGTCTTCTCCTTTTACTTTTTCGATCTTGGGCTCTCCTTTTTCTACAATTTCTTTCACCGCTTCCGGAAGATTTTCCTTGGAAATTTTTCCGCCTTCCGGGGTCTCCACCTGCCCTGCCAATACCGGTTCTTCACTCAATTGCCGCCGTTTCTCGTATTCCGTATCGTAATCTTTAGAAGTCCCCCTGTTCTCCATCAAACGGGTCACCTCTTCTTCCAATTTCCGTTTTAATTCCCCCGTATCCTGTACCTCATTCTCTCCTACAATTATTTCTATTTTCGCTTCCCCTTTTTCAAAATCCACCACAGTCCGGCTTTTATGGTCATCCGAATATTCTACCCAATCTTTATTGGTACTTTCTACGGCATTTCCTTTTCCCCATTCCTTCTCCACCTGCTTTTTAAAAGCAGCATAGGCTTCCTGTTCGGCTTTCACATATTTTTCATACTCAGCAAGCAAATCGCTAAGCCCCTTTTTCTGTTCCTGCTTTAACTGTTCCCGTTCCTGTTCTTGTTTACGGGCAAACTCTTCCAATTCTCTTTTACTCTGACTCCACACCAAAAAAGGCAGAAAAACCAATAGCAAAATAACGACTGTCTTTTTCATATTATCTCGGTTTTATATTAATTACGAATGCAACGCACACTAAATCCCCTTTCTTTTTCTCCACTTTTTTTACTCAATTTATATTTTTTCCTGTTAGACTCCAGTTCCAATCCATAAGCTTCATTACTATTCACAGAAGTAGACAACCACCAATACCCGTATGCACTGGCCTTTAAAAAACTTCCTTCCGGGGAACGGTAACCTCCGGCAAGCATCCCTTGTATCAGTTGCCCGAGTGAATTTCCCGCTAACATGTTCCATTCCGCTTCACTGGGTATATGCCATCCATCCGGGCAAATACCCTGAATTTCCGTCCAACTGCCTTCTACATATTTAATGCCGCTTGTGCTCTCTCCGAACATCGCTTCCCACCAGGTGTACAATCCGCCATAAACCTCATTGTTCGCCTGCTGATCCCCGTATGCAAACTTCTGTATACCTGCTTTCCGATGGGTCTGTACATCCCGAATTTTTACCCATTCCCCGACATTCATATTTTTAGCCATCCAGCATTGGTTCCCGATTTGTATCGTCGGATACTGTTGTCCATCGCGGGGATCCACAAAAACAGCACCACAAACGAAAGTATCCCTCTCTCCCCTCCTTCGCTTTAAAGCAGCCGCAGCCTTTTCCTGCCCCTGAGCAGCCGCTTTCTCATACCAGGAATCTGCCTGAGCCGGGTCTCTTTCCACCCCTTCTCCGTTTTCATACAGACGCCCTAAATGATATTGAGCATCCGCATTCCCTTGCAAAGCCGCCCGCCGATACCAATTAGCCGCCTGTACTTTACTTTCCCTGACGCCTTTCCCCGTTTCCAACAATATTCCGACCCAATTCTGGGCAATAATATTTCCGGCTTCTGCAGCTTTCCGGAAACAAATATAAGCCTCCGAATAATTACCAGCCTGATAAAAAGCCTCTCCCTGAATCATCACCGTCTCCGGAGAAAGCCCTTTTTCCAAAACCATGTTCAGGGCACAGATTTTTCCTTCCTGTATCATCACTGTTTTTTCCTCGTCCTTATACCCTTCAAGGGCTAGCCGGATCTTATGCTCTCCTACTCCCATTTTCTGAATCAAATTGGGGGTAGTCCCGAAAACCTCCTCGTCCACATAAATAGTAGCCCCCGCCGGCTCACTGCTGACATCCAGAATACCATATATCCGGACCAGCGGTTCCAATTTCAAGGTCAGCTCCTCTCCGGCTTTTACTTCGATATCTTTCCGTTGAGTCCGACAGGAAGGCATGCGTTGCTCGATACTGCACAACCCGGCATTCACTCTTCCTTTCCAGCTTCCCGTCCCTTTCTCCTCTCCATTGACCCACAAAGAAGCTCCCCCTTCTCCTATTAACGTCAGCTCGGCAAAATTGGGTTGCAAATCGATATGCACCAGGCTGGTTTTCCCGTCTTCCACAGTCACCTCCCGGACAACAGGCTGATACATGGATTTTATCACTTTAATCCGGTGAGTACCGCTTTTCACTTTTTCCGTTACGCAAGGGGTTATCAAAGCTGTCAACTCTTCATCCACGATCACCTGAGCTCCGTTTTCCGGTTCCGTAACAATTTTAATAAATCCAAAAGCCGGACGCAATGCGACACGAAGTTCTGACTTCTTTTCCGCCGTCAATTCTACCGTTCCCGCTTCCGTGTGATACATCGGAGCTTCCACCCGATAGGTATGTTTTCCCAAAGACAATAATTTATGTACCATTTCCTGTCCGCTTCCTACATATTCGTTATCTACATATACTAATGACTCTTCCGGTTCTGTTGTGACAACCAAATATTGTTTTTGTACAATTTCGTGTACAATTGTTTCTATTGTTCCCGTTGTCAGCACCATTTCGTACACACAAGCCTTTTCAATCCGTTCCGGATAAAGATAATCACGCAAA
Source organism: Odoribacter laneus YIT 12061 (assembly GCF_000243215.1). GTDB lineage: Bacteria > Bacteroidota > Bacteroidia > Bacteroidales > Marinifilaceae > Culturomica > Culturomica lanea. The sequence continues at coordinate 933,312 of NZ_JH594596.1, read as the reverse complement.
ATCCCCAAACGGGCATGCCGGATCGTCAGTCGCCTGGCCCCATAGGGCACATACAACCAGACTTCCCCTTTCTTTTGTATACTGCCCATACTGCCCAAAGCATCCGGATCAAAATCAAATCCGGTCTCTGTCGTCACGATCTTGATAATCGCACAACGATCCCCATTCTGGTCCGTACGTCCCTCACTTCCCCGAGCCGATAAATCGGTTTCCAATTTCCGGAAAGATTGAACCGAAATTTGTTGGGCCTGTACCCCTCCTAAAGTGAAAAAGAACAAAAGCAACAAGAGTAATTTCATCGTTTCGCTTTTAAAATTTATAAACTGCAAAAACAGCCCGTTTATTGTCTTTACTTCCATTATTACATATACCCGTTTGAAAACTACAGGTATACATCAGTCCTCCCCCATAAGCTGTAGAAGTCCAATATATCTTGTCTAAAGGCGTACCTTCAAGATAGGAAAACAAAGTATTAATCGCCTTTTTTATGGAATATAAAAATTTGATTTCTTCCAGAGTTGGCAAACGCCAGCCTTTTCCTTCACACCAGCTTTTTGCTTCGTTCCAGGAAATATCAGCTAATTGATGGAAAGAAATGGCCCAGCCGTGTTGTCCCCCCTTTTCTACCCGATAGACCATACCTTTTAAACCTCCCCGCTCATATAAATCCCCTATCTTATATGTTTTAGTTTCCGTCGTAGTCGTAGGAGGCGTATTTCCCTGACTGCGATCGATGGAGGTTTTCGAAGAGTTTCCCCCACTATTTTCAAGAAGCAGGATTTCCGAGGGGTCGTATTCCCAGGTAGATTCCCCTTCAAAAACGTACAATTTATCGCCTAGCCCGGTACAAATGCATTGGAAATCTTTAAAATCTGCTTCCGGCAAGATTTGCCATTGTTTATGGTTTATGTCAAAGCCATAGAAGGATCTGTTTTTCCCGGTTATATGCCCGGAAAAATACAAATACTGGGTAGTGGCACATCCGACAAAATGAAGCGTTGCACCCGGATAATCCGGTACAGCCGTTTTCTGCATCGTTACCGGATCCAGCTCATAGAGGTTTTTATTTGCCAGAATATAGGCCTTCTCTGCATTCGAAAATCCATGATATCCTCCCGGATCAGCTCCCTTTTCCGTCCATTGATCCGTTCGCGGATCATATTCCCACCACTTGTTTTTTTTCCGCTCTCCCACATATCCTTTCCCTTGGTAAGCGAATCCGTAAGTGTTATAACTGATATTCCCTTTAAAATCCCGTTTTGCCATCCAGCTATCCGTCTGCGGATTATACTCCCAAAATTTCCGGGATCCCTTATAACCGGAAGCCGCTCCCATATATCCTCTATCGCCGATAACAAAAAATACCGGAGCATAAATTTCCTGAGGCAGTTTTCCTTTTTTCGACCATTTGTCCTGTTCCGTATCGTATTCCCAAAAATCAGTGCCATACCGGCCTCCTACATATATTTTTTGTCCGAAGGCAAAACTAATTCCCCCATAGCGGACAGAAAAAGGAGGAGCTGCCCTCTTTCTCCATTTTCCTTTTTGAAACAATTTTCCATTCGCCTGTAAAGCTTTCTCGTCCCCGGCTTCCATAGCCCGCTTAAAAAACAGCACAGCCTGTATCGAATTTTTTTCCACTCCCCTTCCGTCTTTGTATAAAACGGCCATATTGTAATATCCTCTTCCGTCTCCCCGCTCACAAGCCTGCTTGTAAAAACCGGCAGCCTCTTCGTATTGGCCTAGCAGGGCTGCAGAGTCTCCCTTGGCATTCAATTCCGCAGCTGTAAAGCGGAAAACTTCCAGTTCCGCTTTTACTTCTTCGAGCTTTCCTTCGGTAATCCGGAGATTCCGGACATAGGAATTATATCCCTCTTTCAAAATTTCCAGCCGGCACTCCCCAATCAACACTTTCGGAAGTACCAAAGGAGTATTCCCCCATTTTTTCCCGTCTATGCGAATCTCCGCTCCTGCGGGCACAGAACTGACATTCAAAGCTCCATAAATCGGCTGAGGAGCTTCCAGCACAATCGCCTTGGTATCTCCCGCTTGTAATTCCAATGATTTCCGAACTGTCCGGTGGGAAGGTCTGCGGGCTTCCACAACGCATACCCCAGCACTCAACCGACCGCTCCATTTTCCCTTTCCCTTCTGCTCATTGTTGATCCACAATTCCGCTTCCGGATCCGTCGTCACGGTAACCGAAGCAAAATTAGCCGAAAGTCCGGCGTCTACGGTAGCTGTCTGATTATCAGATACGGTCACCAGTTGCTCCACCGGCTGATACATCGAACACACCACTTGTACCCGGTATTCTCCGCTCTTTAAACGCTCGCTCTTATAGGGAGTCTGTCCCACCTTTACTCCGTCGATATACACGTCCGCACCGGTTTCCGGCTGCGAAGTGACCGCTAGAAAGCCATAAGCCGACGGCATGGTCAGAGATAAATCTTCCGTGGATCCGGCCGTCAGATTCACTTCCTGTTCTACCGGATGAAAAAAGTTTTTGGCCACCCTTATCCGGTGTTTTCCTTCTTTCAAACGTCCGCTTTTATAAGGAGTGAGTCCGACTTCTTCCTCATCCACCCATACCCTTGCCCCGGTTTCCGGCTGTGAAGTAAGAGTCAGGTATCCGAAAGCAGGCTTCAACCGTATATCCAACTCCGCCTTTTGATCGGCTTTTACTTCCACCGTACCGGCTTCCGTCCGGTACAAAGGAGCCGTAATCCGGTATGAATACTGCCCGAACTTCATGTATTTCTGTACCACCCCTTCCGTAGCCGCCTCATACACATCGTCTATATAAACCATGGCTTCCTTAGGTTCCACCCGAATCACCAGCCACTGTTCCGTCAGGGCATTCTCCACCGTCGTGATCACCTTACCCGTTGTCAATACCATTTCGTATACACAAGCCTTGTCTATCCGCTCCTTATAAGCATAAGCCCGGAGCACTCCCAGTTTGTCGTGTTTTACGGTAAGATAGCGGGAGCCATAAGGAACATACACCCAATACTCCCCGATTTTCCGTTCCACCGCAACAATCCCGTTCCCGTCCCCGTCAAAGTAAAATCCCTGTTCCGGTGCAACTACCTTGACGATAGCACATATATCCCCGTTCTGATCTACACGCTTCTCCGTACGGGCCGAGAGATCGTTCTCCAGTTTGCGGAACGATTGTACTGAAATCTGCTGGGCTTCCGCCAAAGAAATACCCATAACCAATACCATAAATAATATAAATTTCATGCAAGCTAACTTTATAAATTACTTGTTTTTAATTCTATTTTATATGGGTCTGCCGATGACTCCATTAACTTTTTGTAAAATGCATCGTCCACGCCCTTTATTTGTTCCGCCTTTTTCTTTCCGACATGAATAAAATATACCTGAACCGTATTTATCTTCTTTTTGTTCGCCGGTCCGACCACAAAATACATTTTTCCCTCCTCCACGGCAAAATGAGCAAAATACCCTTTCTTGGCGGGAATCGTCAGCACTAATTCCGAACGATTTTCCTCCGGATCATATACGGATACCGAATACCCATTCTTTTCCGAGGAAGAGAAAACAATCTTATGCTGAAACCAATACTTTGTAGTCCACCTCCATACAACCGGAACAGGAGCCCATTTATCCAGCCCCGACTGATAAATATAATCCTGTCCTAAAGTAAAAATAGCATTCCCCATAGCTGCTAATCCCCAATCTACCCGACTTTCGCCCAACGGAAATTTTATATTTTCTGACACTTCTACCGTACGGGCTGCATAAGGAGGAAGGGCACAGGCAATCCACTTTTTCGAAGGAAAATCATATTTGTAAAATCCCCTTACAGAAACCGTTTCTTTATGGGCTTTAAAGTGGTAATATTTGTTTATCGTCCTTCCGGAAACACGACTTTGAGCTTCGTCTTTAGCAAAGACAGAGGCCGTATAGCTGGGAGAACACTCCCGCTGGACAAACAAGACATAAGCCTGTTGTCCCAGGATAAGGGGATTTGTTCTGGAAGTGTAGGAAGGAACGCCCGAAAAGTCGATGTCTGCCTCGTTCCAAACTTTCGCACTCTCCGGTGATAACGTCAGGTCAAGTGCCGACACTTTCCCTTCCTCCACCGTACAAAAGCGGGTTATTTTCTCATATCCCGGTTTGATTAATTCCACTCTATTCTCTCCGATCAATACCTGCCGAACAATCTGAGGGGTCGTTCCGCAACTTTCTCCGTTTAAAAGAATATCGGCTCCTCCCGGATTGCTGTTGATATTTAATGTTCCGTAAATCGGTTCAGGCGAACCGATAGTTAACTCACGGTTTTCTCCGGCTTTTATTTCTATAGACTGACGAACGACACGGTGGGAAGGACGACGAGCTTCCACCACATACATGCCTGCAGTCAACCGACCGTTCCATCTTCCTTGTTCTTTCTTTTCATCATTGATCCAGATTTCAGCTTCCCGGTCGGTCGTAACGGTCAGTAATCCGTAATTAGCCGACAGGTTCAGCCGCAGTGGAAGCGTCTCTCCGTCCGTGACCTTTATCGTCTGACGAATTGGCGCATACATCGCTTTTACCACTTCTACAGAATGCTCCCCACTCTTTAAGCGCTCACTCCGGTAAGGGGTTCGTCCCACCTCTTCCCCGTCTATCCATACCCGGGCTCCCGCTTCGGGTTCCGAATTTATTTCCACATAGCCGAATGCGGGGCGCAAGCGAACAGATAACTCCTGTTTATTCTCGGCAGAAAGTTCCACCTGTCCCGCCTCCGGATGATATAAGGCACAATCCACCCGGTACGTATGCCGTCCTAAGGGTAAAAATTTCTGTACCCGTCCGGCCTCCCCGGCTTCGTAGATTTCGTCAATATACACCATTGCTTCCTGAGGTTCGGCCATAATCACCAACCACTGTCCGCCGACATCTTCTTCCACAACCGTCTTCACCCGCCCCGTCGTCAATATCATTTCGTATACACAAGCCTTTTCTATTCGTTCCGGATAAGCATAATTCCGCAATATACCCAGATCCAAGTGTTTAATTGTCAAGTGTTTCGCCCCATAAGGTACATACAACCAGATCTCCCCTGTTTTCTGCACCGTCCCCATCGTTCCCAAAGCATCCGGTTCAAACACAAAGTCCGTTCCCGGCGTCACCACTTTAATAATCGCACACCGGTCTCCATTTTGGTCCGTACGCCCCTCACTCCCTCGGGCCGAAAGATCGTTCTCCAGTTTCCGGAACGATTGTACTGAAATCTGCTGGGCCTCCGCCAAAGAAACGAAAAATAATAACACTATTCCTAAAACACTTTTCATCGGAAAAAATTTATCTTCATTAAAAAATCCGTCCGCCTATCGAATCTCTCTGGCCTTCCGAACATTTTATACTTCAAAATTATATTCTCTTTTTAGAATTCCTACCTTTTTTAAACTTTCTTTTTCATTTACTCAAAAAGGACTGATACTCTTACAGTATTCATGAACGAATCTTGTGTTCGGATAAAATCTACTATTGTTTTTCCTTGTCAAATTTTTCTCGGGAACAGAGTTCCGGCCATCAGCCCCAAAAGGTTGCCCGTCAGCAGTGTACCGATTACGAAGGCAGATCCATTTAAATCTCCTTTTTGGCCTGTACCACCCACCGTCTCCCGTCCGATCTCCCTTTTGGGCGGCGGCAACCGCCCTTTCCGAGAGACCCTCCGTACGACTTCTTCCCTCTTTTTTAGCTCGATTTAAGACCGGAAGGTTGGGAACTAACATACTAACCGGAAGCCGAGGTCGTAGTAACGGTCGCCAGGCGTGTTGTAGCTACGATACGACCCGCGACAGCTCCTGGCTCCGTCGCTCCAGCTACCGCCCCGGAGCATCCGGAAAGAACCACTAGTAGCTCCTGACGGGTCTCTCTGAGAAACACTACTATAATTTCCGTACCAGTCTTCACACCATTCCCATACATTACCATTCATATCGTATAAGCCCAACTCATTCGGCTGTTTTTCACCTACCCGATGCGTACGGCA
>NZ_JH594596.1:924717-926936 GCF_000243215.1 Odoribacter laneus YIT 12061 | reverse complement strand
CCCATCTGAAAACGACCTCCCTCCACCTGAACCATATTCCCAACCAAACGACTCAATATCTCCTTCTGCTTGGGCGTCACCGAAGAGGACCAGCGTATACCCGACAATAACCCAAAGCCCAAGGTCACTACACTTTCTCCTCCCGTTTCCGTTACCTCTAGCTCCTTTTCCGTATGCTGTTCCCCCCGCTCGGCGCGAATCGTATGTATGCCGTAGGACAACTCCAGCTTCTGCGGAGAAACTCCAATCCGCTTTCCGTCTACATATAAAATATCGCCTTCCCGATCCGTCTGAAGGGTCACACTACGGCCGGAAGAAAGCGTCTCTTGAAGCGTCTGAAGTTTATTTTCTTCTATTTTAACCGTACGACGAACGCTAGCGTACCCCTGTTTACGAAGCTCCACTTCACGGTTGCTTATCAATAAATCCGTCACCGTCAAAGGAGTTTTACCATAAGAACGATTGTCTATCCATACTTCTGCATCCATAGGAGTAGTGATGACGTCCAGCTTCCCGTATATCGGTCGAGGCTGTAAAATCATTTCCACCGATTTCCCCGCACTTATCAATTCCTGACGTTTATCGGAACGGTGGGAAGCCTGACGAGCTTCCAGATCGTGAAGCCCTTCCATCAAACGCCCCCGGTATTTTCCTTTTCCCACAAACATTCCGTCAATATACAATTCCGCTGAGTCCGGAGCCGATAAACTTAATTCGGCAAAGTTCGGTTGCATCGTAAAAGCCACTACCGTCGTGTCCCCGTCCTTCACCTCCACCTCTTTTACCTGCGGCTGGTACATATCCAATTTCACCGTAATCCGGTGCACTCCGCTTGAAAGACGGGCCGTCGTCGCATTCGTCTTTAAACCGCTCTCTTCTCCGTCCACCATAATTTCCGCTCCCGTCTCCGGTTCCGTACGAACCGTCACATAACCAAAAGCCGGCGAAAGCGGTACGGACAATTGCTGCCGCCCTTCCTCCGTCAATTCCACTACTCCCGCTGCAGAATGGTAAAGCGGCAACTCCAGGCGGTAACGATATTTCCCCAGCAACAGTTTTTTCTGAAAGGGCGTGGTTCCCTGTAATTTGTCGTCCAGATATACATCTGCCCCCGAAGGCTCGCTCTGCAGAATCAGCCATCCACTTTGTAACTCCGCCTCTTCCACCACCGTATGTACCCGTCCCGTCGTCAACACCAACTCATACACACAGGCCTTTTCGATCCGTTCCGGATAAGCATAAGCCCGAAGCACGCCCAAATTATCGTGTTTGACGGTAAGATAACGGGAACCATAAGGTATAAAGACCCAATACTCTCCGATTTTCCGCTCTACGGTAACAATGCCGTTGCCGTCCCCGTCAAAATAAAAACCCTGTTCCGGCACGACGACCTTGATGAGAGCGCAGACATCCCCATTCTGATCCAGCCGATTTTCCGTACGGGCAGACAAATCATTTTCCAACTTCCGGAACGTTTTTACCGAAATCTGCTGAGCCTCGGCCAGAGAAAACCAACTCAACAATATAATACCTATTAACAACCTCATATGTGATCTATTCATTTTTATAATCCCTTTTGAACTTTCTCTTTTTTCCCCTCATTTTCTACAATAAACGAACGAATTAAGTAAAAATCCGGGTACTTCGTAAAAAACGATTCCATACCCCCTCTCCTTTTTCATCTCCTTCAACACAAAGGGTAAAAATTTTTACTTGCATAGTCCTATTTTTTATTCTTTTATACCCTTCCCACCCACCGTCTCTCGTCCGCCCTCCCTTTTGGGCAGATACAACCGCCCTTTCCGGGAGACCCTCCGTACGACTTCTCCCCTCTTTTTTAGCTCGATTTAAGACCGGAAGGTTGGGAACTAACATACTAACCGGAAGCCGAGGTCGTTGCCATGGTTGCCAAGCGCGCCGTTGCGAATCGACACGCGACAGCTCCAGGCTCCGATGTTCCAGCCACCGCCCCGACGCACCCAGTAAGAACCATCAGCAGCTCCTAACGGGTCTCTCTGAGGAGTAACACTATAACCTCCGTACCAGTCCTCACACCATTCCCAGACATTTCCACTCATATCATATAAGCCCAACTCATTCGGCTGTTTTTCACCTACCCGATGCGTACAATTCCCGGAATTACTCCCATACCAACCGACTTCTCCCAAATTATTACTACCCGAATATTTGTAGCCTTTGCTCAACCGGCCGCCACGGGC
>NZ_JH594596.1:922587-923755 GCF_000243215.1 Odoribacter laneus YIT 12061 | reverse complement strand
CCCCGGTAAGGGGTCACCCCCACCCTTTCCCCATCGATATAAACTTCCGCCCCACTTTCCGGAAGGGAGCTTATCTCTACAGAACCGAAAGCAGGACGTAGCTTTATCGCCAATTCTTTTTTTCCCGAAGAACTTACTTCCACTTGTCCGGCTTCCGTATGATACAACGGATGCTCTACCCGGTAAGTATGCTTTCCCCAAGGCACAAACTTTTGTACCACTCCCCCCGTTCCCGACTCATATACCTCATCGATATAGATCAGAGCATCCGCCGGATCCGGACGGATCACCAGATAATCCATATCCACAGTCTCGTGGACTACCGTTTCTACCCGACCGGTGGTCAATACCAATTCGTATACACTGGCTTTCTCGATCCGCTCTGGATAAACATAATCCCGTAACATCCCCAACTGCGGATGTTTGATCGTCAGCCGTTTCGCTCCATAAGGCACATACAGCCAGATTTCACTGGTCTTGTTAACACTCCCCACCAATCCCAAAGCATCCGGCTCAAACACAAACCCCTTTTCGTTTGTCACTACCTTGATGATCGCACAACGATCTCCGTTCTGATCCATACGCCCCTCGCTTCCCCGAGCCGAAAGGTCATTTTCCAGCTTCTGGAATGATTTCACGGAAAGTTGCTGGGCTTCTACCACCGAAATACTCAGCAACAAAATTATCTCTATCAATAATTTCATCTTTAAAAATTTATATCAATAATTTTCTCTTTACCTTCCCGAAAAAGTCAGAGCATTTTCCCGCAAAAAAACACTTATCTCCCAAAAGTCAACGTTCTCATAAACATCTCTATTTTCAAATTCTTTATTTTTCACCCCTCCCCACCGTCTCCCGTCTGGTCTCCCTTTGGGGCGGCGACAACCGCCCTTTCCGGGAGTCCCTCCGTGCGACTTCTCCCCTCTTTTTTAGCTCGATTGAAGACCAGAAGGTTGGGAACTAACATACTAACCGAAAGCCGAGGAGGCTGCTACGGTAGTCAGGCGTGTTGCCGCTACGAAACGACACGCGACAGTACCTGGCAATGCTGTTCCAGCCACCGCCCCGGTACACCCGGCGAGAACCACTAGTAGCCCCTAACGGGTCTCTCTGAGAAGTAACACGATAATCCCCGTACCAGTCTTCACACCATTCCCATACATTACCA
>NZ_JH594596.1:919070-922487 GCF_000243215.1 Odoribacter laneus YIT 12061 | reverse complement strand
CCCATCTGAAAACGACCTCCCTCCACCTGAACCATATTCCCAACCAAACGACTCAATATCTCCTTCTGCTTGGGCGTCACCGAAGAGGACCAATGTATCTGAGACAATAAACCAAAGCCCAAAGTTACTACAGTTTCTCCTCCCGTTTCCGTTACCTCTAGCTCCTCTTCCGTATGCTGTTCCCCCCGCTCGGCGCGAATTGTATGGATGCCGTACGATAACTCCAGCCTCTGCGGAGAAACACCCATCCGCTTTCCGTCCACATACAAAATATCTCCTTCCCGATCCGTTTGAAGGGTTACACTACGGCCCGAAGATAAAGTCAGATGAACCGGTAAAACTTTTCCCTCCTCTACACTGATAAGCTGAGATACCCTTGCACAACCTTCTTTCTTTAACTCCAATGTATGTTCCCCGATCAGAATATCTTTTAAGATGCGCGGCGTCGTTCCGTAGGAACGACCGTCAATCCAAATCTCAGCATCCCCGGGACTGCTGGAAATATTCAAGATCCCATAGATAGGCTCCGGACTGCCCAAAGATAACGTACGGACTTCCCCGGCTTTCACCTCCAAGGATTGACGCACCGAGCGATGAAAGGGACGGCGCACTTCCAAGATATACATACCCGCATTCAATCGGCCGCTCCAGGAGCCCTCTCCCTTTTTCTCATTGTTGATCCAGATCTCTGAAGATGCATCCGTCTGAAAAGTCAGGGTTCCGTAATTAGCCGACAGCTGCATCCGTACAGGCAACGTATGCCCATCTGTTACTGTAACCATCTGCGAAGCCGGTGCATACATCGCCTTCAACACCTCGATACGGTGTTCTCCGCTCTTTAAACGATCACTCCGATAAGGAGTCTCTCCAACTTCTTCCCCGTCAATCAACACCCGCGCCCCGGATTCAGGTTCCGAGGTTACCTCCACATAGCCGAAAGCCGGACGTAAACGAACCTTCAACTCCGTACGCTCTCCGGAAATAAGCTCTACCTGGCCCGCCTCCGGATGATACAAGGCGTAGTCCACCCGGTACGCATGACGCCCCAGAGGCAAAAACTTCTGCACCCGACCAGATTCCCCAGCCTCGTATACCTCATCGATATAAACCATCGCCTCCTCCGGCTCCGTCGTCAGCACCAGCCATTGTCCGCCGATCTCTTCCTCTACAACCGTCCTTACCCGACCCGTCGTCAGCACCAACTCGTAGACACAAGCCTTTTCGATCCGCTCCGGATAGGCATAATCCCGCAACATCCCCAATTGAGCATGCCGGATCGTCAAACGCCTCGCTCCATAAGGTACATACAACCAAATCTCTCCCTTCTTTTGTATACTTCCCATACTTCCCAAGGCATCCGGATCAAAATCAAATCCGCTTTCTGTCGTTACAATCTTGATAATCGCACAGCGATCCCCATTTTGATCCGTACGCCCCTCACTCCCACGAGCCGAAAGGTCATTTTCCAACTTCCGAAATGACTTCACGGAAAGCTGCTGGGCCTCGGCCAGAGAAACACTCATAACCAATATGACAAATAATAAAAATTTCATCTGTAAACGACTTATAATTTATAACCATCAGCTGAAGTTTCCAGTACTTTGTAAAAAAACGAGACATTTTTTTCAGAAATCTCCTCTACTTTTTCCTGATCCAAATCAATCAGATATACCTGCGTAAGAGCTATCTTTTTCCGGTTCTCCGGACTGATCACAAAATACACCTGATCGGCGACAACAGAAATTTTGGAAATAAAGCCCTTTTTCTGGGGAATGGCCTCAGCCAGCACCAAGCTGTTTTCTGCCGGATTGTAGATATGGATCAAATACATGCTGTTCTCATCCGCTGAACACTTGATAATTTTATCCCGGACCAGATAAGACTGCTCAAAAGTCGTCGGTACGGTAAGCCATTTGTCAAAGGGCGGATGATATACATAATCCCGCTTCAGGGTAAAGATAAAATTCCCGATAGCCTCTAAACCGAAATCCGACCCACTTCTTCCCAAAGAAAAACTAGGATTTTCGGATATTTCTACCGTATAAGTCCGGTAAGGAGGAGGAGTACAATCCAACCACTTCTTCAACAGAAAATCGTATTTATAAAATCCGGCCACCGACACAGTCTCTTTATGGGCTTTGATATGATAATATTTACGTACCGTCCTCCCTAAAAAACGACTTTGTTCTTCATCTTTTGCATGAATCGATCTTGTATAAGAAGCGGAAGTTTTCCGCAAAGTAAACAATACGTAGGCCTGGTCCCCCACAATAAAAGGAGAAGTTTGAAAATTATAATTCAACTGGGGAAGACTGGAAAAATCTACATCGTCTTCCTTCCAGCGACGGCTTGTCTCCGGAGCAACAAGAACCCGCGTCGTATTCAATACCAATTCATACACGCATGCTTTATCGATCTGTTCGGAATACATATAGTCGCGTAATATCCCGTATACGGGATGCTTGATCGTCAGCCGTTTCGCTCCATACGGCACATACAACCAAATCTCCCCTGTTTTCTGCTCTGTCCCCATCGTTCCCAGAGCATCCGGTTCAAACACAAAATTCCTCTCCGTCGTTACAATCTTAATGATCGCACAACGATCTCCGTTCTGGTCCGTACGCCCCTCACTCCCCCGAGCCGAAAGATCATTCTCCAACTTCCGGAATGATTGCACTGAAAGTCGCTGAGCTTCTGATACAAAGCCGATAATCAACAATAATATTCCTAAAATATATTTCATAAAAAAGGACTTATTTTAAAGGTTTGTATTCCACCTTTCTTTCCGGTTTTACAAAGGTTTTAAACTTCAAACATCCGTGTTCCCTTTCCTTTCTGGATTTTATAATACTAACCGTAAACCAACACTGTAATAACGATTGCCCGGATCGTGAGCGCGGAATGAGACACGGCAATAACTGGCTTCAAAACACCAGCAACCACCGCGGTATACCCATTGAGAACCTTTAGCAGCTCCTAACGGATCGCTCTGAGAAGTAATATTATACTCTCCATATTTGTCCTCACACCATTCCCATACATTACCACTCATATCGTATAAACCCAACTCATTCGGCTGTTTCTCACCTACCCTATGCGTATAATTCCCGGAATTACTCCCATACCAACCTACCTCCTCCAGATCATTACTCCCCGAAAATTTATAACCTTTGCTCAAATTGCCGCCACGCGCAGCGTACTCCCATTGGGCCTCCGTCGGCAATTTAAAACTTAAGCCCGTCAAAGCATTCAATCTCCCAATAAATTCATGACAATCTTCCCAACTCACTTGCTCTACTGGTAAATCAGCACCCTTAAAACCAGAAGGATTATTACCCATAACTGCCTCCCATTCCGATTGCCGCACTTCGTACTTCCCCATATAATAATCACTTAACGTTACCTCATGAACTGGTT
>NZ_JH594596.1:891252-917964 GCF_000243215.1 Odoribacter laneus YIT 12061 | reverse complement strand
GCTCTTTAACCGATCACCCCGGTAAGGGGTCACCCCCACCCTTTCCCCATCGATATAAACTTCCGCCCCACTTTCCGGAAGGGAGCTTATCTCTATAGAACCGAAGGCAGGACGTAGCTTTATCGCCAATTCTTTTTTTCCCGAAGAACCGACTTCCACCTGTCCCGCTTCTGTATGATACAATGGATGCTCTACCCGGTAAATATGCTTTCCCCAAGGCACAAACTTTTGTACCACTCCCCCTGTCCCCGACTCGTACACCTCGTCGATATAAACCTGGGCTTCCGCCGGATCCGGACGGATCACCAGGTAATCCATCCCCACCGTCTCGTGGACTACCGTTTCTACCCGACCGGTGGTCAATACCAATTCGTATACACCGGCTTTCTCGATCCGCTCCGGATAAGTGTAATTACGCAACACCCCCAACCAATCGTGCTTGATCGTCAGCCGTTTCGCTCCATACGGCACATACAGCCAAATTTCTCCCGTCTTTTGCACACTCCCCACCAATCCCAATGCATCCGGCTCAAACACAAACCCCTTTTCGTTTGTCACTACCTTGATGATCGCACAACGATCTCCGTTCTGGTCCGTACGCCCCTCGCTCCCCCGGGCCGAAAGGTCATTCTCCAACTTCTGGAATGACTGCACCGAAAGTTGCTGGGCCTCTACCCAATCCGAGGATAACAGTAATAGGACAAAAAGTAAGATTTTCATCATGATGTTTATTCACTTATCTCTGATTTTGATCAGCCTCCCTAAGGAATGCTTCGCTGATAAATAAACCTTCGGACCGGATCAGCCAACCGCAAGCCCTGATAGAACCTTCGGAATCGAAAAAGATAGGATTCCCCCGACATCGAAAATGCGTCCCCCCGGAAAAGCTAATCCAGTATACTTAAAAATAAGTTTCCCAAATCCCTTATTTGTGACAACTTTTAACCGGCAAAATTATTTTTCCAACACTAAACGCAATCCCAGCACAGAATGACGATAGTCGGACGTCCAGTAATTACGTAAAGCGACACGGCAATTTCCCGCCTCTTCATTCCAACAACCACCCCGGAATACATACTTTTCTCCCCGGGCAGGCCCCGTGGGATCAACCCAGGTCTGCGACGGATAATCCCCATAGATATCCCGGCACCATTCCCAAACATTTCCGCTCATATCGTATAAACCCAACTCATTCGGAACTTTTTGCCCCACAGCATGGGTATGCCCCTGAGAATTATCAGTATACCAAGCTACCGTTTCCGGAGAATTACTACCGGCATATAGAAACCCACGGCTCTTTTTACCGCCCCGGGCAGCATATTCCCATTGAGCCTCCGTAGGCAAATTAAAGTTCAAACCTGTCAAATCTTTGAGCCGGCGAATAAACAGCTCACAATCGGTCCGGCTGACCCGCTCTACCGGATAGTTCTCTCCTTTAAACAAAGCGGGATTGCTTCCCATCACGACCTCCCATTCGGTCTGGGTAATTTCGTATTGTCCGATGTAGTAATCGCTTAAAACCACCGTATGCACCGGTTGTTCGTTCAAGGTAATAAAATGTCCCTGTTCCGGCGTAGCTCCCATGCGAAAAGTTCCGCCCTCTACTTTCACCATATGATCTATCAACCGACTCAATACCTGCTTTTGTTTTTCCGTCACAGAAGCCGCCCATTTCGCTTTGGCCGAAAGTCCGAAGGTCAATAAGAAGACGATTTCCCCTTCTTTTCCGGTTACCTTCAGTTCTCCCTCTATACTGTGTCCCTGCCGCTGGGCCCGTACGAGGTGCGTACCGTATGCCAGCTCCAACTGCTGAGGAGAAACCCCTACCGCTTTCCCATCCACATATAACGAATCCCCCTCCCCGTCCGTACGGATAACAACATTCCGGCCCGAAGGCAAGGTCAATTGTAGCGGTAATACCTTCCCCTCTTCCACCATCACTTCCTGACGGACTGTTGCACAACCGGGTTTGCTCAATTCCAACAATTGTTTACCGACCAACACCTCCTTGATCACTAAGGGAGTACGACCGTATTCTATGCCGTTCAACCGGATTGTCGCTTTCCCGGGAGTGCTGCTGATATTCAACATACCGTATATCGGTTGCGGGTCCGCAAGGGTCAACGTATGAGTTTCCCCGGCCTTTATTTCTACCGACTGCCTGACCGTCCGGTGAGAAGGCTGACGGGCCTCCACGACATAGATGCCGGCATTCAGGCGACCGCTCCATTGGCCTTTTCCTTTCCGCTCATTATTGACCCACAATTCAGCCGCTGCCGCCGTAGTAAGCTGTAATTCCCCATAATTGGCAGACAATTCCATCGTCGTTTGAGCCGTTTCCCCGTCTTTTACCGTTACGATTTTCCGGACAGGCTGGTACAACACCTTCAATACTTCAACACTATGCTCTCCACTCGCCAAAGCTTCGCTCCTGTAGGGGGTTATCCCTACTTCCTTCCCGTCAATGAGTATCCGGGCTCCCGACTCCGGCACCGAATTCACCTCTATATACCCGAAAGCAGGTTTCAGTTTGACCTGCAACTCAGCTTTTTGATCCGCCTTTACCTCTAGTTGTCCGGCTTCCGAATGGTATAAAGCATGCTCTACCCGATAGGTATGCCGCCCAAAAGAAACAAACTTCTGCACCATTCCCTCCGTAGCCGCTTCATATACATCGTCTATGTAAACCGTGGCTCCCCGGGGTTCGGCCGTTATGACCAGCCATTGACCCGCAATCTCTTCCTCTACGGTTGTCACTACCCGTCCCGTTGTCAGCACCATTTCATATACACAAGCTTTTTCTATCCGTTCCGGGTAAAGGTAGTCCCGCAATACTCCCAGCCGATCGTGTTTAATCGTCAGTCGTTTGGCTCCATAAGGCACATACAACCAGATTTCCCCGGTCTTCCTGACGCTCCCCACTAAACCCAAGGCATCCGGTTCGAACACAAACCCGTTTTCCGTCGTCACCACTTTGATAATGGCACAACGATCTCCGTTCTGATCCGTACGCCCCTCTCTTCCCCGAGCCGACAGATCGCTGTCTAATTTCCGGAAAGATTTCACCGCTATTTGCTGAGCATTTACCCCAACGGCAAACAATAAGAAGAGTATGATAAATCTTCCTCTCATAGATCATTTTTTAAAAAGTAAAAGAAGGGAGGTCTATCAATCCGAAATCCGGATCTTTTTCAGGCTGCCAAGCCCGCACGTGGATAATCGGCTTATCGGGATTATTCAAATCGACCATCAGGAAAAGATAACCCGAATCCCCGTAATTGGATGAAAAATAATCCTGTCGGATCTGCACCCCGTAAATTTCTCCTTTGTCGGCAGATTTGCGGATCACATTATCAGCAAAACGGAGGTTTATAAACTCATTGCTGGCAAAAGTACTGCGAAGGCGCTTGATATATTGCTCTTTGGTCTGTCGGGTAAAACGAATATAAGGCCGGTTAATAGTGACCTGCCGTTCGGTGACCGTTTGTTTTTTCAATACAGTGCCCACAATAATCAGCGCATCTTCGGCAAAAATGCTCTCGATATAATCCAGGCGCTTTAAAGCATAAGCCGTTTTGTAATTCTCCAGAAAACGAATCAGAATCATGCGGGAACGTTCGCTCCAACCCGTTTTAGAAACTATATCGGCCAAAGCCGCCTGTGAAAGCCCGAAAGACAAACCCTGTATCTTAGCATCCTTGGAAAAATCGAATACCACATCTTCCACAAATGTCCGGTTGTTGTTTTCAAAATGAAAACTCAAGGGCAAACTCCGGCAAAAAATACCGTCATCGCATTTGACCAACCGATAATCCGGCGTCCCGACAATCCGGGCCCGACCGTAACGGATCAACCGATTGAACATCGAATAACCTTCCGGAGTAAAGCAACTCTGCAATCCTTCGTAATTCCGTTCCCGGATAGCCTTTTCCACTTTTTTCACTACCGGAAGATAACGCTCGCTATCCGAAACGGATTTGAAGAAAGAAGCCACCCTCTCCGCCTGAGGCTGAGATTGTTCCTCACTACCGGTAACAACCGTTTCCTGACCCACCATAGAAGTCTGTTGGGTCGGATACGCTTCTATATAACAACTCCGGAAAGGCACTACATCCAATCTGTTGATGACATCTTTCAATTCCGCATCCACCGTCGCTTCGCCGTCGAAAATGTATTCGCCTTTTACCCGGAGATGCGTAGCATCCGCCAAAGCCGGTAATTCAGCTATCCCCCGCCCGTCTTTGGCGCTGACAATATTCGACCAATCCCGCCCGTCCCAATAAGTATAATCAAAATTCCGCACAGGCTGTTGATTGTATAAAATAGTTAACTCTACCGTCTGAAAATTTCCTTCCGGCACCACCCGGGAAACAGTAATATTCAAATGAGAAAAAAGAGTGTTGATTTTCAACGGTATCCAGGTCGCCGCCAAACGCTCTTCCCCGTCTTTATCCCGGTAACGGATCGCCGCTCCCTCCGGATGACTCCTCAATAAAGTCTGCGACCAATAGTAATAACGCAAAGCATCCGCTATCTGCAAATGTTCTTCCGCCGTCTCCGCATTGGCTAAATATTCTAAGATTTTATTTTTCCGGGCTTTAAAAATTTTATCGATCTCACTCCGTTTCATATACCGGAAAACACGGGCATCCGGCTCATTCTCTATCACAATCCGTTCGGTATTAGTCAAAGTAGCATTGGAATAAGTGCGGATGACAGACTTTACCGTTTCCTTGTACTCCGATTCCGACTTCTCCTCTTGCAACAAAGTAAAATCACTTTCTATCGTCGTCGTAATCTGATTAATCAAATCGGACAAAGCTTCCGAATCCGCCTTTTTCAGCGTATTCCCCTTGCCTTCGCCCCACAAATACGTGCTCCGATCCGCTTTTATTTGTTCCACCGACTGCGCCCAAACCAACGTACTATAACAAATACCCAAAACAATACCTATTATCTTTTTCATCTGTCCTTTTTTTATGAATCCTCACAAAAATAAACAATTTTTATTTATATATTCTTTCCTTTCCGACTAAAAGGAATTTTTAATAGTTTAAAAACCTTTTTCCTTAAGTGCTCAAAATAAGAAAATGTGACAAAGGAAAATGTGAAAATGTTTAAACTTTTTTATACTTTCGCACACAAACAAATCTATTTTTAACAAAATACACCCATCATGAAAACGATAATTATCTTTTTGGCCGTCAGCGCCTTCTTTTGTGCTTGCAAAGAAGCCCGGCAAACGCCTTCTTCTGTTTCGCCTTACCAAGCCTTGGCCGATCAATATGCGGAATTTACGTTAACCACCGATACGAGTACATTGACGGAAAATGAAAAGCAAGTGATTCCTTTACTCATGAAGGCTGCCGACGTAATGGAAGTTATTTACTGGCAAAATGCTTACGGAAACCGGGCCGCTTTGCTGGATACCGTCCAAGATCCTTATCTGGCCAAATACATAGCCATCAATTACGGTCCCTGGGATCGGTTGAACGGAAATGCGCCCTTTATTCCGGGTGTACAGGCAAAACCGTTGGGGGCTAATTTTTATCCCACCGATATGACTACGGAAGAGTTCGAAGCCCTGAAAGATCCCCGTAAAACCGATTGGTACAGTGTTCTCCGCCGGGACGAAAACGGAAATTTAAAAGTAGTTCCTTTCCACGAAGCTTACCCGGCAGAAACGGCACAAGCCGCCGATCTTTTGAAACAGGCTGCCGCTTTAACAGAAGACGCTGAACTCAAAAACTACCTCAACCTGCGGGCCGCTGCTCTTTTAAGCGACGATTATTTAGCCAGCGATCTGGCCTGGATGGACATGAAAAACAACACACTGGATATTGTCATCGGCCCTATTGAAACTTATGAAGATGCTCTGTTCGGTTATAAAGCATCTCATTCCGGACAGGTACTGGTAAAAGACAAAGACTGGAGCAAAAAACTGGCCCTGTATGCCGGTTATCTCCCGAAGTTACAGGAAAATCTGCCGGTAGAAGCCGCTTATAAAAAAGAAAAAGCCAATGCCAATCCGGATATGAATGTTTACGAGGTGATCTACTATGCCGGCGATTGCAATGCAGGCAGCAAAAATATAGCCATCAACCTGCCGAATGATCCGCGGGTCCATGCAGCTAAAGGAAGCCGGAAGTTACAATTGAAGAATGCCATGCAGGCAAAATTCGACAACATCTTAGTACCGATTTCCCAATTGGTGATTACTCCGGAACAACAAAAACACATCCGTTTTGACGCCTTTTTTGAAAACACGATGTTCCACGAAGTAGCCCACGGTTTGGGTATAAAATATACCTTGAAAAACAAACAGGATATACGCACTGCCCTGAAGGATAATTATACTTCCATTGAAGAAGGGAAAGCCGATATTCTGGGGCTGTATTGCATTACCAAACTAGCGGAATGGAATGTACTCGAAAACAAAGATTTGATGGACAACTATGTGACCTTTATCGCCGGTATTTTCCGCTCCTGCCGATTCGGTGCCGCCAGTGCTCACGGAAAAGCAAATATGATGCAATTCGCCCATTTTATAGAAAGCGGAGCCATTACACAGGACCCGGAAACAGGTTATTATACCGTGAATTTCGAAAAGATGAAAGCAGATATCACCGCTATTGCCCGCGAATATATTACCCTGGAAGGAGATGGCAATTATGAAAAAGCGACCCAACTTATCCAGGAAAAAGGCATAGTGTCTCCGGCCTTACAAAAAGACCTGGACAAAATTGCCAATGCCGGTATTCCGAAAGATATTTTCTTCAAACAAGGAGCAGAAGTACTAGGACTGAACTAAAAACCGCCCGTGAAGAGGAGGGCGTAAAAGACGAATGTCAGGGTACCTCCTGAACAGAGGAGCCTTCCCGGGCAGTACATAGCTAAAAAGTAACCTTCCGGTGCTGAGGGGGAAAGTTTCTTCCGGAGAAAATTTTAATGTCGAAAAATGACAGCAAATTCCATTCGGAGGAAGGTTCACCTTTCAGCATCGCAATTACACAAATCAATAAGGGCTTATCGGATGAGATGTCTTATCTTTTCCACCAGTACCCCATTAGCGGCAATAATAGAAATATGCCGGTCCTGCCGGAAAGGACAAATACATCCGCCGGCTTCCTCCACAAGTAACTCACCTGCACATACATCCCAGAGATTGAGGTTCAACTCCCAATAACCATCTAAAAAACCAGCAGCCACACAGCATAAATCGTAAGCTGCTGATCCCATTCGCCGAATTCCCCTCAAACCCGGCAATATCGAGGCCAGATTAGCAATATTATTTTCCGGATTCGTCCCTTTGTCATACGGAAATCCCGTACCTAACACACAGCTTTCCAAATCGGTCTTAGCAGATACTTGAAGAGGCCTTCCGTTTAAAAAAGCCCCCTTCCCCCGTTCCGCCGTATAAAGCTCGTCGAAATAAGGAGCATAAACAACACCGATAAGCGTATGCCCCCGGTACTGCAAACCAATGGAAACGGTAAATACAGGCAGGCCCTGACTGTAATTATTGGTACCATCCAATGGATCAACCACCCAGCAAAAATCCGTATTCTTTTCATGCATACCGCTCTCCTCTCCCAACACACTATGCGTCGGGAAACGCTCTGCAATCTTTTCCAACAAATAAGCCTCACTCTCCCGGTCGGCACGGGTTACGACATCCGCTACATTCGACTTGGTGTGAATGTCTAAACGATTCCCCCGGAAATAGGCCAGATGAATTTTTCCAACCTCCTTCGCCCAGGCGATTGCAGCAGTTAAAAATTCCCCTGTTTGAGGGATTTGTTCCGTTTCCATCTTCTAAAATTTAAACTCTGTTTTCTTATTTCTGTTCCAAAATCCGTAACGCCTTTGCAAACTGATCCGGACAAGAAGTGTTTTTATATCCACAATGTATACCTTCCAACCGATTGATAACCTCTCCGATTTTCATGCCTTTCACCAACAATGAAATCCCTTGTAGGTTTCCATGACAACCGCCTTCAAAATATACCTCTTTCACGATGCCGTCTTCCACTGTAATATCGATAGTCTGTGAACATACCCCTGCCGGAATATAATGTATCGATTTCTCCATTTTATCGCTTTATTTAAACGTTTATCTTTCCTTCGGCTTTCCGAATGTTTTCTCTCTAAACAATAGGCATTTCCTGCCATTTTCCTTCCCGCAACTCCATTACCGTCTTAAATCCCTTTTCTTTCAATTGCTGTAGAGCTTCCGCTCTACCGGCATGAATCAATTCCGGCCGGTGAGCATCTGAATTAACCACAAGAGGAATCTGTAATTCCTGCAAAATTTTCCAATCCCGGATAGAGGGAAAAAAGCAACCTTTCTGAATATACGCCTTGGTATTGATTTCCACCATCAATCCTTTTTCTGCCACGAAAACAAAAAAATCACTTAGTTTCTTTTTATACCAATCCTCTTCTGTAATGCCCGGGCAAGATTGTTCTGCATTATAAAAAATCTTATTGGCATGTCCGACAAAATCAAAACCCCCCGCTTCCACCAATCGCATAGAAGCTTCAAAATACGTTTCCAGCAGCCGTCTCAAATCACCCTGGAATTTTTCTTTCCAGAGTTTCCGGAAATTTTCAGGGGAGGTATCCGTATCTATAATCTGTCCTGCCGGAGTATAAATCAAATGTACCGAACCGATCCGGTAATCCAAAGGCAAATGCTGAAAATAGTCGGTAGCCGGATGCTGCTCCGGATTCAGATAATCGATTTCCATACCGACATATAACTCGATCTCCTCTTTATACTTTTTCTTTAACCGCCTGAATTCTGCCAGATAAGCAGGCACTTTTGTCCGGTTCAACGTCCAGAAAGTGGAAAACGGCAGCGGGGCGTGCGAAGAAATACCGTAGGCAGTAAAACCCTGACGGACAGCAGCCTCCACAAACTCTTCCATCGAAGCTTTTCCATCACAGAAAGAACAATGACTGTGATAATTCGTCCGGTTTGCAATTATTTCTTTTTCCACACCTTCACCACCTCTGCTATATACATTTTATGAAAATCTTTCTCCGGGTAAAATTTATCGATCAATATCGGATCTAAGAAAGCCTCTGGATCCAAAAAACCGGCATACATCTTCTTGCATTCTACAATATAACGGGCTTCTGCGAAAGCCACCTGTCCGGAAGCAGAAAAAACAGGCGTTAAACCAGCCTGCTCCACTTTATTGACTTCCCTCCCCGACAAAGTACCGCAGATATTCAAAGCTTCCCTATTGTTTTCTCCCAGAAAAGAGAGTGTAAATCCGTCCTGTGCTTCCATAAATCCGAACGTATAGCGTTGCGGACGGATAAAAACGAATGCCACCGGTTTATTCCACAGATAACCTATTCCTCCCCAGCTAGCCGTCATGGTGTTAAACCGCCCGCTTTCCCCTGCCGTCACCAACATCCACTCCTGTCCGATCAACCGGATAAAATTTTCGCTCAGCTTCCCAGCCTCTATTGTTTCAAAGCCTTCCATATAGACCTCCTTTTTTCGTATTAAATATTACATTCTTTCCGGCATCTCTATACCTAACATGCCCATCGCATTTTTGACGGCCTCCCCGCATTCTTTTGCCAGCAATAACCTGAAATTACGCAAAGCCTCGTTTTCTTCTTTCAGAATCGAAAAATCGTGATAGAATTGATTGAATTCCTTAGCTAATTCATAGGAATAGTTAGCCAATAAGGCAGGACTATAAGTTTCCCCCGCTTCTTTTACCACAGCCGGTAATTTTGCAATTAACTTGATCAGATCCTGTTCTTTATCAGAAATTTCCAAATGAATATCCGTTTTCTTCACTGCCATACCGTTTTCAGCAGCCTTCCGCAAAATGGACTGAATACGGGCATAAGTATATTGAATAAAAGGACCGGTATTCCCGTTAAAATCAATAGATTCTTTCGGATTGAACATCATGGTCTTTTTCGGATCCACTTTCAGTATAAAATATTTCAATGCTCCCAAAGCCACTTTCCGGTATACCTCTTCGGCCTCCGCTTCGGAATACCCCTCCAGTTTTCCCAATTCCTGGGAAGTTTCCCGGGCGGTACGAATCATTTCCTGCATCAGGTCGTCGGCATCCACCACCGTCCCTTCCCGGGATTTCATCTTCCCTTCCGGCAATTCCACCATCCCGTACGACAAATGGTGGATTTTATGGGCCCAGTCAAATCCTAATTTTCCGCAAATCAAAGACAACACCTGAAAATGATAGTTTTGTTCATTCCCCACCACATAGATCATTTCGTCCATGGCAAACTCATTGAAACGCTCGTAAGCCGTCCCGATATCCTGAGTCATATAGACAGAAGTCCCGTCATCCCGGAGCAACAATTTATGATCCAGTCCATCGGCCGTTAAGTCTGCCCACACACTCCCGGTTTCCTTCCGGTAAAGCACCCCATCAGCCAAACCTTTCAGCACCAGGTCCCGGCCTTTTTTATAGGTCTGGGATTCAAAATAAACCTTATCGAAACCGACTCCCATCAGCCGATAGGTTTCATCGAAACCTTTCAATACCCAATCGTTCATCGTCCGCCACAAAGCCACCGTTTCCTCCTCTCCGGCCTCCCATTTCCGAAGCATTTCCTGGGCCTCCAACAAAATCGGCGCCTGCTTCTTAGCCTCCTCTTCTTCCATTCCTCCCTCCTTTAGTTGTCTGATTTCCGCTTTATATTCCTGATCAAAACGAACATAATAATCGCCTACAAAATGGTCGCCTTTCCTACCGGTAGAAGCCGGCGTCGCCCCGTTTGCAAATTTTTTCCAGGCAATCATACTCTTACAAATATGGATTCCCCGGTCGTTGACTAAATTTACCATCCGTACATCGTGTCCGTTCGCCTTTTGAATTTCCGATACCGACCAACCTAATAAATTGTTCCGGATATGCCCCAGATGCAAAGGTTTATTCGTATTCGGAGAAGAATACTCAATCATATACGAATGTCCGCTTTTCTCCTGCCGGTATCCATAACGGGAATCCCCGGCCACTTCGTTCAAAACCCCCAACCAATAAGCCGAGGAAATTTCAATATTCAGAAATCCTTTTACTACATTGTAATCCCGAATTTCATCGATATGTTCTTTCAGGTAATCCCCCAACTGTTTTCCGGTCTCCTCCGGGGATTTTTTAGAAAAACGGGTAAAAGGGAAAACCACAACGGTCAAATCCCCGGCAAATTCTTTACGGGTCGCCTGCAACTGTATTTTATCCGTCTCCACTTCAATGCCATAACATTCTTTTACAGCTTCTATGACTTTGGAAGTCAATAAACTTTCTATGCTCATATCGTATGATAATTTATATAATGATTCTCTTCGGACAAATAAAGCCCTTCCTCCGCTTCAGTTCAGCCCGGCTTTATTTTCACAGCCCACAAAAATAGGAAAAAAAATTGAAATAGACAGAAATTCATCTAAACGGGAAAAGGTTTATATGAATAAAGCTAATCCTCTCGCCGGGTATTAGAATTCACATAATTTTTTAACTTTGCAACACCAGAGAAAGTATAAATTAAAACGCTATAACATGAAAAAACATCTTCTCGTCTCCTTATGTATTGCCATTGGTCTCAGTCTGAATGCTCAGACGGCAAAAGAATGGCTGGCGCTGAGCCCGGTGCCGCTAAGTCTTCCGGCCTTGAGCCATCAGAAAGACGTCGACAACAAAACCTTTACAGAAAAAGAACTATTCGAATACTCTCTTTTAAATGTAAACGATCTGGTGCCGGACGCGGCTAAAACGGAAAGAAATTTCCACCAACTCCGATGGGAAAAAGCAAAGATGGAACAAGATACAGTGATCGCCCCGACAACCGACGGCAAGTTTACGCTGAATTATTACGCCGTATACCTGGACATTCCCCAATGGATGGAAGGTAGTTTCCAATTCCGTCTGTTCGGGAATGCTGAAATATATTTAGACGGACAAAAGAAACTGACTTATACAGAAAATCAGCCGGCAAACAGATCCCTTTCGTGTGAACTGCTGCCGGGAAAACACAGCCTGATTATCAAGACCGTAACAAAAGGCGGAAAAGTACTGGCCTGTCGCTTCGACAATCAGACAAAAAGCGAGGGAGGCTCCCTGGCATTCACTCTTTCTCCCAAACGGGGAAAAAATATCTACGATATATTAAACGGCAATCACATCAGCAAAGCCGAACTGTCCCCCTCGGGAAAATATGCCATCGTCAGTATAAGAGAAAGTCTGGACGGAAAAAACAAGGAGAGAACTCATATTTATCGGGTCAAAGACAAGGAAATTGTCTATTCTTTATCCGCCGACCTATTGCACCCTCAATGGGTACCGCAGCAAGATAAACTTTCCTGGTTGCAAGCGGAAGGAAAGGGAAAATCTTTTTATACTTACGACATCGAAACCCAACAACTTCAATGCCTGATTAAAGAAGATCTATTTATCAATAACTACAATTGGTCGCCCGATTTATCCTATCTCCTTTACTATACCACCGAAAATTATACAGAAGAAAATTGGCAACTCCGGAAATTAAACGGTATTGAAGACCGCCAGCCTTATTTCCGTTACCGCACCTATCTGTGCAAATACGATTTTGCTACCGGACTGCATGCCCGCCTGACGTGGGGAAATGCTTCCACTTACCTCCTGGATATCAGTCACGACGGCCAGCAAATCTTATTCGCGGCTTCCCACCCGGATTATACCGAATTCCCTTACAGCAAGCAATCGGTTTACCTGATGAATATGCAGACCCAGCAAGTAGATACCTTGTGGAAAGACCGGCTTTACGCGATTTCCTGCACCTTCTCTCCGGACGATAAACAATTGCTGATCAGCGGAGGTCCCTCCGCATTCGGAGAAAGGGGAAAAAATATCGGGAAAAATCCCATTGCCAATGAATTTGATATGCAACTATACCTTTACGACCTGGCAACAGCAGCGGTAAATCCCATCACTAAAAATTTCAATCCATCCGTAAACGATGCTTTCTGGCGGGCAGACGGTTATATTTATATCACGGCCACGGACGCCGATTACGTCCACCTTTTCCGTTATGATCTCAAAACCCAGGCCATACAACCGGTGGAATGCCCGGGAGATATCATTCTCAGCAGCAGTATCCCCGAAAAAGGCGAAGAAATGATGTATGTCGCCTCTGACGTCAGTTATCCGGCCCGGATATATACGCTTCGGCTGACAGACTTACAAGCCCAACTATGGGACAATCCTTCTGCCCAGGAATACGAGAATATCGTATTCGGAGAAGTTAAAGATTGGGACTTCCCTTATAAAAAAGGTACTTTGATCGACGGACGTTATTACCTGCCGGCAGATTTCGACCCGGCTAAAAAATATCCTTTAATTGTTTATTATTACGGCGGAACGACTCCCGTAGAACGCAGTTTCGGAGGGCGTTATCCCTTTAACCTGTTTGCTGCCAACGGGTATATTGTATATGTCTTACAACCTTCCGGAGCCATCGGCTACGGGCAGGAATTCTCCGCCCGCCACCAGAATAACTGGGGAAAAATTACCGCAGACGAAATTATTACGGCTACCAAAGCCTTTATCAAATCCCATTCTTTCGTAGATGCAACCAAAGTGGGCTGTATGGGAGCTTCTTACGGAGGATTTACAACCATGTATCTGACCACCCGTACCGACCTCTTTACCTGTGCCATCGCACATGCAGGGATTTCTTCTATTACGGGCTACTGGGGAGACGGTTACTGGGGTTACAGTTACAGCACCTGCGCCACTGCACACTCCTTCCCCTGGAACCGCAAAGACATCTACGTAGACCAAAGTCCTCTGTTCAACGCCGATAAAGTAAATACCCCTATTTTATTGATCCACGGCACAAAGGATGTCAACGTCCCCACCGCCCAAAGTATACAGTTTTATACTGCCCTGAAACTGCTGGGAAAAGAGGCAGAACTGGTCTTTGTAAAAGACTCCGACCATACCGTGACAGACTATCATTTACGCATTTTATGGAACAACACCATACTGGCCTATTTTGCCAAATACCTGAAGGACCAACCCGCCTGGTGGGAAAATATTTATAAAGAGAAAAATCTATAAAACGAGAAACGGCATTTTCCGGCTTCTGCCGGGAAATGTCAACCGTTATCAATTTCCCGAAGGGTTTCATCCGGTTTTCGGGTAAAAAGACTAACTTTGCCAAATTAAAAAAAATTAAACCCAGAACTATGAATAAAGTGATCAATAAAGCGGCCGACAACATCCGCATTTTAGCAGCTTCCATGGTGGAAAAAGCCAAATCGGGACATCCCGGAGGAGCTATGGGAGGAGCTGATTTTATCAATGTATTGTATGCTGAATTTTTAAATTTCGATCCGGACGACAGGACTTGGGCCAATCGGGACCGGTTTTTTTTAGATCCCGGTCATATGTCCCCTATGTTGTATTCGGTGCTCTGTTTAACCGGTAGTTATAGTCTGGAAGATTTACAAAATTTCCGTCAATGGGGCAGTATCACGCCGGGACATCCGGAAGTTGACAAAGCCCGAGGCGTTGAAAATACATCCGGTCCGTTGGGACAAGGCCATACGATGGCGGTAGGCGCTGCTATTGCCGAGCGTTTTCTGGTTGCCCGTTTCGGGGAATGGATGGCCCATAAAACTTATGCCTTTATCTCAGACGGAGGAATACAGGAAGAAATTTCCCAGGGTGCAGGCCGCATTGCCGGAGCTTTGGGATTATCCAATCTGATTCTGTTTTACGATGCCAACAATATTCAGTTGTCTACCAAAGTAGAAGAGGTGACAGCGGAAAATACAGCGGAAAAGTATGAGGCCTGGGGTTGGAATGTAATTACCATCGATGGAAACGATGCCGATCAGATCCGCGAAGCCCTTACAGCCGCCGGAAACGAAAAAGAACGTCCTACGCTGATTATCGGAAAAACCTTGATGGGCAAAGGCGCAATGGGGCCCAACGGAGAAGATTTCTCCAATAAGGTATCCACCCACGGACAACCTCTTTCGGGAGCCGGAGCTTCGATAGAAAAAACCATCGAAAACCTGGGAGGCGATCCCCAGCATCCTTTCGTAATTTTCCCGGAAGTAAAAGAGTTCTACCAAAAAGCTCTGGAAGCCAAAAGAGCTTACGCCCGGAAAAAGAAAGCAGAGCAAGCAGCCTGGGAAAAAGCAAATCCGGAACGGGCGGCACAATACCGCAAATTCATGTCCGGAGAAGTACCGGCCATCGACTATAAAGCCATAGCCCACAAAGCCAACATTGCCACCCGGGCAGCTTCCGCCGACGTACTCGTGGCCCTGGCGCAGCAGGTGGAAAATATGATCGTCAGCTCTGCCGACCTTTCCAATTCGGATAAAACCGACGGATTTTTGAAAGGCGGAGCCCGGCCTTTAGTAAAAGGAGACTTCAGCGGTGCTTTCTTGCAGGCAGGAGTAGCTGAGTTGACCATGGCTACTATTTGTAACGGTATCGCTCTGCACGGAGGAATTTTCGTCGCCTGCGGTACATTCTTCGTATTCTCCGATTATATGAAACCGGCTGTCAGACTGGCGGCTTTAATGCAAGTACCGGTAAAATACATCTGGAGTCACGATGCTTTCCGGGTCGGAGAAGACGGTCCCACCCACCAGCCTATCGAACAGGAAGCACAAATCCGTCTCCTGGAGAAAGTGCGGAATCATGCCGGCGACATGAGCCTGCTGGCCCTCCGTCCCGCCGACGCTGCAGAAACGTCCGTTGCCTGGAAGATGGCTATGGAAAATACCCAAAGCCCGACAGCCCTGATCCTTTCCCGCCAGAACATCAATGATCTGCCCGGAAAAGACCGTTACGAAGAAGCCTTGCAAGCCTGCAAAGGAGCTTATATCGTAATGAAAAACGGAGCACATCCGGATATCATCCTGCTGGCTTCCGGCTCGGAAGTATCTACCCTGGTCGATGCCGCTCAGTTGTTGCTGGAAAGAAAAAACATCACTTCCCAGATCGTATCGGTCATCTCCGAAGGTTTGTTCCGCGAACAGCCACGGGAATACCAGGAACAAATCCTGCCGCAGGCCGCCTTGAAATACGGCCTGACAGCCGGTCTTTCCGTTACCCTGGAAGGCCTGGTCGGACAGCAGGGGAAAATACACGGAGTCAATCACTTCGGTTATTCCGCCCCGGCAAAAGTGCTGGATGAAAAATTCGGTTTTACCGGCGAACAGGTCTATCAGGAAATCTGTGAGCTGCTGAAAAAATAACGTCACAACTGAAGGGAGGAGGTTGTCCAGAAAGGAAAGGGATCCTTTTAGCTGCCTAAAAAGCTTTTTGGACAGTCTCCTCATTTTCTCCCCCAATCAGTTTACAAACCAATCGATACTTTCAAGCCCGACAGCAAGGTTCGCCACAAATAATTAAACTGAGAACGGTAAATATCCCTTTCTGCTTTTCCGTCGGCCGTACGAGGCTGTCCATCACGACCGGGATTGTTCGCCGTGGCAATCAGACCATTGGCCAAAGTGGAAAGAAAAGAACGCACTTCCAAATGCCCGTCTTTTTCTTTCATAATCCTGATTTTCAAATCTTTATACAAGAAAAGCATATGAACATAAGCCGTATGGGAATTCCCTGTTATTTTAAATTTCATTTCGTCAATTTCTCCCGAAGTTACCTGAATTTTTGCCAAGGGTTCTATCATCTGATTTAAACGCAGCATACTCATCTTCCCTAAACGGCCTTCCACCTCAAAATGTGGCTTCAAACTGTCTACCGGTAAAAGAAAAGTAGCCTGCAATTTTCCCTGGTCCATCAATTTTCCCTCGGCTTTCAGGGTAAAATAAGGTTGTTCCGGGCGGACAATATTCGTCAAATCATAAAAGGTACCTTTCAATTGATCGAAGGTAACGGTGCCCGGAGAAATCCCTTTTTCCGCCAGTTCTTTATAAACGACATTGATATCCTCCAGCCGTATCCTCCGGATAGACAGGGGAAGAGGAAATTGCTGTACAGACTCATAAAACAACCGTTTTACCCGTTTCGCCTGTTCAATTTGCCGGTTTTTAAAGCTACTGATATGAGCCCCCTGAATGTCGACACTGTCTATTTGGAGAACTTGCTCAGTCAGCATACGCTGCATATCCAAACGATGGCAAACGACCTTTCCTACTTGTATTTTTGTCCAGTCCGTATGCTTTTCAGTCTTCCGGGCAAATTCCAGCATGGAATATTGCGGGATAAGACGGATCGCCTGAACCGCCAATCTTCCCTCCTGCCCGTTCAGCGAAAAAGTATCAACTTCCAGCAACTGGGAATTCTGGGCAAATTTATTCCGAAAAGAAGCAAAAGTCAGTTGCATATCCCAGGCCTTACAAACCGGGAACAAAGTATCCGGACGAGTTCTGACATCCAGATCGTCTACCCCGAAACTAAAATCCCGGAGTGCATAGCTGACCGTATCCTTTCCCTGATACTGCCTGCCGTATACCTCTCCCAGTTTTAAATCTATTTTGCCTACTTCCAAACGGGTAAAAAGCCGGTTTATCGTTTCTGCCGAACGGCCTTTTCCCTTGTCGACCGAAGTCCGGCTCCTGTCTGCGGCTTTTACGTCCGCAAAGAAATGCGGCAAATCCAGAGATAGTACTTTGGCCCGTATAAAAGTGGAAGAATCCCGCTTTTTAAAATGAATTCCCTTGATCTCCAATTTCTTCAAATATACATCTGCATAAGGAACAGACCGGACTGCAGTGACCGGACGAAGAGTATCAGTAGTGATACGAACTTCTTTTATATTCACCCTGCGCCCGATTAACCGTACGCTCACGCTTCCCACATCCGCCTGTATCCTCCCTCCGCTTTCCTCGTAAATCTTCTCCTCTATTATATCCTCAATTTTATTCCCTAACCACCATTGTACACCCCATAAAACAACGATTAAACCGAGCAGGGTATACCCAACAATTTTTATTGCTTTTTTCATAGAGCCGGATTTACGTATTATTTTTTCTCTCTTCTTCTCCTACAAACGTATTTAAAAACAGCAGGGTTTCACCTTCTTCTCTTTCCCTTTGTTAATATCGGAGCCTAAAGGATAATTTTAAACATTCTTTCTCTTTTTTATTTTTTAGTATTTATCTTTGTCCCGATGAAAAGTTTTCCGTATCTGAATACGGAATTTGTCTGTTAGGGAAGAAACATTTTATATAATCATTTAATACAAAAGATATGTTAAATATAGCATTATTCGGTCCTCCTTGTGCCGGTAAAGGAACACAGGCGAAAAGAATTGTAAAAAAGTACAATCTGGCCCATCTGTCCACCGGAGACATGATCCGCAAAGAAATTGCAGCGGGAAGTGAATTGGGTAAAATAGCAGAAGACATTATCAACAGCGGACAATTGCTCTCCGATGAATTTGTCATCCGCCTGATTCAGGACAGTATTGCACACAGTGAAAATGTAGAAGGTTTTTTATTCGACGGATTTCCCCGTACCGTAGCCCAAGCTGAAAAACTGGATGAAATCCTGAAAGAGAACGGAGCTCCCCTGGCAGGTTTATTAAACATCGAAGTACCGGAAACGGAATTAAAACGGCGCATGCTGGAAAGAGCTCAAATAGAAGGCCGCGCAGACGACACAGAGGAAGCCATTCACAATCGTTTTAAAGAATACCATGCCAAGACTGTTCCGGTGGCGAAACACTACCAAACGATATGCCACACCGTCAAAGGAGATGGTACAATGGAAGAAGTGTTTGAAGAAATTTCCAAAATTATCGAAAAGATAAAATAAAATTTAAAAGTGAAAATGTCCGGGTGCCGATCCATTCTCTTCGACACGGGAACATTTTCACTTTTCGAATTTTTATTTCATCAACTGCCGGTATACAGCATTATTGGCATAAGGCTGGAATTCGGCATCGGTAGCGGCCTGTTGCCTCAATTTGGGATTCATTTCAATTGCTTTTTGCAAAGCCATCGTCATAGCATTCACATCTTTTACACGGGCAGCAGCTACAGCCATAAGATAGTATTCCGTAGCATTGGTCAATTTCAGCTTTTTAAAGGTATTGAAAGCTGCTCCATTATCTCCCGCCATCAACTGGGCATAAGCCAAGTAAATATTCGGTGTATTCTGCAGGTAAGAAGCTGCCTTCTGGTAATTTCCCTGTTGCAAAAGAATCAATCCCATATTGTATTGGGCTTCTTTTTTCACCTGTGCCTGGTTCAGCATTTCACTGGCTTTGGAAACATTTCCCTGTTTCGCATATACAATTCCCAGGTTGTTCAGAATAGCCGGATCTTGTTTCAATACGATCGCAGCTTCCAATAATTTCTGCGCCTCGGTATAGTCTTTATTTTGCAGGGCAATGACCGCCAGATCGTTCAATAACTGCCAGTTCCATTGAGTACCCACAGTAGGAGTATTTTCGGCAGCCTGAGGGATGAAATAGGTCAACTGCATCTCTTCCTGAACCGTTTCGGGTACGGTGTAGAATAAAAAGAAATCTGCTCTGCGCAATAACGGCAATATATCGTTCTTCAATTCGGAATTATTTTTAACATAAGCATCCAGTAAATTATTCCGTTTCGTACTGCTAGAAGCATTTTTCAAATCCTGGATCATCTGCTCCTTATTTTTTATATTGGAATCTTTCAATAAAAGATAAAGTCCTTCCCAGTTTTCAGTTACCATTTGGGGCACTACAAATTTTGCATTTTTGACCACAGGCAGACCGGCAATACCTAAATCTTTTTCAAAGAAGGTCTTAGCTGCCTTAAACCGGTTGCTGGTTAAATTTTTATTGATCCGCTCAGCTCCTTCCGGAGAACTGGAAGCATATAACAGCATACTGTTGATCTTAACGTTGGGATTGGCCAATACTTTTTTCATCGCTTCGGTAGCCTGATTCATAACAGCTGAATGTTGCTGGGATTCAGGAATTTTATACTGAGCTAAAGGAAATAATACATAACCGCTCACGACTCCCACGGCAGCTGCAGGTACGTCTTCTATAATTGTCTCGGTCATAATCGGAATATAATTGACCCCGTCGATCCGGATGGAATAATTCTGCCATACCTGAACCCCGTTCTGATTCAGAATGACCGGTGTCAACATAAAGGATTTCTTCCCTTGTATCGCTTCTATATCGGCCCAGAGTACTCCGTTTTGCATTCCCTGCCGGAAATTCATCGATACTTTCTGATTGACTGTTGTCGCACTCTTATAAGCGATGACCGGATAACTACTTCCTTTTACTTTCTCCCCTTGTAAATAGATAGGCGGTAATTTTTCTACGTTACTGCCGTATTGCATCCGGGGAGTGATTTTTAAAATCATCCGCTTCCCGAATTGCTTCGGACCGAATTTGACGGTATACTCAAAATTAATTTTTCCGTTTACAGCCTGTAGCTGAGTCGGATTGATCTGTCCGATTACGGCCGTCTCAATAGCTTCTTTCTGTAACTTTTTCATGGAGTTACAACCTGTCAAAAGCCCTATCAGCAAGAAAGCCAGTGCCGTTATAAAAAAAGTTCGCTTCATAATTTTTGATTTAAGTTTAACTTATTTCCTTCTCTTTAATAATTCTATTGTTTTATGCATTGTTTAACGGTATTATTCCCGAACTGTTTTGTTTTCTTTATTAAAATAAGTTATACATAATCCACAATAAGCCAGTCTGTCCCTTCTCAGCTGTTTTTTGAAAAAGTAAATCCCCCTCCCGCTACGGACAATTTTTTAAAAACTTTATTATCTTTGGCTGTTCTAAACTGTTGTTCCATGAATCAAACCCCAGAAGTCAGAAATGATACTTTGAAACCGAT
This sequence comes from Odoribacter laneus YIT 12061, assembly GCF_000243215.1. Taxonomy (GTDB): domain Bacteria; phylum Bacteroidota; class Bacteroidia; order Bacteroidales; family Marinifilaceae; genus Culturomica; species Culturomica lanea. The sequence goes on along the minus strand of NZ_JH594596.1, from coordinate 897,149 downwards.
ACACCTGAAAGAAGTTTTCAGCAGCAAAAATCCTCGTCTGGCCCGTTGTATCCCCGGTTTTATTTACAGTTGGCTCAAAGGGGTGGTTTGTCTAAATGAAATCAACGATTTTATCAGTAAACACGGGGAACGCAAAGGCATTGACTTCGCAGACGCTGTGATGGAATACCTGGAACTTTCCGTAGATGTCAAAGGCATTGAAAATCTGCCCGCCCCGGGGAAACGCTGTATTTTCGTTTCCAATCATCCCCTGGGAGGTCCCGACGGGATTGCCCTGATTTCTTTTTTGGGAAAATATTATCCGGCTCTGAAATTTCCGGTCAACGATATTTTATTAAATCTCAGAAATCTCCATTCTATTTTTTTACCGGTAAATAAACACGGGAATATGTCGCGGGAAGCGGTGAAAGCCATACAGGATGCTTATGCCTCGGACAATCAGATGATCATGTTCCCGGCAGGATTATGCAGCCGGAAAAAACACGGCAGGATCCAGGACCTGACCTGGCAAAAAAATTTTATTGTAGAAGCCGTAAAATACCAAAGGGATATCGTTCCGATTTTTATCAGCGGACAAAATTCCAATTTTTTTTATAACCTCTCGAATTTCCGGAAAAAGATCGGATTGAAAGTGAATATCGAAATGATATGGCTCCCCAAAGAAGCTTACAAAAAGAAAGGAGAACGCCTCGTCTTTAAAATAGGAAAACCTATCCCCTGGCAATCGCTGGATAAAAGCCGGAAACCCTTGGAATGGGCCGCATTTATCAAAGACATCGTCTATCATTTATAGTCCGGAAAGTTTTGGGAAACCCGGCGATAAAAGAAAATCAAAAACTCGGCAGACGATCCGTATTGCCTTGTATTTTCCCCGCTAAAAAATCTCCCTCCCCTCTCTCATTTTTTTCGGAAATTCTTATATTTGTTGAAAATTTTGATCTCCTCCGGAGGGAGCGGGAGCCAATGCCAGCAATCGTTAATTTATAAATTATACACCATGCAGCCTGTTATTTATCCTGTTGAAAAAGAGAAACTTCTTGCAGAACTGACAGAAGATAAATTCCTGCGAAAAACCAATAAAGCCGGCAATGAGATTTATACTTTCACGGCTTACAATGCCCCAAATCTGATGCGGGAAGTAGGACGTATACGGGAACTGACGTTTCGCAGCGCAGGCGGAGGCACAGGAAAGGAGATCGATATAGACGAATTCGACGTGAATCCGGATACCCCCTATCAACAACTGATAGTCTGGGATCCTAAAGAAAAAGAAATTATCGGAGGATACCGCTATATTGTTTGCGATCACCTCGCTTTAAATGCCGAAGGAGAACCCAATCTGGCCACGACCGAGCTCTTCCGGTTTTCCGATGCTTTTAAGTCCGACTACCTGACCCAAATGATTGAATTAGGACGTTCTTTTGTACATCCCCTTTATCAATCCACCCGCATGGGACGTAAATCGCTCTTCGCCCTGGATAATTTATGGGACGGCTTGGGAGCCCTTACCGTAGACAATCCGAATATCAGATATTTCTTTGGGAAAGTAACCATGTATACCAGTTTTAATATCCACGCCCGGGACATGATCCTCTATTTTATGCGGAAATATTTCCGGGATACCGAAGGATTGGTACAGCCGATACATCCCCTGGAAATTCACATTGATGAAACGAAGCTGCAATCCGTTTTCACCGGGAGCAATTACGAGGAAGATTATAAAATTCTCTCCCGCCACGTCCGCGACTTAGGGGAAAATATCCCTCCTCTGGTCAATGCTTATATGAGTCTTTCCCCTTCGATGCGTTGTTTCGGAACAGCAATTAATCCGGGATTCGGAGGCGTGGAAGAAACCGCCATCCTCATCAATATTGCCGATGTATACGAAGCCAAAAAGCTCCGACACATCGCCACTTATATTCCCCGTTTCCTGGGACTCAAAATCAAAAGGTGACAGGGGGACGAACCCTCCGTCACCCCTTTTAATTTGCCGTAAAATTATTGCCATCCCAGGTTCCAGTCGTTATCGTACCCTCCAAACTGATATAGATGCCATAACCGTTCCGTTCTCCTTCCGACCAGTTCCCTACCCATATGCTCCCATTTTCCCACAAATAGATGCCATAACCGCTCCGCTTGCCGTCTTTGGTCTCCCCGAGGTATTTATCTCCTCCTTCGTAGGAAAAGCATTCGAATTTATAAGCATCGTACCCACTCATCGGATAGGTTTCAGTCGGTTTATCGTCTGAAAAATTGCCGTAGTAAATCAGATTTCCGAATTTATCGTAACAAGTACCTTTTCCCGACTTCTTTCCGTTTTTCCAATACCCCACATAATAGATACAATCCTCACATGCTGAAACATAACTTCCCTCGGTGTTCACCAGATAAATACCAAAACCGTCTTTTGCTCCGTTTCCCCATCCTCCGGCATAAAAATCTCCATCCTTCCATCTGTAAAATCCCATTCCCTGTCTGACTCCAGAAGAGTTTAGTTGCCCTTTGTAGGTATCTCCCTCCGTATAAGTCTTCGCTAAACCGGTCCCCATCAATCTTTTCACCGCGCTCTTCCATGTCCCCCGCGATAAGGTATTTTCAATCATTTTTTGGGTGACGGTAATTTTCACGCTTTTGTCCCCGGCATTTACCTTAAACCAGTCCGTCCGTTCCGTGGTGGGATTTGACTCGCATTTTAGCTGAAAGGAAGTGGAGGATTTGGTTACGGAACACCAATCGGGCAGATAATCCACCGACCAGGAATCCCCATCTGTAGAAACATAAAAAGTACGGGTTCCCCCCGATCCGTCGAAGGAAACACTCGTCGGACTAACGTTCAGGTATGTCACTTCTCCCGCCTTTTTCAGCAATTCCACGGAGGTGGAATGCAATTTTTTCCCTTTATACCACACTTCCCAACGATAACGGCCGGGCGTATAAATGCCCCCGGTCTTGCTCCCCCAACCCAACAATTGAACCTGCTCTCCTTGCTTGTACTGGCCCACTGTAGTGACAGACATAGTGTAAGTATATCCGGAAGGAGAATCCTGCCCATGCATCAATTCTCCATTAGGATGGAAGAGTTTTACATCCAATTCGATCGTCTTCGGTTCTTCCGACAGGACGTTGTAAACAAGTTGGGGAAGCAAATAGTAAATGTCGGTAGCGTAAAGCGTAGCCCCGAAATCCCCCACAAGCATCAAAGAACTATCCATATTGACAAATTCCATCCGTTTTATATCGATCCACCCTTTCTGTGCCGCAATCCGTTCTTTCTGCTTCCGTTCTTCTTCCGACTGCCGCAACAGATCAATCTTATAGCTGGCGGCATCGGCATACCTGCCCAAAGGATGAGTAGCCAGATAATGCTCATAATCCTGTAAGGTCTGACAATTGTTATAGGAAAAACTGTCTATCTTCTGATGAGCTTCCGATAAATATTTTCCCTGCGGAAAGACAGAAACGTAATTTTCATAATCCGTCTGAGTACTGCAATTTTCCCACATCTGCTGTTCCCGGTCTATACCCGGAACTAATAAAAAGAATGCTCCTATTCCGATGACTATCAGAGCAACGGCCAAACCGATATATACCCCCTTCCGGGATTTCCGGATTTTTTCCTTTCCTACCGGAAGGGTTTTATCCGGATCCGAATGTTTCTTTTCTTCCCGTTCCGGTTTTTTCGGGCCGGAAGGATTTTTCTCCCGGTCTGTTTTCGGGGCAAAGAAAAGTTTCCAATCGCATTTTTTTCCACTGAGGTAAGTCTCTGCATATTCCCGTAAAGTATGAGCCGTAGGCCGATCCCAAGGTTCTTTGGCCAGACAGGCTTCTACCGCCTTTTTTAATTCCGGTGAATAGTTTCCCGTGACCTCGGGAATTTCAGCTCCTTTTTGCTGCAATACCCCTCCCAAATCCCCAAAAGGAGGATCGCCGCTCAATAATTCGAAAAGCGTAGCCCCTAAAGCCCAGACATCGCTGGCCATGATGGCCATCGGATGTTTGCTAAAACGTTCCGGCCCCATATAAGCCATTGTCCCCCCCGAATTTTCCGCCTGATTCACGCTTTTACGTAAGGTACTCCGGATTTTCGTACTGATTCCGAAATCCGTAATCATAAATGTCCCCGTAGAATCCCGCAACACATTGTCCGGCTTGATATCCTGATGGATCACTGGCGGCTCCAAGGCATGCAAATATTCCAACCCGGCAGCCACATCCCGCAAAAAACGCCAGGCTTCTTCTTCCGGCATCTGCCCCACCAGCTTTAAAGCGGACCCCTGCTCACAATAAGGCAATACCAAATAAGGCCGGTTATTACACTGGTCAAAATGCTGCGGCTTTAACAAATTGGTGTGATGCAAATTGTAAACCAATGACAATTCTTTGCTGAAAACACTCATCCCGTCACTATCCAGCCCCGTCCCCGGAGCATATACCTTAATGGCCACTTTTAAGCCAGTCAAGCGATCCTCTGCCAGCCATACTTCCGAAAACCCACCCCTCCCCAACAAACGTACCAACTGATAACGGTCGGCAAATAATGTATTTTCCTGTAACCACATATTTCTAATTATTTAAGTAAATATAGATTCATCAGTAGTGATAATAGTCCTCCTTCCTCCCTTACACCCCTTCTATCTAAAAACTCCTCTCTTCGGACAAACAATCGACGGCCTGTTTTTCACAGACGGCCCTTATAAGCTGCAAAACCCCACCCCTCCCTGGCAACAACAGCAACAAAACAAAAATCCAAGTTTTCATAAGCCTCCCTGTTTTCAAATTCTTTATTTTTCGCCCGTCCTCCCTCTTCCAAAAACCGTCAGTATCACTTCTTCCCTCTTTTTAGCCCGATTTCAGACCAGAAGGTCGGAAACTAACATACTAACCGGAAGCCGAGGTAGCTATAACAGTGGACAGGCGTTTGGCAATTGCGATATGACACACGGCAAAACCAAGCATCGCGAAACCAGCAACCGCCCCGAGCCACTCGGTAAGAACCGCGGGCAGGGCCTGCAGAATCAACTTGAGTATTTCTATTATAATATCCATACCAATCCTGACACCATTCCCATACATTTCCGCTCATATCATATAAACCCAGTTCATTCGGGTGTTTCTCTCCAACTGGATGCGTCTGACAATGATTTTTCTTCACTTTTTTCTCATCCCATTCTCCCGTCAATACCTGAACTCCGCTATTTTCCCAAGACCAACCAACTTCTTCTAAATCATTACTCCCTGAATATTTATAGCCTTTACTCCATCTGCCTCCACGGGCGGCATATTCCCATTGGGCCTCCGTCGGCAATTTAAAGTTTAAACCCGTCAAAGCATTCAATCTCCGAATAAATTCATGACAATCTTCCCAACTCACCTGCTCTACTGGTAAGTCATCGCCCTTGAAATAAGAAGGATTATTACCCATAACTACCTCCCATTCAGACTGACGTACTTCATATTTCCCAATATAATAATCACTTAATGTCACCTGATGAACAAGCTCCTCATCGCTTGTCACATTACTCCCCTGCTCCGAGGTTGCACCCATTTCAAAACTACCTCCATCTACCCGAACCATATTCCCAATCAAACGACTCAATATCTCCTTCTGCTTAGGCGTTACCGAAGAGGACCAACGTATCTGAGACAATAAACCAAAACCCAAAGTCACTACGCGCTCTCCTCCCGTTTCCGTTACCTCTAGCTCCTTTTCCGTATACTGTTCCCCCCGCTCGGCGCGAATCGTATGTATACCGTATGACAACTCCAGCTTCTGCGGAGAAACACCAACCCGCTTTCCGTCCACATACAAAATATCTCCTTCCCGATCCGTTTGAAGGGTTACACTACGGCCCGAAGATAAAGTCAGATGAACCGGTAAAACTTTTCCCTCCTCTACA
>NZ_JH594596.1:888947-890479 GCF_000243215.1 Odoribacter laneus YIT 12061 | reverse complement strand
TAATCCCGCAACATCCCCAATTGAGCATGCCGGATCGTCAAACGCCTCGCTCCATAAGGCACATACAACCAAATCTCTCCCTTCTTTTGTATACTCCCCATACTTCCCAAGGCATCCGGATCAAAATCAAATCCAGTTTCTGTCGTTACAATCTTGATAATCGCACAGCGATCCCCGTTCTGGTCCGTACGCCCCTCACTCCCACGAGCCGAAAGATCATTCTCCAACTTCCGAAATGACTTCACAGAAAGCTGCTGGGCTTCCACCCATCCCGACAACAATAATAATATAGCTAAAAATAAAGTCCTCATATACTACTCTAATTACTTTCCAAAATCTTTTTTATTTTCCCCACCGTCTCTCGTCCAGTCTCCCTTTGGAGCGGCGACAACCGCCCTTTCCGGGAGACCCTTCGTGCGACTTCTTCCCTCTTTTTTAGCTCGATTTAAGACCAGAAGATCAGGAAAACTAACATACTAACCGGAAGCCGAGGTTGTCGTAACGGTGACCAAGCGCGAAGTCGTAACGAACCGACACACGACAATTCCTAACCTCACTATTCCAGCTACCGCCCCGGTACATCCGGTGAGAACCATCAGCAGCTCCTAACGGATCTCTCTGAGAAGTAACACTATACCCCCCATACCTGTCCTCACACCATTCCCAGACATTTCCACTCATATCATATAAGCCCAACTCATTCGGCTGTTTTTCACCTACCCGATGCGTATAAGTCCCGGAATTACTCCCATACCAACCGACTTCTCCCAAATTATTACTACCTGAATATTTATAGCCTTTGCTCAACCGACCGCCACGGGCTGCATACTCCCATTGGGCCTCCGTCGGTAATTTAAAATTTAAGCCTGTCAAAACATTCAATCTCTGAATAAATTTATGACAATCAGACCAACTCACCTGCTCTACTGGTAAATCTTCGCCTTTAAAATGAGAAGGATTGCTACCCATAACGGCTTCCCATTCCGATTGCCGCACCTCATACTTCCCCATATAATAATCACTTAACGTTACCTCATGAACTGGTTTCTCATTATTATAAGCATCATTCCCCTGCTCCGAAGTCGCTCCCATCCGAAAACGGCCTCCATCCACTTTTACCATATTCCCAACCAAACGACTCAATATCTCCTTCTGCTTGGGCGTCACCGAAGAGGACCAATTTATTAGCAAACCATTTTTGGCTACCTGTCCCTTCGTAGGCTTCAAAACTTCCCTTTCTGCTGGCTGGTAGAACGATTCCTCTTCCCCTTGCAGTCTTTCCTCGTTTTCGTTCAGAATCCTACGTTCCTCTGTCTGCCTTACTTCTCCCTCCACTTTAGGGATGCCTATACCCGACTCCACCGGACGGCTAAAGTAATAACCGATTCCGAATCCGCAAATTAATAAAATACATACGAACCCTATCCATTTCCAGTAGCTCCGTTGAGGAACTGCTGGAACTTCCTGCGGACGAGGATACTGGCCTTCTCCCGTTTTTTTTAATTCCGGATTTTCTCCCCTCCAGAAGGATT
>NZ_JH594596.1:767397-888665 GCF_000243215.1 Odoribacter laneus YIT 12061 | reverse complement strand
TCCTCCGTGAGTTTACCGATCAACCGCTGCGACGAACCCCGCTCACAATAAGGCAACACCAAATAAGGACACCCCCCGCATTCGTCAAAATGATGAGGTTTTAACAAATTACTGTGATTCAGATTGTAGACAATCGAAAGTTCTTCCGTAAACAAACGAACCCCATCCTCATCCAAACCAGAACCCGGGGCATAAACCTTGACCGCCACCCGTAAGCCCGTCTTTTCATCGGACGCCAACCACACCTCTGAAAAACCACCCCGACCCAATAACCGCAACAACCGATAGCGATCCGCAAACAATATGTTCTCACGCAATTCCATACCTCTAAAATTCTAATACGACACTTCCCCCGGCCCTCTTATACAATTTCCTGGAATGAGGCACCGATTTCCTGGATCAGCTCTTTCGACTCCTCCTTTTTACTATTTATGGTACAGATCACCAATTGGTAATAACTATCCTTTCCTTCTATATAATATTTTTCCCAATACATTTTTACGTTCAAACTACCGATGCTTACTTTCCCTTCAAATTTGATCAGAATAGCCGAAGCCCCGTTCACCGTCGTATTTTCCCGGGACAATTGACGGTAGTCCATAATCTCCCCCTGCTGTTTCATCTGGTCCGTCAGATAATCGGTATATTTCGCCAAAGTAGTGAGTCCGTAATCGTTTACGGTAACTTTCTTTTCCCGCATGACAGTCACATAGGGATGATCATCATTTAGGCCGCAACTCAAAATCGCCCCATCGTTTAAATCTTGTTTTACGAAAAAGTCCGGCACGACAACCGAACAGCTTCCGTCTTTAGCCAGCATCGTCTGAGTGGCCGGATATTCTTCCGTACTCACAAAAGTGGTATCGCTCTCCATCCCGTAAAGAGGATCAGAATATCCCGTATAAGTAGGCTCCTGCTGCATTTTTACAATCCCGATCAGAAAAATTCCGGCCAAAAGAGCGATAAATCCCCCGTACATCCCCCTGTGCTCTTTCCAATGGAAAGAATAGTCCATCTGTTTCCACGCAGGTATACCGTTCTTTTTTAAATTCAGAATTCCATATAAAATCAAGAGCCCGATCACTCCACCGACTAAAGTCGGTAACATGTCTAACGGAGCTGAAATAAGATCGTCTACCATGACAAATACCGCCGAAAAAATATACAACCAATACCCCCAACGCATCCATTTCCACAACATCAGAGCACATAAGACATTCAGCGTAAAAGACATACTTACCGTCATCCAAGTCCCCCCATACATATCTTCCGTCAACAGTCCGTATAGCATAAAACAAGCTCCCAGCGTATTTAAGGTAATCATCAATCCCAACCAGAAGGAGATAAATTTATTTCGCTTTTTCGGTGCAGCTGCCGTTTCCCCGGCTGTTGTCACTTTCCCCTGTAAAGCTTCCGCAATTTTTTGATTTTGTCCTTGCAAACCGTATCCGGCATATTCCCGGATCTGGGAGGCCAAAGGCCGATTCCAGGGTTGCGGTGCCAGACAAGCGGTAACCAGCATTTTCAATTCCGGAGAATAATCTCCGGGGATTTCCGGTATCTCCGCCCCGTTTTTCTGCATTAGTCCGCCGTGTTCCCCAAAAGGTACATAGCCGGCTATCAACTCGAAGACGGTAACTCCGAGCGACCAGACATCGCTGGCCTTTACCGGCATATTGTCCCGTCCAAACCGTTCCGGAGCCATATAGGCAATGGTTCCTTCCGAACTTTTCTGCTGCGTTGCACTTTTCCGCAAGGTATTCCTGACCCGCGTGCTGATTCCGAAATCGGTAATCACATATTGCCCCGACGCATCGATTAAAATATTGGCCGGTTTTATGTCCTGATGTACGATATCCCTTTCGTGCAAGAACTCCAGCCCCGCCGCTACATCCCTCAAAAAACGAAATACTTCCCGTTCCGGAAAAGCCTGCCGCACATCGGCACAGGAACCCGGACAATAAGGCATCACCAAAAAAGGAATCTTCCCCTCAATAATGTCGAAATGAGTGGCCTTCAGCAAATTATTGTGATTCAACTGGAATACCAAGGCAAATTCACGTTTCAGCACCTCCAGTCCCTCCGCATCCAAACCCGTTCCGGGTGCATATATTTTCAGAACCACTTCTACTCCGGTCATTACATCCACCGCTTTCCATACCTCTGAAAAACCGCCCCGACCGATAGGAGCCGAACCCACTATCCGATAGTGGCCGTTCACAATTGTTCCATTCTGTAAGTCCATATTCTCAATTTTTTAAGTTATTTCCCTCCATATCCCCTTTGTTTCTTCGCCATAAAATATTTTAATTTCTCCTCCTTTACCACCATAATTTCCAAAGCAGACGTCACACGACTGTCCAATGGTGCAGCTGCTCAAAATAAGATTTTTTTAACTTCCCAAATAAGTTCCGTCTTCCCAACGTCCCTCTTCTACCGTTCCGTTGGCATAGGTATAGGTTCCCCATCCGGTCATGGCATTGTCTTTAAAATCCCCTACATATTGATCTCCATTTTCGTAATAATAACTACCTTTTCCCGTCCGGTTTCCATCTACCCAATCCCCTATATAGCGATCTCCTGCCTTCCAATACAAAACACCTTTCCCATTTCGCGTATCATTTTTATACTGTCCCACATATTTATCCCCCTTCTCCGACCAGTAGAAATAAGCATTCCCGCTCATATTTCCCTCCCTCCATTCTCCTACATACCGATTCCCGTCCCTCCAGATATAAGTGCCCGCTCCGTGTGGAAGTCCGGAAGCATTTACCGTCCCGATATATTTATCTCCGTTATCGTAATTCCTCGTGATCACCTCATCGCTTACCCCTTCTATCGGACGCCTTATGGTATAAGTCGTTTTATACAACAAACGGTTGTTACACCAAATCTCATACCGCCAAACTCCCGGAACATAGGAATATCCCTCCTTACTTCCCCAGCTAAGCAGATTTTTCGTCACATTTTTCCGCTGCTTGCCGGCCAGGTCGATCTCCCGCATATAAGTATAACCGGCCGGAGAAGAATTTCCTTGATGCAGTTCCCCACCCGGCGTATACATTTTGATTCCGATTTCTATCTGTTTGGAATCGTCTGCCAGATTATTGTAAGTAAGCCGCGGAGCCAAATACTGAGTATAAGCATACAAAGGTGTACCAAAATCGTTGATAATCAATCCGTCCACATCTACATTGGCAAACTCGACTTTCGTAATAGCCAACCGCTGTTCATCCGACCTGTTTCTCATCCGTTCTTCCCGTTGCCTTTGCTCTTCAGCCCGTTCCTGACGTTGTCGCAATAGAGCTGCCTGACGGTCGTCCTCTTCTTGCCGAACCTGTGCTATCTCTTTCTTTAAGCCCTCGATTTTCCGCTGAGCCGATTCCACATAATGTCCCTGAGGAAAACGGGTGAGGTAAGATTCGAATCTTTCCAGATGCTCTGTATAAAAAGTAAGTAAGTCCGTTGCACTTGAATCCGCATATGCTCCTTTGAGACAAGCATCGTATGCAAGACTATCCTGCTGGAAATCCTGTATCCGTTCCCGGGCCAAATCGACATAATCCCCGTAAGGATAACAGGCTAAATAAGCCCGGAAATCCGATACCCGCTGGCAGGTCTCGTAAAACTCCCGTTCAATCCTGTGACTGCTGGATTCTCCTCCCACAAGCAAAAAAAGAGAAGCCACAATTACTCCTACGGCCGTCGTAGCCCCGATACCGATATACCATCCTTTCCGGGATTTCGGATGTTCCTCCCTCTGCTGAAAGAAATCCTCTTCGGCCTTTTTCTTTTCTGTCTTCTGCCCCACAAAGGCTTCCGTCTTCCGCTCTTCTTTCTTGACGGAAGGCGCCTTTTGCTCTTCTGCTTTCGGACTTTCCGGCCACCGCGGCTTTTCTCCTTTCAGCCAAGCCTCCGTATACTGACGCAAGACCGCCGCCGTCGGCCGTTCCCAAGTCTCCAAAGCCAGGCAAGCCTGCACCCCTTCTTTCAATTCCGCAGAATAATCCCCATTCACTTCGGGGATCTCCGCCCCGTTCTTTTGTAATACTCCCCCTAAATTTCCAAAAGGTGTATCCCCCGTCATCAACTCGTATAAAGTAGCTCCCAACGACCAGATGTCACTGGCCATTACAGGTGAGGGATATTTCCCGAAGCGCTCCGGCCCCATATAAGCCGTTGTACCTCCCGAATTTTCCGCCCGCGGCATACTCTTGCGCAATGTGCTCCGGGCCTTCGTACTGATACCAAAATCGGTAATCATAAAATGCCCCGACTCATCGATCAGGACATTGTCCGGTTTGATATCCTGATGAATCACTGCCGGCTCTTTAGCATGCAGATATTCCAAACCCGCTGCCACATCGTGTAAAAAACGCCAGGCTTCCTCCTCCGTAATTCTTCCGATTAACTTTTGAGCAGATCCCTGAGCACAATACGGCAGCACTAAATAAGGGCATCCCTCACAGCGATCGAAATGCTGCGGTTTTAATAAATTCGTATGATTTAAATTATAAACAATGGAAAGCTCCTGACTGAACAGTTTCATTCCCTCCGTATCCAATCCCGTCCCCGGAGCATAAACTTTTACAGCCACCTGCAAAGCAGTCATTCCATCTTCTGCCAGCCATACCTCTGAAAAACCGCCCCGCCCCAATAACCGGATCAACCGATAACGGCCAGCAAATAATATATCCTCCTGTAGTCGCATTTTATCAAAAATTATGTTTACAAAAAACTTCACCTCCTCCTCCCGAGACGAAGGTATCCATGCTCCGGACTACTTCCCCTCTTCCATTCCTCCTTGTTTCGAACCCGAGGTATCTCTCGGCGGCTGTTGTTCCAATTCGGCACTCACCGGATTCTCTCCCAGCTGCGGCTTTTCCCCGTTTTCTTTCCGAGTCGTATCCCCGGCAGGACGTTGTTCACCCGGCCCTGTTTCCCCCGGATTTACTAAATTGAGATTTGAAGGCTTCCCTTCTTTTCCCTCTACTCTAGTCAAATCCGTACCCTGCTGCTTTGAAGTGTCTTGCGGACTTTGTTGCTGTTCCAAAGGATTGGAAGGATTTACTCCTTTACTTCCTTGTCCGTCCTGATTTTCTTTGCTTCCTTCCCCATTCCCTTCCGCTCCTCCCGTTACCGGTTTCCCTACACTTTCCATAGCCCCCCTTATCCCTCCTTCGAGCAAACGTAAAGAATCTTGTCCTTGCGGACCGGATTGTTCCAGATTTTTATTTACCGGTGCTACCGGTCGGCTAATGTAACAACCGATTCCAATGCCCACCCCCAAGATAAAAACGACTCCCAGCAGATACATCCACATTTTTTTATTCTTTTCCGGCTTTTCCAGTATCTCTCCTTCTTTGTGAGTATGATCCACCGTAGAAACCACCGGCGTTTTTCCTCCAACCACCACCCGGCAAAGAGTAACCGTCACATTATCATGCCCACCGGCCTGTAAGGCTGCTGCAATCAAAGCCTCCCCGCAAAGCTTCATATCTTCGGGATTTTCCCGGAGGACAACCTCCATTTCCCGGTCGCGAATCATACCGCATAAACCGTCACTACACAGTAAAATGACCTCTCCCTGATACAATTCCTCTTCCCGGAAATCCGGTTCAGCAACTTTACGAGGATCTCCCAAACTACGGGTAATGATGTTACTATCCGGATGATCAAAGGCATTTTCCTCATCCAATTTGCCGCTATCGACCAATTCTTGCACATAGGAATGATCTTTCGACAACTGCCTTAAACCCATCTGCGGATGCCACGCATAAGCCCGGCTATCCCCGCACCAAGCGACGTAAACCTTATCTTTCAACAACCAGGCCATCACCACCGTAGTGCCCATTCCAGTGGTCTTTTCGTCCTTTTTACTCCTCTCTTTTATCGCTTTATCGGCCGCAACGATGGTCATTTTCATATACCGCTCGATAGACTGCCGGTTTTGTATCACGTCTTCGGTCAACCGTTCTGCTGAAAAATATTCCTGAATGGTCTCGACGGCTAAACGGGAAGCCACCTCCCCCGCATTCATTCCCCCCATACCGTCCGCTACCACCAGCAAAGCCCCTTTTTTCCCCAAATCTTTCTGTTCGTTCTGGGTAAAAAAACATTTGTCATCCGACAAATCACTGTCTACCAAAAAATTATCTTCATTGTTGGTGCGTACTCTTCCTACATTGGTAAGGGCCGCCATCCTGAACTCAATATTCCCCATGTTATGAACGTTTTTTTCTGTCTCTTTTCCCTTTTTTATGCTCTTGAGGCTGTTCTTCAGCCTGTTGTTCTTCCTGTTCTTCCGGAGCGACTACCGTTTCCTCCCGAGTTACTGATTCCTCCCGCACTCCAACAGGAGTCAAGCCCGAAGGAACGCTCTCCATCGAAGAGGCCTCCTTCACCGCCAGAATATACCATTTATCCCCTATCTTCTGAACCAATCCCACCAATCGGAAATTCAACTGCCCAATAGCGGTCACCACCGGATAGATATATACCCCTCCTACCACCGAAAGGGCAGTAGAAGGCGCTTTTATTTCATACAGGGATTTACCCGCTTCCCTATTGATTTCCGTACGGTAAATCATCAGTGAAAGACTCACAGAATCGCTCTCACTCAAAGGCTTTTCTCCTACAGCCAGGACAATCCAACCTTTGCAAATCCCTTCTTCTTCCCACAAAGAAAATCCTTCCGAAAACAGCGAATCCTTCACCAGTAGCACACTTCCTTTCTCCAAAGTATCCCGGTTTTCCACCCGAAATCCCAAAGGCTGATACGTCTTCTCCCCTATATTCCGGTATGCTGTCTGGGAAATAACCGGCCGGTATTGCGTACTATTCCGGTATTCATCGAAATGCACATCCTCCGCCCAAGGAGTAAGCAACCGCCCGTCGATCACATATCCTCCCTTTAAACGGGCCGCTAACGAATACAGCTGTCCGAAATAAGGTTTCCCTTCCCGCCCGTAATAAGCAGGGGTTTCCGCTGCCGTATCTTCCAATTGATAGGATTGACGAACAATAAACAACCCTTTCTGAACCGCTTCTTCTATCAGTTGCTGGTTGGCCGAAGCCGGACCTGCAAAAGACCGGAACTGTGCTTCGCCTTCCCAGCAAAGCATACATCCGATAATAATTCCTATAATTCGCTTCATACGTCTGTGTTTAATAAATAGAACAAATCGGCACGGCCCAATTGAATTGCTCGGTACGGATATCCCCCCGGGAAACAATTCCAATCACCACTAATTTGCCGTCATCTTTCAAAGCCATAATCGGTCCTCCGGAGTTCCCGTGATCCGTTCCGCTGGAATGCAGAATACAACCGCTCGAACTCAATCCCCTTCTGGCCGTTGTCATCTCGCTGATAATCGGCTGTATCTGTTCCTGACTTCCGTCCTGTACCCCTATTCCCTGCGGGAATCCCAAGGCATACAATTTAACAGAAGGCAATAAATTCTGGGACAAAGCAGCATCCGGAGCCAACTCTCCCCGATGACCGCCCGTATTGGTGGTGTAAGCCCAATCCGTTCCCCACATATCGTCACTGTCTTCTGCCCGGGCCGGAAATACCAGACGGGCATAACGGGGAGAACCGTCTTCAAAAACCCCTACGGCAATTTTTTTATCTTTAGACCGATCAATCGTAAAATCCGTACTCTTCAATTCAAATACCTGATTCGAGATAGAAGAAAAAGCCTTCAGGTAACAAACAATCTTATAATTATCCATACTCTCGGCAAGGGTATGAGCATTAAAAATATCCCCTCCGCAATCCCCGGAAAAATCATTATATAACCATCCTTCTATGCAATGCCGGGCCGTTACAAACCGACCGTCATTTAATAAAAATCCGGTACCGGTCCATCCGAATTTGTACTCTTTGTCCACCCCGTTTTCGTCTTTCTCGAAAATATAGGAACCGTCTTCTGCACGCCCTACCGGATTTTTACGGTTTAATACCCATTCCTGATTTCCATCGGTCAATACCACTTTATCGACCTGTAAGAAATAGACATCCTTACAAGCCTGATCCAAAAGCGTCGGGATGGAATAATTCCGGGTCTGAGAAGCGTAACGGGCAATCTCCCGGGCATAACGAATGGAATCCTGACGGTGTTGCTCCGCATATTCCGCATCCCGCCGGGCCAACTCCTGACGACGGATCGAATCCTGAACCCCCAGTTCTCTTTGGAAACGGGCAGCCAAAGCTTTATTTTCCTGTGTAAATTCTTTGTGCTGTATATAATTCCAAGAAATCAAGCCTCCTACCGCCAATACCAACACCACCGACAAGGCTGTGATCGCTTGCTTATACGGACGAAGCGCTTGCTGCCGGAATAAACTCAAACGGTGAGAAAGCCCGATGCTTTTTACCAATCCCTTCTCGCCCTGAGGGATAATAAAACCCAATTTCGGACCATTGGTCGAAAGCTGTATCTCGTCCCCATTTTGTAAATACCACTCCTTCTGTACTTTCCGACCATTCAAGTAGGTGGAATTGGTTTGAGAGAGTTGAACCAGTTTCCAATTGTCCCCGTCCTTTACAATAGCCGCATGCCGGCGACTTACCGTTTTAAAACTCTCGTCAAAACGCACCTGACATTTCGGATCCCGCCCCAACTCGATCTGGTCTACGATAATTTCCTGTGACTCTCCCGCTTTGTGAAAACGGGTACTCACTTTGTGTTCCAGTATATAATATCTTCTGCCGGAACCTCCGAATATAGAACTCATTCCCGCCCCCACAGAAGCAGAAAGAGAACGCTTATAAGTATTTGTAGGTTGTGCCATATGTTATGTATTAAAATTTTGATTTCTATTTGCAATAAACGAATTTTATCTTTTTTAAAACTTTACTCCGCTTTTACGGCGGATTCACAGACATCTTCTATTTATAAAACCGGTTGATTAGATTCTCGATGAGATAAGCATTGATATGGGCAAATAAACTGTCCTGTCTTTTCCGGAGATTATGTATTCCGAACATCAGTATAATGCTCAAGGCCAAAGCTACCAAGGTCGTATCGAAAGCGACGGACAGCATATCCGTTACCTTTGTTATTCCCTCGGGAGTGGAAACAGCTCCGGCATATCCCAAAGAAGCCGCAATTCCGATCACCGTACCGATAAATCCTACAGAAGGAATAGCCCAAGCCACATAGCTGATAAACGATTGCTCGCTTTCCATTTCTTCCTGGTAAATACGTACCTGAGCATCGACCAAGTCCAAGACCTCCGAAGAAGATTTACTCAAACGATATTTTGTACAAGCTTTCTTGATCAGGTCCGTCATATAAAACTTCTGAGAGCGTTCCATAGACTGCATATTCAATTTCAGCTGACTGACATCGTCCGCTGATAAAACCCAGTTCTCCTTCTCCGGTAACAAATGAGCAGAAAAAGCATCATTTTCATGAGTAATCCTGCCGGAAATCCATGCCACCTCACACATACCGAAAAAAAACAAAAAATAAGTAAAGCCCTGTATTAAACCTTCCGGCATTGTTCCTCCCAACATCACCAATATCCGGTTGGGATCTTTATCCGAAGTGCACACCACCAGTATTCCCATAAAGAGAAAAGTAAGTACCACACTTACCAATAACCGTACAGCCCTATGATTCATCAAATCTTTCATATCTTCCCTTTTTTAGTGTTCGCTTTTTTCCTTTCAAGCTGGTTTAACGAACGTTTTTACTATTATCCTTTTCACGCTAACGACTTAAACTGATACTCGTAGGCGTTACATTCAATACCCCGATGGCGGCATTCTGTCCCACCGTATTTAAATAAACCGGCCCATAAGGTATCTTCTGCTGAGACGGTCTTCCGGGAAATAAAACGACATATCCCTCAACCGTCGCCGGAGCATGACTTTTAGTATAAATATTCACATACACCCGATATTGTCCCGGTACGACCCTTTTTTGATAAAACAATTCGTAGCGATCGTCTTCAGCCGATGCCCGGGAAGTGATGTCCTCCATTAAATTACCAAATAAAGTCACCTTATTGCCGTAATAACATACGTTTTGGGTCGATAAATCTTCTACATATAAATCCACATCCACATTTTCAGGCCACACACATACGATTCCCAATTCCGCGTCCATACCGAAGATCTTCCCGTCGGAAACATTCCGGTTTCGCTGGGCTTCTTCCCGGGCCGCTTCCAATTCCCGCCTGACTTGCTCCAACTGCTGCCGTAAATCTTCATTTTCACTTTCCGACTCCGCCAGCTGTTGCTGTAAACGCTGTACTTCCTCCGTCAGCTGATCAATCGTATTCTGCATCGCATTGAGCCGGGCCTGGATTTGCTCATATAATTCCGCAGGCACCGTATTTTCCAAGCGGGCCATCAAACTGTCCATTTGCTGCAACTGTTGCTGCAATTCTTCCAGTTGCTCGACCGCTTCTTGCTGCTCCTGACTCATCTTCGGCACAATAATGTACAGAATGATGACAGCCGCCAGCGCTCCCGACAAAAGATCCAGAAACGACACGCTGAATACATTTATTTCTTTACGCGCCATATTCGCTTTGTTAATAACCTTCTACCCTTAATTTAACATCCCCAATAGAAATAATATCCCCCGGATGAAATTCCATTCCTTCCGAAGACACTGGAGTCGAATTCACATACGTACCATTTAAGGACCCCCGCCATTGACGGGTCTCCGGAATCCACTGCCCATCCCGGATAAACCAATGTTCCTCTTCCTGTTCAAGGGTACAATGCCGGCGGGAAATGTACAGACTTTCCTCCTCTTTTATCCGTATGATATTGTGCTCATCCCTTCCCAGCGTCAGCCTCCTTTTCCCTACCCGAGCCAACAATTCCGGAAGCCTGTATTCCTTCCCGTATTCCTCTCCCTGCATTATCCGTAATAAAATTCCGTGCCGGACGATCATATGAAGCCGATGTTGCCTGTCCGTCAATTGTTCTTCCTCCACAAAAGCCCCTGCCGGTAGCAACTCTAAAACGGTATCCACCGACTGCAAGCGTCTTTTGAAATCAGGCTCTAAACAGCCTTCCAATACGTTGTTCCATTTCGAGGAATGTAAAGCGGTACGATCCCAAATCCCCCTCTCTCCGTTCTGCAGGTAAACCACCAGATCGTTTTCATTCTCCAAATTTCCGAAAGGCAGATTTCCACCCGTCAACAACTGATACATCATTACCCCGAACGAAAAAATATCCGTTGTCGGCAATACCGTAGCGTCTCCCCTGTTCCTCTTTACCTGCTCCGGAGGCATATAAGCATAAGTACCAAAAATCTGACGGGGTTTTCCCAATATATTGCGCTCCGTCATACGCTTATTCCGATCCCCGGAAATCCCGAAATCAGTTAAAACAGCCGTCCCGCTTTTATTTAACAACACATTCTCCGGCTTTAAATCCCGATGGACTTTTCCACATTGGTGCAAAGCCCTCAATCCATACAGCACCTGATGGGCAATCTTTACCCAATCCACGTTCTTTCGCCTCATACAGCCAATTAAATCCCCTCCGGGGCAATATTCCATAACAATATACGGATTGCCCTCCACCATCCCATGCGCAATAGAATGAACCAGATAATTACTATCAATCTGCCCCGTCTCGAATTCCATATCAAAACGGTCTACTAATTGCTTGCGGATGTCAGGATGTACCTCCCAAAGTTTAAGCAATTTTAAAGCATATATATCATTATTGAACTTCCGGACCCGGAAAACCTTTCCAAAAGCTCCCTCCCCCAATTCCTTTTCTACACAGTACTGGCGGTCAATGACGTCTCTTTCTTTAAAATTACACCTTTGTGCTAAAATTGTCTGAGACATATTTTCATTTTGTTTTCTAACTGTGGAACTCAAATTTCCGGTCCCCCAGCACAATTATATCCCCGGAATGCAATTCCAGCTTATCCCCCGCATAGAGATAGGTGGTCTTCAAGCTACTCCGGTCCTGAATATACCACTTTTTATTTTCATAAGTCAATACAGCCTGTTCCTGGGAAGTAATGGTATTGTTGTCCGGCTCCGTATTGTCCCGGTTCAAAATAATTTCCTCCCCTGAAAAATCCAATGTCTGAGGCTCTATACGCTCTTTTTCTTCCGGTATTAAAGTTAAGGAACAACGAAAACGCCGACCGGGAAGAACAGTCTTCCGACCAAATTCTTTTTTTTCTTGCGGACCATTTAAAGAAGTCCCACAATTGGGACAGAAGTTCGTAGCTCCCTTCAATGCCTGGCCACACTGAGGACAATAGGCTTTCTTTTCTTCTTCCCCAATAACCGTCTCCGCTTCACATTCCGGACATCTCACCTGCCCGGGACGTAACGGATAACCGCATTTCTCACATTTTCTCCCTGCACCACCGCCAGAAGCCTCTTCTTTAAAAACCTCTTCTTCATATACTGTCTTATTCGGAGTAAATCCGGTCTCTTCAACCGAAGAATGCTGAGAAAAAGAAACATCACTATCGATCATTGAACCACTCAAGGGTACATTACATTTTTCACACCTGGATTTTCCAACCGGATTATCCCAGCCACAATTTTTACATCTCATAAATATTCAGAATTATTATTTGTAAAACTATTTATTAAAGTCCTTTCTCCAAAAATGAATCCCAAAATCAAAACACTATTTTAAGTTTTTATTAATACAAATACGCCCCAATCTAAATAGTGTCTTCAAAAATAAAGTCAATTCTTCAGAAATACAATAATAATTTACAATTTTTTATAAAAAATTGATTGGATACTATTTAATATTGTTAAGATAATGTTACCTTCAAAGGAAAAGAATAATAGGCAAGTATATACGCTATCGGAAGCCGGAAGAACTTCATTACACAGGCAGGAAAAACGACAGGGGTGTCAAAAGTAAACTTTTGACACCCCCTATTTATATCAAATTCATGTGAAATCGCCTTACTGTACAAAACGGAACATCCGATTCCATCTGATTTTACTCAGGAAAGATTTGTCTTTATCCAAAGATAGCCAAATAAAATAAGCCTTACCCACCACATGATCTTCCGGAACAAATCCCCAGAAACGGGAATCGGCGGAACGGTGTCGGTTATCCCCCATCATCCAGTAATAGTTCATCTTAAAAGTATAACGGTCCGCAGGCTGTCCGTTTACATAGATAACAGAATCCTTCACTTCCAGCTTATTTTGTTCATAAGTCCCAATAATCCGCTCATATAAAGGCAAAGTCTCGAGGGTCAACTCCACCTGATCGCCCTTCTTCGGTACATACAACGGACCGAAGTTATCTATATTCCAGGGATAATCCGGACTAAAAGGAAAGATATCCGGATTGATGCCGGAATCGTGTACTCTTTCTATTTCCGTAACATTCGGATAAGCCTTCAATTTCTCAACCATTTCGGCAGTCAACGGAAAATTGTATTCCGAAGTAGATATCATCCGGATATCTTCCAACGAAATACCGATATCGTCTTTCAATTTCGTGCGGTTTAAAGGCACTCCATTGGTCCGCACAATATAATCATATTGTAAATTCTCCACTTCATCCGCCAGTTGCCCGTTTACATACAACTGTCCCTCTCTCAATACCAAGGTATCCCCGGGCATGCCTACCCCTCTTTTAATATAATTTTCTCTTTTATCGACAGGACGGGAAATAATTTCGAAACGCTGTTTCATCAGGTCCCTGACTTTCGTTTTAGCTTCTTCAAAAGTCATGTCTACTCCCTGACTTTGTTCCGCCCGCTGATAATTCCGGGCATTGGTGCGAAGCTGAGAATAATAATCCGGATTTTCGTTCCCGATAATGACCGTATCTCCCGTAGGGAAATTGAAAACAATGATATCATTCCGCTTGATTTCGCTCGTACCGGCAATTCGTTTATAAGGCCATTGTATCAGTTCAGAATAGGCTTTCGTACTTTGAGTGAAAGGCAAGGTATGATGGGTAAAGGGCACAGCCAAAGGAGTGTTCGGCAATTTCGGCCCGTAAGCCACCTTGCTGACAAACAAATAATCCCCGACCAACATCGATTTCTCCATAGAAGAAGTCGGAATCGTATAGGCCTCAAATATAAAAATACGAATCAAAGTCGCAGCTACAACAGCAAATATTAAAGCGTCGATCCATTCTACCGCCTTGGTCTGTTTTTTTACTCCTTTTTTCTTCCAAAAGGCCCAATGTACCCTCCGGCTAATATATACATCAAAAATAACCGGTACCAATATCAGTAACCACCAGCTTCCGACCCACAACACCCACAGCAGATATACAATCAATACAATACTGAATTTAAACCATTTGTTTTGTAATAAATTTCTCATATTCTCTTTGTTAGCGATATCCCTGTATTTGAAAATTTTTTATATACTCAACAGATCGTCCATCCCGAATACCCCCCGTTTTCCCTTCATGAATTCAGCCGCAAACACCGCCCCTTGGGCAAAACCTTCCCGGGAAAAAGCGGAATGCCGGATTTCAATTTCATCCACCCCCGATTTATAAGTAATCACATGAATGCCAGGAACTTCACCCTCCCGTTTTGCTTTCACCGGAAGTACATCCTCCGCCATTTCCGCTTCGTGCACCAATTGCCACCGCTTATACCCCGGATGATTATCCAATATTCCCTGCGCCAAAGTAATAGCCGTCCCACTGGGCTTATCGAGTTTGTGGATATGATGGGTCTCTTCGATATAAACCTTATAATCGCTGAATTTACCCATAATTTTAGCCAGGTACTGATTCAAATGAAAAAATAAATTGACCCCTACGCTAAAATTGGATGCATAAAAAAAGCCCCCCTGTTTTTCCTGGCAATAAGCCATTACTTCCTCCCATTTTTCCAGCCAACCGGTCGTACCCGAGACAACCGGTACTCCGTTTTCAAAGCACCATCTGTAATTCCCCACGGCTACTGCCGGTGCGGAAAATTCAATAGCGACGTCCGCTGCCGCCAGCTGTTCGTCCCGGCATTGCGCCCGATTATTTTCCTCTACTCTCAATACAATCGTATGCCCTTTTTCCAAAGCAATTTTTTCGATTGCCTTGCCCATCCGGCCGTATCCTAATAATGCTATTTTCATATCAAAATCTCTAATCACAATGAGTCAGCTTCCTCCCCCCTTCCTCCGCAAACGTAACATTTAACTTCCTTCAGGTAAAGGAAAGACAAACCGGATCTACTATCCGATTCAACAACAGCCTGCTGAAGTGCAACTGATTACGCAAAGGTAATAAAAAAGGCTGCCACCAGGCAGCCTTTTCTTCGATTTTTTATCATTACTTTGCTAATTCTTTCACTTTCGCAACCACAGCCTTGAAAGCTTCCGGATGATTCATGGCTAAATCGGCCAACACCTTACGGTTGATGTCCACTTCTGCCTTATGTACCAATCCCATAAATTTAGAATAAGACAGACCTTCCAGTCTGACTGCAGCATTGATTCTCTGAATCCACAATGCGCGGAATTCTGATTTTTTCTTACGTCTGTCACGGAACGCATATATCAAACCTTTTTCATATGTGTTTTTAGCAACCGTCCAAACATTTTTTCTGGCACCAAAGTTACCTTTGGTCTGTTTTAAAACCTTTTTTCTACGTGCTCTTGAAGCAACGGCATTTTTAGCTCTTGGCATAATCTTTGTTTTTTAAATGTCAGCGTTTCACTCGTATGAAAACTTATTGAGCATGACATTCAGGTTAATAAACTGTGTTTCTTAATTCTTACATCGCTAACATGCTCTTCACTGCTTTTAAATTGGCAGGAGCAACAGTCGTTGAATGAGTAAGATTTCTCTTTTGTTTTGTCGTTTTCTTAGTCAAAATATGACTTTTGAAAGCATGTTTTCTTTTAATCTTCCCGGTAGCGGTCAAAGTAAATCTTTTCTTTGCGCTACTCACTGACTTCATTTTTGGCATTTTCGCTTAATTTAATTGTGTTTCAGAAAATATGTAATAATAAAAAATCCTGATGCATATTTGAACCTTTAAATGTTCAAATGTTTAAACGGACGACACCTTCCCCCCTCTCCGGGGTTTCTATTATTTTTTCGGAGCCAATACCACAATCATCTTTTTTCCTTCCAGTTTCGGAGCAGATTCTACTTTCCCATAGTCTTCCAATTCTGAAATAAACCGATTGAGAATATCGGATCCCTGATCTTTAAACAGAATAGAACGTCCTTTAAAAAAGACATAAGCCCTAACCTTAGCTCCTTCTTCCAGGAACCCCTTGGCATGCTTCAATTTAAAATTAAAGTCATGTTCATCCGTCTGGGGTCCGAAACGAATTTCTTTGATGACCACCTTTACACTCTTAGCTTTGATCTCTTTTTGCTTCTTCTTCAGCTGGTATAAATACTTACTGTATTCGATAATCCGGCATACGGGCGGTTCCGCATTCGGAGAAATTTCCACTAAATCCGCACCGGCAGCTTCTGCCATAGCTAAAGCTTCACGCAGCGGATAAACTCCCGCTTCAATATTTTCACCAACAACCCTCACAGTCGGTGCTTTGATTAACTCATTGATTTTGTGTTGTGGTTCTTTGTTAATCTGACGGTTTCTCGGACCTCTGAATTCCATTCTTGTTGCTATATTAAATCCTCCTTATTTTGTTACAATGAGAGTGTTCAAAAAGTTTCCGGACAAATAAACTGTACTACTCCGTTCCCCTAGGAACCCTTCTTTTCAAACAGTCAAAAATTCTGACTTTCCGAACATTCCCATCTCTGTTATTATTCATTATAGATGGACTTTAATTGTCCGTCTACTTCTTTTTTAATCAATTCGATAAATTCTTCTACCCTCATAGCCCCCATATCTCCCTGCCCCTGGCGGCGTACTGACACCCGGTTTTCTTTCGCCTCATTCTCTCCGACCACCAATAGATACGGAATTTTCTTCAATTCGTTATCCCGTATTTTCCGGCCGATCTTTTCATTACGGTCGTCCAATGCCGTGCGAATATCGGAATTATTTAGTAATTCCGAAAGTTTCCGGGCATATTCGTTCGATTTTTCACTGACTGTAAGGATGACAGCCTGGTCCGGAGCAAGCCACAAAGGGAATTTTCCTCCGGTATGTTCGATCAATACGGCCACAAAGCGCTCCATACTTCCGAAAGGTGCCCTGTGAATCATCACCGGACGGTGTTTTTGATTGTCCGCTCCCGTATATTCAAGTTTAAAACGTTCCGGCAAATTATAATCCACCTGAATGGTTCCCAATTGCCATTTCCGGCCAATCGCATCTTTTACCATAAAATCCAGCTTCGGACCATAAAAAGCAGCCTCTCCCAATTCTACTGTCGTCTTCAGTCCCTTCTCAGCCGCAGCTTCTATAATTGCCCGTTCAGCCTTTTCCCAGTTTTCATCCGTACCGATGTACTTTTCTTTATCTTTCGGATCCCGCAAAGATACCTGAGCCGTGAAATCTTTAAAATCCAAAGCTTTGAAGATGATAAAAATGATATCGATCACTTTCATGAATTCTTCTTTCAACTGATCCGGTGTACAGAATAAATGAGCATCATCCTGCGTGAACCCCCTTACCCGCGTTAAACCGTGCAATTCCCCACTTTGTTCGTAACGGTATACCGTACCGAACTCGGCAAAACGCACAGGCAGATCCTTATAGGAACGCGGTTTGGTCTTATATATTTCACAGTGATGCGGACAATTCATCGGCTTCAGCATAAATTCCTCTCCTTCCTGAGGAGTGGTGATCACCTGGAAACTATCCTTTCCGTATTTCTGGAAGTGCCCGGAAGTTTTATACAAATTTACATTTCCGATATGCGGGGTAATCACTTGCTGGTAGCCGTATTGTTTTTGCACTTTCCTCAAAAAAGCCTCCAAACGGTCCCTCAGCATCGCCCCTTTCGGTAACCACAACGGCAGACCTGCCCCCACCTCCTGAGAGAAGGCAAACAATTCCATCTCTTTTCCAATCTTCCGGTGATCCCGCTGTTTGGCTTCTTCCATCAGCACCAACCATTCGTCCAGCATCTTTTGCTTGGGAAAAGTAATCCCATAGATACGGGTCAACATCTTGTTGTGTTCATTTCCGCGCCAGTAAGCTCCGGCCAGACTGGTCAACTTAATGGCTTTGATATATGAGGTATCGGGCAAATGAGGTCCCCGGCACAAATCGGTAAAAGTCCCCTGACGGTAATAGGTAATCTTCCCGTCTTCCAGGTCGTTAATTAGTTCAACTTTATAGTTTTCCTGCAGGGAGGAAAAATGATCCAAAGCTTGCTGTTTGCTCACATTGATCCGGCAAAACTCCTGTCTTTCCCGGGCCAGTTCCAACATTTTCTTCTCCACAACGACCAAATCCTTATCGGTCAATACCACTCCCTCTCCCGGATCCACATCATAGTAAAACCCGTTTTCAATAGCCGGCCCGATACCGAATTTCGTGTCCGGATATAATTGTTGCAAAGCTTCTGCCATCAAATGAGCAGAAGAATGCCAGAATGCATGTTTCCCTTCTTCATCTTCCCAGGTAAACAACTTGATCTCCGCATCTTTGTCAATAGGACGAGTCAAATCCCAGATTTCCCCGTCTACCGATATCGACAATACTTCTTTAGCCAGCTTAGGACTAATGGATTTTGCTATTTCAAGGCCGTTTATTCCTGATTCGAATTCCTTAACGCTTCCGTCAGGAAATGTAATCTTTACCATGATTTTCTCTTAATAAATTTAGTAATACTGCATTTTGCAAGGTGCAAAGATAGGAAATAAAGGAAGAAAAAAGAAAATATAAAAGACAAAATATAAAGAAGAAATAACAAAAATAAATGCGTATTCTCCTTTGTATCGCCTATTTATGCTTTTCACCTATTCCTGATTGTATAATTTATTGAATAAAATCGCCAGATTCATATAGATTGTAGTATTCTGAACGACAATATGCGAAGGAACTTTAATACGGGCAGGCGTAAAGTTCCAAATGGCTTTAATTCCCCAAGCCACCATCAAATCGGCCACATTCTGGGCATGTTCCGCCGGCACCGTGATGATTCCGATGACAACATTCCGCTCCGCAGCCATCGCCCGGAACTGATCGATATGAAATATTTCTATATCGTTCACTTTTGTCCCCACTTTCGCCTTATCCACATCAAAAGCAGCCTCAATACTCAACCCGAAAGCGGACAATCCTTTATCCTGCAATAAAGCGCTTCCCAAAGAACCGGCCCCCACTAAAAAAGCACAATCCACTTTACTGAATCCCAGAAAATCCTCCAAAATTTTAACAAAGCTATCCACCTCATAACCCACTCTCGTTTTTCCCGTAATCCCGGTATGGGACAAATCTTTGGTGACCTGGGTGGAATCGATATCCATATATTCGGCTATTCGTGTCGATGAAACATATTTCTCTCCCTGCTTCTGCAATGTCTTCACAAAAGATAAGTAAGAAGGCATTCGTCTCAGTACCGGCACTGGTACTTCTTTATCCCGCTTCATATTGTTGAACTTCCTTAAATAGTTTGTTGAGCTTTGTTAGTTTTGTTTTTCCGGTTTCACCTCCTCCGACAACCCGTTGGAGTTAATTAGTAACTTGCAAAGATAATCTTTTTTCCAATTGAATGAAAATTAAATCCCAATCTTATGCCTTAATTTTTTTTTCATTTTGAATTTCCTATTTTCAATTGTTTCGTACTTTTGCAGGAATTAATTTTTCAATTATGAATTATCAGGAAACACTGGATTGGCTATTTGCCCAACTGCCGATGTATCAACGCGAAGGACAAGCTGCTTATAAGGCAAATTTAAACAATACTCTTTTTTTGGATGAACATTTTCATCATCCGCACCGGCAATTTAAGACCATACATGTCGCCGGAACAAACGGAAAAGGTTCCGTATCCCACATGCTGGCCTCTATCTTACAGGAAGCCGGATATAAAACCGGACTTTATACTTCTCCCCACCTGAAAGACTTCCGGGAACGGATCAAAGTAAACGGGGAAATGGTGTCTGAACAATACGTAATCGACTTTGTCGGGCAAAATCAAGCGCTGTTTGCTGAGTTAAAACCCTCTTTTTTCGAAATGACAGTAGCCATGGCATTTCAATATTTCGCCGATACGGAAGTAGATATCGCCGTGATAGAAGTGGGCTTAGGAGGACGCCTGGATTCTACTAACATCATTACCCCCCTGGCTTCTATCATTACCAATATTTCTTTCGACCATATGGCTCTCCTCGGAAATACCTTACCGGAAATCGCTGCCGAGAAAGCAGGTATTATTAAAACCGATATACCGGCTGTTATCGGCACTCGGGATGCTGCCTACGATTTCGTATTCGAAAAGAAAGCTTCCGACTGTCATACGACTCTGACGTTTGCTTCCGAAGAATGGCAAATGGGAAAAAACGAGGACGGTACTTACGACGCCCGGCACAAAAACGGTATTACGTATCCTCATTTGTCGTGCGACTTAAAAGGAAGTTATCAACGAAAGAATATTCCGGTTGTACTGGAAACTGTCTTGTTATTGCAAAGTTGTGGACTGGCCCTATACGAACAGGACATCCGCCAGGGAGTGGCCCGCGTTATTCCCAATACGGGGCTGCACGGCCGCTGGGAGCAACTGGCAGAACGGCCCTATACAATCTGTGACACCGGCCACAATATCGACGGATTATCGGAAATCCGGACCCAACTCGCGAGCTGTTCTTACGACAAACTGCATTTTGTGATCGGTATGGTCAGTGATAAAGACGTGGACAGCGTCCTCTCTATCCTTCCTAAAGATGCCCGTTATTATTTCTGTAAGGCTTCTATTCCAAGAGCCATGAACGAAAAAATATTGGCCCAAAAAGCCTGTGCACACGGATTGGAAGGAGACATTTACCCGACAGTAGCCGAAGCTTACGCAGCCGCACGTGCAGCTGCCACTCCGGAAGATATGATCTATATCGGGGGAAGTACATTCGTGGTTGCCGAAGTGATTTGACAAATGTTGAAACGAAAAGGCTGCTGAATTGTATGTACAGCAGCCCTCCGATTATTCACTTTTCAAAGCATTCACCGGATTTGCTGTTGCAGAACGTATACTTTGATAGAAAATAGTGAGCACGACAATAAATAACGTAATACACAAAGCAGCTGCAAAGATCCACCAGCTCAGCGGAAGCGCATAGGCGAAATTTCTCAGCCAACCCTTCATGATATAATAACTCAAAGCAATTCCTAACGGTATAGCCGGTAAAATCCGGACAATAATATAGCCATTTAACCCCCAAATAATATCCTTCACCTGCGCTCCCATGACCCGGCGTACACTGATTTCTTTTCGTTTTTGCCGGGCAACAAATCCGCTCAGGGCCAGTAATCCTAATAAAGCCAAGGTAATAGCAATGATCGTTCCGCCTGATAATATACGCGCCACCACCTCATCCTGAACATACATATACTGAATTTGATCCCGGATGGTATTTACAGAAAAAGGCTCCCCCGGATATAGTTTTTTTAAAACATTGCTCAATTTCTCCTTCGCCTGCTGATATTCCCCCACTTTATAGCGAACGGAAACATTCCAGTAATCAGTAGCATAAAACGTATAAGCCATCTTCCCTATCTTTTCATGAGCAGAAGTATAATGGATATCTTTAGCTACCCCGATCACGGTAAAAGTGTGCATTCCCGATATAACTTTTTGTCCTAAAGGATTTTCCAATCCCAAAGCAGCGACCGTAGACTCGGATAAAATAATATTATCTTTTTCCGCCTCCCAGTTATTGGTAAAATTCCTTCCTTCTAAAACAGGAACCCGGAAAACATTCATAAAACCGGGTCCTACCCGTCTTTCATCTACCCCAATTTGATCCTTTTCCGCCTGAGCAGGCAAACGAAGGGCTCCCCCACTCCAGCCGGAAATTATATTTCCCTGCCCTACACCCACCTCCGTTATCTCCGGATATTGCATCAGTTCATTTCTCAATACTTCATATTGCTGTATATCCGAATTTACAAAGGTCGTAAGCACCTGATCCGCTTCAAACCCTAAAGGTAAATTCCTGACATAATCCAATTGCCTCATTACCACTCCCAATGCCGAAATACAAAAGATGACAATCGAAAATTGAAGGACGACCGAAGCCGCTGTTAATTTATATTTTCGCGTCACCGCTTTCCGGATCAAATCGATAGGAGTGAATCGCGATAGATAATAAGCCGGATACCCTCCCGCTAATATAGCTACAACGACAAACAAGAGGACAAAATTACCCCACATCTTTCCCGTCAAACCGCTATCCGGAGGCAGATTAAAATGAATAAAACGGGCAAACCACTCGGAACAACTGTAATACAAAATGACAGCCAACACAAAAGCAATAAAAGTGACAAAAAAGGTCTCGCCGAATAACAGGGACAGAATGCTTTTACGCATCGCACCGTTTGTCTTACGGATACTAATTTCACTAGCCCGCTTTTCTCCTTGAATAATATAAAGGGAAATAAAATTACTAATAGCTATTCCCAGTATAAACAGCACGACCAGACTTACAAACAACAAATTGGATGTATTGCCCTTCGGTTTTAAATCGAAAGTGACCGGAGAAGAAAAATGAATGGAAGCAACCGGTTCCACAAGGCTGCTAAAAGTATACCCCATACCGGCAAAACTAGTCTCCAACACTCCCTTCGTCACCTCTTCAGCCTTTTGAATGGCCAGCGGCATATCGATTCCGGATTTGAATTTTAAATAAGTCAGATATTCCGCGCTACCGTATCCTAAATCAATCAACTTCGTCAGAATATCGAATTTAAAATGAGTATTTTCAGGTATATCTTCGATAACGGCTGAAATCTGATAATTTTTTTTCTCTTCCTTATGCGTCAGTGTTTTCCCTACTGGATTTACTCCCGAGCCAAAAAAAGCCTCGGCATATTTACGGGTAATCACACACTGGTTTACCGAATTTAAAGCCCCATCCAACTGCCCGTAAACGACTGGGAAATCAAAAATATTCAGAAAAGAAGAATCCACCACATAGCCTTCTATGTTTAAAACGACCTGCTCCTCCGTCTCAAATATCCCTCCTCCCTGCCGGAATAAACGGGCTGCATATTCCACTTCCGGAACTTCCTTCAACAGCTGATCGCATTCCTGATAAAGGGTTAAAGGAATGGTCATTACTTCATTCTGCCCTTTTCCGATAGAAATAACCCGGTAGATCCGGTCAGCATCCTTAAAATGTTTGTCGTATGAAAATTCAAAACTCAGGTATACTAATAAAAACATAGCTACGGCTAAACCTACACTCAAACCCGTAATATTGATCAAGGTCAGCCCCTTATTCCGAAAAGCTGTACGCAACAAACGAGCGAAAGAAAAATTCATAGGGTCTATGTTAAATTAAAAATTTATTACTCTGATTTCAGTGCATCTACCGGATTCGCCGTAGCCGAATGAATACTTTGATACAATAATGTCAATAGTACGATGACAAATGTCAACAGCAAAGCCCCCGCAAAAATCCACCAACTTAAAGAAATAGTATAAGCAAAATTTTGCAACCAATGGTACATGGCAAAATAACTGAAAGCAATCCCTATCGGGACAGCCGGCAAAATCCGGATCAAAACATAACGGTTCAGATCGTAAACAATGGTTCCGATCTGGGCTCCCATGACCCGGCGTACACCGATTTCCTTGCGTTTCTGATGAGCCACGAATCCCATCAGCGCCATTAATCCCAATAAAGCCAGAATAATCGCCAAAACAGTTCCGCTCATCAGAATACGGGAAGTGACTTCATCCTGCCAATACTGATTGTTTACCACATCCCTGAGCAGCATAACCCCGTAAGGATCCCCGTGGAAATGTTTTTCCATTACGGTAGCCAATGCCGTTTTGGCTTCCTGAAACCTACCGGGCTGATACCTTACTCCCATCATCCAGAAACGGGGATGATAAGCTGTATATACCAATCTTCCTATTTTTTGCCGGGCAGAGCCGTAATGAATGTCTTTGGCTATCCCCACCACTGTCATCGACATACCATTGAACATGACTTTCTTCCCTAGCGGATCTTCCAGATCAAGGGCCGCAACCGTCGTTTCTGTCAATACGATACTGGCAGAATCCATCATCCCCTCGTATTTCAATTCCCGGCCTTCGAGAATCGGAATTCCGTATACCTGAAAATAACCAGGTCCCGCACGCCTTTCGTCTATGGTTACACTTTCTTTTTCAGATTGATCGGTACGACGAAGCCCCTGTCCGCTACAACCGTTCAACGGATGTCCCTGGGAAATAGCGACATTTACAATCGAAGGATACTGAAGAAGATCTGAACGCAATCCCTCATATTGTTTTACGTCCGTAACAATCCCAACAGCCATCACATTATCGGCATCGAAACCCAATGGCATCTTTTTCATAAAATCGAGCTGGCGGAAAACGACAAACAATGCCGATATACAAAAGATAACTACCGAAAATTGTATGACCACCGAAGTAGCCGTCAGCTTGTATTTCCGCATGACCGTTTTCCGGACCAATTCAATGGGATTAAACCGGGATAAATAATAAGCCGGATAAACGCCGGCAATCAATGTTACGCCCAGGAACAATAAAACAAAATAAATCCACATCATCCCCGTTACCCCCACTTCTCTCGGCAGGTTGAAATTGATCAGCCGGGCAAATACTCCCGAAAAAGAATAATAAAGTACAATCGCCAGACCGAATGCGATGATTGTTACCAATGTCGTCTCCCCAAACAACATCTTCATAATGCTGCTCCGTTCTGCCCCGTTTGTCTTCCGCACACTGATTTCGGTTGCCCGCTTTTCTCCCTGAATAATGTACAGGGAAATAAAATTGGATAAGGCAATTGCCAGAATAAAAATGGTAACGATTATAATAAAAATCAGATTCGATTTACTAGCAGTAGGACTCAAATCAAAAGCAGATTTTGTAGCCGTATGAATATCTGCCAAAGGTTCTGTTATACTCTCAAACTGACTGTCATAATTGGCAAAACGGGTAGACAAAAGATTTTTATTTATCTCATTACATTTCGCTGCCGCCACCGCATAATCCACCCCCGGCCGGAATTTGACATAGGTATAATATTCCAGTCCACCCCAACCGTAATCCGGTAGTTTAGTCAACAAATCGAAACGGAAGTGGGTATTCAGTGGAATGTCTTCGATAACAGCTTTTATTTCCATGGAGGACCCCTTGTCCCCGTTCAAACTTTTTCCAACCGGATTACTTTCCACACCGAAAAAACGATCGGCCGTACTCCGGGTAATGACACAGGTATTCGGTTCATCCAAAGCCCCGTCCAGATTCCCAGCCAATAATTTAAAGCTGAAAATCTGCAAAAAAGAAGAATCAACCTGATAAGTATTTACCTTTATTTTTTCTCCGTTTTCAACGTGTAAATCCATATCGCCGAATGTATATAAACGGCTGGCCGTTTCCACCTCAGGCACTTCTTTCATCAAGGTAGGAGCCAGAATACCAAAATTAATCGGGTAATTGGTCACTTCCTTCCCCTCGTTCCAAACACTCAGTACCCGGTAGATCCGCTCCCCATCCTTAAAATGCTTGTCGAACGAAAATTCAAAATGCAGATAAACCATCAAAAATAAAGCGACCGCTAGACCTACACCCAAGCCGAAAATATTAATGCACGTCAAGCCTTTGTTCCGGAAAGCCGTCCTGAAAAGCCGCGAAAAAGAAGCCAGGTTTCTCATAGAAATTAAAATTTATATACTTGCTTAGGCTGGGAACAAAAAATATGCCACAATTGACAAACAATTGTTTATCAATATATTATATTCTAAAAAAGTACGCCGGATGTCTATTATTTTGACATCCGGCGTATAAAATATTTACACTATTTTATTCTCTACTCCCAGTTTAGCCTAATCTCTTCACCGGGTTCCCATTGGAGGGATTGCACCTTTCCTTTATACCTTATCTTTCCTTTTCCCGCTTCATCAGCCCGGATCACAGCTTCCTTCAGCAAACCATCTTGCCAAACGAGATCCACTGTATAGCCTCCACGGGCTTTCAGTCCTTTTACATATCCCGACGGCCAGGCAGCAGGTAAGGCCGGAAGTAAATCGAGCATTCCGGCATGCGACTGTAGCAACATTTCGGCTATTCCGGCCACAGCTCCCATGTTCCCGTCTATCTGAAAAGGCGGATGAGCACACAATAGATTGCAATAGGAACCGCTCCCGGAAGGATTAGAAAAATTTTCCTGTCCCTTGGCCGAACGCAGAAGATTCCGAAGCATCTTATACGACTGGTTTCCATCCTGCAGACGGGCCCAAAAGTTAATTTTCCAGGCCAGCGACCAGCCAGTCCCTTCCTCGCCCCGATAGGTCAGACTGCGTTTCGCCGCCTTCGCCCATTCCGGCGTTTCCTCCAGGGAAATCTGATGCCCCGGAAATAAAGCATATAAATGCGAAATATGACGATGAGTATTCCCGGGATCATCCAAGTCTTCTTTCCATTCCTGCAGTTGTCCGAATTTTCCTATTCTCAAAGGCAATAAACGCTTCCGGAAATCCGAAACACTGTCGGCAAAAGCCGGGTCTTCTTTTACATAATCCATCGCTTGCAGCACATTCGTAAACAAATCCCAGGCAATTTCCTGATCCATTGTGGCCCCTATCGCTATATCCCCATGCTCCGGTGAATAGGAAGGAGAAGAGACCAGAAAACCGTCCTCATCCGCCACCAGGTAATCCATCCAAAACCGGGCAACTTCCTTCATAATGGGATAAGCTTTCCGGCCTAAAAATTCCCGGTCCCGGGTATAATTAAAATGCTCCCACAGATGAGCACATAACCAGGCAGCACTATTCGGCGCATATCCCCAATAAAAATCCCAGCCGGGAGCCGTATAGCCAAAAGCATTATTCATCGTATGGACCACCCACCCCCGGGCATTGAAATATTCCCGCGCCGTCACCCGGCCCGGTTCCCGTAATTTGTCGATATACTCCAGTAAAGGCAAATGACACTCGCTCAAATTCGCCACTTCTGCCGGCCAGTAAATCATCTGCAAATTGATATTCATATGATAATCGCAAGCCCAAGGCGCATTTAACTGATGATTCCAGCGCCCTTGCAAATGAGCAGGCAAAGTACCGGGGCGGGAACTACTGATTAACAAATAGCGGCCATATTGAAAATATAACGCTTCCAATCCCGGATCATAGGCTCCCAAGCTATACCTGAGCTGCCGTTTATCCGTCGGTAATTTTTCCAAACCACTGTGTCCCAGCTCCAGCTTCACCCGTTCAAACAAAGAGCGGTAATCCGTTTCATGCTCCGCTTGCAAATCCTCCCAAGTCCCCCGCTCTGCCCTTTCGATAGCTTTCCGGTTTACCTCCTCATAGTCGTTCCCCCTATACAGCGGATATGTATTCGCATAAGCCGAAGCGATAGAAACGTAAAATTCTGTATTTTTGGCTCCTTCTATCCGGAAAACCCCTTTTTGAAAACGAATCTTTCCATCTGTTTTGACTTTTATCCGGCCTTCAAAAGGTAAACCGTTAGAAGCCAGTTTTCCTTGTATAATCCACAAATCTTTCCGGACCGTTATTTTC
This sequence comes from Odoribacter laneus YIT 12061, assembly GCF_000243215.1. Taxonomy (GTDB): domain Bacteria; phylum Bacteroidota; class Bacteroidia; order Bacteroidales; family Marinifilaceae; genus Culturomica; species Culturomica lanea. The sequence goes on along the minus strand of NZ_JH594596.1, from coordinate 861,069 downwards.
GTTCCCTGATGAGGGGTTTCAAATGTCACCCGATAATCCTTTCCCCCAGGAGCATTATTAGTATACTTAAATACGAACATACGAGCCGGATAAGAAGCAAAATAAGTATTCCGAAAATGCGTCCCTCCCATATCGTACTCGACTTTTCCCATCGCCCTTTCCAAATCCAGACTCCGCCGGTAATCCGTCCACGACGTATCGGCCGCTTCAACGGTAACGCCCAAAGATCCAAAAGGCTGATTTCCCCCGAAATCCCCAAACTGGTCTCCCGCTTCTGTCGGTGTAATTTCCCCGACGAAATAACGCCCGGCCAGTTCCGCAGCCTTCTCTTTTTCCCCTGACTCTAATAATTCTCTTACCTCCTTCAAATATTTCCAACTCCCTTCCTTATTTCCCCCTTTGTAGCTTTTACTTGCACCCGGGCCTCCCGCCCAAAAGCTTTCCTCTGCCAGCTGGATTTCATCCCGAACCGGTCCTCCGAACCACATCGCTCCCATATACCCGTTTCCAACAGGCAATGCCTCATTCATCCAGTCGAGAGCAGGCCGTTCATACCAAAGCGTTAATCCCTGGGCCTTCACCTCAGCAAACAATAACAAAATAACAAAAAATGAAAATATTCTCTTCATCCTAAAAACGATTTTAAATAGCTTCAAAGATCTAAAAGTGCCCGATTTACCGATACACAAAACACACATTCAGCGTATTCACCTTTCCGAACAGCTGAACAAAGTATCCTTTCAATAAAAAAAGCCGTTAAATAAAACGGCTTTTTTACATATTTTACGGCACTTATTTCGCAAAGGCATGCTGGTATCCCTGCTGCTTTTTCCAGGATCCCCGGGTAAAGTCCGGGAAGGCAACCGGAGCCCCGTGATTCTTTACAGAAAGCTCTGTTAACTCACCCATACAGGACCAATCAGCAGCATCATACACATTCATATCCAGTGGTAAACCGTTTCTCAGACAATATACCAAACGATAATCCATGATAAAATCCATCCCTCCATGTCCTCCTACTTTACGAGCCAACTCTCCTACTTCCTTCGTAATCGGATGCTCGTATTCCTTCATCATTTTGGCAAACTGTTCTTTGTTCAGGAAACCATGAGCCCCCAGATTATCGAATTTTACAGCCAATTTATCATTCGGATCCAAAGCAATCCCCGGATTCGGATATTTTTCGATATATCCTTTCGTACCACTTAAACAATGTTTACGGTTATAAGGACGGGGACTGGTCACATCGTGTTGAATCATGATCGTCTTTCCGTTGGCGGTGCGGATTACGGTGGTATTCATATCTCCCATTTTGTATTCACGCTTGGCCATCTCGGAATCTTCTCCGAATTTTTCTTTAGCATACGCAGTCATCCCAAATTGATCGCTGGACAAAGACACCAGATAATCTAAACGATCCCCGCGTCCGATATTCAATGCCTGAGTCACCGGTCCCAATCCGTGAGTAGCATAAGGATCCCCTGTATGTTCGGCATTATAATCCAAGCGCCACCAATCATTATATCCCCCTTCTTTCGGATCCATAAAATTCAGAAAACGCAAATCGTGGATGTAAGCCCCTTCTGCATGTACAATCTCACCTAACACACCTTTTTGAGCCATATTTAAAGTAGCCATTTCAAAAAAGTCATAGCAGCAATTTTCCAGCATCATACAATGCTTTCTCGTCTTTTCTGAAGTGTTGACCAATTCCCAGCATTCTGCCACAGTCATGGCGATGGGCACTTCACAAGCCACATGTTTCCCATGCTCCATAGCATATACTGCCATAGGAGTATGACGCTTCCAATCGGTACAAATATAAACCAAATCAATGTCCTCCCTGTCACACAATTGTTTCCAAGCCTCTTCCGTACCCGAATAACCGACAGCTTCCGGTAAACCCGCTTTCTTTAAAATTTGCTGAGCAGCTTCCACTCTCTCCGGATGTATGTCGCACAAAGCCACAATCTTCACTCCCTCCAAATAAGTAAACCGTTTTACAGCTCCCGGACCGCGCATACCCAAACCAATAAAACCGACCCGGACCGTATCCATTTTCGGAGCAGTCAAAGCAATTACATCTTCCTGCCCAGCTGGCCGAGCCGGCTGATCCAAAACAATAGGCTGAACCACTCCCGCACTTGCTATTTCCTTTTTGGCAGAAGCATCGCAACAGGCCGTAAACATCAAGGCAATAGCTAAAAAATTTAAAATTTTCAACATAGGTAAATGATTTATAAATTATTAATACAAATTTCAACACACCAACCTCAACCGTTTGCAGGGGTAAAGATATATTATTTTTAGTAGGAACCTACAAAAGAATGTAAATTTTTTTACAAAGATTCCATACATAAAAAAATCCGGCAAAACAAAATTGCTTTGCCGGACTTCAGCTGTTTCAGATATTTTAATTATCTGCAGCCTTCTTCATTCTGATTAGAATTGTTGTTTTTGGATTGGCTACTACGTGATGTTCTTCCGCCTTTTGAAGATTCACTTCTGGAGGAAGCTCCGCTTTTTGAAGAGCTACGTCCCGTCTGTCTGCTACTCTTTCCTTCTTCTTTCATGGTTTTAAGATTAAAAGTTAGTTTCTAATTTAAAATTATTTCTGATTATTGTAATCAGAGGACTGACCCGTACGATAAGAGTCATTCTGTGAACGTCCTTCTTGGAAAGGACCGTTATTTTGTGAATCAGAGCGGCCAGTTTCACTGCTTCTGGCACCTGTCTGTGAACCGTCGTTTGCATATTTTCCGGACTCAGCTTTTATAGAGTCTCCTAAATTGGGTTCATCTCCTTCTGTATGCATTCTTTCCACATCATTTCCCATATTCCGGTCTTCATTTACTTCATCCCGCATGGTTTGGCTATGGCCTAATCTTTCTTCGTTCGTTTTTTGATTGTAATCTTTGTCATTGTTCTGAGATTGTCCGTAAGAAGTAGCCTTGTCGTTCATGCTGTTGTCTTGATTTCCCACTTTCTGTGAATAATCCTGACTTGATCCATCCGTTCTGAAACTCTGTTGATTTCCTTCATTATGGGAAAAATGCTTCTGTTGTGATTTTTCATTCATCTTGTCGTTCATAGCTTTTTTTTTAAATGGTTTATTGATTATTTATCTTCTGTTTTTGAATAGAATTCAGCTTTGTATCCGGCACCCAGAAGTATTTTTTCAATAACCGACGGTTCCCCGCCTTCCATATCAACCGACAGCATACTGTCATTTCCCCTCTGATCTACCGACCATTTTTCAATCTGCTCTACTCTGTCTAACTGCGGTTTTATTTTAGCTACGCAATTTTTACATTTCAAATTCGTCTTAAATGTATAGGTTGTACCCATCTCTATTGTTTTCTTCTCACCTATTAGAACGAGTCCCTCCCGAGGAAAGTTTCCTAACTTTTCCCTTCAATCAATAAAACTTACAAATAGATTTTACCTTGTATATAAAATTAATAAACTTCATTAAATTACACACTAGGGACGTGCCCTAATGTGTAATTTTTACCTGCCGATAAGCTTCCGCTCTCCTTTCCCTTCCTGAAAAACCTTTATTTTCCAAACAGACAGGCGAGAAAAAGAAAAGGTTTAAGAGACCAACCACCGGGATCAGTGCACTGCTGATTGGCACGCCTTCGGCTTAGACGAGCGGAACTTTGTTCGGAATAATATCTGACTATCGCCATACAACAATAGCTTACTCTGAACCGAAAATTCGCTTATCAGCACCGGAGACATCTCCCTCCGCAACTTGTCCTGCAAAGAAAAAAGGAATACTTATCGTTTTCCGGGAAAGCCGGAAAAAACTATATGACGGTAAGTTCTGATTATATCTTTTTCGCTTTAATTCTCAAACTATTTCCGACCACTGAAACAGAGCTGAAAGCCATAGCAGCGGCGGCTATCATCGGATTCAACAAAAAACCGCAACAAGGATATAATATTCCTGCTGCCAAAGGAATGCCGATCAAATTATATATAAAAGCCCAGAAAAGATTTTGCCGGATAGCCGCTGCCGTCTGTCGGGACAAAGCAACAGCTTTAGGAATAGTATTTAAATCAGAAGTAATTAATGTAATCTTGGCCACATCCATAGCAATATCCGTCCCCTGTCCCATAGCAATGCTGACATCCGCCTGGGCTAAAGCCTGCGAATCATTGATACCATCCCCTACCATAGCGACCCATTTACCTTGTGACTGTAGTTCTTTTATAAAATCAGACTTATCCGAAGGCATCATTTCTGCCCGGTAATGTTTTATTCCGATACGATCTGCTACCGCCCGCGCCGTTACAGCATTATCTCCCGTTAACATATATACTTCTATCCCTTGCGCCTGTAACTGATGCACCGCAGATTCAGAGCCCGCTTTTATGCGATCTGCAAGGGCAATTAAAGCCAATACCTGACGACGATTTGCAAAATAAACAACCGTCGTACCGGACAACTGTAAGCTGTCCGCCTGCTCCCTTTGTTCTTCCGTCCTTAAAATACCATTCGCTTCCAGCAAACGGTAATTTCCAATCCAATATGTTTCCCCATCGACTGTTCCTTTTACCCCTTGTCCGGTAAGACTTTCAAATGTTCCGGATAAACTGGAACGAATTCCCTTCTCAATTAAATACTTTACCACAGCCTCCGCCAAAGGATGTTCTGACTTACTTTCCAAATGCAACAATACAGGCATCCATTTCCTTTCTTCTGCATCCGGATGCCAAAGAATATCCCTGACCTCCGGTCTCCCTTCTGTAATCGTACCTGTTTTATCTAAAACAATCGCTCTTACACGATAAAGCATTTCCAAACTTTCCGCATCCTTAATTAATATATTATGCTGAGCTCCCTTTCCAATGCCAACCATAATAGCTGTCGGAGTTGCCAATCCCAATGCACAGGGACAAGCAATAACTAAAACAGTTACAGACGTCAGTAAAGCATGCGTAAAAGCCTGTTCCCCTCCTGCAAACATCCATATTCCAAACGTAAGAATAGCAATACCGATTACGACCGGAACAAAAATACCGGCAATTTTATCTACTAACCGTTGTACCGACGCCTTACTCCCTTGAGCTTCCTGTACCATTTTAATAATATGGGCCAGTAAAGTTTCATTCCCAACTTTTTCCGCCATAAAACGGAAACTACCTTTTTGGTTGATCGTACCAGCAAACACCTTACTACCACTTACCTTTTCAGTAGGCACCGGTTCTCCGGTAATCATACTCTCATCCACAAAAGAATGCCCTTCCTGTACCGTGCCATCCACCGGTATCTTATCGCCCGGTTTTACCAATAACAAATCACCTGCCAGTACGATCTTTATCGGAACCTCCGTTTCACTTCCATCCTCTGCCACCCGGATAACGGTCTGAGGTTGTAAACCGATCAACTTACGTATAGCTGTCGACGTATTGGCTTTCGCTCTGCTTTCCATCAGCCTTCCCAATAAAATCAATGCAATAATGACAGCTACCGCCTCATAGTATACATGAGCTTCTATCCCCTGATTCGTCCAATACTGCGGATATAAAGTATTAAACAAACTAAACAAAAAAGCAACCCCTGTACTCACCGCTACCAAAGTATCCATATTAGCATGCCCATGTTTCAGCTGCCTCCATGCATTGACAAAAAAACGACGTCCGAAAATCGTCAGTACCGGAAGGGTAAAAACCAACATAATCCAATTCCCATAAGGCATATGCATAAAAAACATCCCGATAATAAAAACCGGTAAAGCCAGCAACAGGGCTCCTACAGTTCTCCTTTTCAATTGTCTGTATTCCGCTTCCTGCCTCTCTTCGATCTCATTTTTCTCTTCTTCTTCAACAATTAAATCATATCCCACTGCCTGTACCGCCTTCTGTAATTCCAAGGGATTCGTTTCTTCCTCCTGATAAACCACCCAAACAGTCGAAGAAGCAAAATTTACTTTTGCTTCTTTTACCCCTTTCTGTTTTGACAAAGTCATTTCCACATTGGTTGCACAACCCGCACAACTCATCCCAACTACATAAAACGTTTCTTTCTTTTCCCCGCTCTTTGTCATAATTTTTTGTTTATTCGTTCTCTGATTCACAAAATTAAGCAAAACAGAATAAATACCCGCTCTCTTAATCGATTTTTTATTGGATTCCATTCTATAGAAACCGGGAACACACAGATTTAGGGGATAAGCGCCTTTGCAATATCCCCTAAATCCCTGTCTTCCTTCGAAATTTAATCCGGCAGCAGGATCCTAAAAGTTCAACTATTTAAACGAATCCAATTCTATTTTTCCACGTGGGGTTCAATCTCCATAAAAGGCCGGAAAGGCGATTGATTAAAAGTAAAATTCCCATAGGAATCGGTTCCTCCCTGTCCTTTCACTTCCGCTCTTAAAGTATAGACGGCGTCTGGATTATAATGATCCACCTGTAAATGATAAAGGAAAGTTTTTGTCTTATTTGTCCCTCTGAAGGTATCCGCTAATCCCTGATGCTCATCCGTAGAAATAACCTTTCCATTTTCTAACAATTCTACTTTCCGAATATTCATATAATTCTCCCCATGAGTATAGAAGAAACCGGCAATAATCCGGCCGTTCGTATACACCTTAGTACTGACATCCCAAGTCAGGGGTTGGTAGGCTAAAGACAATATTTCAGGATGCCAATGTCCCGTGATATATCCACCGGGACGGTAATAATCTATTTTCAACTGATCCAGCCGTCCGTAATGCTGTTGTAATCTCTGCTCAAATGCTGTAAAATCTTTCTGCTTCCCGGAAGTCCATCCAATTTCAGCTACTGCTAATAAACGAGGGAAATTCTGAACATTCATGTCTTTCACTTCTTGCGGAACAGCCGTCCACATATTAGCCTGTACTCCTAAAAGATATTTCTTCTGTTCCGGCTTTAATCCGTGGGCCGGATCATAATTGTAAATACGCTCTATGGAATTGATATTTCTATAAGCCAGATCCGACATCGTTCCATCGTTACGGTCCGCTTGAGTAATATCAAAATATAGATAATCGGTCGGAGTGGCAACCGTATAAAAACCCCTCTCGGCCGCTTCTACAATAGCTTCCTCTCCTACCCAGGACATAATAGCCGTTTCCCGGGTAAGCCCCTCCGGATTCTCCAAGATATCATTCCAACCGATCGGTTTTTTCCCTTTCGATTTAATAATCTGGCATACCCGTCCCACAAAATAATTCTGTAAATCCAAACTGTTCTGCATGCCATGCTCTTTTTTAAAAGCCGTAATATGAGGTTCTTTATCCCATACGATATGCCTTACTTCGTCTCCGCCAAAATGAATGTATTCCGCTGGGAAAAGTGCAGCGATCTCTTCGAATACATCGTCCAGAAAACTGTAAACAACTTCTTTTGTAGGATCCAACGTATTGGGTGTAAATTGATTTCCCCAATATCCCCAGGATGCTAAAAACGGAAATACATACTCCGGATAATGTTTATCATTCACCCCTAATTCCGGATAAACCAAAAGAGTAGGCCAACTATGCCCGGGAATATCTATTTCCGGCACAATCGTAATATGTCGCTCAGCAGCATATTCCACCAGTTCTTTGATTTGTTGCTGGGTATAAAAACCGTTTCTTTCTTCCGGCTCCTTGTGTTTTTCAGCAAAACGCGTCGTCAAAGGTGAAGTCAGTTTGGGATATTTCTGAATTTCTATACGCCATCCCTGGTCATCTGTCAAATGGAAATGAAGTACATTCAGCTTATAAAGCGCCATCACGTCCAAATATTTCTTGATTACCTCTACAGAATAAAACGTACGACTGACATCCTGCATATATCCCCTCCAAGAATACTGGGGTTTATCCACAATTTCCGTACAAGCCACTTTCCAAACAACATCTTTTACCACTGCATTTTTCTCTATACTAACTGGCAACAATTGCCGGAAAGTTTGCATGGCATAAAACAGCCCCGCCTTATCCAATGCTGTGAACGACACTTTTTCCGGTGCTATCTGTAAGCGGTATCCCTCCCGCCCTAAAGTATCCAATTCCGTACAGATACTTAAACATATCGTATTTTTCTTTTCCGTCACCCCTTCCTTCACCGGTAAGCGATACCCTGTAGACTTCCGTAACAGTTCTGCCAGTTGCAAAGCAACCTGCTTACCTTCCGGAGAAGTATAGATCTCCGTATTTTTCCGGAGATAAAAAAAGCCTTCCCCTGAAGTCTGAATCAAAGGCCGGGGAATAATACCTTTTTCCCCTATATCCTGAGCATTACTAACTGGTCCACAAAATATACAACAGATCCACATGAAAACACAAAATAAAACACTTTTCATACCAAAATTATTTTTATCTGATTTATTGAATATCCCTAAGCTATCCCCTTCAAAATCCGAATTTACAAACATAAAGAAAAATAAGCAATGACATTCTTTCCATACACATAAATACCTCTATCAAACTTCTCTTTTTCGATTTGTTACAAAAATATTATTTTTCATTCTCACCTACTATTATTCTCACAATTTTGAAGCAAGAACTTAACACCTCTTTCTATTTTTGTAATTAAAAACAAAAATAAAAAAATCGCAATAATAATACTCTTCTCTTATATTTTTACCTAAATTTTGACAACCAACTGAGCATTCTGGATCAAATACCTTTAAAATTACACAGTAGGACACGTCCCTAATGTGTAATAAAAACTGGGCTTCCTCCATCATCTTATTTTTTATTATTTTCGTATATAATACATTAGATTCAATTTACAGCAATGAACATGGAAACGGAAAAAAGAATTTATACCATAGGCCATTCGACTCATTCCCTGGATTATTTTAAGGAATTGCTTGAAAAGTATGAAATTAATTGTATCGTAGATGTACGTCAATTTGCTGCCAGTACATATAATCCTCAATATAATGAAAGCAATTTAAGGCCTTTTCTGGAAGCTCACCAAATTACTTATATACATATGGGGACAGAATTCGGAGCACGCCCTCAGGATCTATCAATGTTAGATATAGACGGAAAAGTAGACTTCGACAAAATAAAAAAGAGCAAACCCTTTCTTGCCGGTATCGAAAGACTGAAAAAAGGATTACAAAAAGGATATCGAATTGCTCTGATGTGTTCCCAATCAGACCCGTTCGATTGCCATCGCTTTGTTCTAATTGCTTATTATCTTGTCCGGCACGGATTTACAGTGACCCATATTTTAAAAGACAAAACCTGTGTCGATAATTCGTTTTTGGAAAAATTACTTTTGGAAAAATACGAAAAAAAATTACCCAAAGCCGATCTTTTTAATCCTCATATCGGACAAGAAGAGCGCCTGAAAATAGCCTATCGGTTGAAAGAAAAAAGTATCGCTTACAAACCTTTTACACATTAGGGACGTGCCCTAGTGTGTAAAAATACAGAAATAACCCCAAGACGAGAATTAAGTTATTCCGCTGAAGTTAACAACCTATTAAAAATGATTTTCCGGGATATTTCGGTTCTAAAAATTACACATTAGGGCACGTCCCTAATGTGTAATTTATTGAAGGAGGATTTATGTCCGGATTTTTATAAAATAGCTCACTGGAGGGTATTGTTGAACAAAGCTGATATGCGGAATAAAGGAATCCGGGTATATCGCTAATTTTCAGAACTTTTTCCGGATAATTCCGTCATTTCGAAAAGATCGTCAAAACAGAGTTGCAATACAGCAAATCCTTTTTCTGCAACAGAAAAAGAAGCCGGCACTTGTTTAGCAATCCATGCCCGGTTAGAATCTTTCAAATGGACCTCCCAGCCTCGCCCTTCCCGGTTTTTTAAAGAAAAACTCATCCGGGCAGGATCTCCTTCCTGAAACCGATGCGTACCGGGGGTACATCCTGTTACAAATAACAAAGCATCCACCAGACAATTTTGCATCTCCACTGTCAATATATAATCTTTACTATCTTCTCCTTGTTCATAAAGCTTTTGCATAACTGTGGTGGCTCCCAAAACTCCCAAAGCCAGCCCCGGACAAATATGTCCGTGTAATTGAGCAGATTTCAACAACAATTCTTTTGTCTCATTACTCAAAATGTTGCGGACAATATCGATACGGGGAGAATCAACCCGAATAGCATTGTGAATATTCTCCTGTTCATAAACAGAAGTATCACAACATTTTAAATCCAGAACAGGAGAACCGTTTAAAGCGTCAGCTCCCTCTACATATAATTTGTTTCCCTCTCTTTTTTTCAGTTTTACCGTCGTAATCCCCAAATGATTCGGACGATTCGGCGAACGGGTGGCAAAAACTCCCCTTTCCTCACCGGTGCGGATGGGAGTAGTGAATTGTACACATTCATTTTGATGAAGATAAAATACAAGGTCCAAATACCGGCAAGCTTCCACACTCTTCAAGCCTTCTGCATACTCCGGAAGAATTTCAATTTCCGAAATTTCTTGTTTAATCCGTTCCGGAGTCATAGACTCCATACATTTATTGTGAACATAACCTATTGGGTGTAAGGTAATCATAACAGTTAATATAAGAGTTAACATATTTTACAAATTTTCTATTTAAAGATTTTTGGGCATAATACAAATATTATCTTTATAACGGACGACTTCCACTTCTATATCATACAAATATTCTATATTAGCAGAAACATATACCGACTGATCGCCGGAAGCAAAAACCGTCCCCTGTTTCAGCATCAATGCTTTGTTACAAAACCGAGCTGCCATATTGATATCGTGGATGGTAATAATTACAGTTATCCCTTCTGCCGAGAGTTGCCGTAACAATTTCATCACCTTCATCTGATGGTATATATCCAGATTGGCAATCGGTTCATCCAATAAAAGAATAGAAGGTTGCTGTGCCAAGGCCCGGGCGATAAATACCCGTTGCTGTTGTCCTCCACTCAACGTATTTATCGTACGCATGGCTTCTTCTTCCAACTCCAGCCGGAACAATAATTCTGAAACAAATTCCAAATCATGGGCAGAAGGTTTGCCACTAATATAAGGTTTACGTCCTAATAATACCGTATCAAAAACCGTCAGTCCCGTTCTGGCTTCTTCCGTTTGAGGGATATAAGCCATGATTTGCGACAATTTAGCCGGAGAAATAGCAGACAAGGGACGTTCATTAATTTCTATACTCCCTTGATTTATTTTCAATATACGGTTCATACATTTCAGCAAAGTACTCTTACCGGAACCGTTTTGTCCGATAATAGCCAGCATATCTCCCGTATCCACCTCAAAACTAATATCCTTTAAGGCCTGTAGCTCGTTATAGCTAAAAGATATATGATTTACTTTTATTCGCATCTTACTTTCCTGCGGGTTATTAGAAATAAAAACAAAGGAACTCCCAAAAACGACGTCAATATTCCTACAGGTAAAATCACAGGAGAAATGATCGTCCGGGCAACCGTATCACACAAAAGTAAAAACATCCCCCCAAAGACAGCAGAGCCCGTAATCAAAAACTCCTCGTTATCTCCAATACATTTCCTCACAATATGGGGTACGACCAGTCCGACAAAAGCAATCACCCCAAAAAAGGACACAGCAACTGCCGTACACAGAGAGGTAATAACTAAGCCTAAGATACGGGTTTGTTGCGGATTAACCCCCATGCTTTTGGCATAATCATCTCCGGAACACAACACTTTATAATCCCATCGTTTTATAGAGAAATAAAAGAGAGCCGGTATCAATACGATCAGCATAAAAAACAGCTTATACCAATCTCCCCGCCCTAAATCCCCAAACGTCCAGAAAACGATAGAGGCCAGCTGAACGTTATCCGCCACATATTGCATAACCGCTATACCTGCTCCAAATAATGAGTTGATAATTACTCCTGAAAGAATAATCGTCTCTACGGAAGCCTGTTTTACTTTTACAATCATCAGAATAATGGCCAAGCCCAACAAACTTCCCAGGAAGGCAGCAACAGTAACTATATAAGGATTCGTGATCATAAACAAATCCGAAGAACGGGCAATACTGCTTCCTGCCCCTAAGAACACAATTCCGAAGGAAGCCCCGAAAGCAGCGGCATTGGAAATCCCCAAAGTATAGGGCGACGCCAGGGGATTCCGGAGTAATATCTGCATAAGGGCTCCGGAAGCAGAAAGAATAATCCCTGTAATCACGGCCGCTAATACCCGTGGCAAACGAATATTCAACAAAATCTGATACTCCAAGGCAGTTCCGTCTCTCCTCAACAAAGCCAGGATTTCCTTCCCTCCAATCCAATGTGAACCAGCCAGTAAAGCTATTCCTCCAATCAGAACCAATAAGAGTAAAATAAAAATAATAAATCGTTTATTACGAGCCCGATAGCGTTTATATTGAATTAAAACCTCATCGTTCATGATTTTCGGTTAATAGATTCTCATAATCCCCCCATTTTGTACGTAATTCCTGACCGATAGGTTGTCCGACAAATTCCACCAAAATCTCATCCGTCTTATCCCTGAGGGAAATATCCTGAAACTGATCGGGGAAAAGGATTTTCCCCGCATACCAGGCATTTATCAGCATCACTTCAAAATTGGTATGGTTATTATTATAAGGCCACAAAGCATAAACCTGCTGATTCCGATAAGCGGCCAATAGTTGATTCAGTTTTTCCCGGTTTTTAAAATCTTCGTTTACCAAAGGCCAGCCGGAACGATCTATAAATATCACTTCCGGATCCCAATCGACCAATTGTTCCCAATCGATATAAGTACCGGTAATCGGTGATACATAAGCCGAATCAATAGCAGAAGCCACATTATCTACTCCTAAAAAACCGAAAGCTGCATAATACGGGTCGGTTGAAGTGATCCCTTTCAGGCCTTTATAAGCAATTCCTCCTACGTATACCCGTTTATTTTCCCCTTTGTGTTGCGTTCTTTGTTGTAGTTCGGCAATCTGATTTTCCGTATAGCGAATGAGGGAATCCACTCTTCCTTCTGTATGCAATACTTCTCCGATCCGTTGAAGGGATGCATAAAATATGGGCCGTTTCGCACCCAGATCACCGTACTCCAATGCTACGACAGGAATGCCGGTGCGTCGTTGTAAATCGTCGGCATCACCAGCCGTCGTTGAAGACATAAAAATCACATCCGGCTGAACGGCCATAATTAATTCTGCATCCCCTCCCATCTGCGGACCGATAAGGGGTTTTTTCCCTAATTCCGGATGAGCCAGAAGATGGGTAAAAACATTTTCACGAGTTTCCTGTTCTTCTACACCGCAGATAAAAGGAACACCTCCGGCATAAGTGACTAAGCGAATGGCAGAAGCCCGGATACAAACAGCCCGGTTTACCGTATCCGGAAGAGCCACTTCTCTTCCCAAGGCATCTGTCACCTTACGGGTAGGAACGGAATTTTTTCCCGACTTTGCCTGACAGGCAAAAACGAGTAATAAAAGAAAAATAGCATAAAACTTACTCATTTTGATAGATGGATTGCTAATTTAACATTCATCAGTCTACCCGCTGACATATACTCTTTTGTATTCATATGGCGGTTATCAAAAACATTGATAATTTCTCCTCCGACATACAAGCGGCGTTCAAAAAACCACTTGGAAAGCTGGACATCCCAAGTCGAAAATCCGGCAATAGAAGACTCATTATCTTCTGTCGTATATTGTTTCGTTTTATAACGTCCCCGTATGGTTGCATCCACAACACCACCTGTCCACATGACGCTGCCTTTCACCTGGTGTTTTGGAGCATAAGTCAGTATTTTATCATTTAGTTCCGGACGTTCGTCAAATTCTTTCACTTTCGATTCATTGTAGGAATAATTTACATTGACAGCCAAACCGAAAGAAGCATTATAATTCAAATCCGCTTCTACACCTTTTACGTGTACTTTGGAAATATTCTGGCGCTGGTAAATATCCTGTTTTCCCCACAGCTTTTCTCCCGTAGCCACATAATACAGAAAATCCTTTCCTTCAGCATAATAAAACGAAGGCGCCAATGACAAATTCCTGAAAATATAAAACGTCCCCCCAACCTCATAATTATTCAATGTTTCCGGTCCTAAATCGGGATTGGCAATCTTAGGTCCGATCCACATCCAGCCCGAGCGGCACAAATCGTCCAGAATAGAAGCTCTGAATCCCTGTGAATAAGAAACATAAGCAGAAACCCGCTTACTGGGATTAAACCGCAAGGCCAAGCGGGGAGAAAGATGTTCCCAACGATTATCTTTTAAATCCCCGTTATAGGTATTAAAATCGGACACAGCATCCCCCTTCGCTTCAAACCATCCCTTGTGAAAAAAAGCATTATCATACCGGACAGCGAGTTGTAACCAGAATTTTTCCCGTAAAAAAGAAAATTCTTCCTGCGCAAATACGGCCACAAAAGTCATCGTTCCCCGGTTCAGCACTTTATCCGGAGAGGTCACATAATGATCTCCACCGTCCACGCTTCCCTCTTTATATTCGGCACCTATACTGAAATGATTCCGTTTCCCTGTCAATCCGAAATTCAGAATCCCACCCCAATCATCCCGGTGTGACTTTACGTCAAATCGCTGATAAACTTCTTTTTTTATCCTTTCGTCTATTCTAAAATAATCCTGTCGTTGAAAATAGAGAGCCAGACTATAATGAAACGCTCTTTTTTCTCCGTAGAATCTTCCTTGTATCCGGTTGTGATCAAAATGCCGGTATTCTCCGTCCGGAGCTTGTATTTTTTCTCCTTCACCCCGTTTATCCCGGAACAAATCGCAAGCGAAATCGATATTGAACAAAGAGTCCGGGCTATACAAAATTTTACCATAAACGCCCCCTTCTTTCATAAAGCGGGGTACACTATAATCCGGCACGGTACGTAAACTATCGGGTATGTTGTTAAAGCCGTCACTTCTGTTATAATATCCGGAAAGAAAAACCGAAAATTTATCACTGAGCTTACTGGAAATTCCCAGACTGGCCAGCCAGGTATTTAAAGAACCATAAGAAGCCGAAGCATTTATGGAAAAGGGTTGCCGGGCTTTTTTACTGATAATATTAATCACCCCGCCCATTGCATTATTACCATACAAAGAAGAACCCGGTCCTTTAAAAACTTCTATCCGCTGAACATTATCCATGTGAATGCTGTTCCAATTGACCGATCCTTCGTCGGAAGTATTGATAGGCACTCCGTCGAACAATACTAAGGTACGGCCCTGTTCGTCTCCGGACAACCCACGTATACTCACATTCGTATGCATATCCACAATTCCGTTGGAACGAGTGGTATTTACCCCTGAAATCATAGAAAGAATGTCGTCAATGCTCTGAACCGGACTGTTTTGTAAAACCCGGGGGGTAATAATATCAATACGTCCGGGACTCTGGCTCATATGGCGTGCCGACCGTGATCCCGTCACGACGACTTCCTCCAGCCTCAGTGTAGTATCTATATCCCGGCGTTGAGCATAAACGGTCAGAAGAAAAAGTAAAAAAAGAAAGACCAAAAGAAATTTTTTATTCATAACCATTCATTTAAATTTCTTAACTCATACGGTATCTTATTTAAAAAGTTCAAAATCCAAAATAAAATTTCTTAAAATATTTTCGTCCGTTCCCTTAACCTTTCCCGGCCCAGATTCGGAGAATTACACCTCCGAAGGAAATCCAATTTAATATAATTGGCATTTTTTTATCTATAATATTTAATTAATGAAACAAGTTGTACACTTCGTCGTATAGAAATATTGAAATAATAAAATCTGATTATAAACAATCAGAAATTTTTCTTTTACTAACTAAAAACAGGAAAATATGCACTTAACTCCAAAAGAAATTGACAAGCTTATGCTTTTGTCTCTGGGTGCCATTGCTGAGCGACGCAAAGCAAAAGGTCTGAAATTAAATTATCCCGAAGCAGTAGCTTATATTAGTTCCGCAGCTCTGGAAGGAGCACGTGAAGGAAAAACCTTGGAAGAAGTTATGACTGATTCCACTAAAGTTTTGACCAAAGACGATGTGATGGAAGGTGTAGCAGAAATGATTTCTCTGATACAAGTAGAGGCCGTTTTTACGGATGGAAGTCGTCTGGTCAGTATCCACCAACCTATTAAATAAAGAGCACTATGGAAGACAACAAAAACACACAAGCACCGGCTCAAGAGCCGATTACACCAGGATTCACTCCTCAACAACATGTTCCCGTCGGAGGAGAGATTCTGTCAGACAGTCCGATCACCTATAATGAAAACAGATATACAGCGAAACTCGTCGTACACAATACCGGCGACCGTCCTATTCAAATCGGTTCTCATTTTCATTTTTTTGAAGTAAACCGTTATCTGGAATTCGATCGTGCAGCAGCTTACGGATGTCATTTAAATATCCCGGCCACTACAGCTATCCGCTTCGAACCCGGAGACGAAAAAGAAGTCGAAGTCGTAGCCTACGCCGGCAAACGATGCGTCATGGGATTCAACGGCCTGGTACAAGGCTATACCGGAGGTGAAGATGCTCCGACTTATTTCCCGGAACGTATCCGTGCGATAGCAAGAGCAAAAAAACTGGGTTTTAAAGATATCAATGAATCACAGGCAGAAGCCGACTTCCAAAATAAACAAAAAAAGTAAATCATTATGGCAACAATATCAAGACAACAATATAATGACCTTTACGGACCAACCGTCGGAGACAAAATCCGTTTGGGAGACACCCAATTGTACGTAGAGGTGGAAAAAGATCTTTGTGTATACGGAGACGAAATCATGTACGGAGGAGGAAAAACGCTCCGGGACGGTATGGGTTTAGCGAATACAACTACTTCAGAAGGAGGTACCTTGGATTTAGTCATCACCAACGTAACTATTCTGGATCCTAAATTGGGGGTAATCAAAGCCGACGTCGGTATAAAGAATGGGAAAATTGCCGGAATCGGAAAAGCCGGGAACCCCAATACGATGCAAGGAGTTTCTCCGGAATTGGTCACCGGAGCTGCCACAGACGCTATTTCCGGAGAACATCTGATTCTGACGGCTGCTGCTATCGACGGGCACGTTCACATGATCGCTCCTCAACAAGCTTATGCCTGTTTAAGCAACGGGGTAACGACCCTTATTGGTGGTGGTGTCGGACCGACTGACGGCTCTAACGGAACCACCATTACTGCCGGTCCCTGGAATCTCAAACGCATGTTGCAAGCCATTGAAGGTCTTCCTGTAAATTACGGCTTTTTAGGCAAAGGAAACTGTTCCGTAGCCAGACCTCTTTACGAACAGGTTATGGCCGGGGCATGTGGATTTAAGATACACGAAGACTGGGGAAGTACGCCTGCAGCCATCCGTGCCACCATGAAAATGGCCGATGAATGGGATGTACAGGTAGCTATTCATACCGATACCTTGAATGAAGGTGGATTCGTAGAAGATTCTATAGCCGCAATCGACGGAAGAACCATTCACACTTATCATACAGAAGGTGCCGGCGGAGGGCATGCTCCCGACTTACTGAAAGTAGCCTCTTTAGCCAACGTACTGCCTTCTTCCACCAATCCGACCTTGCCGTTCGGTATCAATTCCCAGGCAGAATTGTTCGACATGATTATGGTATGCCACAACCTGAATCCGAAGATTCCTTCTGATGTTTCCTTTGCAGAAAGCCGGGTACGCCCGGAAACACAGGCGGCAGAGAACGTATTGCACGATCTGGGTGTCATTTCCATGATCTCTTCCGACTCTCAAGCGATGGGACGTGTGGGTGAAAACTTTATGCGGGCTTTCCAAATGGCCGATTATATGAAACAGGTAAGAGGCAAACTGGAAGAAGATTCACCCGATAACGATAACTTCCGGGTGCTCCGTTATCTGGCCAAACTAACCATCAATCCTGCCCTTACCTACGGCTTCTCCGATCTGCTGGGATCTGTAGAAAAAGGGAAAATGGCCGACCTCGTGTTGTGGGAACCACAATTCTTCGGTACCAAACCGAAACTAGTTCTCAAAGGCGGTATAATCAACTGGGCCAATATGGGTGACCCGAACGCTTCTTTGCCGACCCCACAGCCCGTTTACTACCGGCCGATGTACGGAAGTTTCGGAAAAGCCTTACCGAACACCTGTGTATCTTTCGTTTCCCGCGCTGCACACGATCTGGGAATAAAAGAAAAATACGGTCTGGAAAGAATCGTTTATCCGGTACACGGCTGCCGCCAAATCGGAAAACATCATATGGTACTGAACGGAAATACGCCGAAAATCGACGTGAATCCGGAAACTTTCGAAGTCTTGGTAGACGGAAAGAGCGCTTATGTACCCACTGCTAAGAAATTTGCCTTAGCACAATTATATTGGTTCAGTTAACACTTGAACGCAAAGAGCCTGAAGCCGTTGAAGACTGATTCAACCGGACCTTCAGGCTCTTTTAAACAAAAATTCTCTCCCTCATTACCTCTCAATCTAAAACTACCTCTATGAAAATATTCTCTGAAATTATCGGTAATTTGTTTACAGACAAAACCTGGGCTGATCAACTGAAAAAAAGCGAAATCGAATACCTCAATTTAGACCAGTGGACTGCCCAAAAAAGCCGTTTTATCGCCCGGGACGAAAAAGGTACAGAATATGCTGTTGCCCTTAAACGTCACTCACAAGTCGAAAACGGTGATATACTGGAATATAATGCAGACCATAACACCGCTCTCGTGATCCGGATCGAATTAAAACCCGTATTGGTTATCGATCTGCAAAAAATCGCTCAGAAAGAACCGGCAGAAATAATTCGCTTTTGTGTTGAACTGGGACACGCCATTGGTAACCAACACTGGCCAGCCATTGTGAAAGATACGAAATTATACGTTCCCCTGACGGTAGATAAAAAAGTAATGATGAGCGTTATGGATACCCATCGCTTTGAAGATATCACTTACGAATTCCAACCCGGCCAGGAAGTCATCCCGTTTTTGGCCCCTCACGAAATCCGTAAACTTTTCGGTGGAAGTTCTCAGGAAATCAGTCACATCCATCATCATCATCCTTCAAACAACGAACCCGGAATTCACCAGCACACAGATCATTTCAATTAAAACACATACCGAAAAACTACAACTATGATCGATGAAATCACCAGGATGATGCGGTTTCTTGAATTTTCGGATTCCGCTTTTCCTGTAGGGACATTTTCTTTTTCCAATGGCTTGGAATCAGCTGCTTTTGAAGGCATAGTATACGATGCTACAACATTGGAACAGTATACATACACAGCTTTACAACAGACGATATACAGTGACGCGATTGCTGCCCTGATCGGTTTCCGGGCGGCCGCTAAAAGAGATTATCCGTTGATCCGTAAAGCCGATCAGCAAATCATACTCTGCAAAATGAATGCAGAAGCCAGATTAATGCTGACACGTATGGGGAAAAAAATGGCCGAAATCAGTAGCCAGATTACTTACGATCCTTTGATGGAAAAATGGCTGGCAGATATTCGTCAACAACTTACCCCCGGTACTTATCCCATAGCACAAGCTATCTTTTTCCAGCAAAACGGACTGGGAGAAAAAGAACTTTTTGCTACTATTGCCTACGGGATCATCAACATGATTCTGAATGCTGCCCTGCGTTGTATCAAAGTTTCTCATTACGAAACCCAGCATATTCTCTACCGATTGTGTTCAACCGCTCACGTAGATTACGAAACGATAAAAGACATGACATTCGACGATATGAGAGTCTTTGCTCCCGAAATGGATATTCTGGCAGCTATACATGAAAAAGGGAAAATGAGAATGTTTATGAATTAACAGACCTTATCTCTAACTTACAATTTAAAATTAAAAATAACGGATCTGAAAAGATCCACAATATAAAAACGATATGAGTAACACATGCAGAATCGGCGTCGGCGGACCGGTAGGTTCGGGTAAAACGGCTCTTATAGAAGCGATAACCCCTTATTTTCTAAAATTAGGTTTGAAAGTATTGATCATCACAAATGATATTGTGACCACAGAAGATGCCAAGCACGTCCGCAAGATGTTGAAAGGTTATCTGGCAGAAGACCGCATTATCGGGGTCGAAACAGGAGCCTGTCCGCATACGGCCGTACGGGAAGACCCTTCTATGAATATTGCCGCTGTTGAAGAAATGGAAGCCAAATTTCCAGACAGTGATGTCGTCTTGATTGAATCAGGGGGAGATAATCTGACTCTGACTTTCAGTCCGGCTCTGGTTGACTTTTTTATTTATGTGATAGATGTAGCGGCAGGCGATAAAATTCCGCGTAAAGATGGACCGGGTATCTCCTATTCCGACATATTGGTTATTAACAAAACGGATCTGGCTCCATACGTACATGCAGATCTGGAAGTCATGCGACGCGACTCCGAAGTCATGCGCCCGGGAAAACCTTTTATCTTTACCAATTGCATGACCGGTGAAGGGATAAAAGAACTGGTGAGTCTGATCCGCGACATGGCCCTTTTCGACCGTATCTCCCAAAAAGAAGTAGAACAAATCTACCAGTAAAGCTCTGATGAAAAAAAGAAAAACATCATACCGGAAATAACCGATAATTGTAATTTGCAACTCACAGATTTATGATAACAGATTTTACACAATGCAGAGAAGTACATCCTTATTTAGCAGAGCCCCAAGCCATGCGTGTAGGGGCTCCGGGGAAATGCGGATTACTGGATCTGGTATTTGAGCTTACCCGCGAAGGTAAATCGATTATGCGCCAATGGACCCGGCACGCTCCTTTAATCGTACAACAGGAGCTCTATTTCGACGAAGCAATGCCGGAAATGCCCTGTGTATATATTTTGTCCTCCGGAGGACCTAATATTGACGGAGACCGCTATGAAAATAAGTTTACCTTGAAAAAAGGTGCCTTTGCCCATATTTCAACGGGAGCAGCGACCAAAATAGCCGAAATGGCCTATAATTTTTCCGGATTGAAGCAAAATTTTATTCTGGAAGAAAAGGCTTATCTGGAATACATTCCGGAACCGACTATTCCCTGCCGGAACAGTCGGTATATTACCGATACGGTTATTGAGATCGCTCCCTCGGCGACTCTCTTTTATTCGGAAATCTACAACGGAGGACGCAAATATTACAAAGAAGGGGAATTGTTCGAATACGATCTCTTATCCATCTGTACCCGGGCACAACGTCCGGACGGGCAACCCCTCTTCCGCGAAAAACTGGTTGCCACTCCGAAGGAAAATCCGGTGCGTCCTATCGGCATGATGCACAACTACGATGTATTCGCCAATGTCATCGTACTCACACCCGAAAAAGACGCAGCAGAAATATATGACAAAACTCAGGCTTTTATCAACCGGGACAAACGTATAGCTGCCGGCATCAGTTATTTGCCTAATCAATGCGGACTTCTATTTAAAGTTTTGGGGGAAGAAAGTCAACCCGTCAAAAGAATCGTCCGCGAATTTGGTTCTATTGTCCGTATGCAGATCAAGGGAAAACCTTTGCCAAAAGAATTTGTATGGCGGTAAAAGAACCGGAAGTTCTGAAAAACAAAAACGAGAACCTTTTTATATCGGAAAAATCTACAAATTGTAAACAACACGAGTTTAAATGACTTTATATACGCTATAAACTGATAATTTATGGAAACAACAACTACACCGAAACTACCGGCTGTTTTTTCACCCGGTTTTTTCAAATTGTATTTTAAGGGAATGGGGCAGGTAATGTTCCAAGGGAATATCTGGACCGGCATATTTTTCCTGGCGGGGATTTTTTACGGAGCCTACGAAGCCCACATGCCTGCCGTAGCTTGGGGAGCCGTAGTCGGCACATTTATGTCGACCCTTACCGGTTATTTACTGAAATATCCGGCAGAAAAAGGATTGGACGGCCTCTGGGGATTCAACGGTATTCTCGTCGGATGCGCCCTCCCTACCTTTATCGGAAATGTACCTTTAATGTGGCTGGCTATCGTGATTTTTTCTTCCATGACGACCTGGGTAATGGTGGGTCTGAATCATTTGTTAGCCCCCTATAAGGTAAGTTCATTTACTTTCCCTTTTGTACTCACCACCTGGTTTGTCCTATTGGCTGCACGGATCATGCACGGATTACCGGACTCAGGCCTGGGAGCACCTGAATTACCGGGCAATTTTTCTACCGCATTTGATACCAGTTTCAAAAGCTTGGTTATCTATTGGTTAAGAGGTATCAGTCAAGTATTTCTAATCAATTCATGGGTAACGGGTGTATTTTTCCTCGTCGGTCTGTTTATCAGCAGCCGCTGGGCTGCGATCTGGGCTGCGATCGGTTCGGCATTGGCGCTGTGTATCGCGATTCTCTATCAATGCAACGGAGGCGATATTGCGAACGGACTGTTCGGGTTCAGCCCGGTATTGACCGCTATCGCCCTAGGCACCACGTTTTACCATGTCAATTGGCGGACAGCCATCTGGGCCCTATTGGGTATTTTCGCCACCGTATTTATTCAAGCAGGAATGGATACTTTTTTTGCCCCTGTCGGAATACCCACATTGACCGGTCCGTTCTGTGTCGCTACCTGGCTATTCCTGTGGCCACATTTGAATCTGGATAAAAAAATATTACAACAGGGATAAAATGTGTTAGAAATCCTCTTAGGTCGGTTGACAGAAGGAAATATTATTTTTTTGAATTCCCTGAGGAATCAGTTGAATATCCGAACATTTAAACGAACCAAATGTACTCCAATTTATGTATAACATGGATACCATGCCCCTGCGTAAGGGGCATATCTGGATATTAATCATTGCTTCCGCCGGACAGTTTTTCGGAGGAGTATTGGCTATATTGGTGGGTGTCATCGCGCCGCTTATCACGATTACCCATCACCCCGAGCTCTCTTCGTGGCTCCAGGGCTTTATTTTTTCAGCCGGATTGATCGGCATTATGCTCGGGTCGCTATTATTCGGGCGACTGAGTGATAAATACGGTTATCTCTTTTTCTTTCGCCTTTCGCCTTTACTTATTGTCGGCTCTTCCCTATGGCTCTGTTTCAATCCTTCTCTTGTCACTCTGCCCATCAACCTGTTGATCATAGGGCTGGCTATCGGTGGCGACTACGCTCTCGATCCCTCTTACGTATCAGAGATTATGCCTCAAAAATGGCGAAGGACGATGTTAGGCATTTCCAAGGCCTCTTCAGGCGTCGGCAATATTCTGATGATACTGGTGGCATGGTTTGTCCTGAAAAATTCCGCTGATCCGGCAATCTGGAACCGTCTTTTTCTTTTTCTTACTTTTTTCGCAGCACTCGCATTTTCCGGCCGGCTTTGGTTCGTTGAAAGTCCGGAATGGCTCGCTCTGCACGGCAAAGTCCAGGAAGCCGAAAAAAATATCAAACATTTTTTGGGTAAAGATGTCTATATCGGCGAATTAGCCAATAAAAAAGACCAGACAACCCGTCCCCAAGCCTCTGCCAAAGACCTGTTCGCCCGCGGCAATATCAAACGCATCATACTCAGCGGTATCCCTTGGGGATGTGAAGGAATGGGAGTATACGGAATCGGAATATTTACCCCTATCCTGTTGCTGACCTTAGGATTGGTCCCCAGTGGCGAAAATCCGTTCGATAAGGTAGTGGAATCCTTTCGTTTTACACTGTATATCAATCTTTTTGTTATGTTGGGTTTCCTTTTAGGACTCACAGTCGTCCGGCGGATCAGCATTATTCATACTCAATCTACAGGTTTTTTTATTTGTGCTGCCGGACTTATTATTACTTTATTAGGATATCTTTACCACGCTTCCCTAAGCATTACCCTGGGAGGATTCCTGTTGTTCGAACTGGCCCTCAACGCCGGTCCTCATTTATCCACTTTTGAGCTCCCAAGCCGTATCTACAGCCTTCAGGAGCGGGCAAGCGGAGAAGGAATCGCCTCAGCTCTGGGAAAATTAGGGGCTATTATCGCCACTTTCATCATTCCTCCCCTGTTAAAATTAGGAGGAGGCCAACTGGTATTGATCGTCGCAATCGCCATACTATTGACCGGAGGAATCATCACGCTGATAGTGGGACCCAAAGTCATAAAAAAAACGCAGGATAAAAAAATGCTAAGTAAACCGTAAAGAAATAAAAAAATAATTGTCGAACTCTAAAAGAATATATTATGTTTAAAGCTATGTTAATTGCAGGAGCAGGTGGTTTTATCGGAACCTGTCTCCGGTATTTGGTGGGTAAGCTGGCCCATTATATGTTTACTTCTCCTTTTCCATGGGGTACTTTCGCCGTCAATATTATCGGCAGTTTTGTAATAGGTATTTTCTTTGGAATGGCTGAAAAAACTCACCTGATTTCCGCCAATATGAACGTATTTCTGATCACCGGCTTTTGCGGAGGTTTTACCACCTTCTCTTCTTTCGCCGACGATATGTTTTTGCTGATGCAAAATAAACATTGGGGATATTTTTCCACTTATCTGATTTTAAGTATTGTACTGGGTATTCTGCTGGTATGGCTCGGACGCAGCCTGATTAAAGCTGCTTGAAAAAGATTCACACGCTGCTGATTGACAGAACCGGCATTCCGGATGATTATGTCTTTCTTCCATCCGGAGGTTCTTCAGTCAGCGAGCCCTCAGTAGAATTCCGACCGCCTCCGAAATACTATTGCTCCTAAACGTCTTCAGTTTTTCAGGAGATTACTATTTTTTCTATCGGTTGTTCTTTTTGCCGGTCCAAAGGATAAGACTGGTATTTAACCTTACTGAAATCGATATCCTTCATATCCAAGCACCGAATGGTATTATTATAGGCTGTTTTATAATACACTTTCCGGTTAGTCAAATCCACGACCGAAGTCCACTGAGTGGCACTGGGTACATCCGGCGCTTTCCCCAGCGGATGCTCAATTCCGATCGGAATATCGAAATTATTTAAGATATGGAAAGCCTGCAAGACTGTTTCCTCTGCCGTATGAAGACGGGGGGCAGTCGCTTTGTAAAAAGCAGCCCGTACAAAACGGGAGGGCGGGGTAACGTCCCCCGGCATACCTAAAAATCCCGATCCTGCTCCGAAAGCGTTCAACTTTACACCAGCCAACTGCTGGGGAGGAGCTCCTCCCGGGAAAAGGTTGACATAATTATTCAGATTCGTCAAATGCCAGGGAAAACCAGGCGAATTCGTCAAAACCCCGATTTCGTTATCGTAAAAATAAGGTTTTCCATCTATTATTTCCAACACGACTTGTTCACCCGTCGCATCTCCAATACGCCAATGTACTGTCGAAGTAACTCCCGGTTCATCCAGACCGACAATCCGGACTTTTCCCACAGCAGCTTTCACTTCTGCTACGGTGGCAAAACGAGATAACATCCAGGTCACGAGCTGTAAATCGCTTATCGTCTTCTCCCGTTGTGCGGAATCATAGGCCTCATAACTTCCGTAACGGGGAAAATAAAACAAACCAGCCGATAAACCGGCTTCATTCAATCCTTCAGCGATAAACTCCTTCTGCACAATAGCCAATCCTATTATCCCGTAACGGGTTTCAAATACCATCCCCTTTTTGCCTGCCGGAGTATAGGAAACCTGTTTTTCCCCTCTGGGGATAATGACATATTCACTCGGAAGCATTCCTTCTCCCCACTCAATGGTTCGAGCTTGTATATAAGCCCCATCTTTCGATTGAAAAGAAATTCCGGTACAAGCTCTTGACAAACTAAAAGCACCGAAAAGGAAAATGATTAAACAAAAACCGCTCTTCTTCATAACAATAGAATAAATTAGCTGAATCGTTAACTTTTATACGACAGATGGATCTAAAAGTTAACGATTCAGCTCTGTATCCCCTCTTCCCTCCAGGGGTCGGTCTTATACGCTTTTAAAACCGACTGCTTCAAGAAATAATTTCAAATATTTCATGCCGGTCCCAATCCTGCCAATATTGAATAGCGAGTTTCCGGACATACTGCCAATTTTCTTCCGTCCCTGCTCCGTATAAGGCTATTCCCTTTTTCAGGTCCTCCTGCACCTGACGGGCATATTCGGGTTTCAAGCGAAGCGTAACACTCCGTCCCTTAAATGCAAAAGTGGCCTCCGGGCGAACCTCCTCGTCCGACGCGATATGGATTAAACCATGCCCCACTGTACCCCCCGTACTGACCTGAAGACCATCGTTCAGACAACTTACCGGAGGTTTACTTCCGGCATAACTGGTTACTACGATATCGTCCACTCCTACGTTGAAATACTCCCGGGCCCGTATCCCCATCTTTACCCCTAAAGTGGCATAGATCCCCAAATGTCCATGCAATTCATTCGTCAATACAGCCGCTCTCCATTCACTGGCTCCATAACGGTTAACCGTCCGTGCGATGATCGGCATCAGATCCCGGATGTAATATTCTTCAGCTACGGGAAAATGATAAAATATTTTTCCTTCCACATTCTCCTTTCCTTTGAACACAGCCAGCAATTGTTCTTCTATGGGACGTATCTGCTGCTTCGTATCCACATAATACCAATCGATCGTCGGAGAAAGTGAATCTACGGTAAAAAGCTGAGGAGCGAAATGAGACAATACCGTCAGCTCATCCCATACCTTTAAATGTTCATCTTTCACAGCAGAAACCAAAGGCGGGGTCACATGAGCCGTGACGACCTTCTGGGCATAAGGAGAAGTCTGCAGCTGTCCCAATTCCATCAGGTAAAACATACTGACCGGTACAGAATCTTCCTCTTTCGCAGAAACCAATTGCATTTTTATTCCGCTCGCCATCACTTTCTGGGCGGAAAGGGTATCTATCCTATAATTCGTATCCCCCATAGGCTGTGCTCCGCTATTGTACCAGATGATCTTATCGATTTTCTCCGCCAACCCGGGTTTTGCTTCCAATAAATCCGCCACATTGGTCAAAGGCCCCAAGCAAACAAACGTTATTTTTTGGGGTTCCCGTCCCATGGTTTCTACCAGCAAATCCGTAGCAGACTTTTCGGGCCCGTCTTTCTGCAAGCTATCCCCCCAATAAATCTGTTCCGACATTTCCCGCCAATCCGGAATCGAAGCTCCCACTTCCCGCCCGGCTGCCACCGGAATCCCCTGATGGTAAAGACTGTTCAAAAGCGCCTTTACTTTTCGTTCTCCTTGCCGGGGAGTCAAAGCTCCTTCGGAAGTGGTAATGCCCAAGATCTCCACATCCCTATTACCCAACAACATACAAAGTGTCCGAAAATCATCGGCAGCACAATCCGTATCTATAATAAGATATACACGCGGTTTTCCGGAATGAGCCGCAGCCCCCCAGGCGAAAAACAAAGCGATTCCCAACAACAGAATTTTAATTTTTGACATACACAATCGGTTTATATTTTTATTTTTCTTACTCTTCAGAAAAGCAAACTAACGGTTGATTGACAAATGCAGACCTCCGAAAAAAATAGCTCCCGGCATCGGATAACCATCTATAATCTGATATTTTTCACGGGTCAGATTCTCACCTTTTGCAAAAATAGTAAGCATTTTCCAGGGTTTAAAAGAAACTTTAGCACTCAGCAATCCATAATCCTCCTGCTTTGTTTCTTTACCTGTCGTCAGATAAAGTCCGTTGATATATTGATAACCGACGTTCAACTGCCATCTTTTCGTGTGAAAATTCACATTTGCATAGAGTTGCCGTTCCGGTGCATTCAGTACAGGTATCTTCATATATAACCAGGAATAATTTCCTCCGATATCCAGTTTTGAACACAAGGCCGCCCGAAAAGCCACTTCCACCCCTTTATTCTTAAAACTTCCGGTATTGACATTTTTCGGATTTCCGTCAATAATCTGCGTTTGTATCAGATTATCTCCGTCGGCAATAAAACCGGAAACCTCTACATTCATTTTCTTTTTGAAAAAGGTATGCTCCAATACGACTTCGTAATTCGTCACTTCTTCAGGCTTTAAATCCGGATTAGCCGGTGCCCACATAAACATTTCCCGAATTGTCGGATTCCGGAAACCCTTTGAAAAGCTCGATTTAATTACAAAATTTTCCGTCGGACGAAGGGCCAATCCCAGCTGAGGAATCCATTTATTTCCGAAAGCTTCATTGTGCTCCAATCTCACCCCGGCATTTAAAGTAAGCACATCTTTAAACAAATTCTGCTGCAGAATGGCATACCCCCCTAAATCGTAAGCAGAAGTATCGACCATCACCTTATCAGGCGTTTCTGTCAGAAAATGATTCCAGGCTTTTCCGCCATACGATTTATAATCAAATCCCAAAGTAAGCATATTCCCCTTCCACATTCTCACGATCTGATAAAAAAGGATACCGTAATTATAATCCCGGGAATGATAACGGTAATTCAAGGGTTTTTCTCCCGTTTTATACCCATCGTTAATTTCATGATATCCCCAATTATAGAAAAAAGATAAGGCTCCATCGCTATGTTTGAAATTATTCGCCACTGTAAAGGAAGTTACTCCCCGAAGTACATCTACTGTATTGTCAAATAGAGGAGCTGTTATCTGTCCGGGATTTTCTGCCCTAAAATCTGCAATACTCACATCGGCACGCAAACTAAAATGCTTCGACAATTCACACCCGATATTCGCAAATCCATTGGTAATATGAAAAGCCGAGTTCTCCCGATCCCCTGCTGTCCGGTCGTGATTTACCGATACATAACCATTTACTCTGCCTTTACGGCCTCCGACATTAGCCATATACTTCTGAGTATTATAACTTCCACCCATAGCCCTGGCATTTAAGGAAAACCCCTCCCGGTTTTGTTTGCGGGTAATAATATTGATTACTCCACCCATGGCATTTGTACCGTAGAGAATGGAAGCCGGACCGCGTACGACTTCCACCCGCTCCACATCCGATGCGACATAAGCATCCGGCAGAGGATGTCCCATCAATCCCATAAATTGCGGATGTCCGTCAATTAAAACCAGCATTTGGGTATTGGGAGAACCTCCTATCCCCCGAATGGAAATGCCACCGGCAGCGCCACTGGCAACCCCAAAACCGGTAATTCCCCTTTCCGAAACAAACAATCCGGGAACCCGTTCCGAAAGTACGGGTAATAAAGCAGATTCGCTACTGTTTTCGATCTCACTTCTTCCAACCACCGTAATATTCATAGGGACATTATTCCGGTTGACCAAAGTCCGGTTACCCGTCACCACTACTTCATCCAGTACATTATGACGTACGATTGTATCCTTCTCCTGCCCGTATGCCACAAACAAATTCATAAAACAAATCAAGAAAAGGAAGGTCAAAAAATTAGTCACTGATTGTTTCATATTTTCTATTTATTTCAATTATTATTTTCAATTCTCCTCTGATACGGGAGGAATACCATAATGTTTTTAATTTGTATAAATATTTTTTCTAATTTTAATACTTTCCGTTCGTTTCGAATCCGTTGTTAGGAAATCGAATTTCCTTTTACTTTACCTTAGACAAAAAATAACTGAATTTCCAATAAATCCAAAATTCTTTGCAAAATACCTCCCGTAAATTACTTAAAAACGGCCGGAAAAAGTCTTTGTCCAGAGTATGCCATTTTATAAGATAATAGCTATATCCGGAACATTCCGGTAAAAGATAAAACAGGAACTTAAAAAAACATACAAAAATAACACAGAATTGCAGATATATTATTACTTTTGCATTGTAAACAACGTAAGTTCATTTTGATCTTTCTCTTCTTTGTATTATTTCTTACGGCATTTGCCCGGTTTTTAATCGCTGAAATTAAGTCTTCTAAACTTCCTTGTTTCGTTCTTGTGAACGTCTTTTCGTATCTCTGTATACCAAAAGGCAAATGTTAAATTTTCAATGTCGCAAATTATGAAATCATTTTTTATCGGTAGATATGAAATAAAACTTCCTATCATACAAGGAGGTATGGGTGTAGGTGTTTCTTTATCGGGTCTGGCTTCAGCAGTTGCAAATGAAGGCGGGCTTGGCGTAATTTCCGCAGCCGGCATAGGCTTGCTTTATCCGAATATGCAGGGTTCTTATCTGCAAAAATGCATTTACGGGCTTCAGGAAGAACTTCGGAAAGCCAGAGAAAAAACAAAAGGAGTAATTGGGGTCAACATCATGGTAGCCCTTTCCAACTTTTCAGACATGGTACGCACAGCCATTGCCGAAAAAGCCGATGTAATATTCGCCGGAGCCGGTTTGCCCCTCGACTTACCTTCTTACCGGACAGCTGATTGCAGTACCATGCTTGTCCCCATTGTCTCTTCCGCCCGGGCAGCCCAACTGATCTGTACAAAATGGCAGACTCATTACAATTACCTGCCGGATGCCTTTGTCGTAGAAGGCCCCAAAGCCGGTGGTCACCTGGGATTTAAAGCCAACCAGATCGGAGACGAACAGTACGCTCTGGAACATCTCGTACCGGAAATCGTAGCCGTAGCTGAAACTTACAAAGATACCAAACCGATTCCGGTTATTGCAGCCGGAGGAATTTCGACAGGAAAAGACATTGCCCGATTCCTGCAATTGGGGGCCGCCGCCGCTCAAATGGGGTCTATTTTTGTGCCGACAAACGAATGTGATGCATCTGAAAATTTCAAAAAAGTATACCTCAAGTCCGAACAAAAAGATATCCGTATTATCCAGAGCCCGGTCGGAATGCCGGGACGTGCTTTCGACGGAGAATTTATTCAGAACGTAGCGGAAGGAAAAGAAAAACCGCGTACTTGTGCCTTTCATTGCATTAAAACCTGCGACTATACCAAAAGCCCTTATTGTATCATCGAAGCGCTCTACAATGCCGCCAGGGGAAATATGAAAAAAGGATATGCCTTCGCCGGAGCCAACGCCTATCTGGCAAATAAAATCCGAAGTGTAAAAGAAGTGATCGATCAGCTAAAAAATGATCTTCTCTTTGCACAACCTGCTTTATAAAAAGCAGTAACTTTATTAAAAACGAAAAAATTTATGACATTTAAAGAATTAAATATCGCTGATTCCCTATTGAAAGCAATCAGCGAAAAAGGTTATCATTGCCCAACTCCCATTCAAATACAAGGAATTCCCGTAGCGCTTTCCGGAAAGGATATACTGGGAATCGCCCAGACGGGCACGGGAAAGACTGCAGCATTTGCTATCCCTATCCTGCAGCATTTATCCCAAAATAACGCTTCTTTCTCCGTATCGCAGGATACTCAGGAGAAGAAAAGCTTTTCCAGACAGGAAAACAATCCGGGAAAAAAATACCGGAAACGGGAGATCCAAGCCCTAATCCTAACTCCTACCCGAGAATTAGCCTTACAAATCGGAGATTCTTTTACTGATTACGGAAAATACACCGGTTTGCGTCATTGCGTCATCTTCGGCGGAATAAAACAGCTCGTACAAACGACAGCACTCCGCCGGGGTGTGGATATTCTGGTAGCCACCCCAGGGCGTCTGCTCGACTTGATGAATCAAGGTTTTGTAGACCTCAGTTCATTGAAACATTTCGTCCTGGACGAAGCCGACCGTATGCTCGATATGGGATTTATCAACGATATTAAACGCATTCTTCTCAAACTGCCTGCACAACACCAGACGCTTCTTTTTTCCGCTACAATGCCTCAAAGCATTGCTGCTCTTTCCGCCAGTATTTTGAAAAAACCGGTTCGCGTAGAAGTCAACCCGGTCTCTTCTCCTGTAGATACGGTGGAGCAATGTATATACTTTGTAGAGAAAATGAAAAAGAAAAACCTGCTCGTACAACTACTGGGGCAGGATATAAAAAAGTCAGTACTCGTCTTTTCCCGTACAAAACACGGTGCCGACAACATTGCCCGTTCTCTGAGCAAAGAAGGCATACGGACGGAATCCATACATGGAAACAAATCGCAAGGCCAGCGCCAACGCGCTTTAAATGCCTTTAAATCCGGAAAAGTAAAGGTGATGGTTGCCACCGATATCGCTGCCAGAGGAATTGACATCGACCGACTGGAGATGGTCATCAACTACGATCTTCCTGATACTGCCGAAACATACGTACACCGTATCGGACGAACCGGACGCGCCGGAAACACCGGAACAGCTCTCACCTTTTGCTCTCCCGACGAAAAAGTCATGGTGAAAGAAATTCAGAAACTGACAGGCAAAAAACTTCGTCCGGTCTGCATCCCCGCCTAAGGCCCGGGAGCAGCACAAGAAGGACTTCCTATAAAAACAAAAAGATCTCCAACAGAGTAAAACTTTACCTTGTTGGAGATCAGTGTTTCTTTCCGTAACAAAGGAGCGCCTTACGGATTAGCAAAACCCAAGTCCGCCCATAAATTTAAAAATATAAGAGACTTGAAATCCAGTCTCTCCTATTATTTGCCTCGGCCCTTTTTACACTTCGTATCCTTCTTTCGTTTTTCTGGTACCGAAAAATCCGGCCCAACAACAAAGAATTGCGGCCACTAACAAGCCAAAGAAAGAAATCAAAGCAGAGCGGGCTGCTGCGTTAGATGCTTTTTCTGCTTCTACCAAAGCTTTATGTTTTATCTCCTGCCACTCTTGTTTTGCCTTTTCCAAGGTTTCTTCCAAGTTATTAATTTGTTCTTTCGCTTTGTCAGTAGCGGTTTCAATCAAATTCATATATTGATCGACAGCTTTGTCTGCTTCTGCTTTCGATAAATTGGTATTATTAGCAATAGCCGTGCTCACATCATTCCGATCGATATTCTTTGTGATCGTATTGGCCCTTGTTTTCAGCCGATTGGTAAACCCGTTAATCAGGTCGTCTGCACGGTCCGGATTGGCCGCAACTTGTTTAACAGTTCTCTTTAAATCTCCTTTCACCGCTTTCAACTGATTCCCCAGATAATCCGGATTCAGTTCTTTTATACCACTCTTTTGAAGAGCCCTGCGTACATCTTTCCGGATACTATCTCCTTTGATATTTGTATCAATATCAATATCCCCGAATAAATCTTTAGCCTCTCCGGCAAGATTCGAAATACCTTTTCCTGCCATTGACCCCACATCAGAAAGTACACTTCCGGCTACAGACGATACAGAACCCAATACATTGGCGGTAACTTTCACCGCTCCTACAGCTAAAAATAAGGCCATCAGAACAGCCACAATCGAGGTGACAGCCCAAACGACCAAACCGTGAATCACTCCATCCGCCCCGGCCAGCTTACCCGCCACAAAACCTCCGATAATAAAACTAACAATCATCGAAATCACCGTCCCAATTCCCACAGTCGCTCCAATCCCGGCAGTAGGATCATCCGACAAGGGATCAAACTGGAATAAACCTATACTCGTAACCAGCATAGAGATTAAAACAGAGATCGCCAAAACAGTCACTACCCCGGCAAAAATACTTCCCCAGGAAACCCTTTTCCTCACCCGGGTTAAATTTACTTGTTCCATAATTTTATGTATTAAATTAATAAACATTTTACTTCTACTAAGAAACGCTTCTGCCCGAAAAATGTTTAGTACTTATCCCGTTAATTTCTGATACGATATATGAAAAGTAAATAATCCCCCAGAGGGACGGACCTTTTTGGTTACCCCCCGGGACGTAGGTTACTCGTTTTGACTGACAACGTCCATTTCGAGAGATCAACCTCTCTGAATACACAAAAATCGCTCCTACATAAATACGATATGTCGCTGAAGCATAGACATCACTTTGTTGCGAAGCTGCCCGGCATTGATCGGTTTTGCCATATAATCATCAAAACCATTTTCTTTTGCTTTCTGCTCATCGGAAGCATAGGCAAAGGCCGTCACTGCAATAATAGGTATGCGGGAAGACAATTTCCGGATTTCACGGGTAGCTTCATACCCATCCATTTCAGGCATATTGATGTCCATCAGGATCAACTGAGGGGCATGTTTCTGGAATAACTCCACAGCTTCCCGTCCGTTCCAGGCATGCAAAAGATGATAATCCTTTTTCAAAATAGACTCTATCAACTTATAATTACTGGCATTATCTTCAGCCACTAAAATCGTCAGTGTTTTCTTCTCCACTCGAAGCGGCTCGATTTTCTCTTCCTGCTGCATTTTTCCTGTAGGAGCTATATAGGGAAGAGTAAACCAGAAATTCGATCCTTCTCCCGATTTTGATTCTACCCCGATTCTTCCCCCCATATGCTGAACCAACATTTGGCAAATCGAAAGCCCAAGCCCCGTACCTTGAGCAAAATTGTTTAGTTTTACGAAACGGCCAAAGATACTTTTCTGTTTCTCCTCCGGAATTCCACAACCCGTATCTATAACATAAAAATAAAGTTCACGAGTTTCCAGAAGTTCATAACCGAAACGAATACTTCCTCTATCGGTAAATTTAATAGCATTCGTCACTAAATTGATAATTAATTGTGATAAACGGTTCCGATCCGTATGAATACAACATTCCGACGAACCGGCTTCAAAAGTAAGTACAACGTCTTTCCCGGGATCCAATTTCAGCCGGAGCGAATTTTCCAGCTCTTCCATCAATTTATTCAATTCAAAATCCGTATAGATAAACTCCATCGTTCCGGCCTCAATCTTCGATAAATCCAAGATATCCCCGATCAGCTGCAATAATAAGGCATTGTTATTTTCAATAATACTCACATATTCCTGTTTTTCTTTCTCCTCTTCGGTAGCGGCCAGAATTTCAGAAAAACCGACAATAGCATTCAAGGGTGTACGAATTTCATGACTCATATTGGCTAAAAAAGCCGATTTTAAACGATTTGATTCCTCGGCCTGATCTTTGGCCGACAACAGTTCGTCCTCGATTCTTTTGCGCTCTGTAATAATCAAAGAAGATCCCACCAAAGTCAAAGGACGCCCTTGTTCATCCCGGGTCTCCACTCCAGCCTGGGCCTCCACCCAATCTATCTGCCGATGCCTACCGACACAATTTACCACCCGGTATTCCTCCTTCACCTTGGTCGTACGCCCTTCAATCAGATCTGCGTAAGCCCGTCTCACTTTTTCCAAATCTTCCGGGAAGATTTTCGCAAAATACTGAGTGTCCGGTACGGAAAGTTGTTCTTCTTTTATCCCCTTATCCTCCCCACTCAACTCAATAGGTTTATTCACATCACAAAGGATCTGATGAGCCCGTAAATCCCATTTCCAAGGGACGATATTGGCAACCTCCAATGCCATTGACAACTTCCGGTTGGTGGAACTCAGCTGCATTTGCGCCCGATGTAATTCTGTACTATCCACACAAAAAACATCCACAAAACGTCCGTCCTCACTAGCATTTATCACAACATCGTAAAATGTATTGATATGCTTGTAATAGTAAGAAAAAGTGACAGAACGTTTCTCCCGCACAGCAATGTTCATAAAATGCAGAAATTCAGGCATTGATTCCGGAAATTTTTCACTACCCAATTTACCGACAATTTCTTCCCGCTTTATAAACTTATTTTCAAAATAACGGTTTACATCCACAAATTTTGTCTCCACAATTTGCCCCTCCTCATCTTTGATCAATTCTTCAAACATATACAAAATAGGCATATTATTGATCAAATCCTCATATCTGGCATTTGCCTGTAATTCCCGCTGCTGAATGGTTCTTATTTTTCCCAGCACCCGAAGGCGGTGATATTGGAAAATAAGTAATAAAATGACCAACAGAAAAATAAAACCGATAACGGCATATTTATATTCCTCCCAGAAGGTAGGCGGCATACTATAAAATATCGTATTCTGGGGACATAAGTCAGGATTCAGCTTCCATTGCAAAAGCGATTGATAATTAAAAACCGGGGCTCCATCCGAAACATAAGCAAAAGGTATTTCCCGGGCCGGACGACCGTCGATAATCTTCTGAATGGTTTTCAATAAGCGATCTGTATAATTTTGCTTATCGTAAATATATCCCCCGACAATCCCTCCTTCTTCTTCAATCCCCACATTCTTAAATGAAAACAAAGGCACTGAAGAAGTAGCGATGATTCGGTGACTATTGGCTAATAATACGGTGTTATCAGCAAACACTTTTTTTCGGAACCAGGAGGAAAACAACACTCCAGTTTTACTTATATCAACTCGATTCAAAATAGAAAAGAGACTGTCGATACTGATCTCTCCTGCCGAAAGAAAACGATAATTTAACTCCGGATATTTCTTGGCGATTAATCGCGACAAATCGTAATCATTCTGTTGACAAATATAAGTTTCATCGCCGATATAGAATACATCCTTCATTCCCGGGATCAATTGTTTCATCAGATGCAGATTTTCTTCCATATACACCTGAATCGGCAGCAGGGTTAAATTATATTTTTCCTGCCAAGTACTCAGCGGAATTCTTTCCTCCGGACTCAGAGCATGCCCCAACAATACAGTGTCTTTGGAACCTGTATAATCGCGTTCCCCACACAATATCATCGGAACATCCGGCCATTTCTGATGTAAGTCCTCACACAATATGTACGTTTCCGTTCCCAGCAATACGATTAACTTCGGCCGTCGTTCAGTAAAATCCCGGAACATATTTTCCTCAAAAGCCATCAACTCCTGTCTGTTATTCAACATCAGCATATTCATATGCTCCGTATAGACCCCTATTTCTTTATTTTGTGAAGCCATGTGGACAATGGGATAAATCAGGCTGTTACTCCAAGGTGTTGACTCTGTGTAAGCATTGATAATCAGGATATGCCCTATATTTTCCTTCGTACTCCCGTTGGCAAAAGTATGCACGCAAATCAACAGGCAGGCAATTTGCATTACCGCCCTTCTTATATTTTTCATATAAACTTTAAATTTTCAACTTATCTAGCATAGAACGTCGTAAAGGTAAAGCGAAATAGTAAGACAGACAAATAAAACAAGAATATAATCACCCTTCCAAGCGGTATTCTTAAAGCGTTTTATCCGTGATACGGTGAAAAAATATACAAAAAATCAAAACTTTATCCGCTGGAATACTCCCTACTCTCCGGCAATTGCCTGTCGAGAAGTAGTGGATTTTATAGCAATATTTGAAATAATCCATTCCGCCCGTTCCTTCGCAGGCAGACAGGGAACAATAATTGGCCGATAGCCATACTCCTCATACACTTCCTTCATCACACGATAAGTATCTCTGGCCTCCCGAAGGTCCTGTTTCCTTTCTGAATCTTTCGTATAAATTTCTTCCCAAGGAGGGAAGATAAAAACTTTTTTGTTATATCTATACTCTTTTACAGCTTCATTCAAGTTCTCTGGATAGGAAAGATGAATTAAACGACAGTAGCCTAAAGTATCCGGTATTCCACGATCAAAGAAACAGGGCTTATTTATATGCGCAAATTCTTCAAAATCAAAAACCGAATGAAGTAACATCAGACGTGCATATCGGGCTGTATTATTCCACGGAAGAGCATCTCCGCCAGTTTTTAGTTGTTTTTGTATAATATCTCTTCCTACTTCTCTGACCGTCAAATAACCCAGATCAGACAAAATATTCAATACGGTGGATTTTCCGCTTCCCGGTCCTCCGGTAAAAATATAAAAATTCGAATTGTCCATTTTTAATCCTTTTAATACTTTTTTGCCGTTTAAATATACATTATTTTCCGCTCCTGTCAGCCCCATTACCCCCAATTTAAGATCACAATTGCGGACACTTTTCCTCTCTGCCCGCATCCATAAGATCTTTCCTCCATACATAATTTCCCCGCCGGGCCATGAACAGATCTGACTGACAAAGTTGAAAAATCACTTCCTAGATCCTTTCTCCATAAATATCAGGAAACAGAACTGCCGAGAAAAAAACAAAACCAATGTCCCTAAAAACACCGTCCGGCTTGAAAATATACCGGACTTTTTCTATCTTTAAACCGCTTATTTATGAACATCGAAGAATTCAGAGAATATTGCCTTGCTGTCAAAGGTGCCGAAGAATGCATGCCATTTGACAATCAGACTTTAGTATATAAGGTCATGGGTAAAATGTTTACCTATGTTTCCTTGCAGCCTAAAGACGGACGTTTTTGTGCCAATATGAAATGCGCTCCCGAAAAATCAATAGAATTGATGGAACAATACAGAGACATTTTCTTCGGCTACTATTCCGATAAAAAATACTGGATCACAGTTCATCTGGAAGGTGATGTCCCCAATGCCCTTATCCAAGAACTGATTCGCCACTCGGTAGAGCAAGTCATTCAAAAACTGCCGAAAAGTAAGCAGGCCCTCTATAACTCCATGATTTAAACTTTTCCAAACAAATTGTAATTTGTGGAACAGGCCTCTATTTATCCATTATCCCTTATATTTATGCTTCCTAACCCGGAACGCTAATCAGTCCCCCAAGTTTGACCGGCCGGAAGGCCATCCCTCCGGAAGGCAGCTCCATTTCAACTAACTATTTTACAGAAAGTAATTCCAGCAGTTGTCCTTTTTTCACAGGTTTGGCCAAAAACGCACTACAACCAGCATCTACAGCACTGGCCCGGTCTGAATCGAAAGCATTGGCCGTGAGTGCAATAATGGGAATATGACGATCAAACTCCCGGATCTTCCGTGTTGCTTCCAAACCTCCCATAATAGGCATTTTCAAGTCCATCAGGACAAAATCAAACTTCCCGTAGCGGACCTTCTCGACAGCTTCCACCCCATTGGATACCCGGGTAATATCGTAATCTTTGAGAATATGTTTTACTAAAGAATAGTTACTATCATTGTCTTCAGCAACCAAAATTTTTATTTCTTTTTTATCGGTAATAGGCTGAACGGATTGCCCGGATATGGGGGTATCGGCAGGTTGCACTAATCTCTGTATATTCACTTCGCAAGGAACCCATGCCCAAAATGTTGATCCTCTACCGATTTCGGAGTTAAATCCGATTTCCCCACCTGCAGCCTCAACAATTGCTTTCGAGATAGCCAATCCGAGTCCCGTGCCTTGTACAAAATCATCCAGTTTCTGAAAGCGACCGAACACTCTGTCCTTCAGCTCCTCCCGTATACCAGCACCCGTATCTTCAACATAAATCCGTACTCCTCCCTTTTCTACGGTATATCCTATTTTTATATATCCGGATTTAGTGTATTTTACAGCATTGGTAACAAAATTCATCCATACTTGTCTGAGACGGTTACGATCCAGAAGAATCCAACAATCCTGCTGGGAGTTGTCTAGCCGGAGTTCCACTTCCGGATTAGTAATCTTAGGCAACATCATAGAATATAACTCATTACATACTTGTGTCAGGTTGAACCTTTCGCGTTTACGTTCAAGGATACCTGATTCTATTTTAGAAAGATCTAGAATATCATTAATTAATTGCAGCAGCAATTCATTGTTCGATTCGATAATTTGCCAATATTCTGTTTTTTCAGCCGGATCGTCACAATCCACCAACAATTCGGAAAACCCAACAATAGCATTCAGAGGAGTACGTATTTCATGGCTCATGTTGGCCAGGAAAGCAGATTTGAGACGGTCGGAAAGCTCAGCTTTCTCTTTCAGCTCTTTTAACTCCTGGGCCATTCTTTCCCATTTTGTATTGTTGAATGCAATACCGGTATAACGGGTCACCTTTCCCTTTTTATCCCAATCAGACGGGACACCGGTAACGATCAAGGTCTGCCATTCCGAATCCCACTTCGTTCTGGAACGGTATTGAAAGCTGAACTCTTTGCAACTTCCCTCGAACATACAAGCAAAATAACTTCTGACACGTTCTGTGTCGTCCGGATGAGTGACCTTCAAATAATCTTCAGGGGAAACTGCTTTTTCAGATTGATAGTCGTTCACCGGATCATTGAAAGCCCTGAACTGCTTGGATTCAATATCGAAATCCCAATACGACATCCCCACCGTTTTAAATGTCAGCTCCATTTTATAATTCCGTTCCTTCAGCTCTTCATTCAAATGATGAAGGCTGGAAATATTTTGCCGGAATCCGGTGTATTGTATCACTTCTCCACATTCGTCGTATTCGAAAGGAACACCCGTAACATTACAATACTGCCAGGAAGTATCATATTTTGTTTGTAAGCGGCAAGAGAAATTTATGTTGATTTTTTTACCTGATAACATGGATTGTATAGCATCGTTAACAGAAGACCTGTCTTCGGGATGAATCACCTCCAGATATTCATCGATACTAACCAGCTTATCGGAAACATAATCATTCACCGGATCGTTATAAGATTCAATCTTCCGAGAACGGACATGAAAATCCCAATGGACAATATCGCTGACTTTCATCGCCAGCTCACGCTTCGCCAACAGATCACGAGTCTTCTTGGTCATTTGTATCTTTTCAGTCACATCCAGTTGAGTTCCTACAATCTGTAATTTCCCCAGATGTTCGGTAGAAAGACGCATCCTGCTTTCATAATGACGATATTCCTGTTCTTGCTTATTAAACGCACGTATGGTAATAAATCCCTGTTGAATCTCTTTATTGATCAACCTGGTAAAAAGCTCTACCAACAAAACATGGTCCTGCGGATGTATAAACTCCTGCAACTCCTCCAATGTCATACCGTCTTGGACGATAGCCTCCCCATGCAGGGAACCGAATACTTGCTTCGACACATCATATACCCAGGAAGACATATTCGCAGCCTCCATAGCCATTTCCAGGTTTTTCTTATTCTCCTCGGTACGGTATTCCACCTCCTTCGTACTGGTTACATCATTGGCAATCAGTATATGTCCGACAATAGCTTCTTTTTTATTCCAGATAGAGATGACTTTAACCTCGTAAATCATGGTATCCTGATGATTACTCGAAAAATATGCATTGGCATTGATCCGGTCAAAATCGTATTCAAATTCCAGGACAATGTCTTCTCCCGATTTTATTCTCTTGCGAAGTGTATCGTCCACATAAGGACTGTTGAAAAGATTGACCTTACCGACCACCGAACTCCTGTCAGCCACACCATACATACGCAAGGCATAATCATTTATGCTTCGCAAAATACCCTCCCTGTCATAGATTTCGACCCCCATCGGCAGCCGGGCGTATATATTCTCTGTAAACAAGATTTGTTCGTATAATAATTCCGACATTTCTTTCTCGAAGCACATCTTGTCTTCTCCAGTTGTCTGTATTTCTGAATATTTCATTTTGTATTTTTTAGCACCTATCCATTACCGTAGAATATGAATAGAACGTCTGTATTCCGACGGAGAAAGTCCTGTATTTTTACGAAAAAAACGACTCAATGAAGACTGGTTGGCAAATCCAGTTAACCGGGCCACATCCTTTATGTCAAAATTTGCATTCCGAAGTAAAGTTTTAATACCGACGACGACGGTGTCGGCAATCAACTCCCGGGCCGATTGTCCATTTACTTCCTGTATGACTTTTGTCAGATAAAGCGGGGAAATACACAATTTATCGGCATAAAACTTAAGCTCCCGGTTGGTTTTGTGATGTTCAAAAACAAACATAGCAAATTTAAAAGCAATATTTTCTTTATTGGAATTCAGAAAAGAATGCTTACTGTTTTTGGTAGTCTTCTGAAAATGCACATAAAAATCCCAATAATAAATCCGAAGGAGATGTAAAATAGTTTCTCTCCGGAAAAAGGGATCTTCATTGTTATCCCGGAAATCGAGCACACGACAAAACCCAAGAAACCGTTCGGCTTCACTTTCATTCAGGTGTACCTGGAAAAACTTACGCATGTAAAAGAAAAAATCCGGCGTGATTTTTCCTAACCCACTCATAATATCCAAAAACATCGTCTTACTAACCTTAAAGTAAGTCATGGAAAAATCCTCACTGATGTCGTGTACGGAAACCAACTGCAATGGCAAAATCGTAATCAGATCGTTCGGTAAAATCTGGCGACGGACAGAAAATACGTCTATAACAGCCGTCCCACCTGTACAAATACCGCTAAAGCCCTCCTCCAAATAAGCTTCATGTTCTCCCACAGGAAGAGCGGAAATATCGGTGTATATATGGAAATTATCACTCATCTTAACGAATTACCAAAATAAATAACGAACAAAAATAGAGGATTCGGATTTTATTATAACCTTTACTATAGATATTGAACGCAAATGACAAGTTTTGGTTTTCAATTTGCAGAATTTAAGACTCTCTCCTAGCTGCCGGTAAAGAAAATAAGGCATTCAAATTATTTGCCCCGGGAAGCCCGAAACGAACTGAAATAAATCAGGATGATCATGAAGTTGGACAGAACATTCATTTTTTATATTTTTACTCCCTATATCTCATAAAGTTAATCCGGTAAACATACCGTCAATAGAAAAGGATGAATTCCCGTATTATACCAATCACTCAAAGAAAGAAGCAGTATTTAGACCTGCTTCTGCTTGCGGATGAACAAGAATCTATGATCGACCGTTATCTGGAACGTGGAGAAATGTTTGCGCTGGAAGACAACGGATTAAAGGCCATTTGCGTCGTAACCGACGAAGGAAACGGAATTTGCGAACTGAAAAATATCGCTGTCATTCCCCCAGCCCAAAGAAAAGGATACGGTAAAAGACTGATCCATTATCTGATGAATTATTATTCAGGAAAATATACCGAAATGATTGTTGGCACAGGCGATGTTCCCTCTACCACCGAATTTTATAAAAGTTGTGGCTTTGCTTATTCCCACCGCATCGTGAATTTTTTTACCAATAACTATGACCATCCCATCATAGAAGAGGGCATATTGCTGAAAGATATGATCTATCTGAAACGCCATCTCCGGTAATCCCCAAGCGGGAGTAATGGGGTAGACATACTGAAAGCTGGTAAATAGTATACTGCCATTCTACATCCCTCTCCCCTATTTTCCTCCGATCCAATAAACCCCGTTTGCAGCAGCTTCTCTCATTGAAATCCCATCAGCCCCTGAGAATCCATGCCGGGACCAGCCCCAGTATACCGATCACACCGGATATCCCCAAGGCAATAGGCCAAGTCTCCTTATAATAGATGCTAGCCCCATCGACCCAAGCCAGTCCAAGCCAGCAAATAAGAGTGGTCAACAAAAAAGAAACCAGATAATAAGACCAGCCGTTGGGATATAACCGCACAGCTAGTCCGTGAAAAGAACCCACATAAAGAGCCAGGAACGGAACGGCCAAAAGATAATTAATGCCTCCTAGCCAGCCACCCGGCTTATACAGTTGTTCATAGAGACAATACAACGGGAAAGGCAATACTACGAAGCTCTCAATCAGATAAAATAATAGTGTTTTCGGCATAAAGACACTCTTTTATAAACAGAATAACTTGAGACTTAAGAATTCATTTTCCACAATCCCTTTTTTCCACTATCGCAATTTGGGAAAATTATTTTAAAAATCCTCTTCTATCGGGAATTAAATTTCGGATAATATTCTCTGCTAGAGGTAGGTCTTTCTTTCGATCTTTTCGGACCGTTTTAGAAAATTACCCGCTAAACCGTCTCATCGGAACTGTTCCTGATTCAGCATAAAATATTTCCCCCGCCTGCGGATCAATTCTTCGTGTGTACCCCGCTCTACGATCTGCCCGTGTTCCATCACGAGAATCATATCGGCATTTCGGATGGTGGAAAGCCGGTGGGCAATGATCAGACTGGTACGTCCTTGCATCAGCTGGTCCAGTCCTTTTTGAATCAGGATTTCGCTTCGGGTATCGATATTACTGGTCGCCTCATCGAGGAGCAGGATAGCCGGGTCAGCAACAGCAGCCCGGGCAATATTCAGCAATTGCCGTTGTCCCTGACTCAAGTTGGCTCCGTCGTTTTCGAGCAAGGTGTCGTAGGCATGCGGCAAACGCTTGATAAATGAATGAGCCGCCGTCAGCTTTGCTGCCGCTATTACTTCTTCATCGGTAGCTTCCAGGCGTCCGAACCGGATATTTTCACGCACGGTATCTGTAAACAAATGAGTATCCTGCAGTACGATAGCCATAGACTTACGCAGGCTATCCCGTCGGATCGCACAGATATCCCACCCGTCTATCCGGATTACACCCGAACGAATATCGAAAAAACGGGGTAACATATTCAGAATAGTCGTTTTACCGGCTCCCGTAGCCCCTACCAGAGCAATTTTCCGACCCGCCTGAGCCCGAAAAGAAATCCCTTTTAGAATCATTTTCTCTGGCCGATAACCGAACCACACATCCTGCATCTCCACTCTCCCCTTCACCTCCTTCAGCTCCACTGCTTCCGGTAAATCCGCCGTTTCCGGAACCTCGTCAATCACTTCAAAAATTCGTTCTGCTCCCGCTAACGCCGCTTGTATACTGTTGTACAGACTTGCCAACTCATTGATAGGGCGGCCGAATTGACGCGAATATTGGAGAAAAGCCGCCAATCCCCCTACGTCGAAGCCCCGGAAGATCACCAGCAAAGCCCCGACAATCGTAATCAAAACATAATTCAATGTACTGAGATTCTGCATGACAGGCATCATCAAGCCCGAATAAAATTGTGCTTTCAACGATTTGATCTTTAAATCCTGATTCAAACCGTCAAAATCCTCTTCCGCCTTCTGCTCATGCCCGAATACTTTAACCACTTTCTGTCCGCTCATCATCTCTTCGATATATCCATTGGTACTCCCCAACGATTCCTGTTGACCCTTAAAATATTTCCGGCTTTTCCGGACAATTCCCCGGGCACTCCAGAACATCAGCGGAACAGTTACCAGCATAACCAAAGTCAATACCGGACTAATTACCAACATCAGACAAAATATACCCACTACCGTCAAAGCGCTCGATAGCATATCCGATAAACTATCGGTCAACGCATCACTGATCCGGTCCATATCGTTCGTATACCGGCTCATCAGATCACCGTGCTGATGCGCATCGAAATATTTTACCGGTAAATGTTCCATCTTCCAAAATAAGTCCGCCCGCATCCTGGCCACCGTTTGCTGTCCGATTTTATTCAATAACCGATATTCCACATAGACAGCAACAACTCCCGTCAGGTATATACCGATAAGCATCCCCAACATTTTTCCCAAACCGGCAAAATCCCCGGGAATAATGTATCGATTGACA
Source organism: Odoribacter laneus YIT 12061 (assembly GCF_000243215.1). Taxonomy (GTDB): domain Bacteria; phylum Bacteroidota; class Bacteroidia; order Bacteroidales; family Marinifilaceae; genus Culturomica; species Culturomica lanea. Next base: position 816,193 of record NZ_JH594596.1, on the reverse strand, counting down.
AGGGGACGAAGCAAATAAGATCCCCCCAGATTGGCAGCAATACTGACCACAAGCAGAATTCCGATAAGGACAAGCAACATCCGGTCGCACACCAGATAAGAGGTCAACCGAAATAAAGTCTGTCTTCCGGCCTTAGGTTTAGCTTGATATTTCAAATGGTCTCCATGTGCCATTGCTAATCCAATATTTGCTGTGAACTATAAATCTCCTGATATACCCTGGAATTTTTCAGTAATTCTTCCGGTGTACCCATCGTCTCCACTTCCCCGTCCTCCAGGACAATTACCCGGTCCGCCGATTGCATCGTATTAATCCGTTGTGTAATAATCAATACCGTTGTATCCTGTAACACCCGACTCAGTTCTTTCCGGATCCGGAGTTCCGTCTCTGAATCCACAGCACTCGTACTGTCGTCCAGAATCAATATTTTCGGTTTCCGCAACAAAGCCCGGGCTATGCAAACCCGTTGTTTCTGTCCCCCGGACAAATTAACTCCCCCGCGTCCCAGTAACGTATTATACCCCTCTTTTAAAGTTGTAATAAAATCATGTACTTGGGCTACCCGGCAAGCCTCCTCCACCTCCTCCAAAGAAGCATCCGGTTTTCCCCATTTCAGGTTTTCCAGAATCGTCCCGGTAAACAACTCATTTTTCTGCAATACCATACCGATACGGGCATGTAGTTCGCGTAAATTATACGCTTTTACCGGAATTCCGTCGATTCGAATTTCTCCCCCACTAACGTCATACAAACGCGGGATTAACTGCACCATAGAACTCTTCGCCGATCCGGTTGCACCGACAACAGCGACGGTTTCAGCCGGAAAAATATGAAAGCTAACATTTTTCAATACATCGTTTTCCCCATCCCCATACCGAAAGCTTACTTTTTCAAATCTGATTTCTCCCCGTTCTATTTTATTCCGGTCCATCAATCCTTCGGTTGTATTCTGCAAAGACGGAATGGTGTCCAACACCTCTCTGATTCGCCGCGAAGAAGCCGAAGCCCGGGCTGTAGCCATGATAAACATCGACAACAACATCAAAGACATCAGGACCTGTGCCAGGTAATTTACAAATGAAATTAACTCCCCGATCTGTAACTTTCCCCCGATCACTTTATACCCTCCTACCCACAATATCGCAATCACTGATAGATTCATCACCAATTGCATCACAGGAAAAATCGCCACAATAATATTAGAAGCCCGGATAACCATATCCCTCAATTCCTCACTGCTCCGGACAAATTTACGTGTTTCAAAATCCTCCCGGACAAACGACTTCACCACCCGGATATTGATTAAATTCTCACGCACCACCCCATTCAACTGGTCGATCTTCTGCTGCACCTTTAAAAAATAAGGAAATCCTTTCTTCAGAATCACGAAAACAGCAATACCCAGAACCGGAATAGCAGTCACTAGTACCAAAGCCAGCTGTGCATTGATCCGGACCACAAAGAAAATAGACATCCCCAGCATAAAAGGCGACCGCAACATCATCCGCATGGACATCAGCACCACCTGCTGTATCCGGGCAATATCATTGGTCAAACGGGTAATCAGGGAAGAAGTACCAAACCGATCCAAATCAAAAAAAGACAACTGCTGAATCTTTCCGAACAAGGCTGCCCGCAAATCGGTACCGAACCCAATAGAAGTACGCGAAGCCACCCAAACATTCACCACACTGAAAGCCAGACCGAGCAACGAAATCAGTACCATATAGGTCCCCTTCTCCGTAATCAGGCCTAGATCGCGTTTCATCACCCCCTGATCGATAATATCGGCCATATACATAGGCTGTACCGTCTCGCTCCATACGGTCACCAAAACCAGTAAAGGGCAGACTGCCAGACTCAGTTTATACCTGCGCAGTATATTCCAATATTTACGCATATCCTCCAATTAATAACTCATCAGCACGAAGGCCGTATATCCTCCTCCGCTAAATCCATAAAAACTGTAACGAATATACAGAAATATTTGTTCTTATCCTCAACCCATCCTTTATAATCTCTTTCTGATCTTTTCCTGTAACCACTATTTTTCAGCAGACAAAATTTTACCTGACCCGGCAATATTTTCTCCGTCCACCTTATTTTCCGACAAAATATAGTTAACTTTACCTATCCTTTAAACCCCAATAAATATGAACATAGAGGAATTCAGAAACTACTGCCTATCCTTCAAGGGAGTCCGGGAAAAAATGCCCTTCCCTCATGTACCGGATAAATATAGCCGGGAAATCTTGTGTTTTTATGTATGCGATAAATGGTTCTGCTTTGTAAATATTGAAGTATTTGATTTCTGCTGTATCAAATGTTCCCCCAGTGAATCGGAAGAACTGCAGGATAATTATGCAGGCGTCAAGCCGGGCTGGCACATGAACAAAAAACACTGGATCAGTGTTTATTTCAATCAGGACATTACAGACCAGCAAATCAAGGCACTTGTAAAGAAATCTTACGAACTTGTCGTAAAAACCCTTACCCGCAATGAACAGCAAATGTTATGACACACGAGGAATAAGGCATTCAGCTCATACTTCCTGAATAAAAAACATTATACACCCCTCTCTCCATAATCCCTTTCCCCCTATTTACATTTTTGTAACAATAGCCAAAACCGGCACCCTGATTCCAGATCCCAGGTTTATTCCACCCTCCCCTTGAAACGGCATTTTTTCGCTCCGCCTAAGACCGTCTCAATGGTTTCCACGCTTATATTTTTATCCGGCAACAATTGCCCAAGCACATACAATATGCTTTGTCTGGAGCATTCACAATATGACACATCCTTTTTTCCCCCCCGCATAATACTTCGGGACAAACACATTGGGGATAACCGATCTCCTATACATGTCCCTCCTCGATTATTTCTGCAGAAAAAATTCTGTATTCACGTACCGTTTATATGGTTCGTCCAAACTGCAGCCACATTCTTCAAACTGTCTTATCATTTCCGGTAATACCGTATTCTTGACACAATTTACAGCCTTCGTTCTATAATCCATTTTTTCTCCCATTCATACTCTAAGTTTCATTTCCAATTTATCCGTCCGCCATCTTCGTATAAATGTACAAGGAAAAAGAATTTCCTATAAATTCCAAAATAAATCCGTCCAATTCCTTCCAGACAGAACCAACGATTGGATGGAAGGTTGCATATTCGTCTTATTAGTAAAGAGTTATTCCAGTTTATGATAAACTTCTTCAAACGGCACTCTGCAGCGTTCGCCCCAAATGCCTTTATTCCCATCCCGTATTCCGCACGGGATCACCATGTTTATTTCAGCGCCATGGGGCAACTTCAATGCCCTTTTAAGCCGGCGACTGTCCAAGCCTTCCAAAGGACAGGTGTCATATCCTTCGTTTGCCATTGCAATCATAAACGTCTGAGCAGCAAGTGCACAGGATTTGTGGGCGACAACACGCATATCGTTCTCTGAAACTTCGAGCATCATCGGACGAAAAATGCTGATGACATTGGCCAGCAATTTTCTCAACAGTCCTAAAAGCCCGAAGAAACGGGCATAAACGAACGGCATTAACATCCCGTAATACAACTCCCGGTCTTTGATACGTTTGGCCTGACGTTCTTCCGGACTGTAACGACGGATATTTTCCCGTTCAAAGTCGAGTACGAACCGTGCACGTTTCCTGTATACATCGCGCCGCGCAACAAAAACGACCACTTGTAAAGCGGTGGAAACTGCTTTCTGGCCCAGACAGGCATGCGACACTTTCGCCAGTAATCCGGGCTCGGTGATGTGGTAAAACTCCCACAACTGCATATCCGAACTGTTGGGTGCCAATGTTGCCAGCTCCAAACAATGTTTTACTTTTTCAGGATCTATCGGTTTTGTTTTATCGAATACCCGCACCGAACGGCGATAATGAAGAACTTCGTCTAAATTCATATGCTGTATGATTTGATTAAATGGCCTTTTTCTACTTCTGAAAGAATTACCTGAATGTACCGTAGAAAATCAAAAGACGAGAGGGCTGCGGCAATTTGAACAAATCAAGTGGAACCGTAACCGATGATATCTTATCAGGTATTTTCATTAACTGTCGTTTTTAGTTCGAGAAAATATTACATAAATCTTTTAATCCATTTGAGCTTTTCTTTAGAATACGGAGGATATTTGAAGTTGGTTTCTCCCCAATTACTTTTTTCCAATATTGCTTTTTGGTGAGAGAAGGCAAGAAAGCCAAATTCTCCGTGATAACTGCCCATTCCGGAATTACCGACACCCCCGAACGGCAGACTGTCACCGGTGAGGTGCATCACCGTATCATTGATACAACCACCCCCAAAGGAAACCGTTTTCAGGAATTTGTTCTTTTGTTCCTTATTCTTCGTAAACAGATAGGCAGCAAGTGGTTTTTCTCTCTTGATGATTTCACAGAGGATTCCATTAAAATCGGTAAAAGACAAGACAGGCAGTAGCGGACCGAATATTTCTTCCTGCATCACCGAATCCTCCCAGGTAATAGAATCCAATAGGGTGGGTTGGATATAAAGGGTGTTTTCGTTGTATGCTCCCCCATAATATACTTTTGAGGCATCTATCCATCTCACTATTCGGTCAAAGTTTCGTTTGTTAATGATACTCACATAATGTTCCGCCCCGTCTTCGTAATTGAAAGCATCTAATTTTTGCTTTAACAATTCCATCAGCCGGACTTTGACCGGTTCTTCCACCAGTAAATAATCGGGAGCCACACAGGTTTGTCCTCCATTCAGGAATTTGCCCCAAACGATACGTTTCGCCGCAATTTCCAAATCGGCACTGGCTGTTACGACCGCCGGAGACTTTCCCCCTAATTCCAAGGTCACCGGTGTCAGGTTTTTTGCGGCAGCTTCATAAACAATCCTGCCTACCCGCGGACTTCCCGTAAAAAATATCTTATCGTAAGGCAACTTCAGCATCTCCGTTGTTTCGGGCACACCTCCTTCTACCACATATAAATAGTCGGACGGGAAGTTCGTATTGATAAGTCCGGCCATAGCATGCATGGTGTTTTCCGGCAATTCACTCGGTTTTATCATAGCCGTATTTCCTGCCGCCATAGCGCTGACCAGAGGGATTAAGGTGAGAGAATAAGGGTAATTCCATGCTCCTATAATGAAGGCACATCCCAGAGGCTCTTTATAAATATAACTTTTCCCGGGTAGCAATACCATACCTGTTTTCACTTTTTTAGGTTTACTCAGGCGGTTGAGATGCTTAAGAAAATAATCTATTTCCAAATAGACGAGATTGAGTTCATTGACAAAAGTATCGAAAGCCGACTTCCTGAAATCTTTGTATATGGCTTCAAAAAGCAGGTGTTCGTTAGCCTTCAGTATATGTTTCAACTTGGAAAGGTTTTCTTTCCTGAAAGCAATGTCTTTGGTTACCTGAGAATTGAAAAATTCCTTTTGTGACTGAAAAATCAGGTTGTAATTCATGGGTATATGTTTTTTACTTATTATCATAATGCAAAGTTAGAACATTCTAATCAGTTGATTGTATCTTAATTCACTGAACTTTTAACCTAATCTTCAATAAACCTCTAAATTTTGATTTTTTTAATCGTCAATTTTCAGCAATAAAACGGAGAAAAATGCCCCTTTAGTGATTTCCGGAATCTTTTTATCCCCTGAAATCAACCCCCGACAATACTCTTCATCGGAAACATTTCCTGAAGCCTTTTTCTCCTCTAAGAATTTTACTGATTTTATTCCGGTATTGTCCGGGACAGAAATAAATGCGATATTCTATCCTAATTCAAAGTTAAAATTCCCACCTCTCTTGACTCGTACCCAAGGGCATAGTATATCTTTGTATTCGGAAACTTTGCGCAAAGCGTTATGTATAACAAAATCAAATTTAAAATCGGAGAATTTTCCAAACTCAACCGGGTGACAGTCAAAACCCTACGGCATTACGAGGAAATCGGGCTACTGATTCCGGCTGAAATTGACGAATGGACAGGCTATCGTTATTATCACGTAGGGCAGTTCCAGCAGATGAGTGACATCATTTATCTGAAACGGCTTGGTTTTTCGCTCGAAGAGATACGCGATTTGCTGGAAAACGGAAAGCAAATCCCTTCCCTGCCCCTCATTGAAACCAAGCTCAGTCAATGCGCCGAAGAACAAAAACAGCTCCAATGGCGTCATAACGAATTGAGTAAGCTGGCAAAATCACTCCAAAAACAGGAAGCAATGGAAAAAGTAATTATCAAATCACTCCCCGCCATCATCGTGGCCAGCCACCGCCGAATCATCAGCGGCTATCAGGAATTATTCCACCTTTGTCCAAATGTCATCGGTCCGGAAATGTACCGTCTGGGATGTACCTGCCCCGAACCGGGCTATGGATACACCATCGAACACAGCAAAGAATTCAACGAAAACCGGATCGATATCGAATATTGTGAAGAAGTCTATGAAAAACTCACCGATTCCGAACTGATCCAATTCAAGGAAATTCCGGCTATGCCTATGGTGGCCTGTATGTACCATCACGGAAGTTACGAAACCTTCCCCGAAACATTTTCCAAACTATTTGAATATGTGGAGCAAAACGGCTACACCATTGCCGATCCTCCCCGTTACAGCTACATCGACGGCATCTGGAACAAAGACTCCGAGGAAGAATGGCTGACGGAAATACAAATCCCCGTCACCAAAGAGTAATACACAAACAAATCCCATTCAGAAGAGGGTTTCTGAATGGGATTTATCCTTATAAAATACTTTTTAATACTGTGCTTTAGTCGACTTCCTCTTCCTATAAAACCAGATAACTTTCCAGCACTGAAGTCAACAAAATCACAACAGCTCCAACTTATCCACCTCTCCCCGGACAATGTGTGAGAGATTGCGCCGTATTTTAGCTACAGGCCAATTCCACCACTCTAGCGTCCGTAAACGGAAGATCACATCCGGAGCAAAACGTTTCCGGATCTCTTTTGCAGGCGTTCCCCCTACAATCGTATAAGGAGGAACATCTTTTGTAACAACAGACCGCGCCCCAATGATCGCCCCATCACCAATGTGTACTCCAGCCAGAATGATAGCTTCACAACCAATCCAGACATCATTACCAATAACAATATCTCCTTTATTGTCCCAAGCTACCTGCATATCCCGCTCATCCAATCCCCATTCCTCACAGAACAAGGGAAAAGTGTAAGTCGACAAGGATTTCAACGAATGATTGGCGCAATTGAAAAGGAATTTCGTACCGCAGGCAATGGAACAAAATTTACCAATAATCAATTTCTCAGCATGGATGGGGTAATGATAAAGCACATTATTTTTCTCAAACAAACGGGGATCCTCTACAAAATCATTGTAAATAGTATAATCACCAACACTAATAGCAGGGTCTTTTACCACTGCATTCAGGTACACAATCTGAGTATCACCTGAACGGGGATAAATTTTTTTCATGTTCTAATAACGATTTCTTTTTAAATAAATAACAGACTGAAAAGCCAACAAAATGACAAACAAATATTCAGCAGTCATATATACAGCCAAAGAAGCTTGTTGCCACTGGCTTAGCAGATAGATATAAAATAAATAAACCAGGATCGTAACGACCTGAAATACAAAAGCCGTTCTCGTATCTCCTGTTCCTGTAACAGCATGGATATACACATAGCCCGGTAAAGCAAAAGTGTAATTCAACAGCATCACTACAAAAGGAATGACAGCCTGTCTGGCTAACAATGTCTGATGGGTGTAAAAACCAATAATCCAATGGTTCCCCAACAGAGCCATTATGACCAAAGGAAAACCGACAGCATATCCCAGTTTCAACACTTTATGGCAAACAGCAAACAGCCGGTATCCTTCCCCCGCACCTATCAGGTTACTGACCAGAGAACCCGTCGTCGTCGCAAAAGAATTTACGATGACAAAAAACAAAGCAGACACACTGCGGGTGATATTGGAAATAGCCAATTCCATCCGTCCCAGATGTTCTATGGCTACAAAAAACAGAAACCAGGGCACAACACTGATAAAAGCATGCAGCATACTCCACACAGACAAACGGAACAATCTCCCCAGTAATCTTTTGTCATAAACAACCTGCAATCCGTATCTGACCGGGTCGATCTTTAGCCATAAATACAAAACCAGAATAATTAAGGAACCCATTTCAGCCAAAGAAGAAGCCATCGCCGCTCCTGCTATCCCCCTTCCAAACCGGAAAATCAGCAAGTAATTCAGTAAAATATTAATACCAATGGCCCCCATAGCCGCCCGGGATAAAGCCTTCGTGTGCGTAATGCCAACACAAAAAGCACGGAAAGCCAAAGCCGGAAAAGAGAACAGAAGTCCGTAACTCCGCCAATTCAAATAACAGATTACCGCTTCATAAATGTCGGACGCCTTGATCAACGGCTTGAGTAAAAAAGGCGAAAACCAATCTATAAGCAAGCAGAACAAAAGTGCCAAGGCCGACAAAAAATACAATCCCTGAAAAAATGTACGCCCCGTCAGACTATAATTCTGTCCCCCGTTGTGTCGGGCAATCAGCACCTGCATCCCGAGACTGAAGCCAAAACCGAGCATGTAAATGGCCAAATAGTAAACTCCGGCAAGCGCAGAAGCTCCTAACTCCGTTTCACCCACATGTCCCAGAAAAATAACATCAGTAATATGAATCAATTGCTCCATGAGGATACTCAGCATCACCGGAAAGTTGATGAGCCAGATTTGTTTATAGGTATAATTCATTATTCAACAAGTATATGCTGCAACATACCATACCCAAGAATGGTATAAGACAGAAACAAAAAATAGATGATAAAACGCTGTGACAGATCTCTAATAATCCGTCAAATAGCTGAATAGCTTTGTTGTGAAAAGTGCTATTCGAGAAGCGTAGCTATATACAGAGTTGGTGTTTCATATTCTAAATAAATGAATTCCTCTCCCCTTTCGTACAAGAACAAAAGGATTATTCTTAAGTGGTAAAGATACCCTTTTACCGCTAAAAATCAAAAATCAGACCGTTAAAATCCAGTATTTGGGACAGGGTAAAGAGCTATTTCCCTCTTTTCCGGTAGCTGACAACAGCCTCCTCCCCCAAGACAACCGTGAAACGGCCCCCTGCCCAAAGTTGAGGAAGAAGTTCAGCAACCTCATTACCTTACAAGTAACATGCATATGCCCTCTCACTTCCAGATATTTTTATAGTTCTTCCAAGACTGAGATAGGAATCGCCGGCGGTTACAGGTTGCACTTCCCCGAAAGCAAAGCAACTAAGGAGATCGGGATGTTGCCTTAAATCGTTCTGCAAACGGAACATCTGGCCTCCTTCCACAACCCAAAGCATACTTGCCGGATCAGTAACCGCCAGCTATTTTACACAATATTGTCCCATTCGCTTCACCGCTTTTCTTTCCACCCCTATTCCGGCTAGAAACCTATCCGGCGGCGTTCTCTGGCAGAAGGCTTCGACAACAAAGCAGTCAAAGCCTCATAGAGTTCTTTAAATTGCGAATCTGCATCTGAAAATTGTTGTTCTATATCCGAAAAACCATCGTTCATATCTTTCCGGATCTGCTTCACAATCTGATATAATTCATCATAATCCTTCAGATGATCATCCATTTGCTTTTTCAACTCTTCATAAGTGACGGCCAATTCCCGCATTTGCACAAACACCCGCATGATAGCAATATTCACAGCTATTGCCGTTGGACTCCGAAGTACCGAAGAAAGCATAGAAACTCCCTGTTCTGTAAAAGCAAAAGACAAATATTTACTGTATTTTCCTCTTCCCTTATTTTCTAAGGTCACAATTTGTGACCTTAGAAAAATTTCCTCTTCTTTCGTCACCACAAACATAAAATCTAAGGGAAAACGTTCTATATTCCGCTTAACAGCTTGTTTCAATACCTTGGTTTCCACACCATAGAGTTCTGCCAGTTCAAAATCCAAGATGACCTTTTTACCCCGTAACTCCCGGATTTTACTTTGAATGATCTGCAAATCTACCCCATAACACAACACATTTATGAATATTTCGTAATTTACAAATTTTTCCTAACAAAACAAAAAATACAAAGCTGGATTTTATCTCAATATCTCCGTACAGTTATTCTTGCAACAGGCTAAAAACGAGCCAATCCTACTTATAAACTATATTCAGCGAACCAAAGATCAGACGAGAGAATGAGTCCCTTTGAAAAAATCCGCTGAGTATAAAATCTTCCACAAAACGAAAAGCAAGCAAAATAAGACAATAAAAAGCATCAGACCACAATGAAAAGCTAAGGGGAAAATTGTATCTTAGTCACCTGAAATTCACAGCCAAAGAAATATGATCACAAACCGGGACGAAGTACTGGAAAATGCCCTGCGGGTGTTTGCCAAACTGAACTATGAGAAAGCGAGCCAGACGGAAATCGCCAAGGCCTGCGGACTGTCAAAGGCAGGGCTGCTCTATTATTTTCCATTCAAGAAGGATTTGTTTGTGGCAGTAGTGGATAAATATGTATTTGATTCACAACGTCCAGAAAACAAATACCAATTCTCACCCTTCCATTCCTTGCCCGAATTCATCGGTCAATATATCGCCGGAGTGAAAAAAACTATGCAGCAACTGATAAACCTTCTGGATGACGGCTACAATCCGGGAAAATGTAGTTTCAATCTTTACTATTTCCACCTATTGACGCAGGTACGCCTGTATTATCCTGATGTGGAAGAAAAAGTAAAATCTTGTCTGAAATGGGATTACCAATTGTGGTTCACTGCCATACAGCAGGCCAGGGAAAAAGGAGAAATCCGGCAGGACTTAGAGGTGGAACAAACGGCTTCAATGTTCCATCACGTATTTTGGGGCCTATCGTTTGAAGAAGCGTTCTCTCAGGGACTGGACACGGAAGAATTACTCCAAAAACTCCATTTCCTTTATTCGCTGATCAAAGCCTGAGCAACAACACAGAGGGACGGGGCAAATGGGCACCCATTTGCCCCGTCTCCATGAGTAATAAAATTATTTTAATCTGCAGCAAATCAAGTTATTATTAAAAATGGGAATTATTACCATTTCCATTTAACCGTACATTTTAAAACGTCCATTTTCCGCAAAATTTTATTCGGCTGACGATCTCAAAGTTAAGATAAAAAAACGAAATAACACGAACAAACCATTCCTTACAACACCATTTTCAGTCCCTTCCGAGTTATAAATTAGGTATCTGACAAATGCAACAAACAGCACAGGAACAATCCTAAACGAAAAAGAGCAGGCAAGATCATCGGAAAGCAATCCCCGAACCAGCTGCCTGTAAAAGTCCGGGAGGAAAACTTTATGTATTGTTTTCATTCACTATAAGTCATTTACCGGACTCACAATCCCAACGGAACAGGTTAAAACACACCCATTGCAGAAATAAAAACAAAAACCGACCGATCGGTTTGTTTTATGATCTCTTTTTATATATTTGCAGTATAAAATGATCCAAAAACAGGAACAACCCAGCTGGAAACCATACCTAACAGGCCTGTATATGAATCAATAACAGAGAAAAATGAAACATTTGAAACTATTATTTGCGTTGGGAATCCTCCTCTTTTTCAGCTGTCAGACCGTGTCCGCACGCGGTGTGCGGATACCTTTCGGCGACCGCGAAGTGTTGAACAAAGTGGCCGATCTGCCGGACACCGATGATTACAAAATCGACGAGGGCAACTACATCGACCTGGCTACCCTCCACCAGGAATTCAACATCGCTTATATCCTTCCCTTGTATATTGAAAAAGAACCCCGGCTGGTAGGTTACTGCGAAAAGGAAGATACTTATTACGAGCTGACAGACGAACAATTGTCTACTATCCTCGAAGCCAACCACCTGGACGGCAAAAAACTAAACCGGCTCGGTTTTTACACCCGCTACGGCGGTAAAATCGTCGGGCTGATTATTATTGCCTTTATCATCCGGGGATTCATACCGAACAAAAAGAAAAATATAAAACCAGTAGAGATATAATCAATAAGTCTAATCACTAAAAAACAGACACTATGTCATTTTATCCAATCATCGTCATTGCTTGCATCGCCTTCTACGGTGGGTACTATTTTTACACCAAACGCCGGAATGCACAGCAGGCCGAAAAAGTGAACGCCACCGATTTCAAAACGGAATTCAAAAACGCCGAAAAGTACAAGGACAAATACCTCAATTCCGACCTGTCTTTCCTGAAAGAGGCTATGGGAGAAGAAAAGATCGACAGTTTCAACTATGCCAGCCTGGAATACCACACCACAGACGTCGTCAAGGATGCCGTCAAAGACAAACTGAAAGGAATGGCTACCCTGGGAACAGTACGTTTCAATACCGTGCATACCGCCAAATATGTGATATTGAGCGGTGATAACCTCCATCTGCTCGATGCGGATACCGACGGGGATATAGACAAACATTACGTATTCAAGCGCGACCGCCTCGAAAAGGCCACGCTTACGGAATATCCGCTCGAAGGCCAGGTGAAAGCACAGGCCCAGGCTCGGGGCAACAATGTGAGAGCATATAAACTGTCGCTGCCGACAGACGAAAAACCGGTAAATCTGATTATCTATTCCTGCCTGATTTTCACCAACATCCCGGAAATCCCGGTCAATCCGCAGGAAACCATACAGGATATTGTCGTCGCCAACGAATTTCTGAAACAACTGGGTGAAAAATACCCGAACTTGAAAGTCGCCCTGCCGATATTCAGCTAAGAAAGAGGAGGGGAATATGGGACTCATGGGAAATACGCCTTTAGCAGGGAAACAGCCCCGACTGTCGCCCGAAGAAGAAAAATGCCTGTTCGATGCCGGAATTTCCTACCTATCGGACGGAGCGCCGGAAGCCGCATACTACTGCCTGGACCGGATCATCGCCCCTGACCTGCCCCTGCTGTTCAACAAAGCGCTCTGCTGCTACCTGTCAGGATGGTACGAGGAAGGCCACCGCCTGCTCGGGGAAGCGGAGCTATACCTCCCCACAGTCCCGTTCCGGCAGGAATCCCTGCCCTCTCCCCTGGCCCACCACGCATACAGTGACCGCCTGTACCTCTGCCCGATGCCCCGGGGAGTACCGCAGGAACTGGCAAGGACGCAGCTCCTCCGCCTCAAAGCGGAAACCGCTTTCCGGCTGCAACTGTACGGCGAAGTAAAAGCCATAGCAGCAAGCCTGCAAAAGCCCTACCAACATATAGAAAAACTCATCAAACAGATCAGCTATGACACTGAGGGAAATTGAAGACTTATACCGGGAACAAGCGTCGCCGGAAACCATACTGGAGGCCTTCATGGATACAGATATAAACGGGATAGACGATAACTACCGCGACCGGACTCCCCTCCACCTGGCCTGCAGCTATGCCGACGCGAACGCCATCCTTTACCTGCTGGCACACGGAGCCGGCATCAATGTCCGCGACAACGAAGGCAACACCCCGCTATGCTATCTGGGCATGATACGCAATGCCCACGACATAGACGAAAGGAGGCTCTACCAATGCACCACCATCCTGCTGAATGCCAAAGCCAGCCTCCCCCGTTCCGGAAAAACGACAACGGCTTTGCTCCAGGCACTCTGGAACAGCAACTACGGTATGGCGGACGCCTTTATCGACTCCGGCATCCGGCTCGATTCCACCGATTCCAGCGGACGGAACGCCCTGCACATTGCCGCAGCAAAGGCCGCGTCGGTCGCTTCCCGCATCAACCGCTGTGAGGAACTCATCAAGGACTTTGCCACCCGCTGGTATCCCGAAAAACAAAAAGCACAGATACAACAGGACCTCGCCGATGCCCGGCAGGAAGAACAACGCAATTACCTCATGGTGAAAGCTCTGCTGGGCAGAGCAGGCCTCGACCCGGACGAAAAAGACAACTGCGGTAAAAAGCCCCTGACCGATGCCATAGACGGCGGAGCCAAACTGACCGGCGCGCTGCTCGCTGGGAAAGATCCCGCAACAGATCCCCTCGCTGCCAGAATCGGCGGTATGGATCTCTTCCAGGCGCTGGCCCGCAAAGACACCGAAGCCGTCGCGGCATTGCTCGAAAGCGGCGCAGAGCTGCAAACCACCTATGACGAGCCGGAATATTACAATTACAAAGGCCTCTCCCCCCTCGGATGCGCGCTATGGGACCATAGCCTCACTATCGCTTCCCTGCTGCTGCAGGCAGGAGCCGATCCCAACTACAAGGATGCCACCGGAAAAACAGCCATCGCACATTGGCTGGACAACGACAACCGGAGCAGCTACAAAACGCAGGCCCCCTATACCCCCCTGCTGCTCCTGCTCAAAGAGAAAGGCTGGCAAGCGGAAGCACCTGCCACCCCCGAAGGCGAAACAGCTTTCTCGCTGGCCTGCCATTCGGATACGAAACTGGCCGAAACCCTGTTCCGGTATCTGCTCGAAAACGGGGCAAAGGTCAACAGCCGGGACAATCGGGGACGTACCCCTTTGCTGCACCTCTGCAAGGCATTGGAATCCAACTACCTGAAAATACTGGAACCCCTGCTCGAAGCCGGGGCGGACATCCACGCCACCGACAATGCCGGTAATACGCCCCTGCACTATTTAGCGGACCACTACGGAAACGAAGCCAAAAACGCCGCCGAAATACTCTTTGATTTCGGGACGCCCGACACCGCTGCCGTGAACAACGAAGGCAAAACCGCCCTCGATATCGCCACCGAAAGGAACAACGAAACCCTGGTGAAATGGCTGTTAAATAACTCCTGAAAGCCGGGATTTATGATTTGTGCCCCTGTTACGAACCACTAAATAGACGCATACACAAAAATTCAGGCATATCAGCAACGAAAAAGCTTTCAGAAAAAAGAGGTCTTTATCGCCTACAATACAATCGGTCACAAAACCGGAAACGCGCAACAGACCATTACCGACAACAATACTGATAATAGCACATAAAAATGGAGAAGATAAAATACATATTTTGCATCGTCTTTTGTTTTGGAGCAGTGAAAACTACAATGGCACAAAGCAACAATGATTGGTCTGCTTTGGAAAAACAGCTTTGCTCCATTCAGGATACTTTGTATACGCTACGGCAAAATTATTCCTATACGAATGATGATTACTGCGATTCTTTACAAAACAGCTTCTCTATCCTGCTGGAAGAACTTTGCACAGCCGATAAAGGGATGAAATACGACTTTAGAGAATTGAGGAAAAAAGAACGGCAATTTACGATGGCAGTATCAACTGACGGGGATATGAGGATATTTTCCCGGAACACTTATTTCGGTGGTTCAATGCCATTATTTGCTTCTTATATTCAATATAAGGATAAAGAACAATCCTATTTCTTTGATATAAATGAGGACAATGATATGGGGCTATGTTATGATACTGTTTATTCCATTCAGGTACCGGACAAAAGATATTACCTGCTTTCGGGAACAAGCCAGATAGCGACCGCATATCCTTTAGCAGTAATAAAAGCTGTCAGTTGTACAAATGGAGAGCTGAAGAAAGAAACAATATTCGTTTCCGGTAATCAGCAAAACGACTGTTTAGCTATCTCTTATCGTTTTGCTGAGGATAATACAGACGCACGATTATTCATTGGCAGCAATTTTACATTTCCCCGTATCGTATATATTGAAACGCAGGAAGAAATTTTAAAGCCTGTTGTTCTAAAAGATAAAGACGATACTGAATATGTCAGTGGAGAAATTGAGATTTATAAACTGGAAAGAAATAAGAATGAAATAAAATTCATCAGTAACAACGAAAGATAACATCTGACAATCCTCCTTTCCAACCAATACAATGAATAAAACCGTCCAATCCATACTATCATTGACAGCTTTCAGCCTTTTACTGATAATCATCACACTGTTTTGTGGTGGCTTAGGCTTCGCGCGACTGTTGGAAATCCAGGGTGGAATGGAATATGGCTTTTTAGCGATACTTATGGCCCTGGATCTGATGATCCTCTACAAAGTTTACAAATTATATTTCATTCAGCCTGAAGCTATCTTATTCTTGTTTGGACTGGAAGGTTGCTCCGTACTGTTGTGGTTTGTCTTTATCGGTTTAGACCAAAACCTCTCAGACTGGCAAATTACAAACCACTTGCTGAAAGCTGCCGGCTTGGACGGTTCTGAAGGAGATGAACGCGGATGGAATATGCTTGCAGTATTATGCGGCATCGTATATCCGCCTGTTGGAGTGACTTGTTTATATACCGGAATGCGATTTTTAAATAAACCAGTAACAACAAAAGCGGACACCTGATGAAGCCCTGACAATGTTGCATAAATGAAGAAAAACATGAACAAAACCAAGAATCATTCTGAGCATAACCGGATAGCACAAAATGACAGGTACCACTTTACCGACGATCTTTACTATCAGGGAAAACGATACGAAAAAAATGACCGTCAGCAACTTTACCATCACATTAAACTTTAAGCTATGGACAACAACCAGACCTTCCTCAACGCCTGCCGCAACGGACAAAAAGGCATTGTAAAGATATTCCTCCAAAAGGGAGGCATAGACGTCAACAAACGGGATATGCAGGGCAACACCCCCTTATACTATGTTTGCCGGAATGGCAACCGGGAAATAGCCGGCATGCTCTTGCAAAACGGCGCGGATGCCACCCTCGCCAATAACAAATCCGAAACGCCCCTGCACGCCGTGGCACAAAGCGGAAACAAGGAAATCATTGCCCTCCTCCTCGCTGCCGGAGCGGACATCAACAGCATAGACAACGAAGGCTGTACCCCGCTCATCCGCATGCTCGGCAACAAACGGACGGAAGCCGCCCTCTTCCTGATCGGCGAGGGAGCAGACACCACTCTAGCGGACAACGAAGGGCACAAAGCCATCGACTATGCCACAGCACACGGCCTGCGCGAAATCGTCACCCTGCTGTCCGGCAACGCAAGCAGTGATTCTTACGGGAACACCCCGCTGCACCAGGCCGTCAGCAACAACCAAGGAGAGATCGTGCGCTCCCTGCTCGGCATACCGGGAATCCCCGGCCTCAATACGGCCAACGACAACGGGGAAACACCCTTGCTCATCGCCTGCTCCAAAGGCAACCTGCTCATCGTCCGGCTACTGCTTGGTGCAGGTGCCGACGCCAACAAAGCGCAACTCAACGGGTCCGCACCCCTCCACTATGCAGCCTGGGAAGGAAACCAATTTATCGGCCAGGCACTGATCGGCGCCAAGGCCGCCATAGACGCCCAGAACGGACAGGGCGAAAGCCCGCTCATTCTGGCCGCCCGCGAAGGCAACAACGATTTTGCCGCCCTGCTGGTGGAAAACGGGGCAGACGTAAACCGCGCAGACAACGCCGGACATACCGCCCTGTATTATGCCGGAGAAAGGGGCTTCAATGAAATTGCCGAACTCCTGCTCAACGCCGGGGCACAAGGATAAAAGAATATAAAACCATACGGCAGCCGGACCAATAAAGCTGCCGTGCATAAAACAATCATACCATGGGAAAAACAGACAACCAGCCAGAAGCAAATTATGCAGAGATCCTGAAAGCTGCACAGGAACAAGCCCTCAAAGCCACTCAGGAACAGGCACAAGCCCTATTCGGGAACATTCCGGGATTCCAGATGCCCGGACTGGAAGACCTGCAGGCACAGATACAAGCCCAGATGCAGGCCTGTGTCCCCGGCCTCGACCAGATACAGGCAGCCCAGACCGCTATGGGTGCGCCGGGAGGAATGCCTGCCGGAATGACCCTGTCAGAAGAAGAAATGAAACTGAATATGAAACTCGCCAACGACTACGCCCAGGCTCTGGGAGGCTATCAGCAAGCGGACCTGGAAGCGGAGGAATGGGAAATCGAACGTGCCGGTAACGGCCAGCTGAACCCTGCCCAGTTGCGGCTGCTGGCTTTCGGAGCCCCGCTGTTCGTCTATAACTCGGAACAGGTGGACAGCTACGGAAGCGAGTACGACACAGACACCATCAAAGACCAGATGAGCGACTGGTGGGGGATCAAGGACCACGCCACCACCTGGCAAACCGTCCGCTGGTTGCTCGAAGAAGGCCATCATGCCGAAGCCGATGAAGCCCTGCGCATCCTGCACGAAAAAGGCCTGGAAGCCGTTACTTCCGGCACACCCGGGGAAAAAATGCAGGACGTCGTCCTCATCTGCAACCTCATGCTTCAACAGGAATATTGCAGTGCCGCAGAAATACCGTCCACCGTGATCGCTTGGGACCTGGTCAGGATCGTCAATGTCGCCCGCTGGACCCATCTATGCGGATACATTTCAGTTGATGAGATGTGGCAGATCATGGAAATAGCCCGAAAAGAAGCCATGCAACATTTCTCCTCCTGGGAAGAATACGGCCGGAGCTTCGTCCTCGGGCGCGGCGTATGGCATGGCGAACCCGAAGATTGCGAAACGGCACAGGAGATCATCACCACCCTGCTCCGGTCAGCACAGTCCCCGTGGACACAGATTCCCTGGAACGAGTAAACAACAATAAGATATGTACGAACGTTTTTTAGAAAACAACGCAGATGCCATCCGGCAACCGGTGGATGCCGCCGAAATCGCAAAATACAGCGGAAGGGTTCCGGAACAACTGCTTGACCTTTGGCAGGAAGCAGGCCGGGGCACGTTCTGCGGCGGAATGGTACGCCTTGTCAATCCGGCAGACTATCAGGACTTTGTCGACCGGTACTTCCGCAAAGCCTGGAATGAAAGCGCCGTCCCCTTTCTGGTGACAGCCTTTGGCGACCTCTTTGCCTGCGTGAAGAGCCAGACCCTCGGAGACCACATCGTATTCCTGAATATTCGGTACGGCACCTTCCAGATCCTGCCCAACCGCCCGGAAATACTCTGTAACCTCCATCTCTTCGACAAAAGGCACTATTATGCCCTGGACCGCTATCCGGAGATCAGGGAAAAAGCAGGTACCCCCCAACCGGACGAATGCCTGGGCTATGTCCCCGCACTTGCCCTGGGCGGAACCGAAGAAGACGGAAACATCCAACGGGTGAAACTATTGCCTTATATCCAGGAAATCGCCCAAGCGATCGGTGATTTCGAACCGGAAGACTTCTCCGGCAAATATTCCTGGATAGGTCCCGGCAGAGTCCCGAAGAAAAAACGGTTTGTACCACCAACGGAGGACGCCGTCAACCAAAACATCACCGATATTGCCCGCCGGATTTCCGGTGCAGATCCTGCCGTCATGCAGGCCATCCACAGTTGCATCAGCGACATCAGCACCTATTGCAGCGAACACGCCGGGCAATATGAAGACCGCAACACCGATCCGGCACAGGCATCCCCCCTGGAACTGAAATGGCTGGGCATGGTGGATATCCTCCTCGGACACGGATATGCCTGGGAACTCGACTGGAAATGCGAACTGGACGACCTCCGGTTCGCGCTCGGGGAAATCCGGAAAAAGAACCAGGAAGCGGAATGCCTCACCGAAGCCCTCGGTGACGGGACCTTCGACGAAGACGACGACCTCACCACCTGGTGTGCCGGGCTCAGCGAGGCCTGTCCCCGGCATACCGTCGGCTGCCTCGGCATAGACAGCGACAGCTACGTCATCTTCCCGGTACAAAAACAAATTCTGAACCAGCTACAGCAGGCAGCCGGACAGATCGGGCAAAAAATAACCCCGGCTGAAAACGGTTAAAACGCACGACATGGCATCTCCCGGATACTTCAATAAATTCTTTGCCCCCGGCGGGGACATGCAGGACTATGTCCACCTGCTGAACATCGGTCAGCTCTCCCTGCCCAGTGGCCGGCTCATCGCAGCCGATCCCCTGGTAGGGCTCAGCCGGGATACCCCGCCCTTTACCCGGACCGTCCCCGCCGGAGAATACGAGGTGGTCCTGTGCATCCTCTCGGACGATCCCCGGAAAAGCTACGGGGAATATGCTGCCGCCCGCATTTGCTTCACCAACCGCCCGGCGGTGCGGTTCGAACAAGCCCTGACCGGCACGGAAGATCCGGAAGAGGTGCAGGCCGGCGAATCCTTCGGTTTTCCGGTAGACACCGGGTTGGCATGCTTCTGCGACCCCCGGGTATGTGCAGCCCTCTGCGACTTTGAGGAACAGATGCAGCAAGAAAAACCGGACAGCGACCTCTACAACGACCTCTGGTGCGACCTGCTCGAAGAAAATGCCCGCCGCTACCCCGATTACCAGTCAGACAGCGGCAACTGGCTGAACTTTCAGATTCCAGGCACAGACTACCACCTCCCCCTGTTCCAGAGCGGATACGGTGACGGCTGCTACTCCACCTACTGGGGACTGGACGAGGAAGGAAGCATCTGCCAGGCCATCATCGAATTCATCGGTCTGGAAGATGAATACCACACCATCCTCCGCAAACAGGCGCGCAAAACATTTCAGCCGGACGGGCAGCAGGCAAACGGAAAAGAACGGATGGCCAGCCGCATGGCCGCACTCCGTGGCATCGTGCAGCAGCATCCGGAAGGACACCTCCCACTGGCCAACCGGGTGGAACTCTACCGCCACATCGGCAATCCCGTCGTCGTGCAGCGGATATTGTGCGAATGCTGCAAAAAGGTATACCCGCTGTGGGAGCAATACGTCTGCAAAGAACAGAGCTTCCTGTGCCTGCTCCGGGCAGCCAATGATTTCCTGTACCGCCCCCAAGGAGACCCCGGAGAACGCCGGGCCACCCAGGAAAAACTGGTCAGCCAGGCCCGGCAACTGAGCAATTATGCCACCTACTACGGCGAAAATGCCCGGAGCATCACCGCCTATGCCATCGTCAAACTCTGTTATAGCATCCTTTGCAGGGCCGAAGATGTCCTGTTGTGGGAAGACGAAGAATACGAGGGGGAAGATGACACCGACAGCAACTACTTCGACCCGGATGCACTGCCCCCCGATTTTATCGCCGAACTGGCCTATGTCGGGCAACCCGGAGCAGCAGGCACCGCAACCGCTCCCTTGCGCAGGGAATACTGGCTCTGGTTCCTCGACATGGCGGAAACCCTTTACAACCATCCGCAGCAGGAATACCTCACCCTGCCGGAGCCTGCCCCCGAACCCGGGAAAACACTCTTTACCCGCCGGCAAAGCTACATGGACGGGAGTTATCCGCTGCGTCCCCTCACCGAAATGATACGTACCATACAGGAACACCTGCAAGGGGCCGGATGGGACAAAACCGAAGTAACGATCAATATCTTCGGGGGCATATCCCTTTTCCTCTCGGTCGAAAAGGGAACAGAAAAGCAGCTGGTTCCAGCTCCCGATAAACTCTACAACCTGGCTGCTAACCTCCGGAAGCAGATGTACAACCGTTGTCCCGCCGAAGGAGCCTGGATGGAATGCCTGCTCACGCTCACCCCCCGGGGGGACTTTACTCTCAGCCTGAACTACGACGACAAAGAGGCTTTGAGCAGGGAACAAAGCCTGGATACCTTTGCCGCCAGCTTCAAAGAATTTCCCCGTTCCCGCCTGTTCACCCCCGCCTGGTGGCAAAACCTGCTGAGCTACGATACCGCCTACCTGCTCTCTGCGGCAGAGAAAGCCGCGATGCTGCAAATCCATATCGACGGGAATGTACTGAGTGTGAACAACGTACCCCTGGAATTTCCGCTATCTCCCAATGCATTGGTGCGGCTGCTCGGCGAAGAACGCCTGGCCAAAGGTTACAGCACCGCCAAAGACTACGACGGCAACCCGGTAGAATACAACCGCACCTCCTTCCTGCTGTGGAACGATGCCGGGATCATGGCGGGCAGAGACGACGAGGACTACAACCGGATTTCGGCCCTTTACCTGCAACTCCTCGAAAGGACGGAAACCGATACCTCCGTCCCGTTGCCGGAACATCCCTTCAGCGGGACATTCAGCCTGGACGGCCTCCCGGTCCGGTATGAGGAAGAAAACACCGTCCGGTCCGGTCGTTTTGAAATCACCTTCTCCGCAAGTGCCAAAGGCTACGTGGAGATCGCCTGTCCCTCAGCCCGCTGCCATCAGTTCCCCGGCCATCACTACCGGACCCTCCTGCAGGAAAACCGCCGCCTCACCCTCGACGACAAAGAGCATATCCGGGCACTGGAAAAAGCCGAAGCCCAGGGAAAAGAATATCACCCGGGCATCTCCAACAAGAAACTATTGTTGCAACTGAGCAAAGACTACCTCGTGCATGCCTTCACCGCCCTCTCCGCCGGATATGCCGGGGGAAAAAGCGAAAAATACCTCCGGAGTATCCTGCTCGGCCCGCTTGCAGAAGCTGTCCTGAAACGCTACGAATACCGCAAAATAGCAGTAACCGACCTGCTGCCCGTCGTTTCCGCCTTCATCCTGCTGAACCTGGACCCGAGGGATTTCGGGAAATTCACAGACCGGCTGAAAGCAAGCGGCGTCCGCGATTTCGTGACCGACACCCTCATCCGCTACAAACTGCCCGGCTGGGAAATAGCAGACACCACAGTTTTCCCGGAATGGAAAGCCCGACTGACCGACACCCTCTCCTCCGGGAAAACAGTTGCACCCGGAGCGGAAGAATCTCCCGGCGGATGCGACGCCCTGATCATCAGCCATGCGATCCTGAAAATCAAGAACAAACCCTGAACCATCCGTTAAACCTCCGTAGCCCATTCAATCACCTGCCATTTTCCACACCCCCCATGAAATTCCTGTTTTACATCCTGCTAATATCCTTCCCTCTTCAAGCAGCAAGGGGACAAAACAAACCAGACTCCATCATCTTTCACGGAAACATCGTGAACGACGGAATTGCCAATTGGTACAACTCCCTGGAACGGGACGGCTCCCTCCCGCCCCATTTCATCGGGATTAAAAATAAGCCTGAAACGACAAAGTATGCCAACCTTTACGCCGGAGATACCCAGTTTTCCATCCGCTGTGCCCGTGGCGATACGCTGGTACTGAGCTGTAGCGATTTTCTGACCTACCCCTTCAGCTACAAGGTTGAATTCATCGCCCATACCCCTGAGCCCCGGGATATCCATGTCCGGGCCTATCCGGCAACCACCGGAAACTGGTATTATAACGGGGAAAAATATAAAACCGAAAAACTTCCTCCGGCAAAGCACCTCCGTTCTCCGGCTCTTCCCGGAACCTACAAGCATATACAACAAGACTTTGAAAGTGAAAACTTTTCAGAAAGCACCCTTCAACTGCGTACCGACCAAACTTTCGAACAGCTCAGTCATGGTTGGAGCTACGACTACGGCTGGACGGACTATTACACCGGAAAATGGGAAATAAACAAAGACACCCTGATCTGCCGGGTACTCCCCGGCTTGTATCCGCCCCTGCAACAAGAGCACTATCCGGGACAGGTGCTATCTTTCCATCCCGGATGGATCAAGAATATACAGGAAGCAAAAGAACGTCCCCCGGTCACCAAATTCCTGATCCGCAGGCGTGGGCTGATCGCATCCGGTTACAAAAAGAAAAAATATAAAAAAGTAAAACCCCCGGCATCCAAACCCGGACAACTCCCGCATGATACCAGTACCCTAAAACTTTTCCCATGAAAGCACAATTAAAATACCCCATCCTGATTTTTGATCCCCGGGACGACATGGTCTGGGGCTTTGCCCGGGAAAAAGATTTCCAGGTCACCACCACCCGCCTGCTGCAAAAATACGACCGCTCAGGCGTTGCCATCGTCGATTCCACGGGAACAAAATACATCATCCGCCATGCCTACCCAACCGGATGGCGGGGCATCCACGGCTGGACAGGCACCCGCACCGGCGTGATCTCCCTAGAAAACGACTACGAACCCCATCCGGAAAAACTATCACCCAACGTCCTCCGCGAAATGATAGCGGAAAGATATCTAAAACACCAGGACGAAGAATGGTTCGAAGAAACCTGGGTGGACGAACCGACCTTCCGGGAGGAATTCGCCGAATGCCAGACCATCGAAGAACTCATCGGGATGCTTGTCCGCATCCCCCGTTTTTCCCTGTGGGACCGTCTCCAGGACTATTTCTTCCGCATCTGGCTCTCCGTCCTCGCCCTGCTATTCCTAGGGGTATTACTGAAAAAAATCTGGAGCTGGATCACGGGATGGCTATAAACTACTCACGAGGCCGGAGCAAATGTGCACACAATTGCCCCGGTCCCCTGATTTATACAATATTAATTCATAGTATTTTCAACATAATCTCTGGCAATATTAAAATGAAACTGTGGAATATACATATTCAGCCCTATGTAGAATTTTTACTATATTAAAGCAGAAAATCAATCAAAATATTTACTTATTATTTCCAACATATTTATCAATTAATTTATCAAACTCTTCACTCTCCTTTTGTAAAAGGTTTGCAAACTGTTCTTTTAAAGAGTGGAAGTTTTCCAATTCGGTATCAGCAAACAAATTATTATGAACCGTAATAACACATTCAGTATTAAATTTAAACCTGGAAATATAAACACCTTTATATGCCTGATTTATATCTCCTTGCTGAAAATATTCATCATACACTCCATTTCCATAGGTAACAGATTGATCATTACCATTCAATTTTACATTAGATGTATAACAAAAAATACCATTCCCAAATATAACCCTTACTATATGATCCGACAACATCATAAATAATACAGCAACCTGTTCCTGTATACCCAATAAATGCATTTGCTTCCAAATCTCATCAAAATCATTCCGGTCTATGATCTGATAATGAATGATATTAAAAATAGCTTCATTTTGCTCCTCAAATTGATTAAAATATTTATAATATTCTTGATATAATGTAGATTGTTTATATTGTTCAAAAACTTCCCGTCCCATATACTCATCAATAAATTCATCACTATATGGTTCTGTACACATTTCGGTTGTTTTTCTGAAAATAACTTTGTCATTTAATAAAGCAGGCATTGGATCTAAGACAATCCGCCACACAGCAACAGCACCAATACAAGCTTTTAAGCAACTGGTAAAAAAATTTATCAGGTTTTCTTCTTTATAAAATTTACGCCCCTCAAAACTATACCGCATGGTGTACATAGTTGAGAAACCCTGCTTATGAATATATTTATTCATCTTCTCCATAACAACGCGCAACCTATCAAAATATGGCTTAAGTACCCCTTCTCTTAATTCCTTATAATCATCCGATTGTTTTTTCAAAGACTGGATCATATTATTCTGCTCAAATCCATTTTGCCTTTTATTCCATTGTGTTATAACGTCATTGTTTTCATTCAAATACAATGAAGTTACAGATATTTCAAAAGATTGTCGCAAACAATAAAACGCACAATCAAAATACCCTTGGCAGAATAAATGAATTGCATTCACCAGCATTCTTCCCGCTTCCTGAAAAAACATATTTGTTTGCCTTGCATCCCATCTTCCTGTATCTGCAAAAAAAATATAATCTATATCATAAATATATTTTTCAGCAAAAGGCAATTTAATCGGATGTATTTTCCTGAAATCAAATTCGTTAAACTCAATTTCTGCCATACTTATTCTATTTAGATATCATTTATCTGAAAACTGATTTACTTAAAATGTCTATTTTACAACATCCCTCCCCCCTGTGTATCCGGGAAAAGAATTTTCGTCGCAGCCATCAAATTCACTAAAATTTCATCATGCTTTGTTCCTAATAATTTAAAATCATTTCTCAATCTTCTTTCTATAGCTAAAAATACCTTTACATCACAGCATCCTTTTAATACCTGTACAAAAATCCGGATCACTTCCCTGTTCAGATCAGGAATGACTAAACCTCCAATGTATATTTCCCGCAAAAACAAGGAAAGTGTTTCTATACAACGGCCGGCATTATCAGGTAAAAGATAATGTAAACTATCCAGACAGCGGCTGAATACAGTCTCTTTGCCCGATAATTTATTGACAAACTCAGCTATCAAAAATCCTTTCTCAAAAAATACTCCTATATAATTTCTTCTCAATAATCCTTTTGCCACAATATTAGGGTCAAAATTATTTTTCAGATAAAATTGTGAACTAATTCCACCTTTATCCTGAATACAATCATTATAAAACAGGGCATCATCTGATATTAAAATCCGTTCCGGACGATTAAGAATATATTTATAATCCATTACATAATTCAACCAAAAACGATGTTTCTCAGAATTTTTTTCTTCAAATTCCCTCAAATCATCGAGTTTTTCTTCAATAATTTCAACATGACAATTGACAGACATCCATTGTTCCATATCCTCCCACATAGCCAGCACCTGTTCTTTATAATTATCAGGATACATAACAGGCACAACTTTATCTAAACAAATATCTACTACGCCTGCCTGTTTCGGACTATATTTTATCTCCACCACCTTATTCTTCACAAAATCAGCAACGGTTTTCGGTATAATAAACTGATGCGGGTAGTTAAAACTTTCCGATTTATAGAAAGAATACAAACAAAATAATGAGGTAAAATCAAGTACAAATTCCTTACCTGCCAAATCAATCTCCTTCAGTTCATCAATATGAGGATTTAGGAGTAAACCATATTCCGGAGTGGTTAAAACACAGTATGTCCGATAAAAATCGTCATTAAACAATAACGGAGCCAGCATAAAAAAGGATAATTCACCAGCTTTGTATTTAGCCAAATGCTCTTTAATTAAACGTTTCCTCTGATCTTCTCCGGGACCAAAATTCCGGATAAAAACATCCTGGATACTTTTTACATCATTTACGTCATCAGCCTTTAACGCAATTATTGGTGAGCCTGTTTCTAAAGGATGCATAGCATCCAACTGTATTTCTTTATATAATGCCAGATATTTATTCATAGTACACACGATCTCCACCTTAAGATAACAGTCGCATGCCGGAATCTTCACTAAAACGGTTTCTCCCATCGAATGCCCGGATAAGGCTTTCTGCAAATCACTTTCTTTATTCGGATTTATATAAACAATCGAATTCTCCTCTCTATCCTCATATTTTATCTCTACATAACTGTCAGGCTTTACAATCTCAAAACATTCAAAAACAGTTTTCTCACATTGATTGCATAATTCAAAGAAAAGCAGCCGCAAGCCTCTATTTTCTCTGTCCATGGCATACTGCCATAAAAATTCCACGGCCTCAGCCTGAAAATTTTGCTGAAATAATATAACTGTCACATCGCGCACACACTCCACATTGGTAAATCGGATGGAAGATAGATTTGTTTTCAATTCCTTTATCTTATCAAACGCATCATTTTCATGCAGAGAAACCATATAATTAGAAAAAACTCTTTCATTCAGAGGATCATCTGCATACAAAATTTCCATAATACTCAGACATTCTTTCCAATCCTCCAGTTTTCTCCTTAACACATATTCATTAGATAGAATGAACCTGTCAACCCGTCCGCTTTCCTCCCGCCATTGCTTCATCAATACCAATAACTCCCGGTTATCTTTCTTTGTATAATACAACGCCTGTATGTAATAGAATAAATTCCGGTCACATATCTTTTTATCAATAAATCCGCGGTATAAACTCACGGCAAGTTCCATCTTCCCGAGCAAAATCAAAATATAGGCAATAATACCTTTCAGTTCATATGAAACTTCCTCCTTTAAAGCCAATTGATATAAAACATTTATATCTGCATCATCAGGTAGGATAAAAATCTTCTGTAAAACTTTTACTATTTCCTTATGTACCTCTACTTCAAAAGTTTTAGTCAAACACAAATCCCAATCAAAACAAACCCCATTTTCATGTTCAAACAATTTCAGAATCACAGGCAACACTCTTCCAAAATTGAAAGCTGTTATACAGTCCAAGCGTTCAATAAATTCCTTTATAGCAAGATTGTAATGGACTATATCTCCTGTCTTCAAAAAACAGAATGATTTAGCATATGCCACTTCTTCATATTTTTCCTTCACAAAATCCAATACTTCCAGAGCTTCTTTCTCATATCCGACAAATTGCAGACAATTAGCCAGCATCATTGCTCCATTCACATTATCAGGACTTAAGTATCTTTTTGCTTCCAAAAGTTGTTCGTTCTGATCATTCACAACATAATCAGCTAAATAATATAAGAAAAAAGCACCTTGATAAATATTTTCCACCTCACTCCCCTTCAACCCAGAAACAAGTTTATGGGTTTCCTTGTATATAATCTCCCATTCCGGAGATTTTGCAGTTCTTTTCGTAAATTCAAAACGTAAACCATTCTGTATATAAACATAGTTTGCATAATCAACATGAAGTACACAAGTATAAAAATTATCAAAGGTTAACTGCTTTATCGGTTCTATTTCAAATTCTCGAATAAGATATTCCCGAAGTTCTGCCGGTCCGTTTTCGTGATCACGGACATAAGCCAAAATCAAAAATTTAAATTCATTAGTTTTCCTTACATACTCCGGCAATATCTTTATTTTATCATAAAGACTACCTTCTTTATTCTCAAACAATAAGATAAAATAAATCACCGAACTATCATCATCAGCTTCCTTCAGTTCTTTGGCTAATCGTATTGCTTCTTCCAATTTCCCTGATTTATAATAGGCATAAGCAGCTTTCTTCTTATAATTATTATTTGCCTTATCCTTTTTATAACTAAAAATATACTCTTTTCTTGCCTCAGGGAATTGTGTCAGTAACTCATAACATCCCGCTTTCCAATAATGAAGTTTTGAATAAAATTTCTCATTTACCGTAAACTCCGAATCAGCAATAGCGGTTTCCAATTTTATTAATAATTCTAAAGCTGTCCGTGGTCTGAATTTCTCAATATGCTCCTTATAAGCCTCCAATTGCCGTTTCCACTCCTCTTTTAATGAAGTTTCCATAGATGCCAACGTATTCTGAAAAGAGGACGATAACTGATTCAACTTAGTAGAAATACAAAAAATTTCCTCCTTAAATCCTCGCTCGATTTCCAGATTACGAAGTTTTATATTACCCTGTATATGCTCATAAAATAAATTCAAAAAGGTTTCCAATTCACTTTTAGATGGAATAATGATATGGTCATTCTTCTTAAATTCTTCTATCAGACAATCCAGATCGATAGCACTTCCAAATAATCGATACTTCAACAATTCATTAATAATAGCTTGTGAATCATAAAAAGGAAATTTATCACCATCACTCATCACCGGATATTTTTCTTCATATTCCGTAAGAGTAGCCAAAATCACCTGATAAAGTTCCTGCTTAAATTCTTTCTGAGAAGAAAAAAATTTACTTAGTTTTTCATTCAGTTTATAATTGGCAAAACCCTCTGCCAAAAAAGTCACGACACCCCAGACAAATGCTGTACCCATAGCCATAATTGCAATCCAATAAAATTATACATTATATAATAAACAAATTATTTCACTCACTTCATTTATTTTCTTACTGAATTAATATCCCACAGACACAATATATAAAATAATTTAACAATAAAGATATATTTTTTTATTTAAAGATATGTTTTTCAATACAACTGATTGCTTTA
Organism: Odoribacter laneus YIT 12061; assembly: GCF_000243215.1. Lineage (GTDB taxonomy): Bacteria > Bacteroidota > Bacteroidia > Bacteroidales > Marinifilaceae > Culturomica > Culturomica lanea. Next base: position 786,720 of record NZ_JH594596.1, on the reverse strand, counting down.
TCTATTATAATCTTAGAAGGTTCTTTACATGTATGTATGACATACCATCCGTTTTCATATTTAACAACATTCTCATAATCGCTCTCAGAACCAATAAAAAGATTATGTGTAATTCTATCATGTCAATAATTATATTATACTACTATATCGCCTGCATTTTCTCCCCATGTACCTAAACGCCACCAATCAATTTAAGACCATATATTCATCCAATTTTGATTGGATTTCACGGTAATACCAAGTATATATTCTTCCATTCCAACTTCCTTCAACGCTTGGTAATTCTCTGAATCCTTTGCGAACTGATACAGATTCAGGTGAAATTCCTCATCGGTAGATTTTGATAGTTTTCCATTTTCATCTATCAATCCGAACACCAGTAGTAATCTGTTATATAAATTCCTATAACCTTGCCTGTACTTCTTGTATTTTACCGGATCATCTTCCCGGTAACAATCTTTATAAAAGAAATCTTCGAGTGCGACCACTTCAAACCGGATACCCATAAACCGGATCAACTCTTCAACAAAAACATCTCCGCTACTTTCGATTGCAGTCTCAAAAGAATTACTTCTCTTGAGCCATGTTAAGCTAAAATCCGGGTTAAAATACTTTATAAATGATAAAACCACTTCTTCGGAAGAATCCAAATTCAACTTATTTAAAAAACAATGAATTTCCAGACTCAAAATTTCTTTCCTGAATCGCTTCGGGTCCGCTTTGTCCAGAAAAACAAGAAGTTTGCTCTCTTCACAGGCTATGTCTGCTGTAATCTTAGAGTAATTTTCAACGTTCTCTATCCGGACAATAGCCTGAACGGCAAAATAAAGCAGAAGTTCATAATTCAGAAAGAAATACCATTTTCTTGTTCTTACCAAAAAAGGATAAAGGCAATTTAAACCGACACCTTCTATCCCGCTTTTCTTCAGCCATTGTTCAAGCTGAGCATCCGTATAATAAATTCTTTCTCTGTAATATTTACCACATTTAAAATATTCCAATGCCCATTGCATCAAAAAAGCAGCCAACTTATCTGCCGGAATACCGCTTTCCGAATGATTTAAATAATAACCTGCAAAATGATCCAGCACACACGGTGGACGGAGCAAATGTGCGCACAATTGCCCCGTCCCGTGATTCCAAACACGTGAGCATACCGCTAACCGCAGGCGTCAATGCGATGCGGATAGCTGCATACAACAAACGCACCCTGAAAGCGATGTTCGTCAGCACGGAACCCGGCGGTTATTTTAGCGTAGCACCTTATTTTTCGGCAGGATTATCCGTCGGATTTTAATAGGCCCGGAATATGAAATTCCTATGGCGTTTATGTGTACAGCTAAAAATCCGGTACATGCCGGGAGCGACCGTCTGCATCATTCATATCTTTCTCTTTATCCTCTGCTGGCCGATTATTCTATTGAATGAGTACTTCCCGGCTGCCCCCAATTGGCAGATATACGTTTTCGGAGGCTGGTAAAAAAGGGCAAATGCGCCTTTTTGTTCATCATTCCTGTAAGAGTATTATCTGCTTTCCCCACCCTTCGTTTATCCGGTTTTTATTATTTTTGCATAAAGATAAAAACAAGACCATGCAGATTTTATTAGCTTGTGCCAAACATATGACCACCCGGTCGGAAGTCTCACCGGAGCTTTCGACAAAGCCCAGGTTCCTAAAAGAAGCCAAACGCCATGCCCTGCAACTGGCGGCCTTTACGGAAGCAGAATTGGGGAAAGCCCTCAAGTGCAATGCACGCCTGGCGATCCTAAATAAACTGCGCTACCTCTCTTTTTTCGATCCCGAAGACAGCGGGGCCGCCGTATTATCCTACAATGGAATGGCCTACCGGCATCTGCGTGCCTGGGAATTTACAGAGGCTGATTATGCGTATGCCAACAGCCATCTGTGGATCTGTTCCTTTTTATATGGCCTGCTCCGGCCCATGGACCGCATCAAGAACTACCGTTTGGAAGGTAGTGTGAAACTGCCGGATAACGACGACCGGAATATGTTCGACTTTTGGAAACCCCTATTGACGGATGTGCTGATCGAATCGGTGAAACAGGACGATGGATGCCTGGTGCATCTGGCCACCGAGGAAATGACCCGCCTCTTCGATTGGAAACGGGTGAAACGGGAAGTAAAGGTGCTGGAACCCCAATTCTTCGTCCGGGATGGCGAGAAACTAAAAAACATCGTCGTATATGCCAAAATGTGCCGGGGCGCCATGACCCGCTACATTCTGCAAAACCGTCTCACCACCCGGGAAGAGCTGACCGCCTTTTCCTATGAAGAATTCAGGTATCAACCCGAAGCCCTCCCTGCGAAACCAGATGTATTACCGTTTGTGTTGGAATGAAGAATAGCAACCACGGATTTGACTTATGGGAAAAAATTCGTAAATTGTGAAAACCAAACCATCCGTTAAAGTGTGTGCTATGGATACCCTGAGTTTTGAACAAGTCGAAAAAAAGATCATTACCTTGTGGAACACTCCGGTCATTCTGGATTCCGATGTGGCCGGACTCTACGGAGTGGAGACCAAACGGGTAAATGAAGCAGTAAGTAATAATCCGGATAAGTTTCCCACAGGATATATTATCCGGTTGGAAAAAACAGAATGGGACGGATTGAAGTCGAAATTTTCGACTTCAATAAAAGGAGGGAAAACGAAACTTCCTTTTGCCTTCACCGAACGGGGTTTATACATGCTGGCAACTATCCTGAAAAGCGAACAGGCTACTCAGACCACCCTCGCCATTATCGATGCTTTTTACAAACTCCGCTTGCTGACACGGCAGTTAACAGCCCTTCCTGAAGCAGATGAACCCACCCGGAAATCGATCCTGCAAAAAAGCGGTCAATTGATCGCAGACCTGTTAACAGACGAATTGCCTACGGTTACAACCGAAACAACGGTGGAACTCAATCTGGCCGTTTTAAAAATCAAACACTCGGTCACTAAAAACAGCCGCCCGGAAGAGACAAATCAATAAACAGAGACAGATAAACCTACCCGGTTTCCGCACAATTGCACCGTCCCCCTGTGTGTTACCTTTTATCATTCAGCTTTTTACCCAGAATACTGGAATATAAAGTTATAAAATATATCTTTGTAGACATCAATAGAAAAAAGCTCACTACAAATCCGGCACCGTCATGTCAGAAAAAGAAGCAAACGGCAAAGAATCCTACATACTGCTGCAAACCATCTACGATAACCTACCAGTAGGCCTCGAACTCTACGACAGCGAAGGCAATCTTACTGAAATAAACCATGCGGGCATGGCTATGATGGGCGTCACGGACAAGAAAAACATGCTGGGAATAAACATTTTTCAGAATCCCAACATCCCCGATGACATGAAAGACCGCCTGCGGCAAGGGGAAAACGTACGCTTCACCGTGGGCTACGACTTCAGTCTGGCAAGGGAAAAATACTATCCCACCACCCATACGGGCGTGCGCCACCTGGAAATCACCGTCTCGGTGGTAAAGCAAAACAACGGCGGAATCGACAAATGCCTTCCGGGCAGGATGCAATGAATACCTCGTCAAGCCCATCGATAAAGCCCGCCTGATGGCCGTGCTCCGCAAATTCTGCCGCAATGTCCCCGGCCTCCCGGAAGGATAATCCCTCCGCAAAGACCGCCCGGAAACCGGCATTGACGGGTTTGCCTCACAACGTATTCTGCAACGGGGGCTATAAATCTTACCAGATTCAGAAACTGACTTTCACCCAAGCGATCAGAACACCCAACACCAGTGCATTTACGGCAATTACGGGAACCGATTTACGCTCTTTTTCGGCCACTAACACCAGCACAGGCAAAGCCATGGCCAAAGAGACAAGAGCTCCTTCCAACCACCAAGACAGCCCAGGCAGATGGATATGAAAAATCACAATCGCAACGACGACATATTGAATAAAAGCAGAAAGACACGAGGCCTTAGGAAACTTTTTCAACAACATAGGTATTACATCCACTCCTCCAGCAACAAGCCCGGTACCTAAAGACAACCAAAAGTGATTCATTGTATTCAAGTTTTAATTACACTCTTATTTCAATTTTTTTACTCGCCTGTAAATGTTACGTCTACTCCCTGCCTCTTCCTGAAATCCGGCTTCGGAATCCTCCTTTACCTTCCCTCCCGGATCCGCAACCACCCAACGCTTCATTTATTTCATCCGTCATAAAAATCTTGTCTCAGAATTCCAAAATGTAGCAAAGGTAAATATTAATCCAATACTTCAATTCAAGAACTAAATTTATTATTTATATTTAAAAAAAGTATTTTTCATTAAAATACAACCAATCCGGATTAACTTTGCATCCAAATCAAAAACAGAACAATAAAATACCGACAAACATGGACATTCAGGAAAAAGCAGCGCAAATAGTCGCTACGGCACAGATCGTCACACTGGCTTCGATAGACGAAAACGGCTATCCGCGCCCGGTGGCAATGGTAAAACTCAAAGACGAGGACGGTGCAATCTACGTCTCGACCGGAACAAGTTCGGCAAAGACAGCCCATTTTAGGGACAATCCCAAAGCAGGGATCTCAATTGTAAAAGGCAGCGACAGCGTCGTTTACACCGGCGAAATAGAGATCGTAACGGATGAGGCGATAAAACGCTCTCTCTGGAGCGACTGGATGCTGCCTCATTTCCCCGGGGGAGTGGAAGACCCGGAATACTGTGTATTGAAATTCACCCCGGAATCAGCAACCTATTGGATCGACAACGTATTTGTAAAAAATGAGCAATATATGAATCTGTTTTGCCAAAGCTGCGGCATGCCGATGCGAACTCCGGACCAATTCGGAACAAATAAAGACGGTTCCGTCAATGAGGATTATTGCTGCTATTGCTATAAAGAGGGGGCATTCCTCCAAGATTGTACAATGGAGGGGATGATCGAACATTGCATTCAGTTTCTCGATGAATTCAACGGGGCTTGTGATAGCCGGTATTCGAAAGAAGAAGCGATTGCTCAGATGAAAGCCTATTTTCCCCGGCTCAAACGATGGGCAAAATAAAAGCACAGTGACCTAAAGCCCCCGGCTCCGTGATTTACCGGAATATCCAGGCAGGTAAAAGCCCCGGTAATCGGTAACCCCTGAAACTCCGGTGCCGGGGGCTGTTGTAAAAACACCGGCCCTTTCCTCATCGATACATTATTATTTTTCCCTATCTTTCTAAACAAGACGGCAGCCAGGTGCATCCTGCCACGAAGAAAATGATCCGCCTGTCCGTTTGGAAACAGGTGAAGTGCAGGGTGAAAGTGCCGGAACCTCAACTTTTCGTTCGTGAAGGCAGGAAACTGAAAACGGTTGCAGTATATACCCCAATATGCCGGGCCGCTATGACCCCCTGTATCCTTCGGAACCGCCTGAGAACAAGAGAAGCTGACCGCTTTTTCCTACGAAGAACTCCATTACCAGCCCACATCCACCCTAGTAATCACGGGGATGGGCAAATGTGCACACATTTGCCCCGTCCCCCTGTGTTATCCCCTCGTAAACCATTCCTTAAACTCAGCGACGCGGACTTTACTGACCAGAATCTTCTCCGCCACAGGAACGGTCAGGTTGACGGACAGACGGCTGTTGAACCACAGGTCGATGTCTTTAATAGCACGGCGGGCAATCAGATACTGGCGGTTGACCCGGAAAAACGTAGCAGGAGGCAGGGAATCGGCTATTTCGTCCAGCGTCTGCGACAGGGCGTATTCCCTCCCATCCGTTACGGCTTTTACATTCCCGTCGGTGATGTAGAAATAATATACGGCATCCACCGCCAGCGGCAGTAATTTATCTCCTTTCTGGGGGATCAGGAAATGCGTTTTATAATGTTCCTGCTGTTTCAATGCCTGTAAAAGTCCCTGCAAACCGGCTTCCGGCATCCGGTCAGCCGATTGTTCCCCCCTCAGGCATTCCAGTTTCCGAAGTGCATTCCGTACGTCTTCGGCAGCAATGGGTTTCAGCAAATAATCCACGCTATTCACCTTAAAAGCTTTCAGGGCATATTCATCGTATGCCGTCGTGAAAATCAGGGGACAACGGATCTCCACATGCTGGAAAATCTCAAAAGCCGAACCGTCCGCCAGATGGATATCCATAAATACCAGGTCGGGCTGCGGTTGCACACGAAACCAGTCGATGCTCTCGGCAATACTGTCCAAAGCCGTCACCACCTCGATTTCGGGCGCCACCTCCGACAGCAAAGCCATCAGATTACGCACGGCCGCTTTTTCATCTTCAACAATTACCGCTTTCATACGTTTATCATTTTATTTTCAGTACCCATATAGCCCCTTATTTTTTAGGTATACCAAAGTACCCAGAGTTTCATAACAAAGGTATTTTCACACAAAAAACATCCCCTGTCTTTTCCACTACAATCTGCTGCTGAAACAGCAGTTCATAGCGTTTGTTCAGGTTCGCCAGCCCGATTCCGGTGGTCGACTCCCCGGTCATCTTCGGCTGAATACGGTTGCATACACTCAGCCACTCCCCCCCTTCAGTGCGGATGGTGATGACCAAAGGACGGCGGTTGCTGATCTCATTATGTTTAATCGCATTTTCTATCAACAACTGCACGGCCATCGGTGGCACCTGCTTATCGCGGAGCTGTTCGTCTACCCTGATCTCAAACCGGAGGTTATCCTCATAACGCATCAGTTGGAGGAAAATATAAGCGTTCACAAACTCCATTTCTCCTGACAAAGGCACTTTTTGGGTATCATTACCCTGCAAGGTATAACGCAATACCCGAGATAATTCCTGTATATATTCCTGCGCCTTATCCTGTGATTCACGCACCAGTGAACGCAGCGTATTCAGCGAATTGAACAGCATATGCGGATTTAACTGGTTTTTCAGAGCTTCGTATTGATTCTGTAAATTTTCAGCCCGCAATTGCTCGTTTTCGAGCTGATAGGATTGCTGACGGCGCACCAGATAAATGATGTAACAACTGCCCGTAACAATGCAGGTAATGATAAAATCCCTGAGCGGATGCAGGTAATGATGCGCCAGTGCATCAATAGCCGGAATGTCGAAATGTTGATGCAGATAAATAAAAAAACGCCCCAGACCGCTGCTCAGTATCCAGGTGACCACAAATGAAAAAGCGATACGACCCACCCCTGTTTTCATCCCCTTTGTGCCGAACCTGAAAATCAAAGCGTTGACGGCAAACAGGATCAACAGGGAAATAAAGGTAAACCCGATCTCAAACCCCACATCCTGCGGTTTCATACCCGGGAAAAGGCTGAACGGCTCGTAAGTAACGAACAGTGAGATCAGCTCCGGGAAATGAATCAACGAAGCCACCGTCGCTGAGATAATTACAATAATCAGCAGGAAACGACTTTGAAAAAGAGGACTGTATAATTTCATAAATACGACATCGGAATTAATTACACATCTTACCCGGACTGATAAACCGGAATCAAGGAATTACGAAATTATCAAATAAGTCGGGAGACTTACAAAAATACGATTTATTTCTTTTCCTGATGCAGGATCCGGGCCGTCACATACATTCCGGGCCGGAAAAGCTCTTCCTGAGCGTCCACCCGGGCATAGATTTCCAGTGAACGACTGGCTTCGTCCACCTGCTGCCCGACAGAAACCAAGGTAGCACGGAACACTTGCGCTCCGATCCCGTTTACCGTAAATTCGACAGTATCCCCGTTGTGGATATTCGACAAATCTTTCTCATAAGCCACCAAACGCAGCATCGTGCGATCCTTGTTGATCACGTCGCAAAGGGCTTCCCCGGCAGCAATGTGCTTCCCGGCATTGATCCGCACATTACCCACATACCCGTCAATCGGGGAAAGTACCTCCAGGTAAGGCCGTATGCCTCCCGTCAGTAAAACAGACGGCTGGACCCCCAGTAACTGTAATTGCGCCGCAGTGGCCTGCTCCCGACTTTTCATTGACAGGTATTCCGCCTTAGCCTGCTGCAATTTTTTCTGTGATGCTGCCTGTTCTTTGGATAATGCCAGCTGGCGGTTGTACTCGGCTTCCAGATATTCCAATTGTGCATGACTATCCAGATAATTCTGCTGCAAATCAATAAAATCAGGGTTTTCAAGCGTCACCAACAATTGTCCTTTTTTCACCGCCATACCGGAAAGCAATTTACTGCTCTTCACCGTTCCGCCCATGACCATCGTCACGGTAGCCTGATACTCCGGCGGCACCACCAGCGTCCCGTTGAACAGCACCTCATTGGGTTTAGAAGTGGCAGAACTATACGCATCCGCCTCTTCTGTTTCTTCTATTTGCTCAACCACAACAACCGTATCTGCCGAAGTCACCGCCTCAGCAACGGAATTATTTTTAGCATCCTTGCATCCTGCAACAGCTAATACGATCAGGGGGATAAATATTTTTTTCATGGTTAGATTGTTTCAAACATTGAGTTCTACATCAAAATTAGTTATATATTTCAAGAATGTGATAATTTGAATTGCCGAAATACAGCTTATTTTATTCAAAACTATTCAATAAGTCAACGGAATTATCTATAAAGTTCATACTCCAAGGCTGCCACATTATACTGATACACCGCCTCGATATACCCGCGTTTAATCTCCCGGACAGCATTCAGGCTCTGGATATACTCCGTGATATCAGTTTCACTTTCGCGGAACATCAGGTCGGCCGCTTTCATCAACTCCTCCGCTTCTTTCAAGGCAGACATACGGTAATAGCGAATACTCTCGCCGTACTTGTTCAACTGAATCCGCAGTTCCCCGACCTTATGGTCCAGTTCACGGATACTGCGGTCCGTCTCGATCCGGCTGATATTGGCAGCAATGCGCGCCTGCCGGATCTTACTGCGCTGAGGGACAAAATACAAGGGGAAAGAAGCTCCGACCATCCACGAATTCAATCCCCTGAGTGGCCGTATATCCTGGCGCACATAGCCAAACGACAGTTCCGGGAAAAAACGGCTGCGCTCTACTTTCAGCATAGCAATTTTTTCATCGGTGAGGCTACTAAAATAATTCCGGTAAGCTTCACCCCCAACTGCCGGCAATGAATCTACTGCAAGCATCGATAATTCCGGTTGCGCAGGCTCTATGGGGGAATCCGAATAACAGGCCCATTGTAAACGACGGGCCGCTACCCTCAACTCCTCCTGTGCCTGAAACAAACGGGTCCGCATATCCGCTGCCAGCGTCGAAGTCATACTTTTCTCCAACAGGGTAATCTCCCCCTGCTCGTAACGCAACTCCCCGGCATGCTGCAAACGATCCGCCAGTTCCAACTGTTCCCGGTACAAAGCCAGCGTATGCATCGCATATACATAATAACTCCATGCCCGTTTCGCCTCGGCCCGCACCTCTTTTTCCACCAATACGGCATAATTCCGCCCGGTTTCCACCTGCCGCTTCACCAAAGCATTCTTATAAAAAGGAGTCAGCAACGACCCCAGGCTTTGGGCCACCTCTATCTGATAATCGTCCCGGCCTTCTCCGTTCAGCTGTCCCCACGAATAACTGAATTCCGTAGCAGGCAATTCCGCCACTTCCCCGCGACCCGCCCGGCTCATCTCAATCTGCGATTCGGCAATCTGCAAACGGGGACTGTTTTTCACCGCCAACGCCACCACCTGTTCTAACGTCAACCGTTGTACGCCTGTCTCCGTCTGCTGCACACCTTCCGGGAAAACCCCACCATTCGCCTTCTCTTCCGCTACCTGCAAAACTTCCCGGTTCACTCCACCATCCTCCTGGGCCTGTACAACTCCCGGCAACACCAGCAGCAACACCACCGCGCCAATTCCGAAAAAGCGCCTGAAATGCCCCCTTTTCAACAAAACAGCCGAATTGACAATCTGATAAAATATAGGAATAATAATCAGCGTGAGTATCGTGGAGACAATCAATCCGCCGATCACCACCGTTGCCAACGGGCGCTGTACCTCTGCTCCGGCCGAAGTGGCAATAGCCATCGGCACAAATCCCAGCGAAGCCACTAATCCGGTCAGGAACACCGGACGCAGCAAATGAGGCGTGCTCTCCTGAATCACCACCCGCGTGGACTTTTGGTAACGCCCTTCCTTGCGGCATTCCGTAAAACGGTTGATCATCAGGATACCGTTAAGCACCGCAACACCGAACAGCGCGATAAACCCGACTCCGGCCGAAATGCTAAACGGCAGGCCGCGCACCCACAAGGCCAGTATGCCACCGATCAACGACAGGGGAACCGTACTAAACACCACTAGCGTATACGTGATGCTCCGGAAAGCAAAAAACAACAGCAGCAAGATCAGCGACAATGCCACAGGGATCACAATCAGCAACGTACTGATTGCATTCTGCAGGTTCTCAAACTGTCCGCCGTATTCAAAATAATAGCCGGGTTTCAACCGTATATTCCGGTCCAGCGTCTCCTGGATCTGTGCCACCACCTGCTGTATATCCGCATCCCGCACATTCACCCCGATCACAATGCGCCGCTTGGTGGCATCGCGGTTAATCTGCAAAGGCCCGTTCACCAATTCTATGGCAGCCACCTCACTCAGCGGCAACTGCATCCCTTCGGAAGTGTGTACAAACAACTTATCTATATTGAAATCGGCCACTTTATCCTTATCCAGGCGGACCACCAGGTCGAACCGCCGTTCGTTTTCAAACACCACCCCGGCAATCTCCCCGGCATAGGCCGTACGGATCACCGTATTCAGCTCGCTGATGTTAATGCCGTAGCGGGCCAGCTTATCCCGGTCGTATTTCACCACCAACTGCGGCAATCCCATCGTCTGCTCCACAATCACATCCGATGCCCCCGGAATTTTCTCCACATACGCAGCCGCCTTTTTCGCCTGGGCATACAATTCGTCCACATCTTCACCATAAAGTTTCACGGCAATATCCGCCTTAGCCCCCGTCATCAACTCATTGAACCGCAATTGTATAGGCTGGCTGAAATTAAACTCCGCCATCTTTTCCAGAGGTTCCAGCGCCTGTTTCATCTTTTCGACCATTTCGGCACGGCTTCCCGCACTCGTCCATTCGTCAAACGGCTTCATGATAATCATCACATCGGCATCCTCCACCGCCATCGGGTCCGTAGGCACTTCCGCCGTCCCGATCTTCGCCACCACATGCCGGATCTCCGGAAACTGCTTCATCAGGATCTCCTGCGCCTGCCCCGAAAGCTCTATGCTATTGCTCAGCGAACTGCCTGCCGGGAGCGTCATCTGCATCGCAAAATCGCCCTCGTCCATCGTCGGGATAAACTCTGCCCCCAAACGGGTGAACAAAAACAGGCTACCCACCAAAGCCGAGAAAGCCACGGCAACGGTACTCCATTTAAAACGCAGACAAAAACACAAAGCCCGGTGGTACACCTTGTTCAGTCCCTCAAAAAAACGGTCTCCCCAGGTGCGGCTCGCCCGGATTTCCTTTTTCAGGAACAGCGAAGCCATCATCGGCACATAGGTCAGTGACAGGAATAAAGCCCCGACGATACAGAACACCAGCGTCTTGGCCATCGGTGTAAAGTATTTCCCTTCAATACCCGTCAGGGTCAGTATCGGGAAAAATACGATCAGGATAATCAGCACCGCAAAAGTCGCCGAGCGCACCACACTCCCAGCTCCCCGGGCTACTTCGGCATCCATTTCTGCCTGAGTCAAATGGCGTCCCCGGAACTGCCGGCTGTATATATGGGCCAATATGCCTTCCAGAATCACAATAGAACCGTCGACCACAATACCGAAGTCCACCGCCCCCAAACTCATCAGGTTGGCCGACACCCCGAACACCCGCATCAGGATAAACGCAAACAGCATCGCCAGCGGGATCACCGAAGCCACAATCAACCCACCCCGCAGATTCCCCAGGAAAAAGATCAGCACCAGGAACACAATCACCGCCCCGTCGATCAGGTTGGAGATCACCGTCGAAATATTCCGGTTCACCAGGGCCGAACGGTTCAGGTAAGGCTCTATGGAAACCCCTTCGGGCAATATCTTCTGCAATTTCTCCACCCGTTGCTCCAGCTCCTTCGTCACCACATTCGCATTTGCCCCTTTCAGCATCATCGCAATCCCGCCGACACATTCCCCCTTCCCGTCCATCGTCATTGCCCCGAAACGCTTGGGTGCCCCGAAACGTACCTCGGCCACATCATTTACGTGGATAGGTATCCCGTTCCGGTTCACCACCACGATATTCTCAATATCCCTGAGCGTGCCGATCATCCCTTCCGAACGGATATAATAAGCATGATTCACCTTCTCGATGTAGCTGCCCCCGGTATTCTGGTTATTATTCGTCAAGGCATCATACACCTCGCTGATGGTGATATTCAGAGAATACAAAGCAGCCGGGTCCACCGCCACCTCATATTGCTTCAGATAACCGCCGAAACTGTTGATCTCCACAATCCCCGGAATACCCGAAAGCTGCCGTTTCACAATCCAATCCTGGATCGTGCGCAGCTCCATCGCATCGTATTTCCGCTCATACCCCGGAGCCACCCGCAGGATATACTGATAGATCTCCCCCAGCCCCGTTGTAATCGGCATCAGCTCGGGCGTTCCCAGTTCCGGCGGGATCTCCCCGGCCACCGCCTGAATCTGCTCGTTGATCAGTTGCCGCGCATCCAGGGTCGGCACTTTCTCATTAAACACCACCGTGACCAGTGACAACCCGAAACGCGACACGGAACGGATCTCCTCCACATTCATTATATTGCTCATGGCAATCTCTATTGGCGAAGTAATCAATTGCTCCACCTCCTGCGGTGCCAGTGTCGGCGAAACCGTCACAATCTGCACCTGATTATTCGTAATATCAGGCACGGCATCCACCGGCAAAGTCAGCATCGCATAAATTCCCCCAATGAGCAGGAACAAAGTCGTCAGTCCCACAAACAACTTGTTCTTAATCGAAAAGTGTACAATAGCATGAAACATCGTTAATCCTTTTATAATTTCTGTAACAAATGTATCATTATACGAAAAAACACCCCCCAGGAATCCATTCAACCGGAAATTTTTACCCTTGAAATGACAAAAAGTAAAGTTAAAGAAAACACCGGGGCAAATGTGCACACAATTGCCCCGGCCCCAAGATTAAAATAAAAAACTCCCACCGAAGCGGGAGTATAGGATTACATCCTTCGGCATATAGCCTTGCTGTGATAAGATGTAAAAATTGATTTGTTTAATCAACGAAACAAATTTACACAACCGTTTGCAAAATCAAAATATTTTACAGAATTTTAACGGAATTAATTTACGTATAGTAAACTACCAACTTATGGAAACCACTTTAGGCATTGATTTAGGTACCAATAGTATCGGTCTGGCATTAGTCGATCAGGAAGAACATCAAATCCTATACTCCGGTGTCCGCATATTTCCGGAAGGGATCAACAAAGATACCATCGGACTAGGGGAAAAAGAAGAATCCCGGAATGCCACCCGAAGGGCCAAAAGACAAATGCGCCGCCAATATTTCCGGAAAAAATTACGGAAGGCCAAACTCCTGGAACTCCTCATTGCCTACGATATGTGTCCCCTAAAGCCGGAAGACGTCCGCCGGTGGAAAAACTGGGACAAACAGCAGAAATCGACTGTCCGGCAATTTCCGGACACCCCCGCATTCCGGGAATGGTTAAAACAAAATCCTTACGAACTGCGCAAGCAAGCCGTAACAGAAGATGTTACCCGCCCGGAACTAGGACGTATACTTTATCAGATGATCCAAAGAAGAGGTTTTCTGAGCAGCCGCAAAGGAAAAGAAGAGGGAAAAATATTCACTGGAAAAGACCGGATGGTAGGTATCGATGAGACCCGGAAAAATTTACAAAAACAGACCTTGGGAGCTTATCTGTATGACATCGCTCCCAAAAACGGTGAAAAATACCGGTTCCGTACTGAAAGGGTCAGGGCCCGTTATACCTTACGGGATATGTATATCCGGGAATTTGAAATCATCTGGCAAAGACAAGCCGGACATCTAGGCCTTGCCCACGAACAAGCCACCCGGAAAAAGAATATTTTCCTGGAAGGCTCTGCTACAAACGTCCGGAATAGCAAACTGATTACACATTTACAGGCCAAATACGGGCGAGGCCATGTCCTTATCGAAGATACGCGGATCACGGTTACCTTCCAATTGCCTTTGAAAGAAGTATTGGGAGGAAAAATTGAAATAGAGGAAGAACAGCTAAAATTCAAATCCAACGAAAGCGTTCTGTTCTGGCAACGCCCGCTTCGCTCCCAGAAATCCTTGCTCTCCAAATGTGTCTTTGAAGGAAGGAATTTCTACGATCCGGTCCACCAAAAATGGATCATTGCCGGACCAACCCCTGCCCCCCTCTCCCATCCCGAATTCGAAGAGTTCCGGGCCTATCAATTTATCAATAATATTATTTACGGGAAAAACGAGCACCTGACTGCCATACAACGCGAAGCCGTATTCGAACTGATGTGCACCGAAAGCAAGGATTTCAACTTTGAAAAAATCCCCAAACACCTGAAACTATTTGAAAAATTCAATTTCGACGACACCACCAAAGTTCCGGCTTGTACGACCATCAGCCAGCTCCGGAAGTTATTTCCCCACCCTGTCTGGGAAGAAAAACGGGAAGAGATCTGGCACTGCTTCTATTTTTACGACGACAATACATTGCTTTTTGAAAAATTGCAAAAAGATTATGCACTGCAAACCAACGACCTCGAAAAAATAAAGAAAATAAGGCTGAGTGAGAGCTACGGAAATGTTTCCCTGAAAGCAATCCGCCGCATTAATCCTTATCTGAAAAAAGGATACGCTTACAGTACCGCTGTCCTCCTCGGCGGCATCCGCAATAGTTTCGGGAAACGCTTCGAATATTTCAAAGAATACGAACCGGAAATAGAAAAAGCGGTATGCCGTATCCTGAAAGAAAAAAATGCTGAAGGGGAAGTTATCCGGAAAATCAAAGACTACCTGGTCCACAACCGTTTCGGCTTCGCAAAAAACGACCGGGCATTTCAAAAGCTCTACCACCACAGTCAGGCGATCACGACGCAAGCACAAAAAGAGCGTTTACCTGAAACGGGAAACCTGCGCAATCCCATTGTCCAGCAGGGTTTGAATGAATTAAGACGAACGGTAAACAAACTATTGGCAACCTGCCGGGAAAAATACGGTCCCTCGTTCAAATTCGACCATATCCACGTAGAGATGGGCCGGGAACTCCGGAGCTCCAAAACGGAACGGGAAAAGCAAAGCCGGCAAATCCGCGAAAACGAAAAGAAAAATGAGGCAGCAAAGGTAAAGTTAGCAGAATACGGACTAAAGGCCTACCGGGATAACATTCAAAAATATTTACTATACAAAGAGATAGAAGAAAAAGGAGGTACGGTTTGTTGCCCCTATACCGGGAAGACGCTCAACATCTCCCATACGTTGGGAAGTGACAATTCGGTCCAGATCGAACATATCATCCCTTACAGTATTTCGTTGGACGACAGCCTTGCCAATAAAACCCTTTGCGACGCCACCTTTAACCGGGAGAAAGGCGAGCTCACCCCCTACGATTTCTATCAGAAAGATCCGTCTCCTGAAAAATGGGGAGCCAGCAGCTGGGAAGAAATTGAAGACCGGGCTTTCCGACTCTTACCCTATGCCAAAGCACAACGCTTCATCAGACGGAAACCACAGGAATCTAATGAATTTATTTCCAGGCAATTGAATGACACCCGCTATATTAGCAAAAAAGCTGTAGAATATTTATCTGCCATCTGTAGTGATGTCAAGGCTTTTCCCGGACAACTGACCGCAGAACTCCGGCATCTCTGGGGATTGAACAATATTCTGCAATCCGCTCCGGACATCACTTTCCCTTTGCCTGTTTCCGCCACCGAAAACCACAGGGAATACTATGTCATCACAAACGAACAGAACGAAGTCATCCGTTTATTTCCCAAACAAGGGGAAACACCACGAACTGAAAAAGGGGAACTATTACTGACAGGCGAGGTAGAACGTAAAGTATTTAGATGCAAAGGTATGCAGGAATTTCAAACCGATGTCAGTGACGGGAAGTACTGGCGCCGGATAAAACTGTCTTCCTCCGTCACCTGGTCACCCCTCTTTGCTCCCAAACCTATTTCTGCGGACGGACAAATTGTACTGAAAGGACGGATCGAAAAAGGAGTTTTCGTCTGCAACCAGCTGAAACAAAAACTGAAAACCGGCTTACCCGACGGCAGCTACTGGATCAGTCTTCCGGTGATCAGCCAAACCTTCAAAGAAGGGGAATCCGTCAATAACAGCAAATTAACCTCCCAGCAGGTACAGCTGTTCGGACGCGTTCGTGAAGGGATATTCCGCTGCCACAACTACCAGTGCCCGGCCAGCGGTGCCGATGGTAATTTCTGGTGTACCCTGGATACCGACACAGCACAACCCGCATTTACACCCATCAAAAATGCTCCTCCCGGGGTCGGCGGGGGACAAATCATCCTCACCGGAGACGTAGACGACAAAGGGATATTCCATGCCGATGATGACCTGCACTATGAACTGCCGGCTTCCTTACCCAAAGGAAAATATTACGGTATCTTCACCGTTGAATCCTGTGATCCCACCCTTATTCCGATAGAGCTGTCAGCCCCAAAAACGAGTAAAGGCGAAAACCTCATCGAAGGAAACATCTGGGTGGACGAACATACCGGGGAAGTCCGTTTCGACCCGAAGAAAAACCGGGAAGATCAGCGCCATCATGCCATAGACGCCATTGTAATCGCCTTATCTTCCCAGAGTTTATTCCAACGCTTGAGCACCTACAATGCCCGGCGGGAAAACAAAAAAAGAGGCCTCGATTCCACAGAACATTTCCCCTCCCCCTGGCCGGGTTTTGCCCAAGACGTCCGACAAAGCGTCGTCCCTCTTTTGGTGTCGTATAAACAAAATCCTAAAACCCTCTGCAAAATCAGTAAAACCCTCTATAAAGACGGGAAGAAAATACATAGTTGCGGAAATGCCGTCCGGGGACAATTGCACAAAGAAACCGTTTACGGACAACGAACCGCCCCCGGCGCTACGGAAAAATCCTACCACATCCGGAAAGACATCCGTGAACTGAAAACCAGCAAACACATCGGTAAAGTAGTCGATATTACGATCCGGCAAATGCTCTTAAAACACCTGCAGGAAAATTACCATATCGATATAACGCAGGAATTCAATATTCCTTCGAATGCTTTCTTCAAAGAAGGGGTTTACCGGATCTTCCTTCCGAACAAACATGGAGAACCCGTACCCATCAAGAAAATCCGGATGAAAGAAGAGTTAGGTAATGCAGAACGGTTGAAAGACAACATCAACCAATATGTGAATCCCCGTAACAATCATCACGTTATG
Source organism: Odoribacter laneus YIT 12061 (assembly GCF_000243215.1). Lineage (GTDB taxonomy): Bacteria > Bacteroidota > Bacteroidia > Bacteroidales > Marinifilaceae > Culturomica > Culturomica lanea. The sequence goes on along the minus strand of NZ_JH594596.1, from coordinate 769,320 downwards.
ATCTATCAGGATGCAGACGGGAACCTGAAGGAAGAAATTGTCTCCTTCTGGTCGGTCATCGAACGGCAAAACCAGGGACAGCCCATTTATCAGCTTCCCCGTGAAGGCCGGAATATAGTCAGTATACTGCAAATAAATGATACTTTCCTCATAGGCTTGAAAGAGGAAGAACCGGAAGTATACAGAAATGATCTTTCAACCTTGAGCAAGCATTTATATCGTGTCCAAAAACTGTCCGGTATGTACTACACTTTCCGGCACCATTTAGCCTCCACCCTGAACAACGAACGGGAAGAATTCCGGATTCAAAGTTTAGAAGCCTGGAAACGAGCCAATCCAGTCAAAGTACAGATAGACGAAATCGGACGTATCACCTTTTTAAACGGACCGTTATGCTGAAAAGAACTCTGTTTTTCGGGAAACCCAGCCGTCTTTCGGTTAAAGACAAACAATTAGTGATTGAAATAAAAGAGACGGGGGAATTGCATAAAGCACCGATCGAGGATATTGGTTTTGTAGTGATCGAAAACCAGCAAATCAGTGTCAGCCTGCCTTTATTACAGGAATTCATGTCCAACAATGTAGCTGTGATCTTCTGCGATGCCAGCCACATGCCCAACTCCATGCTGCTCAACCTGGATGGCCACCATTTACAAAGTGAAATGTTCCGCTTCCAGATCAACGCCTCCGAACCCCTGAAAAAGAACCTGTGGAAACAAACCGTTGAGGCCAAAATACGCAATCAGGCTGCCTTACTGGATAAGTCAGGCAAAAACGGGAATATATTAAAACCATTTTATTGTAACGTAAAAAGCGGGGATACCGACAACCGGGAAGGGGCCGCTGCCCGGGTATACTGGACGGAAATGTTCGGCACCAGTTTTATACGCGACCGGTACGGAGAGTGCCCCAATAATCTGTTAAACTATGCTTACATCGTCCTACGGGCTGCAGTTGCACGAGCCATTACAGGTTCTGGTTTATTACCCACCCTGGGGCTTTTTCACCACAACCGTTACAACGCTTTTTGCCTGGCGGACGACCTCATGGAACCTTACAGGCCTTACGCCGATGAAGTAGTGTCCGGGCTGTTTCAAAAAGGTGAAAAAGAACTGACCACCGCAGTAAAAGCAGAAATACTAAAGATTCTGGCCAATGACACCTATTTTGAAAATACAACCCGCCCTTTGATGGTCGGACTTTCGCAAACCACAGCTTCTCTGGCACGATGTTTCAGTGGGGAGCAAAAGAAAATGGTTTATCCGGAATTTAAATAAAAAATAACAATATGTCGGAAAACCGGCTAAATGCATACCGAATTATGTGGCTTTTTGTCTTCTTCGATCTGCCCGTTATGACGAAACCGGAACGTCATACCGCCACTCATTTTCGGAAATTTCTGGAAAAAGATGGTTTTTCCATGATGCAGTTTTCCGTGTATATCCGCCATTGTGCCAGCAAAGAAAGTGCAGAAGTACACATTTCACGCATACGGAATAACATCCCGGAAAAAGGCCAGGTCAGCATTTTGACCGTCACCGATAAGCAATACGGAGAAATTCTCAATTATTGGGGCTGCAAATCCAATCCTTTAGGCGAAACCCCTAAACAATTGGAACTTTTTTAATACATTTGTTCTTTGAAATGTTGAAATCAGAAAATGACATCAAATCAGCTCCCAGGAAGCAAAAGTCTGCATTTTTTCTTGCTTGGATTTCATGAAAAATCTTGAACTTTAATGCTTTGACAGGCCTTGGCTGTGATTTGATGTAAATACTTGATAAGATATACCCTCTTACGAGGCCGGTGTCATTTGGCAATAGCTGTGATTTGATGTAAATACTTGATAAGATATACCATCGTCATTTTAACCTGATGACTGAGGTTGCTGTGATTTGATGTAAATACTTGATAAGATATACC
>NZ_JH594596.1:668198-766870 GCF_000243215.1 Odoribacter laneus YIT 12061 | reverse complement strand
AACGCTGTGATTTGATGTAAATACTTGATAAGATATACCTTTCGACGTTTTTGCCTGCTGCGAGGAATTGCTGTGATTTGATGTAAATACTTGATAAGATACACCACAAATTACGACGACATTTTCCACCTCTTTTTGTATTGACCGGAACATATAACACTCGGAGCTGAAAAAGCACGATTTACCACTGCAGCTCTTCGGTTGTGCCCCTCTCGGCAATTTGGCTGCACAGCATCAAGAGGATCAGACCGGCATTACGGATAATAGAAAGACGACGAGCAATAATCGAACCGGTACGCCCTTGCATCATTTGGTTTCCCTTCCTCGTGATCGACCTGACATTGATTAAAACTATTTCAGCTGTTTTCAACTAGAGCAACCTTTTGTCCGATTTGTGCCGCTGCTTGCCAAAAACGGTCCAAGACTGTTTTTTGTGTCGGGAAGATCACATAGCTGTCGCTGTCAATATCGATGCACCCTACCGCAGACAAAGGACAGGCTTTACTGAAGCGGGTACACCAAACGGTAATATTGTCATCCTCGCTGAGTGTTTCGTCCCCCAGTGCTTTTAACAGGCATCCTGCGTCCTCGTTCTTTTTCAGGATTTCCTACAGGGCGAATTCAAAATCCTCTAACTCACATCTCCAGTCGAGTTCCCAGGCATATCCATGCCTGATAAGGATGTCCGTCATACCCAACCATTTCAGTATCATCAGTTCGCCCGATGCCAGATCGGCGTTGCGGTCTTTATATTGTTCCGAATGTTCCCTGCAATAAGCCTTTATGTCGCTGACACAGTCTTGGATCGCTCCCATGACGGCGGGGTTTTCCCCGGAAATTTCCCGGGCAATGCCGGTGATTTTTTTATTGATAAGGTCTTCCGTTGGGGGTATCTTCGACACTCCGCCGAAACCTGGCCAAGGATACCTACCGGGAAAGTCCTCGGACTCCGGTTCACCGGTTACTTGTGCAATTGCAGTGATACCCAGCGTCTGGATACAGGATATAGCTATATGTGTCCCGAAATCCATGTTTGCCAGGCTATACAGGCTTTCCTCCAAATATCGGGGCTGACGGGCATTACAACGGCCCAAACAAAACATAATTTGCAACCCGATGATAATACCTATTTTTAGTTTCATACCCTATCTTATTTTCATTTCCCCAAAATACAAAAAGAAACAAATGAACATTCACCAGTCCGTTTCTTTTTCTTTAGCCACAGGCAATCGGCGCTTGCAGCTTAAATTTTTTTTGAATCCGTTCCCATAATTCCATGTCATTCCTCCAAGACTATTTGAAATAACACAACGAAAGCCACCCCGATGGATAGCCTTCCACTTACTTTATGCCTTCCCAAACGTCCTGTTCTCATTTTCAGGCAATCTCCCGCAACTAACCGTCCGCCCACCGTCCCGTACAACAATACAGGTAAATTTACTTGAACCTGCTGTTTTCATAGTTATAAGGAACACTTGTCCCCACAACCACATCTTCGATCTTGCCGATAATCAACCAATCGTCCATATTTCCCTGATGTTCGAAATCAAGCGCGGGTTCTATCTTTTCTACTCCGGCAAATTCTACCAGGACCAGGCACTTTTTATGCCAGCGTTCTTTTTGTTTATCTGTCAGATTAAGTTTAGGTTGACTCCGTTCGAGCGTATCGGTAATCTCCTCTTCCGTTAGTTTGAGATAATTTTCGACATGAGTCACCGTGGCTTTGGCAGAAATCTTCTTCGATCCTTTCTGCATAAAATAAAGGATTTCCCCTTCATTTACCCGACTGTGCGGGATTTTACGCCCGGCAGCCCCACGAACTACCATCGTTTTACTGCCGTCAAGTATTTTATCCAACACTTTGGCTTTATCATCACAATATACCAAATGCACCATTATTTTTCCAGATTTTACTATATTTCACTTCTGTTTAAAGGGCTGCCAACCTTCCTTTATTCCGGGCAGAATCCATTTTTATAAAACAAATAACTTTCCTCTATCGCTTCCGCCGTATCAGCTTCCAAAGCATATAATATTTCCCTGCAAAACTCCAATTGCCCGGTTCCATTGGCAGTTACGATCTTCCCGTCCCTGACGGCCTGTTTATCAACATAATCCGCTTCGCCCGTATATTTATCTCCGGCATATTGCTTCAGGTAAGCGAGTGTATTACTGGTATGCTTTACTCCATTGAGGAAACCATGCACTCCGAGAAAAACGGAAGCGTTACAGATTCCGGCAACTAATTTTTTTTCTCCGACTGTTTCTTCCACCAGCGGGACCAATAATTCAACTTCTAACGAAAACCAAGACATCCCACCGATTAATACCAAACCCGCAAATCTTCCGGCAGCTCCTTCAAATCGTAATCGGGCAATACTCGGAGTCCACCTATTGAAATCACAGTGTCTTTAGCCTGCGATAAGATTTTTACTGCATGCCCGACAGAATTCCCTGGTTTCACACCCTGGTCCAAACACGAAACGATAAAGGCGCCTTCCCAATCAGCAAATTCATTTAATAATACCAAAATAATCTCTTTCATACACGTCTCTTTTCCCATGTTCATTCAAAAAATCACAAACCTGCTCTGGTCTGTTCCTCACGTTTCTTTGTATCTGTTTACACCTACAAACATACAAATTTATCGCTGATAGACACCAGCTGTTGTCCTTTTTATTCACACAATTGTCCCCTTCCCGTATGTGTTTCATTCTTTTGTTATCTCATAATCATCTTTATTATTAATAGTGTATGAATCTATGGCTTTACTGATTGCAAGATTAGGATTCTCTTTGAGAAGTTTACAAAGTTTTTGCAACAGCTTTTTAATGGACAAGTGCATAGCAGGTTAAAGTGCTGGGAGGTGCTTACCTTTCTCCGCTCCGTTAAGATGATATAAGCAACTTGCTGATGTAAGATAGGATACTGACGAGAGCTTTTGCCTACAGTATTCACAATAAAAATTTGCCATAGTATTTATGGATAAAAGATTAGCAGGAGCATCATTCAGCCTACTCCTGCCGCAAAATTATATGGCTGATATGTCAAATCAGAGCATAGATTTTAATTTTTCAACAACGTCATTTTTCATTAATATATGGCAAACATAACGTGACCCATTATAAATCAATCCATGCCTGGTAGCAAATTCACTCAAGTCATTTTCTATATCAGATTCTTTTGATCGCATAAACACTTCAATAATAAAGGAAGTATTTCCTAAACATTTTATGTCTATAGCCATCTTACTAATGTCGTTATCAAAAACAGTACAGGTATTTCCATATTCATAAAACCAAAGTTTCCATTCTCTTTTTTCCCAAAATTTTTCAGACAATTGGCTTAGTTCCAAATAAAACTTATATGCATTTACATTAGCGTGTCTGCCACTCGTATACTTATCCTTGACCAATATCCAGCCTTGCTCATCACCCCACCATTGAATATTTTTTTCATTACAATATGCTAATAAATCGGGTATATGCACAAACTCAGCCCAAGGTTTTTCTATCGGAAAACTATCACACATTTGAGCAAGCACTTCCAATACACTCTTCTCTGAATAGACTATCTTCTTAAAGAACTCAAAGAACTTGTCTACATTTTCATTAATAAGAACTTTAAAATCATTATAATCCCAACCAAAAGACTTATTAGTCTGTCCTTTAAAGTATTTTGGATAGTCTTTCAATTCGCATGTGATTAATGCTCTGCGAGTAAGGTCAATAGTACCATCACACTCACCTTTAAACACCTCATAGAATACATTCATATATTTCTTAAACTCCTCAAAATTGAATCGATCATTCACAAAGCTCCATTTTAGGATAGGCAAGATTTCTCCATTCCATATCTTTCCATCCATATCTTGGTCTGTTTTGTATTGAATCTTCCAAAAGGCATCTTCAATTTCGATTCTGTTTTCTGATTCTAAGAAAATGGTAAACTTCAAACGTTCTTCTTCTGTTAATAGCTGATCAGAAATATTCTCTATATAGATTATATGTGCAATATCAGGATGAACCATCAACCTGATAACTTCCACAGCGTATGACAACACTCGGCCTATGTCTTTACGAATATGGTTAAGTTGGGCAATGTTCTTGAAAAAATGTTTGACTCTGACAATGTCACGTTCTTGAGCATTAGGAAATTTAATAGAGTAAGCAATCAAAGGCAAAATTCTCAACCAATCAATCTGAGAATTTATCCGCTCCGGAGACAGCCACAGTTTATTATTTGGAAGAGCTTCGTTAAACAGTTTTTTTACGACATTGAAATACTGATCAATAGTTTGGGGCTCTATTCTCAGCACAGGCTCAAAATCAAAACGATCGACTTCTGATTGTTTGACCAAGGATTCTTGTGTTTTCTCAAACTCTTTAACATCTTTGGTTTCCAACACAATCACCCATCTCAAAAACTCCAGTAGACCATTGTCGGCAGTGTCATTTTTATCCCGGTTTCTATTCATCCAGAACCATTGTTCCCACTTTTCCCACATATCTGATGAGTCAGGGTATTTTGTAACATAACGAGGTTTCAGATTTTCGGTCGGAGATAATGGTTCACCAGTCGTATTTATGATAACAAAGGTCTCTTCTCCTAAACTTCGTGTGCCCATATCGTAATACATAAACCACAAATTCTGAGTAACATACCGAGCAAGGTCGCTTTTGTCTATGTCACGATTAACCGGAGAAGCCAATAATTTGTGAATATCCTGTAATGCGTTGAGCATACTCCGAATACTTGGATCATTGTCATAGTCGCCAAAATACCAACACTGCTTTCTAATATCATTTGGTTCACCTTCTGATTCTAGAAAAAACTCACACACCAAATCACTGAGAAAATAAAGAGAACTTTCTCGTATTGCGTATTGCATATATGGCTCTTTGTCATCATTGTAATATTCAAAATCGGAGATAAGCAAATTTCGGAATTGGTTGCTGCACTCTTTGTTTAACATACCAATGAGCAAGAATAGTGTTGTTATGCGTTGTTGCCCATCACACAGTTGTATGTGCCCATAAGGCTCTTCGTAACCATACAGTAGACCCATTGACAAATCAACACGAGAACGATAACCTTTTTCGATAATATTTTCCAAAAAGTCTTGTACCAGTCGTCCTTTTCCACCCCAGCAATAGTCACGTTGCAAATCAGGAATAATGATTTTTGTGTATTTGCCAGTAAAAATTTCCGTCAAATTGTATAACTGTCCTATATTAAGCGTTTTCATCGGAGTATTTAGCATTATATTTCGCATATTGATTTTTAAATTCATCTAAAAAAGTCTCTTTCTGTTTTTTTATTTCTTCAATACCCCATTTCTCAGATGCAAACACAGAGATAGTATGCAATAGGTTACGACTTTTGAATCCTTTACGTTTGTCTAAGCTAAAATATATCGCTTTTTTGTCGTTAAATGAAGAGGCATTGAACGAAGAGTTGTCATTCTTGTATAGCAAAACTAAATTTCCAATACTATGCACACCACTATTCCCCTCGAATGAGCCCAATTCATTCTCCTTAGATTTTGGAAATATATGCTCAAGAGACCGTTCTTTCCATATCCCAAAATCAAAAGCCTGCTTAATATCTGTGTATGCCTGCACATTGCGTCGCAATAACTGCCTAAATGCAGGTTCCTTATCCTCTTCATTATAAAGATTGTCATTTTGCAAAACGTCAAACGAATAATCATACGCCATTTGAATAGCCTTTTTGTCAAATTTAATGATATCACTGTGATTAACTCCAAGATAGACCAGATCCGAATAAAGATTTATATCCGTTATCTCGTCCGTACGAACAAAATATGATTGAATAAAAGGTTGAGCGTTTCTCTGAATATGCATTACGGAACCTATATTGTTATGTAACTCATAGTTATAAAATACATCTTCAAATCGTTTTTGAAGTTTTCGCAACATTGAGAATGTGTCCTTCGCTGCTTTTATTTTATCATCCTTATCCAAAAAAACTCTCTTAAAACCCTCATATGATAATTTGTCTTTTTCTTTGCTATTGTATAATGTTTCGATTAACAGTCCCATAATATTTTTAGTATTATAGAAATCCTGCACGTCTGTACGATTCCACCAATGAAGCCATTTATCCCATTCTCTGGCATATCTACTTCTTATCATATTAGTATCCCAACGAGTTGACTCATCAATTACAACTTCATTCCGTGGTTGAGACACTAATCTTAATAAATCAGCTTTTATGACCTCTTGAGCAAGCATATCTGCTTTATTTCCATTCATCATCGTAAAAATAGAGGCAGCGTTTGCTTCTGGGATATTTATGTACAAGAACTTAATCTGATGGGATAAGTATTCAAATAATTTCTCTTTGTCAATATTATGAAGCTTACGATGTATCAAGCAAAGGGATTTCTTGAAGAAGTAAATATCTTGGTATGCTTCATTTTCATTTAGAGAACACATTCTAACTATCTCTTCCAACGATTTACCTTTGAGTCCTTGAAGGAAGCTATCGGATTCTTTACGAACTGTGTATCTGATTGTGAAGTTACCTACTTTCCCAAGATATAACATTATCAAGTACAGAAGCGTAGTTCGTTGTTGACCATCAATAATCACTATCTTATCTGACAGTTCCGAAACGGTAACCCCTTGCAAAAACATTGAAGACTTCGTTTCAAATCCTTGAATAAGATTATTAATAAAAAACGAAACAGAATCTGTATCGTTGCTATTTGTACGGCGCGATTTCCCCCAAACATATCCTCTTTGGTAGCTGGGAATTTCAAAAATTTTGCGTTTAGCAATGTATTGATTAAGAGTAATAAGAGGTTTTTCGTTCATCAGATTGTTATTTTAAAGAAATTCAATTGCTCTCCTGGCACATGCTTCTGCATCTACAAAGGGGTTGTGGTGAATATCTAAGTCAAAACCAACGTAGGCAGAAACTGTATAGAACTGATGTTCATACAATTCAGATAATCTTCTACGCAAAACCCAGAGGGTATATCCAAAAGTATAGTTCAGATAAGATATACCGTAATGTTCGTGACACCCGATAAGGTGCGTTTCGTCAAATCCTTTATTGTGGGCAACAAGAGTCTGTCCTTCAATTTTTTGGACAATTTCCGCCCATACTTCCGGTAATAGCGGTGCATCCACTGTATCCTGTACAGAGAGTCGGTGACATTCATCCAGTGCCAACTTTTTTTCCATAGGTATATCGGTCATATTCTGATCGGTCATACCTACTCCAGGCCAGCAAAAGAAATGAAGGTATCTGTATTTATCCTGCTGAAAACTCAAATATTTAGAAAAAAATAAACGCGCAGCCATATTTCCAGAATCATATTGAAACAAACGTTTCTCTTCCAGCAAATGCTGTATAAAAGGTTCTCTCTCAATCCACTCATTTATTTTACACATGCTTTTATGAAGAGAAAAACATACAATTTTACGCGACAGCACTTTACTAACCTCCAGATATTCCTTTTTCGAATAAAGGATAATCCATTTTTTCAATGCAGGGTAACCATGGGCTACTACCTGATATAACATGAAAAAACGGGTCCTCGGATCATTTGAAATAATAAAAGTTTCATAATAGACAACATCTAAGGGAAAACCATCTGTCGGATTAATAGCCAGATCACAGATCAACAAAAACAAAGCAACCAAAGGATCATACGAATTTTCAGGCCATTTTTCTCCCAAAACTTGTAAAAATACTTCAAAAGCTTCAATATACAAATCTTCCATCATTCCCACCTTAGCAAATTGTGGAAAAGATAATTTCTGACCAGAAACAGAATACAAATATTGTAACTGGCAAAACCGGGCTTGTCCTTCAAATATAGCCCTTGCTCCTAACGGAGGCATTGGTATCAAAGAACGTTCAAAGAAACCTTCCTTTCGTTCCGTCTCCAACCTGTTGAAATTCTCATCCCATTTGCGGACATCTGACAGGAAGGAAAACCCCGGATCGCATACACTTGCAATGATACTAACTGTCCAACCCCACATCATATGGTATGAATGTCCAATACTCCAAAAATAATCACTTGACCATGAATTCTGAAGATTTTTCGAATGATCCGAAATTAAACATCCACAACTGATATCAAACCAATTATTTACAATCAGGTTGATATCCACATTATCCTCTCTTCCTGTTTTTTCTGCGATTAGTTTACTATACTTAAAAACAGACTTATAAGCTTTCATTCTGGTTCATATGATCTGTCTGAATAACCGGATGTTGCTTATAGATGTTTCAAATTTAAAAAATTTTTACCACTTCCCGAATCCCACATCAGTCAAACCTGAAGATATTTTACAATAAAGAAAAAAACGCAAACCCTTATACGGGCCAATCATTAATATCCTAACACATAAATACCATCTTACCTTGAGCTCCCCACTTTTATCAACTCCGTCAAAAACACAATAAAGGGTTTCGCTGACTTTCTTCTACCACCATAAGCAGCCAAACGTGAAACATCCCATATCCTGTCCTTTAGTCCCGGCTCTTTGATTTCTTCCAGCGAATAAACCAGATAGAAACCTTCCTTTCCATTCTCCTTTTCCGACACCGGATAATGCTTCCGGATCAAATCATTGCGGCTGTATATCTGAGGCCCACCCGGTACAATCCTATACAAACAATCTGTCCGCAATTCCCCAGTCGTATGCAGCAATACATATTTTGCATGAATCAGCCCGGCCTCCAGTTTAATCGCTCCTCTCCGGGTTCCTAAGCGGACATTGTACAATTTATGCTTTACAATCCAATCCCAATGCTCCTCATTCTTATAAAACGCAACCAAGACGGCTGTTTCATCCGGAAACAAGCCTCTGTTTTCACCGATATATTCCGGCAAATGCTCTTTGACTACAGTCGGTTGTTTTTCTTTAAAAATCTCATAAGTACGATAAGCCATTTTCTCCCGCTGAGAAGTCCGATTCAGAAAATGCTCCACCACCTCCTTCAAAAACTTCTTCAGATCCTCCACACCCTGACTATATTTGGTCGGATTAATAGCAAACGCCCCTATACCAGGTAATATTTCATGAAATCCTCTCTTTTCAAAAGAACCGGTCCCAGGATATAAAATATACGCCCCTGCACTCCGACGGATAGCATCCCGATAGGCATGCATCTTCCAGATATCTTCTTTCCGGCATTCTGTCGCATCCTCACAGGTTTCATTACCGACGTCAAACAACTGACTTGCTTTATCCAAACGGTATTTTGCATCAAAATGCAAATGCACGATCAATTCTTCCCGTTCTGCCTGTTCCTGGGTAATACCTAAGGGCCAAATCGTCAGTGTATAATCCGGCCGCATCTCCAACGTCCAGCTCCCACCCTCCGGATAGGGCTTCCCGCCTGTAAATCGCCGGTTATAGCTAAACTCAATATTCAACCGACGGGATTCACATTCATATACACCAGCTAAAGCAACCTGCCGTCCCTGTTTTAGCTGTAAAGCCAGCCCATCGTCCGAACGAACAATCAAGCGGTCCAAATTTTGGACCTTCAGCTGAAACACCTCCTCCACCAAATGCAAAAGCCGGAAAAATAACCAATATTCATACAACCGGGCCACGTCCCGTTTCCCGGCCTGATAGACATCTTCTCCTCCCTGCCATACCAATTTAGCCGCCAGATCGAACATCAGCCACACCCGTAAAATCTCCCGATACCCTTCTTTGCGCTGCAAAACAGGACTATTCAAAGGTAATAAATCAGGTACACCGACCTGTTTCAACATCGCATGATTCAGATAACGTCCCAAACAGTCCACCACTCTTTTACCCTCTTTTTTCAAACGATCCCTACTCGCTTTATTCGAAATCAAAGCACTACAAAAAGTATAAAACGCAGAAAGAGCATACTTCACAAACCGGTTTTCAGGAGTATCCACTGTTTCCCGTAAACTTCGTGCCTCAATTTTTTCAGGCAATGTTTTTAATCTGTCATACAGAGGATGTTGTACAGGGGTATTTATGCGACGTGCAGAACAAGCTATTTGCCTCATTGCTTGCCGATCTATTCGTTTAACCCCACAAACACTTTTCAGTTCTTTATTTTCCTCCCAGCAAGTGGCAGGCGAGGATAATATCTGATGAACAGCATTAGCAAATTCCCCGGAATCGATCAACGACTTTACAAAAGCAAAACGCTGATATAAAATCCGTGCATCTCCCGACGCAGTGGGTTTAAAATACTGATTAACCGGAGAATTATAATGCATCAATAATTCTGTTGAACATTCAGTAATCTCCTCCAGCATTCGCCGATAATCTTCCCGGTAAGTTTCTTTGACAGAGCGAACTTCCAACTGAACTTCGCCACACCACTGATCTCCCTGATAAACCGCCAGAGATAACCTCCCTACCTGATTCCCGGGCTGTAAAATACCTGTAGATTTATTCAATTGAGAAGGATAAACAACCTCTCCTTTCAAACGATAATCCGCCCCTATCCTATACTCATACCGCTTTCCTTCCACCAACTGATAACAAGCCTCACCGAACTCCCGGGCTTCCTCCTGCGATATTTCAAACAACGTCCCCTCTTGCCCAAACAGCTCTAAAGGAACCGTCTGGCCATTACACAGTGTTATGAGTATACTCAATCTGTTCATGCCCTAAGCCTCAGCATAGCTAACAAATCCATTATTCCCCACCCCTTTATACATCCTCACCAACTTATCCAGAGATAATGGATACTTTACCTTCTCTATGACTTTATCTTTTACAAAATAATCCTCAATATCTTGCCCTTCATTTAAACACAATTCACCTAAAGTCCTCAAAGCGCCTTCCAACTTCCGCTGTGAACCATGTAATTTGGGTAATAATTTTTGCATAATCACCGCATCAATCACCTCATTCTCCGGCCAATCCGGAATAAGCTGATTCGCAATAGCCACAAAAGCATAAATCTCACTCGCACTCCGGTATCCAAACTCCGCTCCCACCTTCTTCAACTTATTGAAAAAATCAAGTAGCGTATCCGTCAAATTCTTATTCTCCTTCAGTTGCCATTTTTTATTCTTAGCCATTTCCACAAAAGCCTTCCCCATACCCGCTCCTTTCCCCCGGATATTATTTAAGTCTATCGGAGTTTTATGCTCTAAGAAGCGCTTCATTTCCTCCGAAGTAACCCGGAACTCAATCACATTTGCCCGGTCTAAAACTTTCGGACTGAACATATAAGTCGTCTCGTCGATGTTCACCGTTCCCACAATAAACAAATTAGCGGGTAAGCCTACTTGGCCAGGTACTTTACACCCTTTCCAAATCTCTGTTTCCGGATGCAAGGAAATACGATCCTGTGATTCCATCACACTCAGGAAATCAGCAAAATAGCGTTCCACATGGCTCAGATTCATTTCGTCCAGAATCAGGATATAAGGTTTCCCGGCATTCTCCGGTTTATTTGCCTCTATTAACAAATTCAACACTCCATTATCCGGAAGTACATATTCCCCTTCATTCAAAGCATTCGGATACCCCAGCAAAGCCTCCCGGTTTGTCCAATCCGCTCCCACCGGGACAATACACATCTGTTCCGCCTTCTCACAAATCCATTGAGCAAACACCTGAGCTAATTTTGTTTTTCCGGCCCCCGCCAATCCTGTCAATATCACAAACGGCTTCGCCAACAAAGCCGTCACAAACCGATTCAACAAACGATCCTCAAAGAGCAAACCCGTCTGTTGCAAATCACGGCTTAATACATCAATACTAAAATTTATACTTTCTGTTTTTTCCATTGGGGTTGCTCCCATTAACTGTTTATACTCCTGAATAATTTGCCGCAAATCATCTTCCATACTCACATAATCCAAGGTTGTGGAAGTATCATAAACCTTAAAAACATAGGATTGACCATAACGCTGTGGAACGACACCTGTTTTGGAAAAATAAGACTTAACCGTTTCAACCTCTTTCCCTAAATTCCAATTCAATTTGGGCTTTTTAGTTTCGCTTACACAATAAGCCAATATCAGCTTATTATACTCCTTAAATAAAAGATATACAGGGTAAATACCATTACTTGTCACTTGCCCAGGATACAAAAAAGATATCCAAGGAATCTGAGCAATAGCCCCTTGTCCGAAACTGATCTCAACAGCCAATCCCTGATATTTCCGAGCATAAAACTGAGTTTTCAAATCATTTGTTTGGGCTTGCTTTAGAAAATGATCTAAATCAATAGCCAAATTCATTTCTTTGGAAACAATTTCAAACCCATTACTTTTTAAAATACTGAAACATTCGGTATCAGCACCACCATGAAACTCCTTGTGACTTAATTTCACTCCATTCCCAAAATAATTAGCATAGGAAAACACCAGTTTCGGTGGATATCGCAATCCATTAAAAATCAGATCATAAGTTGAGGACTGATAATGATTAGGAATTCCTCTTTCATTAATCTGCTGAATAGCTTTTAAAATATATTCACGGGTAATATTATCTGGGATAGGCATATTAATCAATTTTGTTAATTGAGTAAAAATAATTTATATATGTAACTTTTGTACAACTTCATATTCCAAGTAGGATCAGTTGAATTTTCCTATCACTGTATCAGAAAAAAATTAACTACATTAATGCAATAACTTAAATTTAGATAAGTCAATCACACATCTACATTCAGACCATTCGCATTCATTACTATTATCTGTTGGAATTTTATCTTTTAAAGCTATCGCTGGGATAACATAAGGTCCCTCCATGGCCGATTCTTTATCAATATCAACGCCTACCCAACAATAAAAAAAATAGGAATGAAAATTCTTCTGTGCCATTAACCACTCCGGCTTAGAAATATAAAATCTAAAACTATCTATTTTTATTGACTCGGAAGATTTCACTTCAATCTGAATTTTATCTTTTTCCAAAAATGTATGACAAAAATATTTCCCACGAATAGATTGAATATCAAAACCAAAATGATCATCTATTCTGGCAGCCCATTTTACAAAAGACTTCTCTGGTCGATAACCATCATTCTTTACTCTTTGTAATTCATAGATATATGTCAATTTTTCCCCAACATCACCTATAGCTTTTTTCAATTTTTCTTTATAATCCTCATACTTTTCTAAAACATTACTCCACCATTGATTCACTTCTTCATCAGAAAAATCAAACAATTTAGCATTATCAAGAAGATTAGTCCATTCAGGATCATCTTCAATTAAATAGTTTCTAAAGATATCTGGATCGGAATCATAAAAAATCAACCAGGAGAAATTATGATAAGACACAATATGAAATAATATAGCTCTTAAAGACTTAATGTTAGGGTCATCATTAGAACATAATGGTACTATTCTATTCTGAGATATTTCAGTAAGTAATATTCCTTCCTTCTTGATCGTTATCAATTCATAATCATGACATATTTTTATTCCCTGCTTTACTGGTATTGTACCTCCTAATTTCCCTGAGTTCTTAATTATTTTATTCAGCGTTTCCGGCAATATCAATTTATATTGAGCAACTAGATAAAGAATATACCATGAGGCTAGAATATGACCATACGTAATAGGATAATATTTAAATTTGCCTCTCATGACTTAGTAACATGCTCTTTTATTGCCACAAAATCTTTACTGTCAATCCCAAAATCGTCATCCTTAGAAATATCCGCAGGATCATAAGCTAAAGAGTGCAAATAAGAATCTTCCAAAACACTGCCCATTGCCTTTATTTTATCATTTAACCGTTGTATCAATAATTCGTCAATAGAATTTTCAGCGACTAAAATTTCAACTGTAGTATTTATAGTAGGGTCTAATCCAAGACGGTGAATTCTATCGATAGATTGTAAATAATAAGCAGCATTAAAATTTCTATCCAAATAAATTGCATTATGACAGACCTTATGTAGACTGATTCCTTCGCCGCAAGCTTGAGGATTAGCAATCATTATCCGACAAGAAGGATCATTTAAAAATTTACGTATTCTTCCTTCTCGATTAGCCTCATCTTCATCAGAGCCAGAAGGAATTCCCCCAAAAATAGTTACCGGATTATATTCTTTAAATATTTTTTCTAAAATCAGAATATTTCGCACAAAATAAGTCCATATCAATATTTTACTACCCGGAGCATCGATGAATATTTCTTTTATTCTGTGAATGAGATATTCAATTTTTGTGGGTTTTTCGTACTTTTTATAATCCTCTAACAACTCCCAATAATCGACAATTTTAGGTTTAGGTAAAATGCTCTCGCCATACTCATCCCGTATGGCCAACAACATTGGATTTGTAGCAGCCTGTAATAACTTAACCACACTTCTTCCCACTTTTCTAAAATTATACAGAGTAGGTCTATCCATACCTGCCATAATTCTAGCGGCTTCAGACTTAAAAAGTTTATACAACTCAGCTTGAATTGGCCCCATTGGTATGGAAGTGTATCGTACAATTGGTTCCTTCAGACCTAATTCATTTTTTGTAGTCCTTACAAAAAGTCCCTTTATAGCTTGATTTACATTAATAATAATTTGACTCTCTTCTCCCTTTATTAATTTTGGAGAAATAATATTTTCTCCCGGCCACAAATAATCGAATTGAGGTTGCAAGTCTTCAAAACTTTGTGGCATTGGAGTACCTGAAAGTATCTCTCGTCGTTTCGCTAAATCTGCTATTTTAATTATTTGGTTATAGCTCATATTATTAACCCCACTTTTCACCCTGTGGGATTCATCCAAAATTAAATGGATTTTGTTCTTAATAAAAAAAGGAATCAAAGACTTTATATCTCGCCTTAGTTTTTCATAATTTATTAAAACAACATCAGGGTTCTTCGCTTCAAGCAAAGAAAAATGATCAAAATATTCTCTGTGAAATCTTTCAACATTTAAGGTCTCTTTTCCAAATATGTCCTCAATTTCATCTTCCCACGAAATAAATGCATTTATAGGAGAAATAACCAAAAGCTTATTAACAACACCTAATTGCTTCAATACAGTATGTAGGGCTAAAACAGTAGTCGTTTTTCCAGCTCCTGGTACTGAGAAATTAGCACCATGTCTTAAATTCAATAAACTAATAGCATCACGTATCTGTTCAGCCTTTAGTGTTCGTTTAAAACCTGCGTTAATCAAATATTCCTTGAAACATTCTTCATCAATATCCAAATTAACAGCTCGTTCTTTTATATTTTTTCGATCGATAACAACTTCTTGCAATAATTTAGCTGTAAAATCATCAAAAACCATAGTTACTCCTGCTTTCTTCAGAACATAAGCAACACTATTTATCCCCCTTCTAAGTTCAAACCAAGGCAAATAAAATTTTTTGTTCTGATATTTAAAATCATCCGAAAGACCAGAACAAATTAATTTTAAGCTATTTAAAAGCTTCTCATCGTTTCCATTTAAGACAATAGTAGCTATTAGAGTCTCCGGATTAACAACAATGTTTGCATCCATTATTTAATCTTTAGACAAATCAATTTCCGACAATAGACTAGTAGCCACACTTATAATTTCCCTTAATTTCATCTTCACACTATCTAATTTTGCCGTATCCTGATCTATTATTAATCCATGCAATTCTCTCAAAGCATTGCTAACCCCGTTATATACAGCCTCCGCATCTCTTTTTTCCTTATTCTCAGCCTGCACATCTGCAATGGTATCCGTTAATAAATTCGCCGTTTCATCTACATGTTCTGAATTATCAAACATTTCTTCTCCTTGAAAATCTTCTCCGATTAAACCATCTATAAGACTACTTTCTCCTGATGAATTAGCTTTACTATTAACAGTATTATCAACCTTTTGTTTTTCCTTTATTTTCAAACAAACATCATCAAAATGCTTTATTAGGGCCATAACATAATTATAAACTCTCCCAGCACTAGGCCTTTTCTCTATTAAAGTAAAAACAGCATTTCTTAAATTACTCTGAGTAACGGAGTCATTATATTTTTTTATAGCTTTTTCCAGTTGTTGAAAGACTTCTTTTGCATCATCCAATTTTGAATAATCATATGCACCAGACAAATTTTTCCATAACAAAAAGGCATCTATTAAATCTAAAATTCTTAATTTTATCCGTAACTCTCTAATCTCCAATCGCAAATTACTTGCTAATTCTTTCTCTGTAAAACCTAATTCCTCAGTTCCTCTTCTAATATTTCTTAATTCATTGATCCAATGATATTCTTCCCTAAAATCCTGTGATATCTGCAATTGTTGTTCTAGGGCATAAATATCTCGGGGAGTCGTATCTTCAGGAAGGACGACACAATCTATATAACGTTCGTCCAAATATTTTAAAGCAGCAGTTCTTCTATTTCCATTTACTAAGAAACCATCATAAGTAATAATGCAGGGATCATCCTGTTTTCTTGTTTTTAAATCTTCCAACAAATCTTTCCCTTTAGTTCTTACCATTTCCAGCAATATCTCCTCCTGAGCTTCCTGGACATAATAAGATTCGGGATCATTAAAAAAATCTTTAGATAATGCCTTCTTTCGTATATAAGCTAACTGTTGAATTTCTGTCCTAGAGTTTTCAATCCGGAACATAAGAAACTCAGAATCTATAGATAATATTTTCCTATGGAGTGGCTTTCCCCGCCATTGTTTTATAGTATAGTAATTCTTATTAGAACTATCCTCCTCCGCAACCTGTTTAGATTTCCGAATATATTCTATACGTTCTTCTCTAGTCTTCATAAGCTTTAATTTGAAAGTCCAATAACATAAATTGGAATAGTTATAATATCTCTGAATAACTCTAATTCACCGACTAACCTCTGATATTGAGCATAATTTGTTCCCATCTTTTTTGCTTCAATTGAATGAGCAACATAAATTACTCCAACTTCAATGGAATTCCGACTATATAACTCCATCAATTTTAATAAATCTGCATAAGTTCTTGCAACATTACCAAGCTGAAAACACACTCCTACACCCGATTTCTTGAAATTAATAGTGAGTTTAGAATTTGCAACTTTAATTTTATCTCCCCATCCCATCTTATTAAACTTCTCCGCGACATATTTTTTTATTTTTGCTGGTTTATCTCGACCAAACTGCAAATCATTATTGACAATTTGCTCTAATTCTTGAAATATAGATTCTTGTTTTTCGAGAATTTCAAGAGCCCCTTTATAATTAAATCGATTACAAATTTTCATTATTCAAAAATTCTTCTGGTATTTGTGAAAGTTTAGACTGCTTGTTATCATAAATAGGGGTACCTATTTCTCTCACCTTCAAATTACCTGTTAATAATTCATTAATTCTCTCTTTACCTATTTCTATATATTTATTCACTTTTTCAATACCAACTACGTTCCGTTCGTTTTTTAAACTCGCTATTATAGTTGATCCTACCCCTGCATAAGGATCTAACACCCAATCATTCTCATTTGTCAATGCCAAAACACATCGTTCAACCAATTCAACCGGAAATTGGCAAGGATGTTCCGTTTTCTCAACATGATTCGCTTTTACATTAGGAATATCCCACACTTCATTATCCCAATCTTTTTGCAATATTTCCCATATATCTGAAGGGTTTTTTCCTTTAGGATTACTTGAATATTGTCCTTTTTTAGGTCCTTTAAAATATTTTTTTCCTGGATATTTTGAAGGGATCCTAACATCATCCAAATTGAAAGTATATTTTTCCGACTTTGTAAACCACAAAATTGTTTCATAGCGACCTGAAAAACGGTTAGAAGAATGTAAACCGTGCCCAAATTGCCAGATAATCCTATTCCGCAAAAAAAGACCATGTTCCTTAAAAATATTATAATAAAATATATCTAAAGGAAATACTTCCCCCTTTTTAATAAAATTACCAACTTGCCAACAAATACTGCCCTCTGGATGTAAAACACGAATCAACTCTGCTATAATTTGACTTTGTTCCTTTAAATACAATTCTATCGACTTCTTTATTTCATATTCTTTACCAACATTATAAGGTGGAGAAGTAATAATAAGTTTAAATTTACCCTTCTCAATTGTCCTTAAATATTCTAAAGAATCTCCTAATATATAATTATAATCTGCCATAAATCGCCCTAATAATGTGAATATATTCAATAAGCATTCTTTTTAACTTAAAATCATCTTTGATTCACTAATACCCTATTTATCAGAGATGGCTTCAAATTTACTAAATTATATTTAGCTTATCAACTTAAGTTTTAATAATACACATATAATTGCAATTCTTCATATCTAAATAACATTTATAAATAAATTTTTAACAAGATTGCTATCACTTTCCAAACATCCAATACCGAAGATAATCTTTCAATACCTTCACACCTTCATCTGAAAATCACACCGCTATTTCATCCACTAGCTAATGGTATTCTTTTGCAACTCGACCAATTCTCTGTATATCATCGGACTTATTTCTATAAACCGAACAACTTTCGATTGGTATAAATCATTTTCCTTTATCTCAGACACCGGCACATAAAAATGTTGACTCGCCCGGTCCACTACGTCATCTCCAAGTTTTTCTTTATAGCTGTCTACAGCATAAGGCAAAGGGTTATCCATCAATTTTTTCCGGTTATCATCCAAAGAATATCCATCACTTAAAAGCTCATAAAACCATACTTTTTCAGTATGAAATTTCTTCGCCTTCAGTTCTACCTTGGTAAATACTAAAATAGCAGTTTTTACCCCTGTATAAGGTTTAAATACTCCTCCTGCAGGAAGCGAAATGACAGCCTCTAACTGGCAATCCATTAAAAGGGCTTTCCGGATATCTATATTCGCTTTACTGCTTCCGAACAAAACCCCTTCGGACACAATCACCCCTGCTTTCCCTCCCGGCTTCAACATATGGATCATCCGGTCGATAAAAAGTAATTCAGTCTGGGGACGGCCGATCCGGAATTTATCACTCATATCCGTAGTCGCAATCCTTCCCGTAAAAAGAGGATTAGCCATCACCACCGAATATTGCTCATCCCCTTCATAACTATCATATTTTTTAGAAAGAGTATCCATATGCTCTATCTTAGGAACAGAAATATCATGCAGGATCAAATTCATCAATCCAATTCTCACCATCGTTTGGTCAATATCAAAACCATAAAACGTTTTCTCTTTCAACTTCTTCCATACCTGATCTTTAGTAATTCAGTCTCCTAACGTCCTTCGTTTAAAACCATTCTCATCCTCATGCAAATGTTCCGAAGAAGTATATTTTGTCAGAATATATTGATAGGCTCCTAATAAAAATCCTCCCATACCATAAGCCGGATCACAAATCTGATCCGTAATATCCGGATCAACAATTTCAGCGATCAACTGAATAATATGGCGCGGTGTTCTGAATTGACCATTTTTTCCTGCTTGCGCCAATTCATCTAAAAGATATTCGTAAACATCCCCCTAGGTATCCTGAAATTCCTGCCCTTTATCCTGTTGTTTTTTGATTTCCTCATAGATTTAGTCGATGGCCTTCACGGCCTCATCCAACAACAACGGACTTGTAATCAAAAATACGGCATTCTGCATAGACCGGGAATAGGGTTGTTCTTCTCCTTGGAGATTTTTGATAAACGGAAAAACAAACTCTGTCACTCGTTCCAACATAGCCTCCGAACCCAGCTGTTTAAACTGACTCCATCTTAACTTTTGCTTATCTATTGTATTCTAGCTATATATTTCCAAAAAATAATTTCCTCAACCTCCTAGAACAAAAATCCGACTTTTATCGAAATAGAATGATGACGTAGTTTTTCTGCGAATTCAGCCCTAAAAAGGGAATTTTCGTAGTTTTTCAGGCGTTCCAGTTTTTGCAGCTCGTACCCCAATGCCAAAAATATTTTTTTATTTTCCCGAAGGGTATATTGTAAACCGACAGAAGGATTCAGATAAAATCCCCCGTTGGCATTGGGGTCAGGAGCAAAACTGTAGCCTGCACCACATTCCAGATAGGGCGTAAATTTCCGGGGAGGTAATAGGGTGAATTTTGCGGTAATAAATAAAGGTATTAATGTTTTTTCGTAAAAAGATAAACCCGTTCCTATGCCTGCAGAAAATCGTCTGCCGATAGAATAATATCCTAATAGCGACCAAGTAAAAGGTGTAGATTCCGGTGTACTCAGGGCAATTCCTGTTCCGATAGTAGTACCAAAAATGAAATGCCCTCCCCGTTGTGCTTTTGTCCCCAAAACAATAAAAATAATCAGGGATAAAAAGATGTATTTTTTCATCGGATGTTTACTGTTATGCGTTTTATAATATGAAGAGCAGTGGTCAAGCCGGACAGGTCTTTATCGATTTTACCAGAACTGCCGTCCGGACTACTGTGACCGACAAGAAATGCTTCAAATACTTTTTCACCAGACAATAAATCCACAAAAGCTGCATACACGATTGCCGGTTGTCCGCTCCCCTCCTTCCCCCCGGAATAGTTTGTTTCCCCCTCCCTAGCAGATTTGGGATAAAAATCATTGAAATCTGTAGAATGATTGAGCTCTATTTTTACAACAAACCGCTTTGATAGATCTTTCGGACGAAGTTTTACCTCAAAGTCTCCCTGAGGCGTAGCTCCGGAAATACCATCCGCCAAAGGACACCTCTTGGTTGGCAAATACAGTCCATCGTCGTATTTTACTCCACGGGTATAGCACCAGTGCGGCAAAGCTTCTTTCCGACGGTTTCCTCCCGCAATCCTCCAGGACTGCGTGGCTATTTTATGAGTAACATAAACTGTCGAAAAATAGTTTCCCGCGGTGTCCTCTAACCAAATGGCAAGCTGAGGCGGATTTTTCTTTTTAATCCCTAAAACCACCGGAAAATCATGTAACCATTCTTCCCCCTTCTCTATACGTATTTGTACATCCCCTCCTTCGTATTCAAGCAATTCTGTCTGACAAGCATAAAGGAGTAATAAATAAATCAAGGTCAATAATCCCATTTTTTTCATGTTTACTTTGTTAATTTATTATATGTTACCAGATAGGAACATTTGGATTAAAAAAATTTATAATCATAATTCTTTACCTCAAGTAGGTATCAGTAGGATAAAATTTATTTTCTTCTGTCTTTGTGAGTAAGCTTACTTTCAAATTTTGGAAAATTATACTATTCTTATCGAAAATACAGCATGTTTATATCAAATCCGACAAAAATACCGGGGAAATACAGAACAACCTCCGAAAATCAATGCTTTTTCCGATCATCTGCAAAAATTTTATCAATTAACGTTTCTATTCCCTCGTTAATCTGTTCCCAACCAGAGTCGCCGTCGAGGGCAATCCCGTTATAGACTGGACAAAATTCCTCTAACATAACCAAATAAGTAATAGAAGCCGTCAGGATAGACGCCATTACAGCTATCTCTTTTTCTGGAAAACCTGTCAGGCGACTGACTTTTTCAATCAGCTTTAAACCGGTTCTTTCCCGTTGCTCCCTTATTTTTACAATCATTTCATTCTCAGAAGACAGTTCCCAGCGATAAAGTCTTTTTAAAACAGGATTACTTCGCAATTGTTCAATCTGCCTGCGGAACATTGTTTTCAAAAATAAAGGCAATTGGGAACGATCAGGAAGTTCCAAAGAAAAATTAATCCAAAAATCATGCTGTCGTATATAAGCTGCCATAAGTCCTTCTACTGAACCGAAATAGCGATATATTAAGACTTTGGAAACTCCGGAACAATTGGCTACCGCATTGATACCAATTTTTTCAAAGCCGTTTTCGGCTATCATCTCTCCTACTGTCTTTAATAACCGCCTTTCGGTTGCCTGCCGGTCTCTTTCCGTGATTATATTTTTTCCTTTCATTTTCATGTCTCTATTCGGACACAAATATATGTTACCTAGTGGAAACATCCAAATTTATTTTTTTAAATTTACAAGTAATGCCCAGGAACAAAGGAGGATGTTCTAATAAAAGAGCTATAGATAGGGAGGTTTATCAAAATACATCGACATATGACTCATGTAAATAATAAAATCCTGATCAGAATAAATTGTCAATATCATTGATTTCAGCCGGAATATTATAAATTTGTGCTATCAAAAAAAAACGATGAAACAAAAAGTATTATTTCTTTTGTTAAATGATTATGCGGACTGGGAAGGAGCCTTTCTGGCCTCTTCGCTAAATGCCGGAGTGATGCCGGGTAGTGAGGTTAAATTTACCGCTTATACTCTTGCTCCCACTTTAAATAAGGTACGTTCGTTGGGCGGATTTCAGACATTGCCTGATTACAGTTTTCAAACCATGCCCAAGGATTATGCCGCATTGATATTGATTGGCGGAATGCAATGGCAATCCCCTGAAGCGGAACAGGTAGTACCTCTCGTACAAGACGCTCTCCAGCGCGGGAAGATTGTAGGAGCTATTTGTAATGCCGCTTCCTTTCTGGCAGCCCACGGTTTCCTGAATCAGGTAAACCATACGGGAAATACGCTTCCGCAATTGAAATTGTGGGGAGGGGAACGCTACACGAATGAAGCCGGATACCGGGAAGAACAAGCCGTCAGCGATAAAAATATCGTGACAGCCAACGGAACGGGCTATTTGGAATTTACCCGCGAATTATTGTTATTATTACAAGCGGATACTCCGGAACGAATAGAAGCCTCGTACGACTTCAGTAAGAACGGTTTAGTGAAATTCACCAAAGAGCATTAGATAAAATATTTATCGTATTATTCCGATTCTCCAATTATTACGAGGACTCTGCTGTCACCCTATAAATAATCCTCAGGTATTTGTTATGCCTTTATTGGTTTTACAGTCCGAGGGCATGCCGGAGAAACATATTGGCCGGAAACCCACATAAAAAGTACAGCAAGTGTAAAACCGGATTTAAAGGATAGAAATTTATTTTCTACCTAAATCAGTCCTCTCTTTCATTATGGAATTCCCGTTTCCTTCTGAAGCTTCGGATAAACATCCATCAAGCACTAAATCTCGCCATTTACCCAAATGTTTGTAGGAATTTAAAGCCTCAAATTTATTCATTATCAAAACTCCCCTTCTATTTTGGTCCGGTAAATGTTCTATATTTCAGGAAAAGAGTAATTTTACAACCTAGAAAAAGCAGAATGTCATTTCTTTCGTTTATTAAATTAAGCATGAAAAAGTTAAATTGGAACACAGTCAGACCCTTCATTAAAAAATACAGAGTAAGAGATTATCTTCGCCAGTTCAGTATTGTGGCCGGAGGGGTGATCGTTACCTTCTGGGGAAGTGCTTTAATTACACAACACGCCCGTCAACAAGAAGTGCGCTCAACCATGCAATTGGTAACAAAAGAATTGCAGTATAACCGTGAAGCCCTGCAAGGGATAAAAATGCTGACAAATCAAGATATACATATGAGTTTATTGCTGATAGAGAATAACCTGGTTCTTTCAGGTATTCCGGCAGATACTTTATATACCTATAAAAAATTCTTCTCTAATTTAACTAATTTCCATTATAGAAACGATGCATTAGAAGTATTGAAAGGTTCTTCGCTAATGCAATACATTTCCGATAAACAGTTGTTGCAGAATATATTACAAGTATATTGCCGACTAGAAAACATGCAAAAAAATATTAATAATTATTATTCGTTAAAAGAAAAAACCCTTCAGGATCTCTTCTTTTCCAGAAAAAAAGAAGATCTTATTCAAACTTTAAATAAAAAAGATAATTTTTTTGACAATGTATCCTACCTGATGAATCAACCTTCTTTCCTCAATTACGTGGTAATCGTTCCCAGTTTTTTAAATTGGCAGGAATTGGAAAAACTGGATCAAAACTTAAATCAACAGATTTGTATTCTAGAAGAAAAATATTAATTTTAAACAGAAGTTTTAAAGGTCACTGCTTATAGCGTAGTAATAGAAAGTTTTTTATCGAAACTCTGTAATTAGACAGAAAGGCTTAGTGAGGATTTATCGTTAAAAACAGGTGGAAAAAAACGTATAAATTCAGGTTGAAATAATCAGCTGGCTTTTTACATAAGAATCATAGGATGGGGCCGTAATTTTCGAGTGACTGATTATACCTAAACAAATAATACCATGAAAACAATGTGGCAGAAAAAAATAAAATTTCTCTTTACCAATCGAAGATGGGGGGATTTCGCATGCAATTTTACGGCCGTAATACTAGGTATTATGCTCACTTTTATGGGAAACGCCTGGATTAAAGAACGGAATACACAACGCGATGTACAAAACACCCTTCAGTTAGTAAAATCAGAGTTACAGACGAACAGAAACACAATTTTATACGGGAAACAAAGAATAGAAGCGGAAATACATGCTTCGCAGTTTCTATTGAAAAATAAGGATCATCTCTCTTCTGTATCGAAAGATTCATTGAATTATTATTCCAATCTGCCTTTCCAAACCTCTTTTATCACTTTTACTACAAATGCGTTGGAACTGATGAAGAATTCACTACTCTTTCCACAAATAAAAGACAAGAAATTAGGATTAAGTATTATTCAGGCTTATGCTTCTATAAAGGTAGCCGATATATTGTACACCAATTATCAAAATTTAAAAAAAGAAAAAAACGAACAATTGGATAAAAATCCCAAAATCGCACAGCTCTTTACTCAAAAGCTTTCTTACGACTTGTTGTGGAACTATTTGTTGACAACAAACGAAGGGTATAATTTATTGGTCCAGATTCCCAACATTGTAACACCCGAAGCCTTTGATTCTTTATTAGATGAGATAGATGCCACCATACAATCAATAGAGGAATATAAGTAATCCCCCCATATGAAAAAAGAAGTAACAACAATTCGTTTGATTTACCCGCAATGGCAAGGCGGTGACATTGCCCATTGGATTACAGAAGTAAAAAATCCGGAAAATGCATCGAGAGGGTATACCCTGGGAGCTCAATTATTAAATTTCCTGGCTCCGGCCAATGGACAGGAAACGCTGACAGTTCCTATCTCTACTGATACGGTTGAACGCAAAGAAACAGACGGTATACTGGACCGGGAGGTGATTGTCAAGCAAACAAAGGTTGCACTGGGTATGTTGCAGATTAGCAAACCCGATAAAATAGTAACATTTGGTGGAGAATGTTCAGTCAGTGTAGTACCGTTTACTTATCTTGCTGCAAAGTACCCTCATGATGTAGCCGTGATTTGGCTCGATGCCCATCCCGATATCACCTTGCCCGGTGATGTTTATTCCGGCTATCATGCAATGGCTATAACAGCCTGTATGGGTCTGGGTGATAAAAAGATTATGGCCGAATTACCGGCAAAAATCGACGCGTCAAAGATATTGCTTGTAGGATTACGGAATTGGGAACGGGAAGAAATCAAAATCCGGCAGGAGCAATATGGAATAAAGTATCTTTCGCCTAAAGATGTCTCCCAAAACAGTGACGCCATCAAGGTTTGGTTAAAAGCATGCGGAGCATCGAAAGTGGTTATTCATTTCGATATGGACGTACTCGATCCTACTGAAATTATCGCTGCTGTGGGTACGGATCCTGATGGAATGAAAATGGAAGAAGTCATCCGAGTAATAAACGATATTGCAGCGGAAAAAGAATTGGTCGGTTTAACTGTCGCAGAGCCAATGCCTCGTACAGCAATCCGGATTAAAAACATGTTACATCAATTGCCTTTGCTAAAATAGAATACGTCCCGAGGATTTTTCTTTGATCACCCGAAATTTCGTATTGGCAGAAAGTTCCCCTTGACGATACCTCGATTTCTTTAGGTAAGAATATGTAAAAATATCAATCTTATGAATAATATAAGGAGCAGTATTTTTATCCAGGAAAATATAAAATATTTGTAAAGTCAATAAAACGAAAGAAGTCTTTTAAAGTAAAACTTATCTCAAATAAGAAGGCAAACGGAAGGCACATCTAAAATATGAAAAATTACACATTAGGGCACGTCCCTAATGTGTAAAAATAGACCTTGGGGACGAGGTAATAATTCAATACCCCTGCTTTTTTATCTCGTTAATCAGAGATGCCGTTTTGCTTTTACATTCTTCAAACTCCTCTATAGAAATCAACGAATTTCCGGTATAAACGAACAACCTGAAAGCATTATCACGGAGAGGTATATTGTAAAAATCATAAACAGTACCGTTTGTCCATTTTTCAAGGTTATTTTTATCTATACTGTTTATCATATGATCTATTCCATTTCCTTTAATATTGGAATAATTATTCAGTTTACGACTGATCAATCCGATGATTCCGTACGTCTTCGATAATTCACTCAAAAAATCTTTATCTTTTATATACTGCATCAAAAGGGACGATTTAAGCACTTCATACGAATCGGTAACTATAGCCAAAGAGTGTTTATCCCCAATGACTTTTCTATATTTCCAGAGGGTATCAACCGCAATATTCTCTATATGATCCATATTTTGTCGTATAAGACCATATATCCTCTGTTCGGTTTCCCATTTCTGCTGTGCCCACTCGATCTGATGCAGATTTTCTTCCAATTCTATTTTAACAAGCGTCAACGCCCTTTTTACCTCTGCCTGCTTGGCTCTATCAGATAGAATATTGGTAATCAAAAGCGTTATCAATACCCCAATAATTACAATAGATAATTCCCTTATATAAGGGACCAAACCTAATCCTCTCCAGTTATTGTTGTTTTTCTTTCTCATAAAATACAGCCTGAAATAATTTACATTATAAACCCCCGGAATGTCAGCCTGGATTTATGCCATTTTTATGCATGAATCCCTCTCTTCCTCATTCGAAGTAATCACAAATAACTGAACGACAGAGTTTATTACCTACTGTTATTCAAATGATTTTTAAATACTTCAAAGTATTTTAATTGTTCATAACTTGGCTTTTATGCTCTTCTTTCGGCTGTCCTTCAGCTACTCTTAAAGAGTATTCCATTAAAAATGAATAAATTTTAGCCTCCTAATCACAAGCACATTTTCACACTTTTTCAAATTGTGATACTTCTTGATATCTTTATAATCTATACAAAAAACGTCTTCATTAATCGTCTATCATTTTTTTTGCTAAATTATATATTTTTATTTTTCTCATCAAGCTAAAGATCTAATAAATATAAATTACCGAAACGAGATATTGACAGATAAATGTGTGAATCCTGATATAGCCAAATGTAGCTATATAGGGAAGTGATAATGAAGTCTTATACATTTTAATGTATGGGGAAAGTAAAGGTGACAGATATAGAATTTTACTCTCTTTCATCTTGAATTCGTTAATCATCCGTTCGCATGGCGGTAAATATAGGAGTGAATCTCTAGCAATAAAGTAAGCAAAAAAATTAGATGAATGGCGTGCGCTTTAATCCGCTATATGTCAGCGTTAAACGGTGCATTGCCCTCGTTGTTGCCACATACAGCATACTCCGGTCGATCTCCGAATGATAATTCTTATCATCTATTTGTGGGATAATTACCTCATCAAATTCCAAACCCTTTGCCATGTGTGCAGAGGTGATAACAATACCCTGCACGAAAGCTGAACTTTGGCTTGACAGGAAATGAATATCAGTAATTTGTAATTTGTCTACCATTCCGCGGGCTTGCGATTCGGTTTTGCAGATGATCCCCAATGATTTATAGAAGGATGCCTGATAAGTGAGAATTAAATCTTTAATAGCCGATAACTCTTCTTTCTCATTATTAAATTGTAGCACATGCGGCTTCTCCCCATGTCGTGCAACGGGTTCAAGTTCGGTATTTATCCGTATCTTCTGTGCAAAATCAGTGATCTCGCAGGTGGAACGGTAACTCTTACACAACTTCATCACCTCGCCCGTAACAAGAGCTTTCCGAATCATATCCGCAGTAGACGAACCATAAGGATTGACGGACTGACTTGCATCGCCCAGTATGGTTTTCCGGCAGGGGAATAATTTTTGTATCACCTTATACTGTATAGGTGAATAATCCTGCATTTCATCTATCAACAAATGTTTGACACTGTTTTTCGTACCTCCTTCCAAAGCAATATGCAGATAGGCTATTGGTGCTAAATCAGCATATTCAAGCGTGCGGTTCTTCCGCATCTTAAACATCTCAGGCTTACCCATCCATTCAAAGAAATCTTTATAGACTTGCAGGTCATTATTTCCGGCAAACATTCGTTTTATCTCTTTTTTTAGGAAGTTTCTTTCGGCAGTCGTCACAGTAAAAGCATATTGTACTTTCATCATATCAAGCATATATTCTGTCATAGCCTCAAACCGTTGGCGCATGGGATAGCGATTGAAACGATGAAATTGCTCTTCGATAAATTCAGCCGGAACGGTGATATATTGGGTCAGTTTCACATCTTCCGCCTTAAAGTAGTGATTTTCGATATGCAGAATGAAGCGATCCAAACTTGAAATAAAATCAAAAGAGGATTTATATTGTATTCGTTCAATAAAGTCCGGGACTGGTTTTGTCAGCAATTCGTTCACCTGCTCAAAGAAACTCAGGTATTTGTATTTGTGATCCAGCACTTCGGAAAGTACCTGTTCCATACTGGTTTCGGGTACGGTTTCCTCTCCCAATTCGGGCAGGACGTTGGATATATAATCGGCAAAAACCTTGTTCGGGGAAATAATCAAAATGTCTTTTGAAAAGATACTGTCCTTAAAAGTATACAGCAAATATGCGATGCGGTGCAGGGCAATAGAAGTTTTGCCCGAACCTGCCACACCTTGAATGATTAGCGTACGGGATTCTTCATTGCGGATTATTAGGTTTTGTTCTCGTTGGATGGTGGCGACAATATTCTTCATTTTATCATCTGCATTGGAACTTAATTCTTTTTGCAAAATATCATCGTGAACGGTCAGGGCACTTTCGATCATAAACTCCATTTTGCCATCCCGAATTCTATACTGGCGTTTCAACGAAATATCCCCTTTTACCTCTCCCCATGGAGATTGATAAAAGGCTTCTCCCAACTCGTAATCATAGAACATACTCGAAATAGGTGCTCGCCAATCGTAAATTAAGGTCGTCCGGCTTTCAGAATCGTGAAAGGTGTGGATGCCAATGTAGACGGGGATTACGGAACAGTTCTCGTTTTTCTCCTGAAAATCGATCCGACCGAAATAGGGAATATCCACTATTTTGGCAAGTCGTTTACGCTTGTCGATTACGCTTTCACCTATGGCAAAATGATTCAGGATGCTTTCACGCATGGAACGTATTTCGTGCGGATCAATATCTTTATTGTTCCAAAGGTAGTCTTTATACGCGGCCAATGTATCAACATGGTCTTTCACGGATGCATCAGTATGGCTGATTATCTTCTTCAGCCGACTGATTATTTGCTGTAGATAGCTTCTTTCTTGCTTCTCTGTTTGATTGAACACCATAGTAATTTGTTGCTAAAAGATGAAAATAGAGCCAAAACGTGCGCAAAATTACGGTAATCCCATAGAATAGAAAATGGCTATTTATAGCTATATATCCATAAGTTTTATATCTCTGCATGCTCAAAATGAACGATATGGATATTCTTGAACTTGCCCGACATAATCAACAAACTGCTTGGAAAATACTAGAACATACCGGCATTATTCCGGCAGGGGGGCGCATTGGGGCAACTGTTCATCTGTTAGGTTCGCTAAAATCTGGTCTGCTAGCTAAAAGTAGGGACATAGATTTGCATATTTATACGGATAGACTGGATATTGCAGAAAGTTTTTCCGTAATGCAAAACCTTGCCGAACGGTTATCTTTGAAGGAAGTTCATTATAAAAATCTGATTCAGACAGAGGAAGAGTGCATCGAATGGCACGCCCTATACGAAGACGAGGACAGGAACGCATGGAAGTTTGATATGATCCACATCCGTAAAGGTTCAAAATATGATGGTGTAGTGGAAAAAGTAACTGCTGCCATTGTGAACCGCCTTATCCCTGAAATCAAGCAAACCATTCTTCAAATTAAATTTGATATGCCTGATAGCGTAATGATACCGGGCATAGAAATCTATCAGGCTGTCTTCGTAGGTGGTGTTCGCCATTACGAACAACTTGAACAATGGCGAAAAAACAATCCTCTGACAAACAGTTTGGATCGGCTGCCATAATCAATAGAGAATACCCAAACTTTCTGCCCGGTTGATGGCTTCGATTACATTATCGACATTCAGTTTTACCAATATATTCTTGCGGTGGTTGTTGACTGTGTAAATACTAAGGTTCAGTTTATAGGCAATCTCCTTACTCAAAAAGCCTTGCCGGATTAATAAGAGTATTTCCTTTTCCCGCTTGGTTAAGCGCTGGTCTGCTGGAACGACTGCCGATGCAAGTATTTCGCCTGTTTTCCGATTGATAACCGTTCGCCTGATTCTCTCCGTAGGCGTTTGGTCAGGTGAGAGATCCATCACTCCCATAATCATCCATGCCTTTCCGTTCCTGTCTTTCTGAATGACTTGGTGGCGACTGATTACATTCACATATTCCTGCCGGGCATTCAGCATACGAATTTGGAATATCTGCTGATAATCATTTCTCTGTTCCTGCGGAAGTGAATAGATAAACTGCCCGTGTTCAATTTGGTGTTCAATGAGTTGCGCCCGGTCGTCCGGATGAATCCGTTCTTCCAATAAATCGCCTTGCTTTCGAATAGTCTTGATCCAGGTAGGGTTATATCCGAAGATATGCGCAAAGTTATCGGATGCAAAATCATATCGTTCTTTAAATACATCTACCGTAAAAATACAACTTTGGCTCATTTGTGAGAATACCTGTATAGAAGCCCTGCGTTCATTCCACAAATCATAGTCTACATCGAGCAAGCTAATCTGTTGCCTCGCCCATAATTCTTTGGGAGTTATCTTTTTGGTAGTCATACTGCAAAGATAATGGATAAATCTCTTCTTCATTATTTTTCTATTTGACTTTCTATAATGAATGCTCGTGGACTTTCAATAATTCATCGGAATATACTCAATGTATTGCACCCAAAGTAGACGGGATATCCCACTTTCGGACAGTTTTGAAAACGACTCTTCATTCTTCTTTCATTTGCCGACGAAAAGAGAATCAACACGTTTTATAAACCATTAAAAAATGAAAGTTTGAAAGAATTATTTCAGACAGTGAAACACAGAATCAATCACCCCAACTAATCACGCCTTATGAAAAGAACTAAAGAAGATTATCCGTCTTTCAACCTGTTTTCCGTTGTCGGCACATGGGAAAGTATTAATCTGAATCCTACGCTTATCATCTACCGGAACGATAAAGAGTACCTTCTTTCTATTATATATGTATCGGAAACTACCAAACAGGCTTCTCCTGCTACGTATGAGGTACAAAAAGATGGTAGTATCCTGAAACATGTAAACCATGAAGAGGATGTGCCACATATTCGTGACACTCCCTCCTTACAGTAACACACAATCTACTGCAGGGGGATTAGAATATGAATTGTGCACCCACCTGATACCCAACATATGCTTGTTGTAACTTCTCAGAGTTGTTTCCTTTCCACAGCGAATGATTCGGGAATACGTTTTCGGCATCCCTGTTTTTTGTCTCCATATAGTTGATACTTCCTCCACCAAACAATTCAAAATGTCGTCCGATTCTAAAGGCAGACAGAAGCAAATATCCGGCATTATAAACAGGATTGCTTAAGTCACACCCGATACTGGATACTTTAAGTTCATTATTGATTCTAAGCCACTTCAGAACAGGTATATGTGCTCCCAATCCGGCTTCGGCAACCAATCCGTTTTTCTTCATCTTGTGGTTATATCCTATACCCAAGATACCGTAGGTATATTTTCCTCCGGAACGGAACGATGCCACAGCGTTTCCTATCCCGTCGTAAGTAACGGCCATTCCCATCTCTCCGTTTTTGATGATGTTGATTAGCCCGATGGGGACATCACTGTTTCTGGCAATATTGAGCAGTCCGGCCCATTGAACTCCTTTTACATCATTGGCCACGTTGACTAATCCCGCAATTTGAACACCGCGTACACATGTGGCCGTATTAAACAATCCGGCTATCTGAAGACCATTGAACCGTCCCTTATTTACGTTTGCTAAACCTGCCCATTGCATACCCTCTCCGCTGTTACCGACATAGTTGGATAACCCTGCAACCTGAACACCTTTTGCATCACTAAGAATAATGTTCGAAAGACCTCCAAGCGTAAATCGCCTTTCGTTTTTGGATACACCCACTAACAAATTGAGTGAATAATCATTCGTATATTCTCTCGAATATCTTCCGTTAGTGCCTATGGGCGAAATAAAACTTAGCTGAAAGGATGATTTCTTGTTTCCATCGGTTTGAGCAAATACAATGTTACAAACAAATACGAATATCAAAATAAATGAAATTGGTTTCATTGTTAGTTTTTAATTTATTAATATTTAAATTCTACTGAATTTTTAACGAGGGGACAAAGGTGTTTTCTCTCTATATTCCCTTTGGGGAATGTACACGGAGGATACTTTTCTGAAAGTCAAATAAGTTCTTTTATACACGAGTGAAATCCGGAGAAGAACTCCCCTGTAACCCGGAGACAGACATCACCCTCCTCAGTTCTGCCTTGAATTATTGATTCTATCGGCAAATTCTCTTATGGCATCGTATCTCAACCTCGAAACAGAAGAGTTTACCTTCGCTATCTTTTTCACCAAAAACCTTTCGATGAAATTCATTTTGTCAAAATGAAACTCCCCACCTAAAATGGCAGTGGGAATTGCTAATTTCTGTAAGTATTCCGGGAAAGCATTGTTCATCTCTTCCAATTCTTGTTTTTCATTCATACAACAGATAAAGAGTCCTCTTACCTTTTCCTCTAGTAGAGACCGGTTCTTCTTACAGAATAGACTGACCTTTCTACTGGGAGTGCCTGCATAAATGGAAGTTCCGATAATTATTCGGTCGTAAGTTCAGATATCCGGTTTCGGGCTTTCCCTTAATGAAATATAGTCGACTCCATTGTCCAACTTTTCTCCGAGAAGGTGTGCTACCTGCTCGGTAGTTCCATGTTTTGAATAATATATGATCGCTGTTTTCATTGCTTACTTATTTTTTGTCAGACAAGTATTATTTTTGTCTCACTCCACAGTTACTTTGAAACGACATTTTTCAGCGCCCCCTAAAACAGTCTCAATTATTTCCACACTGATATTTTTATCGGGCAACAAATTTCCGATAATATACAATATGCTCTGCCGTGAACATTCGCAATGTGAGACGTCTGTTACTTTCCCACTTATCACGTCCGGACAGACACACTTAGGGTAACCAATTTCATAAATACGTCCTTTTTCGATTATCTTTGCGAAAAGCCATTCTGTATTCCCATATCGTTTGTACTGTTTATCTAAACAGTAGCCACATTCTTCAAATTGCTTTCTTTGCATGGGCAATATCGTATCTTTGACACAACGTATCGCCTTGTCTTTATAATTCATTTTATTCTCTTTTTTTGATTCGTTTTCCATTTTTTGATTCAAGTATTTCATTTTTCTTTCTTTATAATAGGAATATAAATATCTGTTAGTAATTCCGAAGCAGGAGTTTTTTCAGGAGTATTGACATACGTTTCAAAGGTAAAAGGCTCCCGCAATGTATAATCACTTGTCGGTAACCAGTCAAGGTAAATATGGCGATATACCCTATTTAGCTCATGGTATAATCCTTTAAAACGAAAAATAGCATATTCTCCCGAAGGAATTTCATAAATACCAAAGCCTTTAGGAGTTTTAAAGGATGGCGGTAATGTTACTCCAACCATAAAACGACTGTGTTCTTCAAGCGTAATCAAAGGATAATCAAGGGTTAAACTTACATATTTGCATCCTTTTGATGACAATCTATATCTTTCAGAGAATTGTAAGATCTGTTTCCATAAGACAGAAAAACTATGGTTGATATTACTTGTTCTTTCTAATTTTAAATATGCAATGCGCATATGGGGTACTTTTTCGATACTCCACTCAATCCGTACAGGATTCTTTCCTTCAGGGCAAGCATGCGAATGTTTTTTACGAAATTCAGATATAGAACAATTGAAATAGCTTTTGAATGCTCTGGAAAGCGTATGTTTATTTTGATAATTGATTTGGCCGAGAAGTTCAGGAACACTTGTATCTGTCGATATTAACTTAAATGCAATGTACTCCAATCTTAGTCGCAGAATGTATTTTCCAAGACTTTCTCCGCTAACAGCTTTAAAAAGTCTACGAAAATGAAATTTAGAAATACCTGCCACTTGGGCCAACTTCTCAGAATCAAGGTCATCAAACAAGTGCCGGTTAATGTATTCCTGCACTTTTATAATTAATTCGTATTGCAGGTGGGCAGTGTTGATTTTTTGTTTCCATCTTTTAATCTCTGGAAGTCGCTTAGTTAAAACCTCTCTCAATTCTGTTGAAGTATAGTTTGTGCCTACCTCTTTATTATATTCTTCAGGGAAAAGTCCCCAAAGATAGAGAAGATAGTCCATTGAAAAATCATATAACTTAACGCCATTTTTCAGACAATAGTCGCAATATTCTTCATTTTGGCCTTCTTTTAGATTAGTATAATCTATATCTAAAGGTATACCACAGGTTTGGCAATATTTTGTTTCGCTATTGATTTTCATAAACTTTCTATTATTTGAGTGCAAAGATATTCAATAGATTACGTAAAAGGTTACCATAAATGGCTATCTTTTGATTATGCATTTTTTTCGTTTCTATCCATATATAACGAAAGAAAAAAAGAGTTACCCTTGTTTTCAGCATATCTTTTCACTAATTTACTTCTCATAAATAACCGACTTAAGTTGCCGTTTGAGAAATAAAAAAAGGAGATATTCCCTTCCTTTTTTGTTAAGTTTATTTGTGGGCGTATAGGCCATTTGAATTTTCTTCACTATCAGAAAAGAGAGCAAAGTATCAGGCTAACCGTACTCAACATATATATCCCGGAGAATTATAAGCAGAGGAATTTCCGATTAAATAAATGAAAGCATATCATTTAGTTTTGTAACCACCACAGCCTTTCCAGAAAGCAGATACAGACTATTATGTCCGCCTGCATATAATATGCAAGCAATGCCCAAAGCTTCCGCCACTTCCGCATCATGTATTAACATCTTTGCTACATTCTCCATGCTTACGCTATTCACAAGGCATATAGAGGTGGCATACGAGTGCCTAGCGGTGTGTGTGGAGAGGTTTTTATGTATTTCACACACATCGGCAATTTCTTTCAAATGAAGTTGGCTTCCAAGTTATTTAAGGCAATATCCGATAGCTAAGATTCTTTCTTAATGAATTCCTCCAAATATCGGGTAGTAATTTCATACCGTTGAACGGTCTTACTAACGAAGTCTTTGTCGATCAGTTTACGAATCTTTGTTGTAATAAAGTATTTTCCCTTTGAATATCAACAGATTGGATAAAACTCGCACGAGAACGGGCAACGGATAAGAAAAAGCTGGACTGTGTAGAACTGCCATATTTCTCATGCTTTCAAATAACTCTTTAATTCGATTACAAAGATAACATTTCTATTTTAAAGGACATAATAAATGACTTCAATCTTATCGGATAAGATTGAGAAAAAAATAAATATTCAGTAGCCGAGTCCCCATAACCACAGGCAAAGGTAACTCGTGTTCTACTCGTCCAAGCAAGGCCAAGCCCTTCGGGTTCGTGGAAAAAATCATCCTCGCCCGAAGGGCTTGCGGTATTTTTTCCCGAAGCCTTGCATGTACGGAACACGACCTTTTAAAGCCTGTAGTTATGGGAACTCCGGCCCCGAAATGCCGGACTAACAAATATTGATTGTTATGTTACAACAGATGGCAAAAGACAAGTACAGTATCGAAACACTCAGAGAACTGAATGTTTCATACGACCGTGAACATTGGCTTACGCAGGATGATGTGGATATGGCCAACAATTACGTGCAACTCATCGAACGGACACGCTCGGAAATCACACCGCAAGTCGGTGACAGAGTGGTATATGTCACCGAGCATGGAGATTATTACGGACATGCCCTAATCGATCACATGCACAGGGATGAAGAACGCCTGTCCGTATGCGAACGGCCCTATGTGCCTTTTGTATGGAAGGAGGACGGAAGCATCCGTCTGAGTGTCAGCGGTGGAGCATTCCACCGTGTAAACCCGAAGGACATGAAATTCCTGAAATGGACGGAAGGTGCTTTCAAGGATTGGGGAAGCTGTGGAGCATGTGCCAACGGCTCGGTCACCTTTCTGGCCAGAGTGCCGCTATGGTTCTATGCCGAACCCAATCCAAAGTATGGCAATTACACTACCGAGACCTACCGGAAGTTTTACCTGAATAAAAGAATGGATACGGAAAAAGGCAATCTTTATCAAAGTTTCGATATCGCTTTCCGGAATGAAACCGATTTCAGACAGTTCCTGGAAGACTATGAAGGAACGGTGTTCAAGGGTAACTGGGCAAATCAAATCGTGGTATGGTGCTTCCGTCATGAAAACCGTTTTATCACGCAAGACGAATGGAATAAAATTGATGAACCGGCTGTTGAACGGAGATTCAATTTTTATCCTGAACAAGTCAAGATAGTCAAGGACATGGAACAGCACATCACGTACTTCTACCGGATCAAGCCACAAAATTTCTAACATCTTAAATTACAACCGATATGCAGACAACAACATCAATCAAGGCCGGTAACGCTCCCGACCTGCTTTCCGGCATTCTGAGCGTACAAGTAAGAAACGAGGAAAAGATTACCGAACAGGACAGGCTCTATTGCCAGTCACAGCAGGATCTTCTGTACAAGACACTCAACCAGATAGAAAAGTGGTATGCCATCTTCAAGGAGGATGCGGAACAGTACCGGAAAGAAAGACAGTTCAAGTACGAGGACAACGGCAAGGTCTCCATCCGCGACTTTTATTTCCACAACGGGCAGGATGATTATTCGCACAATGAGTTCAAACCGTTCAACCTCATTAACGACCTTGTGGACAAGAGCCACAATGCCAATGCGAACTTTGCCAACCGCATCATTTCCTATTTCAACAAGACCTACAATGTGGATGTCCCTGTCCCGAAAATTGACGGACAGACATTGCCTATGGGATTCAGACCGGTCTACCAGACCTATGTGGATTCTGTCATCGAACATCTGGGCGGAAAGAGTTTCCGGGAAACTGCCGAGGAGGAACTGCTGGCCCGTTTCCTGAAAACGGTACGACCCTCACGTTGGAGCAAGGTCAAACCCGAGCTGAAAAAGGACAAGATAACATTTCCTGATATCGTATATTGGGACAGCATCCATCTGGAATATCACGGTGAATACGAATTCTCATACGACTGTAGAAACAAGGTGAACATCTTCTGTGAAGGTATAGCCTACGGTTCGGATGACCTGATAAACGGCTCAACCGGAATGGTTATCGGACTTGACGAGCGAAACGTGGACATCACACAGTGGTACAGTCTTACCACGGACAATGCTCGGCAGATCAAATTCTACAAGAACGGACGCATCGACATACGGTTCAAAGACAGTCCGGCTGCCGAAAACTGTTACAGACGGCTCCATCTGGACGAAATCACGCTCAATGAAGATTGATTCATGAAAAGTTTAATCCTGCACCCCGTAAGGCTTCCTTGCGGGGTGTTTCTGTTTTTAACCATCAAAAAGTAAAAGCATGTATGCCATCATACCCCAACAGATTCCCCGGGACAAGCGTGCCGAGGTGAACGAGAAAATCCTTTTTGCCATCGATTCCGGCAAGGACCTCATTCCGAAGGAGAGCATCTACAACTGCTACACAGGTATCGGAGGACTGCACAATCTCAAGCAGGCAGATTTTTCCAGCTATCACAGATATGCGGAAGCCAAGAAAGAATTCGAGATGGGCCAGTTTTTCACCCCTCATGAGCTATGCCGGAGCATGGTGGAGGTCCTTTCCCCGACCTCTTCGGAAATGGTGCTTGATATGTGTTGTGGAATGGGCAACTTCTTCAACCACCTGCCGAACCTGCATAACAGCTACGGCTTTGACATAGACGGCAGAGCTGTAACCGTTGCAAGACACCTCTATCCGGAAGCCCATATCGAAAAATGCGACATACAGCAGTACCGCCCGGAACAACGTTTTGACGTAATCATCGGCAACCCGCCATTCAACCTGAAATTTGACTGTAAACTTTCACAGGAATATTATATGGATAAAGCATACGACGTGCTCAATCCGGCAGGATTCCTGATGGTCATCGTACCCGTGTCATTCATGCAGAGTGAATTTTGGGAGAAGACACGTGTTGCCAATATCAACAGCAGTTTTTCCTTTGTCGGCCAGACCAAACTGAATCCGGATGCTTTCGATTCCATGGGAGTACATAACTTCAGCACGAAAGTCATGGTATTCCTGCGCAGGTCACGCCACATCGAAATGCAACCCTACAATGCGGACGAGTTCATTCCGATGGAAGAGTTGAAAGACCGCGTCAGGAAGACAAGGGTGATGAAGCAGAGAATCCGGATTGACCTCATGCGGGAAACCAACCGGATAGACCGCGAGGAACTGGAAGCGTTCGAATACAGGCTCTCCAAGTATATGTATGAGCTGAAAGCCCATGCCGTACTGAACAGGCACATTGAGAAGGCAGAGGCACTTGTATCCAAGTTCCGCAACCAAAAACCACCGGAAAATGCCACGAACCAGCAGGTCAAAGACTGGGAACGTAAAAAACTGACCACAGGCAAGGTACTCGGAATCATCCGCAAGTACATCACTTCCCAGCATTCAGTACCACGCAAGGAAGTGGCACTGGTGAAGACCTCCTACGGTTTCAAACTCAAACCATACGCACCCCGTCTGCTTGACAAAGTCACACACAAGGCTGCAAGCATCAACAATCTCATTCTCGGGAGGGCTGAACTTCCGGTACCGGAAACCGTAACGGAAAGGAACAGGCTTCAGATCCGTGCGGCGGAGAAACTGATACGCCGGAAGCAGAAACAGTATGAAATGCAGAACCTCCGGTTTGCGGATATGGAAGAAGACGTCAATCTGAAGGAATATCTGGACCGGAGCACATTCATCAACAAGGACGGCGAGGCATGTGAATTCACAACCCTGCAAAAGCATGACCTGAACCTTGTACTTCAAAAACGCTATGCCCTGCTGAACTGGCAGCAGGGATCGGGCAAAACCGCGGCTGTCTATTACCGGGCCAGATTCCTGCTCAAATTCCGAAAAGTAAGGAATGCCATCATTCTTGCACCGGCCATTGCCACCAACATGACCTGGATTCCGTTCCTGTCGGTAAACAGGGAACGGTTCCGTGTCATCCGGGCAGAGAGCGACCTTACAAACGTACCCGAAGGCATGTTCCTCGTCGTTTCAACCTCCATGCTCGGCAAACTGCGAAGAGGGCTGGTGCGCTACGTGAAACAAACTTCCCGGAAACTGTGTCTTGTTTTCGACGAGTCGGACGAAATCACGAATCCGACTTCACAGCGCACAAGAAACATCCTGTGCATATTCAGAAGGCTCAAGTATAAGATTCTTGACACCGGAACGACCACGCGCAACAACATAGCGGAACTGTACAGCCAGTTCGAGCTGCTTTACAACAATTCGGTGAACATGGTGTGCTGGAGCCCGCAGGTCTATCACGAAAACAAGGAACGTGAGATAGAGGAAGAGAACAATACGGATTACGGCAGTCCATTCCCGGCCTTCAGGGGGCACGTCCTCTTCCGTGCCTGCCACTGTCCCGGAAAAGCCACCGTATTCGGCATCGAGAAGCAGAACCAGGATGTCTATAACAAGGAGGAATTGTCAGAACTTATCGGCAAGACGGTCATCACACGCAAGTTCAGGGATTTCGCAGGAGAAAAATACAAGATACAGACCCATACCGTCAGTCCGTCGGACGGAGAGCGTGAGGTTTACCGTGTCATCATCGAGGAATTCTGCCGTATCTGTGAGCTGTATTACAACAGTACGGGTGATGCGAAGAAGGATGCCGGACTCCGGCTCATGCGGCAGATCAAACTGCTTATCAAGGCCTGTTCCGTCCCACACCTGATAGAGGGTTACTCCGGAGACGGGATTCCGAACAAGACAAAGTACATAGAGAAACTGGTGCGGAAGATACCCGGAAAAGTGGCTGTCGGCTGCACGTCGATAGCCGCATTCGACCTTTACGAGAACCATCTCCGCAAATGCTTTCCCGACCGCCCGGTATTTGTGGTCAAGGGAGACGTGGCATTCAAAAGGAGGCAAAACATCGTGACGGAATTCGACTCTACCATCAACGGCATATTGATATGCACACAGCAAAGCCTGAGCAGCTCGGTGAACATACCTGCCTGCAATCAGGTGATACTGGAATCCCTGCAATGGAACATTCCCCGCATGGAACAGTTCTACTTCCGGTTCATCCGCCTCGATTCCAAAGAAATGAAGGACGTTCATTATGTCACCTATGAGGACTCGGTCGAACAGAACCTGATGGCACTGGTACTGACCAAGGAACGGCTGAACGAGTTTATCAAGACAGGAGAAGTCAAGGAACAGTCCGAGATATTCGAGGAGTTCGACATTACGATGTCCGTCATCGACAGCCTGCTTGTCCGCACGCAGGACCATGAAGGCAAAATACACATCAGCTGGGGAAGCCAGCGAATAGCAAACTGAATATGAACCGTATGAAAAGAACCGGGAGTTCCATTCCCACCGACAAAGGTAGTCCGTGTCTTCCTTGGCCGTGCAAGGTCATGCCGCAAGCGGTTTTCGGGAAAATCATCCTCGCCACGGCTGTGGTATTTTCCCGAAAAACCCTGCACAGCCGGGACACGGCACCTTCTTGAAGTCGGTGGAATGGAATCCCCGGCATTCGCATACATAATAATGAAAAGGATATGAATCTAAACAATGCAGAGATTGCCGTGACAACACAGCATCTCATTGATATAAAGAATTACAGGGACTACTGGCTGCACATGTCTGACTACAGTGACATGGGCGAATTCCTGTGTGCCTGCTCCGACCTGTTCCCCGGCGAGGAAGAACCGCAATACCGGTATTCCAAATGGGAGAACATCCCTGACATACTGGTCAGCCGTGAATGGCTCTGCCCAAACTTCTTCGAAATCAGGGATGCCCTTGAAAGGCTCGAAGAGGAAGAAACCGAATTCTTCATGGCCTGGAGCAGGAATTACGGCTATGACATCAGTACGGATGATCCGCACATGATTGTCTCGCACTATCATGACCTGTACGGAGATGCCGTTGCCGAGAAGGAAGAGGACACTGCTGACTTGGCAGAAGATACGCTGATATATACAGGCATATCAAGCAGCTATTGCGACATGCTTCCCTTCC
The DNA here is from genome assembly GCF_000243215.1 of Odoribacter laneus YIT 12061. GTDB lineage: Bacteria > Bacteroidota > Bacteroidia > Bacteroidales > Marinifilaceae > Culturomica > Culturomica lanea. The sequence continues at coordinate 725,526 of NZ_JH594596.1, read as the reverse complement.
ATTACGAGATATTTGATGATAATTACAATTAAATGGGAAAAATATGGAAATCAACTTCAAAGGACCTGTCATGCCCATTGACCCGTATTCACAGCTGGCATTCGTCGAGATTCTGAACATCATACTGACGGCAGGACATATCGTGGATGTAAACCGTTTCCTCATCAGAAGGAATGTCAACCCCCGGTTCGGCTCCCTGTCAGGCTATTTCAGGTGGTCGTTCGCCGAAGACCGCTTTATACTCTGGCAACGTACGGACTACAACTCCACGATGTGTTTCAGCCACAGGATACTGGACTTGCCCTTCGGTGTCCTGGCCGCAAAAGACAACGGGAAAGAAACGGAATTCTTAAACTGAAAGGAGGACAACATGGAAAAAGAGAAATACGAAAAATTCATGAAAGAAAACGGATAGCAAGGGAGCGGCCGCAAGGTCGCTCTCTGCATTTATAACCACATGTACGGGAAACAGAATCCTGCCGTACACAGGTAACGAAAATGAAAGAACAGAAAAAACTGACAATGGAACTCGTCAAGTCCCTCATGGACGAATCCTACACGCTGGTGTGGACGGATTATAACGACAACCTTGACAATCGTCTCGACCTGATCCATGAATGCCTTGCAAGTAAAAGCCAAGAAAAATTGTGGGAAAAGGCAGATGAATGGTACAGAGATAGCGAATGGGAAGCAGTTCGTAAAATCGTCACAAGACTGAAGGCGGAATGTACCGCATGCTTCCATGTTGATGAAAAGACGGTGGAAGCCTTCTTTGAAGAACACGAAGATGAAATACGCGATGAGATATACGGTCGCAACGATTCGGATGTCCTTTCGGAACTGATAAAGAATACGGATGACATCCCTGTCCGTGTGGAGATGCTTTCCAATTATGACTGCATCAACTCCGACTGGTTTGAGTCACAGGGCGGCTACCGGTATGAAGAAAGCTACTTCGGGGATATGGTAGACGCGCTGAACCTCAATCCGGCAAGCGTGAAGAAGCTCCTGACGGAGCATGGTTGCAAGGTTTACGGACGCTTCCCGAACCGCAAAGGAAGGAACGGCAAGGAACAGGTATCCTATGAACAATTCTACCAAGAACTCATCAACTCCTGTTGCGGTGCCAACCTGTTGACCTATACCGGCAGGGTAAATCTGAAAGAACTGTACGAATCCGGATTCTCACCGGGTGAAGTTGTTATTCCTAAAGGCAACTGCTGCGGGCTTTTCAGTTCCGCTTACGGCGGTGGCAGCCTGCTTGAAATGGAGTTGAAACAGGATGTCAGGTTGAAATTGGAAATCAACGGCTACCATGGTTTCCGTCTCCGTCTGGACGAGGAACGGAACAAGTATGACTATTCCATCGGACATGTGTATGGAGTGGACGATTCTTTCTTCGGTGAGAGGATAAGCCTTGTCTCTTCGTACGGGAAGAAGGAACAGCAATCAAACATATAATATCAACAACCCAATTATAGGAATTATGGCAAGATACAAAGTAAGAGTAAGATACGCCTTCGAGGGTACTTACACGGTAGCGGCAGGAAGCTGCGAAGAAGCAAAAAGAGTGGTAGAGGAAGACTGCGGTCTGGTATTGGGCGGCAATATCCACACGACATGTAATGAGGAAGAGGTGACGGACTGGAACTTCGGCATCCATCCCGAATCGCTGATACTCTCGATCAAGGAAACAGGCAGGAAAGCCCGGGTGAAATACACCGCAATGGATTTCAGCGACCGGATTGAGGAACTGCGCAATGACATCATCGAAGCGATACGGCAGTTGCTTCAGGCGTACTCACTGACGGAACTGGCCTTTACGGACAGGGAAGATGATCCAGTATGGATAGTCTGGTTCGGGAAAAACGGAGACCCGTATGAATGCCGGGTCACGGGTGTCCGGATAACGGCAAGCAGCCTGACCGTCATTGCCGAAGAGAAAGAAAGCGGTGACGAAGTGGAATGCTACGGACCGTTTGAACTCGGTGCAAGCAACATCGACTGGCTCCGTGAAATATACGAAGCCGCGAAATTGGAATTGGAAACACCCCGTCATGTCAAATCTTAAAAGAGCAGGATATGTATTTACAGGCAGAAAACGCAGTCTCCAGTTTCTTCTTCTATATGTGGAACGCCTGGAGTGAGGAAGAATGCAAAGCCGTCTATGGCAACATGTATCCGCATTTTTGGGAAAAATGGTGCGTGGCGACGGACAAGGGCACATTCGGTGCAGCGGAACGGTTCTATCTGGAACTCTCGGAAGACAGCCGCAGGCTTCTGGTGGAGCGGGCCGTCTTGATATACGACGGACGACGCTTCAGAAACAGGAACAGGAATTCGACCTCGACCACAAGGAATATGTCATCAACCGCCTCGCAGGGGGCATAACAGACAACAGCCATGACCTATTTTCAGAACATACATTCGCTGGCGGACTTGAAGAAAGAATACCGCCGGCTGGCATTGCAGCACCACCCGGACAAGGGTGGTGACACAGCAATCATGCAACGGGTGAATACCGAGTTTGAAAGACTTTTCGACATTTGGAAAGACAAACCGGATATATCTGCGACTTCAACCGGATATGAATATGACCATTCGGGAGCCACAGCAAAAGAATACACCGAATATGTATATAATGAATACCGCTGGAAAGGCCGCAATTACAAGGGACAGCACGCACCGGAGATTGTGGAACCGCTACGTGCATGGCTCAAGGATACCTATCCGGGATACAGGTTCTCGGTCAGGCGCGAGAATTACCACTCCATCCACATCCGGCTGATGAAAGCGGATTTCGAGGCGTTCACCAAAGAATCCGGAAAGGTCCATGGTGATGTCAACCACTACAACATCTCGTCTGACAAGACCCTGACAGACCGGGCCAAAGAGGTCATGCAGAATATCTGCGATTTCGTCATGTCGTACAACTTCGATGACAGCGACCCGATGACCGATTATTTCCACACCAACTTCTACCTCACGTTAGGGATAGGCAGTTACAGACAGCCGTACAAAGTGGAACTGCCCGGACTCAAGAGCCAAAACAAAGCGCAAGCGTTCAAGCATCCGGAAGGTCCGGCACACAAGGCTCTGCGGCAGGCATTGGGCAAAGCACGCTTTGACTTCATTGCCAGCCTCAGGTTTCCCGGAAAACTGATTCTCGGAGAGGATGCCTACGGCTCTACGGGAGAACACTATTTTTGGCCGAAGCAGTATTCCAGTGCCAGAAACGCACAGAAACGGATGGACAAACTCTCGGAAGCCGGCATACGGTGCCGACTGACGGGGTATAATGGAGGCTATATCGAGTTCCTTGGCTATACGCCTGAAACGGAAAACCTTTTAGAACAGGAACGAGAGGAATACAGCCGGGCATACCGGGTCTGGGTATCAGAGCAAAGTATATCCCAAAAGATGAAGGCGATAAAATACATGAACCATTCAAATCAAATCCAACTGCAACAACCATGAAAAAGAAGGAAATCATACAAGAACTGAAACGCTACGGCTACAGCCGTGTGAACATTGACACGGACAGGAGAACCGCAAAAACTTTCTATACCTATCGTGGAGGTATTCACATCAACGGTACGGAAAACCTGTCATTCCACATCGTACCGCCACCGGAAAGTTTCGGACTGGGACGGTTTGCCATATGCGCTACACGGAACGGAGAAAGCTCACAGCTGGAAACAGACCATGCTCCGTTCTTTTTCCAGCGGCTGTTCTCCTTTTTAAAAGGCGAAATAACAGGGAATGAGATTATAGATGAAATTGTATTATAAAATAAGAGGCTGTGTCATTTAGATTTTTTAACCGACGCAGCCTCTTGATTTACCACAAGAATTTTGTAACCTTTTTCAATTCATGTGCCTTTATAAAAGAGTCTATTTGAATCAAATCTTTATTTTCATGATATGATATTATCCAGGGCTTGTCTTTCCCAATTTGTTTAACAATCTCGCTCATATAAGGCCAATCAATTTCATAAAATGAATGACCATAAACAACAACTCGTTCTATATTAGACAACCCCTTGAAAAAATCCTGATTTGCATTTATGATATATTTACAATTCTTCACAAGCTCATTCATCCATGCTATTATTTTACTCCACGTATCTTGAACAAAAATATACTCCCCTTCATCATTATATACCTCATCCGTATCTCTTGGATTATCATGCCCAATGATATAATTATTTTCAGAAAGACGAGAACCATGGATGTGTAAAATATTTAATTGTGGAATCCCATATATTTTTTCTAAAGTTTCTGTATAGTTGAATGTCAGGTATTTACTACATGATGGTAAATCGAGGACTTTATCTGCTACAGTTATATCAATACTATTCACCCATTCGGTAAAAGCCTCAATAAATTCATCCAATACAGGCCTAAATATCCAATCAGGAGAATCTTCTATTGCAGCAACCGAACGTGTAGGATGATCATAATCAAATTCTTCATCCGGCTTGCAGAACTCAAGAATACTATCCTCATCATATTCACCAAGCGCTTTTTCAATATCCCCCCATATCTCCCGTTGATTACTGAAAAAAATGTCCATAAGGTTGATTAGCTGATCTCTTTTATTCAATATCAGCCATTGCTTGAAATCATAATAACTTGATTTGATACCACTGGCGAGATCAAACCCATTACCTATAACAAAAAGTGTATTCTGATCAATTCGTTCAAATTCGGGGAATAAACTATGCATATATAAAAGAGAAGTTTATATTGATTTTGTATCTGCTATCTCAATAAATAATACATTACAACTCACGATTCAGCACCATTGCCAGTGGGAACATAAACTGGTTATAGGCTTTCAGTTTTTGCAGGTTCAGCACATTTCCGGCATAAGGATTGGTCAAATCGGTATAGAAGAACACATCGGTAAATCCGGCGTGTTCCTCCACAATTTCACCCGCTAATGGTATCTCCTCCACATTGAACAGCTCCAGAGGCAGTTCCTCCAGACGGGCCTGTTCCGCATTTCCCAACACATTGAGGTTGCGGTTAAACAGGACGAAACCTTTCTTCCTGTAATCCACACGCATACCGTACGGACGCTCCACAAGAAAAGCATCCGCCGCTTTCTTTATATAGTTTTCCATGATTCTGAAATTAGAAATTGCAAAAATACATCTTTTGTCCGGCAATGGCGAACAAATCAGGAAGAGATTCGCCACAGCCCATGCAAAGCACACTACCGTGCATTTTATTTCCCACCCTGCAAAGGTAGTCCCGTGTCCGGTGTACCCGACCAAGGTCAGGCCCCTGCGGGGTTGACTGAAAGAAAATCATCCTCGCCTGACGGCTGCGGTATTTTCTTTCGCCAAACCTTGTGGGTACTGCCACGGGACAGTCAGGCAGGTGAGAAATAAAAATACCGGCTCCCGGAGCCGGACGTGTTTAACAGATAAATACAATGAATCATGAAAATCCTGAATCAAGAACATTTCGAGAATGTAACGCGTTATGCCGAATCCATCGGTGACACCTCACTCCAGAAATGCCTGGAACGGTTGAAGAGCTGGGAGGAAAATCCTGACTATCCCAGCGAAATCTCACTCTACTATGACCATGCCCCGTACTCGTTCGGCTTCACCCAACGCTATCCCGACGGAAGGACAGGCATCGTGGGCGGCCTGCTCTATCACGGAATACCGGACCGTTCTTTCGCCGTGACACTACAGCCGTTCCATGGATGGCAGATACACACCTGATGAGAGGCAAACGACAATATTAACTTTATAAAATTCAATTCAATATGGAAACGACATTGGCAGTAATGGAAAGACAACAGCAGTTTGACTTCCAGAAAAACGGAATTGAAGTAATGAACTTCGAGACACTCCAACGCACCTATAAAGAAAATGACATCTACAACAATCCGGTGCAGGGCATCTACCATTACCAGGTCATACGCCGCATGATGGACATCTGTGAGAAATACAATCTCGATTATGAGGTGGAAGAAATCTTTGCTGCCCAGAACAGAAACAAGACACAGCCGGGAGTGAGCATCCTCCCGCAGGTAGAACAGACACATGGTGAAAAAGCCGTGGAAGCCCATATCCTGCGCCGTATTTTTGCTACTATCCGGATCAAGGATTGGGAGACGGACGAGCTGACAAGCACACTGGCCGTCGCCTACCACCAGGACGGCATACAGGCAGCCATAGGTCCCTGCGTGAAGATATGCCATAACCAGTGCATCCTCTCGCCGCAGCGGAGCATCTGCAATTACGGGAAAAAGAAGGTGACAACCGATGAATTCTTCGAAACCGTGGACGGCTGGCTGGCCAATTTCGAAGTGAACATGAACGAGGACATTGCAAGGATTCAGCGGTTGAAACGCCGGATCGTCCCGATGGAAGAAATCTACCTGTACATCGGCCTGCTGACAGCCTTGCGCGTTTCCCATGACAGTTCGGACAGAAACCTGTCATCCACTGTGGAAACCTACCCGCTGAACCAGAGCCAGATTTCCATCTTCACGGAAGAGGTGCTGAAACTGGCCATGAGCAAGGGACAAATTACTGCATGGGATTTGTACAACGTGGCCACTGAAATATATAAGCCCGGGAAAACAGACTTTCCGGCTCTCATTCCGCAGAATGGAGCCATGGCGGAACTGCTGCTTTCCCGTCTCTCTGAAGAGGTGGAAGTGCAGGATGCCATTCCGATAAACTGACATGCTAACTTATTAAATAATCGTACAAAACCAAAAAATAAGGGAGAACCTGACAGTGATAACAACTGAAAGATTCTCCCTTTTTCACTTACTCTTCAAAAAGCAGCATGAATTCCACCTTCCTTCTCCGTTCGATGCTCGGAACCACTTTCCCTTTATAGCACCTGAAAGAGACATATTCCTTGTAAATATTACGGTCTCCCGACTCCAGCTTCTTTAACAGACGGCTTTTCGGTCTTTTCCCATAGCCTTTTAATCTGTAGGGTCCGACATTATATGAAAGGACTGCTGCCAATAAAGAATCACGCCCCAGATAACTGAACATGCGGCACAGCTTACGGAGGTCTTCCCTCAGAATGGAGTCTCCCTGCGCTTTGGAAATGCTGTTGGTAAACCTCTCTCCGGGAAGAACCTTGTGCCCCCACCCGACATAAGGCCAATGCTTTTTTTCTCCATGCCAGCCCTCGAATCGCTTGACACACTCGACCGCAAGAGTGAACCTGTCCGGACTTTCCTTTACCGGATTCCCTGCCCTTGACGGCATACCCGGAAAAAAGAAAGTGGCGCAAAGCACTGTAAACCATATTGATTTTAACCTCATAGGCAGAATCGGCTTAGTGTCTGATTATTGTGACAGGCAGTTGCTTACCTCCAATAGGTATTATAGGACCTATTGGCTCTATAGGTATTATAGGACCTATAGGTATGATGGTATCCTTTTTCTCTGTCTCGTTGTTGAAGTCAAAGGTCAGCCTGCAAAACTGTGCCGGCTCGCTGTTGTCCTCGAAATAGATGTCGATTGTCTGCTGATCCTCGCATTCAGAAGTGTAGTATAACCTGAACACTTCCCTGTCAAGGGGATAGCGGTCATTGGGCAACAGCACCATCCCGTCATCCATGCGGAGCGTGCCCTTGCCGTCCGGCTGGAAATAGCGGATGGTGTAGCGTGCATCGGAAAAATGTCCTTCACGTTTGAGTTCACAGCGTATTTCCACCGTCTCGCCTTTCACAATACTTGTGGGAACCGGCAGGGTCTCCACCTTGAACGGATAAGACTGCTGTACTTCCATTTCATCAGAACAGGCGGGCAACAGCAAAACCGCCAGACCCAGGAACAGGACTGCCACCATTCCGGCCAATCCTCTTTTTTTATTCATTGCATTCATATTCTATCAGATTTTAATACGTTATACTTTATTCGATACTTACAGGAACTTATGTTGCAGGTATTCGTTCAGGTCCTTGTAGCCTTTGTACAAAGAGGAACAATCCACCAGTTTGTCCGCATAGCGTTTACGGAGTGCCTCCAGCGTGCGCCGTCCGGCTTCATCCCGGTCCAGATAACAGTTGATCCTCTCGTACCTGTCAAGAATAGGGAACGAGCGTTCCAGCAATGACACTGAGTTCAACACAAGATAGTCGTCTCCATATCCCAGACCGAGTTCCAGCCACGAAAGGCAGTCGATAAACCCCTCGAAGAGGTTGCATGTGTCCGAACCGTTATCCATCAGTGAAATGTCCTTAGGTGACAGGCTGGCCTTGAAAAAACGGTTGCGCAACTCGTATCCGTCGCTGACATTCCTGAATCCGATGGCGAAATACCGTTTCCCGTGCAAGGTATATCTGACTTCCCGACAGTTCGGTACAGCCACATCGCTGCTAATGCCGCGTTCTGCCAGATATCGGAGCAGGACTCTGTTGTATAGAGGCCCGAAGCGTACATTCGTGAAACTCTCCTTCTTGAGGAGATTCTCCCTGTCACTCCCATCAGTGCAGGAAACGGTCTTGTGCTCGGGAGCGAGACCGCCCCATGTCTCTGTGATGAACCTGGCCTGCGCCTTGAAATCCCCGCTGCCGATAAACTCCCCGGCAAGGTTGAATATGTCACCTCCCTGCCCGGTGCCGAAATCATGCCAGATTTCCTTTCGTACATTCACCTGGAACGAGGCGGTGCGTTCCTCCCGGTACGGGGCCAGATACCAGTATTCGTCACCCCGTCTTCTTGCCGGTTCATATCCCATCCTTGCCAGAAAAGCGGCGATAGGGATAGCTTTTATCTCTTCTATAGTCATAGATGGTACAGTTTTAATGGATAATGAATTTGATTCCCAATCCGAATTGGGTTGTAAACAGTTCCAGGGAACTTCCCCACAAGGCACGTTCCCGGATATTGGCAAGCAGGACAATGCGGTCTGTCAGGTAAGTCTCAAGCTCCAGGGTTATCGCACCGCCATAGACAAACGCATCCTTGGCGAGCAGCGTTGAACCGTCAAACAGCATCCTGTCTCCCCAATTTACGGTTTCATAGCCGGCCAGTGCGGAACCGCCAATGGAGAGAAAGACCGTCCTGGTCGGGTCCGACAGGAATTTCAGGTAATAGCCGCCTTCTGCCGTGAACTGTGCGCAGGGCACATTCACGTTCCGGTACCCGTAATTCTTCATCAGATACTCGGCACCTATGACCCAACGGTCGGCTCTTTTGGTATATCCTGAAACGGCAAATCCGGCATAATGATTCAAGGGGAATTTCGAGCCGTTCGCAAATCCTCCGCGCAGTTCCACGCCCTTCATCCCGGGCAGGTACCGCTGGGCATGTGCCCGCCCCGGGAACAGGGCAAGCGACACGGCTGTAACGAATAGGAACAGATACTTCTTCATGACTACTTCACTTTAAGTTCGTTGATAACTCTGGCTCTCACGATATCTTCACTTTCCACGGTGAAGGTCTGGTTCCTTCCACCGCTTTTCTCGTGCATTTCCACCACCAGCACCTTGTCCGAGGGAATGGTGAATTTGTCCAGGACGAAAACGGTGCGCCCTTCCTTTTTCCCTGCGACAGTTGTTACATAGTCGTAAGCACGCAAAGGAAATATCACCTGCTCCTGGATGGCGGTACGTTTCATCACCTTCTTGTCCACAATCTTGAATGTCACGAAATCCACTTCATAAGGTACGTTGGACCGGTTCCTGATTTGTGTATGAAAGTACAGCAGCCCGTTATGGGTGTAAAGACCGCGCAGCAGATACTGGATGCCGAACGCCTTGCTCCCGATATGCTTGATGTGCCTTTTGTTGTCCTTATGGACGGACTTCGAAATGAGATATACCAGTTTCGGAGACTCGCTGCCGAGTTCCTTCAGGTAAATGTCAAGGGCGTTGTTGGGACGGTTCACTTCGCTGCCGTCATGGATGAAATCCTTCATCTCGATGTTCAGCAACAACGGTTCTTCCGCATACTTTACATTGAATGTATAGAAACTTCCGCTTTCGGTTATCACGGACATGTTGGTCTCCTCACGGAAATTCTTTACGGTAGCCTTTACACGGATGACATTTTCCGCGCCGTCCGCCTTGCCTGCAATGAGGTTCGGCGATCCGAGGTCCACATAACGCACCGAAGACGGGAAGATGATGTGCGTAGTCTTGTCGTAAGTCACTTCCAGACCGTACGGCGGTATCATCCGGTCGAAAGTCAGTTTTCGGGTCAGCCCGTGATAGAGGTCCCCGTCTTCCTCTTTTTGGGGATACACTTCCTTGACCGGTGTTATTCCTTTGTTTACCACCGCTGCACTATCGGTTTCAGTCTGGGCAAATGCGCCCATGGTGCCCCCTGCAAGGGCAAGCATTACAAATAACTTTTTCATGTTGATTGAATTTTAATGGGTTGTCATTGATTGTCATTCTGATAAAGCATCAGGGTATAGCCGGATTTGAGATGCACCTTCTCTTCACGCATCTTCCGGGAGATGTACTGCGAGACACCCTGTATGGCACCCTTCCCGAGTTCGGAAAGCAGCTGGTCGCCTGCCGACTGGTTGGTGATGGAGATGCTCGTGCCGAGATTCTGCCCCAGATTGGCGGCAACCTCCTTGACAGCGTTTGCTTCCATGGACCCCGGAATGAAGATACCTTCCTGTCCGTCATTGTCATACACGGCAAGTTTCACGGGGATGATGGTACCGCCATATTCCACCTGAAGGATATTGACGTGAAGCCTTTCTCCCTGTATGCGCCCTTCTCCGATGAGCAAGGAGTTTTTGGGAAGGACATGCTTTCCTACACGCATCGGTTCTTGCAGTCTCATCCTCACACCCTGACCGCTGATTACAGTCTGGTTCCCGTGGATGCAGGCCCGTATGGTATTCCTCACGTCTTTTTTATCCCTGTGGCCAATCGGGGTATGGAATCTTTCCGCCAATGTCCTTCCCGTTAATGACACGGAATCCCGGACCGGTTGCGGCAACGATGATACTACGGGTGTGGAGACCAGCCCGACGGGAACGGCTTTCATGTTTCCATCCCGTCCTCTTTCTCCATCATCCGGATGCTTTCCCTTGTTTTTGCCGCCATTGCCCGGCATGTACTTGGCCGCGAGCTCGTAGGACTTTTCCAAAAGTGCCACCTGTTCCTCATAGCCCGGCTGTGCATTCTGTGCGGCAGCCGCCTGCTTCAGCTGTTCCACCTCGGCTTTCAAGGCCTCCTTTTCCGGGTCTTCCTGCGGTGACTCGTAAAAATTGCCGAGGGTCCTGTTGATGTCATTGTAGGCTGAAACGGATGAAAAACGGGCTTCCTCCCTTCGGCCGGTTTCATGCAAGCTGCTTTCCTTGTCATCCGCATCCGGTGACAGCTGTACGCGAGTTCCGGAGTTCTCGTCCGAAATGCCGGAGAAGTCTCCCAGCGTGCGCATTTTTTCTGCCTGTTTGCGCTTCATGTCCGCCTGTTCGTAGGCAGCGATCTTGTCTCCCTCTATGCCGGCTTCCCTCGGGTCAGGCAGTTCGGTATTGAAGCCCGCATTTTTTTCCTCCTTTCGTCTGTCCTCTTCAGACGGTGCGAAGATGAACCACATCGCACCAAGGAAGAGAAGGAACATTCCGGCAAAAACTAGATATTTCCTGATTTCCAGCCTCTGTCTCAATTTGTCTGCATTATTACTCATTTTCTTCCTGATTGAATTGGTTAAAGAAATCTTCCATTTCCTGCATTTTTTCATCCGGAATTGTATCGGCAGGAACGATATCCGGAATGTCCAACGGAGCTATCTCAATGATGTCCCGCTGTACATCCTCCCGTCCGATGTCATAGATGGCACGGAAAATCAGATAGAAATTTCCGAGAGCAAACAGGACAGCCGGCACGATGACTGCCAACATTCTCTTTTCCGGAGAAAGCCCGGCACACAAATCCCGAAGCTTTTCTGCAACGGTTTCCTTGATTCTTACAAACATCTGTTTCATACATTCGAAATTTTAACGGTCATACACTCTGATATCCCTGTTCTCCACCACACGGAAGGCTTCAAGGATGAAACCGTGCGGATTATTGTCGCTGCGGATGGAGTTCAGCAGCCTGCCACGTGTGACAAGGCTGCGTTCGGTCACACTCTTCTCCCTGATAATGGAGAGTTTCGCATAGGTCACGACCTCATACGGATAGGTATTGAAATCGCACCTGACACTGTCAATCCCAATCCGCTGGCTCATGTTTCCCGAAATGATCCGGTTGTAATATCCCTGTTCTGCCAGATCCACATAATGGGCATAGGCAGAACGGTCGCAGAGGAACATCGCCCGTTGGATATTACCCTCAATCGCGCTTTTGTCGGGAGACAGCGTAAAGAACAGTTCATGAAACCTCCTGACATGTTCCCTTGCCTCCACCGGGCGGTTCTGTTCCAAGTCTTGTGAAAGGGCCAGCATCAACGACTTTCCCTCATCCAGGACATAGATCTTCTCCCGTTGCGCTTCCGCAAAGCTGTAAGCCTTCCATACTGAAAATCCCACAAGAAGCGTACAGACACACAGATAGATGATTCCGAACAGGCGGAGGTGTTTGAAACTTGTCTCGATATTCTTCAATGATTTGAATTCCATTCTGTAAATGTTTTATACTGTTATTACCTAAACTCACTTGACCAGCCTTCCGGCAATGTTTCCCACCGCCGCTCCGGCACTTCCTGCCACCACAGAGCCGGTCTTGGATGCCGCCTGATTCACGTTCTTTCCATAATTGCCCGTACCGCCTCCGGCCTGCACAATCCAGTTGGATACGGTCGGGATGGTGAAATACCCGATAATGCCGATTATCAGAAACGTGATGTAAACTGCGTTTGAACTGTCAGGGATGAAATCCGGATCGGAAAGCTGCTCGATGTCCCTTTGTAGCATCAGCACCTGGATTCTCGCCAGCACACTGCTGAACAGGTCGCTGACAGGAAGCCAAAGGTAGATGCTGATGTAGCGGACGAACCACTGGCTGAGAGATGCCTGAAACCCGTCCCAGCAGGAAAGGGCAAAGGAAACGGGACCGAGTATCGAAAGGACGATCAGGAAGAATGTCCTCAGCGTATCAATGACCAGTGCCGCAGCATTGAAAAGGAGTTCCAGCAGTTCCCGGAAAAAATCCTGTACCGACTTTTTCATGTTATACATGGCACGGTCCACATACATTCCGCAGGCCTCTATCGCATCCAATGCGCCCAGTTCGTCCAGTTTGTTGTCAAAAGCCTCCTTGTCCACCAGATAGGCAGTCTCGGGATTCCGTTTCATAGCCTCCATCTCCAGCTTGTCCTTCTGTGCCCGGTACTCGTTCATGTCAAAGGTCTGGCTTTCGAGAATCGTATGCGTGCCTTTCACGACCGGTGACAGGATGCTGTTCAGCGTACCCAGTACAAGTGTCGGAAAGAACATGATACAGAGTCCCAGAGCGAACGGACGAAGAAGCGGAAAGACATCCACGGGTTCGGCACGGGCCAGAGCCTGCCATACACGATATGCCACATAGAAAAGAGCACCTAGCCCGGCAAGCCCTCGGGCGACACCGGTCATCTGTGAGCAGAGCGGCATCATTTCCACATACAGATTCTGTAAAATCTGATGCAGGTTGTCAAAATTTGCAGCCAACAATACCATAAGCATTCGGAATGAGGATTACCAATAACGTTCGTTCGGTGAACCGTAGAGAGCCATTACACGGTCCAGATCGTTCCGTTTCTTGGCACGCAGGTAGGACACCCCGATATTCTTGTTGGTATAATACTGCACCAGGCTGCGGTTTTGCAGCATGTCGTTGTAGCAACGGTCGATGATGTCCATCCTTTCCTTGTCGTTCATGGAAAGCCCGTTCTCGTTGACCACCGTCTTCAGATCGTTCAGCAGATGGGCACTTTCTTCCAGCAGTTTGGTGTATCCAAGGGCAATGGCACTCAGTTCTTCCGGTGTAAAATACGGGTCGCTGAGCATACGCTCGAAGCTGGTGACATAGATGTCCGTGATATCTCCCACCATCAGGATGGTCTGCTGGACCTTGCGGGCATCCCGGACAAGGTTCTTGACCTTGCGCAATCCGTCATAATACTCCTTGCCCTGCTTGTAGATTTTCACGGTTTCCTGAAAATTGTTGAGCATATTGTTCGCCGTGGAAGACGTATGAACAATGTTCTTGGCGGCATTGATGATGCCCTGTGCCAGATTGCCCGGATCGCTCACGACCCATTGGGCTTGTGCTGTGAAGCTGGCAAGGAAGCAGCCCATGCACAGCATGAGAATTTTCTTTTTCATGATGTTCTTGTTTTTATAGTGAATAATCCTGTTGAATATCAGATTCCGAATTTCCGCCCCTTGGTCGGCAGATTCCGTAGGATGGCCCGTTGCGCCTGTCTCGTACGGTTCTCTATTCGGGAATCCTCCCTCTTGCTTCTGATAGTGGCAAAGAGTTCGTCAGCATACGGTCTGCGTCCGGTCATCCTGACAAACCGGGCATCCAGTTCCCGGTATGCTTTTTCAGCCTGACATGAACGTTCCGTGGCGGAAGCGTTCTTGTCTATGCCATATTTGGCAAGAAATCCCGGATGGACATGAAGGATATCATGAACGGATTCCGGTATAGCGGCTATCTGCCCCAATCTCTCCAATTCGGTATTCAGCTTGTCGAGATATTCGACAGGGGGATGGGGACAGAGCCTTTCAAATAGTTCTTCAGCGCGGTGTGTCAGCCTCGCATCTATTTCCAGCACATCAGGAATCTCACCAAGCAGCCTTTTCTGCCTGTATTCATCATTCTTCATAGCATTGAGCTGATGATACAGCCGGTAATCCTCCGTCAATCCATAGTGATCCCGGATGTGCTTGGGAATATCCCAGTCATACATCAGAGACCAATAGAGGCAATCAGTCACTTCCCTGAGCCACTTTTCATCTGGTTCAAATCTTTCATGCATACATGTTGCCTTTAAATAGGTTTATAACAATCTTATTTTTCTCTTTTACTTTCGGCCAACTGCTTGATGGCAAGCTCTATATTGCCGCCGAGTTTCTCCGTAAGCCGCATCAGCTCAAGTTTTTCGGTCTCCTCAGTGGTATATGTATAATATTCTTCCAATGAAACTTCCGTAGCATAGACCGCCGACTGCGTACCGCCCAGTCCAATCCACACTTCCTTGTATTTTCGGGACGGATTGTTGGACATATTGATGGAAAGTATCTGCGCACGCTCCTTGTCGGTCAAACCGAGCAAGGTCTGGATCTCGTCAAACTTGTTCATATACTTGCGCTGGTCAAGCAGAATTTTGCAGTCACTGTTGTTGATGATGGTTCCCTTGACAATGGGAGAAGAAATGATATCCTCCACTTCCTGGGTCACGACCACGGCTTCGCCGAAAAACTTTCTGACGGTCTTGAAGAGGTACTTTAAATATTCTGCCATGCCCTCTTTGCTGATGGCTTTCCAAGCCTCTTCCAGCAATATCATCTTGCGGATTCCCTTCAGTTTTCTCATTTTGTTGATGAAGGTTTCCATAATGATAATGGTGACTATCGGGAAGAGTACTTTATTATCCTTGATATTGTCCAACTCAAAGACGATGAAGCGTTTACTCTGTAAATCAAGCTGCTTGTCGGAGTTGAGCAGATAGTCATACTCGCCACCTTTGTAGTAGGGCTCCAGTACATTGAGGAATCCCCATACGTCAAAATCCTTCTCACGGGTGCGTTTCTTTTCCAGAATATTCTGATATTCGTCACGGATAAACTCATAGAAAGTATTGAAAGACGGTTTCAGGCCGCTGTCCCTGCGAATCTTCTCCAAAAAGAGATTGACCGCATTGGACAATGCCACCTCCTCTGCACGTGTCGGCGGTTCGTCATCACGCTTCCACAAGGTAAGGATAAGCGTCTTGATGGATTCTTTCTTCTCGATGTCGAAAATCCCGTCTTCCACATAGAAGGGGTTGAAAGCTATCGGATTATTTTCCTCATAGGTGAAATAAATTCCGTCCTCACCATGTGTCCTGGCATGGATAAGGTTGCACAGCCCCTGATAGGAATTTCCGGTATCCACCAACAACACATGCGTTCCCTGCTCGTAATACTGGCGTACCATGTGATTGGTAAAAAATGATTTACCGCTACCTGAAGGTCCGAGGATGAATTTGTTACGGTTGGTGATGGTGCCGTTCTTCATGGGCAGGTCGGAAATGTCCAGATGGACGGGTTTTCCGGTCAGGCGGTCCACCATGCGGATGCCGAACGGGGAGAGTGAATCCTTATAGGAGGTTTCCCCGATGAACAGGCACAGGGCCTGCTCGATAAAGGTGTGGAAACTTTCTTCTGAAGGGAAATCCCCTGCATTGCCGGGTATCGCCGCCCAGAAGAGGGTCGGCACGTCCACCGTGTTGTGACGCGGTTTCGCTTCCATCAACGCCAGTTGGCTGCCCACGTCGTTCTTGATGCGCTTCAACTTTTCCCGGTCATCGCTCCAGGCCATGACGTTGCAGTGTGCACGGATGGAGGTCAGCCCCTTGCTGTGTGCCTCGTTCAGGTACTCTTCAATCCATTCGCGGTTGATCTGGTTGGAACGGCTGTAACGGGAAAGCGAGTGCATGTTCCGTGCGGTCTGCTCGAATTTCCTGAGAATTTCAGCCGAATCATCAATGAAGAGATACTGGTTCACCACATGGTTGCAGGTAAGCAGGATGCCTATCGGTGCGGCAAAGGACAGCCGGCAGTCGCTCCGGTCTGTCGAGAGCCTTTCATACCGGCAGTCGGTTGACACGTTCGACGGCAGGTCTTCCGGATCGGAAAGCGTATGAAGGCACAGGTAGTTGTCGCCCACCTTCATTTCCCCGGCACCGAGTGACAGATCCTGCAAGCTGGTAGCATCTTCCTGCGACATGGAAAAATACTTCTCGATGATGCCGGCGGAATTTTTGCTCCCAATGATATCCTCATCCGTCAGGCGGATGATACGTAGCAGGCCGCTGTCGTTCACGATGCGTTCGAATTGTCCGCAGCACTCCATGAACCGAGTGACGGTTTCCTTGTCCTGCATTTCCTTGGGGATAATGAATCCCCTTGTAAGTGCATTGAAACTGCTGGTCGTCCGGCTGTGTTCCTTCGTGGTCTTCGTCAGGAACAGGTAACAGGTATGCTGCAAATACGGCCGCTCGTTGAAATGCCGCTCGAAACTGCGGCTCAGAAAGCTCAGGTCTTCCTTGCAGATATCCGGCTTGTATCCCTCTTCAATGAAGAAGTCCTGCTTGTGTACGATGCTGTAGTTCGGCAAAACCTTTACCGCTTTTGCCCAGGTGGAGTGCATGGACTCGTACTCGGCACGTGTCAGCGTAAACAGTTCGGGCAGTTCCACCCGGTATGCCATGGTGATGTCCGCATCCTTGCTGATGATGCAGCCGTTCTCCACGGCCAACAGCGGGAACTTGCTTTCCAGCGTGGCTGTTTTCATTACGTTTTTCATGCTTTTCTGTTTTTAATGGTTGGAGAAAACAACCGGAGGAACTTTCTCCGGCTGATGATGTAGCGGGGATGGCTGCGCAACGCATGGAGTTTCATAAGGCCCCATTCACCGTATTTCGAGTTCATCCTGAAAGTGACCCAGACCAGCACCGATGCGGAAACGACCCCGAAACCGATGCAGACCCACTGGTCGATACCTGCCATATACATGATGACGAAGATTACGAACAACGCAAGCAATCCTCCTGCAAAGATGAACAGGTACTGGCTCTTGAGCCCTTTGAACTCCGGGCTGCGCCCAATCCCCTTGTTGACATTGAATTCCGCCATATTACAGGAAGAATGAGCGTAAGATGGTGGCTGCGACAATCAGGAAGATACACGCACCGAACCAGCTGGCGGCAGTCTTTGAGGTGTCAGGGTCGCCTGACGAGAACTTGGAATAGACCTTCACGCCTCCGATAAGGCCGATAACGGCACCGATGGCGTAAATCAGCTTGGTGCCGGGATCGAAATACGAAGTGACCATGTTGGTAGCTTCCGTAATTCCACCGATACCGTTGCCCTGGGCAAATGCCCCCATTGAAATCAGCAGCGTCATAGCTGCCAAAAAGAATCTTTTTTTCATGTGTCGAAACTTTTAATTGGTGAGACAAAAAATGATTTCGACTGCGAATATATAATGCTTAATCCATTGATTTACAAATCGTACGATATGTGACACCATATAACATCACGTTACATCGGCAAGGGATTATTTAATCGACTTGTAAACAACAGCCATAAAATTTATCAATATTCCATTTGAAATAAGCTAATTAATTATAGGATATGACTAACTTTGTATTCTCTCAATTAGCAAAATCAAAATATTATGTGCATAGAAAAAGATCTTTCGTCAACTTTTGACTTTGTTAGCAATTTTCAACAAAATATTAAATTATCCGGATTGCCATTTACAGATAGAAATGCGCAATTATCTATCAATGATAGAGAATTGCGTCTTGATTTTCAGCTAACAACAGAAGAAGCCTTTAAAGGCTATTCTTCGGGATTTTTAGGTCAATTCTATGTAATAAATAACAATGGGGAAAAGTATGTAGATCCAGACCAAAATGGGGTATTAAATGGAACTCTAAACTTAGGTGACTCAGACACGGAATTACAGAATTATCACATTAGTATTTCTCGATTGATGAATGAAAAATGGAATGAAAAAGAGGAATATTACTATAGATTTATATTGCCTATCGAAAAAGTATTTTGGGTTAGCAATATAAGAACCATTGCTTATCAAACAGGTAGAAACAGGTATTCAGGTTTAATACCAATTAAATTTCCCAAAGGTGAAATTCAGATGTATCCAGTACATATAGGAGAACAAAAATATCTCACTATTGAATCAGAAATGAAATGTACTTATGAAATGATGCAAAAGTACATTTATTCAATCTCTTTATCATTGGGGTTAGTTACGTCTACTATTCCTTTTGATTATGCATATATAATTGCAACGAGAACTGAGAATTTTACAGACGATTTAATATGCGGATTCACACAAATGAGACCAACTATTAAAGGACAATACCAATTCTTTACGACAAATATGTATTCTGTTAAAGAATGTTTGACAAGGAATCATGTTGATTATGCAATGAAACAATTATATGATGGCGAAACATTTAAAGCCCATTTACAGGATTGGATACAAATTGATGAATTTGAAAAAATAGTTCTAATGCTGTATGGAAATGAAGATTTGGCAAGAGCGACTCTGATTTTGATAGAATCATCCACTATGTCATTAGATTATCAAGGAGCGATGTGTGCTGTTGCGCTTGAAACCATTTGTTCAGCACTTGAAGATTCTAAAGATAAATTCTATTTGAGTAATGATAATTGGAAAACAAATGTAAGACCTCCTTTTGAAGATTTAATCAATAGCCTTCGCAAAGAAGAAATAATTACAGAAGATCATGCGGTAAATATGAGAAACAAACTAAACTCTTTTAATACAGCGTCAAATAAAGATAAGCTCTCTTTGCCATTCTCTCAAAGAAAATATACACTTTCAAAACAAGAAAAAGGTGTAATTGATAGTAGAAATAGATTTCTTCATGGTCATATTCTTGGCCATTGTTTCGAAGAATCTTTTGAGGAAATAATGTACGCAAGTCTTGAATTACAAAAATTATGTACATTATTGTTATTTCGAGAAAGTGGATTTTATGGTTTGATTGTGAATAATGCTGTTTTGATGGGTCTTAAAAAAGCCATCTCTGCAGAAGAACCAGTTTTAATTTAAATCCGTAGTAAATTTTATGACAAAGCATTTATATATAATTGGTAATGGTTTCGATCTTCATCATGGAATTAACAGTTCATACAAAAATTTTCAAGAATGGATGTATGAGAATCATCCTGATGTAATTGAAAAAGTCGATGAGATATATGGTATTTGTAATGAAGAATGGTGGTCAGACTTTGAAAATCAATTAGCCTCTTTGGATGCTATTAGATACAGCAGCGAAATTGCAAATGAAAATCGACCAGATTTAACTTCTGACCATTGTGATGGAATGTGGACTGATGCTCAAGTTGAAGTTGAAAATCAACTGGAAGAATTATATTCTGAGCTAAGAAAGTGTTTTCATGAATGGATAATGAAATTAAATCCTCCTTTAGAATCAAAGAAAGTCAAATTGATAATCCAAGATTCTATCTTCATAAATTTCAATTATACTAAAACATTGGAAAATTTATACGGAATCAATCAGCATAATATTCTTCATATTCATGGATGTATTGATGAATATGAAAATTTTGTTTTAGGTCACGGTAAAAGTTATGAAGAACTTGATGCTCTTAATGAAGAAGAACTTCCTATTCCCTCTAAAGACTTGGATGAATACGAACTGAGCCAATTTTATGAAGAGCAGGCAAACTCATATGAACTTCATGAGCAATTAGCAAGACAAGCGGCAATCAGTGGCGTTGCTTCTCAAAGAAAACCTGTAGAAGAAATAATTAAAAAGCATAATCAATTCTTCAACTTCCTTGCTGAAGTAACCAATATATATGTTTATGGATTGGCTTTGTCAGAAGTTGATATACCATATCTTAAACATATATTATCAATAGTCAAGTCTGCAAAATGGGAATTTAGTGACTATAAAGATTTTAATTCTGCGAAAATTAAACGTTTTTGCGAAAATAACAACATTCATGATTACGATATCATAGAATTGAAGAACATAATTGACACCACACAACTGAAAATACCATTTCCTGATTTATGACAATTTGATTTTTGAAAAAGGCACACCGATATCGCATCGATATGCCTTCTGAAAAATATGACAACAAAAAGAAACAATTAAACGAATTCATTTATATCAAATGCCTCTGTCTGTTTTTCGGTATTATCCATTGCCGGAGTATGTGAGTCATCACAAAACATACTATCAATAAGATTTCCTATCTTCTTTTTAAGTAACCATTCTATTCTCCGCCTTGACAGACATTGCAGCCTAACCTATCTTTGCTCCGTAACTATAAACGACAAAGATTATGGCAAAAGAGAAAGTAAACTATCAGGAGGTGTACGACCTCTATCAGCTGTGCTGCGAGACCAAGGACCTTCGGGAGTTCTGTACGGATTATGAAGTGAATTACGACAAGTTCATGAACTGGCAGCGCCACCAGCTGTGGAACGAAAAGTTGGGGAAGACAGTCCAGATGGAACATCCCAAGGTGGCCAAGGTGCAGATAACCGGCAAACCCTGCAACAGTCCTACCGTGAAGATGGAAGTGAAACAGCCGGAAGGTGAAGCTCCGATAAGATGGGTGAAGCTGCAACTGGTATCCGGTGCAACCCTTTTCCTGAGAAACACCACAGTACTTGACCTGAGCCTGCTGCTCAATAAAATGATAGGATGACATGCTGGGACTGAGTGCTAACCTGAACTATTACCTGTTCAACGGTAATGTGGATCTGCGGAAAGGTATTTTCCGATTATGTGAGAGTATAAGGGAAGAGATGTCACTTGACCCGAGCGATGCCTCCAACGTCTATATGTTCATGTCCCGGAACCGCAAGGTTGTGAAGATACTTCATTACGAACGCGGTTTTTATGTGCTTTACGAAAAACGTCCAGTCATGGGGAAATTCAAGAAACCAGTGTTTGATGAAGTTTCCAGATGCTACCAGATCCAGTGGTCTGATATGGCTTACCTGACGGAAAGCATCGTAGTCGACAGGATGTATGCAAGCCCCAAAGACAAATAACAAAAGTATTGATACCCAATGGAATAATATAAAAACAACCAGTAAAGAGTTTGCTTAACTGCCTGATTTCTCGTATCTTTACATCATGATTGATGAAAGAGCATACGAGTTAATTTGCTGTCAGCCGGGTCTGGCGAATGAGGAAAAGGCAGGGCTTCGCAAACAGGTAAACGAACTGATTGCGAGGCTTAAAGCTATTGAAGAATCCAACAAGGAGAACTCCAAGGCTCTGGTTG
Source organism: Odoribacter laneus YIT 12061 (assembly GCF_000243215.1). Classification (GTDB taxonomy): domain Bacteria; phylum Bacteroidota; class Bacteroidia; order Bacteroidales; family Marinifilaceae; genus Culturomica; species Culturomica lanea. Next base: position 703,546 of record NZ_JH594596.1, on the reverse strand, counting down.
ATACAATCAATGAATTATCCGTAACAGTCGAGAACCATCGAAAAGAAATGGGGCTTATGAGAAAGCAGCTTGAAGCGAAAGACGAGGTGAACCGGATGCCGGCAAACGAGATATCCAATCTCAGGCTTCAGCTTGAGGACAGCAGGAAACACCGTTTCGGCCGTACATCCGAGCAAAGGCAGCTGCTGAACAACCGTAACCTTGACAAGTCTGCACTGCATAAGTCCGAATATGACGGTTCTGACAAAAAGGACGATGATGACAGTAAGGCTGACGGTAACGAAACCGGCAGCAATGGCACTTCTGACAGCACGCCTGCACAGAACAGCAAACTTTCAAGGAGAAAGGAAACCGCACCGCGTGCCGCGAAGACCAAACTGAAAGTTGACAAGGTTGTGGTACATGAAGTGGACGAGTATTACACGCTTCCCGAAGGGGGACGGTTCATGAAGCGCAACGGTATGCCTGATGTGTGGGAATACAGGGTCATAGAACATGTGCGGGTCCATAACGTGGAGCATGTGTACGAGGCGGCAAGGGTAAAGCTTGCAGACGGTACCTTCGCGAGCACGATGGGACATCCGCTGAAAGACCTTGGAGGCATATTCTCTCCTGAACTGCTTGCCCGTCTGCTCTGTCTGAAATACGACTTCAGCATGCAAAAGAACAGACAGATACGGCTGCTTGCAAGAGAGGGCATCCACATAAGCAACACCACACTGAACAGCTATATCCATAACGGAATCGCCAAACTCAAGGAATTTATCGGAGACGTATTCAGGAAGTTTGTACAGCAGGCCAAATACCTTATGGTTGATGAAACGACCGAACTTGTAGGCGTAGAAACAAAGGAAGGCAAGGCTTACAGGAGAAAGTACTTGTGGGCTTTCTTTGCAAAGCATATGAAGATGGTCTATTATCACTATAACAACGGCAGCAGGTCATCCGATGCGGCGAAGTCGTTCCCGGAACATTTTACGGGGACCCTGTCCACTGACGGATATACGGTTTACAGGATGTATGATGGAGAAGACTCAAAGGTGCTTCATATAGGATGCTGGACGCACTGCAGAAGGCTGTGGGTTGATGCCTTGCCTTCGGACAGAACAGCGATGGAGATAGTAGACTCCATCGGCGATATGTTCATGAATGAAGACCTGTTCCGCACCATGAAGCTCAGCGGTGAGCTGATAAAGGGGTAAAGACGGAAGCTTACAGGACCAATCCTTGAAAGTATCCATCATAAGGTGGTCATGATGATGCAGGATGCGAAGATTATGGCTAACGAACTGATGAGAAAGGCTGTCAATTATACGTTAAACCAGTGAAGGTCCCTGAGAAATATCCTCAAGGACGGTGCAGCGGAAATATCGAACAACCTCTGTGAACAAAGGATGAAACCGGTAAAGCTGTTGCTCAAGAACTGCATGAACATAGGCAGTGAGGGTGCGGCAGAAAACTCGGCATTCGTCTTCTCTCTGATAGAAAGCTGCAAGCTTAATGGCATAGATCCTCAGGATTACCTGAAGCACCTGTTCGAATGTATTCTTCATGGTAAGGACTGCGACAAGAAAGCTCTTCTACCATGTTTTTATAAACCGGAATGTTAAAACAAAAATATTTTCTTGCGGGAATTTTTATTTTATCGGCTGAAAAACAGCCGATAAAATTGTCGTGGCGGAAAATAGAATGATTACTCTTTTTAATAGCGGCTTCTTTCCGCATAATTCTGATGATTTCTTCTTCAGACAGATAGATGCGTGGGGCACGAATTGCAGGATTTCTTTTTATGCCGAAAGATTCTGCTTCTGACTTCGGCATTGCTTGTTGTTTTTTGTTTTTCACATTCGATTCCATATTTACATGTATTTATTCCAATCAATTCCAATCTGTTCCAAAGACTGTTTTGGCGTCTCTTTTCCATTTGGTATATTTTCCCTGAGCAGTTTTTCCAATTGGCTCTGAGTACTCAGTTCGGTTGAAAAGAACTTGAACAGGTCTGTATCCTGAAGTTGGTACAGGGTTTCGGCTGCATTTCGGATTTTCTTTCTGTCATCCGTCCCCGAAATAAGCACATCAGCGACATTGTCCAGTTCCTCAAAAGTCAGTGCCCTTGAAAAATCCGGGTCAGGAACACACCCGTCATTTGACATAAGTTCCCGTTTTTCCGATTCTGTCAGTCCCTTTTGTGAAGAGAAGCCATCTATCACATCATCCGGATCTATATCCTCATCTTCCTCTATAGGCTCTTTCTTCATAGGTTCAGAACGTGTGGGAGTTTTTCTTGCCACATCCGGGTCTTCAAGATAGACTATTTTCGTTTTTCCGATTACTTCATTGTACTCGTCCAGTGGATTCGGCTGCGTTTCGGTTTTCTCTTCATGCCCGACTTTAAGGATATCCTTCTCCGCTTGTGCGATCCACGCTTCAGCCTTGTCCAGTCTTGCCCTATACCGGGCTTTCCTTGCTTTTTCCGCCATCCGTTTTTTGCGTGATTTCCATAACCGGATACGTGCAATACGCATATGACGAAGCTGACTATCCCAAAAATTATAAACTTTCGGACTGAAAATAAACATCCATACCTTATATAATATGTAAGTTGCCGACACGGCTTTTACTGAAAAATAAATCAATGTTGTTTCCATGACTATTGAATTTTAGGGGGTGAAAAACGGTCTTTATACATTCGGGTGATTTCCTCGATGTTTAGTTCTATATGCTCGGCAATGATGTTACTGATATAGCTCGCAATACTTACTTCGGGAGCTATCACATGGAGATAATTCTTTATCTCGTCATACAGTTTGCGGTTCAGGTACACCTGTATACGTCCGGACATGGGGGTATTCACCAGATACTTCTGACGGAAACCGCTAACATTTTTACGCTTTGGACGAGATTCGGGATGTTCCAAGGCTGTTTTCTTATCCTGCCTTTTATCTGTTTCTTCTGCCGGAACTTCTACCACGATGACATCCTCTTTCTCTACGGCATCAGGAATGTCACCGACCATATATCCCCTGATTTCCTCTTCATTTACTTTTACTATTTTCTTTGCCATACCTTAATTACAAATTAAATTTTACAATCAGTTCATTTGCCAGTTCCTGCAATCCGCTGCCTTTAAGCTGTCCTGCCGGCGGTGGAAGGAGTGAACATCGGAAATAGGTACGTGTCCGGGATGAGAGTTCCTTGTCATAGCGGCAGAGATCCGGAATGGTTGAGTCTAGAATTTTCAGTCCCTGTTTCTTCATTAGTGCCATATAGTTGTCAAGCACTTCGGTGTTGCTTCTTTTCTTGACCTTGGTCCAGAACAGGAACACATCTTTCAAGGGAATATTCTTTCGGTTTTCCAGAAACTTCATGACGCTTTTAGCAAAGACAAAACTGCTGTCCATGACAAAATTGTCAGCGGCAATGGGGGTCAATACATAATCCACATTGAAAATGGTCTGCAACACACCGGATATGTCCATAGAACCCGGCAAATCTATGAAAACAATATCAAAATCTGCTTTTGTCGCCAACTCTCCGGCCACCTGGCGTGCATTCTCCGGCTTTGCCTGCCTGATAGGATAAATCCTGCATCCCCTGAGCCTCTGTTCCTCCAGCAACATCATGTACTTTTTGTTTATCTCCACCATCTCCATGTCCCGTTCCCTCAGATTGAACAGGCTGCGCTGGGTGGCGTCACAATCAACGATAGCCACATTCTTGCCCATCGAATAATTCAGGAGACTGGCAAGTGTTACCAACATTGTACTTTTGCCGACCCCACCTTTCTGGTTGCTGACCGCAACGAATAACGGATTCTTCTTCATAACTGAACTTTTTTAATGGTTTATTACACTATTGTTTTACTTGTCTGTTGTTTGCTTTGTGACAAGGTTTGTTAGTGATACGGTTGCTTTGTGCTCACCAACCGGCAAACCGACCAACCGATAGTTATCTGCCCTAACAAAGCAAGTAAACAATCACTGCCCATCTGTTGCAACAAGTGTTTTCGCTAACGGGTAATACAACGGACAGCCACTTGATTATTGGTTTGTTTTACCGTTCACGCTGCAAATAAAAGGGTATTTTTTCATACCTGCACTATGTTTTAAGGGAGGTGACGACCTGTGTCATCATTTGTCATCACGTTACATATAACCCACTATTTTACAACAGGATAAACCGCCATAACTTTGCACCGACAACGGAACGGATACCGCTGCGGAGGTTTTCCGAAGCCGAAGAATGAGGCTGAAGGTCAAAACTTAATTTGACGAAGGAAAATTCATGTTCAAGCGAACATAGCAAGTTGTGTTTTGGGCAGCCCGAAATGATTCGGGCATCCCAAAACAAACTTGCCACTCGCCTGAAGGCTCGGGAGGGATTTCCTCCAAAGTCGGAAATCCATGACGGAAGATCAGTAACAGAAAAACTCAATGCGTATGGAAGAAAACAGTAAAAGAAGAAAAACAGGAAGCACGGGCAGAAAGCCGAAAACTGACCCTGCAGTTTACCGTTACGGTATCAAACTGACCTCGGAAGAGAATGGGAATTTCGAGCTTCTGTTTGAAAAATCAGGCATGAAACAGCGGGCAAGATTCATCAAGGCCATGATTTTCGGACGAGAAATGAAGGTCGTCAGAATCGACAAGGCGACGATGGACTACTACATCCGCCTTACCAATTTCTATCACCAGTTCCAGGCTATCGGTAACAACTACAACCAGACGGTAAAAGCTGTCAAGTCCAATTTCGGTGAAAAACGGGCATTCGCCCTGCTCCGTAATCTGGAGAAGGCCACCATCGATCTGGTGGTGCTGAGCAAAAGGATTATCATGCTTACCCGGCAGTTTGAGGAGGAATACCTGATAAAAAGGAATAAGGAGGAACAGCAGAATGGTGGCTAAAATCAACAGAGGTGTATCGCTTTACGGAGCGGTCATCTACAACCAACGGAAAGTGGACGAGTCCACCGCCCGTATCATCACGGGCAACCGTATGATTACCGATATCACCGGAAATCCCCATAATGTCATGCAGCAGACGCTATGGGCTTTCGACAGCTACCTTGCCGCCAACAGGAACACGGAGAAGCCGGTATTGCATATCTCCCTGAACCCATCGGTGGATGACCGCCTCACGGACGGGCAGTTCGCGGAACTGGCACGCGAGTACATGCAGAAGATGGGGTACGGCGACCAGCCCTACATCGTCTATCTGCACGAGGACATCGACCGCAGGCATGTCCATATCATCTCCACCTGTGTAAAGGAGAACGGCGAAAAAATCAGTGACGCATACGAATGGAACCGTTCGATGAAAGCTTGCCGGGAACTGGAAAGGAAGTTCGGACTGAAGCAGGTGGAGAACAAACGGAAGGAATTGCTTGAACCGTACCTGAAAAAAGCGGACTACCAAAGCGGTGATGTAAAGAAGCAGGTGTCCAACATCGTAAAGAGCGTGTTCGGCTCTTACCGTTTCCAGTCTTTCGGGGAGTACAGCGCATTGCTCTCCTGCTTCAATATCGAAACGAAGCAAGTGAAAGGCGAATTTGATGGAGTGCCTTATAACGGTATCGTCTATACCATGACGGATGACACGGGCAAACCGCTTTGCACGCCCATCAAGTCTTCCCTTATCGGGAAACGCTACGGGTATGAGGGACTGGAAAAGCGTATCGGTTACAACGTTCGTGAGTATAAGGCAAAAAAATGGCAGCCGAAGATCCGGAACGAAGTGGCTCTTGCCATGCACGGTTGCCGTGGCGACCGGGAGATATTTGTCCGTCTGCTTGCGGGGAAAGGCATAGATACGGTATTCCGTGAGAACGATGAAGGACGCATCTACGGTGCGACCTTCATCGACCACAAGAACCGGGAGGTCTATAACGGCTCACGGCTCGGCAAGGAGTTCTCGGCAAACGCCTTTGAGCGGCTCTTTAATAATCCGGACAGCATCCCGGATTTGGATGCGCACATGCCGGACACCGGTCTGCAAAGAGGATTCTCCTCCGATATGGAAAGTGCCATCGAACAGGCTTTCGGGATATTCAATCTGGAAGCGAACGGTCCCGATCCGCAGGAAGAGGCTCTCGCCCGGAAGCTGCAACGTAAAAAGAAGAAGAAACGCCGCTCCCGCGGAATCTCATAATTACCGATTTTTCTAATATTAAAATTAGTCCATTATGCAACAGGAAGATGATTTGAGAGGACTGGCCAAAGTCATGGAATTCATGCGGGCCATATCCATCGTGTTTATTGTCATTCACGTCTATTGGTTCTGTTACCGGTCGTTCGTGGATATGGGTATCAATATAGGTGTAGTCGATAAGATACTGCTTAATTTTCAGCGAACGGCGGGGCTGTTCAGCAACCTGCTTATAACGAAAGTGTTTGCCGTCATATTCCTTGCACTCTCGTGTCTGGGCACAAAAGGTGTGAAGAATGAAAAGATGACATGGAACAGGATATATGCCGCTTTCCTTTCGGGGATGGTGCTGTTTTTCATGAACTGGTGGATGCTCGACCTGCCGTTCAACCTGACAGCCAATGCCGTCATATATACGGTAACGCTTACCGCAGGATATATCCTTCTCTTGATGTCGGGTATGTGGATAAGCCGTATGTTGAAGAATAATCTGATGGAGGACGTGTTCAATACCGCCAATGAGAGCTTCATGCAGGAAACAAGGCTCATGGAGAACGAGTATTCCGTCAACCTGCCCACGAAATTTGTTTATCAGGGCAAGGAATGGGACGGATGGATAAACATCGTCAACCCGTTCCGTGCTTCCATCGTGCTTGGAACGCCCGGTTCGGGTAAGAGTTACGCAGTGGTAAATAATTTTATCAAACAGCAGATTTCCAAAGGTTTCGCTTTGTATCTGTATGATTACAAATTTGACGACCTTTCTGTAATAGCCTATAACGAACTGCTAAAGAATCTGGATAAATACAAGGTCAGACCGGAATTCTATGTGATAAACTTTGACGATCCGAGACGCAGCCACAGATGCAATCCTATAAACCCGAAATTCATGGCGGATATCAGTGATGCCTACGAATCAGCCTATACCATTCTCCTGAATTTGAACAAGACCTGGATACAGAAACAAGGTGACTTCTTCGTGGAATCTCCGATTATTTTGCTTGCGGCGATTATCTGGTACTTGCGGATTTACAAGGACGGCAAGTATTGTACCTTTCCCCATGTGATAGAATTCTTAAACAAACCGTATGCTGATATTTTCACGATTTTGACCTCGTATCCCTCATTGGAAAACTACCTTTCCCCCTTTATGGACGCATGGCAAGGAGGAGCTCAAGATCAGCTCCAGGGCCAGATAGCGAGTGCGAAAATCCCGCTATCGAGGATGATTTCGCCACAGCTTTACTGGGTCATGACAGGCGATGACTTCACGTTAGATTTGAATAATCCTGAACATCCTAAAATCCTATGCGTGGGAAATAATCCGGACAGACAAAACATCTATTCGGCGGCATTGGGACTTTACAACAGCCGCATCGTGAAGTTGGTAAACAAGAAAGGACAACTCAAGAGTTCCATCATTATTGACGAGCTTCCGACCATCTATTTCCGTGGTATCGACAACCTGATAGCCACAGCACGAAGCAACAAAGTGGCAGTGTGTCTCGGTTTTCAGGATTTCTCACAGCTTACCCGTGACTACGGTGACAAAGAGGCGAAGGTAATCCAAAATACGGTCGGAAATATATTCTCAGGGCAGGTGGTCGGGGAAACGGCAAAAAGCCTGTCGGAACGTTTTGGTAAAATACTCCAGCAACGACAATCCATCTCTATTAACCGGCAGGACACATCCACTTCCATTAACACGCAGTTGGATTCGCTGATACCTGCATCCAAGATTGCCAACCTCTCGCAGGGCACATTCGTGGGCAGTGTGGCGGACAACTTCGGGGAAGAAATTGACCAGAAAATTTTCCACGCACGGATTATTGTCGATAGCGAAAAGGTAGCGGCGGAAACAAAGGCTTACAAGAAGATACCTGTCATCAACGAGTTCAAGGACAAGAATGGCAACGACATCATGCAGCAACAGATAGACCGGAACTATTCCCAAATCAAAGCGGATGTGGTGCAGATAATCGAAGATGAGATGGAACGAATCGCAAACGACGAGAACCTGAAGCATTTGTTACAGGAGAAATAACCGGTGAGCAACAAAAATACGGGCGGGACAAATCCGATACATTGTCCCGCCCGTCATTCTTTTAATCCTGATTTTCAGAAATTTCTTCTTTAAGTAATTTGTTTATGGTCGTTATCGTGTGGGTCTGAAAGTAATTTTTTAGTTCGGCATCATCTTTCAGCAGTATGCCACATTCTTCATCAAAAGTTCCGATGATATATTTTTTTAATTCGGAGAAACTCTCTGCAAACGGTATCTGTCTGTTTTCCTGCCAGAATCCGGTCGTGACTTCGGAGACAAACGCTTTCAATACGGCTTTTTCCTCCTTGTCCAATTTCTTGAAAGGCATTGTTTCCCGGCTCACGTGCAATGGCTCCCGTAAAATATCCTCCTGATTTTTACCGTTACGTATAGCGGACATACAACTTTTACAGATATGTTGTGCGTGTCCTTTGCCTGAGAACTTCTCGTTCGCCTTATAGCAGCCACAGATACGGCAATAGTGCCCCTGTTGTTTCTTCTTCTTTTTCGCCATGCCTATTGTTGTTTTAATAATTCCAGACCTTTTTCCGTCAGACGGTATTTCTGCTTCGGATGACTCGGCTGTTCCGGGTACAATGGAACGATATATCCTTCATTCAATGCGGGATGCAAGTAGTTCATCCTGAATGTGGGACGGTGGTTCAGTTCCAATGCTTCCATTATTTCTTTTACGGACAATTCTCCTTCATCCAGTAATTTTACCAAAGCAAGAACCTGGTCGGTACTTGGTCGGTACTTAGTCGGTGCTTGGTCGGTACTTGGTCGGTTTGTCACATCGCATCTGAATATCAGTGTTACACTGTCTGCCCATATCTTATATTCCGGTTCGGGCAATCCTGCTTTGCGGCATTCGGACATCATCAGCCCGATGCCGCGTCCCCAACTTTCCAGTACCTTTCGTTTATACAGGACATTGGCCAATAATGGATTTTGTGGTTTCGATTCATGCTCGGATTTCATTTTCTCAGCATCCCAGTCGGGCGGAAAAGTTCCGGGGTTTTCTATCTCCACGCGGTCATCATATATGGCTATGCCTACCGAACCACCGGCTTCTTTGTACGACCTGTGGGTCAGCGAGTTCAATACCCCTTCTCTTATAGCCTTGTAGGGAATGGTCAGATGTTCCTCCCGTTCCAATGTATCGGTTGTGCCGGATAAGGAAAGGTGCTTGAAAATAAATGCCATTGCCGCATTGAGCAATTGAAAGAAATTACCTTGAATGCGTTGGCTGTCCATGAATACGGTTTTGTCCGTTCCTTTGAAACGGGCTAAGCGGAGCAGGCATTGGGGATATTCCATATCCTCATGTTTTCCAAACAGCACGGCTGCCGCATTGTTCAACACCCCATCTTTCAGTAAACCGAACTTTCCTAATATGGCAGGAATGTCAGTACCGGTATCTTCCGGCAGGCGACCGCATTCTATACCTAATCTGACTGTCTTCAATACCTCGTTGGTATCCAAGTGCTGTAAGGTCAGGTTGCTGTTTGCTAAAAGTTCCCAGCGGTATCTGTTTCCGTCACGCTGCAACAGCAGCTCATTGTATGCTGGCTGCGGCATCGTGGTGGTCGCACTTTCCACACGCATATAGGGTCGTCCTTTATAGCAGAACGGACGGCTGGGTTTGGAATCTTCAACACGGAAAACAATTACTTTTTTCTCATTATCCGGCAGCGGTACATAGGAGATCTGTACCATTGCCACAGGTTCCAGCCGGTTGATTGCTTCCGCTATATCCCGTTTGGTCTTGTCGCTTACTTCCTGCCCGATGACTTTTCCCTTGTCGTTCACACCGAACAGCACCGTGCCACCGTTACCGTTGAGAAAGGCGCAAAGGGTTTCCATACCGCGTTCCAACTGACCGGTGGTTTCCTTGAACTCCACCAGCCCGCCTTCTTTTTCAGCTATCAACCGTTTTATTATATCGAGGTCTTCTATAATCATATATAATTCTGTAACGTAAGTACAAAGGTAGCGTTTTCCGCTGACATTCGAGCAAAAGAATCGAATACTATCTGCCGGAAAAGACAAACTATCCTATAAAAATGCAAGAATGGCATCCTGCCACCATCTGCTTCGGCTTTGGTACAAGATAGCCTTCTTATGCGCTCTTGATTTACGGCTCCTGATGCCTAAAGAAGACAGTAACAAGGAGGATAAGACATCCGCTTTTTTATTTCAGCCTGCAAAGGTAGCCCCGTACCTGTCTGGATTGAGCAAGGCCGGGCCCTTACGGGTTTCCGCAAAAATCTTCCGCGCTGCGCTTGCGGTATTTTTCCGGAAAGCCTTGCACAATCCGGCACGGGACTGTTTGGCAGGCAAGAAATAAAAAATCGGCTCACGAACCGGTAAGTGTTTAACTGAAAAAATATGGCTATGCGCAAAACAAGAGCAAACAATGGCAAGAAAGAGAAAAGAGAATTTGAGTCCAACCACCGAAAGCAAGGATAATCTGCTCATTGGACAGATTTATTGGAAAGGGTGTGCTTACCCTGTAAGAGAAATAGATACCGGAAAACATTTGTTCAAGGTGTCTGTGGAAAGCCTGCTGGATGAACTACTGATAAACGATATGCGCAACGGAATATATGAGGCAATGGAAGCGTGCGAAGAGATAGACGCTTACTGCACCGATGAAGAACTGCGTACTTTGTCCGATTCTGAATTATATAAACTGTATTGTTAAACCAACTGATTGAAAAAATATGAAAAAGAGAAGCAACTTCACACCGATGGAAAGATTTCATGAGATTCTTGTCGGTCATAGTTTGAATGCAATGAATGTGGGAATCAACCATATTCGTGTTTTCCTTGAGGGCAAAAAACTGTTTGATTACTATCCGTTAAGGATGAAACTGTTTGATTACCATAACTGGCACCAGTTGACTTATCCTTCTTTTGGAAACGACGACACGAAATGGGAAAACGAACTTGATGATATTATCCGGTGCCTGATGATAAAACCCCAATAAAAGTTATGCTTATAAACAAAAACAGTAAAACGCTCATTTGGGATAACATTCCCGAATGGGCGATTTATTCATTGGAGTATGGCATTGAAGAGGATTTGTTTCTTACCGATGAAGACAAAAAATTGATAACCAAATTTATCGGTGAAAATTTTCCAAACGGATATGCCATGTCAGTGGATTGGGAATCATACAAGGAGTTCGACCGTTTTCCTGCATTCGGAAAACCGTGCAAGACTTATACGGTCAGGTTCTGTAACCTATAAATTAGAAAAACATGAGAAAGATAACATTGAGCGAATACAATGCCATTCCGGAAAACTATCGTGGAATTTGGACTGTCGAACGTTGGGATTTGCCTGATTGGGCAGAATTACGCAAAAAACATATCGGCAAACGTACCATGATGGTTTATGATAAAGGTACATGCCTGCTGGTAGAGGGAATCGGCTTTGAAATCGTGGATGATTCCGGCTGGAAAAAGCCGGATGAAATCAGAAAAGACATAGATATGCTTTACCAAGAGTTCTGTAACATGCGTAAATGCAAACCGCATTATGCAGATTGCATCATACGTTGGCAGGACACTCTGGATACATTGGAAACAAGAATTGCATTGTCCATGGATTCCGATACGGAATGGGATGAAGAAATCTTCTATTATTGCAACAGCCGGAACGAATTGAAATCACTCACAGAAAAAGGTTGCTCAGATTTTGTCATTGCTGATTGCTTCGGCTTCGGAATGTATGAAAAGCCGATGCAGGAAATCTGAACATATTGAAAAAAGTAATGAAATACCAATAAAAACAAGAAATCTCAGCCATAATGACCGAGATTTCTTTTCTTCCTTTTTATAGTGCAGATGCGACGACTAAGCTCGCACGGGCACTTTTAGTATTGCAAAGGTAAGGATTCTTTTTTATTCAACCAAATAATATGAATTCAACTTTCTATTTTGGAAACCTGCGCTATAACTTTTTGGGCTTCGGGAGTCTGAATGGAACTGACAAGATTTTGAATATCATTCTCCAAATCCTTTTTCCGCGATTGTGAGATACGCCCCAGCATATACCTAACAACATCTATGCCACCTTTAATATTGTGTCTGCATTCGGCAGAAATGTCAGCAGGCAAACGTTTGATTCCTTTAGGAAAGTCCATACGGTAAATACAACCTCCGTGTGCACATTTGTTACGAAGTACACGTATAGTTTCCATATAGTTATAAAAAACACCTCTTGAACAGCCATAGGCATTAGCGACCAGATCTTTCGCTTCCGCTTCTTTCAGCGAATCATATAATGTTATGATATTGCCTATTGTCATAAACTCGATTGTTTTCCATGCAGGAGCATATATCCCCGGATGGTTGGCATGATGGCGTTGGATAATGGGGCTTTTACGCATAACCGCATATACCTGTTCTTCAAAATCGTTAACGAATTTAGAGGTTACATACTTACGATTGACAAACCAGCAGGGGTCATCAATGTATTTCAGCGATATGTTGTAGATGAGTTTTGTACGGATATTGACCTCAATACGGTCAAGAGCATTGAGCAACAATCTCCTGAGTCTGGTATCAAACTCATAAAGGTCATAGACACTTTTAAATGTAGTACCCGGTTTTAACTGATGGTCACGATGTTCCAGACATGGGAACTTTATTTCGTATGGAAAAGAATAGAATCCAAGTCGGTAACATCCCACATCAAGGAGAATCTCTTTCGCTTTCTCCTCATCATCAAATGTCATTCCATTTGATTTCAGTTTGGCTATTTGTTGGTCTATCGTATATGCTTTTTTCATTGAATATTTATTTTAAATGCGAAATTACTCATTTTTCTTAAAACATACATCCAATGTGCTGATTGATTTATAGAAAGATAAATCGTGCCAAGCATTATTCCATATTCCTCCATAAAATTCCATCATTATTCCGCTTCACTTGGCAAGTCCCTTCAAGAAGATAACTCGGAGGATGATACCTTCCACGTTCAAGCCTCCGGTTTTCGGGACACAAAATTCCCTTTGGTAATTTTCCGCCCGAAAAAACGCTCCGGTATCATCGTCCGAGTTGGGGAAAAGGTCCGGGACTTAGCAAGCGAAGCGACCTACGACGCATAGGACAAAACCAAAAAGACAAATGACGGCGGTCTTTTGCCGATGCTGATGTCGCAATGGATTACGCTGTCAATATCTACCATACAAAAATGATCTTCCGGTCTTATGGAGCAACGGAAGGAAGTGGGGACTAAAGACAGCTCGCTCTCCACTCTGCATAATACATTTCTCTTTATCGCTTTCCTTTTGTTTCCGGCTTTTCTACCGCTTCCGCCTTTTCTGTTTGTTGGGGCTTACCTCCTGTGTGTTCCTTCTTTCTTTTTTGTTTTATCGGACTCAGTATATTTCCCGCACTTTTACCCTGATTCTTCCGTTTTTCTGCCTTTCGTTTTCCCGCCTATGGTGAAACGTGATGACATACGATGAAACGGATAGTCCAACACATTGAAATATAATGTTTTATCAAAATTATGCCTATATATTTGCGGTGACAACAATAGTTTTCAACTCTAAAAATCACAGTTATGGCAAAGAAAAATGTAAGGGACGAACCCATGAAAACACAAGTCACCGAGAATGACCAGCTGAGTGACATTGTCTTCATTCTCGATAAGATGGAACTGCTGTTGCAGGCTATATCCGAAATCGACAAGAACGGCAGGTGCAAGACGGTTCCGGCAGACAAGGAACACCGGAACTCCTTTCTGAAAATAGACCGTTATGCCAGCATGTTCGAGAATTTTCTGAAAAACTTCTGGAGCCAGTTCAAGGACCCGACCCGTTTCGGACTGCTCACCATCAAGGAGGACACCCTGGACAGCCCTGAAGTCAGACAGGCGGTGGAAGACATAGCCGCAGGCAGGAAGTCGGATGCGGTGGATGAATTTCTGAAAAAATACGAGATTGTACCACGCACCAAGGAAAACCAAAGTATAAACAATCAAAATCAAGAAGAAATGGCAAAGAAAAACCAGACACAGCAGCAGGCCGCCCCGGAAACCGGGCAGCAGCCCAAGTACCGCTACAATGAATCAATGATCAACTGGGAGGAACTGAAACACTTCGGACTGTCCCGGGAGGAACTTCAGGAGCGCGGACTCCTTGACCAGATGCTCAAGGGATACAAAACCAACCAGGTCGTACCCATCAGCATGAATTTCGGTTCCGCCGTTTTGCGCACGGACGCACGACTGTCATTCCAGCAGTCCGTGGGAGGTCCCATCGTATTGGGCATCCACGGTATCCGTCAGAAACCCGAACTTGACCGTCCTTATTTCGGACACATCTTTTCCGAAGAGGACAAGAAGAACCTGCTTGAAACAGGCAACATGGGGCGTGTCGTGGAACTGAAGGGACGTAACGGGGAATACATCCCTTCCTTCGTGAGCATTGACAAACTTACCAACGAGGTGGTTGCCATGCGTGTGGAAAATGCGTTCATCCCGAAGGAAATCAAGGGAGTGCAGCTGACCGAACAGGAACAGAACGACCTGAGGGAAGGCAAGAAGATATTCGTTGAAGGGATGATTTCCAACGGTGGAAAGGAATTTGATGCCCATATCCAAATCAATGCCGAGCGCAGGGGTATCGAATACATCTTCGAGAATGACAAGCTGTTCAACCGCCAGTCGCTGGGTGGCGTGGAACTGACCAAACAGCAGATCGAAGACCTCAATCTTGGAAAAGCCATCTTCGTGGAGGGAATGGCACGCAAGGACGGTGAGATATTCTCCTCATATGTAAAGCTGGATGAAGCCACCGGCAGACCTTCCTATACACGCTACAACCCGGATTCTCCGGAAGGCGCACGTGAAATCTACATCCCGAAAGAAATCAACGGAGTGAAGATAACTCCGGAAGAACAGCAGCAGCTCCGGGAGGGCAAGGTCATCTTCCTCAATGACATGGTCAACCGCAAGGGCGAGGAATTCTCTTCATTCATCAAGGCAGACCTGGAAACCGGACGGCTCAGCTATTCACGTACACCGGACGGCTTCGAGCAGCGTGCGGAGTTCAAGATTCCGGACAAGGTATGGGACGTGCAGCTGAACCGACAGCAGCGTGCCGACCTCCAGAGCGGCAAGGCCGTGCTGGTAGAGGGCATCAAGGGCTATGACGGAAAGACCATCTCCCAGTATGTCAAGGCGAACTTCAACCAGGGCAGACTGGACTTCTACAACGAGAATCCGGACCGCAAGCGTGACGCTTCACAGCGGAATGTCGTGGCCAACGCCCAGAAACAGGGACAGGAGGCGAAGCAGAGCAGCCGCAGATCCAAAGGTGCAAGCATGGCCTGAAGTAAAACGAATGTATAATCCAAAAGAATCATAAACATGGAAAATAACAATGGAAACAATGCGCCTTTCAAGGCGGAAGACGTGAACTGGGAAGAACTGGCCGGAATCGGCATCCTCAAGGACGAACTGGAAATGTCGGGAGAACTCGAAACGCTGCTCAGCGGGAAGAAAACGAAAGTAATGTCACTCAGCCTTGTACTCCTCGGTGTGGACGTGGTGATGGATGCCACCCTGCAACTGATACGCAAGGACGGTGAACCGCTGATGGAAATCCTTGGCGTGAAGCCGGTGGCATAGCATCCGCTTTTCACCCGATACGACAATCAACCGTCAAATGTCAAACCGCCGTTCCCCGTCATCCATGCCGGTCGCGGGGAACGGCTATAATTTTACAAAAAATGAAGATGAAAGCAATCATAGCAGAAAAACCGAGTGTGGGAATGGATATCGCCCGTGTGGTCGGGGCTACCGAAAAGACGGACGGCTACTGTACAGGCAACGGATACATGGTGACATGGGCTCTGGGGCACCTCGTGCAACTTGCCTTGCCCGGCACGTATGGCTATACGAAGACAACCGCCGCTGACCTTCCGATGCTGCCGGACCCGTTCCGGCTTGTTTCCAGACTGATCCGCACGGACAGGGGTACGGTGACAGACCTGGCCGCTTCCAGGCAGTTGAAAATCATTGAGGGGGTATTCTCCAGATGCGAGAGCATCATTGTGGCAACCGATGCCGGACGCGAGGGTGAACTGATATTCCGTTGGATATATGACTATCTGGGATGCACCAAGCCGTTCATGCGTCTGTGGATTTCATCGCTGACGGACGAGGCTATCCGGGAAGGTATGGCCAATCTCAGGAACGGCAGCGACTATGACAGTCTCCATGCGGCCGCTGACTGCCGGGCAAAGGCTGACTGGCTGGTGGGCATGAATGCCAGCCGAGCGTTGGCGATAGCCACAAGTTCGGCCAATAATTCCATCGGACGGGTGCAGACTCCGACACTCGCCATGATATGTACCCGTTTCAAGGAGAACCGGAATTTCGTGTCCGTCCCTTTTTGGCAACTGCATATCACGCTGACACAGGGAGAGGCGCACCGGCAATTCATCCATACGGAGGAATTCAAGGACAAGGCAGCAGCGGAAGCGGCATTCGGCAACATCGGCACCGGTTCTCAGGCGACAGTCACACGACTGGAACGCAAGAGGGTCTTCCGGCAGCCACCGCTTCTCTACGACCTGACATCCCTGCAGAAAGACTGCAACACCCATTATGACCTGACGGCAGAAAAGACCCTTTCCATAGCCCAGTCCTTGTATGAGAAGAAACTCATTTCCTATCCGAGAACCGGCAGCCGCCATATTCCGGAAGATGTCATGCGGATCATTCCTTCCCTGCTGGAAAAAATCACATCCATACCGGATTTCAAGGCATACGGGGAATCCTTTGACTTGTCCGACCTCAATACCCGGTGTGTGGACGACACCAAAGTGACGGACCATCATGCACTGATCATTACCGGTATCATCCCGAACGAGCTCTCCGAAGCGGAATCGGTGGTTTATACCCTGATAGCCGGCAGGATGCTGGAATCCTTTTCGCCACCCTGCGAGAAAGAGCAGCTGACCATGGAATGCACCTGTGAGGGAATGGTCTTCCGTTCACGTTCCTCTTCCGTCATCCGTCCGGGATGGTGCGGCGTTTTCTCACGGAGGGAGGAAAGAGACGGTAACGAACCGGAAGGGAAAGTCGGTACGGCTGTATTTGCCGAAGGTGAAACCCTTCCCGTCATGGGCCGGGGACTGGCGCAGAAGAAGACCCTACCCAAGCCGCTCTACACGGAAGCGACCCTGTTGGGTGCCATGGAGACTTGCGGAAAGGACATTACCGATGAAGAGGCGAAAGAGGCCGTAAAGGATGCCGGAATCGGTACACCTGCCACACGGGCAGCCATCATTACCACCCTGTTCAAAAGGGACTATATAGAACGATCCGGAAAGAGTATCCGTCCTACGGAAAAAGGGCTCTATCTGTTCGAGGCCGTAAAGGATATACAGGTGGCGGATGTGGAAATGACAGGCTGCTGGGAGAAGGCACTGGCTCAGATTGAAGGGCATACGCTCGATACGGAAACGTTCATGCGTTCCATCCGTGACTACACGCACAAGGCAACCGGTGAAATACTCCGTCTTGAATTTCCTCTGCCTAAATCACGTTCCTTCACCTGTCCCAAATGCAAGTGCGGTCATGTCATCATCCGGGGGAAGGTGTCCAAATGTGACAAGGAAGGTTGCGGACTGATGGTATTCCGCCGTTTTCTGAACAAGGAACTGACCGACCAGCATCTGGAACAGCTTTTTTCTTCAGGCTCCACCCGGCTCATCAAGGGGCTCAAAGGGAAAAAGGGAATCTCATTCGATGCCATGGTCGCCTTTGACGAGAGCTTTAACCTGAAACTTGTTTTTCCAAAGCCCAAAGGTGGAAAAGGGAAATGATCCAGTCATTCCATTTCCGGGACAAAGGTAGCGGACCGCCGTTTTCCACCTGCAAGGTCGAGCCTTGCAGGTTTCGGGGAAAATCATCCTCGCCGGGCTCCGGTATTTTCCCCGAAAACCTTGCCTGTGGAGGCGGTTCGCTTTCCGGCCCCCGAAATTGGAAATGACTTGTTTCACCGATTAACACTATATGGTCATGAGAACAAAAGATTTTATCGAAAGGTTGAGAACAGACAAACGGATCAGGATGGCGGCGTTGGTGCTTGTTGCCTTTGCCATATTCAGTTATCTGTATTCACGGGGAATATCCCCCGTATGGGCAGCGGTAGCCATTGTCTGCTTCAGGGGATTCTTCAGGTTTCTGTATATGATAGCCTGCCTGCTGGTGGCCGCTGCCATACTTTTCTGCATCCTCAGTTATCTGGTCTTTTAGCAAACAGGAGGAAACATGAACCGGATATGCTTTACCTATTATAATATAAGATTCCGACAGAAACTGTGTACGGAACGGAGCTGCCTTGGGGGCGGCTCTTTTTGTATCTGCCATGTCCGTCATATCGGAAAAGTAGAAACAGCAGGAACAGGAAGGATGAAAATACAGCCATTGACAGACCGAAGAACTACAGGGCAAAGGTGGCAAATGCTTCTGTACGGACGACAAGGTCAGGCCCCTTGCGGGGTTTCCCGGGAAAAATCATCCTCGCTCTGCTGCGGTATTTTTCCCGAAAACCTTGTCTTTCCGGAAGCATTTGCAGTAAAAGCCCTTGTAGTTCAACGGGCTGCCAAAGCCCGGATATTCACAATTTAAAT
Organism: Odoribacter laneus YIT 12061; assembly: GCF_000243215.1. GTDB lineage: Bacteria > Bacteroidota > Bacteroidia > Bacteroidales > Marinifilaceae > Culturomica > Culturomica lanea. The sequence goes on along the minus strand of NZ_JH594596.1, from coordinate 684,693 downwards.
AAAAGAAGTATGCAACAGACAATCATCGTAAGACAGTCACCAGCTCCGGCATGGATTCCGGTGATAGAGAAAAAGAAAAAAATCCGGATACCGGAACCGCACATCAAGCTGCCCGGCAGGGGAGCGACAGGTCCCGTACCTGTCTCCACACTGTTGAATCCGGTATTGGAAATCTGCAACCATCCCGACAGGAACAGGCTTTTGGCTGAATTTTTCCGGGAATATTGAAACAAATCGTTTTACCATTAAATAATTTAAGTTATGTTTTTTACAGCAATCCACCAGATGATGACAGAAAACGTGGATCTCACGATTGTCATCCGAAAAGCGAACGGACAACTGACCGTTGCCACATTACCCAAGTCAAACGGGCTCAAGGACGAGGCTCAAAACCAGATTGTACCGCTGACCGTTACAGGCACCCCGCAGGAACTTGACGCGGGATTCCTTCAGACCGTCACACGGCCGATGCAGAAGGCCAGCGGCCTGATTGCGAACATGGCCCAGTTCGAGGCACAGGCAGACAAGGCGGCAGCCAACAGCAAGGCCGCCAAGGAAGCAAAGTCCAAGGAGTCAAAGGAAGAGAGGGAAAAACGGGAAAAATACGAGAAGCTGATGAAAAAGGCGGAAGAAATGACTACCGTCAAGAATTATCGGGAAGCCCTCAACCTGCTCGGACAGGCAAAATCCCATGCGAATGAAGCACAGCTGAAAGGGATTGAAGAAAAGATTCAGGCTGTCGACAAGGAAATGAACAAGGGAAGCCTCTTTGACCTGATGGAGCAGCAGCCCCAACCGGAACAGCAGCCGTTAGTACAGAACCGTACACAACCGCAGCCGCAGCAGGTCATGCAGCCACAACCGGCTTATGCCCCTGCTCGGCAAGCTCCAGCAAGCAGGCAACCGCAAAGGCAGGCTCCTATGCAACAGCCGGAAAGACCGGAATTCGGACAGCCTCCTGTACAGCAGGCACAACAACAGTCCGGACTGTGGTCGATACAGCAACCGGAACAGCAGCCGGTACGCCAGCCACTGCAACCGCATCCTCACTATGCTTCACAAAACACCGGATCCGGACAGGACATGTATGGAATGCCTCCGGCAACGGGAGGATGGCAGGATGAATCCTTCACACAGGAGGATGAACAGCAGCAGCCTTACTTCTCCGATTCTGAACAACCGGCCTACAATCCGAAAGACTACGAGGATTACATAGACTTTCCGCAATCCATGCTGGAACCGAAATATTCACCTTATCAAACCCGATAAACTATGGCACTTCAAATCAAAGGGATGTCACGTACATTCAAATTCAAGAAAGGAACAGAGTATGTAACCCTTCAAGACCCGAACCCGAATCTTTCTCCGGATATGGTCATGAGTTATTATTCCAACTTCTATCCGGAACTGACGACGGCAACCGTACATGGTCCCGTCATCCGGGATGACAGGACGGAATACGAGTTCAAGACAACCATCGGGACAAAAGGTTGACGGTTATGGATAAAGACAACAACAAAAAACAGAAGAAATCATGTGTACCATTGGACGGACAGCAGGCGGAACGGCTGGCAAGGCTCATCATCGGACAGACCGTGCGCAATATCCGGTATGGAACGGACAGGAAAGAAAGGATAACGGCGCCAAGTGGTGCTGTTTCTCTTTTCTGAACACCACGTTTCTGCCCAGACCGCTGCCGAGTCTCTTCGTGGAAGACACCGGAGGAAACAGGTACAATCTCATCACGCAGGAAAATTACGAATTCCTGCGTGATTCTTATTTCAGGTATGCCTGCCTCTTGGGAAAGGAAGCGGTACATACTCCGGGACGTACATTCGGAGAAGGAATCGCAAAACTACACGAAGAAATGGAAGTCCTTGTCGGAGAAGAACTGAATGTCAATATAGAAGAGCAAAACGGACGGTTGCTGTTCAGGCTCTGGAAAACCCATCGTTGGGGTGTACTGACATTGTATTATTTCCCGGTGAAATTCCTGGAAGCTCTCGGCCCGGAACTGAGACGTATCTCCATCACGTTTATCCATAAACTGATGAAGGCAAACGGAATACAGACCGTGCTGGACGAGGATGACACGGACTATGTGCTGATTTGGCTCTCGGAAGAAGTTCCGGACGAGACAGCGGAGGAAAGGAGAAAACGGCTGAAACTCCTGCGCTCCTACGAGAACGGCAAGGTACAAGCGTTGCTCCGGAGGGTGGAAAACAGGTGTTACTACAAGAACCTTCCGAAAGCACTTGACCGGTATGAGCCCCAAAACGACTATGAGCGGTCACTGGTCTCCGCCATGAAGGAGGGGTTGGACTTTCTGTCACCGGAGCATGGCATCATGCAATACAGTTACGACCCTTTCTATGAAGAGGAGCCTGAATGCCTGCCGATGTATCTCCACCAGCAGATCCGTGTAGTCTATGACAGCAACGATATGGTGACAGACTACCTGGTAGATTACTACAATTCATACAGCAGGGAGACCTACGACATCATACCTGCAACGACACTCGCCCTATCACCGGAAACTGAAAAGTTATTTTGCATGGATGACTATCCGGAGCGATTTCTCCAATGGGCGGACAAATTCATCAACATAATCATTTGAACATCATGATAGAGACAAACGAACTTACAAGAACCTTAAAGACCTTGCTTATCCCCAAGGCGGCACTGATTGCCTACGCCTCGGAAAATGAGAAGAATTTCTTTCTGGAGGTACGGGATATAGACGAACGGGGGAATATGACGGAAGGAAGACCGGTGACCCTGGAATTCATGAACGAACTGGTGAAGGGGTATTCGGAAAGGCACGGCAGCACGCCCTACGGAAAAATACCGTCCAACCTGATGTATTGCGATTCACGCAAGGGAAGCGAACGGTATGTATGGTACAATCCTCCGGGTAAAAGGATGATGTTCTTCAGCCCGGGACTTGAAATCGAGAACGCGGAATACAACCTGCCGGGAGTGATTTACAAGGCGGGGGAACACGGGATGAATATATATGCCTACAAGGGCGATACACCCGACAAGGATACGCCACTATATGCCGCACCGTTCTTCAACGTGACCGGATCCAGCGTCTGCCTGGGTTCTGCCAATTTGGAGAAACCGAAAGATATGACCTACGAAAAGCTGCTGCAATACTGGGAAAAGAAATTCTGGCTGACGGAGTTCTCCCATTTGGGAGGCAACGGAAACCCGACCCGATCAAACCTTGTATTGGTGACGAAAGCAGCCAGGAACAGACCTTTCGACCTCGAAGAGTTAAAACCATTGAACAATCTGAAACTTAAAGACATCCTGAAATGAAAAGAGTACACTATATTGACAACTATCTGGTAAACCCGCAGCATCCGGTAACGGTAAATCTGATTGGAGCGGGAGGAACAGGCTCGCAGGTACTAACCTGTCTGGCCCGGCTTGATGTGGCATTGAGAGGACTCGGACATCCGGGGCTGTTCGTGACCCTGTATGACCCCGACATCGTGACGGAAGCCAACATCGGTCGTCAGCTTTTCAGTCCGTCTGATCTGGGACAGAACAAGGCGCAATGCCTTGTCTCCCGGATAAACAATTTCTTCGGCAACGACTGGAAGGCGCAGCCGGACATCTATCCGACCGTATTGAAGGATGCCCGACGGGATAATCTGGCCAATATCACAATCACTTGTACGGACAACATCAAATCCCGGATAGACCTGTGGAACCTGTTGAAGGCTTTGCCACAACCGACATACTGCACTTACGAAACCCCTTTGTATTGGATGGATTTCGGTAACACGCAGACCACGGGACAGGTCGTTATGGGTACGGTGCCGAAAAAAATAAAACAGCCGGCATCCAAACTGTATGAAACGGTCAGTTCTCTGAAGGTAATCACCCGTTTCGTGCGGTACTCTCGGGTAAAGGAAGAAGACTCTGGTCCGAGCTGCTCGCTGGCAGAAGCATTGGACAAGCAGGACCTGTTCATCAACTCCACGCTGGCGCAACTCGGCTGCAATGTCCTGTGGAAGATGTTCCGCAACGGGATGATAGAGCATCACGGGCTGTACCTGAATCTGGAAACGATGAAAGTAAATCCGATAACAATATGAAGATATCTGATTAGAGTATGCTTATCCCGGTTAAATAGGTTTACAGTTCATGGTCTGAAAAAAGGCATAAAGACATATACAAAACGAGGATTTTGATTTGAAAATCATTTACTGCTCCATTTAAAAAAATGTCAAATAGACATGACAGCAACAGAAAAAAAAGAAACGCTAATGTTATAATTCAGGTAATTGCTCAAAATAAGAAGTAAATATTTTTATATATGAACAATAGTTTTTACCTTTGCGGTAACTATCAGAATATCAGACGGATAATCTATCCGTATAAGACAAATTCCTTTCGATATACATTCAATTATTAAATTTTAAATCAGGTGGCAGATTTTACAGTGAACGAAATCTATCGTCTGTTTACTTCTTATATTCTATTATAAATGTCACATCTTGAAAATAACAAGCGACTGGCTAAGAATACGGTAATGCTTTACATCCGAATGCTGTTTATAATGGCTGTAACCCTTTATACATCCAGAATAATACTGCAAGTGTTGGGTATTGAGGATTTTGGCATTTACAATGTGGTAGGTGGCGTTGTCTTGATGTTCGGATTTTTAAATAACGCAATGACAGCGGCAGTCCAAAGATTTGTATCTTTTGAACTTGGACGCAATGATGCCGGAAGACTACATACCATATTTAGTATGTCAGTAAGTATTCATATCTTATTGGCAGTTTTGGTCTTATTGTTGGCAGAGACAGTGGGACTTTATGTCATTTATTCTTATTTGACCATACCGGAAGAAAGAATGTTTGCGGCATTGGTCATTTATCAGTGTGCTTTAATTTCCTTTGCCGTATCCATTCTGCAAGTTCCATATATGTCGTGTATTATAGCCCATGAAAAAATGGACATATATGCAATTGGAACAATTTTAGATTGCTGTTCGAAACTTGTAGGAGTCTATTTATTGACTATTCTGACAGGAGATAAGTTAATTTGGTATGGTATAATTCTACTGGTAATAAGTATAATGGTGGCTGTTTTCTATCGAACTTATGCAATTAAAAGTTTTGCAGAATGTCATTATAAATTCATCTGGGATAAATCTCTATTCAATAATATGATAACGTATTCTGGATGGTCTCTCTTTGGAGGAGTAGCCACAGTCGGTGCCATGCAAGGAGTAAATATTCTGCTTAATATCTTTTTTGGACCTGCGGTTAATGCGGCAAGAGGTATTGCATATCAGGTTAATTCTGCTGTTTCTTCATTATACTCCAGTTTTACACAGGCTGTTAATCCACAAATTATCAAGCAGTACTCAGCCGGTAATTTGGATTATATGCAGCAACTTATTTTCAGAAGTTGCCGATTTACATACTTGTTGGTACTCCTTTTTGCATATCCCATCTTTTTCCAAACTGGTAGAATACTTGAGCTATGGTTGGGAGTGGTTCCTGAACATGCTATGACTTTTTGTCGTTTGGTGCTGATTTCCACTCTGATAGACTGTATTTCGATGCCTCTTGTTCCGGCTGTTAATGCAACAGGAAAAATAAAAAAATATCAAATCGTTGTAGGAAACCTGCTGATTATGAATCTTCCTGTTTCATATATATTATTGGACATTACTAATAAGCCGGAATTTAGCTTTTATGTGGCTATAGCCATATCTGTCCTAACTACATCTGCAAGATTGTGGATATGTCATGCGCTGTTAAAATTCCCCATTATGAATTTTGTAAAAAGTGTATTCGGTAAAATTATTCCAACTACAATTCTTTCAATTTGTCCAATGCTCTTATATAGTCATGTCAACGATTTAAATCTGCTTGCCAGCCTTTGTTCTTGCCTTTCCATAGTCCTGCTTTCCATATGGTTTGTGGGATTAGAAAACGGAGAAAAAGAAATGGTTAAAAACAAACTATTTAAAACAATCAGAAAAAATGATTAAATATACTCTTTCGACGTTGTTTCATTATTTTAAACAATTTGCAATTGCCAGGAAACTAAATAAAAACGGACTTGAAATACATGTTCCATTTTCTGATTTCAACCACCGAAATTTAATATTCACTCCACCTGTCTATATAGGTCCTGATTCATGGCTACAGTTGAGGGGAAAACTTATCATAGAATCCGGTACGATTATCGGTCCCCGCTTTAAGGTTCACACTTCTAATCACTACTGGCAAGGATCCATGCTCCCATATGATGATAAATATATCGTCAAGGATGTGATTATAAAGCAAAATGTATGGATTGGAGCCGATGTTACTGTCATGCCAGGTGTGGTGATAGGTGAAGGAGCAGTCGTTGCAGCTTGCTCTTGTGTCACTAAAGACGTACCCCCAATGTCACTCGTCGGAGGATGCCCTGCCAAAATAATTAAATACAGGGATAAGAATCAATACGATAAGCTCAAAGAGGAAGAAAGAATTTATCTCAAATTAAAAGAACAAGGTAAAACAATACAAAATGAAGACGAACGTTGCAATACGAGTACAAAATAAATTGCGTCATATCGCTAAGAACCTCATTCATACCTTGAAATATTATAGTATGAATCGAAGCGAATTGTTAGTCGTAAATGCATGGATGAATTTATACGATGAAGAACCGGAACATCGTAATCTTGGCGATGAACTTAATTATTATCTGATTAAAGAACTCTCAGGTAAACGATTAGTCAATAAGTTCAACCTTTTTGTACCAAAACTAATAAATGTTTGCTGCATCGGATCTATCATTGATTCAATGGCTGATTCTCAAAGTATTATTTGGGGTAGTGGAGCGATATCTGATAATAGGAAGATGAAATGTGTTCCTTTGGAAGTACGTGCTGTTCGCGGTAAATTAACACGCAATTATCTTATATCACAAGGTATTGAATGTCCTCCGGTTTATGGAGATCCAGCTTTACTCCTTCCTGTAATATACAAACCCGAAATCGTGAAAAAGTACACGGTTGGCATAATACCACATTACGTCGATATGAAAAGTAAATATGTAGATGTCCTTGTTTCACAAATGAAGGGTGAAGCTAAAGTTATCCATATGGCAAACTATAAGGATTGGCATGATGTTATCGATGAAATAAATCAGTGTCAATTTATTTTATCAAGTTCATTACATGGACTGATCATAGCTGATTCATATGGTATTCCCAACAAATGGATTGAGTTTTCTGATGAAGTAACAGGAAACGGATTTAAATTTCGAGATTATTTCTCATCAGTTGAACGGATTGATAATGAACCGGTACAGATTAATGAGACTACCTGTCTGACTGATTTACTTGCTTATAAGAGCGAGTGGAAACCTATTGATATTGATTTGAATAAATTATTGCGTGCTTGTCCTTTTAAAGTTCAAGATAAATATTTCACCAATGAATAATTCTATTGCAATTTCTGTTATTGTTCCTATATATAACGCTGAAAAATATTTAGATAAAAGCTTGAGTAGTCTGACCCAACAGACATTTCAAGATTTTGAAGTGTTACTCATAAATGACGGGAGCAAAGACAATAGTGCCGCCATTTGCAAAAAATACAGCTTGATAGACCAACGTTTCAAGTTGTTTAATAAGGAAAATGGCGGTTCCGCATCTGCCAGACAAATGGGTATGGATAATTTATGCGGTCGTTACTGTATCGTATGCGATGCAGACGATTGGGTAGAAGCCAATATGCTGGAACAACTTTATTTGGCCACAAACAATGAGCAGGTAGATATGGTGATTTCGGATTTCTTCGTTAACTATGATAATGGTAAACAAAGAATCATATCACACAAAGGGATAGATTTAAAGCAAGAGAGTCTTGTACGTGGGCTTTTGTGCCAAAAAATCATGGGTAGCACGAACAATAAGTTAATAAGGAGTGAGCTTTTTAGAAAATTTCAGATTAGCTATTTATCTGGCATCAATATGGGAGAGGACTTGCTTGTTGTGCTAAAATTACTCCAACATCCCCTTTCCATCACATATTGCAAAGGTGCATATTACCATTATTTCCGTGCTAGAAACAATGGTAGTTATACAAACACTCCCAATGCTTCAATTTTCTACCAATTAGCAGAAGTAAATAAATGGAAGTATGAACACTTTTCGCTCAGCGAATATGAGGAAGAGTTATTTTTAAGTAGTATTAATTTGGCTTTTACCGGATTAAGAGCAAAAGGCTTATCAAAAGAAGAATACAGAGCCTTTTTGCTAAAGGAATTGCCTCTGCAACGACTCAGAAAGCATTCATGCAGCAATCTTAAAACATTGTTGATACTGCTTTCCTCAATTAGCTATCCAGCCGCCAAAGCAGCATTAAATCTCATGTATCGCTTTGTTTACAAATAATAATTATGCTTAGAAAACTATCTGATGGCTCAATTTTAATTCTGCCTATTTCTCCAATATTGTCATTCTTGTTGTCTCTGAATAATTTAAGGAACAAACTGAATGGATGCGTATTTGTCATATTCTATGCATTGTTTGGTTTTGCACATAGCTTTTCTGACCCGAGAGCTGACTGTTACAGGAAAATGGTGGCATTTGAAACCTTTACGTCTACTGCAACTATAACGGATATATGGAACGATTTTTTATCAGGCAACACATTTGATATTTTCGAAGGGATGTTGTTCATTGTTTGCAGCAACATCACTACAAATATTAAGGTTGTATTTTTTATCGTAGGATTGATTGGAGGTTTGTTTGCATACTTGTTTCTCTCTAAGATACAGAAATATATGCAACTACACTATGGTAATAGGTGCACCTATATAATCACAATATTGTATGTGCTGTTATACAATCCCGTAGCCATAGGAGGTATTAGGAATTTTATAGCAATGACTATATTTTCGTACTATGCGTTTCTATTTCTCATCGAAAAGAAAAATACAGCATTATTAGGTGTTTTAAGTACATCCTTGATACATTTCAGTTTCATACTGAATATATGTGTAGTCATTATTGCCCGCCTTTTTGTTACAAAGAGGCATGTAAATATTCTTTGGTGGACAGCTATTGTTTCCTGTATATCATCTGTGTTTATCACTCCTGATTTTTGGGGCAATATTATCCAAAATCTGAATCTTGGCAATTTCAACCAAGCGATGGAAAGTCGAGCATCCAGTTATGCTTCCGAAGAAACGGCAGCAGCATTTGAACAGTCATTGACTGTTCAATTACAACGAGTAGGAAACTATTTTATAAGAGGGTTTTATGTATTGTTTCTTATTTATTTAAGAAAGAATGAAAACAAGTTTTCAATATCATCATTTGATAGTGTACTGTATGCATATATGCTCTTTTTCCTAACCTTTGGTTATCTAATGACTAGTTTCAGTGTAGTTGGAAATCGATATCTTCTCCTTGGATATTTCATCTCATATTTCTTCCTTTTAAAATTGTATATCCAACATTCTGATATATATAAATTGAATAAATACATTAAAAGCCTCCCTTGGGTATTTGGAGTAAATTTTGCATGGCTGGTTATGAATGCCTGGTTTGTTCTTGACCATCGATTCTTTTATCTGCCTGCACCTTTTTTACTTTTATAATCCACAAGCACTCAGACAATTTCTCTTTCTGTCAATTCTTTGACTTAATCATCAATAATACTGTCTGCTAAGCCAGTATCAAACTGCTTTATCCCCATTTGAACATTTTATATACCATGTTTATGTGGCGGATAACAAGCAGTCAAACACCACATAAGCACAATGAAACAGATAAAAGTATTGCTAGTTGCAAATGTTGCAAAGGGGCATGTAAACAAGTTTCATATTCCTACTATTAAGTACTTGAAAAGTAAAGGTTGGCATATAGACGTTGCCTGTTCTCTTGACGAAGACATCCCCTTTGCTGACAATGTATACGGTATGAGTTGGAAACGCTCACCGTTCACATTTAAAACGCTGAAAGGAATAGTGGAACTCTATCAGCTACTCAAGAAAAATCAGTATGATATTATTTATTGCCACACTCCGGTAGGTGGTCTGGTTGCCCGCTTTGCATCCATCCCTTTCAGAAAACATGGACTTAAGGTAGTTTACTTTGCCCATGGCCTTCATTTCTTTAAAGGTTCCTCCATCTTAAGTTGGCTGTTATTCTATCCAATGGAAAAGTTAATGGCTGAATTTACAGACATGTTCATAACCATAAATGACGAGGATTATGAACGTGTTAAGAAGAAATTCAACCGACACATGCTTGTTAGCAAAACAAACGGCATTGGTGCAAATTTTAATCGTTTGGACATTAAAAATCCAGAGAAAATCCGGCAAGAATACCGTAATAAACTGCATATCCCAATTCGTTCCAAAATACTGATATATGTTGCAGAAATTAACAACAACAAAAATCAGCAGATGCTTATCAAAGTTCTGAAGAATCTACGGAGTAAGAATTTGGATGTATATCTACTTTTGGTTGGTCCTGATTATCTAAATGGTAGATGTCAGCAGCTATCTGCAAAACTACAGGTACAGGAATATACAAAATTCCTCGGCTGGCGAAACGATATTGGTGAATTGTTGTCAGCTTCAGATATTTATGTAGCTTCCAGCAAAAGAGAAGGACTTGCTATAAACCTTGTTGAAGCACAATATGCGCATCTCCCGGTAGTCGCAACATCAAACAGAGGACATCTAGCGGTTATTAAGAATAATGAAAATGGAATTCTAGTCCCGATAGATGATTATTCATCAATGGCTGACCAAATTACAACTCTTATGGAAAATCCAGATTTGTATAAGAAAATGGCAAATGTGGATGTCTCAAAATATGAATCAGTGAAAGTTGCTTCAGAAATATACGAATGCTTATATGATGTTCTAAAGAATCAGCAATAAGATTTCTCATTGAGTCTGCTAACATGTTCATTAGAACAAAGAGTCAGCATTATCAATTGATATCAAACACAATTCATTATGGAAACAAATAATAAATCTAACCATCAAGTTCGGGTCTCCGGTGAAAAATCTGTTAATTTCGATTTTGACATCCTGAATATCAACAATCCCTTGCAAGTATGCCAAAAGTACAGAAACGAACTGCAAATACCACTGAGATCAATTGTTTTAATCAATTTGGCGGAAATGAACTCTAATAATAATCAGCACATGCTGATTCAAGCCGTCAAGGATTTACGTGATCGGAACATGGACATTTACCTGCTTTTGGTAGGAAAGGACTGTTTAAACGGAGAATGCCAAGAAGAAGCATCAAAACTACAGATACAGCAATTTGTCAGATTCTTAGGTATGCGAAATGACACAGGAGAATTGCTGGCCTCCTCGAATATCTATGTTGCTTCCAGCAAGACAGAAAAATGTCCTTTGGGTATTATACAGGCTCAATATGCTCATTTGCCTGTTATAGCAACCGCCAACAAAGGACACAAGGCAGTTATAAAAGATGGCCTTAATGGCTTTTTGGTACCAGCGGACGATGCAAAAACAATGGCAGACCGAATCCTCTTACTGTTGGAAAAACCTACAACATATAAAGGTATGTCTCAGGTAGATGTTTCAACCTATATATCGAAAGGAGTACCCGTTATTGATGACGACTTCTGAGTATTTTCTACAAGCCAATTAAAACAACAAATTACACGACTGTTCATTATGAATTCAGAATTTATCAAAGAGCGTGAATTAAAGAATGACAATAGGCATGTCTATTTGTATCATTTGGAAGAAGAACACAGCATTTGGATTGCTTATGGTTATTCTGCGTATTCTTTAAAACTATTTGCGATGTCTCATGGTGTTGAATACGTCAGAGGCTATTCTTCCAATGTAGCACTTCCTTATACAATCGTAACAAGGGAAGGCATGAAGAGACTCAGGTCATACCTTCCTGTCATTCAAGAAGAGGAAAACTTCCTCTATCTCGATATGAAAAAATCATTTAGCGAGAAGGATTTCTTTTGCTGGCTTGAATCATGCTGTTCAGAAGGCAAGAAACAAGAGACCGTTGAAATTAAAACATTGGTCAGTGATTTGGTGCCTAAAGATGAGTTTATTCCAGATAGCATGTCTTCCTTTGCTAGGAATTTCAAGCGGATTACAGATTGCATTGTGGCTTTGATTACAATGGTTGTATTTTCACCGCTAGCACTCTGCTGTTATATTGCCATTAAACTTGAAGATGGAGGCCCTGCTATCTTCAAACAAGAACGTATTGGTCGCTTTGGTCGCCCGTTCAATATTTACAAATTCCGATCTATGCGCATGGATGCAGAAAAACTTGGTCCACAGCTAAGTCATTCCGGAGGCGATAATGACCCACGTCTCACAAAAGTAGGTAAATTTATTCGTGCACATCATTTAGACGAACTCCCACAACTTTGGAATGTGTTCTGCGGTGATATGGCATTCATCGGTCCCAGACCCGAGCGTAAATTCTTTATAGATCAGATTCTGGATTATGATACACGTTATGTCTATCTATATCAGATCCGTCCGGGAGTAACATCTTTTGCAACTCTTTACAATGGATATACCGATACAATGGAAAAAATGCTTTGCCGACTGGAATATGATTTATACTATCTTAAAAAACGCTCATGGTGGTTCGACATGAAAATTCTTTTCGGTACTTTCTGGAGTATTGTAGGAGGTAAAAAATTTTAATGTATCGATGGTAATATTTTAAATTTTCTGATTCTCCGCAAACACACCTAATATTTTTAGTATATTAGCGCTCAAAAAGCAGGGATTATGAACATATTCAGTTTTACGGCTCATTTCGGTTCGGAGGAAGATTGTCGTTTGCATTTCAAGGAGCAGCGTGATAAGGAAGGGGTTGTCTGCAAGCGATGCGGGGGCACTTCCCATTATTGGTTACAGGGTAAATGGAGTTATGAATGCAAAGGTTGCCGTTTCCGCACCTCGTTGCGCAGCGGTACGATCATGGAGAGCTCCAAGCTGCCGTTTCTGGTGTGGTACAAAACGATGTTCCTGATGAGTTGCACAAAAAAGGGATTCTCCACCAACGAACTCCAGAAGCAATTAGGATTGAAGCGTTACGAACCGGTATGGGCGATGGTACACAAACTCCGCAGGGCGATGGGCAACCGGGATGCAAGGTATACACTGGAAGGGATGATAGAACTGGATGAGGGTTACTTTTCGGTGGCCAGTAAGGAAATCGAGCGAGGCAAGGGTACACGTGGCCGGGGAGCCGAGGGAAAGCAGAACGTTGCGGTGATGGCCGAAAGCACCCCGTTGGAAGATATCGAAACGGGCAAAAAGGAGAAGCATGTGCGTTATTTCAAGGCCAGGGTACTGGATAGCCATCAAAGTGAAGGAATCAACGGCGTGGTCAGGGACTGCATGGAGGATGATGCCATCGTATTTTCGGACAAAAGCACTTCTTACGTTGACATCTCCGATCTGGTGGAATTGCACGTCACCGAGAAATCAGACGCCAAAACCACCAAGGAAACACTCAAATGGGTGCATATCGCAATCAGTAATGCAAAACGGACATTGCTGGGCAACTACCATAAAATCAAAAGGAAATACTTACAGTTGTATCTCAACGAGTTTATTTACAAATTAAACAGACGGTATTTTGGAGACAAACTCTTTGACAGACTAGTAATTGCGAATATAACAGGTGCATAAACGGATAATCAGAAAAATCTATATGAACATTATAATTTAAAACCATATGTCATAAGTTATATTGACACAATGTTATTTGCAGATAAACTTGGGATGCCTAAAAAAATAAAAGATTTAGCAGAGAGTTTGGACTTAGAAGTAACAAATCATCACGACCCAGAATTCGATGCAAAACTTTGTGCTTTAATATTTGGCGAATTGACTGACAAGTATCCAAGTTATCAAGAACTAATAAGAAAAATTGATGACCAGCCTAAAACAAATAATAATTATTTCAATCAACCAAGTGAAGATGTTTTAGAAGAAAATGAAGAGCATTTATCAAATTATCAAATAACTCAAAACGAACTTGAAAACATTGATTTAATAGGAAAAGGAATAGTTATTACGGGCAACTTTTCAATAGAAAGAGAAGAAATAAAAACTTTTCTAATGAAAATTGGTGGACAAATAAAATCAGGAATAACAGGTAAAGTAGATTTTGTTTTTGCAGGTGAAGATTGTGGTTGGTCAAAAATCCAAAAAATAAACGACTTAAACCAATCAAAAAAAGCAAACATTAGAATTTTAAACGAAGCTGACTTAAATTATCTTATCAAAAAATACGGCATATAACATCGCATTGGCAAAATGGCGGGTTAAGTGCCAAACTCAACTTTTGTGCATTTTATTCCGCCGAATGTGTTCCACATTCAGCTTTTTTTAATAATTTAGCTTCTGTGGAAACACATCGGCTACGTCACTGCTAAATTGAACTTTTTGTCCAATTTATCCGCCACTTCGCCAATGCGTTTCCCGTTAGTGGCAACAAAAACAAACGATAATTAGACAATAAATGAAAAATATTTTATTTGTAGTTTTTATTTCAATGATATTTTTATTTGTTTGCTGTAACACAACAACGAATAAAAACATAATTGAAACAGAAATTTCTGATTTTGACAAAATTTTAGATAGTTTTCAAGTAAATGGTTCAATTCTAATTTATGATAACGACAAGAATACTTTTTACTCAAATGACTTTGATTGGGCTAAAAACGGAAAATTACCTGCATCAACATTCAAAATTCCAAATTCTATAATTGCTGTTGAATTAGGCATTATTGAAAATGATACAACTATTTTAAAATGGAATGGCGAGCAGAGAAAAATGGATATTTGGGAAAAAGATTTATCATTTAAAGATGCTTTTAGAATTTCCTGTGTTCCTTGCTATCAGGAAATTGCAAGGAAAATCGGAACAATTAAAATGAAAGAATATTTAGAAAAATTTGAGTATAAAAATATGATTTTTGACAGTTTAACGATTGACAATTTTTGGCTTGAAGGAAATTCAAAAATATCTCAAAAACAACAAATCGACTTTTTAAGGAAATTCTATTTTTCAAAATTTCCAATTTCTGATAGGACAATAAAGATTGTCAAAAATATTATGGAAATTGAGCGAACTGAAAATTACATTTTAAGCGGTAAGACTGGATTAAGTTCGATAGAAGAAAAATATAATGGTTGGTTTGTTGGTTATGTTGAAACAAAATCTAATGTTTATTTTTTTGCAACAAATGTAATTCCGACAGACGGATTGAATGTTGATGATTTTATTTCATCGAGAATTAATGTAACAAAAAATGCGTTAAAGCAAATGAATATAATGAAATGATAAATGCCACTAACATATGGTAGCCGATAATTGCCGGCTTTCGTGCCAACTTGATACTTTGGTGCTTTTAACGAACCGAAGTGCTAAATTGATACGAAAGTGCTGTAAATCCGGCAACTACGGCTACCATTTTTCGTTATGCGGCAGCTTAAAAGACGACACCAAACCAGAAAAATCATCTTGACAACCACCCGACTTTGAACTACGAAGGATGAAATTTTTCAGGGACAACTTCCAGCATTTCCAAAAAACAGTTTACCCATTGACTTGGAGACAAACAAACAATTTGAGCATTAAGGTTTAAACCGAATTTTTCCGAAATTGACCTGACCTGACTTTTCCTGAAAATCGACTTTAAAGCTGTTTTTACAGATAAATCAGGTTTCTCTAACAGACAGGAAATAAATGCTAAGTATTTGGCTTTAAACTTAAAATCAAAAAATAACTGTTTTCTTTTAATGTTTAACAGGGCTGATTTGACAGTTGGCGGTGGAAAGAAACTTTCAGGACCTACCTCATAGACAAGTTTCAAATCAAAAAAAGTATGATAGAAAACGGTATATGGATTGTAAAGCTTCCTCGAAAATAACTTTTGTGTAGGTTCTAACTGAAGGACAATGGAACCTCCCAGAAAATTTCCAAGACTCTCAAACATCAGGATTTTGAAAATATCGGAAGTAATGCCATAAGGAATATTTGACACCACTTTGAAAGGAAATTTCGGAACTGCAAAATTCCTAAAATCACAACCGACAACTTGAACATTTCGGGCATCAGAAAATAATTTTCGTAAATGTTCAACCAAAGCTGTGTCGTTTTCAATAGCAACAACATTGTTGGCGATTTTTAATAAATGAACAGTAAGAAACCCCTTGCCTGCCCCAATATCTAAAACCGTATCCTGATTACTTATATTTGCTTGTCTTATTGCATCTTTTATTAGCACTTTATCAATAGTAAAGTGCTGACCCGTAAAACGAACGGGCAATTTCTTTTTTGTCATTAGTAACTTCTTACAGGTGAATACTTGAATGCTGAATTCAACTTGCAAATGCAACAGAATTCTGATTAATAATTTGTTTAAATATTTCGTTTGGCGTGAGGTATCCAAGTCTTTTACGAGGTCGA
>NZ_JH594596.1:661933-667180 GCF_000243215.1 Odoribacter laneus YIT 12061 | reverse complement strand
TTTTTTTCTTTGGACGGACAATTAAAGCAAAGATAGCAAACTTTATCCATTCAGAGTGAGAGAAAGGGGGACATTGTCTCTCTTTCCTCTCTGAAAAATAAATGTTTTTATTGCTTATTATCCGCACCCAAAAAGTTGCATTTATAAGTTGAACTCAAGAATTCAAATCGTGGAGAAGTGAATAGACAGTATTACCCGACAGAGCAACTATGACAACGTAACGCCTTTACAAAAAAGTCGGTACACGAAACCCATAGACTAATTGTCTTGACCTAAAAGAGATTGGAATTTTCAGGACTGCCTATCACTTAGATAGAAGTCCAAGGTCTGCTGAAATACATAATTCAAAAATTGAAATTGCTTGACTGCAAATTTAGTAACTTTGCTTGACAAATTAACGAGAAAGAAGAGAAAATGAAAACCGACCGCATAACATCACCTATACGCAAGCAGGGGTTTCGTGCTTCGTAGGACAGTTAAGTGGTAAATTTAAAGTTCAGTTCTTCGTAGGAAGTTCAGTGGTTAAAATCCCTGCCTGCGTATAGCTGAGAACCGTTGTACGACATAGTAAAACCGAACCAAACAAAATGAAAGTCAGAGAAGAAAAGTTAAGAACAATTATAGAATGGTCGGAGAAAAACGAAGATGTAAGAGTTCTTCTTCTGACAAGTTCACTTGTAAATCCTTTAGCACTTGTTGACGAATTTAGTGATTTAGACATTGAATTTGTTTTTGAGGATAATACAAATTACATTTCAGACAAAAGCTGGACGCTTAAATTCGGAAATCCAATTGCTATGATTGAAGAAGACGAAAGTTGTTTTAACCATAAACACGCAATGAAAATGCTACTTTATGAAGACGGTGTGAAAGTAGATTTTAAACTTTACAGCAAATCAAAATTTATAAAGGAAACGCAAGAGAAAGAATTACCAGAAGATTGGGATATTGGTTATAAAATTTTAATTGATAAAGATGGTATTACAAAGCAAATGCTGAAACCAACTTATCAAATTTCCATTATCAAAAAACCGTCTGAAAAAGAGTTTCAAAATCTAATAAACGATTTTTGGTGGGACACAACTTACGTGGCAAAGTGTCTTGTGAGAGATGAAATATTCTATGCGAAATTTATGTCGGAAACCGTTATTCGCACAGAATATTTAATTCCTTTAATTGAATGGCACATTGCAAGTGAACACAATTGGAACATAACGACCAATAAATATGGACGGCTTTTCAAAAAGTATCTTAACCAGGAAATGTGGGCTAAAACAGAACAAACATTTTCAGGGAGCGATATAAAGGAAAATTGGACTGCTCTATTTTCAATGACTGATTTAGTTTCAGAAATAGGAACTGAATTGTCAAAAAAATTAGAGTACAAATACCCGGATAAATTAGAAAATGACATACGAAAATATTTAGCTGGACTAAAACCCAAAACATAACTACGTCGTACAACATCGTATTGGCAATAGGCGGGCTGAACGGCTTCGTATCAACGGAAGTGCAAAATTCAACTTCTGTTCTTCGATTAAAGTTCAGTGCTAAAAATCCCGCCCATCGCCAATACGCGGCACGTTATGTGAAAGAATAAAACGGCACCTCCAAAAAGAAAGTGCCGTTTCGAAATTAAATTTATAAATTCTCAATCCACTACTTCTGAAACAGTTGATTTTTCTATTAGAAAAATTCCGTCAAAAGCTTCTTCTATTTCAGTTTTTAGGCACATCGAATCAAATCGAATCTTATTACAATTTTTTAATTCCGTACTTCTGTTCATTAGTAAACAGCATTCTTTTCCTCCAAATTCTTGCATAATAAATTCAACAGAATCCGACTCTGGAAAATCAAGTGGAAATTTATCAACCCTAAAGCCAAATTGATAATCATTATCAGGATACAATGCCGCAGTTTCTCCACGTAGATTAGTTATTGCAAATGCTTTATATTTTTCTCCAAAAGTCATCGAAAGTCTTTGCCCCATTGGATAACAACTAATAAATCCATCAAAATCTACCGGAGTTTTTTGAATGTGAGCATTGTGGGCAACCAAAATAATCTTTTTACCAAGTGAATTTTTCAAAAACCAATCAATGCTTTCTGCCATATACTGGTCTTTTGCTCCCATATCTCCTTCAATTCCCCTTTCAGTAATGAAACTTTCCATAGCATCAGCATTATAATTCATATAAATCAAGCCTTTAACTTGATGAACTATCGATTGAAATTCTAAACTTTCTAATTTTGGTTGAAGAGTAATCAAACGAATGTAAACTTTTAATAGCAATGCTTTTAATTCATTATGTTCAGCTTCATCAAAAAGCGATAAATTTAACGCAAGCTGAGAAGTCGAATAGAAATCAAATTTCTCAGCAAGATTTAAAATCTTCTGTAAGACATCAGAAGAAACGATTGAAAGTCTTTGCAAATAATCAGATACAATACGAAAGTTTGGAAAATAAGAACCTCCATTTTTAGGAATATCCACACCTAAAAAGGTAATTTGATTATTATTGTCTTGATTATACCGACGAAGCCATAGCAAAGTATCTTTAAACTCATTTGGATAATAAAAGTGTGACAGTAACTTATCCAAATCGTCGAATGGAATTTGTGATTTTATCCACTTATCAACTTCTAATCCTTCAGAAAAACCAAACTCAAATGCCAAGGTGTCAAAATCACATTCAGTTACTAAAAACTCAATAACTTGATGCCTGAATGTAAAAAACTCTTTTATGAAATGTGCGTTTTCGCCTAAACCAACAATTGTAGAAGAATCAAAATATTCTCGAAATCGAAAAAGACTTTGTTTTATGGATGTATTATTTTCCGAATTAAACGGAAAAGTTAAGGGTTTTATATTTTTCATTATTACCTTATTTTAAATTAAAAATTAACGTACCAAATAGCAACCGTCTCAAAAAGACGATTTAATAATTTACTTTAATTTTTAATTACCAAGGCTTGCTGAAATACATAAAATGTGAATTATTTGAATACAAAGATACTAAAAATTCCTTCACATAACATCGCATTGGCAAAATGGCAGGTTAAGTGCTAAATTGAAAGTTTCTGCATTTTATTCCGCCGAATGTGTTCCACATTCGCTTTTTATTTGTAAGTTAGCTCTGTGGAAACACATCGGCTACGTTCTCGCTAAATTGAACTTTTTGTCCAATTTATCCGCCACTTCGCCAATGCGTTTCCCGTTATGTGCCATTTTTGAATGACAATGCGAATAGATACAGACAAACAAATGAATTTACTTAGTGATAAGAACGTTGCAATAATTGGTGGTGGACCCGTTGGACTGACTATGGCAAAATTATTACAGCAAAACGGCATAGACGTTTCAGTTTACGAAAGAGACAACGACCGAGAGGCAAGAATTTTTGGTGGAACCCTTGACCTACACAAAGGTTCAGGTCAGGAAGCAATGAAAAAAGCGGGATTGTTACAAACTTATTATGACTTAGCCTTACCAATGGGTGTAAATATTGCTGATGAAAAAGGCAATATTTTATCCACAAAAAATGTAAAGCCCGAAAATCGATTTGACAATCCTGAAATAAACAGAAATGACTTAAGGGCTATCTTGTTGAATAGTTTAGAAAACGACACGGTTATTTGGGATAGAAAACTTGTTATGCTTGAACCTGGTAAGAAGAAGTGGACACTAACTTTTGAGAATAAACCGAGTGAAACAGCAGATTTGGTTATTCTTGCCAATGGCGGGATGTCCAAGGTAAGAAAATTTGTTACCGACACGGAAGTTGAAGAAACAGGTACTTTCAATATACAAGCCGATATTCATCAACCAGAGATAAACTGTCCTGGATTTTTTCAGCTATGCAATGGAAACCGGCTAATGGCATCTCACCAAGGTAATTTATTATTTGCTAACCCCAATAATAATGGTGCATTGCATTTTGGAATAAGTTTTAAAACACCTGATGAATGGAAAAACCAAACGCAGGTAGATTTTCAAAACAGAAATAGTGTCGTTGATTTTCTTCTGAAAGAATTTTCCGATTGGGACGAACGCTACAAAGAATTGATTCATACGACGTTGTCATTTGTAGGATTGGCTACACGGATATTTCCTTTAGAAAAGCCTTGGAAAAGCAAGCGCCCATTACCCATAACAATGATTGGGGATGCCGCACATTTGATGCCGCCTTTTGCAGGGCAGGGAGTAAATAGTGGGTTGGTGGATGCCTTGATATTGTCTGATAATCTAGCCGATGGAAAATTTAATAGCATTGAAGAGGCTGTTAAAAATTATGAACAGCAAATGTTTATCTATGGCAAAGAAGCACAAGAAGAATCAACTCAAAACGAAATTGAAATGTTTAAACCCGACTTTACGTTTCAGCAATTGTTAAATGTATAAAATGGAATAAAACGGCACATAACAAACAAATTGGCAATAGAGCCGGTGAAGTACTTCTATTGAACTTTTGTGCAATGTTGAAGATTAGTAATTCTATTCAACATTTGTGCTAAAAGTCGGCTCCATCGCCAATTTGCCAAACGTTATATGCCATATTACACCAAAACTCGTCTGAATTATACAAAATGAACTATGTTTAACTTTTTTAAACCTAAACCAAAAAATCAAATTGAAATGGAAGTTTCGGGAATAAATCCTGAAACAAACAATGAATTTCTATTCTATAATTTTATCGAAAATACACCAAACTATATTCTTGAACCTTGGCTAAAAAAAGCAAAACAAGTTGGTTATAAAGTAAAACCTCAATACGAACAAGCGATTTTGCAAAAATTGAAATTCAATCAATTTAAAAATCCTCATACATTCCCTGAGTACTTTGAAAATAAATTTGATTTTATTGCTATTGACTTTGAGACAGCAAATAACAGTAGATTAAGTGCTTGTGCAATCGGATTATGCTTCGTGAAAAATGACACAATAGTTTATTCGACAAAACACTATATAAATCCACCAAAATCAGAAAAGTTTTTAAAAACTCATACTTCAATACACGGAATTTCATATGAAGATGTAGAATTTTCCCTTAATTTTCAAGAATTATGGGAAGACGAACTTTCTAAATATCTTTCATCTAATTTATTAATTTTTCATAATGCGAGTATGGACTTGAGTGTTTTGAAAAATCTATCTGATTCTCCGCAAACACACCTAATATTTTTAGTATATTAGCGCTCAAAAAGCAGGGATTATGAACATATTCAGTTTTACGGCTCATTTCGGTT
>NZ_JH594596.1:395871-661131 GCF_000243215.1 Odoribacter laneus YIT 12061 | reverse complement strand
AATGCAAAACGGACATTGCTGGGCAACTACCATAAAATCAAAAGGAAATACTTACAGTTGTATCTCAACGAGTTTATTTACAAATTAAACAGACGGTATTTTGGAGACAAACTCTTTGACAGACTAGTAATTGCGAATATAACAGGTGCATAAACGGATAATCAGATTAAATTTTCAATAGACAAAGAGGCTGATTCTTTACATAAAGTATTGAATCAGCCTCTTTTACATATTAAACAATGAACATACTATTAAAAATCCTCTCTATCATCAATCATAATAGTATCATCACTCACATCCCAATCTGCATAATTGATTTGGGACTTGTTCCAAGTAAGTACAACATTAAACCTCTTAAATAAATCTAGAAAATCACTTATGTTGTCTTTGCTCTCAAACCCAATTTTCACAAGTCTATTCTCGTCGCTGTGATTATCCTTGCAGATAAAACGGTAGCTGACAAAATTGGAATATCCTGTATATAGTTCAAAACCAACCGGTTCATACCTTTCAATGTCAACACCACGATCCTTTAAATAATCCCTTATGAAAAGGTAGTCTGAAACATCAGCTGCAGCCGTTCCTTTATAGTCATTGTATTGTGTAGATGCTTTCATTCTCTTACACCTCCTTTCCGCAATAGGTTTTCCATATATGGAGATTGCTAATTATTACAAAGGTAAACAGAATCTTTTATAATATCCTCTGAAACGCCATTCAACCGCAGCCTCTTTGCAATGCGATCTTCAATTCCTCTTTCTTTTATTCTATTGAATATGACATCCGTAAAAAAATCAATGGCATAATGGATTTCCTCCTGCCCATCACGATTATTCACATCTATACCACTAAAAGGAGAAAGTTTTTTGTGAAGAATCAAATAATATACACCGCCAATCAACAGTGCTGAGAGCGAACCGATTTTCACATCACTTTCTGCAAAGACTCTTTGAAAACGTCGAACCAAAGGCATAGTATTAAACTCACGCATTTGAGCAGTACGTTTAGTGATTGTATTTTCATCACATATTTCCCATTTCAAGAGTTCCTGCATGATTATATTTGAATTTAAATCATCAAACAAACCGTGCATGATAGAGCGGAACTCTTTTTCCGTACATTGGTTTTTCTCGATGGAGTCAATAACATCACTGAACCAGTAATCATATTTTCTGGTATATATGTCCATAAACTCTTCCCAATCACCAAAGTGACGATGAAAAACCGTGGACTCTACTTTGGCAAGATTTACAATGCGCATGAGTGAGGATTTGGCGAAACCCTCATTTTTAATCACTTCTGACGCAGCATTCAAGATGTCATTCCGCAAATCCTTATTTGTGCGTCTGGGGCGTCTTGTTTTGGGATTATCCATGTCTTATTCCTAATTTTTTGTCTGTTTCTAATAGTGCATTTATCAATAAATCCAAATCTTCCCTTTCGTGAGAAGCCAATACACTGACGCGCAACCGTGCCTCACGCAATCTCACTGCAGGATAAACAATAGATATGGCCAATACACCTTTTTCACGAAGCATTTGAGCTGCATCATATGCTTTCTGTGTATCACGTATCATAATTGGGAATATAGGCGACACAGAATCTCCTATATCAAAACCTTCTTCCAATAGTCTGGAACGGAGATAATTCACATTATCCCAGAGTTTTCTACGTATTTCCGGCTGTCTCTTAATCAGTTCCAACGCTTTTAATACTGATGCAGTTACCTGTGGGGTAATGGCTGCAGAGAAAATATTACTGTCTGCATAATACCGCAAATATTCAATCAGTTCATGGGATGCTGCAACAAAACCACCTACACATCCGAATGATTTGCTGAATGTTCCGGTAATAATATCTATCTGGCCAAGACACCCATAATGCTCCGCTGTACCTCGTCCGTTTTCTCCAAAAACACCCATACCATGGGCATCATCCACCATCAACATGGCATCATATTTCTTACAAAGTGTGTTGATTTCCGGTAAACGGGCAAGGTCTCCGCCCTGTGAATAAACTCCATCTACGATGACCAACTTGGTTTTATAGGCATCCTGGGAGTGTTTCAATGCCAATTCAAGGTATTCCAAATTGTTGTGCCCAAAGGATTTTACATGAGTACCTATCAAGCCTGCAGAAGCACTGGCATGGATAAAAGCATCTGTAATGGCAATGTCATTCGGTCCCAATAAGGCTCGAAGAGTTCCGTCATTGGCTCCAAACCCGGAAGAAAACAACAAGGCATCTTCCTGACCGGTAAATTGTGCGATTTCCTGCTCCAAACGACGGTGAATATCCAAATAGCCACCTATCACTTGAGCTGCGCATGTTCCTGTTCCATATTTCCGAACAGCCTCAATACCGGCTTCTATCGTTTCAGGACGTTGGGACATACCCAAATAATCATTGGCTATAAAACTGGACACATTCTTGGTACTTCCTTCCAATTCCATCCGTGCGTCCACTCCGGAATAGGATTCTATCCAATAATGCTTATCCGGATAGGTTTTAAACTGTTGGGTAAATTTCTGAAAATCTTTGGCTCGTTCAAGCGCATTCATGGGAGTACCCAATTCAAAATCGTGTAGGGTATACATTTAGGTTAAGATAAAGGATTTATTATTGTTCCGTTTTTGAACTGCGGAAAAAATGATTTCACATGCAAATTTATCGGATAATATTGACTTATAGATGGTTATAATGTTAAAAGTCTAAATTTGTTTTGATATTTATCGTTTTATATAATTGAAGATGTTTATATTTG
Organism: Odoribacter laneus YIT 12061; assembly: GCF_000243215.1. Taxonomy (GTDB): domain Bacteria; phylum Bacteroidota; class Bacteroidia; order Bacteroidales; family Marinifilaceae; genus Culturomica; species Culturomica lanea. The sequence continues at coordinate 658,367 of NZ_JH594596.1, read as the reverse complement.
CTGTGGAGTTGTATATAAATATCAGCATCAGGATGATGCCGTCAACCGGATAACGGATTCCGGACCATTTTCTTCATTATAGCTCCGTCCGCACCTACCTTACTTCTTCAGCGGACACAATCCATTGGAAAGGCCGGTAACCTTTCCCAACATTAACCTTAATCACACAAGCGATGAAGCAACTAATGCTACTTCTATTCGGTGCAGGAGTTGTGACAGCGGGTGCACAGTCCCCCGGCGGTGTCAAAGGAACAGAGTTGTGGTTCCAGACATTGCCCGTGACGGCAGACCTTCAAGGCGCATACCGCTGGATGGATTTCGCAGGGGATTCCGTAAAATTGCGTTCTCTAGACCGCAGCGGAAAACCGGGAAGCGAATACACCCAGACCCGCTCCTTCGCGCCGGCATTCAATTTTCATCCGGCACTGTACCTTTCAGGAGGAAGCTACGGAAAAACAGCTTCCTTCAAGTTCTCCAACTTTTCACAGGCTACTGTCTTTGGTGTCTTTGCCCTGCCTCCCGAGAGTCACGACAAGGATATGCTGATCTATTCCCTTGACGGGAGGAAAGGCGGCGGCTCCATCCTGTCAAAGGACAAGGCCGTACGTGCCAACGGCACGGAGCCGCTGGACTACGGAAAGGACACGGGAGAAGACCTCTTGTTCTCCTCTTCTGACAGACAGTCTGCTACAGACTTCCGGGAGTCTTCCGTCCGCGTGCTCACCTATCTGAAGAGCAACCGTCCCGGAACGGGCCTTTGGGGAGAAAATTCCGTATCTAATCTGTTTGTCGGCGGTACTTACTCCGCATCCAATCCGCAGTTCAGCACCGGTTATGATGAAGCGTCATTCGGGAACAACCGTTTTGACGGCTATTCCCCCGAAGTCATCATCTACGGACGTTACCTCACCCCGGCAGAACGCAGGAAAGTGGAAAGCTACCTGGCCGTTAAGTATGGAATCACCCTGAACAACTCCTATCTGGACAGTGAAGGCAACCTGATATGGGACAAGGACGAGAACTTGGGTTATCACCACCGGGTGACAGCCATCGGCTCGGATGCCGCTTCCGCTCTCCACCAGCCCCTCTCCACCACTTCCTACGAGGAAGAACCCGTCTATGCCACCATGAAAGCAAACGACACCTTCCACGACGGCAATTCCTATGCGGAGTCGTCCGCCAGCCGCCTGCTCGTCATGGGGCGTGAATACGGCAATCCCTTGCCCGATAAAGGGTACATCTTCTGGGGTGACGACAACGGTCCGCTGACCACCTACACCTCACCGGCAGATACCCTGTGGCACATCATGCACCGCACGTGGACGGTACGCAGCAATGTACCGGCATCGGCAGACAGCACCTCGGTACGCTGGAACGGCACGGGCATGACCGTTACCCGGAAAGGCTTCCTGGACACCATCGAGCAGGACTCAAGTGCGACCGAAGCCTTTGCCGTCACACCGGCATTGCCCGGCCGTGAAGGAGCCGTCTCCTTCTATTGCCCGCTCAGTCATCCCACTTTCGACGCGGGCTTTACCGGCTCCGGCGGCAACACCTGTGAATACGGCTACCGCTTCGACAGGGAAGGAAACGTCTATGCCATCTCCGGCGGACAGGCCGGCACTACTGCTGTGGCCACCGGAGTCAGCGGCAGTGCCGTTTCCATCCGGAGGGAAGACGGGCAGGTCTATCTCCGCATTGACGGTATCGGCAGCCAGACGCGTACCATTCCCCTGCCCGAAACCTCCGGTTCAATGTCAGGTCTTATCCGGGCCGTCACCTCCGAAGAACCGCTGCACATAGCCGCTGTACGTACCGGCGGCATCGGTGACACGGGAAACATGGCAGAACTCAGCCATGCGCTTACCCCGGATGAAGAGTTCTCACAGTATTGCCGCAACCGTACCCTGCTGCTCATTGACCCCAGCGGGGAAGGCAGGTTCGATACGGAAGACATGATAGCCGTGAAATGCTCCCGACCGGACCTCATGCGCGGAAAGACCGTATTCCACAACCTGTTCTGGGATCTGGACGGCAGCGGCAGCGATGTATTCACCTTTGCCTATTATGACGGACTGGCGGCAGATGCCGTTCCGACTCCGTCCACCTGTGAGGACGGCAAACCCCGCAATGATGGCAGCATCGACATTGACATCCGCATCGGCACCCCCGTCTATGACTATGTGCTCTCAGCCGATACGGTAGCCGGCGTACCCAAGGATGAAATCATTGCAAGCGGCAAGTTCACCGGAGAGGCTCACCGCATTGACGGACTGGCTCCCGGCACCTATACGCTGAAAGTCACCCAGGGCGGCGGCAACGACATCTACGGAACAGGCGGTCCGCTTTACACCACCTACGTGCACGACAAGCGGATCTTCGCATCCGGAGAAGTTTCCTGGACGGTGACAGGAACCAACTCCAACTACCGACTCGGTGTGGAACCGAGAATATCCGACGACATAACGCAGTTCGGCTTTGATGTCAGAGGTGACAAGGCGTATATGATTATCGACGGACACACGAGCCTTACCCAGTTTATCCGCATCAAGGAAGGAGACGTCCTCACGCTGGGACTCGAAGGCATTACCGTATCGTACAAGCTCAACGGCAAAGTCATCCGCCGCTTTACCCAATGGAACATCCGGGCATGGCGTCTGTGCATCAAGTTCGGAACCGGTGAAACACATATTACCGGACTGACCGTAAACGGAGAGCTAATTCCCGATTTCACCCATTCGGGCAATGTACAGGTTGAGAATCCCAAGACAAACACAGCCCTCTTCACGGTACATGTAGGCAGTGAGTGCGACCCGACACTCCCCAACGGAACAGAAAAGAAGGAAGGTTCCCTCATCGGCTGGTCAGACCGGCCCGGAAACGGTGAAGGAAACAGCCAAGGAAACGATAACAGGGACGATTCGTTCCAGGTAAAGCCTGACGGAACGACCGGCATCTTTGATGTCGTGCTGGAGCAGGACCAGCCCGGGGATGTCACGCTGATGGTATTCGACGCTTCCGGCAAACTGGTTCACGAGCAGTTCATGGAAGGCGGAACAACCAAACGTTCGCGCTTCGAGGCACCCGCCCCAGGAGTCTATGTAGTCAAGGCCATCGGTCCGGATTGGGAAAAAACCCGGAAGATTATAGCCAAATAGTTCAACTAAAACCGAAATATCATGAAACGGACAATTATCATCGCCGCATCAGCCGTGACGCTGGCGGCAGCCGGCATTGCCGGTTCGCAATATCTGTCCGGCCAGTCTCCGAATACGCAGCTCCAGATGGAAACGGCATCGGAAATCCGGCAAGAAAAATCCGAAGACAGCGGCAGGAAGAAAGAAGACGGCAGCCGTCCTGCAAAGGCGGCAACTGGCCACCGCACTTCTTCCACTCCGATACAGGCAGCAGGCACGACAGCCGCCTATGCCACCCTCCGCTACGGTTCGGTCGGTATTCCCGAAGGGAAGACTGCCGACAACCCCGAGGACAACATCTTTGAAATCAACCTCTCCCGGACAATTCCGTCGGACGCCCGCGTCTGGCTGTGTTACGAGCTGCAGGGTGCGGATCACTCCGGAGCCGTAGCCAAGAGCATCAACGACCGTCCGGCCACCGGCGGTTATATGGCCACGGCATCCGACGGCTGGACCCATGTCCGCGAGGAGATTCACCCGGCCTGGCTGCATGAAGGCGTCAACCGCGTACTTTTCACGGCTCCCGAAGGCAGGAGCTATTCGGTACGCAACCTGCATGTCGAAACGGCATCGGGACCCGGGCAGGCACTTACGCTGTCACAAACTCCGGTAGTCTATGGCGACCTGGCCTATGTGCACGGCTTCGTCCGTAACGGGGTTCGGACGGTCAAGGCAGGACATACCGTACTTACATTGCAGGACGGCGAGTTCGAAGGCATCGTTCCCGTATCGGGCAGCAGCCTCACGCTCAGTGCCACTACCGCCTCCGGAAAGACCCTGACCGCTTCCTTCCCGACACTAAAGAAAGGCAAGGCAGATTATGAACGCGCTTTTCAGACTCCGGCTGCCCGGACGGCAGGGAAGCATTTTGCCCAAGACAAGGCAGACAGCATGAAAAATGCCAACGGTGCGCTGCTGGTAGATCATGGCGTCATGCTGGCAGCCAGAAAGCTGACCATGCGTCCCCTGCGTGAAATGGACCTGCCGGCACTGGATTTCGGCATGACCAATGTCACGGCCGAGGGAGAAGGCGTACGTTTCCTGCCGCACGGCACACACTTCACGGAAAAGGGAGCCACCGTCCGGTTGAAGTACGACCGCACCCGCATTCCGAGCGGCTACACCGAAGACGACATCCGTACCTATTATTTTGACAACGACACCAAACACTGGGTGGCGCTGGAAAGAGTGAAGGTCGACAAGCAGGAAGCCTGCGTGGTGTCACGAACCACCCACTTCACGGATATGATTAATGGCGTGATTCAGGCACCCGAATCGCCGGAGACCGAAGGGTTTGCGCCGACCATGATGAACGACATCAAGGCCGCCGACCCAACGGCCAAAATCAACCTGATTGCTCCGCCGCAGGCCAACAACCGCGGAACGGCCAGCCTGCAGTATGCCTTTGAGATGCCGCCTGCCCGAAACGGCATGGCCCCCTCACTCGGCATCCAGTACAGCAGTGAGGGCGGCAGCGGCTGGCTCGGTGAAGGATGGAGTCTTTCCGTACCTTCCATTACGCTGGACACCCGATGGGGCGTGCCGCGCTATGACATGGCCGGCGAGACAGAAACCTACCTGCTCTCCGGTTCCATGCTCTCGACCATGGACGACAAGGGACAGATGGGTGTGGCCCACCGTGGAGACAAGATGCCCCGCAAGGCAGACCGGCAGTTCTATACCCGTCAGGGAGGAGACTTCAGCCGTATCATCCGCAAGGGCAGCAGTCCGGCAGACTATTACTGGGAAGTCACCGACAAGCAGGGTGTGAAATACACCTATGGCGGTGAAGGCGCCGTTCTGAAAGGCACCTTCACGGATGTTTCCGGCAATACCCGTGAGGTGATTTCCGAATGGAAACTGCGCCGGGTGGAGGAAACGCACGGCGACTTCATGGAATACGTGTATGAGGCAGCCGATGAAGATGTCCGTGGCGGCTTGAAAGCCAAGGCGCTCTACCTGAAAGAGGTGCGTGCCGGAAATGCCGGACAGGAGCCCCATACGGTCGTGACGTTTGAAGGCGGCAAGACCCGGCAGGTGAAGACCAACAACGCCCGTTACGGCTACCTGACCTCTTCCAACCGCCTGCTGGAGAAAGTAACGGTGAACTTCCGGGGAAACGTGCTCAGAAGCTATGCTTTTGAGTACCGGAACGGTGCGTTCAACCGTGAACTGCTCGCCGGTGTGCGTCACCTGAACTCTAACGGACAGGAGGTGTCTTTCCAGAAGTTCAGCTACTACGACGACGTGCAGTCCGACAAGGGGTATGTCCCCTTCAAGGACAGTCAGGAAACGTGGAACACGCACAATGACGGGCTGGATGCCGGATTTGTCAATCCCCTGCAGGGAATGGATATGTTCAGTGACAAGCCTTCTGCTCTTGGTGGTACAACAAGCTCTTCGGTAGGTGGTTCATTCTATGCCGGTGTCGGTCCTGATGATCAAAGCACGACAACCACAACAACCGGAGGAGGCGGTTTCAATTATAGCAACGACCAATCCAGAGGACTGTCAACTTTTGTGGATTTGAATGGCGATGGATTACCCGATAAGGTATATCGGGAAAATGGTGCTTTGTATTACCGGTCTCAATTAAGGAATGGTGTTACAGGAGAAATATCTTATGGAGAACCTGTCAAGGTAAAAGGTATAACCGGATTTTCATCTTCAAGCAGCAATACTTACTCTGGCGGTACAGATGTAAAAGCAGGATGGGGTCCGGTTGCTGCAACAGTCGGTGAAGATCATGCAAGAACCACAACCAAGACCAAGGAATATTTCTCTGATATAAACGGGGACGGTCTGATTGATCTGGTCTCAAACAGTAAGGTGTACTTCAACCACATAGAGAAAGATGCCCAAGGCAATGCAGTACCGACATTTACCTTGAACAGTGCAGACACTCCAAGCCCTATCATATATGACCCGGCTAAGATAGATGTCTCTGTCGGTGCTGTGGATCCTGAGGAACAAGCGGAGATGTTGCGCATTTCACCAATGGAAGATGCTGTTCGCGTATGGGTTGCACCCAAAGCCGGAACAATAAGTATCTCCGGCTCTGTTTCCCTTGTAGTCCCAACCGGTGATTATGATAAGGAAGCATATAAAAATTCGGATGGTGTTCGTGTGGCTATACAGAAAGGAAAGTCTGAGTTGTGGAATAAGACCATCACAAAAGGTGATGAGACTTCCTACACGGCAGGCGTTTCTTTGTTATCCGTAAAGAAAGGTGATCGCATTTATTTCCGCGTCCAATCTGGGGCAACGGAAATGAGCAATGGCGCATTTGACGAAGTACTCTGGCATCCTGTTGTAACATATACAGGACCTGAAGAAATTATGCCCAATGGTTACTCAACGACAATATATAAGCCGGAAGAAGGAGCCTTGTATTTTGCGTCAACTTCTTTGAACATAGCACAAGGGAATCAGACTGTCGATATATCAGGTAAATTCACAAAACCTGAAACGACTGATGATGTGACCCTAATCATTTGGGGCTCAACAGACAGAAAGGATGTCCATGGTAATGATAATCCATCCTATGTTGAAAAGCAGCTATATACCCGGACCTTCCCATGGAATGAAAGCTATAATGATGATTTGGCCATATCCCTGCAAAATTCCGAAGGATTGACAAACTTACGCTTTGTTGTCAGCGCGGAATCCAATGTGCGTTGGGATGCAGTCAAATGGAGTCCTGTCATTTCTTATACAGATTCAACCGGAACAAAACAGGCTCGACCGGTTTGTCCGGATTACACGCTGTTTGCCAATCACATTGCAAATGCTTCATCGTATTTGCCGAGCGCAACCGATAGCACACTTTATGTCAAACCGCTCATTACTTTCTCAAATGCTGTATATAATGGCAAGCTTACTTTGACTGTAAAAACAGCCGACAGGCTCTTGGGCAAGAAATCATTTGCCATTACCGACGGTGTTATGGTGAATGATTCCATTTCAATACGGAAATCAGACATCGGAAGTGATAAGGTTTGGTTTGAACTGTTCTCTGATGACAGTCAGGTCGGTTCTGCCGTATCTGGAGTCTCCGTGCAAGTCAGGTATCCTTCGGTTATTCAACCTCAGACCGTAGCAGCCAATTTATATGCAGTAGATGAGCCGGCAGGATTCGGACATCTGTACCGTGGATGGGGCGGCTTCGTCTATAACGCGTCAGAAAACCGCTATTCCCGTCCCATAGATGAGTCGCTGTTAACTTTGCCACAGGATGAAGACGCAAAGGTTGATCCGCTGACAATGCCTTTCACGCCGTTAAGCACAGACCTGAACAAGCTCGACCGTTGGACTGGTCAACGTGAAGAAATCTTCATCACTGCCACCAATATGGGGGCTGCACGCCTTACGGAACTTGATGTCGTATTGACAAACCCGTTTGAGAATATTGGGGATGTATCCGGTTTGGCAGGAGAACATTTGCAAGGTACAGGTGCAGCAGCCGTATCTCAGGAAATGGTCAGCAAAAGTACCGTGAAGCAGACCGGTGTCGTGATTACCTATAATGACTCGAAGGGCAGCACTACCACAAAATCCATGATGCTCGATCTTAACGGCGACGGTTATCCGGATATTGTTGCCGGAGGTAAAATACAATATACAAATACGCTCGGTGGCATAAGCGGTGAGGTCTTGAGCGGCATAGGAACTGTTGTAAGCGAGAATCAGTCCAAAGGATTTGCACTCAGCAGTGATGCGATTGTTTCTGTAAGCAATGTCGTCAGACATATTGCAGCCGGAAAGGCAAGCGCAGCCAATCAGGAATCGAGCAATAAAGCTAAAGGTGGCATTCCCGTTTCTGCAAGTATTCCTCCGTCCAATGAGGACTGGAGTACTGAAAATTTCATCGATGTTAACGGTGACGGACTGCCGGACAAGATTATTGCCGGAAACAAGGTGCGCCTAAACTTCGGTTATGCTTTTGCCAATCCTATCGACTGGGATATTGACCGCATACAAGGTGGCAAGGGCCAGTCATTCTCGACAGGAGCATCCTTCAATATCGGTTCAAGCAGTTTTGCCGGTGGATTTAACTTTGTAACCTCCAAAAGCGGGGAGGAATATAATCTGACAGATATAAACTCTGACGGATTACCTGATAAAGTATGGAAATCCGGTAAAAATATCATGGTTGCCTTCAACAACGGTGTAGGATTTGATTCTCCGTTAGTATGGAAAGGTGCAGAAGCTCTTAATGAATCGGCTTCTACATCAGAAGGCAGCAATGTGGCCTTTACGGTAAATATCACTCCTAAAATTATCCCGATTAAAATATCGGTCAATCCCGGAGTATCATTGAGCCATAGCATCAACCGGACGAATTACACCTTGCAGGACGTGGACGGTGACGGCTATCTCGACATTGTGGAATCCGAGAAGGAAAGCGAGCTGAAAGTGACCCGTTCCGCCATCGGCAGGACGAACATGCTGAAGGCAGTTACCAACTCGCTCGGTGGCACGTTTACGCTGGACTATGCGCATACTGCTCCCACATACGGGCTTCCCGGCGGCAAATGGGTGATGTCTTCCCTCACGGTGGATGACGGTATCCATGACGACGGTCCGCTCATGACCACCGCCTTTGAATACAAGGACGGCAAGCGCGACCGCCACGAACGTGAGTTCCTCGGCTTCGGCGAAGTGATTACTAAGAATCTCGACACTGAAAAGGAAAATGCGCTCTACCGCAAGTCCGTACAGAAGTATGACGTATCCGGCTACTATACGCAGGGCAACCTCGTCAACGCTTCCGTGGAAGACGCAGCCGGAAAGGTTTACACTGAAACACGCAACGAATATGACGGCTACTACCTGACCGCCAAGGGTGACGAGTACACCTTTACCGCACAGCCCGTACTATGCAGCGACCGCGCTTCCGCCTTCGTACCGCTCCGCTATACGGCGAACCTGCAATACGAAGGTGCCGCACAGGGAATGATCACCTCGGAGGCATGGAACGAGTATTACCTCACCGGCCACCACGGTGAGCTGAAATCCTACAGGTTCAGCAACAAGGGCAAGCTCGGCAGCAAGGGAGACGGCAAGTTTGACTACCAGACCTCCATCCGCTATACCTCCAACAGCAGCAGGAACATTCTCGGACTGCCGACCGATGTGACCGTGACCGGAGGGGACGGAAAGGTTTACCACCAGGTATCGGCGGTATATGACACGAAGTACCCGAACCACCTGACCAGGATAACGCAGCAGCTCGGAAACTGCGAAGCCGTCACCGACTACCGTTATGACAGCTTCGGCAACATCCTGCAGAAGACACTTCCGGCCAATGCCAAGGGACAGCGCATGTGGTACAAGTACCGCTACGAGCCGGAAATGAACATGTATGTGGAACGTGTGGAAGATGCGTTCGGCTACCGAAGCGAGGCAGGCAATTTCGATTACCGCTACGGCATCGCCAAGGAACGCCGCGACCTGAACAACTTCTACTACGAGACCGATGTGGACGACCTCGGACGCATCACCGGAGTACGTGGCCCGAACGAACTGGCTACGGGTGTACCTTATATTATTGCATTCGAATACAGCCCGAAGGCTGAATTTGCGGCAAACGGCATCACCGCCCCGGCATACGCCGTGACGAAGCACTACGACATCCAGCATCCGGACGATGACATGGAAACCGTCACCTTCGTGGACGGCTTCGGCCGGCCTGTGCAGGTCAAGAAGGACGGCGTGGTCACTTCGGCATCCGAAGGCACGGTGTCCGATGCACAGAATGTAATGATTGTCAGCGGACGCAATGTCTATGACGCATTCGGACGTGTAGCCAAGGCTTATTATCCCGTCACGGAAGAACTGGGCAAGCGTACGGACTTCAACAAGGCATTTGACGGAGTGTCGCCGACCGTAACGGTGTATGACGTGCTCGACCGTGCCACGGAAGTGACCCTTCCTGACGAATCCAAGACGCTGACAGCCTATACCACGGATGCAGGCAGCCGGGCATTGGTAACTACCGTGACCGATGCTTTGGGCAACAAGCAGGCTACCTATACCAACGGCAGCGGCAAGACCGTCATGACCAAGCAGCTCAGCGGTCCTGACGGAGAAATCACCACCACCTTCGAATATGACGGCATCGACCGTCTGGTCAGAGTCACCGATACCGAAGGCAACGTGACGACCTCCGTATATGACATGGGCGACCGCCGCACCGAGGTGAACCATCCTGCAAGCGGCATCACCACCTTTACGTATGATGCACTCGGCAATGTGCTGACCAAGCAGACAGCCAACCTTGCCAAGGAAGGCAAGTCCATCACCTACGACTACGATTATCACCGGCTGACGGGCATCAACTATCCCGACCACCCGGAGAACAACGTGAAGTATTACTACGGCGGACGCAACGCCTCGCAGAACCGCATCGGTCGCCTGATGCTCCGTGAGGATGGGACGGGAGCCATTGAGTACTTCTACGGCAAGATGGGCGAAGTCACCAAGACCCGCCGCACGCTGATTGTGCCCAACCAGGCGATTGCCACCTATGTGACGCAGTGGACCTACGACAGCCACAACCGCCTCCTGGAAATGATCTACCCGGACGAGGAGAAGGTCACTTACTCCTACAACCTCGGCGGTCAGCTGGAGAAGGTACGCGGCTACAAGTCCTACGGCTATGACTACGTGAACCGCATCGGCTATGACAAGTTCGAGCAGCGCACCTATCTGAAATACTGCAACGGAGCGGAGACCTTCTACACCTACGAGCCCGCACGCCGCAGGCTGCAGAACCTGACGGTCAACGCAGGCGGCAAGTCCATCATGGACAATGGCTATACCTACGATGCCGTAAGCAATGTGCTCAGCGTTGCCAACAAGGCCGCTCTTCCCGAAAGCGGAAAGGCGGGCGGACAGATGGCGCATGCCTATACGTATGACGCACTCTACCGTCTGGCAAGTGCTACGGGAACCTATGCCGGAGCGGACAGCAAAACCGCTTCCTACCGGCTGGAGATGGGCTACGACAACATGCACCGCATTGTATCGAAGAAGCAGCATCTCACACAGCAGGGCGTACAGTTCGACGGTACGCTCCATGTGGGCTATGATCTGGCCTATACCTACGGCAAGACTGAGGGCAGGAAGTTCCAGCTCGCAGAAGTGAAGGATGCGAACTACCGCACGGAAGAAAATCCGGACTCAGTGGCAAAAGTGGACAACAACCATACCTATACTTACGATGCCAACGGCAACCTGGTCTATGTCAATACAGGCCGCATCAAGCAGGACGGCGCGTTGGATTACACCGCAGCCGAGCGCAAGCTCCGCTGGGACGAGGAGAACCGCCTGACGGCTTCCGATGACAACGGCTTCGTGACCAACTACTGGTATGATGCCGACGGTGAACGCACGGTGAAGACCTCCGGTGAGGGTGAACAGCTCTACGTGAACTCCGAGTTCGCGGGCGGACGCACCAACACGGCGAAGTTCTCGCTCTACGTTAGTCCTTATCTGGTGGCCAACCAGGGCGGACGCTACACCAAGCACATCTATATCGGTTCGCAGCGCATCGTTTCCAAGATTGGCGACTTCGCCTCCTACGGTTCCGACCCGAGACGCATCCAGTATGCCGGCAGTGAGACGGACGGACTTTCTGTTAATTACAAACAAAAATATTCCGCCCAACAGCAGGTAATTAAGGATAATTATACTATCTTTGAGGTGCCGTACAACGGAACGGACAACAACGACTATGTGGACGGACAGGGATTCTGCTGCGACGACGGTTCTCCCGAAGCTGCGCAAGCCCGTGCCCTGGCACTGGAAAACAATTTCCAGGATCCGGACGCATACGAGAAGTTGCAGTTCTACTACCATCCCGACCACTTGGGCAGCAGCAGCTACATCACCAACCTGGACGGCGAGGTGGTTCAGCACATCGAGTATGTGCCGTTCGGCGAAGTGTTCATTGAAGAGCGGAACAGCATCTGGAATACGCCTTATCTCTTCAACGCGAAGGAATTCGATGAGGAGACGGGAATGTATTACTATGGTGCGAGGTATTATGACCCGAGGCTGAGTTTGTGGATATCTACGGATCCTTTGCAGGAAAAATATCCTCACATAAACAGCTATTGTTATACAGCTAATAACCCTATATTATTTGTTGACCCAGACGGTAAAGCAATAATTAAAGGTGCAGTAGCTGCATTCAAATATGCTAAGAGAGTATGGAATGTATATAAGAAAACCGGCAAATTAACCCCATCAAATTTGAAAAAAGCAGGGTTAGATGAGTTTTTAGATATTGCAGGAGATATTCAAACTGTTTTTGACGGGGATGCTTCTCATTTGGATAAATTAAGCGCAATTGCGGATCTTGTTATTGGAACAGATTTTAACAAAAAAGGGCAAAAACAAGTTCTTAAATTAGTTGATAATGCAAAATCCAAGATAAAGCCTAATGATGGTGATGCTAAGCCACATGGTGGCTTAAAACACAATGAAAAAATTGATAATTTAATAGAAAAACTAAAATCCGGGAATAAAGCTCAGAATATAAGGAAAAATCAAAAGCAAGTAGATATTGATGGAAATGTAGTAGGGAACAATCGTCCTGACGTTCAATTCGATTACAATGGTGTACATACAAATGTAGAATATGATACTCGAACGCGTTCCATGGAAAAGCATAAGAAACAACTTCCTAAAAATGATCCTAATGCAAGAAATAAATTCTATAAGATAAATGATAAGTGATTTTAAATATCTGATATTCTCTATCTTTTGCATCAATGACATTCAAATAGTCATTGATGCAATAAGAAGCATATTTAAGACAGAGTTAGCAGAAGGCAAAGCAGAAATACGTATGGAAACTCCTATTGTATATGATTACATTAATCCTATAAGTGGAGGTCGCCATCTCCCGAAATTTTGTTGTTGGAAGAGTAAAATTTATCCTAATCAAATTTTTTTCATATCCAATTACGAAGATGGGTTATCTAATGTATGCAGAGCTATACAGAAGCACATAAAATGCAGCTATTTAATGTGTGCTTTATCTAATGGTATTGATAATCCATTTTTTAAATTTTATAGTTCTGATTATAGTGCTAACGAGAGGTTGATTCTAGCTTACAAAGAAGACAAGTGGGTTTTCTATGAAAAGGGAGTACCTCTATTTGTTGAAAATATGGATTATTACAAAAATAGATTAATAAAAAACAGATTAAATAATACGATAATTAAAGAGTACTTATTAAAGTTAGGTGTTAATGTTTCATCAATTGATGAAGAAATATCCAATGGATTTGTATTCTTTCGTAAAAAATGGTGATAGTCAATCAATAATCGACAGAGTTAATAGTCTATAGAACATAGTAGGAGGTAAATATTAACCATTAATATTTATCTCCTACTTTTTTATTTAGCGAGCCCTAAATACTTCTACGGCAAGATGGGCGAAGTCACCAAGATCCGCCGCACGCTGATTGTGCCCAACCAGGCGATTGCCACCTATGTGACGCAGTGGACCTACGACAGCCACAACCGCCTACTGGAGCACTTCCTGAAAGCGGAAAGGTGGACGGATGGCGCATGCCTATACGTATCGCACTCTACCGTCTGGAGATAGGCTACGACAACATACACCGCATCGTGTCGAAGAAGCAGCATCTCACACAGCAGGGCGTGCAGTTCAACGGTACGTTCCATGTGGTGTAGATAAGATAAATATTTTTTCTATAAATTCCACTCTTAGTCGTTTTGATTAAAAGAACAAAACGACTAAGAGTGGATATTTCTACTTCATCAAAGGAATACCTAATGCATACCACACAAATCCCAATGGACAACGTATTTTATCCAAAGATCTCAAGGATGGATTCATATCGCATCGTTCATCAACATGGCAAGGCATTCCTTCAGAGCAACCCTGTTTAACTAGTTCTTCTTCAGATTTCCTACACCATTCTTTCAGAGCGCAGGAACGCTTTCCTCCAACTAACATATTACCTATATGTTTGATAGGCTGCATAAATTCTACATCCCAGGATTTGTTACTTGCGTTCAAAGGATATTTGTTGTACTCATTCTGATTATTTCTAAGTAGCGGAGTTCCCAACTTGAAAAACAAATTAGAGAAAGACGAATAGGCATCCAATAGATTGTTGCATTTTAGCAAATCAAGTATAAAATAGGGATGATTATTCCTTAAATCCCAAGCTACGTCATAGGCATTGTCAATCCATGTTCTATAAGCAGCAAAAGCTTTGGGATCTTTCAACACTCCTTTAAAATGATGGCGTGTTTTTTCGCAGATTTCAGAGTAAGAAGGTAAATAATTATGATTCTTCAAATAATAGTCATAAATATCTTCGGGACAAACAGGCAAAGGAACCTCCTTATTTCTGATTCTTGCCAGATATGAAACGAATTGAGCACCTGGTACTGAACACATTAAAGACACATCACACAAAGCAATGATATTTAGTTTGTTTTTGGCAAACTCCGGTGAATATAGTTCGGCAATCATCTCTGCAATATGATATGGATGAATGGGATGAGAACCCTCTGATTCCGGGAATAATACCCTTTGGCACAACGAAGCCATGCTTTCCATAATATGCAAAGCACCAAATTGAAAGGTTTTACCGGCATCTGTGGTAACTAAACACTGAGGAATTTCAGTAATAGATGGATCTGTCACCAAATATTGCGGCACACGAATACTTTGATTGACGCATTGAGTAATAGCAGAAAAAGGGAAATTAGCTACGCTTCCCCATCCGTTGTTCAACAGATAGCGATTGGTAAATACATTTGTACTGTTGTCCAATGAAACAGAACCAGAAATTCCATCCTTTTCCTCCATGGCCTTTTTGCCTAACGACAAAAAAGACTCAAAGTACACATACGCATTGTAACAGCCGAATGAAGTCGTTATGTCCTGTATGAAATGGATCCACTCGTGAAAGAATGTGCCCAACTCTTTTTTAGAAAGTTTATGCAAGACTACTGCCTTATCCGTATTGACATAGATTTCCAGGAAATTTGGATAATAGGTTCCCATTATTTCCTGAAGTTTCAGTGAAGGATTATCCATGATATGAATGAGTGTTTATATTTATCTTTAATTTGATTCAAAGGTTGGTTATTTCACCTTGTATATATGACGAATTATACCGGTCAAAGAAACTGCAAATATAACCGTTTTTATTTGAATATAGTCTTTGAGAAAGCATTATACTACAATTATACTACGCCATGGAGATAATATATTGGCCTGGGACTACCTATTAATTGAATAAATGCTTATACGGATTCTATAATAAAACCGGTGAAATAGCATTTGCACTCATGTTGAAAGAATTACATGGAGTTGCTATATATTGGATAAGCTTGTCTCAACTTAAGACAATTAGAACTAAAATCCGTATTTTAGGAACAATAATTGCACTATTTATGTATATTACTGTATCTTTGAGAACGATTTTCTTTGCCGTAAGTACGCAAATTTGTATCTTTGCAGAAAAGTACATTACTCATGAATACCGAAATATTACGAATTATAGAAGGAGGGTTGACTAATGACAAACGGAAAGTCATCAGCTACTCCAATAGACTTGCAGATAGATTAAGCCAAGAGGGTGATACCGTTTTTGCTGCTTGTATCAGAAAAAAAATAGAAGATACCAACGTACGCCCCAGTGTGGTTGCGGATGCCCTAAGAAATGCCCCTTTGGATCTGGATAGCAGGCTTCAGATAGTCGAAGTTATCCCACCTGCCGAAAGTGTAAACAAAATTATTTTGAATTCTCTGACTCAATCCCAAATAGAAGAATTTGTCAACATTGTACGCAACTCATCTAAATTAGAGGTACAAGGGCTGGATATTCCAAAAACTCTTATACTCTACGGCCAACCCGGTTGTGGAAAAACAAGTATTGCACATTATATAAGCAATCAAACAGGGCTTCCGTTGATTTTAGCCCGGCTTGACAGCTTGGTTTCCTCTTTGTTGGGAAGCACAGCCAAAAATATCAGAAAAATTTTTGATTATGCCGGAGAGTTTCCAAGTATCTTGTTTTTAGATGAATTTGATGCTATAGCAAAGGCGCGTGATGACCAGAAAGAAATTGGAGAATTAAAGAGAGTTATCAACAGTTTGTTGCAAAACATGGATGCAATGCCTAAACATTGCGTTCTCATAGCTGCAACAAATCATCCTGAATTATTAGACAGAGCAGTCTGGCGCCGTTTCCTGCAAAAGGTCGAGGTGAAAATGCCTAAAGACAAGGAACTTGTTGATTTAATTCGTCTATTTTGCGGTGAAGATCAGGATAAGATTGCCGATCTGATACTCAATACAAAAGGGATGATAAATCTGTTTGAAGAAATATCTCCTTCTGATATGAAGAACCTTTTTGACCGGGCTAAAGTTAAGGGTATTTTAGAGGGGCAAAATGACTTATCCATATCTCATCTTCTTTTTAGCATTTATGAGTTACAAAATGGTGAAAAATCAGAGGATGAATTCATCCTTTATTTAAAGTCAAAAGGACTAACGCAAAGAGCAATAAATGAATTGACGGGCATTAGTCTTCGTAAAATCAAAAGTTTAACCGCTAATAAATAAATCATATGGCTAAAACACTTCCTATTCAGCTTGTAAAAACTCGTAAAAATCAGGATGAGTTCTTAAAAGAAGCCGGAGGCTCAAATGATCTCCCCAAATGGGCTACAGAACAAGTCATTCGAGAGAATTCAGTTCGACTTGTCAATGCGCTAGATAATATCAGCTTACATTTCGAAAATCGACACCCCCATAATTGTCAGTTGCCTTTATTGATAAAAGCCAAACTCAATGAACATGCAACGGCTAAATCATACCGTCCGAATGTTCGAGCGCTCCTTAACCGGAAACGTAAACACAATGTAATTGGCATTTCAGGGTTTCGGGATATTTTGTTTAAGTTGGATGGGAATGACGACATTAAAGCAATAAAAGATGATATAGCTTCTGTGCAGAATCATACATCTTCAAAAGATAAACTCATTGGTGTGGCTGCTATAGAAGAACTATCTATTTACACTTGCGATGTTAATATTGATGAGTTAAGCGACAAACTTCTTAAAATTCAGCTAGTTGATTATAAAGATGCGAACCTCAATACCCTGTCAGAACAGTTGCTCTTGAAACTTGGCAAGGATTTGGCATGTAATATAATAAAGGCAAATTATGCGGAGGGGTTGAGAATATTTAGAATAGAAAGTCCATCTGCAGATTCTATACGGCAAATAGCTACGCTTGATAGCGTAATTTCCATAAAAGAAATGCCTTATTACGAACTGGTTGCCGCCCCCAATCCGTTTCAAGCGGAAGTGGAGCTGGCAAAACCCATCGAAGGGGAAAAATATCCTATCTTAGGCATTCTTGATTCCGGAGTGGAAAAGTCTGACTATTTATCATCATGGAGTCTTGAGGAGGAAGACAATATTGCAGGATTAGATGAATTGGATATAAATCGGAACCATGGCACAATGGTAACGAGTGTGGCGGTTTATGGGGACATACTGGAGAATACTAATTGTACCGGTTGCGGACCCTTGAAATATGTCAGCAACATAGTGAATTCAGACAGAGAGGGAATACGGATTTCTGAAGATGAACTGATTATGTATATCAGAGAAGCTGTGCAGAAACACCCCGAGATAAAGATCTGGAATCTTTCTCAAGGCTCACAAACGGAAGTATCAGACTTTATATTTTCTGATTTTGCCATTGCATTGGATGACATTCAAAAGAAAAACGATGTTTTGATTTGCAAATCAGCCGGAAACAGTCACAATCTGGGTCGTATTACTTTGGGAGCTGAATCATTATTGGCATTGACAGTCGGGTCTGTATGTAATAAAGGTACGCATCCTGAAGATTTGGATGAAGGGATGCATTCTCCCTTTTCCCGAATAGGATATGGTCCGGAAAAATTAATCAAGCCGGAAGTCGTACATTATGGCGGTAATATAAAAACAGGCGTTAAGGTTTTGACGGGTGCAGACATTCAGCATACAGCATTTGGCACAAGTTTTTCTACTCCAAGGATTTCATCGTTAGCAGCTCATCTTGTCCACAGACTTGATGGAACTTTTGATCCGACTTTGGTAAAAGCTTTAATTGTTCATAATGCCAACTATCCATCAGTAGTAGATAAAAACACTTCAGAATATACCCGAATCTATGGTTTTGGCTTGCCTTCAACCATAGATGAGATGTTAAACAATGACGAAGATGAATTTACGATGGTTTGGCAACCTGATTTCAATGAAGGTACAGATTTTCAAGTGATTGATTTCCCTTTCCCAAACTCTTTAATAGACGAAAACGGCTATTTTTATGGCATAGTAACGGTGACAGTTGTTACTGATCCTGTACTAAAAGGAGGAGAGGGCAATGAATATTGTCAGACGGATATTGATGTGAAAATCGGACCGATTCAGGGAGTCAATCATGTAGCTCTTGGTGCTGTAGGAATTCCTAAAACATATCGAAATGAAGAAAGAATTATTTCTTTGCATAACATTTTGACTGGGGATAAATACTCAGTTCATCAACCTGAAATGATGAGGGAACGTAATCTTATTATGAAAAATCACAAGTGGCAACCGGTAAAAAAATATCAGGTAGACTTATCTACAATGACCGATGGACAAAAAGAAAAAATTAAAGACGATACCACATGGGCCATGACAATACGCTCATTTACTAGAGATGCTACTATGTGTGAATTGCAAGAAGACGGTGTCATAAACTCTATAAGGACAACCATTATTATAACGATTAGAGACCCAAAGCATAAAGGTGTAGTATATAATGAGGGTATTCGATTATTGAATATTCATAATTTTGAACATTCAAATATTATTATTAGGAATGATATTCATCTGTCAGAAGGTGTATAGACTTCAATGACATAACAGGTTTACTTATTGATTTATATGAAGGAGTATCAAATTTGAAAGATTAATTTGATGCTCCTTATTTACTAACATATATAGCAAAAATGCTAATCGCATGACCAATTAATCTGTAATAGCAAAATTCATCTGATTCTCAACAGCGGGAATAGCCATCCAAGGTTATTCCCGTTTTTTATTCCCTCAACTGAACAGTGGTTCTACCATCGTCCATCCGCAGATATTCCAGATTCTTCCATGCAAAGATAGCTTTTTGCCTTGTCGCAGACAAGGCAGCCCTTGCGGGTTGGCTGCAAAAAATCATCCTCACTTCGTTCCGGTATTTTTTCCGCCAAGCCTTGCTTTGGACAAGGCAAAAAACTGGAGGGGCATGTAAGAAACAGGAATACCGTGCTCCAAGGAGCCGGTCATGTCAAATTTAAATCCATTAAGAATCATGAAAAGAAACCAGTCTTGGAAAGGATTTCCGGAGTGCGAATCGGAAAGCGGATGTGCCTATTCCGGAAGAAATATGCAGGCAAAACGTTCAAATCTGCCGGTTGAAGATAATCCAGTCATTAACCTCATAATCCTTTAGCTTATGTTGTACTATCAGTTTAGGAACTACGATGAGTTCAAGGAAATTTTCGCAGTGGAAAAAAGGAACAATGGTGCGAAGGTCAGAAAAAACAAGATCCTGCTCAGCCATCTGAAGAATGCAGACTTGTTGAGATATTGCCGCAAGAGAAATGATTTCACCTTGCTTAACATTAAGGATATGGCCCAACTTCAGCAGGTGGCCATTGATGCAGTATGCAGTTCTGGCAAACAGGATGATTCGCTTCCCCACAGAGTGGAACTGATTGGAAGAACTTACTGGTCTACACAATACCGCACGGATGAAGCCAGAGGTATCTGTGAAGACGGAGACCATGGTTCCATCCGCTATGTCAATATGGAACGCAGCAGGGTGTTCAAAATGAAATCGGCAAAATTTCTGAGAGCCGTCATGCTGGAAACCATCGTAGGAAAAATCCTTTCCTCCAGTGTTGTGAACTGGCTGTGCGGTGATGTGTTTGCCAAACAATGGTACACATTTACGCTGGGCTGTACGTCGGGTATGGAACTGCATGTGGACAACAATTTCGAAGCCATCTATGAAAGTTTCTGGTGCAAAGGATACTTCAATTCCTGTATGACGGATATGGACAGGCATTCATTCTACTTGGATTCGGTAAAAGCAAAAGCTGCTTACCTCAAGGACGAGGAAGGAAAAATTGTAGCAAGGGCTATCCTGTTCACCGAAGTGACCGATCAGGACAACAGACGGTGGAGGCTGTTGGAACGCCAATATACTACCGGAGAGGACGAGATGCTGAAATACATGCTTGTCAATAAACTAATCCAAGAAGGCTACATTGACGGATACAAAATTGTGGGGGCATCCTGCCACGAGGCGAACGCATTTGTCGGCATTGACGGAAGTTCGCTTTTTGACCGCAAGTTTGAGATAGACTGCGACCTAGCCATGGACGACACTCTTTCCTATCAGGACTCCTTCAAATGGTACGATTACGAGGAAAGGAAGGCCTACAACTACAAGCATTCGGCAGATGATTATCTGCTGGATACGACCGACCGTAATCTGAATGGTGATGATGACGAAAGCGAGGAGGCATGGGATGAATATAATCAGCGCTATTGTACAGAAACGCAGGTCTGCTACATGGAGGGACGGGAAATCGAAGTGGATGTGGACGATTTGGAGGATTTCCGCTATATATCCTCTTGCGGTGAATATCATCATCATGACGATACAGTTTTCTGTGATTGGTGCGAAAGCTACTGTCTGACAGGCGACTCCGTCTACTCGGAGATTACTGAAGAATATTATTGCTGTGAGCAATGCCGGGAGGATGCTGAAAACTGTCACAAGGAGAAGTATTGGCATTATTCCGAATATGACAAGGACTGGTTTGAAGATGCGGATGAACTGACGGAAATCCAGATATGGAATCAGCAGGAAAAGGCTTACAAGTCACAAACCATCCATTTAAATACCATAGAAACCCTGTTGGAGGACGGTTTGATAGTCTGTTTTGACGAAGAATACTATGACTCGCTGGATTCAAGAACCGGTCTTCCATTTAATTTCTCCGATAATAATATAAACATTTATGAAGAAGAACATGAATACGCAGCTGTTGAAGAAGCTATATAACATATACAGTCCGAGTGGAAAGGAACAGGAAATGATCCGCTTCCTCTGTTCCTATATCAACGGGCTTCACGGAAACATCAGTCTGCAAAAGGACAGTTTCGGCAACTTGTATGTAACCAAAGGCAATTCCGAGTCCTATCCTTGTTTAGTGAGCCATTTGGACCAAATATCCCATTGTAGGCATTCAAAGGATTTCAGAGTCATTGAAGCTGAAGGCATCCTTTTCGGCTACTCTCCATCAAAGCGGAGGTACGAGAATTTAGGAGCTGATGACAAAAACGGCATATTCATCTGCCTGGAATGCCTGCAGAAATACGATGTCATCAAAGTCGTGTTCTTCCGCGAAGAAGAAACCGGATGCAAAGGCAGTGCTCAAGCATACATGCCGTTTTTTGATGACGTGAGATTTGTCATACAACCTGATCGAAGAGGAAATTCCGACCTGATTACTGCCATCAGCTTCACAGAACTGTGTTCCGAAAAGTTCATCAGGGAGGCTGCTCCCGAAAAATGGGGCTATGCGGAGAAAAATGGGCTGATGACAGATGTTCTCACGCTGAAGGAGAACGGACTGGGAGTGAGCTGTGTAAATGTCAGTTGTGGTTATTATAATCCCCATATGGATGAGGAAATCACCGTCAAGAAAGACTTGCAGAAATGCTTGGACTTCATTGAACATCTCATTGAGGACTGCACAGCCGTCTATACCCACCAGGGGACGGATGAATTCTATGATTCCCTCTTCGAGTGCGAAGAAGAGATTCACGATATCCTACATCGGAACCCGTCGCTGTCGCTGGAAGACCTCCGCAATTTGTATTCCTCTTACTTTCCGCACCTGTCAACAGAGGACTGGATCCGGATTTATGAGGATTACCACATGATATGGGACGATGTTCAGGATGACATATCCGACTATGAATACTTGACCTGCAATAAGAAGGAACTATGATTGGCAAAAAGGATATACAACCAATCTGAAGACCTATTGTTCGGAATGTTTTTTTTCATTCATACAAATTATAATCTATATGGTATAGAAAATTCTTATCAATTATCTGATTATAATTATATGTAAACGAAAGAATATCAGTAACTTTGAATGCTTTTTCAAACTAAAAGAATAGCTGTAATAAAATATAGTCGACCTTGGCAATAAATAATCTGATAATTGCATCGGTGGTATTAAATTTATTGTCAAGGCTATTCGTTATAAGCATTCCGAAGCAATTACTTGACATCATTCCGTAATACATTATAAGACTTTATGGAACAGACCATCATACCACTAACAAAACTTTTCTTTGAACTTATTCAGATATCATTGGGAAATAGAAAGGAATTTTCCTGCATTCCTAGTGCAAAAGACTGGTTTGGCATTTATGAATTAGCTCACCGGCAAGCATTGACAGGCGTTCTATTTACCGGTATTACATTACTGCCCCAAAACCAGAAACCCCCACAAAAGCTGCTTTTGAAATGGTATGCCATATCTGAACAGATACGTATTCTCAATAAGCGCATCAATAAGGAATGTATTATCGTTGGCAATCATTTAAAAGAAAAAGGATTTGATTATACCATACTCAAAGGACAAAGCATGGCCGCACTTTATACCTTTCCACTACTGCGTATGCCGGGAGATATTGACGTTTGGCTGCATCCTGCTAAAATTTCAGAATGCTCACTTTCATTGGTTAGGAAATCTGTATTGGAATTGGCTGGTGATAAAGGAAAACTAGAAGGGGTAACGTATTGTCATGTGCACTACCCGCTACTCAAGGATACAGAAGTGGAGCTTCATTTTACCCCTTCTTGGATGAACGGATTTGCTGACAACAAAAGGTTGCAGAAATTTTTCATGGAACAGGTTCCTGTTCAATTCTCCAACGAAATAGAACTGCCGGATATTTCTGAAAACATAAACTCACCGACCATTGAATTCAATCGATTCTATATTTTGTTACATATCTATCGCCACCTTTTTGGTGAAGGCATCGGACTCAGACAACTCATGGACTATTACCATGTCCTGCATCATCAGGCTTCTGAAGACAGCATAAAGAGAACATTGGATATTCTTCAACAAATGGGCATGACACGTTTTGCTTCTGCCGTCATGTTCGTCATGCAGAAAGTTTTCGGTTTGAAGGATAATTATCTGATTCTTCCTCCGGATATAAAAGAAGGGCGTTTTTTATTGTCAGAAATAATGCGTTCCGGTAATTTCGGCAAATTCGACAAACGCATCCGGCGTTCTTCACGGATGAAATATGCCTCCGTTCGTTTTGCTTTCTCACTCAAAAGAAATTGTACATTCTTCAAGCATTATCCGCACGAAGTCCTTACAGATGCTCCATTCCGAATCTGGCTGTACTTCTGGAGAAAATGGCACGGTTGGATTTGATTCTAAGCAAACTGTTACTTTCAATAAAAGGACAACCTCTGTTAAAAAAATCATTTTGTCATTCCATGAAACAAATACAACTCTACGACTATCAAACTGAAATGAAACAAAGGATTGAATCGGTTTTTAAATTGCATCGATCCGCAATGGTACAGATGCCGACAGGTACGGGTAAAACGTATCTGTTGGCCGCATATGTGTACGACTGGGTGAAAAGGAATGAGAGTATAGTCTGGATTGTGGCACATAGACGTGAACTTATACAACAGATTAAAGATTCCGTTGAACAGATAATGGAATCTATGGATGAACATATTTCAGAAAATCTATCTGACAAAGTAAAGGTTGTGTCTATTCAATGGTTGTCTCAAAATAACTCTGCTGTAAAAGAGTCTCCCGGTTTGATCGTAATTGACGAGGCTCATCATGCTGTTGCGAAGACATATACGACAGTCATTCGAGACTATCCAAAAGCTAAAATATTAGGTGTTACAGCGACACCTTGCCGTTTGACGAAACATGGATTTACGGATATATTCGACATACTGCTGCAATCGTGGACAACTAATAGATTCATAGCCGAAGAACGTTTGTCTTTATACGACTATATGTCTGTAAAAATAGACAGTGAGGAACAAAAAAACATTTGCAGTTTAAAAAAGCGCGGATCGGACGGTGATTTTTCAATCCGCGAAATGAGTGAGAAACTGGATGTCCGACCAAGTCTTCAAAGACTTTGTAACACGGTATTAAAATATGCTGCAAACAAGAAAGGTATTGTGTATGCTATAGACATTGACCATGCAGAACATATCGCTGAATTTTACAGTCAGCATGGTATTAAATCCATCGTTATAAGTTCTAAAACTCCGGATGCTGAACGAAAGCAGCTTTTGAAAAGATTCAAGGATACTGATTCCTGTGCTTCTGGAAACATAAAGAGCTTCGATGATATACAGGTACTTGTCAATGTAGATTTGTTCAGTGAAGGCTTTGACTGTCCGGATGTTGAATTTATTCAGCTGGCAAGACCTACACTCTCGCTTGCCAAGTATCTTCAACAAGTAGGTCGTGGCATGCGTGTCTTCGAAGGTAAAAAGTATTGTCTTATATTGGATAATGTAGGATTGTTCCACATCTTTGGTTTGCCATCAGATGACCGTGATTGGCAGGCAATGTTTGAAGGAAAAATTTCCGGCAAAGGTAACTTAAAACAAGCAGAAGAAGATTTTTTGGAAATGCCATCTTTGAATGCTTCCTTACAGCAGGATTTCTCTCCTGATGAACGTACAGAAATGGTATCTGTAATGACTCATGATGGGCAACGTCATGATTTGGATGCAGCCCATGGTTATAAATTGATAATGGGAGCAGATGGTTCTGTGGGTGTGTCTGATAAAGGTGGCAAGGAAATATTACCTTGTATATATCGTAAGATAGAACTGAAATTGCATGGAATCGCTAAATTGTATTCCAGGAGAAAAATAGACCGTGAACGTCCGTGGATAGACTTAAGGAATGGTATACGCTTTGTTTTGCAGCCAAAACTGCTGAAATTTGAATTCTTGCAATTTAGCACTGCCGATGGTGTAAATCTGTATCCAAGAGTACAGACCAGGGTGATGGATGAGAACAGCTTTGTTACAGAAGCAGCCTTGGTTCATGGTATTAGTGACGGCCTCCGGTTTCGGAATTTTTATATTCCCAATAACGAGATGCCCAAGTTATTTGTTTTCAAAGAGAAAATGGATAATATTTCCTTGTTTGAAGATGAAAGCGGGAAACTCTTTTTCAAACAGAAATGGAAGGCGGAACTGCATCCTATTTTGT
Source organism: Odoribacter laneus YIT 12061 (assembly GCF_000243215.1). Taxonomy (GTDB): domain Bacteria; phylum Bacteroidota; class Bacteroidia; order Bacteroidales; family Marinifilaceae; genus Culturomica; species Culturomica lanea. The sequence continues at coordinate 632,770 of NZ_JH594596.1, read as the reverse complement.
TGGAAGAATGGATAAATGAAAAAAAACGCTGGACAGATATGGTTGAGGATTTCGAACACCGGGTAAAAGAATGCCAGAAAACAAGATTATTCCGTTACCCTTTGCCGGTGGAACTTGATTGTGGCTGTAACTTGTCTGATTATGAAGAACCATTGGATATTCGTATTACTCGAAAAGACAAGAAAGTCTATAATACATTCTGTCGTGACATTCGGTTAGGACGGTGGAAATCAACCGGATCCTACACAGAGATATTTCGTCAGGCATATGGTATTCGTGTAGTACGGAATTGGGAGGGTAAATATCTTTTGCGTACCCGTTTCTTTGAAAAACTGAGCCGGCAGGAAGATCCTAAATATGATTATGCAGAATTGCTCGATGATGCCTACTTACATCTCATAGAAGATGGTAAGGAATATTATGTAGATCTTGGAAGCAAAGTCTGTTTTAATCAAATACCGGAATTGATACAGATTGGATTTGTAAAATTTCAGAAAGACAACGACATGTATTTTCCTTTAGACTACCGACTAAGTAGATGTATTCCATACAGGCGCGGAGAAATTGTCGGTGGAAATGACATTTGCTTTATTGGAAAGCATATTGTTCTGTTGAAAAACCACCAATCTGCATATTATATCAGACAAAGGTATAGTGACGACAAACGATTTATCATCTGTAAGAACAAAGATGCCTTCATCGGTGAAACTCAGTACGAGTTGTTCTATGATAACAAAACTCCTTATGAGATAAGACAAATGAAACATTAACCCTACAAAAACAATCACCCCGGCATTTTGCTGGAGTGATTGTGCAAATAAGGGCTTTTATTCACCCTCTTTTAAAGGTTGCAATAAAGAAAAATTAACTCGTGTAAAGGGTCTGGCAAATATGCCTTATCCCTCGGTGTCATTAAATAGAATCTTCATAATTCATTAGTTATTTTGTTGTAAAACAAATACATAACCTTGCCTTGGGAGAATAATACTCCTGTACTTTTTCTCGATCCGTCCTTTATCATTAACTATTGTATCAAAATCCAACTGAGTGCCACGACAGGTAAAAATAGCATTGATATCATCCGGATGATTCAAACAGACCCTTAACTTGTTTACGATATATTTGGCTCGAAAACCAATATAGTAATCGTCTTTTATATTGTATTCCTTTACTCGTTCATAGCATATTTCATATTTGGTAAAACCTTTTAATTTTATCTTTTGCTCTTGGCAGATACAATCCTGTTCCCTGTACTCAGAACTATCTATAATTTTCGGAGCCTTGCCGTTTACGGTAAATCGTGTTATTGTATTTTTATAACTATCTGAATTAGTTACCCTTGTCCAGGTCTTTAATGGATATTCAAATTCTTCTGTACTGTCAGCGATGAGTTCAAAAGAAATAGAATCTTTAACACGTATCGTACCAATGTTACGATCTATCCATTCAATGGTTATATGTGACTCATAATCATTATAATAACTAACTTCATTTTCAGGAAAATCAATGCTGGATGGTATAATTGTCATGGTTATCATTGCATTATTTTTCATTGTTCCGTCTCTATATTCATTGACTTTATCCGGTGAATGTTACTACATCATCCAATTTTGGATAGCCTTATTATTAGGATTTGTCTCTGCCATTACTTTTACATTGCTTCTTGGCAAGTTAAACAGCCTATATCTACAATTGCCGGATATATTGCTGTATGGATTATACATCTATGCCATTGCACAGACACTGATGCCTTTGTCACTATTGTGTAGATTTCCACAGGAAATGAGTATAATCAAGAGTGAAAATATCGGTATTTCACAAATCCTATACGAGAGTTTTCAAACAATATCCTTAATAGGTAAGATGTTGCTGATGTTGTCTATTTTATGGATTACAGACAAGAAACGGCTTGTCTTTTATATGATCCACCGGAGTCTGTCATTGACAAGCACGCCATCAGCGCTCAAAACATACAACCGCTATTTCCCAGATTAGTCATATTCATAAATTAGTCTTTCTTACTAACGTATTAAGCCCGATATGAATTCCTCAGTAGAGGTTATCATATCGGACTTAATTTTATTTCCTAATAAAAATACCATTCATAAAATGCTTTAAAACATATATATATCAAATGGCTCTAAATTGGGCATTTTATTAACGATATTTTCGTATCCCATATCTTTTAGTTTTTTTATTACAACAGAAATTTCTTCTGAATCATTTTCCAAGTTGATATACTATATATAATGTATATCGAAAAAGCATAATTTAAGTCAATAACAAACTGATTTATAAATGATTACTTTGCTTGTTAGTGAAATATTTATACATTTGCAGATGTATAGATACCATATCAATACTTATCTTCCTGTGCACCAAAAGAAATGTATAAATAAAGCGTTATCAGTCAAATTGGCTGTAAGATATGGTCCTATACATTAGGTTAAACTTATCTTCCTACCATCAAAGATAGCAGAGTGCCTCTCTGAAAAAAGGGTGATAATAACATAAAAATAACTCTATATTAGTAAACATGCTAGTAAAAAATGTAAATGGATCAAGTCGTTTTACAAGACCGAATGGATATAATTCTTGGCTTGAATATTGGGAATCACAAATTGGTCTGAAAGCTCATGAGTGTTTTGCGAAGGATTGCTATTCGAGAGAGTACCTTGTAGGAGCTCATGTCCAAAAGGTATCTTCTGACGATAAAGCATGGTATATTATACCGTTATGTTCAAGTTGCAATCAGAGAATTGATTATTTTGAAGTGCCCGAATCATGGCTTGTTCCCGTTCCTAGTAATTTATAACTCTTCTATACTGAACATTTTAAAGGCAAGGTGCAACCTTCAACATAGACATCATTTGTATTATTGTCTTAACGCTTCAATGAAACAAGTGCAGATCTATATATCAACAACCTGTTTTAACTAAAATATTTATGAGAAACTTACAAGTTGGAAGCATTGAGTTTTATCAGGCTTGTAAAGAAGCAACCATCAAAGCTTATGAAGGCAAAGTTTCGAAGGACACATTAGATGGCATTGTCAAATTAATCCCTAATCCAGCCGCTAATGGTACTTCTGTAAGTTGTGCTGGCGATGTTAATTTAACTGCTGCTTTTATTTATGGAACAGTTGAATGTAAACTTCCGTCAAAAAATAAAACATTCCAAGGAGAACATTGGGGTATAGGACTTGCCGGTTTTAGAGCATCCGGAATCTTTTATTCTGCTTATAGCAACTGGGATGCTGTATTTGATAACGCAACAGCTTATCATGTGCAATGCTTGGGAGCTGCAGCTGGAATCGTCCAAGTAAATTGGTTTAACAAAGATGGTGTACCAGTAGCACAATTCAATGGTATTGCAGGGGGCTTAGGCGTAATGCAAGTAGGCGGTAAAGGCTCTTGGAAGTAATCTGATATCTTAATCGCTTCAGAAGGTGTGCAAATTTGCGCACCTTCATTTTTTTACTGTAAGTATTAAAAACATTATTGTTAGATAAAATTTAAAATATGCTCCTTCTTAAAGTGGATTCAAATACAGATAATTCCATTTCAAATAATATCTCCTCTATAAAATTTATACTTTTGCAGTTGTTCATAATCTAGCTATATATAGATAAATAAATTTTTAAAACGTACATTCTATACAACAAGTGCATTTTTGTATTTCATTTGGTAATATAATATACAATTCCTATTACTAATATTGAGAGTACATAATCTTAATCGCTTTTCTCGCATCTCACTTCTGAAGCCATTTATTTTTAATGAAGTCTTTCATGAATACTAAAAGTATTCAGACATTATATTTGGCTGTATTTTTACGCAGAGTAAAAAATGTTATGATGTAAAAGAAAATCATTGTCTCAAGAAGTGGATGCATCATTTGGAATACTACCCTAATCGCAATCTTACTCAATAAATGAAGCCATAAACTATCAAAAGAACAACGTATCTCTTTTATCGAAAATCTATAATAGAATGTTTGATATTCATGTGTTTCAGTGGATTAAAGCCATGGATATTAAAATATAATCCATAAATTTGTAATTAATTGAAGAATGCTGTGCAATGATGTATACATATCAATTAGGGCGTTTATTATTTCAGACTTGAGAAACAGCCTTCACCGGATTCTAATCGTAAAATCCGGGAAGAAAACTATTATACAGCAAGTCGCTGTTTTTAGGGTCAATTTTCCATTTATTGGCGATATACAGGGTATGCCTCCAACCACTGTATATCGCCTTTATATGTTTTGTATGTTTAGTTTAAAACCATGCTTGGGTAAAGAAAGTTGATATTTTGATTCTTTACGCCAAAGATAATCTTATAGAGTTCTATATTTTAACTACTATTATCAACAAGGAATATGAAACAAAAGAAAATACTATTACAGCATAAAGTTCTTGCAGGCTATATCATCCTATCGGTTGTTATAACGGGAATGGTTTCTGTATTATTTCATGAGCGCAACCGAGTAGCGAAAATAGAATCTGAAAACCTTGCCATACGTCAGGTGCGCAATGATGCAAATTCCATATTGTACCATATTTCCATTCTTGCATCTTATGGAGAGACGGTATTATCATGGTCGGAAAATGATTTTTTGAAATACCGTAAGGTCCGACTATATATTGATTCTTTATTGCAAAAGATGCCTGATGAAGAATTTGTCAGCAAAGAACAAACCGACAAACTCCGCAACTTACTAACAAGCAAAGAAAAACACCTTAGCCAGATCATGCAGCTGTTTCGGAAAAGGAATGAAGCTGACAGCCTCTTGCTTCAACACTTACCTATGGCTATACACCAGGCCACATTGCATCGTACGGTTACACGTAAGAAAAAAGGAATTCCAGGTTTATTTGGGGCAAAGGAGACTGTAATCTTGCCTCCGGAAACAAGCACACTCCAATCACTGAATGAAGCGTATCTTTCCATGCAAGCAGAAAGGCAGAAGGACATAGACAATTATGCAAACAACCTGCGCGACTATAACAAAGAGTTGAACCAAGAGCTACGCACCTTGATTGCTACGATGGAAGGGCAATTCCAGAATGTCCTTACAACTAAGGAACAATATCTTAAGAATTCGCATGACCGTTCCACTCTCGTCATCACCAGTCTTGTCCTTTCCGCGGTTCTTCTGTTGGCTGTATCATACCTGATTATTTTAAGGGATATACGTATAAGGGAAAAAGGGCGGAAACACTTGGAAGAACTAGTTTCGCAAAACTCTGTACTCTTGGACATGCAAAAGAATATCATCCTCAGCATTTCTCACGATATTCGAACCCCCTTGAATATTATTACCGGCAACACCGAACTGGCAATGAACACACGGGAAAAGAAACAGCGAAATATCTACCTGAAAAATATTGGAGATGTATGCCTTCATGTAGTACATCTTCTCAACAACTTGCTAGATGTATATCAATTGAATGAAGCAGAAGAAAAACGTCAAGATGTCCCGTTCAACCTTCATGAAATGTTAGAGCGCACTGCTGCGGGATTCTCGCATATGGCCAATAACAAGGGCATACGGTTTGTCTGCGATTTCAAAAACACGGATGTCAGACTTTATGGTGATGAGGTACGCATAGAGCAGATTATTGACAATTTACTTGCTAATGCCGTAAAGTTCACTGAATCAGGCACGATTAGTTTTCGCGTTTGTTACCATGGCAGGAAACTATCACTGGAAATTGAAGATACCGGCAGTGGTATGACCGAAGAGACACTTTCACGCATTTTCCGTCCGTTTGAGCGTAAGGCATCAGCTGCCAATGCCGACGGACATGGCTTGGGGTTATCTATCACACAAGGGCTAGTAAAGTTGCTTGACGGGAGCATTGAAGTAACCAGCTCCATCGAGCAGGGAAGCATGTTCCGTGTAACTCTTCCGTTACGGCAAACAGACGAACCGGTGAATAGCAAGAATTCGATGCAACCTCATTTTGAACACCTGCCTCATCGTGTTCTGCTTATTGATGATAATATCATGCTGAGAGATGTAGTCAAGAAAATGCTGGAAAGAAAAGGTATAGTATGTACGGCATGCCCTTCCGTCAAAGAGTTGGTTAAGGCTATGCGTAACATAGATTATGACTTGTTATTGTCCGATATACAAATGCCAGAAACCAACGGGTTTGATTTGCTTGCTCTGTTGCGCAACTCAACTATTGGTAATTCGCGAACAATACCTGTAGTTGCCATGACCGCACGCGGTGACTACGAGAAGAAGGATTATTTAGAAGCCGGATTTGCTGACTGTATTTACAAACCGTTTTCTCTTCCGGATCTGTTACATCTACTTTCAACTCTTAAAGAGTGCTGGGATGATAAAAAATATAAGGTGGATTTCAGTACGATGTTAGCAGATGTTGAAGACAAGACAAAACTGCTAGAGTCCTTTATTGAACAGTCAAAACGGGATGCGGATGAACTCGCTTCAGCCATGAATGATTGTGATCGAAAAAGATTGCGTAAGATTGTTCATCGTATGCAGCCAATGTGGGAGCTGTTGAAATTGGATGAGACCTTGTTTACTTATCGGCTTCTACTGAAAGACTTTGTTACTGATGATAATGCTATACGAGAACATACACAACAAATTCTGAAGTGTAACACTATGCTGATAGAAGAAGCGAATAACGAAATAAAAAGATTGAACAATGAAAAGGAGAATATTAATTGTTGAGGACAATGTAGGCTTGTCGCAGATGCAGAAGGACTGGTTTGCACAGGCAGGTTATGATGCGGTAACGGCCATAAGCGAACCGATAGCACGCTCATTGATACGTAAAACCACATTCGACATGATACTTTCAGATGTACGTCTGCCAGAAGGGAACGGTATCTCTTTATTGGAATGGATCCGTAGAGAAAAGAAAGATATTCCATTTATAATTACGACTGAATATGTATCGGTTCCGGATGTGGTACGTACTATTAAATTGGGTGCAATAGACTACTTGCCCAAGCCTGTTCATAGAGAACATTTACTGGAATTGGCAGAGGATGTGTTTAAGCCTATGGTTACAGTACGAAAAAAGGAAAAGGTAATGTTTCATCGGACAAGTCCTCTAATATTGCAAGTACAAAAAAATGTCCGGTTGGTTGCCTCTTCAGAAATGGCTGTAATGATACTTGGAGCCAACGGAACAGGCAAAGAATCAGTGGCACAGAGTATCCATCAAGGCAGTGAACGCTGGAATAAACCTTTCGTGGCGGTGAATTGTGGGGCGTTGCCCCGTGAACTGGCAGCCTCTCTTCTTTTCGGACATGAAAAAGGAGCATTTACCGGTGCAGATACCGCCAAGGCTGGTTATTTCGATATGGCGAAAGGCGGAACATTATTTCTGGATGAAATCGGAACAATGTCTTATGAAATTCAAACCATGCTTCTCCGTGTGTTGCAAGAAAGTACCTATACACCAATCGGCAGCAGTAAGGAACGAGTAGCGGATGTGCGGATAGTCTCTGCCACAAACGAGGATTTGCTGCAGGCTATCAAGGAGGGGCGGTTCAGGGAAGACCTCTATCACCGTTTGAACGAATTTGAAATTCAACAGCCATCGTTGGCTGAATGCCCGGAGGATATCCTTCCCTTGGCTGAGTTTTTCCGTGAACGCTATTCAAGGGAGCTGAAACGGGAAACAAGCGGTTTTTCCGATGATGCCAGACGCAGAATGCTTGCCTATCCATGGCCGGGTAATGTGCGTGAACTGCAAAATCGGGTAAAACGTTCCGTGCTTGTTTCCGAATCACCGTTATTAGAAATGGAAGGATTAAATACAGAAATCCACCAGCATAATAATGAGACAATTCCCTTAACTGCTATCCGCCCGCTGAAAGACGAAACGCAGGAGAAAATGAACATAATCAATGCTCTTAAAGCCTGCAACGGACATCGGGAACAGGCGGCTGCGATGCTCAAAATCAATCCGGCAACACTGTACAGAAAGATGAAAAAATACGGGCTAAAATAAAATGCTATGACAAGTATTCAATAATTTCAATAGGAAAAGTATGTTTGCATATCATCTGTAGATTAAAAATCTCACTTCTTCCAACAATGGTATTTGCCGTCTGATTTACCGTAATTCTTGCAGGATGTAACTTGCATTTTGCGAGATTTCTTGCATTCTGCAAGGTCTTATTTCCATCATTTCTTTTCTCTAATAATTTTTATTTCGCTGTATTTCAATGGAATATCGATGCCATTCCATGAAACATGGTGCCATTGGCATGCCGTTAGCCCTATATCATGATATAACCTGTTGCGCAACAAGGTGTAATCACCCGATTATTTACACTCAAAGACAGACCGTATTATGATACAGATAGACCGTGAAACCTTCCAGATGATGCTCCATCAGATCATGGAACGGTTCGACAAGATTGAAGACAGACTGAACCGCATGAACCGCCAGACTTCCGCCCTTGACGGCGACAAGCTGCTGGACAATCAGGACATGTGCGAGCTGCTCGGCATAACCAAACGCACCCTCGCACGGTACCGCCAGAAGAAACTCGTGGCGTATTACATGATTGACGGGCGTACCTATTACAAGTCTTCTGAGGTAGAGGCATTCCTCAACCAGAAGGGGAAACGTATGCCGGCAAGACTGAAAAACCAGGTGGAATAATAAAACTGAAAAGAATATGGAACTTGTATGTATTGACAAACAGACTTTTGAAGAGCTGCGTATCCGCTTCTGCAAATTTGAGGAACGGATGACACACATTTGCCGACCGGTAGAGGACCTCGGCCTGAAAAACTGGCTGGACAACCAGGAAGTGTGCGATGTGCTCCGCATCAACAAAAAGACTCTTCAGGCATATCGGGCCAAAGGGATACTTCCCTTCAGCCGTATAAAGAACAAGCTCTTCTACAAGCCGGAAGATATACAGAGATTGTTGGATTTGAGTTATCACCCTTTAATAAAGAGCAGATTATGAGCTATCATTTCATAGACAAGAAAGACCCGCACATTGATGTGATGTTTCAGGGATTGGAGAAATTGGAGAAGATGCTTTCGGTATTGGAGGAAATCCCGAAAACGTTCTTCAACGGTGAACGCTTCCTTACGGATGAAGAACTTTCCAATGTCCTGCGGGTAAGCAGACGCACATTGCAGGAATACCGTACATCCGGTGTAATCCCTTACTACCTGGTACAGGGAAAGGCTCTCTATAAAGAGTCCGACATTATGAAAATACTGGACGATGCCTATAAGCGGTGCCGGGAAGAACAACGCTGGGTATAGCTGGCATCATTAAAGTCAGAACGGAGAAACGACCTGCCGGGTTGCGGTTGTTTCTCCGTTCTCCTTTTCATACGGCTTGCGATTTCCGCTTCCGTTTTTTCTTTGTCGTGAAATCCTCTTCACATAATTCTATGCTGTTACCGAAGCCGGTGGCTCTCAAGCGTTTCATGTCCTCGTCCACTTTTGTGTCCATGACCTGCGCGTAAATTTGCGTGGTGGAAATGGAGGTATGTCCCATCATACGGCTTACCGTCTCTATCGGGACACCCAACGAGAGAGTGATGTGGGTTCCGTAATTATGCCGGGCCTGGTGGAAAGTCAAATCAAATCCATAGGCCTTTCCCAATTCTTTTGTCAGCATGATAAAATAACAGCGTCCGTAAATGTTGAACACCTTGTCCCCGGTTCTCTGGCTACGGTACTTCTCTATGATTTGGAGAGGAATATCCAGCAGACGGACAGAGGAAAGCGTATCGGTCTTTTGGCGGTGGATATGAATCCACCAAGTGCCGTCGTCTGCCTGCGTAATATCATTTACCGACAACCTCTTCAAATCCGCATATGCCAGTCCGGTAAAAGTCGAAAAGATGAACATATCCCTCACGAATTGTAATTGCGGCTTCTCTACGGGAGTAGTCATCAATGTCTTGAGGTCCTCCAGCTTCATGTGGCGGCTTCTTCTTTTGGGGAGTTCGGGGTGCAGACGGCAGTATGGATCCCGTCTCAACGTGCCCTGGCTGACAGCCCGTACCGTAAGTTTCTTCAAGCGGTACAGATGCTCATGCACGCTTTTGGGCTTCAGGTTGCGGTCGGTGCGCAGGAAAACTTCAAAATCGTCATAGAACACCCTGTCAAGACTTCGCAACGTGACATCTTCCATACCCTTCTTTTCCCGTACAAATGCGGAAAGATGTTTGTATGAACGCTGATAGGACTCGTATGTCTCCCGTATGCGGTCTATCCCGACACGTTTCTTGAATTCCTCATTATGCTCCCTGAAGAGAGCCAGCAGGGTAAGCGGTTTCTGTCCGATACCTTTGACTGCATTCTTGACCAGTTCTGCCGTGATGAAACCCAGGCTGTTCTTTATCCGATCATAATGTCCGGCTATCTCGCTTGTCAGGTCATCTATGGCGCGGTTCACAGTAACGGCATTCTCGCTTCGTCCATCTGCACGCCCTTTCTCCGGATTCCAGATAGCCGGATTGACAGATACTTTGGTACCTATCTGAGCCCATTCGGCACCGATGCTCACCTTGCACAACAACTGGCACATCCCGTCCTTGCGTATTTTTGTACGGTTGATATAAAACAGCACGGCAAATGTGCTGCGGCGTTTGGTATTCTGTTTCTCAATATTCTGTTCCATATACTTTCCATTTAAGGGTTTATTAAATGACGACAGAAAAGCGTTCTGAAATTTTCCGATTCAGTGCCTTTGTATCGGCATCTATCTTGTCATCGGTTACTTTCGCATAAATTTGGGTGGTTTCTATCTGACTGTGTCCGAGCATTTTGCTGACTGTTTCAAGGGGTACGCCATGGGAAAGTGTTATTTCCGTAGCGTATGTATGACGGGCGGCATGAAAGACCAACGGACGGTTTATGTGGCAGATTTGCGCAATCTCTTTCAAATAATGGTTCAGCATAGAATTGCAGTACATCGGCAGCAACTTGTCATCGGGAGCAGTGTCGCTGTACTTCTTCAGAATCTGTAATGGCAAATCAAGCAGCGGAATCTCAAATTCTATTTTGGTTTTCTGTCTGGCACTTTTTATCCACCATGTCCCATCTTCTGCTGAACATAGGTTGCTTTTGGTCAGCAGACACATATCTCTATATGAAATCCCGGTAAAACAGGAAAACAAAAATATATCACGGACATGATATAATGTCTGTCTGTGAAGCGGAGTGGTCATGATTCTGTGTAACTCTTCTGCCGTGAGATATTTCTGTACGGCTTTAGGACGCACCGGCTCGTATCCCAAAAACGGACTGGCGGTAATGATACCGTCAGCGATGGCCTCGCCGACAATCGTTTTCAGTTGTACGGTCAGATTGATGATTGTTCCGGGGGCGAGATTGCGTTCTGTCCGAAGGTACAAATCATACTTGTCAATAAAGGAACGGTCCAGTGCTGAGAACGGAATATCGGAGAGTTTGTATTTTGTCTGCAAGAATCTTTCGATATGGTTGTAGGCATTCCGATAAGCACGCAAGCTTTTCATGGTACGGTTTACTCCCACACGCTTTTCAAAACAATTGATAAATCGTCTGAAGTAGCCCAAAAGAGTTTCCTGTCCGCTGGACATTCCAAGCAGAATACTTTTTACCTCTTCTGCTGTCACACCGTCACGTACAGCCGACAGTTCTGAGTAGATACTTAAAGCCATTGCACGAATCTCGTCCAGACGGTTGTTTATTTCCTTTGCAGCCATACTCTTGCCTGACGCACGTCCGGAAGTCCAGCGCGACTGTGAAACTTTCATCTTCACACTGAATGCCGCTTCCGAGTATTTTCCGACACTTAATTTAGCCATTACAGGGCTGTTTCCGTCAACATCCGCCTCGCTCTTTTTCAGGTAGAACGATACCTTTACATTTGCTTGATTCATAACTAATTCCTTTGTTTGCAAAATTATTATATAGCGAGCAAATGAATGGCATGAAAAATATAGCGGAACGGAGAATAAGGTCCTTCGCCTAACAAACAAACCCTGTCTTTTTTTCTAATACGGAAAAATATGACTAAGTTTGCATGATAGACATAGCAAGAAACATCGTTCCATGCAGTGATAAACAGGATATGAAAAGTAGAAATGGAAGCTATTTCCAACCCTCTTTTTCAACCCGGAAAAGGCAACGGATAAGTAGCGATTTGTTTTCCGAACTCCCTCAAAAACGGTCAAAAACCACAAATGGAAGAATCTGGACCAAAGCTACATATTCCTTTAGTTCTCAAACACTTTGTACTATTTCCTCAAAAGTTATCCGAATGTGGGCGAGTTTCCATATCTTTGTTCGTTATGTTCCCTGAATACCTGCAATAGCGTTTTGCTATCCTCGTCCACACCATAATACAATTTTCTTACAAGATCGACAGTAATAACCTTGTCGGAAGATTCAAGTTCCCTATAAATTTGGTGTACGTGCGAACATGTGATTTTTAAGTAGTGGTTCAGTTTCACTGACATACGGTCTTTGCTTTTGAATTCTCTTTTGCCCGATTCCATAAGTTTACAGGGCAGCTTCTTTTGATAGAAATATCTACCATACAGCCGTTTACAGTGATTCTCATGCATACGGGTACTTCTCTGTTCTTTAATAATTTGCCTTTCTTGATGAAGAACAATACAGAAAATGATTTTCGAGCCATTTTTACATCGTTTTAGGAATTACAAAACTATGTATTCTCTTCCAAAGTAAGTCTATGCAAAATACTATGAATCAGTGAGAAATATACAAATTCGTGGGACTTTTTCCGGCTAAATTTTAGTCCCACGATTTATCCACCGATAATATGCTTGAAACGGCTATTTTCTGCTACCTGCCAGAAAAAAGAAATCCCTGACAATATCTAATTATCAGGGATTTGTTTGATTTTTCTTTTGTTTTCCGTGATCCGCCTGGGGTCACTTTGTGATCCAGCTGGGAACATGGAACATATTCATAATCAACTGGTTATCACTTAATTTGTCTTTTGGGAATATTTTAAAAATAACAGATGGACAAATAGTGGACGAATAATTGTCGTTTCTTGTCTATCTATTTAAAATACTATTATCAATACTTGTCTGAAAATGACCTATTAAGACTTCCATTTCCGACATTTTCTAAGAACTCTGATTTAACAATGGCAAAAGTACAAATTAAGACAATATCATGCAAATTATGCGTAAAAAAATGGTTTACAAAATTATATAACATAATTTTGTAAAATATGCGTGTAATTCATTTTTTGTTAAGCTTGGGTATATCCTATTATGGGGTATACCCTATTTTATTATTATGAGAAATTCATTATTAAAGACTGATCTATTGATTCTACTTAGCACACACCAAAAAATCGAAACAAAGACGTTAGAAAAAGCCTATGTGCAATTCGTAAACAAATTACAGGTTTTTATAAATAACTCATCTGATTTGGCAACTTCCTATTTCTTAATACATTACACAAGAATTGAATTAGAAGCTATTTTAAAAAAAGATACTACGAATAATATTATATTGAATAAAACCCTTTCAATTATCAATGTTGCTTTAGAATGTTTGAAATTATCAGTACTAATTGAAACAAAAACATTAAAAATAAAAAAGCCCCTACGCTGGACGGCTGACTTATGTAATGCCGTTGAAATAATATATGCACTTTTCCACAGTAAATGTATCAATAATGGAGAAGTTACGATTAAACAACTCGCAGAACTATTTGAAAAGGCTTTCAACATAAATCTCAATAACATTTCATTGTTATACATCCAAATAAGAAGCAGAGTCGGAGAAAGAACAACTTTTTTACGTCGTTTAACGGACAACTTAAACAAGGCAATGTTAGAAAAGGACAAATAATTACTATTAACCTAATATTAAGTTAAAGACTTTCTATTTTTTCATCCTACACTTTTGTAGCAACAAATTTAAAACTAAATAATTATGGAAGTTGTTACATTAGATTCACAGGTGTATCGGAATCTTGTAGAAAAATTAGAAACTATTTTTCAATTCGTCAAATCACAGGGTACAATACAATTAAACGAATCAGAAAAACCGAGAGAAAAAACAGAAAAAGGAATTGCATTAGACAACAAAGATGTATGCAAACTTTTACATGTTAGTTTAAGAACATTAAATCGAATAAGAACCCGGGGAGAAATTACTTATACCCGTATTGGTGGGAGAATCCGCTATAACATTGAAGATGTAAATAAATACATAGCAGAAGGTAAATACGAAACGGTAAATGAAATTGCTCAACATAATCATTTATCCATATGATCGAAAAATTAGACAAAGCAACTTTAGAGCAATGGATGCACCGTTTATTTGATCGTTTAGATCAAACGGATGAAAAAATAAAAAGATTAGCCCTTCAAATAGCCGTTGAAGAGATAAAAGTTTTAGACAACCAGGACATGTGCTTACTTCTGCATGTTAATCGACGAACATTACAACGTTACCGAAAAGAAAAGATTTTAAAATACTTCAACGTTCGAGGAAAAAATTATTATCGAGTAGTTGATGTAAAAGAGTTTATGGAAACACGTTTAAAAGAGAAAGAAGCTATAAACTAACAATAACCTACTATCCTTTAAAGTAAAGGCTGTATATCAATAGTAAATTAAAAAATTGTCGCTGTTCTCTATCGAACCTTGTTTAAAATAGTTCTATTTTAGTTATAGAAGATTTACAGTCTATTTTTCTTTTTCTTGAATATTGTAGAAAAAATGTCATTGACTCATTTCTATAATAAGAACAAAATCTTTGACTACTTCGCAATATTCAGGAAAAACCATATTATCTGTACCTATTTTTGAAACAGATTACTCAAACTTATTTATTTCTGTAAAAGGTACAGCATTTCCTTTAATATTCCATATATGTAGGACAAAATTGAGAAGCAAGACGAAATATAGTCCTTCACAGCGTTAGTAGGGAAACAATATTTGTTATCTATTTTAATTTAGATAATTCATTGATTAACCCATAATATCTTTTTCTTTCAAAATCACAATACCCTAAAGGCACAGAGAACGCTTCAATTTGATTTCCATTATTGTATACTGGCACTGCAATAGCCGGACACATTTTGCAAGTATTACTTGCTTCACAGCCAGTACACCCACGAATTGGCTTATTTATATAGGTATTTACAAATTGCCTATTTAGATTTATACTTTTTTTGATTCCTAAATCAACAATACGATAATTACACTCTTTGATTTGAGTTCTTTGACAAGGTAATAATTCAAAATTTGAATTTATATGGAGTCCATAATTTTTAATGCCACAAGTATAGCATTTTTTTATTGTATTTTGTTTTTCACAATCAAATATTTCTGGATATGATTTGTCTGTTATTTGTATCTTGTTCGCTTCACAACTAATCATAGATGAGAAATTAGATTGAAAATGATTTAGATTTTTTCCATCATAAGCTTGAAAAATGGTTGTAGAGTAGTAATAATCAATTCCGTTAAGATTACACCAATCGCCAATTTTACTAAAACCATCTTCTGTTATAGAATTAAAAGGAGTTTTACACTTAACTTTAATACCTAAATCTCTTAATTTAAGAATATTATCTAATACCTTTTGATAATCCCTACCTTTGGTTCCCGTAACTTTGTCGAAGTTTTTTTGGTCAACACCATAAATGGAAATTTCTATTTTATAAGGAGGAAGTTGTTTAAATAAATTGATTATTTCGTTATCTATTAAATATCCATTGCTATATAATGCTACAAGTACACCTGAAAGTTTAAGAAAAGAATAAATTTCTTTGAAATCCTTATGTAACAAAATTTCACCTCCTGTTAGAGTACAATATAACAGCCCTAAATCAATCAATTCCTGGATTTTCGATTTAATATTCTCAAATCTAACTTGTTCATTGTGTGAGTGTCCAACAATGTAACAGAAAGGGCAATAAAAATTGCATCTATCCAATAATTCCCAAGTTAATAACATAGGAGTGTATGAACACCCAGAAATAAGTCCACACAACTGCGACGGTGACATGCTCTTAACTAATGAGCCATTTTTTTCAAGAAATTTTGAATTAAAATAAATCTCGTTTGCAGAATATGGATTTATCAACACATCTACATTATTTATTCTTCTTTGTACCATAGTTTCTATAATAAACCTGACAGCTACTTTGGTAACTGTCAGGCTTTACCAACTTTTAACTTCCGCTACAATCGCAAGTGGGATCCCAACCGCATTCCATATTTGAAAATCCACTATCAACGACTTCAACTTTTACAAAGTTGGGAATTACTTCTGTATCCATAATATCAAGTATTTGTTGTTATGCCTATTCGCTTTGAAGTGTCCCAATTTCATTGGCGACAGGATTTTCGGCTTCTTCCTTAAAATAGTTCTGTAAATTTACATATTTTTTTCATGTTTAATACAAAATATTAATCAATAATTTATTTTTCATATCTTGTGTCTAAAATCTTAATATTATATGTCGATTAAATTTTAATATATAAAAAGCGCCCGGTATCCTACCCCCGGGCGCACCACTTAAAATCCTGAAAACAGTTTAACTGTTGCATGATTTCAAGTACAAAGATAAATAAATTATCTCTTTTTCAGATTAGATTTTTTCATTGGGAACTCGAAAACGGTCTTATAATTTTCATCCAATTTTAATTTAGCATTCATTAATGAGCCGTCACGCTTCTTAAATCCCTTAATAACGCCCGTCTTCCCTTCCTCTATTAACGTTATGATCTGTTCGTCCGAAAGCTGCTTATCACATTTATTCCTGAATACTATAAAATCACATTCTACGTTAGCACATTTAATACATTTAGGAAAAAACAACATTTTACTCCTGCATTTAGGACAGAAACAAGTCTTATTTTCAGGTAGATTTACAGAAACATTCAATAATTCCGTTGTAACCTGTACGGTATATATTTCCACTTCCTGACGAAAAGTATTAGGTTGTAACACTCCATTTTCAATATTATTCAAAGCAACTTCCCAACCAGCCGTCAAACCGACATCAGAAATACGCATATCTTTCACAATTTCATAAGTAGTTTGCCCTTTTTCGGTTGGGACAATATTCTTTTTGTCACGTCGGACATATTGCCTGTGAATCAAAACCTCTATTATTCCGGCACGAGTGGCAGGTGTTCCTATTCCCGTTCCTTTTATGACATCCCGTTCTTCTTCATCTTCTAAATCGGTTCCTGCATGCTCCATGAGAGAGAGTAAGCTTGCATCGGTCAATATGGGATACCTCTGAAAATAGAGACGGTACAAGCATTCCGATAGAACATAATACGCAAACCGATTACTTAACAGGTACACATACCCCCGGACAAACTGAAATTAATAATTCTAATCCCTATGTTAATTTGACAATGAAGCATAC
Source organism: Odoribacter laneus YIT 12061 (assembly GCF_000243215.1). Lineage (GTDB taxonomy): Bacteria > Bacteroidota > Bacteroidia > Bacteroidales > Marinifilaceae > Culturomica > Culturomica lanea. Next base: position 615,371 of record NZ_JH594596.1, on the reverse strand, counting down.
CTTAAGTATGTTAATTTTCGATGTTTACGTTGAGAATTATACCGGAAATGCTGAATTAACTAAAATAGAGGTTGCCAATGCTACCGGGAAAACGGTATTATTCAGTGCAGGCACGGTAAACTTACAAACCGGGGCTATTACAGGTTCTACCGGGAAAAATCAGTCTTATGCGCACAGTTTATCGCAGATGCTGGGTACTGCGCCTACCGGTCACGAAAAAACATTACCTAAGTTTATGGTAGTACCCGTGTCTTCTGTACCGGTCACTGGAGATATAATTATCAACTTTACCATTGACGGAAAAGTTTATACCTATTATGTACCGGCAAGTACGGTTTGGGCTTCGGGTACAAAAAATACTTATACGGTAAAATTATCGGGGAAAGCCCTGATTACATCGAATATAACGATTACAAACTGGACGGACGGTATCAACGGAAATATTACTTTACCCTAATAGAAACGGGGCAAATTGCCCCGTTTCTCTCAAAAACAATAACATATGAAAAGATTGATATACCCATTCTGTCTTTTCCTTGCCATTTCCGGTTGTAAGGAAAATAGACTAAATGAAAAAGAAACCAGAAAGGCAGCTACCTTCTTTGTTGCTCCAAATACCCCGACACGGGCAACAGATACGTCTTTTGAATCGGGGGACGAAATCGGGATATTTGCCATTGAAAGGTTATCCCCCGATATTCCGGGCTTACTGAATACCGCAAGTTATGCCATTAACAGGCGATACCGGATAGATTATAACGGTAACTTGTTACCCGTTTCAAAAGAGGATGAAATAAGCCTGTCCCGCATTGATTATTACGATATATACGCTTATTACCCCTATACGGAGAAAAATTATGATCCGCAAGCCATAGATTTTAAATTGGATTATCAGCAAAATTCAATGGTAAAATACAAACAGCACGATGTCATGTTTGCAAAGGCATTAGGTATATGGGGCAATACTTCTTCGATCGGATTAAATTTCAGCCGCAAAATGGCAGCCGTAGATTTTCAGCTTCGCAAAGAGCAGGGAATCCAAATACATTCTGTTTCTCTGTCTTCTGCCTATTGTAATTGCCGGGGCAATCTTGCAACGGGGACAGTGGAGGCTACCGGAAAAAAATACACGATTAATATGTATCCTTTACAAGAAACAACAAACACATATACATTCAGGGCTTTGCTTCCCGAACAAATTTTGCCGGCTTCAACACAACTTTATATGACAGCCAATAGCAACGATCATTCCCTACCCTTCCAAACAGTAACGGACGTTCCTCTAACATCCGGTACGACAAGTATGTTCCCCGCAGAGATGATGTACCGGGTATTTGTCAAACAAAGAGGCTCAGGTCGTGTCAGTGGAGCCGGGATATATAAACACGGAGAAATAGTAACGATAGCTGCAATACCCGCTCCCGGTTACCAATTAGAAGGTTGGTATTATACACCTGACGGTATTTGGAGTGAAGAATTACCGAGGGTATCAACGGAATTAAATTATTCTTTCCCGGTAACGAAATACTCCCGTTTTATTGCCAATTTTATTCCTAAGGAAATATGAAAATCATTATGATATGCTTATTAGCTGTTTTATACTCCTGTTCTGACGAACTGACCATTAAACAGGATTACGATTATAGTATTCAGACGTTACCCGTTCCTCAAAAAATCCAGAAAGGGGAAACAGTACCTATCGAGTTTATGATCATAAGGGACGCCGTATATAAGAAAGCGATCTATTCATTCCGGTTCTTTCAAACGGACGGAAAAGGAACACTAACGAACGATAAGGGACAACCTTATACAGTAAACCGTTATTATAATGTTGAGGATACTTTTACTCTGTTATACACCTCCCGTTGTGAAGAAACACAGACGTTGGATTTTGTCTTTACAGATAACTTCGGGAAAGAATTAGAATACCGGGTATCTTTTCAGAATGACGGAAAGAAAGAATAGAAAAACCCGGCTACTTTATGTGGCCGGGTTTTCTTATTTTAAAGTTCAGTCTCTAAATATTTTTTTATTTCGTCATTACAATTTTCAAGGTCGTACCTTATTAATTCCAAGACAAATCCCATTATTTTTTATATTTAAACATTAGTCCAATAGGCGATTGTTTCAAATTTCTTTTTTCAATTTTACCTCCTTCATATGCTTGCTTTATCTTTTTTAAAGATTTCGGCAAATCTTTTATTTTTGGAGCATCTAATAGTTGATTTAGTACAACAGTAGAGACTCCGTATAATGGCTGTCCTGTACACGCAGCCGCAAGCTCAATACTTCCCATCACTAACCAGGAACCTATATCTTTACCCGCTATTTTCCATGGTTTGCGTGTTAGTTCCTTTATATTGGCCTGATGTTTAAGAAATGCTTCATTAAGGTTGCTAAATACTTTTTTGGAAGTAGCTTTAAAGTTAATGCTATCAGCCGCTATTAATTCACTAATCCCTCTTGATAAAATTTCACGAATTTCATTAATTGCTCCATTTTTTCTAATTTCGATTAAACCTTCAATTGGAATATTCCCGATCCATTTCAAGCGTGTATTAGAAAGTGAATTAAGTCCCTTAATTATATGTAGTTTATCTACCAGTTCATCTGGGTTGCTTCGTTCTGCATCATATTCCATTTTCCATTTAAATGATTTCCATATGGATTGAGACTCAACAATAGGCACTCCGTTAAAAAGAATTGATTTAAATAACAAATCATTGCATATACACATTTGAGAAACTATATTTTTGGTTATCCCTTGAAAAATAAGTGAGGTTGGCTCTTCAAAATATTTTAAACTAATTTGCTGTTCATGTGCTTTATAACAATGTTCCAAATTAAAAAGCCTCTTTGTATTTGATTTTTCATCTTTTATCATAGAGAATAATTTTTCATTTGAATATTTTTTTTCTGCATAATTTCTTAATTCTTCCCATGAGGAAAACTTCGTTCCAAAAACTTTATTTGCATGAAATAATCCATCTCTTTTTCCTGAATCAATAAGCCAATTAAAATTCGATTTAGGCATCATATCTCTGTCTGGTAGAACAACTGCAATCGGAAAATTATTCATTATTGCTAATTGCTTATATGTTAAAAGTTTTAATGTTCGTTCAACAAATATGTAGACGGTTTCTTTTGGTGTCATTAATTGCAATAAATTGTATAAATGAATGAAAGGACAGGAAATAACAAAAGTGTCTACATAGATACCACATTTAGATGCAATATTATTATCATCTGTCGTAAATAAGTCATCACCAAGAATCCCTTTAATTATGTTACTATCCATATCCTTAACATATTTATATACAGTATCACCATATTTATGCCAAAAATTAATAATTAAATCAAAAAATGCAGGTATATTTTTATCCAATCGATGTATGAAGTCAGTATCATCTGCATATAATTGAGCTGTTTGACTAGGGGTTAAGCCTAATTTATGCATTTTATCATATAAAAAATAAAAATTAGTTTCTATTATATCAAAATATTTGTTCTGAATATCATACAAACTAATATCTTGCTTACTTTCAGCAATATTCTTGTATTGTTCTGCTATTAACGCATAAGGATATAATTCAAAAGGAATACATTTTACATTATTTTTGTAGTTAGGAAAAGTTTTAGAAAAATGTGACATGGATTCTGGGTTGAAAAAATGTAAGCAAGATTCAGGACAAACATTTATTGTGTTAATCATATCTTTGTTACATATTTCTTCAAGTATTTCAACCCCTTCTCTAATATGTTCCAAGCTTTCAATTTGTTCGTATTCTAAATTCATAGTAATTGAGTTATCTCACAACCATTCCCAATATGTATCAGGGTTGAATGAGGAAATAATACGGCTGCATAAATAATTGTCAGTTTGATAGTTTGGACATGACGATGCAATCTTAGTTCTATCTAAGTCTTTTGAAATTTTATGATTCGGAACACGAATAACCCCAGGTTTACCTGTTTGTGGATTTATTTGATTAGTTGTTTTTATTAAGACACAACTTCTGAACCGATTACAGAAAAAACAATTCTTTATTTTAAATCCTTTTTTTATTGCCAACGCCAAGCCTAAAGAGTATAAACCATATTGCTGTTTGTTTGGAACTGATTTCTCTAAAATTGCAACCTCAAAAAGTGAGAGATCGTTGTGTTCCGTTTCGACATTCTGGCAGGTGATTTTATTTTGTTCGCAACATCCACGTAGTAACCCGTTCCCGTCCCGATACAAATAAAACCGATTTAAGGGATATTCCGGTCTCACATTTCGCTCAAAATTATAAAATCGAATCGGTGGTATAGTTTTGACATTATAGGGAGTATATGGTTTGGACTCTACCATAGAACCTTCGTTTTCTATAATTGGTCGAAGTACGTCTATTTCTGAATCGATTTTTATCTCGATAATTTTAATCCCCGATTCTATCTTATCGGGTTTACATTCATGAGTCACGAAAATTTCTAAAAAAATCGGTTCACGTTCAGGATACTCACTGTGCGTTAGTTTTAAGTCAGCCCGAAATCCCTTGTATCCTGCTTCTTCCTCGCAAGTGTCGTAATTGTTTTTAAGATCAACCGAAAACAATAATTTTGACTGGCATTTCAGTTGTCCACAAGATTTTCTCAGCTTGCATTCCTCCCATTTCTGACAGGTACTTTGACCATAATATTGTACAATAAATTCAGTCGACGTTTCAAATCTTTGTTTGATTAATTTTTTGCCTAATTGGTGTAGATAACTTTCCCAACTACAAGTGTCTTCTTTGTGCCTGAAATGGTGTTCCCTCTTTTCACCCAAAACGGCACTCATTTCCTTTCCGCATCCTATACAAAAATAATGTTCGGCACGATTATCCCGTGTCACATCATTTATATTGATAATTTTATCATCTGTATCGGTCGCATTGTGAAACTGAATCATGATCTTATCTTTTATTTCCTTCCTGCTGTCACATCACCGTTGAAACTATCCCAATAATGGCTAAAATCAAGCCATTTTTATTTATTAGTGAGTTATAACAATCTATTCCCAAAGATATAAATTATGTTTTAATTTGATAATAGCATATAACTTTTATATAAAACCAATTGCCCGGATACGGGCGTATTCGGGCATTCATCCCTTCGGGGTGTAAGTCTTTTTTTGGGTTCTTTTTTTGCGACGACTGGCAAAAAAAAGAACTGCCCGCACAGGTTTTCTGTACGGGCAACTCAATTCAGAATCGGGCTATTAAAACTCTTTTTTCGTTCACTTTATTATTTCCGGGTGTTGTTCTTTGTTTAAGCCAAAAATGACTGTTTCCGAATCCCCATTTAAAATGCCAACTTAAACTACCCTTTGAATCCCACAACTGTAACGAATTTCTAAAGTCGTCCGGTGTTGGTGCATAGAGATCTTAATATAATATTTGCAATGCATAGTAAAGACGCTATAAAGGAATATGAAAGAATATGTTCAAAGAATTAAAATTTATAATTGCAACACATACTGACTGTTTGGAGTTGGCAATCTTTAATAAATCTCTTGTCGACAACGGAGGGAGCAATAATAACATGACAATAAAGGAATTAGAAGTCCGAATGCATGAATTTATCTCTAGTGGATATTTGGCAATTATTTTTAGTGTAGAAGACCAACATATTGGGTATACATTAATTGATAATAGCAAAAGTCCCATATTTATAAGACATTTTTTTTATTGTAGAGCTATTTAGACGAAAAGGGTATGGTAAAACAGCATTTAATAAAATTATTGCATTTTTGAATATTAACTCTCTTGATTTGAAAGTACTATATAGTAACAGAATTGGATATGAATTTTGGAAAAGTTGTAATTTAGTGCCATATGAAGTCGTAATGCATTACAGACGATAATCACAACTTAATAACGAGTTTAAGGAATCCCCGATAGGGTTTTCGCTATGATAGAAATTGCACAGATTAATACTGCGATTTAGATGCCCTAGTTCCAAATAGGTTAACACTATTTCTTTTCAATTACCATAATAGCCAGATATACAGACTTTTTGAGAGTATCGTCATTCGGGAACGAGGACTATCTCTACGGGAAAATCAAAGAAAGAAGTCTGCTTATCCCAGTTTGTTCGCCGTGAGCGGATAGCATACGGATATTTTCCACTCCATTTTTGCTCTAAAAGATCAAGTTCCAGAGCAGCCGTTTTTTGGGGTGGGAGCATTATAAATATTCTTTAAATCAGCTGTAAACTCCTTCTTTTCTTTCCACCCCACATATTTACAGGAATTCCGAATTTGATGCACAACGCATATCTGGGTGATGAATTCCGGGAATACACTTTTGATCGTCTGGGTAAATCCGTTCAGATTATCGTTACCGTTATAATATGCCTTTCATGCCACGGGCTTTTAAATCGGTCAATACTCCTATCTAGAAAGAAGAACTTTCGCTTTTGCCAACCCACATGCTCAGGACTTCCTTCATCCCGTCTTTATTAAGCCCTATGCATAAATAGACGGTTTTGTTTATCACTTTTCCGCTCTCTTTGACCTTGATGATGATTCCATCCATCCAGACGATCAGGTAAAGACTTTCCAAGGGACGGTGTTGCCATTCTATAGCTGCCTGTGATATTTTGTTGATGATAATGGATATGGCGGAGGTTGAAAGGGTGATGCCGTAAATTTCTTTCATTTCCTCTTCGATGTCCGAAACACTCATGCCTTTGGCATACAAAGAGATTACCAGCCGTTTTATGGATAAGCCACGGAGTTTGATGTTTGGGAACTACAATTAGCTCGAATTCGCCCTGTTGGATCTGGATTTTTTTCTCGTAGCTACTGTTACGGGAATTGCCGCTGTTGCTATTTGAGGGGGAAGGTTTTTCATAGCTCAAATGAGCATCCATTTCCCCTTCTAGCATTTGTTCTAATACTCGGGCATACAAGTCTGTTAGAAAGTTAATTACATCTTCTTCCGTCTTAAATTAACGCAAGAAGTCTTTGGGAATTTCCATAAAATTACAGTTTGTCAAGGTTATATATAAAAGAAAAACTACAAGATTGTTTCCTGTAGTTTCCTATTTACACAATTATAGACAATATCAGTTAAAAAAGATGTTATTGAGAGTGTAAATTAAACTGTGTCAGGTGAAAAATACTAACTTTATTAACACAGTTTAATTTACATTCTCAATGGTAAAGTTACTTCAAATCATAGAGTTGTCTACGAGAAAGATTATGGGGATTAGTGACAATCTCCATAATTTTCAAAATGATTTCAACCAAGTAAGTATATCATTATTTTGCCATTTAGGGCATTCCTCATTTGGAACGATATCTACATATATGTTCTGCATAATTTCAAATTTGTGTTTAGTGTCAATTCGAGCGTAGATTTCTGTTGTTTGAACTGACACGTGCCCCAAAATATCTCTAATATATATCAGCGGTACACCAGCTTGAAGCAGGTGCATTGCCTTTGAATGTCGCAAAGAGTGAGGAGATATGGTTTCTGGTATAAGTACCGGGTTTTCATTTCTTGCCATTATCGCATATTTTTTCAGAATAAATGACACCCCGGCTCTTGTTAACATCTCATTTCTACCGTTATTAAACAGTGGATATTCACCCGCCTGAGGTTTATTTAGACCAAGTTCAATCAAATACGAAACTAAATTTTTAACTTGAGCATTTAATAAAGGAATTAATCTGGCCTTATTACCCTTACCGACAACTCTGATTGTTGATTGTTTTTGAATGTTTATTGCCGAAGGAGTTAAGTCTATTACTTCCTGTACTCTTACTCCGGAATCATACATCAGTGACAACAAAGCTAAATCTCTTTTACCTTTTGATGTTGTTATATCTGGTTGTTTCAGAAGCAATTTTATACCATCAATTGAAAGATAGTTAATCGACTTGTTCTCTTTTCGCTTATATTTTATAGCTTTAATTCTCTGACATTCATATATATTCTCTAAGTTTTCATATTGTAGGTAATCAAAAAACGAGTGGATAGCAGCAAGCCGAGTATTGCGAGTTACGTTACTTGACTTCCTTGTATTTTGCAACCAATCAAGAAACTCAATTACCATTTCACGTGTCATCATTTTGATTGTAAGCCGATTTCTTGGAATCTTCTTTGTTTGCTCTGCAAAATGTAGAAACAATACAAAAGTGTCACGGTATGAATTGATAGTATTCTTGCTCGCACCTTTTTGATTGGGAAGGTGCCGTGATAAAAAGAAAGATATATGTTGTGCAAAGTCTGTAGTTTTCATGGTATTATATGTTTGGGAAAATTTCAGTAAAATTAGTTTCTAGATTGTTCACTATTGATGGAAACATTTCTGCCGTTAGTCTAACATAGTATTCGGTTGATTTGAGAGAATCGTGTCCCATGTAGGTTGATAGTATAGGTAAAGATACATACATATCCAATCCGGAGTCAGCCATAGATGCCATTGAATGAACAGCAAATGTATGTCTTAGATCATGTACTCTCGGTCCTTTTGATTTACCCATAAAAGGTATTCCAGCATTTTCTAGACATACTCTATACCATCGGTAGACAATAGTCTGATATAATTTATTTCCGTTGATTGACACAAAAAAATAGCTATTTTCGTCGGTAACTATATTGAGCATATCTCTATAATACAGATATGTTTGACAAATCTTTACGAGAGAGTCAGATATTGGAATTAACCGGTCCTTACCATTCTTGCAGTTAGTAACAAGAACTGTTTTTGTTACCAGGCTGATATTTCTATTCTTCAATGCCATAGCTTCGCTCACCCTGAGTCCTGTTTCATATAGAAATCTCAGCAGAACGGGTATCGCGAATATTGCAGAGCGCATCTCCAACTTTTCGAGTCTTAAACTATCCGCGCTTTCAAACAGTCGTTCTATTTCATCGTGCGTAAAAACATACGGTACGTATGAATCCGTTGGATGTTTTGGTCTAGCTGGGACATACGCATCAGTACCATTTTCTGTAAGATATATGGCAAATTCTCTAAAAACAACAACTCTCCCATACCATGTTCTGTTAGCTTCGTTTGAGCGTTTTGCACACCAGTTCAAAGCGAACTCTTTATTAATAGACAATATTTTAAGATTGTTGTCACAGATACATTTATCTATATTATAAAGTATATATGCACTACCGTTATATTTATAGCCAAGGTTTCTTTTAAGATTAAGGAAATCCTCCAAATGAGATGCAAAAATACTTAAAAATTCCCTATTCATAAAAACAACCTCCTTTCTGCTCATAGAACTGATTATTTACACCAGGAACATCAATGACACATTTACGCATCGAGGTTAAATCAATGCGCATATAATATTTAGTTGACTCGGTATTTCTGTGACCAAGCACTTCACTCACATAAGGTAATGGTGTAGATTGCTGAAGCAACTCATAACCAAGGCTGTGTCGAAGAGAGTGAGGACCTCGTTTACGATCGGCAGTTTTTATTCCGCTTTTAATAAACGCTTTGAGAAATATCGTATATATAGATGAGATAAGGAGTTTATCTCTGCCTGATCGCTCAGGAATAAATACATATTGACTGTCCGATATTTGTCGCCCATACTTTATATAGTCATAAATAGCGTTACCTACGTCTGTCAAAAGAGGTAAGGCGAGACCTTTTCCCGTTTTATATTGAGTGATAGCGATGCGATTATCCTCCCACTGTATATTCTCAAATTTTAGATTTCTAATATCTGATAATCTTAATCCCAATCTTGCAGCTAATAGTATAATTGCATAATTTCTTTTTCCTAATCTTGTCTGTCTATCAATTGATGACAATAGCTGTACTATCTCTTCTTTGGAATAAACAGATGGTATTTGTGGCTGATTTACTTTCTTATATCGAGGAATACGTTTAGATATATCAATACTTATTACTCCAGTTTTATAAAGAAATTTGCAAAAACGAGTGACTATTGCTAAACTGTGTATTATCCTGTATGGTGGCTCGTTTTTATCGAAACTTTGAATATAAGTGAGCAATAGCGAAGACGTTAGTTGCTGAACTGTCGTTATATTGGATTTGATTAGGAAATTGTTAAATATCGAAAGATATCGCTCGTATTTATTTATTGAAAGCGATGAGATATTCTCGGATTTAAGTGTAGCTATGAAGGTATTAATATATAATCCTATTTTTCCTTCAAAGACATAATTTATCTGATTATTATTAGGGTATACGAAATTCATTTGTTGCGTCAGTTTATACTCGATTAGTCGATTTATAGCCTTGAACGCCTTTCTTTGTCCTACCATCTTTAATTCGACATAATTATTACTGCCGAATTTTTCCAAAAAATATTTATCACTTACATTTCGGGATATATCTACAATATGATGTTCTGCCATATAGTCTCTTAGATGATGCCACGCCAACTTGTATTCATATACAGTAGTAGGACTTAAATTCATTTTCTCAAGCATATAAGATGCTGCCTGAGAGATTAGTTGATTGTACGATTTTAAGTTCATAGCCATAAATTTATAGAGTTAATAATTGTTGATAACACTATAAAGTTATGGATTCCATGTCGGTAGTAAATAAAAAATCTCTAAAGTTTTAGCTATCTTTGGAGATAATATTATGTGAAGAGATATTTATAGCTAAGAATTGGATATAAGAGTTTTACGACATGAACGAACCAGCTTCTCCACATAATCATAAATTTTACATACTCATTGTTATGTAAAGCTTTACATAACGATCAGACCGAACATTTTATTTCCTTTTCTTAATTGTGTAAGTGACAACGCCCCAAACCAAAAAATCATTATCCGGTGTGACCATGATAGGCTGGTAAGCATCATTAGCAGGCATTAACCATATCTTATCGGGGGCGGTATCGTCAGTTTCAAAATGAATAAATTTCAATGTAAATTCACCGTCTATAAAAGCTACTACCATATCGCCGTCAGACGGGTACAGGGATTTGTCGATAACAAGTATATCCCCTTCCTCAACTCTTGCATCGCACAAGGAATTACCCCGCACCCTCCCGAAGAAAGTAGACGCAGGGTGTTTTATTAACTCGGTGTTTAGATCAATGGATAACTCCATATAATCTTGTGCAGGGCTTGGAAACCCGGCAAAAATACCCCCTCTGCAAAGTTTAGTTTTAATTCAGTTGTTACGTCAGCAGAAAATAATTCAATCACCACATGCTTTTCCATAATGCAAAATTAGCAATTTAAAAAGCCACAACATTGTTAAAGTGTTAATTATAAGATAGTTTATGAATACTTATAATTTTATGGGTTAAAATTTATAAGGGAGTTTAAAACTCCCTTATTTCATATAGCTATTGAAATTCGTTGTTTATCTCGTAGACGTTCCGACAACATGTTCATATCTTCAGTTAGCTTTTTATCGGCGATTTTTGCATATATCTGTGTCGTGCGAATAGATTTATGCCCTAAAAGTTTCTGTACGGTTTCAAGTGGTACGCCATTTGTCAGACAAATTGTAGTGGCAAAAGTATGACGGGCAGTGTGAAAAGTGATAGGTAATGCAAGGAAAAGCGAGGATGTGAAGTAAAAACGTAAGTCGTTTGAAATGAGTAAGATTTCCGTATTCTGCTAAATAGAGAAAAAGCAAAAGGGGACAGAATATTGAGGTTATTCAGTTACCAAAACGTTAGCCGCCCTGTTACCGAAACGGAAAATGCTAACGGAAAGAAGTAAAATGAAGTCCTCACCGTTTCGTTTGCGCTCATACACAATGTTTTGCATATCAAGGAACGCTTATATGGCAAGTAATTTTGCACAACCAAAATATAAGCGTTATGAAAGTAGAAAAATTCAAGGTGCTGCTCTACCTCAAAAAGAGCGGACTGGACAAGTCGGGCAAAGCCCCGATAATGGGACGGATTACGGTGAACCGCACGATGGCACAGTTCGGATGCAAGCTGTCCTGCACACCCGAATTGTGGAATCCACGTGAGAGCCGTCTGAACGGCAAGAGCCGCGAGGCGGTTGAGACTAATGCCAAGATAGACAAGCTGCTGTTCACGGCGTTCGACAACCTTGTGGAGCGCAAGATTGATTTCGATGCCGCCGATGTGAAAGACCTTTTCCAAGGCAGCATGGAAACGCAGATGACCCTCATGAAAATGACGGATGCCGTATGCGATGACATCAAGGCACGCATCGGCATAGACCGTGCGAAAGGCACTTATCCCGGCTATCACTATATGCGGCTGGCACTCCGAGAGTTCATCGAGACCCGGTACAAGGTCAAGGATTTGGCTTTCGGACAACTGACGGAGCAGTTCATCCATGACTATCAGGCTTTCGCCATGGAAGAAAAGGGGTATGCGATTGACACCGTCCGACATCATCTTGCCATACTGAAGAAAGTTTGCCGCCTTGCTTACAAGAAAGGGTATTCCGAGAAATGCCATTTCCAACATTTCACATTGCCCAAACAATCTGAAAGAACCCCACGAGCATTGAGCCGTGAATCGTTCGAGAAAATCCGTGATGTGGAAATCCCCTCGTACCGAAAGACGCACATACTGGCACGCGACCTTTTCCTGTTTGCTTGCTATACTGGCGTATCATACGCCGATGTGAGTTCCACCAGCAAGAGAACTCTTATCTTCTCTCTGTTGATTATCACCGTTTTATAGTTTCTTCCATTTGGAAATCCACATGATTTAGCACACGATTATGTTTTATCGTTTTGCTCGCTATAAGAACGATCCTATTTTCAAATATCTCATTGTCTCAATATCATCAGAGGTTCTCCTGTTGGAGTTACCACGCTGATATTTAAAACCTTATATTTTTTCTTCAAGCATATCTCATGAATTGTCCCACTAATTAGCTACGTGCTTTTGCGGTAGTTTACTCATGGAGAATACTGGAGACAAAGATAGGGTATTTTATTTTGTTACAAATATATTGTAGTTTTTTTCGTGCCGCACTACTAATATTTATTACGAATCTCTATTGCTTCTTCAATCCAATCTTCAATATTATTTTCTATGTACTCATAAACATTTGTACTAGTTTTATATGGTGGATTGTAGCATTTTACAATAGATGACATTGATTTTCCATTGATAGTAAAACCATCAAATGGATTATCACCTTTATTGGCTTGATTGCCATCTCGATCTTTTAGATTATGAATATATATTCCAAAAATACCACGTCCTTCTTCCCATGCTTTTTTTATCTCATAATCTATCCATTTTCTATTTGCAGTATTTTCACCAACGAAAACAATAACACAAGATTTACCACTCATGTTGTCATCTATCCATTTTTCGATAGCTTTATTCCCCCCTTTGGTAACCTCTTCCCATTTATTTGCAGAAACAATACCGTTTCCTTCAATTTTACCCATATTCCTAATCTGACTAGCTCGCCAGTTATCTGGAATATAATGAAAACTAGTAAATACTCTTCTTCCCATTATTTGTTTAATTTTAAAATTATATTAATAACTTTGTCTATTATCTCATCCTCTGATATTACATCTGAGTCCATTTGACATAATTCTTTCCACAGCCAGTTATAAGGAGCGAGATACTTAGACGAGTCTTCTGAAATAATATCAAATATCTCTTTACTCATGTAACCAGTTGCTGCAATAGGTATTGGAATCACTCCATTTTCTATAGCAATATTAAATTCCTTTTTGACACCGTCAGCAAGTACGACATTTCCAGTAGTATCTTTTTTATTCCCAAAAACAAAAATAGCAATACCTGCTATTGGAATAATCCTTTTACGATAAGCTTCCCATAGCTCTTGAATATTTTTTCCTTCAGGTACAAATTGTGGAAAAGGTTTCATCACTAATTGTGAGTCGCTGAATTTTTGAGGTTCAGAATCAATTGCATCAAGAGCTCCATTAATGACTGCACTTCCAACGCCAACACCGAAACCATTTACGATTGTATAAGATTTTTGTATAATCTGCTTAGTTAGATTATGTATGAAATCGGTAGCTCGTTTTTCTCCAAATCTCCCATACTCTCCACATGAACTGCCAGATATGAAAATTGTTTGCTTTTTATATCTTCTCTCTATCTCTTTTAAGACATCGGTAATTTCAGAGAATTCATCAATCAACAAAGCCTTTATATTATATCTTATTTTTAAATCATCAATCAGAAGTCTTTGTTTTGTTTTCGCATAGTCTAATTCAGCCTCATTTGTTATATTACTATCACCAATAATAGGTCTTTTTAGAAATAAATAATGTTGCCTACTTGACTTCTTATCAATAACATTATTAAGACGGCTAATTATATATGTTATGTTAGGGTCTGTAAAGCTAAAGCCGAGAAATAGAAAGGTTTTAGTAGTCAAGTCTCCATTTAACGCTGTTAAAAACGAATTATGATATAAATAGTATCTCTCATAATCCTCTTTAGTAATTACGGCCTCTGAGGGGTTGCTTACATCGCCATGCATTTTATAAATGACAGCATCCCTTCTGTGTATTGAATGATGAAAATCTGTTTCTCTTATTTTAACATCATATCTTTTGTGATTTTTGGCTAAACTGTCTTCTAATAACTTATCGTAATTTGTAGTCCAATATGTTGCAATTGGTAATCTACTTAATATTACATGATTTTCAGTAGGGTTGCTCCCTTCAACAAATTCATCTAATATTTTCTGATTTATTTTATGTCTATTATTTTGATTTACATGATATTGAGCCAAAGATATCAAATCATCTTCCAGCTCTATTTTTAACCCAACATCTTCTGCTATTTCTTCTAATAATTCTTTCCAATTGACATAACCTGCAGCCTTCGAAAGTCCTGCACCTGCAAATATTGCAACATTATTATCCCGTAGATGATTAACGAAATCTCTAACGAAAGATTCAAATTCAGCTTTCATGTTATGATAGTAATTTTTTGAGATTTTCCCAAGTCCAATCGTACATTACACCTGCATCATAAACCCTTATTGGATTAGTTCCAATAGGTTTAATTTGGACTACTTTCTTGTCATGCTTTCTTGCCAACGCAATTTCTTTTTTCACTCCAGAAGCACAATAAGTATATGTACCAGCGATTACAACTACAATGTCTGAACATTTTATTTTTTGTTCGGCTTTATACATCCAATCCCATTCAGGAGCAGCTTCTTTCAATGACCAATCAGATATCTCAAAAGGAGAATCAGGATTTTTTGCTTGACCTACAAGTAGATTTTTTAGACTTAAGTTGTTGTCAAAATCAAAACTAATAAAAACTCTTTTCTTCATAATATTTAATAATTAACGGTTTAACCATTCATAAAGACTCATTTCCTTTCCACTAGGGAAAATAACTTTGTAATAATCATTTGTATAATCTGATTCAACAATATGAGGGTAGATTTGGAGATACTCATTTCCTTTCCACTCTGTATAGTTGTCAGCTAAAGGAAGTAGTGCAATTCTATCTATATATTTATGTGCATCGCCAAAGCCTATTTCCCAATTACACCATTTTGAGGATATAGAATTATTCGTTGCTAGAAATATAAATTTATCATTCTCTTTTATTTTTTGTTTTAAAATATCTGCAGTTTTACCGCTAGTTTCTTTCGGCATATTATCATCCATCCAATCTATATAGACGTTTACTCCCATTTTTCTGAGAAAAACAACAGTATCAGTTATATAATCTCTATCAAGATGACTATGTGATAAAAATATAGATGTTTTATAGAAACCTCTACTATAGCTTCTTGATTCATTTAGAATAATTGATTTTTGTGTGTATCCCCCTGATTTATTATTTGATATTTCAGAGAGCCTGTTTTTGGTAATAATAGCCATGAATTATGTTTTATTTTATTGTTTTTAATGATAAAGAAAAACAGATTAGGGGAATATAACATTTAAGACTAAAAGTAATAGATGTATAATATTCAGATAGCTTGTCTTTCAAAAATAGATTATGACCTAACAGTCGTTATAAAAAAATACCCAAATAATATGCCACGTGTGAAATACGGACACAATGTCATAAAAAGAAATGGCTTCCTTTGTCGCAATATTCTTATGTGACATTTTGTCTTGTCTGTATACTGCTTATAGAACTCTATGGCAAGAATAGTGCATAAGTTAGAATCTTATAATTTTAATCTAGGCTTCTTCTTTTTCTTTAGATTGGGTTGTTGTAGGTTATCGTCTAATGAAACATCAGTAGCTAATGGAAGAATAGAAAACAAGGAAGATAACCTGTTTTGGATGGTTGATTTATTTGTAAATGAAGTCGAATTATTGTTATTTTGCTTATCTGCCGTCGTATTGATTTGTTGTACTGATGTATTTGAATCTATTTTTGTAACTGCGGATTTTTGTAATCCCATATTTTCATCGGCAAAAAATATTTCTTTTTCTTGTGTTTTCAATTTGTTTGGCATACTACTGTTTTTAATGGTGTTACAATACTCGAATGTTTCAGCTAGTGGTCGGTTGTAGCTGAACAGTTTATCAAACCCTTTTTCAACTTGCTGGAACAAGTTCACACGGTCGAAGCCACCTTTAATTATCCCGCTCTTGGTATTCTTGTGATTGGTAAGTGGTGACAGTTTCTTTTTATTGGATTGATCTTTCCGGCTGACTATCAAATGACAATGCATCTTCAGTTCATTATTAGAACGGCTACGATCGAAATGAATCTTACCATAGAACTTTATATCCGAAGCGGATAGTTTTTTATTAAAGTTTTTAGCATATTCGGGAATAAACACTTCACGGATATAGCATTTCATTGCTTTGGATTGTTCCTGCTCTGTATTACCCATCGCTCGGAGCTCGCTTTCCGATGGACTGACATGGATAGCATAAAACTTAGCATCTGTTTTTAGGAGCTGTCCGATATTACTATCTATATCTTTAATCACTTTTGATTTATAGATATTGTCATCCGTCAGATTGAAAAAGCCATCAGTATAGATTCCTTTCTCCATCCGCTCCAAATCTTCATGTTCTAAATAATTAGCTAACTGTCGACTGCTTCCTGCATTATTATATGTTCCACTTGATGGTGGGGCAAAATTTATATGCATAATCCTATGTGTTTATCAGGTTGGTGATTTCGACTTTCAAATTCTCTTTCCGTTTGCTATCCATCACGCCACAAGCAGATAGTTCCGAATAGAGTTGTATCAGATGAAACAATTTTCTATAATCCCGTTGGTGTATCTGGTAGAGTGCGTTAATCTGTTTGGATTGGTTATTTATAACATCAGCATGATTGCCGAACTGTTCACTTAGCTTTTTAAGTACGGCTGTTTGTCTCTCTTGACTTGCTTCCAGTTGAGAGAGAATAAAGGCTTCTAATGTCTTACTAATAGCATCGAAGCGCAAAGCGATAGAATTTGTTGCCCGTATCATAGGATTCAATTGTTCTTCCTCATAGTGGCGAATGAAGCGAATAATATCATCCTGTCTCTTATTTATTTTCGCCAGTTCCGATTTTACGGATTCAGGGGCTTCGGATGGGTTGATATGTGCCTTATCTATATACCCGAACGCCAACTTTACAACTTCACTTTTTTTCAGTGAATAGCGTTTGCATATTTTCTCTACCAAAGCTGCCGTTTCCTTGTCTATGGAAATGGTAGTGAATATCGTTTTTCGACTGCTGTTTGGCATGGTAATTACTTTTTTATAGAAATGTGAATAGATAAATACCTGATAATAAGCATTGAAAAGAAAATGCTTATTACAGGTGTCATTACAGCGTGTTCTTGTAACACGCTAAAGCCGAAGGCTTTGCCCCGCAGGGCAAGAGGGAAGAACAGGACTTGTCCAGTTCCCTCTTGCTCGATTTAGTGAAACGGGCTGAACCGATAGGTGAAGCAGTTTCTGCTAAATCGGGGTGGTAGCACAGAGAAATAGCCTAAACACAGACTTCTTTCTCTTGCTACCTTTTGCTTTCAAGGCTGATTCTCTAATTGATTGGCTTTTTCAAACTGTTTGTAGGTTTGGAAATCGGCACGTTCACGAACGAAAGACCGAATATCACCAGCACGATAATAAGTTTTCTTTCCGATGGTAAAGAAAGGTAGTTGACCGCTTACCCTATAACGTTGAAGAGTTCGGAAAGATACTTTCAGAAGAAAGGCTAAATCCTGATTATCGAGTATCTTTTCATTATCATCTAATACTTTATCAGTTTTGATTAGGGATTTTAAGTCTTTCCCTATTTCAGTAAGTTTCTTGGATAGCTTCTCCATCCATTTCTCAAAGTTTTCGTTGTCTATATACATTTTGCTTCATTTTTTAGTGATACATTATGAATGTCAATCGATTGATGATGCAAAAATCGGCAGAATGGAGAACTAGAAAAAGAGGAGTAGTTACCTACTCCCCTAAAAATAAAATTCAAATAGTTGTAAATAAGAGAATTATAAAACCATTTTGTCTAATGTTTATTAGCTCGTTTACGGGCTTCTTTGTTAATTGCATTCTTTAAAGCATCTAATGTTTTGGTCAGATTGAATGGTTTACGCATAAAAATAGCATCCAGTTTATCGTATATACTTCCAAATTTTAAATTGAAAAGGACTTCAAAACCGTGAGCTAAACGAACTAATGGGACGGGTTTTCCGTCTTTTCCGACTACTTCGCCTAAAAAAGATAACCCTATTACTATTTCAGCAATACCAATAATCCCCAAGTCCTTTGACTTAGGGATTACATATAGATCTGATTCGAATGTTGGTGAGGTGGGAGAATCAAATGATTCAGGATGCTTAATTTTTAGACTTAATAGTTCCAATTCTACATTGATAATAGCCAGCACTTTGTGCAGATAAGAATTTTTAAGCGCATTTTTCCCCCTGCCCGTACTGATATAGCTCTTTTAAGGGTGCTATCTCAATACGAGTGAGATTCAGCATCCGAAAGATATTGGAGTTATCTTTTGAACTGCCAATTGTTGCTATGCACCTGATAAATTCGTCATAAGCCTCTTGCATTTCTGTGTCAGTTACTTTTTGTGAGGAATCAGTCAATAAGATGATAATCCTCGTTTTTGATAAATCATTCATAGGCATGAGTGTTTAATAATTAATGAGTATTAATAATCAGACCAAAGTCTGTTACATGTTGCTGAATGATTTCTTTATGTCTTTAAAACATGAATCCAATCTTTATTGAAATAGCATGATGGCTTAACTTCTCTGCAAACTCAGCTGTAAACAATGATTGTTTTTGCGTTTTCAGCCGTTCAAGTTTCTGGGATTCATATCCTAAAGTCAAGAATAACTTCTTACTTTTACAAATTGAATATTCTACCCCAACAGACGGATTCAAATAAAAACCTCCATTAGCATTTTTATCCGGTGCAAAACTATATCCAACGCCACATTCTATATAAGGAGTGAATTTTCTAGGCTTTATGATTAACAATTTTGCATCGGCAAATAGCGGAATCAGAGTTTTCTCATAAATAGATAATCCTGTCCCGATACCGACCGATAGCCGTTTGTTGATAGCATAATAGCCAAGAGCTTGCCACGTAAACGGAGTGGTTGCCGGCTCGTTCATATCAATCCCTGTTCCTACACTTGTGGCAAGAGTGAAGCGTTCTGTTTGTTGCGCTGTTACAATAGCAGTAGCGCAACAAACTATAATAAGTAGAATAATCTTTTTCATTGGATAATTACAGTTATACGTTTCACAATATGTAAAGCAGTTGTCAGCCCCGATGTATCTTTGCTAACTTCTCCGGAACTACCGTCAGGGCTGCTATGCCCCACCAGATTTGCTTCAAATGATTTTTCACCTGACGATAAATCTACATTGGCAGCATATACGATTGCCGGTTGTCCGCTTCCTTCTTTACCTCCTGAATAGTTGGCTTCTCCATCTTTGGCTGATTTAGGGAAGGATTCATTGAAATCAGTGGAATGATTTATTTCTATTTTTACTACGAACTTCTTTAATGCTGTTGCCGGATTTAATTTTATATCAAAGCTTTCGTGTGGGGTCGCTCCTGATATGCCATCTATTAATGGCTCTTTCTTTGTTGGCAAATAAAGTCCATCATCGTATTTAACTCCACGTGAATAACACCAATGAGGTAAAGCTTCTTTTCGTCGGTTTCCTCCCGATGCTTGCCAAGATTGAGTGGCGATTTTATAAGTTACATAAACCGTTGAAAGATAATTCCCTTGTGTATCTTCCAACCAAATAGCAATTTGCGGTGGATTCTTTTTATTAATACCCAAAAACAAAGGAAAATCATGCAGCCATTGTTCACCCTGCTCTATGCAGATTTTTACATCTCCTTTCTCATATTCAATTAGTTCCTTTTGGCAGGAACAAAGGCTAATGAGCCATAAATAAATGAATGTCAATCCCATTTTCTTCATGTTAGTTTTATTAAATTGTTATTATATCATTTGTTACTTATCGGGAACATTGCAAGCAAAAAAAGATTATCTTAATAATGTTTCAATATTCTTACGAGGAGAATAGGGCACTGGATTTGCATAACCTATTCTCAATATCAAGGTAGGATATTCCTTATTAATAGGTAACTCTTTCCGTAGAGCAATCGACAATGTGGTAACTTCACATGGTTGGTTCAGGAAAGCGTAAGAAATTCCTATTTCACTAGTTTTTAATAAAAAGCGTTGAAGACTTCTCCCTAAATTAAGCCATTCTTCAATGGTATTATTCTGCGTGGTATATATAACGAAATGTGAGGAAGAACCGATTTTCTTCCTATCCGATTTATTTTGCATATTGGATTTTAGGAATAAGCGAACTATGGGGCGTGCAAATATTCCGGGCAATGGCGGGTTTCCGAAAACGAGATAACTTAATCCGTTTTGTGTCTCTGTAACCTGTTTCTTATTAAATCTCATCCACGAAAGTAATTCATTTTTGAAAGCAGCATCATTCATTTGAATTTCATTCCCTTTCAGTATGTATTTGATTATTGTGTCGGCAAATGGTGTACCTATTTCGGCAAAGTAGAATTGAACAGCATCTTCTTTTTGAATGGATTGAAGCTGTTGCAGCATTTCATTCGATACTTTATTACCATTATAGACACTACGGTTTGTTTGCCGTTTTTCTATTTGATGGAATAGAGAATTTTCAACCATGAGGTCATTCTTTGTTAATTCAAGAATGATTCCTTTGATGCTATATTCAACTATTTGAGTTGTATAGCCGAAATGGTTGGCCGCAATACATAGGTTTTCGACTGCACAACCTAAACTAATGAATAACTCCCGGTTATTTCCATCAACGACAGGTAATGCAACCTCGAAGTTTGGAATAACCGTAATTGTATTATTAGCAATATGAAATTTCCAAGGTTGCGTGTTATGTCCCGAAGGAGCCTTAGAAGCATAGCTGGCTATTTGTATGAAATCAGTGTTCATTTTGAAATATCTTATTGATAAAGACCTCAATTCCTTCGTTTATTTGTTCCCAACCGGAGTTTTCATTTAGGGGGATACCGTTATATACCGGACAGAAATCTTCCAGCATCACCAGATAGGTAATAGATGCAGTCAAGAGGGAAGCCATTACCGCTATCTCCTTCTGCGGATGTCCTGTTAGTTCACTCACTTTTTTAATAAGGTCTATTCCAACTTTCTCTCGCTGCTCTCTTAGCTTTACGATCATATCATTATTGCAAGATAGTTCCCAGCGATAAAGCCTTTTTAAAGTAGGATTATTCCTTAATTGCTCAATCTGTCCTTGAAACATACCTTTCACGAATGCAGGTAGTTCTTTACGGCTGGGATATTCAAGTGGAAAATTGAGCCAAAAATCATGTTGCCGTATGTAAGCAGCCATAAGTCCCTCTACCGAACCAAAATAGCGGTATATCAATATCTTTGAAACACCTGATTGGGTAGCTATAGCGTTAATGCCAATTTTCTCGAAGCCATCTTCGGCAATCATTTTACCGATAGTATCCAGCAACCGTTTTTCAGTAGCTTCCCGATCTCTTTCTCCTGTTATGCTTTTTCCTGCCATTTTATATGTTGTTACTATTTGGGAACAAATATATGTTACTTATCGGAAACATACAAATAATTTGCTTGGTAAATTTGCAGTGGAAGATAGTTTTTTACTATCAAGCCAATGCTGAATTTACTATGCCATCCCTAGACAGTTTTTAAAACGGCTCTTGATTCTTCTTTCATTTGCCGATGAAAATAGAATCAACACGTTTTATAAACCATTTAAATTTGAAAAAGTATGGAAGTAGTAACCATCGAAAGAAGAACATTTTCGTATGTCTGCGAACGGTTCACGGAGTTTGCCAAACGGATAGAAAGTTTGTGCAGCACTCATACACAGAAAGTAGAAAACTGGCTGGACAGTCAGGAAGTGTGCCTGTTGTTAGGCTTTAGCAAGCGAACGCTGCAATATTATCGGAGTAGCGGAAGATTGGCTTATTTTCAAATAGGCAGTAAGATTTATTATAAATCTGCTGATATTGAAAGAATTATTGCAGACAGTGAAACACTGAATCAATCACCCAAACAAACCACGCCTTATGAAAAGAACTAAAGAAGATTATCCGTCCTTCAACCTGTTTCCCATTGTCGGCACATGGGAAAGCGTTAATCTGAATCCTACGGTTATCATTTACCGGAATGACAAAAAACATCTCCTTTCTATTATATATGTATCGGAAACCACCAAACAGGCTTCTCCTGCTACGTATGAGATACAGAAAGATGGTAGCCAGTATTTTATTGCCACTGCATCCAAGCGGCTCTATATAGATTATGACCGGATAAAAGATGTACTTAGCATTTCATCATTAGGTGATTATCTGCGTAACTAACTTATCAACCAGCTAATCATATAACTGATTAGCTATCTGGCAATCTTGAAATCAATATTTCAATAAAACAATTTTTCAATCATGGAACTTATAAATAAAGATACACCGCAAGTCAAAGAATTTATTTCTTCGCTCGATTCAATGCTGAATGGCATTGAAACTATTGTCAAGCATTACAAACCTCACCTGAACGGGGAATGCTTTCTTTCTAACCATGAAGTTTCCAAGAAACTGAATGTCAGTTTGCGAACCTTGCAAGAATGGCGAGATACAGGATTAATCCCCTTTATCCAGATAAAAGGCAAAATCATCTACCGCCAAAGTGATATTGACAAACTGCTCCAAAAGCACTACTTTGAAAGTTGGAAAGAATAACCTACCACTCTCAAAACATTGTTTTTCGGAATTTAATTTGAATCATTGACTTTTCCAGTGAAGTATTTAGTCTGTGCAAGTCTTTAGATGAAAATACGCTTGAACATAGTGAGAGGAAGATTTTCTTCTAAACCGAAGGCTTGGACTTGAACAGGCTAAATGCGGAACTTACCTTTGTCAATGTTTCATATTGAGTTCTGAAAAACTTACTTTAAAAGAAAATGAATTTTGAAAAGTAATTTATATATGGATATAGTAGCAATAGAAAGAATTTCCTTCGATTCTTTTAGAAAGAAGCTGGAACAGATTATATCATTGGCAGATAATACTTCTTTATCTCCCTCTGATATGTGTATTGAGAAAGAATGGATAGAAGGCAAGACATTGGCAGCTTCGCTAAATATTTCTCTGCGAATATTACAGTCTTTACGGGAGAGTGGCAAACTTTCTTTTTCGACTGTTGGCAAGAAAGTATATTATAAGGTTGTCGAAGTGCAAAAACTATTGGAGTCAGGTAGAATAAAAGTAACTACTAAAGAATAATTGCTTATGGATTTGTACACGAATGAGGATAGCCAAGAATTATTGCAATCGTTAGATAGGGCTTTACCTTATATAGAATATGCATTGAAGAATAATAAAGCCATGTTTGAGGGTGAACGGTATCTGACAAGCGAAGAACTTTGTTCTATACTCAAAATCAGCCGTAGGACTTTACAGTATTATCGGGATGATGGCATTTTCCCTTTTATTCAATTTCCGGGCAAAGTGCTGTTTCGTGAATCGGATATTAGGAAGGTTTTGGAAGATAGGTTTCGTTCTGCCTATAATATAGAAGATTATTCTCTTTAGCCTTTAATATAATGAAGATAGAGAAACGGCTACCGTCCGAATGGATTAGGTAGCCGTTTTCATCTTTAGGTAGTTTTAGTAGAGAAGTTCTCCCGTACATTCTGCATCTCTCGGAGAATACTCTGATCCAATACTTTTGCGTATCGCTGTGTCATTTTCGTATTGGTATGACCGAGCATCTTAGATACATTTTCCAATGAAACATTGTTAGCTAGCGTAACGACAGTCGAAAAAGTATGACGCCCTGTATGCGTGGTCAGGTTCTTCTTAATTCCGCAGAAATCAGCTATTTCCTTCAAATAACTGTTTGCCTTTTGGTTGCATGGAACGGTTAATAATGTACCTTTCTTTTCACAAAGCGGATAGCCTTTGTATTTATCCAATATAGCTAACGGAATATCCAAAAGCGGAATATTACACATGACTTTTGTCTTTTGGCGGGCTTTTCTTATCCAGACGTTCCCTTGATTGTCTGTTACCAAATGTTCGGGTTTCAATTCCGATACATCTATGAACGCTAATCCAGTCCAACACTGGAATAAGAAAATATCACGTACCAATTCCAAGCGTGGTACATTGAAAACTTTAGTCCGTAAAATTTCTAATTCTTCTTTGGTTAGAAACTCTTTATGTACTTCCTGCTCATGGAAGTGGATATTCATAAACGGATTCTTATCTATCCAGTCGTTTGCAAGAGCCATGTTAGTAATCTTCTTGACTACTTTCATGTAGCGGATAACGGTATTCTCTTGTAGATTCTTTTTTGATTTCAAGAAATGAACATAATCCTGAATGATGGCATTATTTATTTCTTTCATCGGAATATCCTTTTGGTGGTACTGTTTTAGAAGCATTTCTTTAAAATATTTCAGGCATGTATCAAAACGGGAGATAGTGACCTTTGCGTAATCCTTGCCGATCAGTTTTCTGCATTTGTCGTTGTGTTCTTGGAATACTTCAAAGAACATTTTATGCTTTTCATCCAGTCCAAGAAAACGTCTTTT
The DNA here is from genome assembly GCF_000243215.1 of Odoribacter laneus YIT 12061. Classification (GTDB taxonomy): domain Bacteria; phylum Bacteroidota; class Bacteroidia; order Bacteroidales; family Marinifilaceae; genus Culturomica; species Culturomica lanea. The sequence continues at coordinate 590,318 of NZ_JH594596.1, read as the reverse complement.
GATTTCCATCGGATTAATAAGTTTGTTTTCATCTTCCAAAGTTCGATGAATCTCATACAAGCGTAATTTTACCGATTCCAGATAACGGTTTACTTCTACTGATTTAGAATCTTTACCTGTACAACGTTCTTTGGCTTGTGACCAGAGTTCAGGCTTAACAGTTCGTTTTAGCTGCATTTCAGCTAATTGACCTTGAATAGTTATCCGCAACATGATAGGTGTTTCACCTGATTTTACTGTTCTTGTTTTGCGGATGAAGAACAGCACGTTGAAAGTCTGTCGTTTCATACTCTAAAAAATTAATGTTTAAAGTTACTGAATCGTGCAGAATAGCAAGAGTCAAACGATAAGACAATCAACGACTTACGGTACAATTCGTGGACATTTTTTTCGAGACTAAAATTGTCCACGATTTAGCACTACGGAAGTGCGTTGTTTTGCCAAAAATATGCGGATTGGGAGAAAAAGAAAATCCCTGAAATGTTTAATATTCAGGGATTTACCAAATTTGAAGTCTTTTAAAAGTGGTGCCATCACGGAAGAGAACCTATACACGGACGACGACGGGGCATTGTGGCTGAAATACCGCAGGAAGAAAAACGAGCACAGGGCGAGCGTCAAACTACTACCCGAAGCGTTAGCCCTGCTTGAAAAATACAAGGACGAGACACGGAAAACGCTCTTCCCGATAATCCATCACCCGAACATGAAGCGACACATGAAGGCGTTGGCTGCACTGGCTGGTATCAAGGATAACTTGTGCTACCATCAGGCGAGGCATAGTTTCGCCTCGCTGATAACCCTCGAAGCTGGCGTGCCGATAGAGACCATCAGCCGGATGTTGGGGCACTCCGACATTTCCACGACACAGGTATATGCCCGTGTCAGCCCGAAGAAGCTTTTCGAGGACATGGACAAGTTCATAGAAGCCACCAAGGATTTTCAATTAGTTCTTTAACCCTTTAATACAGAAAACGATATGCGAAGTACATTTTCATTGTTACCCTACATCAACCGCAGCAGGGTGAAGGCGGACGGAACGACAGGCATCCTTTGCCGCATAACCATTGACGGAAAGCAGACAGCCGTCAGCACGGGAATCTATTGCCGCCCGGAAGACTGGAACGGCAGGAAGAACGAGATAAAGTCCGCAAGGGAGAACAACCGCTTGCAGGAATACCTCCGGCTCATTTCAGAGGCATACGAGGAAATCCTGAAATCGCAGGGCGTGGTCAGTGCGGAGATATTGAAAAACCATATCACCTTGAACAACATCCACCCGACCACCCTCCTGCAAATGGGCGAATGGGAAAGGGAGCGGTTGAGGAAACATTCCGAGGAAATAGATTCAATCTCCACTTACCGAGGTTCAATGTACTATCAGAAGTATCTGGTGGACTACCTCGCGTCTTTCAGGAAGAAGGACATCGCTTTTGAGGAAGTGACGGAAGATTTCGGCAAGTCCTACAAGGCGTTTTTGAAGAAGTGCAAGAATTTCAGTTCATCCCAGACCAACAAATGCATGTGCTGGCTGAACCGCCTGCTTTATCTTGCCGTGGACAGGGATATTATCCGTGTGAACCCCTGTGAGGATTTGGAATATGAGCCAAAGCCGGAGGCAAGGCACAAGTACATCAGCCGTGAGGAATTCAAGAGAATTCTCTCCACCCCGATGTACGACAAGCGTCAGGAACTTGCAAGGCGGGCTTTCATCTTTTCCACGCTGACGGGGTTGGCGTATGTGGATATAAAACTCCTGCATCCGCACCATATCGGGACGAATGCGGAGGGCAGACGATTCATCCGCATCAACCGCAAGAAAACGAGTGTAGAGGCGTTCATTCCCCTACATCCCATAGCGGAGCGGATATTGTCACTATACAATACGACCGATGACGAACAGCCCGTGTTCCCGCTTCCGAGCCGTGATGCCCTGTGGTTTGAGATTCACGAGATAGGCGTAATCATTGGCAAAGAAGATAATTTGAGCTATCATCAAAGTCGTCACAGCTTCGGAACGTTTCTGATTTCGGCGGATATACCTATCGAAAGCATTGCCAAGATGATGGGACACTCAAACATCCGAACCACACAGGGATATGCCCGGATAACCGATGATAAAATCTCAAAGGACATGGACAAGCTGATGGAACGAAGAAAGGACGTTTCGGCTGGCGAAAAGACAAACAACCACAAACAGACAACATTAAATAAGGAGTAGTATGAACAGGGGAATCATTACAATCAGTGAAACGGGTGCAGTCACTATGCCGACCGTACCCGTATGGATGACGCAACAGGAGATAGCCGACCTGTTCGGCGTGTTCTCCTGCCATGTCCGCAAGGCAATCCGTTCCATATACAAGAACAAGGAAGTGAGTGAACTGGACACAATGAAATACGTCAAGCAAGCGGACGGAATCAGCTATGACGTTTACAGCCTTGAAATGATTATAGCCATTGCATTCAGAATACGCAGCAAAGAAAGTATCTCGTTCAGACAGTTTGTAATCAATAAAGCGAGTGCCGGAACAATAGGAACTTCGGTTACATTGCTTGTTTCCTGCGGCAGAGATAACAACCGATGGTATAGTTGAGGTTCATTCCGTCAGCCACTTGTTCCCGATGCACGGATGCAAAGGTAGCGTATGGCTCTGGTGGCAGTGGCAAGGTCGGGCGGCAGAGCCGTTTCGGGCAAAATCTTCCTCAAACAGGTTTGAGCGTATTCAGCCCGAAAACCTTGCCCTTGCCTGCCATACGCAAGAAAGGCATCCGGCAACGGAAACAAGCGACTGACGGAAATCAGAAGACAGAAAAAAAGGAACGGCTTACAGACGAAGCAGGATTTTGGCGCTTCATCTGTAAGCCGTTCCTTTTTTCTTTATTTGCCGAAGCTTCATTGCTGGCGCAATTATAGGGCAGACGGCAAACTGCGCTCCTTCAAGAAAATCATGTACCCGTCAGTCGGTATGCGGAGCGGTAGCCGTCAGCAAGCATCCGCTCGATGTCCGATTCACGGTAGAGGATTTTGCCGCCCAACTGGATGTAGGGTATCCGTCCTTCGTTACGGTAATCCTGCAAAGTCCGGCGGCTCACTTTCAGCCGTGCCGATACCTCCTTGTCGGTAAAGAAACGCTCGCCGCCCAGTGTCGGACGATAGTTGGCGGTCATACGCTCGAAGCTGTCCAGCAGGCGGTCGATGCTGCCCATGAAGTGGATTATCCACTCGCTGTCCTTGTTAATCAGTTCATTCATATACTTTGGATTTAGTGGGTTTATTGTATTCAGTGATTAGATTGCCTTTCCTTTGAACTTCGCATCCTTACGCCTGTCTTCCACGACAGATACGATGCGTTGAACGTCTTCGGGGCGGTAATACGTCTTGTGGTTTATCTGCGAGTAGGCAAGCGTGCCGTTGTCCCGCAGGGTCTGCAATGTGCGTGGGCTGATGTTCAGCATTTGGCATACGTCCTGATTGTACATCCACTCCGTCATCTTCTTCTCTCCGTGCCGCTGGCAGATGGCATCCATGCGGCGGACAAAATGGTCGAACTTGGCGACCATCGCCTCAAAGGTCTTTCTTTCGATTGATACTATTTCCATATACTTCATTTATTGTTGTCATTGCTTCTTCTCGCTGCAAAGAAAATGGTAAACATTTATAAAACAATGGATTTTTCAAAACTGGCAGCTTGTGGCACAACGATGTAGCACTTGTCCGGGGTGGCAACGTCTATGCCTCCGTAAAATATACTCTCTTCGTTGGCAGTTGCTCCTTTATTATAATAAGGTAAGGGGGAAGGCTTCCATTGCCTTATTCTTGACGAGGCGGAACAAGCCATCGGCAGGATTGGAAATAAGCCCTTATTTCTCTTCCGCATCGCATCTCGTCTGATTCAATCATTCCGGCAAATCGGTGAAGTCTGCACCGAAGTTCAGACTGGCATTAAGCAAAGCCACACAAAATTGCCGAATCGAATCCAAACGCTTGACTGACTGCATTAAAACACCTTATTTCGCTGACGATAATCGGTCGAGGTGCAGACCAAGACCACAGTAATAACTTAATCAATTTGTTTTTATGGCAACAAGAAAAGAATCAACCATCAGTGAGCAGCAAGCTCAGGAAATCGTGGAAAGAATGAGTCGCAGGGAATCCCGTGACAGGACATCCTTGAACGACCTCTACAAGCGTATCGGTTTGGAGACGGACAAGCCGGAACCTGCCGATGCTCCCGACACCTCGGAAGCGAAGACCGCCGTAACGGAAGAACCAGCAGAGGAAGCGGCGAATGAAGTGCTTGAAGGAAGCACAAGGGACCTACCCGGAAAGGCGGCATTGCCGCAGAAACGCATCAGCAGCAAGCAGCGCAGGCTGTCGTTGGACGAGTACCGCACCACTTACCTGCAAGTCCCCAAGATTACCGACCGCAAGCCCGTGTTCGTCAGCGGCGAGGTACGCGACAGCTTGGACAGGATTGTCCGCTACTTCGGCGGCAGGGGCATGAGCGCATCGGGGATGGTCGAGAATCTCGTCCGCCAGCACCTTGAAACCTATCGGGAAGACATCGAGCAGTGGCGCAAGCTCTGAACGGACTGCGGTGGAACCGGTCAAGCCGGTGGATGCACTCCATCGGTTTGACCGACATCCCCAGTGAGTTATTGCACTCACAAACCAATCCGACAAGCGGAGGATTCTCGTGTCCTCAAAGACACAGCAAGATATATTTTCAGTTACCCGAATAATTCTAAGTAACTGAAAATCCTTGCACCGCCGTGGGCAGAATTATCCTCCGCAGTCGGATAATTTCGGGGTTCCTTAATCAAAGATTAAACAATGGATAAACCATAAAATAGAAAGATAAGAAGCATGAAAAAGAAGAGTAGGTACGGGAGAAATCCCAAGTTGAACCCAAAGACGCACTGCGTGATGGTGCGTTTCGACGATGTGGAATGGAACAGGTTTCTCACCATGTACGAGGAATCACAGGTGTACGCGAAAGCCGTCTTTCTCAAGGCGCATTTCTTCGGGCAGAAGTTCAAGGTGCTGAAAGTGGACAAGACACTGGTGGATTACTACACCAAGCTGTCAGACTTCCATGCGCAGTTCCGTGCCATCGGCACGAACTACAATCAGGTCGTGAAGGAACTACGCATCCATTTCTCGGAGAAGAAAGCGATGGCATTGCTCTACAAGTTAGAGAAATGCACCATAGACCTTGTGAGGGTGAGCCGTCAGATTGTAGAATTATCAAGGGAAATGGAGGCGAAGTGGCAACAAGTGCAAATCCATAAGCATTCAATTACCGATTGATGAAAATCAAGTAGGAGGTGAACACTAATCAGAGATGTTCGCCTCCTTTCGTGTTCACTTGTCCTCTCACACCACCATACAAGCGGGTCCGCATATGGCGGTTACATACTTTACCGATTTTGTTTATTCTCGACTCGGAGTCTTGCGTTGTCTTTGGCTGTACGCTTGCCACTATTAGCCGCGTTAGGGACTTGTACCCACTAGATTATACCCATGTCGGACGAACACTTCACAACTCACTTGATTCGGCTGAACGGTTCAAGGGAGTTGTGAAGTGTTCGCGTTAAGATTTGCACGAATGGGGCGAGGCCTAAGGCTCGATGAGCGGTAGTGAGCTTAGTTTGACGGCGGTAGCCAGTATGTCCAAGCCTTATGTCAATCCCAATAACCTTTTCTGTAAACGAGTATTCCATCAACGACATTATGAGCAAAAGAAACCATAAAGCCTTCTTTTACACAGTTGAGAGAGCTGTCCTCATCAATGCAACTGGGGAATTTGTTAATAAACTCTGCTTTTGATAAGCTAAAGAGGTTAACTCCGTTAAGTGTCAATAACTCACCATGGAAAAACTCGACTGCTTCAACTTCGTTATTGATATCATAGAAAACGTGAAAACCGGGATAAGCGTCTGTAGTGTTCCTGCTTATTGGGGTCTTTTTGAACTCTCGAAAGTTAGGATAATCAACCCTAACGAGAGAACGCTTTTCATTAAAAGCGATATTTCCGACTTTAATATAAGGAGTAAGTTCCATATTTTCAGATTTTATTGTTTCGTTCTAATTCATCAACGTATTCTAACATTTGTGCAATAGCGTCATCGTACTTATCGCCAAATTTAGAATGGATATCATCAATGTCCATTTGCAATGCTTCTCTGAACTTGCCTTGTTCTATAAGTTCTTTTTGAGCAGCGGCGTAGGCTCTTGCATCTCGAGAATTACCCCAGCTTGCTGTTTGAACATGGTCTTCATATTCCATAGCAATGCAGGGACCCTCTCCAGTTTCAAGGTGAGAGCTGGCGTTGGATGGCATATGATGCTTTTCATGCGGAGGAGTATCCTTCCAACCCCAATCTAAGGAATCGTAACCACCTCCTTTACGACGAATTTCAACGTCAGTGGATACTTCAGCGGTATCAGTAGTAGCTTCTGCATCAACGAGTTTAGTACAAGAAGAAGCTGCTTTCATCTCGTCATTTGCCTTGTGCTGATAGAACTGGGCTTTCTGTTCTAAGTCTTTGGCGTGAGAGTAATCTCCTCTTTCTACAGCTTTAGCAGCTTCTTTCGTGTAGTAGTTAGCGTTTTCCTGTGCTGTTTTGGCGTTCTTTTCGTGCCATGCTTTATCATCTACAAAAGCAGCCAATTTACCCTCTCTTTGGAAATTTTCGTGAGAGACTTGAGCAAAGGGTGAATTAGCAAAAGCTGCTTTGCAATTCTCTATGGTTGGGGTTATGCCTTGCGCTTGGAGCTGTCGAACGACCTCGCGGCCATATTCAATAGCCCTGACTCTAATAATGCCGTTAGGATGAGAAGGCGATGCTTTTGTGGAAGCTAACATTTCCTCAAAATTGCTACTTGGCAATCCTAACATTTCGGAGCGGACACCCGAGAAGAAATCTGCACCAAGTTCTTGGGGCCAAGGCTCTTGAAAGTCCATGCGCAAAATGCGGTGGCCGCATTCATGTGCCCAAACTTTGGTCATATCCTCGAACGAAACGCAGCCCATATCTTTGAATTGCTCTAAATTATATTCAAAGACATCGTTACCTACGAATATATCGCAGTTGCGATACACACCAATAGCACCACCTTCTGTTAATTCAGCATCGGGAATACCAAAGAAAAGGCAAGCACTATGAGCCGAGGCTTCAACTCTCGTCTCAATAGCTGCATCCGATAGGGTACCAGCCTCGATTGCATTAGTAATTTTCTCACATGTACGGAGTGCATTGCTCTCTTTATCCGGTCGCGTAGCTTCATCTATCTTATCGGCCGTATAATTCAGAGCCATGTCGGCAGATTTCTCTGCCACTTTTTCAGCTGCTTCTTTAGCAACTTCTTTTACGATAGCACCTGTAATTGGGTCCATAATTATTTGTTTAATGTGGCTTCAAGCCAACCTTTGTAAAAAGCATTATTCATTCTGTCGCTGCAACCTTTCATATACATATTCAAGAATGTTCTCATTCTTGAATCAACAGAAAGCCCTGTTACCTCTGAGAGTGAGCGAGTAATGTTTGCATTCATAACATCCACATCCGAAGATTTAGATGCGGATTCAAAAATTGAAGTGCCTACTATGGTTACAAAGATAAATGCAATGTCATCATTAGAGGGTTTTATTATGCTATTCAATTTTTGCTTGATTTTGCCAAGTCTACCTCCTGAGATGGTTGACTTGGCAAGCAATGCAAAGAACTCAGCGCGGTTAATGTCAGCACCAACTGAAGTATAGCATTTGTAGAGAATATTAAAAATCTCTGCAAGAGCAGCTGAATTATGCGCGTCTAATGATGAGTAACTGAATTTGTAAGACCACGGTGTACTTTCTATGGGGCAATAGAAAACTTTTGTTCTTACAGGTTCTTCCCAAGATGTTTGATAGATGATGGCCTCACCGGTTTTCAGTTTTGATATTTCCTCAATGTGGCTATCATCAAGTCCGATGGATTTACCAGCGGCTTCTCTATCTTCCTTTTCGGGAAGAGCCATGAGAATTTTTGTATTAGTATTTCGTATAGCGGCAAGATCGAGCATTGATGGCGATTGGTCTGCAATGATAAAACCTTCGCCGTATGTACGCATTTCAGCCATACTGTTTGCTATCTTTTCCACGGCCATACCTGCGACATTCGAAGATTCAGCCGATTGTGCGGTAGAAGTCCTTTTGAGTAGGTTGTGGGCTTCTTCAAGAACAGTAATATGGCGAAGTGGCAAGTTCATACCCTTGTGCTCAGATGAACGATATTCGTTCAATTTCAGCACAAGCAGACCCATAATAAGCGACTTGGTTTCAGATGATTTAACCCTTGAAATGTCGATAATTACATTTGTGTCAAATAATTGCTGGTCGCTTAAGGGCGTGCCATTGAACATTCGCCCAACAATGCCGTCACACAACGATTGCAAGCGGGTTTCTAACGATCCCTTGTAATCGCCTTTTGTGTCCGAAGAATACTCTGACGAGTTGATGTAGTCTTTTAGGCTATCCAATACATCAGCCACAGTCGGGAAAACTCCGTTGGGATTATATGAATTGTCTAAATCCCAACCACAAGTTTTATATGCCTCAATGATAGAATGTTTGAGGACTTGCGGCATAGCAGCATACATCGGCCAGCAAGCATTGAATATCTCTACTAAAGCATCAATGTGTTCATACACATCTATGTCTTCGGGAAACGCAAACGGATTTATTGTAAGTAAATCCGAAATTCGTGGATTGCTGCCGTAAACAATTACGCTTGGGTCTGAACCGAATACTTCTTTATATTCTCCTTTTGCAGGTTCAATGACAAGGAATTTTATTCCTTTCTTCATCAATTCTGATAAAAGGAGATAAAGTGTATTCGATTTACCACTACCTGTTGTGCCAGTTACTAAAGTGTGTTTGGATAATCCATTGATACCCAAACTTACTACTTCGTCCTCGAATGTTTCGCCAAGGTGTTGAACGGTACCAATGGCGATTGAGTTATCAGGGGTATATTTATCATCAGTGATAACATTACGACCAAAAGGCTGTTCTTCGCGAACAAGTACGCCCGGAACAGATGTTTGGGGCAACGAAAGATGAATAGCAAGCTCCTTGCTTGTCACAACGGTACCCGGCGACACATTTATGCCATTGAAGATGAAGCGGGGCTGCAAAGAGTTAGTCAGATATTCGTAGATAGCTGAACAATCTCTTGGTTTGCACCAGGTATTGATTGCGCAGTTTTCAATTCCTGACTCCTCTCCGATAATGCAACCTCGATATAAGTTGGCTAATTTGACAGAAGTGGTTTCGGTGGGGGCCACGAAGTACGTTGAAACAGACCATAAGCCAAATGGAATACCATTATTTATACGCTCAACTTGCTTGTCAATGAGCTTTATAAAATTTTGTAGAGCAAAATTCTTAATGGTAATTTGGCGTGATGTGCCGGTAGTAGTGCTTTGATTTTCTTGATGCTGGTTGCTTTCTCCTTTTTGTTTACCCGTTGATGTTCCAGATTGGTCGCCTACGGCGGTTGAAACATTCCATCCGGTTTGTTTGCTCCAGTTGGTTTGATGTGAAGTGCTGTCTGAACTGCCAGTCCTGCCGCCAAATAAAGTAGAGCATAAAGAGTGCAATATGTTTTTACTGCGATTATCAGAGTGGCTGTTGCTATCAGACTCACCGTTGGTAATATTTTCGTTTGTTCCTTCGGTACGAGTGACTGTGCGAGAAATATTCTCAGTAAGAGTTTCGGAGAAACTACGAGTTATGCTGTCTGACACACCTTTTGTTTCCGAGTCTGAATACGTCAAATGAACTTCCGAAACAGTAGATAATTGCGACTGTATGTTGCAGAAAGCATTTATCATTGAATTTGCCTGTTCGGAACTTACATTTTCAGCGATAAAATATGCGGTGAATTTCGGAATTGAAGAAGACGCATCAATTAAGCGTTCAAGCCCCTGAACAAATGAGTCTTTCTTATCATCTCTTAGAGAGCCTAAAGCAGAAACACTTGTAATGAATGGTTTGTCATATTGAATATGTTTCAGCGACTTTGAGGATTGAATTTTTACGCCGGGCATATAGCCTTCAAGACCAGCTTTGAGGATTTCACCCGAAATGAGTTTATTCCCTGAGTAATCACGGGCACCCAAATATAGTTCGAAATTACCCTCGTTTTCCTTATGTAAAACTAATACGACGTTCTTAGCAGTATCGTGAAGTGAGGTATAAAGCATGGAAAGTTTGTCACCGAAAAAAACGTCTTTTTCGGTGACGATCTTGGTGATTTTATACCACCTCATAGTCGTATTATCAGACTGATTGAGCGGTACTATCTGGCATTCATTCAAGAGTGCCAGATAGTCGTGAGTGACAATCTCATGGAACAAATCAAGTTGTTCTGCGAGATTGACCTCTTTATATGGTTTCGTTAAGCCTTGTTCCATAATTACAAACCCAAAAATGCGATTACTCTATCAGACTCAGCTTTGCCTCTATCCAACCATTTTTCAAGGTCTAACGTGAGGCCTTGAATAAGTTGGTCTTTTTTGATTTTCAACTCGTGGGCATAACGCTCTTTTTCAAGGGCGTAATGCTTTTGAATGGTTACGTTCTTGGTATACTGTCTGTACGCTATCGCAATGGTTAGTACCTCAGCCGCTAAAGCCACCCACGCATTGGTGAATATGAATAACCCTGTAGCAATAACGGTTCCTATTCCAAGGGAATAAAGCGGATTTGTGGTTTTAGGGGCTGTCTCGGCAGGTGGTTTCGGCAGGTTGATTTCAATATGCTCAACTTTCAGTGCGTTATCACTTATCCACTTTAACATTTGTGCCTGATACCCCGAATTAAAGTCGGAGAACGATTGTAAAACGTCGTCATCTTTAATCGCAAATGCGCCGGTTGTACATGTATCGTAGATGTCAAAGACATATGTTTCGAGGATGCCCTCTGCAAGTTTCTTAATTTCCTCAGTGAAGTATTTAAGATTTTCATCGGAGATTTCACTGAGCAACAACTTCGCTTTCTCCTGAACTTGTGTTTTCAGGTAAGCTTTGTCTATAAGAGGTGTTGTCATAATTATTTTATTTTTTTACTCTATCAGAGCGGTTTGTTTCGATGTACTTTATTCTCTGCTCGAACTCATTAATAAGCTCGACGCTCTTACTAAGATTTTCTTCAAGAGCCTTTAACTCTGCTTCAGCGGCATCTAATTTAGTGTTGATTTCTTCCGAAATTAGATTACAGAATTTCTCCACTTTAGTAGTTAGAGAGTTCATAAAATCAGTTTTTGCACTTCTTGCTGATTTTATTACCAAAGCAATAAAATCCTTTACTTTCTTCTGATGGTCAACAACTGTCTTTGTATAGGGATAAGTCGTTTTGTATTCATCATCTGATGACCATCCACCTTCTTTAACAAGGACTCGCTTAGAGCGTGAATAGTCAGTTTGCGTAGAAGTGTTTTGTTTTTCAGCTTCGGACTCAAGATTGGCGAAGTCGATAGATTTTAATACTAAATCAGTATTATCAAACTTCGACCCAAACTGTTTGAAATCCGAAGTAAGGTCATTGAAAAGACCCTTTTCTACTTTCTTTACGTCATCCATTAAAGAAAGATAGGCAGTTCTACATTTGGGGATAGAGTCAATCTTCACAAAATTAGAGCATGCGGTATCAACAAAATCAAATTTTTTGCTGATAGCTTGGATTGAAGCAAGTCTCCTTAACTTGTTGAGAATATTGTTGTACTCAATCCTGCGCTTTTTTATTTTTTCTTTTTCTTTTTCGATTTCCGCTTTGCCGCCTTTGAGCACTTTGATTTGGTGGCGAAAGGAATTTATAAACCCCTCATAATCTCCGCGGATAAGACGTAAGATTTCGTCGAGAGTTTTTGACTTCTCTTTCTCTACGAAGTCATTGATGATGCGCTTTAAGTGAATGAAGTTTGCCCATTCTCTCATCAGAGCCAAAATGGTTTCATTTGTGCGCTCGATTTTCTGCTCCTTTAGCGCCTTTTTTATTGGACTCCATAAGTCAGTAATAACTTCAAGTGTTTCAGAAGACCAACCCTCTACGTCTTCAAGCTCATCTAAGTCTTGAAGATCGAGATTAAGAGCAGCAGCATCTTCGCAGAAACGTCCCATAAGACTGTCTACATAAGAAAGTCTTTCATTAGGAATTTTGAACGGATCTGCGTATAAAGTATGAGCTTTTGCTAAAATTGCATCCCTGTGGTTCCTGAATTTACCAACAGTAGCATGTGTCAAGATAAAGAATAGCCTTGACCGTGCATCATCGGTAAGTTGATTGATAGTTTCACTAACAAAAGTGCGACAGGCTTCATCTTCGATGTTGTCTGCTCCGCTTTGTAAAAAGATGATGGCATCAACGAGTTTGCCACCAAACTCGGATTCTTTAGTAAGCATCTTCTTGGTTTCATCTTGAATACCGCCAATAGCACCAACACCGGGAGTGTCAACTATACGCCAACCAATAAACTCATCGCTCAAAGGATATTTGATATATACTTGTTTTGCGATAGTTTTTTTCGGGTGAGAAGAAATATATTTCTTCCATATTGCCACATCAATATCTGCACAGTTAGTTCGAGCTTCAATGCCTGGTTTCATCTTGATGATTTCAGCCAATGAAGCGTTACCGGATATTAGCCTATTAATATCGTTAATAGGCAAATCACTGAACTCCTCAGGAACAGCTACTAAACTGCGAAGTTCGGAAACTATCAGTTCCCCTTCATAATGCTTTCTACTACCGTCGCAAAAAACAACATCCATAGAGGGTTTCTCGCCTCTCTCGATGTATGTTATTGCGCTTGTTGTTTGAAAATGCCCCGTAGGAAGAACTTCTTTACCGATAAGGGCATTGATGAAAGTAGATTTACCTGACGACATCTTGCCAACAATCGCAAGCGTAAAGCAGCCTTCTAAGAAGGGTTTGCAAAGACGCTCGATTGTGGCACTATGCCAAGGGTCTTTTATTTTACATTCTTTCTTGATGCGTTTATAATCGTTGAGTTCTTTCTCAACGATTTGGCGCATCATTATAAATTTATTTTTTGATGTCATAACAATTCTTTGAATTACACTGCAAATATAACACTTCTATTTCGGTTCTATCACATTAGATCTTGTCTTTCTCCAAAGTCAAGAGATGATTTGAACACAACTAATAGGCATAGAGTCTTTCAACGATTGAAAAGTTCATTTGCTTTCACTTGTTTACTAACTATTGTTTTGGCAGTTAAAGAAATATATATTACCTTTGTATTCATAGAAAGCGTTCTTTTGAATTACTGCGAAACGGTGTAAAATAGCGAATTTCGCTGGTTTCTAAATCGTTACCTATTAAGCTGAAATATTTTGTAAGCTGTTGTATTTTAGCAAGAAAGAGAATCTGCTATGTCTTGCCGTGTGATAGGTCAGTTTCTTATTTATCCCGACGATTTGGGCTATTTCTTTCAGAAAACGGTTCGTATTTTGATTACTTATCATTGGAAATAATTGACCGTCTGGCAATTTGCCTTTATACTTGTTAATAATTTCCGCAGGTACATCTAATAATAAGACTTTAAAGTTTTCTAAAGTTTTTGCACGGTTTTTTATAATGTATTGATTACCGTCGATGTATTTCTGTAAGTCCTTTTGCTCAAAGCTGCTGGCATCAATGTAGCTTAATCCGGTGTAACATGCCATAATGTAACTGTCCCGGACGCGGCTCAAAGTTTCAGATGCAAAAGGATATTCATACAATCTGCATAATTCTTCTTCATCTAATCGATCTCTTTCTGTTTCTTCAAAGTGGATTCGGAATAAACTTGCCGGATTCGTTGGGATGATTCCCATATTGAAAGCTAAGTTTATGATAGTACATAATTTTTGTACGTTTTTCATTGCAGCATTATGCTGACAAGGAAAATTTTTAAGCATGAACATTTGAAAATTCTTAATAAAGAATATATCAACTTTTTTTATGGGTATAGCCCAATCCCCGTATTCTTCCAGCATAAATAAAATTAAACGGTTACGGGTGCATAGATAACGACCGTAGGTTACATGCGTTAATTCTCCCGCTTCTACCTCCTTTCTCCGAGATTCTATATACGTATCGAAATAATCTAATAAAGTTATTCCGATTTCTTCCAATTCCTTACGTTCCCGTTCTTCTTCAATTTTTCTCTGTTCTTCTTCCTCTTTTGCTTTTTTTATGGCTTCCTCCTTTGCTCTCTTTTCAGGTGTTTTGCTAAGTTCGACATAAGCATCCCGGACAGTAACAGCAGATACGAAACCGTCTTTTAATAATAAGTTGACTTTTAAGTTTTCTATAATCTCTCTTATCTTTATTAACGAAATATTTATCCTTTGCGCTTCCGGGCTGTGTCCTTTAGCTTGGTTACATTTGGCATCCCATATTTTTTCAGATATACGTAAGCCGGTACTGAATTTCCTCCGATCTCCGTTAATAACGATATTTCCGTGAATTGATCTTTTACCTTCCGTATCGAGCATTTGACGGTTAAAAAAATGTAACTCCGTTGTCTGTGCTTTTTCCCATAAGTTTACATTTAAAGGTTACAAAAATACGTTTACATCCTGATTTTTTGATGTTTTAACCCTTAGACAATGTGGGAGTCATATGGTCTTTTCCCATCCACGCCATTTTAGGCAAAAAAGGCGAAAAGTAGATAGTGTTTCAAAAAGTGTGTAAATCCCAAGTTTAATTATTTTTGTAATTGCACATCAAAAATAACTTATTATGGAATTTACACAGGAACAAATTACGGAAATAATTTCGGAAATCACAAATGGAGAATCCGGTCTTCAGGGTTTAGTCAAACAAGGTTTAGAGAGTTTAATGCTCTCGGAACGAAGTCTTCATAATGAAGCTTTATCTGATATGAGTAACGGTTTCCGAGGCCGTCGGGTATGTCATGGAGGTAAGATATTCGAATTACGTGTCCCTCGTAGTCGTAACAGTAATTTTTACCCGATGTTACTCGGCGTGTTGAAAGATCAGGAAAAAAAGGCCCAAAAGCTAGTGAGCAGTCTTTATTGTAGCGGTTTAACCACGGAACAAGTGGGTAAAATTTACGAGCAATTTTACGGTAAGCATTACAGCAAAAGCCAGGTCAGCCGTCTTCTGAATACGGCCCGTGAAGATGTCAATGCTTGGCTTGTCCGTAGGCTTGACTCTCGTTATCCGATCTTATACATCGATGCCACTTATGTACTCACGCGTCGGGATGAGTCAGTCAGTAATGAAGCTTATTATACTGTTTTGGGAGTGAAGGAAGACCGGACACGGGAAGTATTGACCGTGGTAAACTTTCCCACAGAAAGCGCAACGAACTGGAAAGACGTATTTGAAGACCTCAAGGAAAGAGGGGTGAGTGTTGTTGATCTGTTGGTATGTGATGGTTTAAGCGGGATTGAAAACGCCCTGGCAGACACTTTTCCAAAAGCAGATCTGCAACTTTGTACTGTTCATCTGAAAAGGAATATTGCAGGTAAAGTCAAGCCAAGGGATAAGAAACAGGTCATGGAAGAGCTGAAACAAATATGTGCCCCCGATCAATGGGATATCAATCCGGAAAAGGCATTTGAAAACTTTAAAGACTTTATCCTAAGATGGCAGAAGAGCTATCCATCACTGAAAAGATATCAACATGAAAGATACAGGTTCTACTTTACATACTTTAAATATGAAAGGGAAATCAGGGGAATGATTTACACTACAAACTGGATTGAAAGACTCAACAGGGATTATAAAAGAGTCATTAACATGAGAGGAGCTATGCCAAATCCACAGGCCGTCATTCTGCTGATGGGCACAGTGGCGCAGAATGCGGATATTTATAAATACCCCATTTATAATTTTTTAGAATCAAAACTATTTTATTAAAAATAAATAATTTTGCAGAAATGAATAAAAAGGGAAGGCATACACACTTTTTGAAACACTATCCTTTTTGAAACACTATCGAAACACTATCGCTTAAATTGTCAATATGTAAAGACGGCGACGGCTTGACAAAAGACACAAAAAAACCTGTAATGTCTTAATATTACAGGTTTTACAATAAGTATTGACCGATTTTGACACAGTTTCCGTGATCCGCCTGGGATTCGAACCCAGGACCCCAACATTAAAAGTGTTGTGCTCTACCTACTGAGCTAGCGAATCGTCCTTACTTTCGGAACGAGGTTGCAAAGATAGAGAGATTTCTGTTTTATGCAAAAAAAGGATATCTGTTTTTTACGTTTTTTCTCTAAAAAGTGTTCGAAATAATCCGTGCCAATTTCCAACTAAGGAGATTTAAAAGAACTGATGACTTGGGATTGTCCTCAAAATGTCGTAACTTATGGAAGCGAATCTTAAAAAGTGTGCGTTATGTTACTCTATTATTACGAAAGAAAAGGTTTACTGATATTGCTTATCCTGATCAGTTGCCTGATTATTCTCCCCCGGCAGTTGAGACTAAAGAAACAAAAGGTATTTGTACTAGTCCCTCCCACTGAAATACCGGACAGTCTTTACCAGGATCGCCCGGTCCTAAAAGCGGACCCCCTGGAACTGAATACGGCCGATAGCAGTGCGTTAATAGCCATACGGGGTATTGGTCCTTATTATGCTTCCCGTATCCTCCGCTATCGGGAACGCTTGGGCGGCTTTTATGCCGTACGCCAATTAAAAGAGATAAAAATGACCTATTTCAACGTCGATTCTGCTGCCCATCTGTTTACCGTCAATCCCCAACTGATCCGGAAAAAAGATCTGAATTCGATGTCTTTTAAAGAAGTCCTCCGGCATCCTTATCTCGATTATGAGGAAGTAAAGTTGATTTTTAATGCAAAAAATAAGTACAAAAAAATTTCTTTCGATACATTGCAGCAAAGAAAAATTTTACCGGCATATAAACTTAAAAAAATAAAACCGTATTTCCGTTAATTTTATAACTTTGTCCATACGTATGAAAAAGATAAAAAGGTCTCTATGAAAAAAATTCTCATTACTCTGGCTGTTATCATCGGTATATTACTCGTTCTATTGATCACGATTCCCCTTTTCTTAAAAGGCAATATTACAGAAATTATAGAAAAACAATCGGCTAAATATTTGAATGCTGACGTACGGATCGAAAAAATTGACCTGAGTATGTTTAAAAGTTTCCCAGCCTTAAATGTAGACGTCAAACAAATAGCTGTAATCGGAAAAGGAGAATTTGCAGGCGATACTCTGGTGCACGCACCGCTTTTAAGAGCTTCCGTAAATCTGATGTCCCTGATCAAAGGAGACGAAATTATCATTCAGCGGATTTTATTGAAAGACGCTCAATTTAAACCTTTGGTTTCCGCAAAAGGACTGCCCAATTGGGACATCCTGATTCGGAAAGAACCGGCTGAAGCAGTTCCCCAGGAAGAGGTTGAAAAGACAAAAGAAGGGACTCATAAAGCCCTTCAAATGAATGACCTCACCGTCGAAAATCTTTCTCTTTCCTATGCAGATCTTCAGACAGCCACCTTTGCAGAGATCGGAAGCATGCAACTGAACTTTTCCGGAAATTTATCCGAAACACGTACTTTACTGGATATTATACTTCATTTAGAGGATATTTCCTTCCGCCAAGGAAATAATGTATGGATCCAGCATACCGATTTAAATTGGGAAGCCAGCATCGCAGCCAATTTAAAAGAAATGGAATTTGACATACAAAAAAATAATTTGTCTGTCAACGACCTCCAACTGGACCTTACCGGGAAAATCAGTAAACCCGGTGACCGCATCGGAATGGACATACAACTGAATGCTCCGGACACCCGCTTCGAGAATCTGTTGGCACTTCTGCCCAAACAATACCAGGAATACCTGAAAGGGATAAAAACTGCCGGAGATTTTACCTTAAAAGCCCGTGCAAAAGGAGAATATTACACCGATCATCTCCCTTTATTGGATATTCAGTTTGCCGTCAATAACGGAGAAATCAAATACCCACAACTTTCCCAATCCCTCCATCAGATCAATATGCAGTTGCATATTACCAATCCGGGAGGACCTGCAGATTCTACCCTATTCGATTTGAATCAGCTTTCTTTCTCTATAGGAGGCAATCCGTTTACCATGCATTTATCAATCGCCGGACTGGAAGATCCCCGTTTACAGGGAGGGGCGAAAGGAGTAATTGACTTTAGCCGGTTAAAGCAAGCTTTACCTCTGGGAGACATCAGTCTTCAGGGAATCGTGACAACCGACCTGGCTTTTAATGGTAAATACAGTTTTATTGAACAAAAAAAATACGAGAAATTTACGACAAAAGGCAGTATTCTGTTAAATAATATTCTTTTTATCAATTCGGAATTTCCGGAAGGAATTTCTATTCCAAACGGTACGATTGTTATTACACCGGCCAGTTTGGAATTAAATAATTTCCGGGCTAAAATTTATTCTTCCGATTTTTCCCTGAAAGGAAATTTGTCAAATTATATTCCTTATCTTCTCAAAAATGAAACCTTAAAAGGAAATTTCCTTCTTACTTCCGACCGGGTAAATTTAAATAAATTCGTCCGTCCGATCCATCAAGCTTCCGATACGACAACTTCTGAACAGGAAAAAGAAGAAACTATCGGACAAGCTCCCCAGATTCCTCATAATCTGGACATACAATTAAATACCAACATAAAAACGCTACTCATCGACCGGCTGACGGTTCAAAATCTGAAAGGTAAAATCCGGTTGGCCCAGTCGGCTGCGATGCTAAATAATCTGAGTATGGATCTTTTAAAAGGCCAACTGGCGATGAGCGGAGAATACAATACCCGACACCAGGCTTTGCCCCGTTTCGATCTTCAGCTGAAAGTGACGGATTTCGATATACGGGAAGCCTATAATTCTTTCTCTTTTATTAAAAAGAGTATTCCTATCGCCATGAATTGTAGCGGAAAAATATCCTCCAATCTGCAACTGTCCGGAGGATTGAACTATCGGGATATGTCCTTGTTGATGAATACCGTCAACGGAGAGGGAGATATTCTTTCAAAAGGTATTTTAGTCACCGATAATCCGGGCATGAAAAACCTGGCTTCCATATTGAAAAATGAAGAGCTAAGTCGGCTCAGCATCAGTTCTCTCCATATCTTCTTTAAAATAAATAACGGAAATATTACCATAGAGCCTTTTAAAACCACACTGGCCGGAAATCCGGTCACTATCTCCGGAACTCAATCTGTAAACGGAAATATTGATTATACCTTGTCGATGAATGTCGACCGAAAATATTTTGGGAAAGATATTGAAAATCTATTACAAGCCATCCCCGGAAGCGGGAACATTAAAAGTCTGGATATCGATGCCAAAATCACAGGTACTCTGGAAAAACCGGAAGTAAAACCCGATTTGACCAAAGCCATCAACGCCGTAAGAAAGGCTGCAGAAAAAGACCTGAAAAATAAAGCATTAAAAGGATTCGAAAAATTGTTCAAGTAAGCCTCATACGTCAAGTCAAAAGTGTCTTTAAATTCTTTCCGGGAGAAAAACAGTTTTCTTCCGGAAAGAAAGGAAGGTTTTTAGTGATAAAGAGAAACTTCTGATTACTAAATAGAGAATTCAGGGAGATAGAGACATATCTTTCCGCAATGCAAAAAGTCATTTTTCAGCGAGAAAAATTTTCTAAACAAAAAAGATTTATTTATCAAAGCCGGGACGCCGAAAAGAAGTAGCTTGGGGAAAACAAAGTTTTATCTCGCCTTTTAACTGATTTAATACGACCAACAAATGAGCAATATCTTTTTTCAGGGAAGGACAATAATCCCTCATGCCTTTCCAAGCTCTTTCAGAACGCGCAATACTGATCAGGGCAACTTTGGCCGAGCCATTACACTCCATTTCCCAGGCTTCCGGAGTGAGGAAACTGTCACGGCGGACATACCCATACAAAGCCCGCCGAACCTTAGGCTGTATAATATCCAGATACCAGTTTATCACATCCAGTAGCCGATCAGTAGTCCGGACTTCTTTCCCCTTTTCCAACCATTCTTTTTCGTCCAATATTCCGAATATCGCATCCAGACATTCTTCTGCCAGAGCTTCGTAGATCATACATATCTTGATCATATCGGAATATTCTACAAAAGATTCCGCCTGATCTCCTTCTTCGGATAAAATATCCCCCTCTTCCAAGAAATCAGTCTCCTCATTTTCCAGAGTATATAAATCTTCCACTTCCATTCCCCTCTCTTTGGCTAATTCCTCCAGAAACTCGTATGTGGAATCGAAAAACAGTTTTAAAAACTCCCAGACATTCTCATTTTTATCAAACACTCCTTCCTCAAAATTCCCATTTTTCTTCTCCTCCACCTTCTTTTCCATAACAAAACTCAAACACCTGGATTTTAAACGACATTTTTCGCACCAATGGTCACAAAAATTGTAAATTCCCGGAATAAAGCCGGCATTCAATAAATTATCTGATTCCTGTTTTGACACAATAATTATTTTTCCTGGAAACTACCGATTTGTAAGTAAATACACACACATATTTCCAACCTTTGTCTGTATAGAAATTCGATACAAAGATAGTCTATACGAAGAAATTAACCAACAAGAATGCAATTCTTTTCCAAAAACTCCCAAAATTGGAAGTACTTTTCCCGCTTTATTCCCCGGTAATAAATAATTTACAACTTTCTGTTCCGATAAATGAATATATGTCTTTTCTCTTTTTCTTTATTCCCCGGCCTGACGAATGGATAATCCGATTCGCTTCCGTTCCGAATCCACCTGAACAACTTTTACCCGGAGTTGTTGATGCAAGCTGAGCACATCGGCAGGATTAGCCACGTACCGATCGGCTATTTCGGAAATATGTACCAAGCCGTCCTGCTTGACTCCCACATCGACGAAAGCCCCGAAACTGGTTAGATTGGTCACGATGCCCGGCAAGACCATGCCTTCCTTTAAATCTTCAATTTTCGAAATACCTTCTGCAAAACTGAATACTTTTGCCAGGGTGCGGGGATCCCTTCCCGGCTTTTTTAACTCTTCTACAATATCTTTTAATGTCAAAATTCCGGTCTTTTCATCCACATAACGTTCCGCAACAATCCGGCTGCACAACTGTTCATTCCCGATCAGTTGCTGCACCTGTACCCCCATATCCCGGGCCATCTTTTCCACGATATAATAAGATTCTGGATGTACAGCCGAATTATCGAGCGGATTCCGGGCATTCTCTATGCGTAGAAAACCGGCACATTGCTCAAATGCTTTCGGTCCCATCCGCTTTACCTTTTTCAATTCTTCCCGACTTTTCATTGCTCCATTTTCCCGGATATATTCCACCACATTCTCTGCCAATGTAGGTCCCAAGCCTGAAACATAAGTCAACAGATATTTCCCCGCCGTATTCACATTAACCCCTACCTTATTTACACAAGATTCGACCACTTGATCCAAAGCTTCTTTCAATTTCCCCTGATCCACATCGTGCTGATATTGCCCCACTCCGATCGACTTAGGATCAATTTTTACCAGCTCTGCCAAAGGATCCATGAGACGCCTTCCAATAGAGACAGCTCCACGTACGGTAACGTCATAGTTCGGAAATTCTTCCCGGGCAATTTTAGAAGCAGAATAGACAGAAGCCCCGCTTTCACTCACCACAAATATCTGTACTTTCCGGTCGTAACGTAAATTCTGTATAAACCGTTCCGTCTCTCGTCCGGCCGTCCCATTCCCAATCGCAATTGCTTCAATCTCGTAAGTAGCCACCATATTCGCCACTTTAGCCGCGGCTTGTTTGTATTCGTTCTGGGGTGGATGAGGATAAATATTTTCGTTGTGAACCAGCTTGCCAGTTTCATCCAGGCAAACCACCTTACAACCGGTTCTAAACCCCGGATCTATCGCCAACACCCGCTTATTGCCAAGCGGAGAGGCCAGTAATAACTGGCGTAGATTTTCCGCAAATACCCGGATCGCTTCTGTGTCCGCTTTTTGTTTGGCAAGAGACATATATTCAGCTTCAATCGAAGGAAATAACAACCGTTTATAAGCATCCTTTACCGCCATACGAACCTGAGAAGTGCATTCATTATTCCCTTTTACAACTATTTTTTCTATCCCCTCCAAAGCTTTTTCCTCTTCTATCTCCAGATTTACCTTTAAAAATCCTTCTGCTTCCCCGCGGCGGATAGCCAACATCCGATGAGAAGGACATTGTTTCAGGGATTCCCGATAATCAAAATAATCGGTATATTTCTCTCCTTCTTTTTCTTTCCCCTTTATTCCCTTAGCGCGCACGAATGCTTCTCTTTCGATCAACCGGCGGATCCGGTTGCGGGCCACTTCATTTTCATTGATCCACTCGGCTATAATATCCCGGGCTCCTTGTAAAGCTTCCTCTTCGCTCTCCACTTCCCCTTTGACAAAACGGGCGGCCTTATCCCCAACATCCCCTGCCTCCTGCCGCATCAAAATGACAGCCAACGGCTCCAAACCTTTTAACCGGGCTTTAGCTGCCCGGGTTTGTTTTTTCGGTTTAAAAGGAAGATAAAGATCTTCCAGTAGACGTGATTCTTCACATTCCAGAATCTGTCTCTCCAATTCAGCCGTGAGTTTTCCCTGTTCCCGAATACTCTCCAATACAGAAGTTTTTCGTTTTTCCAATTCCTGAAACTGGGTATATAAGGTTTTAATTTCTGCAATCCGGACCTCGTCCATATTTCCGGTCATTTCCTTCCGGTAACGTGCAATAAACGGAACGGTAGCTCCATCTTCCAACAACTGAAGCAAATTCCGAATAAAACGGATGTCCCCGTTCACCCGCCCGGCAATAAAATCTACCGATTTTTTACAATACTCTGCCATGCCCATTATTTTTCCCTTGTTATAAAATAAGTCTTCCTTTAAAAGCTATCCGTTCATTTGTCAAAACAAAACCGCAGCCCCTTGTTTCATTTTCTCCGTTCAAATGCCGGGATTTCCTTCCCAAAACAAATATCCTTTCAAAATCGAAAACAAATATACAAGTTCTGGCATTTAATGACTATCTTTACAGTCCGATATTTAAAAAGGCAAGTGAAATTTACATGATTCAAGTAAAAAAAATAAAGAAAAGTTACGGTCCTTTGCAAGTACTCAAAGGGGTGGATTTAACCATAGGGGAAAAAGAAATTGTCACTATTGTCGGAGCCAGTGGGGCGGGAAAGAGTACTCTTTTGCACATTATCGGTACGCTCGACTCTCCCGATAGCGGTGAATTGTGGTTTGAGAACACCAACATAGCTACTTTCTCACCTAACAAACTGGCAGCTTTCCGCAACAACAACATCGGCTTTGTCTTTCAATTTCACCATTTATTACCTGAATTTACCGCTCTTGAAAATGTTTGTATGCCGGCTTGGATCAAAGGGAAAAGTGGAAAAGAAGCGGAAAAGAAAGCCATCACTTTGCTGGAATTAATGGGGTTAAAAGAACGGATCAGTCACAAACCGAACGAATTGTCGGGAGGTGAACAGCAAAGGGTATCCGTCGCCAGAGCCCTTGTCAACGATCCGAAAATAATTTTAGCCGACGAGCCTTCCGGAAATTTGGATACCCTTACCAAAAACGAATTGCACCGGCTCTTTTTCACCTTGAGGGAGGAACTGGGGCAGACCTTTGTCATTGTCACGCATGATACGGGACTGGCAGAAATGTCTGACCGGCAAATACATTTAAAAGACGGAAAAATTATAGCCTAGGAAAAAGAATACATAAAACCCGGCAATAACTATAATTTTATTAAATTTTAGCTTTTAAATTTTAGTTTTCCTCTTATCTTTGCATGATTTAATTTAAGAAATACACATATAAACATCCATAAAGTCAGATTGAAAGGCGGGATGTAAACTTTTAAAATACAATTTAATGAAGTATTCAAACGATTTTGATAAAGTAAGTTACAGCTTGGGCTTAAGTATTGCCAGCAATCTGATTTCATCAGGAGTAAAAACACTGAATGCAGAAGCCTTCAACGATGGTTTGGCGACTGTTTTCGAAGGGCGTATGCCAGAAATAAATCCGGACGAAGCCAATAAAATTTTACAGAATTTTTTCGAAGGCCTCCAGAAAGAGCAAGGAAATGCTGCTAAGGAAGCTGGAAATAAGTTTTTAGAAGAGAACAAAAAACAAGAAGGAGTAATTACTCTTCCCAGTGGACTCCAGTATAAGATATTGAAAAACGGGAACGGACCGAAACCCAAAGCTTCGGATACCGTAAAATGCCATTATGAAGGCCGTTTAATCAACGGTGCTATTTTCGATTCTTCCATTCGGAGAGGGGAACCGGCAGAATTCCCGGTAAGCGGGGTAATTGCGGGATGGGTAGAAGCCTTACAGCTGATGAATACCGGTTCGAAATGGCAACTGTATATTCCTTCGGAATTAGCTTATGGCAGCCATGGTGCAGGCCAGAGTATCGGACCGAATGAAACGCTTATTTTTGATGTAGAACTATTGGATATCGTATAATTATAAATTCTAAACAATGAAAACAAAAAATTTATTCTTGTTCCTTTGTGCCGGTGCCTTGATGATGACCGGTTGTAACAGCGGATCTCTCAACACCACTACTCCTGTTTTAAAAACGGCCAGTGATACGGCTTCTTATTATTTAGGATACCTTCAAGGTTCAGGTGTAAGCCAATTCAAGATGAAGGACTTCAATATGCAGTCTTTCGTAGCAGGTATGAATACCGGTATCGAGAAAAAAGAGATAAAAGCCAGCAATATGGAAATGCAAATGTTCCTGAACAATTATTTCCAGAGCTTACAAATGAAACTAGCAGAAGATAATAAGAAAGAAAGTGAAGAATATCTGGCTAAAAAAGCAAAAGAATCCGGTGTTGACACTTTAGGTAATGGTATTCTTTACAAAGTGGAAAAAGAAGGAAACGGACCGAAACCGACTGCTACGGATATGGTAAAAGTACATTACAAAGGTACCTTACCCGATGGAACTGTTTTTGATTCTTCATTGGAAAGAAAAGAACCGGCAGAATTTGCATTAAACCACGTCATCCCGGGCTGGTCAAAAGCGTTACAAAATATGCCTGTAGGTTCCAAATGGATTATCTATTTACCTGCCGATGAAGCCTATGGTTCTAGAGGAAACCGGGGTATCGGCCCGAATCAGGCATTGACTTTTGAAGTTGAATTATTGGATATTGTTACTCCGGAAGTACCAGAAGGAACTCCTAACCAGAACAAAAAATAATTGACAACTAAACGGATATACAGAGCTTGGGGCGATCACTCCAGGCTCTGTTTTATTAAACATGCATCATTTACAATTTTATGAATTACGAAATTAGCGGGAAACTCATTTTTAAAGAAGAAACCCAGCACATCAGCGAAAGATTTCAGAAAAGAGAATTCGTTATTGAGGTAGAAAACGAAAAAAATCCCCAATGGAACGATTTTGTAAAAATCCAATTGATCCAAGACCGTTGCGATCTTTTAGAAAACATAGAACTGAACGAAAGTATAAAAGTATATTTTAACGTAAGGGGACGGAAATGGGAAAATAAAGGTCAAATTTCCTATTTTACGAATCTGGAAGGTTGGCGGATCGAAAAAATCCAACCTCAAACTCCGGAAAATATGCCTATTCCGGAATACCGTGTAGAAGACATTCCCCCTATGCCGGAAGCTGACGACCTCCCTTTCTGACAGACGGTTCAAATGTTTAAAAGGATTAATGTCTTTGTGAAAAAATGCCATTAGTCCTTTGAACATTTAATATTTAAACAACCGCATTCATCTTATTCCTCTGCTTTCAAACGGATTTCCTCTTCTCCGATATCAATAATACCTTGACGGTAAAGAGCTCCGATCGCTTTTTTATAATTCTTTTTACTGCATCCGAACAACTTATAAATAATTTCGGGAGCTGTTTTATCGGATACGTCCAAAATCCCTCCGTTGTCTTCCATTTTCTCTATTATCTTCCGGCCAAGAGCGTCTATTCCCACATACCCGTCAGGCTGCAAGCGCACATCGATCTTTCCATCCGGCCGGACTTCCTTAATATAACCCTTCAATTTCTGTCCGATCCGTATGGGTTGAAAGATTTCATTCCGGTATATCAATCCCCAATGAGCCTGATTAATAATCACACTGAACCCCAGATCTGAAGGGCGGGCTATCAATAAATCCACTTCTTCGCCGATCTCATAAGTAACGGGCGTTTTATCCAGATATTTCTCTATTTTGGAAGTAGCCACAATCCGATCTGTCTCTTCATCCACATAAGCATACACCAGATAAGAATTTCCTTCCATCATCTTTGTCCTTTGTTCCCGGAAAGGCACTAATAAATCTTTACGCAACCCCCAGTCCAAAAAAGCCCCGACACTACTACTAGCCACGACTTTCATATAGGCAAACTCTCCAACCGTAACCAAGGGGGTCTCAGTCGTAGCAATGATCCGATCCTCCGAATCGAAATAAATAAACACCTTCAATTCATCCTCCGGAAAACAATTTTCAGGTACATACTCTTTCGGTAAAAGGATTTCTCCTCTCTCTTCCCCATCCAGATACACACCGAAATCTACGGCCTTCACAACAGTCAAAGTATTGTATTTTCCTATTTCTATCATAATTCTATTTTGGGTCAAAGATAGTGCAAACAGAGAGTAAAGACAAATTTAAATGTCCGAATGTAAAATAGTAAAGATCAGAAAAAATAAGAGGGAAAATCATCGGAAGCCAAAGGAAATAAAAAGGTGACAAGAGAACCCTTCTCCTGTCACCTCAAATTCTGCAAACCGACAAATTATTTAAAAGCTTTCTCCGATAATCCCGGTCCGTTCAATTTCAACTTATCAAAATATTCCGGTACAGGACGTCCCATCAGTTTATCGACGTACATTTTGGCAATATACTGTGAAAGCATAAACCCGTGTCCGCGCATTCCGACAAATAATCCTAATTCCGGATCGACTATGTAACGCGGTTCCGTATAATAACCGGCCCAGACAGCTTGTATCCCCACTCCGGCCAAATCCGGTATCCATTCCACAAACATTTCGCTGACAATTTCCAGAAAAGCCTTGGTATTCAACTTGAGGTTCTTATCGATACGCATGGCGTCCAGTTTCGGAGAAGCGCAGCCGATAATCTGCCCGGTATAAGCAATCTGTTGTCCATAGACAGCAGAAAAACCTTTGTAGTCCTGACGGTCAATCAACATATCCAGATTGGCCCCGTTTTTCCCGAGCATAGGCAAACGGCGGGTGATAAAAGCCTGATGCCTTACAGGATAAAGACCTGCGTCTATTCCCATACTATCGCAAAGTTTCCCGGCCCCGCTTCCCAAGGCATTCACAAAATGTTCTGTCCGGTATTCTATATACTGCTTATCGTGGGTCGATACCAATACACTGGTATATTTTCCATCTCTTACAGCCTCAATCACCCGGCAATCCTCCATAACGGTCCCACCGGCGGCAATTCCGATGTTCCGGATCAGGTCCACGACTTTTCCCGGAGTAGCCTGCCAGCATTCATCAGAAATCAAAGCAGCCAGATATTTTTTAGATTTCGAATTAAAATAAGGAGAAATTTCTTCCCGGAACTGCTTGGGAGCAACCATCTCCGCTTTCGACCAAGCCTTACTTGCCTCCAAGGCTTTATAAGTTTCTTCATCGTGAGCGAAATTCACATATTTGATGGGTCGGTAATCGATATTGGACAAATATTGTAACTCTTTAAATATCGAATGATTACGGGCCGCTATCTCCGCTAATTCGGGTAAGGAAAAAGCCGTACGTCCCCCGCCGATATTGCGCCAGGAAGAACCTCTATCCGCATTTACCAGAACAGGATTCATACCGGCCTCTGCCATGTAACGGAACAATGAACTCCCGGCCATACCTCCACCGGCAATAAGGGCTCCTACTTCAATTTTCTTAAACCCATCCCGGTTGGCAACCCTATAGACATCACCTTTCTTAGCCGGATGCAATTCTCCCAGACTGAGCTGATTGGAAAGGGGAGCCCGGGGAGTCGCATCTCCCGTCAGCTCAATTCCCCTACTCCTCAATGCCTGACGCAAACGGGGAATACAGCGTTTCCCCCGGCAAGGTCCCATGCCCAAATGCGTCGTATGCTTAATTTCATCTATAGAAATAAAGGAACGATCTCCTATCACCTGCAATACTTCCTCCAATTTCACATCATCGCAATGACAAATATACGTCTCTCCCTTTTCGTCCCGGAGCAACGGTTTTAGATCCAAAGGTTCCGGATAATTAGATTTTACGATAAATCCTCTTACCAAGGTCAGCTCTTCCCCGTGTATCGTCAAAGCTCTTACACGGGCTACATTGGTTTTATTCGGCTTCCGTAATATTTTTTCCAATACGCCCTCTCCCAGTTTCTCTCCGTTGTTATTGACCAAGTATACTTCCTGTCCTTCCTGCGCTTCATATTCTATAGGCAAAAACAGCATATCTTTTTTGATGTGATAACCAAAAATAGCCAGACCCGGGCATTGGTAAACACATTCCATACAACCGATACATTTATCATAATGCACCGTCGGTACGGCAGAGGTAGAAGACTTTGTGATTGCTCCGTGAGGACAGGCAAAAGAACAGGGATTACAAGCAAATCCATATAAACAGTCGGCTTGTACAAAGCCCCGGGCCAACATCCGTTCCGGATCGGGCAAATTCGGCTCATCTAAAATTTTCTCCGGATGTTGTTGAGAATCGATATATTCTTTGGACAATAAAAGATAATCATCATAATTTATATTTACTCCCAGTTCCATCATAATTTGCATAGCGGTATGCCTTCCTTTCAACACGGCGCTCGTCCCTTCCCCGATACGGATAGCATCCCCCGCTGCAAAACATTTTCCTCCAAATACTTCTTTTCCTTTCGTAAGCAATTGGTTATCCGGTATAAGTCCCGTACATATATTAATGACATCTATCCCTTCAATAATTTTTTCAGTCCCCGGCACCGGTTTAAAATTCTCACAACGGGCAATCACGGCTCCTACAATGCCATCGCAGGTTTTATTGGGAATAGCTTTCAGCAAAATATAAGACGTCATCACCGGAATAGCCAAACGACGCACCCGGTTTGCTTGCACCGGGAAACCGCCTTCCCGGGGCATTGCTTCAATGATAGCTTTCACCTTGGCGCCTGCCTGCATCAGCTGGT
Organism: Odoribacter laneus YIT 12061; assembly: GCF_000243215.1. Classification (GTDB taxonomy): domain Bacteria; phylum Bacteroidota; class Bacteroidia; order Bacteroidales; family Marinifilaceae; genus Culturomica; species Culturomica lanea. The sequence continues at coordinate 561,063 of NZ_JH594596.1, read as the reverse complement.
AAGAAGTCAGGTAACCTATATTCCCAGCCCCCACAGTCAGCACATTTTTCCCCAGCAATGTCATCTCATTATTCATCATTTTCTGTACCACGGCCGCTGTATAAACTCCCGGCAAATCGTCATTTTCAAAAGCCGGCATAAAAGGTACAGCCCCGGTAGCCACTACCAGATAATCGGCATCGACAAAGAATACCTCTTCTGTAGAAATATTCTTTACGGCAACCCTCTTCCCTTCCAGTAAATCCCATACCACGCAATTCAGATAAATCCCGTCTGCATTTTCTCCGGCCAATGTTTTAGCAATGTCAAATCCCCGCATTCCTCCAAACCGCTTCTCTTTCTCAAAGAAAAAGAATTGATGGGTTTGCATCGTAAATTGACCGCCAATTTTATCGTTGCTGTCGATCACAATATTATCTACGCCATGCTTATTGAATTCTTCCCGAACGGCTAAACCTGCCGGACCCGCTCCGATGATCACCACCCTCGTCCGCAAGATCTGTTTCTTTTCCGGAACGACAGTGGATTTTTCCTTCGGCATACACTTCTCTGAAATCTCCTCCACTTCTTTTATGCCATCCACTTTGGTGATACATATACGCCGGATTTTCCCGTCTACCAACATCTCACAGGCACCGCATTTTCCGATGCCACATTCCAGCGACCGTTCCCGTCCGTCCAAACTGTGGCTGTGTACAGGATAACCTGCCCGATGCAAAGCTGCAGCAATGGTATACCCACTCTCCGCTTCAATTTTTTTCCCGTTATATAAAAAAACGACTTTATCCCTGACCGGGACATCCAATATAGGGTGATTTTCAATTTTAGACATGGTTTCTCAATGATTTTGATTATTTAGCAGGGTAAACCTAATCTAAAAAAATAAAAAAAAAGCTGACTTTCGTCAACTTTTCTATCCGATTTAAAACATCCGACCCGAAAATTTCTGTTACAAGCTTTTTCCCTATAGTCCACCCTTGAAAAATAAAACCCGAAAGTCAGGAAACCTTCTTTGCAATTTCTGTTATTTCCGAAGGCTCCTCTTCACATTTCTCAAACACGAAATAACCTTCTATCCCTTGTTCATCCATACTTATTCCTTTGATAGTTACCTTGTCTACCAATATGCCAAACCAGTTATCCAATTTATATTCAATCTTATGTTCAGAGTAGATCACATCGAATTCACGGGCTTGTATACGGACTTTAAGTCCCTCTATTTCTCCGCTTAAAAATTCCTGAATCATAGAAGTACCGTCTCCTTCGGTTTTATCTGTAAAAATAATTCTGCCGGAAAGTTTATTCTTCTCTTGTTGCAATACAACTTCTCCTTCTGCCACTCCATATCCATAATTTTCCCGATATTTCCACTTTCCCGTAAGCTTCATTCTAAATCCCATTATATTGCAATTACAATTCCTGCTCCTTTTCCTCTAAACGCTTTGCTTCCTCCCAATAAGCTTCCATTTCCTCCAATTCCATCTCATTTAACTTTTTCCCTGCAATACCGGCTTTTTCCTCCACATAAGCAAAACGATTGATAAATTTATGATTTGTCTTCTCTAAGGCATTTTCCGGATTGATACCATACAAGCGGGCCGCATTGATCACGGCAAACAAAAAATCGCCCAATTCCGTTTCCATTTTTTCGGTATCACCTTTTCGCAGTTCTGCTTCAAATTCCCCCAATTCCTCTTTCACCTTCTCCCATACATCCTCCTTCTTTTTCCAGTCAAACCCGGCTCCCCTCACTTTATCCTGAATACGATAGGCTTTCACCAAAGCCGGCAAAGAAACCGGCACACCTTCCAATACCTTGTGTTTCCGACCTTTCTCTTTTAACTTCAGTTGTTCCCAATTCTGCAAAACATCTTTTTCATCCTTCACCCGTACATCTCCATAAATATGCGGATGGCGGTAGCGCAATTTCTCACAAATACCCCTCAAGACGTCCGCCATATCGAAATCTCCCTGTTCTTCTGCCAGGCTGGCATAAAATACCATATGCATCATTAAATCTCCCAGCTCTTTCTTCACTTCTGGCAAATCTTTCTCCAGAATAGCATCTCCCAATTCATACACTTCTTCAATGGTGAGGCTTCTCAAAGATTCGAATGTCTGTTTCTTATCCCAGGGACATTGTTTCCTCAAGGTTTCTATAACTTCCAAAAGTTCGGCAAAAGCTTCTTTTTTCTCCTTTAAATGATTCATATATTTCTAACTTTTTCAATGAACAACGGAAACAAAACGTCATGCTACATGTTCTGATTATTTTCAGCCCTATAACACACATAAAATTCCCTTTCTCTCAACATTCTCCAAAAATTGACGTTTAAGCAAAAAGGATTAAAAACTTTAATCCCCCAATGAACTAACCTTAATCGTTTTTTATTAATTTGCACCTGCAAAAATAAAGGTTTTATTTGAAGTTTCATGATAGAGAAAAGAATAAGTATCGGAAATATAGATCCCATTGATTTCTATGGCGTTAATAACACTAAATTCAATCTGCTAAAAGACTATTTTCCTAAACTAAAGATCACGGCCCGGGGAGATGAAATTATTATACAAGGAGAAGAAAATGATATTGAAATCCTCTACTCTAAAATTACAGCCTTACTGGAACATTACCACCGTTATAATATGCTCACTGTAGCCAATTTAAAACGGATTCTAATAGAAGACAATGCTATCGAAAATCCGGAAGATATGGAATCTGTGATTCTTTTCGGAAATTCCGGGAAAGCCATACGGGCCCGTACACCCAACCAACGTAAATTGGTCGAATTGGCCCGTACCAACGACCTGCTTTTTGCAACTGGTCCGGCAGGCTCCGGCAAAACGTACACCGCCATTGCACTCGCAGTAAAAGCTCTCCGCAACCGGGAAGTCCGCCGAATTATCCTCAGTCGCCCCGCCGTAGAAGCCGGCGAAAGTTTGGGCTTTCTTCCGGGGGATATGAAAGAGAAAGTAGATCCTTACCTACAGCCCTTATACGATGCGCTGTCGGATATGATTCCACCTAAAAAACTGGAAGATTATCTCGAAACCGATGTCATACAGATCGCACCCCTGGCTTATATGCGCGGCAGAACGCTGAACGATGCATTCGTCATATTGGACGAAGCCCAAAACACCACCCGCAACCAGTTGAAAATGTTTCTCACCCGGATGGGCGTAAGTGCTAAATTTGTGGTTACCGGGGACATGAGCCAGATTGATTTACCCAAACGAACCGAATCGGGCTTAATACACGCTTTCAAAATCCTTCACAGCATCAAAGGTATTGCTTTTGTTGAATTCGATTCCGGGGATATCATCCGTCACCGCCTCGTAAAAGACATCGTCAAGGCTTATGAAGAAAAAGAGGAAAAAAAAGGGGAAAATCACCACGAAAAACAAGAGGACCGATAAACAACAGAAGTTTTTTATTACTTTTGCCTCACTCATATAAATGAACATTAATTGCAAAATAAGCATGGAAGCTATTGTAAAAACCGATTTCCATTTTCCAAAGCAGAAAAGTGTCTACAAAGGGAAAGTACGCGACGTGTACAACATCAACGACGAATACTTGGTAATGCTGGTATCCGACCGGATTTCAGCGTTCGATGTGGTTCTTCCGAAGGGAATTCCCTATAAAGGACAAGTCTTAAATCAAATTGCTTCGAAATTTCTGGATGCCACTGCTGACATCGTTCCCAATTGGAAAATCGCTACGCCCGATCCTATGGTTACTGTCGGCCATATGTGCCAGCCTTTTAAAGTAGAAATGGTCATTCGGGGCTATCTTACAGGCAGCTCCTGGCGGGCTTATCAAGCCGGCGAACGGATGCTTTGCGGTAATCCGTTGGCAGAAGGGATGAAAGAAAACCAAAAGTTCCCTAGTCCGATCATTACTCCTACGACAAAAGCAGACGAAGGACATGACGAAAATATTTCCAAAGAAGAGATCATCGCCCAAGGATTAGTGAGCCGCGAAGATTACGAATTACTGGAAAAATATACGTTCGCCTTATTCCAAAGAGGCAGCGAAATGGCAGCTGAAAAAGGTCTTATCCTAGTGGATACGAAATACGAATTCGGAAAAAAAGACGGGAAAATCTACCTGATCGACGAAATACATACCCCGGATTCCTCCCGTTATTTCTATGCCCAAGGTTACGAGGAACGTTTCCAAAAAGGAGAAAAACAAAAACAACTTTCGAAAGAATTCGTACGGGAATGGTTGATGGAAAACGGTTTCCAGGGACAATCCGGACAACAAATTCCGGAAATGACACCAGCCATCATCAACGGTATTACAGAACGCTATATCGAGTTGTACGAAAATATTACCGGACAAAAATTCGTAAAAGACGAAAGTACGGACGTATTAAAACGGATCGAAAATAACGTAAACGCTTGCTTGAAGACGTTACTGTAGTTATTCCAACTAAAGAAAGAAACCGGATTTTGAGATTCTTACAAAATTCATACTAATAGAAATCGTGATAAAAGACCTTTATTACGATTTTCTTTTTGCCTCTACCCAAATTTTGTATAAACGAACAACTTGTCAAAGTCAAGGAGTAAGCTCTCAATGGACTTTTCCCCCTTCTACCATTTCATTCAAAGTTCTGTACTTTAACTCATAACCTGATCTCATCATCCGCATGGGCAGTACATGGGCAGAACTAGTTAATACCCCCTCGGCTTCTCCCATCACCATCCACAGCAACCAACGCGGAACAGAAAAAGTGACAAAAGGAGGGCGGCTTATCGAAAGGGTGTGCACAAACTGTCGGTAATTCACCGCATTCGGAATGACCATATTGTAGATTCCCCTTATTTCTCCGTGTCTCAGACTATAAAGCATAAATCTTGCGACGTCTTCTACGTGTATAAGGGGAAATTCCTGCCGTCCGTTCCCCAAGACGACAGCGATACGCGATTTCACCAAAGGCATTAACTTGCGCACAACACCTCCGTCTCTGCCGATTACAATTCCGAATCTTAGGACGACTTGACGGATCTGATACAAAGTATTCAATTCTTTTTCCCAAGCTTTTACCACAGCAGCCAGAAAATTATCCCCCAAATCAACCGATTCTTCGTCACAAAATACGTCGGGTTTATAAATTCCCACAGCCGAAGCATTAATCCACAAAAAAGGCTTCTTCTCCGAGGCATTGACGGCTTTTACCAGATTCCGGGTAATTACCCGGCGGGATTCCACGATTTCAATCATTTTCTCATTGGTCCAGCGTCCCATCAAATTTTCACCAGCCAGATTCACAATCACATCGGCTCCTTCCGTAGCTTCCTGTAATGTCTTTCCTCCGGGCAATAAAACCTCCCTTGGCACCGTATAAATCCGATGCCCTTCTCCTTCGAACACGCTCTTCACATGCTGGCCGATAAATCCTCCCAAGCCGGTAACCAATACATTCATAAGCTTTAAAGTTTGTAAAGCTTATTAACGACGATAGAAAAGAAAAGTTTCGGAATAAGAAAAAATGTAGAAGCGATTAATTCACAATAAATCCTGTAAAATCTTTGTGCAGAAACGTACGTAACTCTTCCGGACTGACTCTGACCTTATAACTCCCATCTTTTACAAAAGTAATATTTCCGGTTTCCTCGCTGACAACTACGATAAGAGCGTCACTGACAGCACTCAATCCCAAGGCGGCCCGGTGCCGCAAACCCATACTACCGGGCAGATCCGTCTTATCCGATACCGGCAAGATACAACGGGCAGCCAATATCTTATTTTCAGCAATGATGACAGCCCCATCGTGTAAAGGGGTATTTTTGAAAAATATATTCTCTATCAGATCAGCCGTTACTTTAGCCCTTAAAATCACTCCCGTCTGAGCATAATTAAACAATTCGGTATTTTGGGCAAATACAATTAAAGCTCCGGTCTTTGTCATGGAAAAATATTCACACGATTGGACAATGGCCTCCGAAACATCCTCCTTAATGGCAGGTTTAGCGAACAAACTTTCCAGATTAAAGATATTCTGCAAATTATATTTACTTCCAATCAACAGCAAAAAACGCCTCACTTCCTGCTGGAATACAATCAATAAAGCAATAACTCCCATCCCGATAAACTGACCCAGAATGGAAGAAATCAACTCCATATTAAAAGCCCTCACCAACAGCCAAGCCAGATAAAAAATAAATATACCTGCAAAAATATTAATTGCAGCTGTACCTTTTACCAAGCGATAAATCTGATAAAAGATAAAAGCTACGATTAAGATATCCAGGACATCGAATATACCGAACTTGATAAACAGAGGTATCATTTACAGGTTTCTTTAAATAATATACAAAACTAAATAAAATATACCAATCTACCAATAAGAACCGCGGAATGTAAAGAAGGGATTATTTTCTTCTTGCATCAAATTGTCTGTTGAATATCTGCCGTTGTTTCTTTTTATGCCGCTCGTTCATACTCAAAATAACAATCAATACAGCTATTAACACCAACAATAAACCGACAAAATTTTTAATTCCTAATTCCTCTTGAAAAGCAAAAACACCGATAATGATAGCTGTAATCGGTTCCAGGGTGCCCAGTACAGAAGTCGCTACCGATCCGATACGCTCCACAGCCGCCACCAAAAGCCGGGCAGAGATAACCGTACTCAAAATGCCCAGCATCGACATATCGAATAAAAAATGAGGCGTAAAATTCAATACCAAATTTCTCCTCAAGCCAGCTGTCAATAAATAAAACAAAGCTGTAAAAGCCAACACATAAAAAGTCAGTGCATCCGCATTCAAAGCTTTCAAATGAGGCCGGTTAAGGGCCACAATATAAGTACCGTAAGTAAAAGTCGTCAGTAAAGCGAATATCAAACCGGCCCATTTTATTTCGCCATCGCTCCAGGACATAAAATATACCCCTAAAATAGCCAGAACAATGGCTCCTTTCACTCGTATAGACAAATGCTGTTTGTAAAACAAAGACATAAAGACAGCGACAACTACCGGATAAAGATAATGAATGGAGGTAGCAATACCCGTAGGCATATAGCGATAGGACAGGAACAAAAAGTAAGCTGTTATCCCATACCCGCCGACACCTGCCCACAATAATTCAATCAAAGTCTCGCGGTTTATTTTCAGTGAAATATTCCGGAAGGCCAGGTAAACTCCGTAAACAAGAGCCGCAATTACATAACGGTATACCAATATCGTATCGTTATTTACCCCCTCCCGCATAGCTGTGTTGGCAAATAAGGGAATCATTCCGAACGTCCCGGCCGAAATACAAGCATAAATTATTCCTTTTATTTTCTCCATGCCCCGATTTTTAACCCCGCAAAATTAAAGAATTCATCCCGGTAAATGCCCTGCCTTCTAAAATATATTTTCTTTTCCGGAAAAGTTTTTAGGTTCCATTTGTTTTTTTCAACGAAAAAAAATAAAAAGAGGTTTTTAAAATCATTACCTTTGCGACTGTTAACTAAATGAAAAGTTATGCGATATTGGATTACAATTTTTATCTTGATAGCAGTATATCTGACAACTTATGCTCAAAATGAAGCGAAAACCTTATTGGACAAGTCGACTGCTAAAATCAAAGCATTACCGGCTGTTGAAATTGATTTTACCTTAACGATGGAAAATAAAGCCGAAGATATTCAGGAAGTGCACGAAGGGAAAGCCTGGATGAAAGGTAATCTATACAAACTCCATGTCATGGACGTGGAGAATTATTACGATGGAAAAAACATCTATACCTATATGCCTGAAGTAAAGGAAGTGAATCTTAAAAATCCTTCGGATGAGGAAGAAGAGATGTTAAGCCCGACAAAAATATTCGATATTCACAACACCGGATTTACACAAAAACTAGTTTCCCAAGAAAAGGGAATTGCCTATATAGAGCTTTATCCGCTTGATGAAGATAAAAATTTCACCAAAATCGGTATACAGGTGAAAACTGCCGATTCGTCTATCGAAGAAGTGAAATCTTTCGGAAAAGACGGCAACAATTTAATTATCAAAATAAAGAATATCAAACAACCTACCCCTGTTCCTGCCGATTCCTTTTTCAAATTCGACACTGCCGCCCACCCAGAGGTAGAAGTAATCGATATGCGGTAAGGAACCGTACTTTCTGCCAAAAGCTTACATCCGATCAGCAAGCCTGTCCGTTTTCGACAGGCAAATGCTGGTTCGGTTCAAACCCAACCAAACAGGGATCCTTATCCCCTTCCTCCTCCTCCATTCAAACTATCTATACCCTTTAAACGTTAAACCGGAAATGCATAATATCTCCGTCCAGTACAACATAATCTTTTCCTTCCACCGACATTTTTCCGGCTTCTTTGCATTTTGCCTCGGATCCCAAAGTGACATAATCCTCGTATTTAATAACCTCTGCCCGGATAAACCCCTTTTCAAAGTCGGTATGGATAATCCCGGCAGTCTGAGGGGCTTTCATCCCTTTACGGAAAGTCCAGGCCCGCACTTCCTTAGCCCCGGCAGTGAAAAAAGTCTGCAAATTCAGCAAACGGTAAGCGGTGCGGATTAATTTATTCACGCCCGCTTCTTTCAGCCCCAGATCTTCCAGAAACATTTGTTTTTCCTCATAAGTATCCAGCTCTGCAATATCTGATTCGATTCCCGCACCGATAACCAGCACTTCGGCTTTTTCGTTCTTTACCGCTTCCCGTACAGCCTCCACATACTTATTCCCATTCACCACCGAAGCCTCATCTACATTACATACATACAATACAGGCTTATTGGTCAGCAATTGTAAATCCCGGGCTACCTCCTGCTGCAATTCGTTCAGTTCCACCGTCCGGGCTGAAAATCCTTTTTCCAAAGCAGCCTTGTAGAGATGAAGTACTTCTACCAATCGTTTAGCCGTTGCATCCCCTCCCGTCATTGCTCGTTTCTCTTCTTTCTGAAGACGGTTTTCCACCGTTTCCAAATCCTTCAACTGCAATTCGGTATCGATGATCTCTTTATCCCGTACCGGATCGACACGCCCATCTACGTGCACAATATTATCGTCATCAAAACAGCGCAACACATGGATAATTGCATCTGTTTCCCGTATATTGGACAAAAATTTATTGCCCAAGCCTTCTCCTTTACTAGCTCCTTTCACTAAACCGGCAATATCGACAATTTCAACCACTGCAGGCACGACACTCGCAGGTTTGTCGATTTCGACCAAACGGTTCAGCCGTTCGTCCGGCACCGTAATTACTCCTACATTTGGTTCTATCGTGCAAAAAGGAAAATTCGCCGATTGCGCTTTTGCATTGCTCAAACAATTAAATAAGGTCGACTTCCCGACATTCGGAAGCCCGACAATTCCACATTGTAATCCCATGAATTTTAGTTAAAGTTAAAAGCCAGAAGCTTAAAATTATCAGCCCACAAAGGTAATACTATAAAAGCAAAAACCCAAACCCCTTTCGAAATCCTTTTTTGTTTTCTCCTCAGCCGGTTGCCAACTTTTAACTTCTTTTATCCGCCCCCTTATACCTTTTATTCCGCGGCACTGGTATTCAACAGTATAAATACGAAAATAAGTCCGGATAAACACCGGAGACGAGAAAGGGGGTATTCCTGGAGCAAATTCTTACCGTACCGTGATATGGAAACATCCTTGCTTATATTCATAGCGGACATAACAACGCTTTTCATTCCGCAAGTCCCGTAAAACTTCGGCCAATACGGACTTCAATTTATCGGTTTCGGTTTCCCGAAAAGCAGACTTTTTAAAACGGGCATAAGCAATATCGAAAGTCGTACCGAACAAATGAGCTGAATTAGCGCTGGCATTCAAATTGCGCCGCCGCAATTTTTTTAGAGACTCGTTTGTACGCAATACGCTGGTGACAATAATGGAATACGAAGGCAGTCCTTTACTGGAAAGAGAATCCTTAAAATTAGCAGCAATGGTCCGTAAAAGAGTTGCAGCCCGCGGTACCAGATAAGGCTGGGAATGAGTCAGGGGATCGACAGCATACAAACGGCAAGATTTAATCTCCTCCACTTTCCCGGGTCGACGTTTCAACACTTCTGCTGCACTTACCGGTTCGATTCCCCATTGGCGGGCAGCTTTGAGATGCCGGTCGTTGAGGTCATTAAACGTACGGGAATAATTGCGGAAATAGACAAAACGCCCCGCTTTTTGACGCCCTTCACATCCCGCCGAAAACAGAAGAATAAAAACCAGAAATAATTTTAAATATTGCATCCCACTCATTTTGGGGAACAAAGATAACCAAAATTGAAAACTTTTTTAAAAGAAATAGTTAAATTGACTTTGCCCTTCTCTCCTTTACAGCAGGGGTAATGCACCACAAATAAACAGAACTTCCGGTTTCTGATCATTTTTTACCAAAAACCGGAAGTTCATTTCCCAGCATACCGCCTCCTGAATATTCATCAGGCATAACATTCTATTCTCCTCTCTCCTTCCCCTTTCAAATCATTTCAATAGCTGAATAGTCAAACTTTCGGACCATTTAAACTTTTGAACTTTTTCAATCCTTCTTTCAGATAGTTATAGAAAGCATCCCGGTTCAGATCATATCCTCTGGCAGGCATCAGCATATATTTTTCCAAATCTTCTCCTTCTGCCCGGCTATCCAACAAGATGTAATTCGGCTGGGCATTGGAATGAAAATATTTTATTTGAAAATCTGCATTTTTCTTTCCTAATGTTTTCTTTTGTTTTCCATCGTAATCCGAAATGTACCATTCGTTTTCCGGTAAAGTCTTTTTATCATCCACATACAAAGCTACCACTACATAATCGTGCTTCAACATATCCAGAATGCGGGGATCCGACCAGACAGACTGTTCCATTTCCCGGCAATTCACGCAACCGTGGCCGGTAAAATCAATAAACAAAGGTTTATTCTGAGCCCGTGCACACTTCAGTGCTTGCTGGAAATCATAATACCCTTCCAATCCGTGCGGCAAATGCAAAAAATCAGCATATTTGGGTTCTTCGCAGGCCTCCGACTGCACGGTTCTGTTCCGATCTCCGGCAGACAACCCGCTTTTTATAATTTCTTTTGTATTGTCCCTGACAATCCGGTTGACATCGAAATCTATCGTCTCCTGAGGAGGCAGATAACCAGCCAATGCTTTTAACGGAGCACCGAACATCCCGGGAATAAGATAAACGACAAAAGCGAAGGTAACAATAATAAAAGCGAGACGGGGAACCCCGATATACGACAGATCGCTATCATTTTTAAATTTCAGCTTACCCATCAAATACAATCCCTGCAAAGTAAATACAGCCACCCAAATAGCAATATATACTTCCCGGTCCAGTAATCCCCAATGATAAGTCTGATCAGCCACCATCAAAAATTTCAGCCCCAAGGCCACTTCAATAAATCCCAATACCACTTTCACAGCATTCAGCCATCCTCCCGATTTGGGTAAATTACTCAATTTAGAAGGGAAAAAAGCAAAGAATCCAAACGGCAAAGCTACAGCGAAGGAAAATCCAAGCATTCCGATAATAGGCCGTAATACGGATCCCCGGGCTGCTTCTACCAAAACCGTTCCGACAATGGGAGCCGTACAGGAAAAAGAAACCAATACCAAAGTAAAAGCCATAAAAAATGCTCCTATATATCCTCCTTTATCCGCTTGCTTATCGGACTTGTTGACAAGCCAGGAAGGAAGCACAATCTCGAATGCTCCGAAAAAGGAAGCAGCGAAAATCATAAAAACAATAAAAAAGAACAGATTAGGCACCCAGTTTGTACTCAGCCAATTAATAAAATCAGGTCCTAAGAATATCGAAACGACCACTCCCAATATCGTATAAATAGCAATGATCGAAAAAGAGAAAAACAAAGCTTTCACTTTCGCTTTCGCTTTATTTGCATCCCCATGCATAAAGAAAGAAACCGTCATCGGAATCATGGGAAATACACAAGGCATAACGACAGCAGCTAAACCAGCTATAAATGCCAACCAGAAAAATGTCCACAGAGATTCATCCTTACTGCTCTCCCCAGGCATTGTTTGAATTTGCTCTGTCGCCGTTTTCTCATTGACATTCTGTTGTTGTCCGCCAAGGGGTATATCAAAATCCGTATCAAACAAGATACACTGCCCGTTCTGGCATACCTGGTATTCCAGGGTTCCTTTTACAACAGCTAAGGCAGGGTCTGTTACTTTCACCTTCTGCCGAATGATATATTCGCTTTCAAAATACCATACATCTACTCCGAACAATTCGTCAAAATGTTTCTGGGGTTCATTTTCGACAGCTTTCCCGATAAATTCAACCCCTTTTCCTTCCTCATTCAACGTCAAAGTAGTGGCCAAAGGTCCTCCTTCCGGCGTAAACATGGAATACACTTTCCATCCCGGTTCTAAAATTGCTTTCATCGTCAGCTCGTATTCCCCTTTCCCTAAATCCGTCCGGGAAAAAGTCCATTTGGCCGGATTCTCTACCTGAGCACTCAAGGACATCACAGCTAAAATACAAGTCAGCAAAAAAGTAAATAATCCTTTTTTCATAAATGAATATATAATTAAATGTATAATTTTCTGACAATCGTTTTCTATACGAAAACAAAAATAGAACTAATTTTTCCCCTACACGAAAGTCTATTCCCTATTTAACATTTAATTAATGAAAACGATTCGCAGGAAATAAGATTTCACTTCCACAACAGAAAACATTACCCCCCCTTTCAGTAAGGCAGTAGTTGACGAAGGATAAATACCTGCCCGGGAATCCCCCGGGAAATGACCTCCGGTTCTGCCGGAAGAAAAATAGGTCAGGAAAGCAAAATCCCGCTGAGTAGTTTCATGCGGAAGTCCCCATCTAGTCTAATGTACTCTCAGCCGTTTATACATCCGGACTTTTTACATTCAAACTTTTCCAACCTTTTCAATCTGTAATTTCCCGCTTATACTGATTATAAAAGTGGTATTCATAAATATAATAAGAAGGAACGTCTATTACCTTCAACGAAATCCGGTAACGGAAAGCCCATTTCAAGCGCAAAGAAAAAAATCCTTTCTTCAAATAGGCGCCTACAAAAGGATGTACTTTTAATACGATATTTTTACATTTTTTCTCGCGTGCAATATATTCCAGCTGGTCTTCTATTTTGTCGATTATCAATATCGCCGCTTCAGCTTTTCCGGTACCGTGGCATACGGGGCATACTTCCATGGTATCTACCGTCATTTCCGGTCTGACCCGCTGGCGGGTAATCTGCATCAAACCGAACTTACTCAAGGGCAGGATCGTATGTTTGGCACGGTCGATTTCCATACAGGCCTTCATCTTATCGAACAATTTCTGCCGGTTTTCCGCCTGCTGCATATCGATAAAATCAATGACAATAATTCCCCCCATATCCCTCAACTGCAGTTGACGGGCCACTTCTTCGGCGGCAGCCAGATTTACCTCCAGGGCGTTTGATTCCTGGTCATCTCCCAGTTTGGCCCGGTTTCCGCTATTCACGTCGATCACATGGAAAGCTTCCGTATGCTCAATAATCAGATAAGCCCCGTTTTTAAACGAAACGGTCTTTCCCAAAGAAGATTTGATTTGCTTATCCACGCCGAAATGATCGAGAATAGGGATTTCCGGAGAGACATATTTGACGATATCCTCTTTTTCCGGGGCAATCGTACTCAGAAAATGTCTGATTTCTTTACTCAAGGTAATATCATTTACATAAATATTCTCAAAAGAAGGATTCAATATATCCCGCAGAAAAGCACTGGTACGATCAATCTCGCCTAAAATCAATTTCGGGGGTTCTATATCCCGTATATGTTTAAAAGCCGTTTCAAACCTTTCCACCAATTCCTTGAGTTCACTATCAAACTGTGCCACTTTTTTCCCTTCGGCCACCGTCCGGACAATCACCCCATAGTTTTTAGGCCTGATACTTTCGATAAGTCGTTTTAACCTTTTCCGTTCCTCAGGCGACTTGATCTTTTGAGAAACGGATACCTTTTCGGAAAAAGGCATGAGTACTAAGTTCCGTCCGGCAATACTCAATTCCGAAGTAAGCCGCGGTCCTTTTGTAGAAATGGGTTCTTTTGCCACCTGCACGGCCACCCATTGACCGACTGTCAAAATATCGGAAATTTTTCCGACTTTACTAATCTCCGGTTCCAGCTTCAGTTTAGCAACAGGCAAACCTTTCCGGGCGATGCACTGTTTAATATAGCTATCCAGCGAATGGAACTGCGGACTTAAATCCAAATAATGCAGGAAAGCATCTTTCTCATACCCGACATTTACAAAAGCTGCATTTAACCCGGGCATAATTTTCTTAACCTTCCCGAGGTAAATATCTCCCACTGCAAACTGAACACTCGTTTTCTCCTTCGTCAGTTCAACCAGTTTTTTCTCTCTCAACAAAGCGATGATAATTTCATCTGCCCTGACATCAATAACTAACTCACTGTTCATCGATAAACACTCCTTATAAGTCCATGTCGGTTAGAAGTCTTACGGAAACGCCGGAACTATTTTTCCGGTTTCATTTTTATAATTAAATAAACCTAAAGAACTCCGGTTCTTTAGGTTTATCTTCGCACCTCACAAACGCTGACTATCTCTTCTTATGACGATTCTTTCTCAATCTTTTTTTGCGTTTGTGAGTAGCCATCTTATGTCTTTTCCTTTTTTTACCGCTTGGCATAATCTACTCCTTTCTTATTTTTTTACTTTACCCTTAACTTCTGTCACAAAACTCTTAGAAGGTTTAAATGAAGGAATGAAGTGTTCTGGAATTTTAATGGTTACGTTCTTTGAAATATTCCGGGCTGTTTTCTCTGCTCTTTTCTTTACGACAAAACTACCGAATCCTCTCAAATACACATTTTTACCACCAACTACGGAATTCTTTATTGACTCCATGAAAGCCTCTACTGTAGCCTGCACCGCTACTTTCTCAATCCCGGTTGTTTTCGAAATTTCGTTAACAATATCCGCTTTAGTCATTTTCTATAAATATTTAATATTCAATAATTTATTTCTTTTCATTTGTTTTCAGTCTGCAAATATAAGCCTTTTCCTCAAACAAAGAAACAAACCTTTGAATTTTTTCATTAAAAAATGCAGATTCCCCCTAAGTTAGAATGAATAAACCTCCCAAATAGCACAAAATGAAACAGAGATTCTTCAAGCAGCATAACAAAACAGACCCGTTCGCTTACATGTCCAAACATTTAAATTTCATCCCCCCTATAAACCAAATACCCTTACACCGTAATGAGCTTTTTTCTTAAAAAAGAGGAAGGGTTGGATTTTCTCCTGCATATCATCCTTAAGCCCATACCCAATAGGGGTCATTCCCGATTCACACGGAATGCTGAATTCTTCTACAGTCCCGCTCTTCCGATTAATCGTGACAAAAGTGTACTCATCCTTTACGACATCCGGGTCACTCTTCAAACCATAACGCAACAAACAATAAATGGATGTTGAAGTCATTTTAATCTCCTCTATCGTCCGATAAAAAAATTTGTTATAAGGCTCTACACACTCATAAGTATAAAAGTAAGTGGTATCTATCGGTGGAAATTTTTCCATTTATCGTTTTCCTTTCTTTTTATAAATGTTTACTTTTCATTGGAGCTTTATGTATGTATTCTATTTTACAATTCATCTATTTTTCTGTTTCGTATAAAAATTTTTCCCGAACTTTCCGAATCCCATAATTTATTATTAAATTCGCCTTTCAATAATTTTTTGATTGAAATCGCTTATAAAATAGCTGTTTTTTTCGTAACTTGTGTAAAATTTAAACCGGCTGATTATGGTGAATAAAGTAATTTTAATAGGAAATGTCGGAGCCGATCCTGAGGTTCGGTATCTGGACGGTGGTGTGGCTGTTGCGAATTTACGGCTGGCAACCACAGAAAGCTACAAAAATAAGAATGGGGAAAAAGTAGACCAGACGGAATGGCACAATATTGTGTTGTGGCGAGGCTTGGCCGAAATCGTAGAAAAATATGTCAAAAAAGGAATGCGCCTGTATATTGAAGGCCGAATCCGTACTCGTTCCTGGGATGATCAAAATGGAGTAAAAAGATATACTACTGAAATTTACGCCGACAATATGCAGATGTTGTCTTTCGGCCGTCAGGAAGGTGCCGATATGCCCAACCGGGCTCCCGGCGCCAGTACAGCTCCCTCTGCACCCATGAATGCTGCAGCGCCCGACGACAGTGACGATCTGCCGTTCTAAAACGAACTAAATTTATAGAGGTACTCCTTCAAGGGAAAGTTTTCCCTTGGGGGAGATATCGCAGATCAGATGTGAAAAGTCGCGAATCTGCTCAAAAGTCCTTTTGAACCTCCTCTAAAAATTTAAAATTTGTCGATACAAATTTTGCAGATGCTTGATGTTTAACTAATAATATAAATTTTGGAAACTGAACTTATCTGTGCCGTCGCGGACAACACGATCGGCCCGTTTAATTTTATCGATTTAATTTACATTATTATTCTCTTACTGCTGCTTTTCTCCTCGGCAGCAATATCCGGCTCGGAAGTAGCTTATTTTTCTCTTACCCCCGGACAATTGGAGGAACTCCGGCAAAAAGGATATGAAAAAGTTTGTAATCTATACAAAAAGCCGGAAAAACTACTGGCTACAATACTGATCTCAAACAATTTTGTAAACGTAGGTATCGTTATCCTCTCTTCCTATCTGGTGGATTCCCTGTTTGATTTCTCTTTCAATCCATTGCTGGGCTTTTTTATACAAGTCGTTGTCGTGACGTTTGTTATCCTTCTTTTCGGAGAAATCATTCCCAAATTGTATGCCAATCGTTCGGCTATGTCCATGGCTATTCATATGGCGGCTCCTCTGACTTTTTTAGGATTTTTGTTCCGGCCTATATCGGCATTGTTAATCGGTTCCACTTCTATCATCAGCAAAAGAATTGCCAAAAAAGACAGTATTTCTATCGATCAGCTTTCCAAGGCGCTGGAGCTGACAAAGGACTCGGAAATCAATGAAGAAAAGGATATTCTGGAAGGCATCGTCCGTTTTAGCAATATTTATGCGATCGACATCATTCAACCCCGTATTAACGTCATTGCAATCGATCAGGAAGACCGTTTCAACCACATTAAAGAAATGATTGTTGAACACGGCTATTCCCGTATGCCCGTTTATGACGAAAATCTGGATAATATCGTAGGAATTCTCTATATTAAAGATTTACTGCCTTATTTGGGTGAAACGGAGGAATTTAAATGGCAAAGCCTTATCCGTCCGGCCTACTTTGTACCGGAAACCAAAAAGATCAACGACTTACTGGAAGAATTCCAATCCAAAAAAGTTCATTTGGCTATCGTCGTCGACGAATACGGCGGTACTTCGGGCATTGTCACCATGGAGGATATTTTGGAGGAAATCGTCGGAGAAATCAACGACGAAACAGACGAAAAAGAAAGGATGTATATCAAAATCAAAAACAATGCCTTTATTTTTGAAGGACATACGCTATTGAACGATTTCGAAAAGATAACGGGCTTAGAGGATAACAGCTTTGAAGATATCGAAGGTGAAGCCGATACCTTAGCAGGCCTTATTTTGGAAATCAAAGGAGAACTTCCCAAGAAGAACGACATCATTACCTACAAAGAACACAAGTTTACCATTCTGGATGTCGACAACCGACGGATTAAGAAAATCAAATACGAAAACAGTACTCCTTCTCTACCGGAAAAACCGGCATAGCACTCTTTACTGAAAGAGTGCTTTTCCCTTAGCCGTATAAGGAGGCGTAATACCCATAATCTGACACAAAGTAGGTAAAATATCTGCGATACGACACTCTCCTGACAAGGGTGCATTTATGCCTGCCCCATAAAAATACAGCGGCACTTTATTCCGTTTGCTATAGCGGAAATAATTATCCTCTCTGTCTTTCAGATCGGGGACCCAAGCCGGCTGCAAACAAAACAGCACATCTCCGCTCCGCTTTTGGGAATAGGCATTCTGCATCAGCATTTCCGAACCGTGAGAAAAAGCATTCCGGGTTAAAGAATAAGCCGTCAACACTTTAGAGACCCCTTCGAATTCAATCATAAAATCGGCCACTTTATCCTGCATCTCTTTCAATGAAATATGATTCCTTTCCACCAATTCCCGGTCCAAATAAATCTGTCCCGCATCATAATCGGCAATCCAGTCGCCCTCTCCATACACAAGACTCATATAAGACTTTAATAAAGCCACAGATTTAAAAATACTGAAATATCCTCCCTGTATCCGCATTTCACTCAACTCCTCCGGTAACAACTCCCGGGCTTCCGAGAAAGTGAGAAATACAGTATAATTTTCTTTTCCGACTTTCGTATCCAATAAGTCGAATAATTTCTCCAGATCCCGGTCCAAACGAAGCACCATATCCCGAAATTCCCGGGCATATACCCCGAAATCCCGGTTCATGTAATCCAAAGCAGAAAAAGTCAAGGCCAATAAATCCGCATCGTTATCTCTCCCCAAACTTGTCTCTGCAATCAATTTTTCAGCCAGTTGCTCCACCAACGTATTGGCATAAGGAGTCGCTTTTAACACCCGATAGGTATCGAACTTCCGTTTGGCCTGCATAATATCATAGAAAAAGCTATTTCTTCCCCCCAGTTTATTTTTAAATTTCAAGGATGTCGTACTGTTTTCTTCTTCTGCCAAAGGCATCCATCCTCTCCGGATAAAGAAATCGCTCTCTACAACGGTATTATAATTTTTCAACCAGGCAGGAAGCGAATCGGCATAAAAGTCAGAAGATACCCACGTCCCACTATTCTCATTGAACCAAAAAGCCATATCAGCACATGTTCCTCCGCTCAACACAGCATCTTCCGGATTCATAGCGATACTATACACTTTGGAAAAAATATTTTCTTTCTTCATAGCGCATCCTAAAGTCATCGCCTGAAGCTGAACGGGAGCATACCCAGCAGCAAAACTTCCTCCGATCTCGGAGAAATCTCTTGTCTTAACATTATTTTCCCTCCTCTTCCGCAAACGATCATACCAATCATGAGAGATGATACCGTGTTCTACCGGTAACACTCCGGTATAAATACTTGCCTGGTCTACTCCTGTCTGGGTGTAAAGATAATCGTAATCGGCCATCACTTTTTTTCCCTGCTGCATAAGACGCCTCAATCCCCCTTCTCTTAAATCATTCCGATACATGGTCAACCATTCCGGGTAAAACTGATCGATCGTAATTCCCACCACCAAACGGGTCTTATACTCCACAGCATAACCGACAACACCCTCCAAGAGTAAAAATAGTACTATCCACTTTTTCATAATCTGCACTTCTCGTATTTCCGACAAAGGTAAAAAAACAAAACTATTAATAGCTTGTAAAAAAGAGAAAGTTATACCGTTTATTCCCCTTACAGGAGACAAATTTTTCCCGGTTTATAAAAAACGAAACGATCAGAGAATGGACGTTATGAAGTATTATTACTCCTCTACTCCTTCCCTTTTTTATCCGTTTGTCTTTTCTGCAGATTAAAATTTCTCTCTATTTCAGGGTCTAAAAATGATTTTTTTAAAGAATAGAAGCAATAAATATTATAATTTATAACCAGAACGCACCCGGATTGACATTTGTTTACTATATTTACACCATTAAACTAAATTGGGTAAAAAACATGGAAGACAGAAAGCTTCAATTGGCAGAAAAGCTGAGAAATTATATCTACCGCTACGGAATAAATGATTTTAACGAAGAGCATCTGAAAAAAGTAGGGTTGACCATAGCCGAACTGAAAGAAAATTTCAGCAGCCGGGAAGATATGGTAGATGCTATTCTATGCCATGAAAGGAAATGTTTTGAAAAAATATTCAATGAATACAATTTTGACGGCTGGAATGCCATTGATATTATGCTTATTGTAAGCAACGAAATCAACAATCGCTTTTTCAACGTCACTCCTTCCGTTACCATGGCCTTGGCAAAGACCTTCCCGGATCTCTATAAAACCCATATGAACCAACGGGCGGATTTTATATATGAAAAAATAAAAATCAACATTGAAAAAGGGATGGAACAAGGAATGTATAAAAATGACGTATCCAGTGAGATGATTGCCCGGATGTTTATTGCCAAACTCAACGATATTCATAACCCGGAAATTTACCCACCGGAAGGTTTTACTTTTACGACGATTTTCAATAATCTGATCGACAATGTCATCAAATCGATTACAAACGACGAAGGGAAAAGATATTATAAACAACGCAAACAACTTTACAGCGTCCTGAATTTCCGGTAAATAAATATAGAAAATTATTCGCTTAAATTATAAATTCATGAAATATCAAATTGACGACATTGACAAAAAGATTCTTTCTTATCTTGTCAAAAATGCCAGAGTACCGTTTTTAGAAATTGCGCGGGAATGCGGGATTTCGGGAGCAGCCATCCATCAACGGGTAAAGAAAATGGAAGATGCCGGGATTATCGAGGGCTCCCGTTTTATCGTAAAACCCAGAGCCCTGGGATTAAAAATATGTGCTTTTATCGGTGTAACCCTCGATAATGCACATCAATATAAATCGGTTGTCAAAGAATTGGAAAAAATCCCGGAAATTATCGAATGTCATTTTATCACCGGACATTACGCCTTTCTGTTGAAACTCAGGTGTAATAATCATCAACATCTTATGGATGTATTGATTAATACCTTACAAAATATCCCCGGAATAGCCAAAACAGAATCTTTTATTTCGCTGGATCAAATTATCGAAAAGCAAATCGATCTGATTCAGGACGAAACGAAATAAAAAAGCGACTGCTCGTAAGGGGCAGTCGTTTTTTATAAACAGTATAGGAAACTAATTTTTAGCGTACAACTACTTTATCGTGCTCTTTATCGCAATCGACTTCAAGCACTTCGCCCTCCGGTACATTTCCTTTGATAATCACCTCTGCCAATTCATCTTCCAGGTATTTTTGTATGGCTCGCTTTAAGGGGCGTGCTCCATATTGAGGATCATATCCTTTTTCCGTCAGAAATTCCTTGGCTGCATCGGAAACTTTTACGGAATAGCCCAAATCTTTCACTCGTTTCATCAAGCCTTTCAGCTCAATATCAATAATTTGGTGTATATTCTCTTTGGTCAAAGCATTGAAAATAATTACGTCGTCGATACGATTCAGGAATTCCGGAGCGAAAGCAGTTTTCAAGGCCTTCTGTACCACGCCTTTCGCATAGTCGCTGTCGGTACTCCGGTCCTCCCGCCCAAAACCGATTCCCCGACCGAAATCTTTCAATTGCCGGCTTCCGATATTGGAGGTCATAATTACGATCGTATTTTTAAAGTCGACTCTTCTCCCCAAACTGTCCGTCAATTGTCCGTCATCGAGTAACTGTAACAATATATTGAACACATCGGGATGTGCTTTTTCGATCTCATCCAATAAAATCACAGAATAAGGTTTCCTCCTCACTTTTTCCGTCAATTGTCCTCCTTCCTCATATCCGACATATCCGGGAGGGGCTCCGACCAAACGCGATACAGCAAATTTCTCCATATACTCACTCATATCGATCCGGATCAAAGCGTCGTCCGTATCGAACAGGTATTTTGCCAGCACTTTGGCCAATTGTGTTTTTCCGACACCCGTAGGACCCAGGAAAATAAAGGAACCGATCGGACGGTTAGGGTCTTTCAAGCCGGCCCGGTTCCGGTGAATGGCTTTCACGATCTTTTCAATCGCTTCATTTTGTCCGATCACACTGCCGGCCAACTCGTCGTGCATCTGCAACAACTTCATTCCTTCCGTCTTCGCAATTCGCTTTACGGGTACTCCCGTCATCATAGCCACTACCTCAGCTACCTGCTCCTCATCCACCGTGATCCGGTTTTCACTCAGCTCTTTTTGCCAACGCTCCTTCTCTTGTTCCAAAGAAACAGACATCTGCCGCTCCTTGTCCCGGAAAGCAGCCGCCACCTCAAAATTCTGTTGTTTTACCGCTTCCTTTTTCTTTTCCTTAATCTCCTCTATTGCCTTTTCCAGCTCTTCAATCACAGGAGGTACGTTGATATTGGTAATATGTACCCTGGAACCGGCCTCGTCCAAAGCATCGATCGCTTTATCCGGCAGAGAGCGGTCGGAAATATAACGCGTAGTCAACTTCACACAAGCCTTTATGGCTGCAGGAGTATACCTCACATTGTGATGATCCTCATAACGGGACTTGATGTTATTCAGAATTTCGATCGTTTCTTCCAGGGTCGTAGCCTCTACCAATACTTTTTGGAAACGACGTTCCAAAGCCCCATCTTTCTCTATGTTTTGACGGTATTCATCCAAAGTCGTTGCCCCGATACACTGAATCTCACCTCTCGATAAAGCTGGCTTCAACATATTGGCCGCATCCAGACTTCCTCCGGACCCACCTGCCCCTACAATAGTATGTATCTCGTCGATAAACAGAATGATATTTTTATTTTTAGCCAGCTCGTTGAGAATGGCTTTCATACGTTCCTCGAATTGCCCCCTGTATTTTGTACCGGCTACAATAGAAGCGATATCCAAAGCAACTACCCGCTTATCAAACAAAACCCTCGACACTTTCTTCTGCATAATTCGGATAGCCAATCCTTCCGCTATAGCAGATTTCCCGACTCCCGGTTCTCCGATCAACACCGGATTATTCTTCTTGCGCCGACTCAATATCTGAGCCAAACGTTCAATTTCCCGTTCACGACCGACAATCGGATCCAACGTTCCCTCTTCCGCAGCCCGGGTGATATCGATCCCGAAATTATCCAATACGGGCGTATCCGATCTGCTCGTTCCCTGCTGACGATAAGGATTATAAAGCGGATCGTTTTCCCCCATATCCTCGTCTTCATCTGAATCTTCCTTGTAATCCGATTGCATCCGGGCCCGTTCCTTTAACAACTGCTCTTTAAATACATCATAATCTATTCCCATGGTCTTAAAAAGCTTGGAAACAAATCCAGATTCCACACGCAATATGGCTAACATCACGTGCTCCGATTCTATTTGCTCGTCTCCCAACTTCAAAGCTTCCTCCATTACCTTTTTCAAAATACTGTTGGAAGCTA
Source organism: Odoribacter laneus YIT 12061 (assembly GCF_000243215.1). Lineage (GTDB taxonomy): Bacteria > Bacteroidota > Bacteroidia > Bacteroidales > Marinifilaceae > Culturomica > Culturomica lanea. Next base: position 537,964 of record NZ_JH594596.1, on the reverse strand, counting down.
ACGTAAAATCGAGCTCCGAGTCGTCCATTTTATCCCTTTTTTTCTCTAACTTTTTTTCTATTCTTTCTTTTACTTCATAAAAATCTAATCCTAATGCCACAAGCACATCGATCGCTCTTCCCTGATTTAACCGAAGCAAACCTAAAAATAAATGCTCCGGGTAAATTTTCGAATTCCCCAACCGCCGGGCTTCTTCTCCGGCAGAAGTCATAATCTGTTTTAATCTTTTCGTATCACTTTTCCCCATTTCACATGATAATAAACGACTTACACTAAAATTCATAAGCCGTATTCGACATGTTAAAGGTAATATATTCCAATGAGAAATGATATTGAAAAATAAAAATTATTATTACTTATCGTTAATCATCTCCCGAAATTCCTCCTCATTTATAATGGGAAGGCCTAATTTCTCTGCCTTTTTCCGTTTACTACCGGCATTTTCACCGGCTAAAAGAAAAGCTGTTTTAGCAGAAACAGAATCACTTACCTTACCGCCAGCCTTCAAAATCAAATCTTTGAAGTACTCCCGCGGACGACTTAAAGTCCCCGTTATTACGAAAGTCATCCCCTGAAAGATATCACTTTCCCCTTCTTCTTCCCCCATCTCTCCCTTCACTCCATAAGCCAGCATCCTCTCTACTAACTCCCGGTTTTCTTCTTTACTGAAATATTTTAACAGACTCGTCGCCATTTGTTCCCCGATATCTGCTACTTCAATCAACTGCTCGTAGGTCGCCCCCATCAGGTTGTGAATGTTTCTGAAGCTCTTCGCCAAATTCCGGGAAGCCGTCTCTCCGATATAGCGTATTCCCAAGCCATACAGAAAAGCCGGAAAACCGGCCGATTTGGATCTTTCGATACCTGCAATCAGATTATCCGCCGTTTTCTCCTGAATACGATAAACATTTAAGGTATTCAACTTCCTCACCAATTTCTCATTCCCGGCGAAGAACTGCCGGATGCGAACGGCCTCTTCTTCCGTAATACCTTCTATGGCAGCGATCTCTCCGGGATTTGCAACAGCCAACTCATAAATATAATCGAAAGCTGAAGTCAACAACTCCGCTTGGTGAAATCCGATACCCGAAATATTCAACGCATATATCACGTAATCCAACGGGATGTCCGCCACCTCCCCAGCTTCTTTCAGACGCTGGAGCGTTTCATTGAAAGGCATCCGGAAATAATCCTGAATCCGGTTGACCGACTTTTCCCTCTCCTCGGCAGTAGCCCAGGGCAAAGCGGCCAATTCAGCTTTACTGCTTTCTGACAAAGCCTTTAAAGAAGGAAAATGTTCCGCTAAAAGCAAAGCATGCCGGGCAGAAATGTTTTTCAACCCGATTTCAAATCCATATATAATTTTCGCCAAAGGAATACTACTCACTTCAAAACTCCGGGGATAAATAATCTTCTCTAGTCCGATTAACTCCTCCCGCCGGGCAGGCAACTCATAGATATCTGCCACATTCCGGATATATTTCCGGGTCAGCAATAAATCGATAGTTTCTCCTCCCATTCCTTCGATGTCCATAGCCTTCCGACTGACAAAATGTTCTATTTTTCCGGCAATTTGAGGAGGACAATGCGCTTCGTTCGGACAATAATGATTGGCTTCCCCTTCTATCCTCACCAACTCCGTTCCACATTCAGGACAGTGGGTAATAAATTCCACAGGCTTACTACCCGGTTTCCGCCGATTCCGGTCTACTCCTACAATCTTCGGAATGATCTCTCCTCCTTTTTCAACATATACCGTATCCTGTTCATGTAAATCCAACTCTGCAATAATATCTGCATTATGCAAAGAAGCCCGCTTTACAACTGTCCCGGCCAGATGAACCGGCTCCAGATTGGCTACCGGAGTGATACTTCCCGTCCGTCCTACCTGATAAGAAACACTGATCAGCGGAGTTTCCTCCTGCTCTGCCTTAAATTTATAGGCAATTGCCCAACGCGGAGATTTAGCCGTATATCCCAACAATTTCTGTTTTTCCAGCTCATTCACTTTTACGACAATCCCATCGATGGGAACCGGTAAATTAACCCGTTCTTTATCCCATTTTTTTACAAAATTCCAAACCTCCTCCATATTATCACACAACTCCACATAAGGAGGCATACGGAATCCCCATTCCTTAGCCTTTAACAGGTTTCCGTAATGCGTATCCGCAGGCGTAACCTCCCCCGGAAGATAATACAGGAAACAATCCAATCCCCTGCGGGCCACCAAAGCCGAATTCTGTAGTTTAAGGGTACCGGCCGCAGCATTCCGGGGATTGGCAAACAAGGCTTCCCCGGCTTCGGCCTTTTCTTGGTTCAATCGATTAAATACCGTAAAAGGCATCAGAATTTCACCCCTTATTTCAAACTCAGGAGGATAATCTCCATGTAACCTCAAGGGAATAGTCCGAATTGTCCTCACGTTAGCCGTTACATCGTCTCCCCTTATCCCATCTCCCCGGGTCACGGCCCGGATCAATTCTCCGTTTTCATAAGTCAGACTGATGGAGGAACCGTCGTATTTCAACTCACATACATATTGCACTTCTCCGGCCGTCTTTCTCACCCGGGCATCAAATTCCCTCAACTCCTCTTCGCTGTATGTGTTTCCCAAAGACAACATCGGATATTTATGTATCACCTGGGTGAATTCCCGGTTTATATCCTGTCCTACCCGTTGGGTGGGAGAATTCGGATCATACCACTCCGGATGGGCCGCTTCCAGTTCTTCCAATTCATGCATCAACCGATCAAATTCCTGATCTGAAATCTCCGGAGCATTATCGATATAATATTTGTCATTATGATATTCAAGCAACTTTCTTAACGATACTATTTTTTCTGCTACATTTTCCATAAGTTGATCTTTACTTTCACGCAAAGTTAGGGAAAGTTTTTCGAATCTAATGTTTCTATTTCCGAAAGAACGATACATCTCTCTGTAGAAATTTATTCGTATTTTTTGATAAAATTTAAAATCTAAACTATATTTTAGTCGTTTAAATCTTTGGAAAACAAAATATACTCTTCCTGTCAAGCAATAAGCCCGGGGAAACGAGAAGATTCTACAGTTACACTGAAAAGAAAATGATAAACGTATGAAAAGAAAAAGCTTATTCGTATTCTTTTTGTTTTTTCTTCCTCTTTTGGGGAAGGCCCAATTTGTGGATTTAGGTCAGGATCCCGCCGGTCTACGCTGGAAGCAAATAAATACCCGGGATTTTCAGCTTATCTATCCGGACTATTTCGAAGAAAATGCACAGAAAATTGCCAATATTTTCACAGCCTTATACCAACATACCAATTCACTGGCGCATAAACCGATAAAAATTTCCCTGATCATTCATGCCAACGGAGGCGTAGCCAACGGAAGCGTAGCCTGGGCTCCCCGGAAAGCCGATCTGTATACTATGCCTTCTCAGGATCCCTCCGACACCTGGCTGGAGCATCTGTGTGTCCACGAATTCCGGCATGTCGTACAAATTGACAAAGTCAACCAAGGCCTGACAAAGATTTTATATTACCTCTTCGGAGAACAAATCACCATCGCTATCACCGGTCTCTATCTGCCAATGTGGTTTATGGAAGGAGATGCCGTTACTTTCGAAACAGCCATAGGTCATTTGGGCCGGGGCAGATCCCCAGAATTCATCAACGAAATGAAAGCCCAGGTACTCGATAAAGGAATCTATTCTTATTTTAAAGCAGCCATCGGCTCGGACAAGGATTTTGTACCCAATCGTTATACGATGGGTTATTTTATGGTTGCCAACGCAAGGGTCAATTATGGAAACGCAATCTGGACGGATGCTTTAAACCGGATCGGACGCAAACCCCTCAGCTTCGCTCCCTTTGCAACCAGTCTGAAACGGACCCTGCGGGCAAAACGCGACAGCGTCTGGAACGATTCTACCTTCCGCTCCCTTTTTATTAACGCCGACAGTGTGAAAAAAGCAAATACTTACGCAGATGCCAAACGCACCCTTTATCACGATAATTTTTCCGAACTGAAACAAATCTGGTCCCGGGAAGTAAAAGATATTCACAATAATTTCGATACTCTCCCTACTTATAATAAAAGTTATACGAATTATTTTTACCCCACTCCTCTGCCGGATGGGAAAGTAATTGCTTACAAGAAAGGGCTTCAGGAAACCGGAGCATTCGTTTTACTGGACGGGAAAAAAGAAAAAGTTCTGACCCGAAGCGGAGTCTTGGACGATCCGAAGTTTATTTACCACGACAATCAACTGGTATGGGTGGAATATAAACCTAATTTCCGCTGGGAACATGGAGGGAAACAACGCCTCACCAGCTATGACCTCCGAAAAGGAAAGTATCGCTACCACAGAGGACAACACAACCGATTCTCTCCTTTTGCCGTGGGAAAAAATTGGGGAGTGGTGGAAGTAAATGAAAAAAATCAAGCCGCCCTCGTTATCCTCGATACCGGTATGAAAACCGAACTGCAACGCATCGAAGCCGATCGGGACGAACTCTTTATCCATCCTTCGTATGCAAAAGGAAAAATCACTACAGTTGTCCAAAATACAAACGGAATTCATCTGGAATCCATCGATCCGCAAACCGGAAAAAGAGAAATGATTTTGCCCCGGATGTGGTATGAAATGGATAACCCGGTCCAATACGACAGCACTTTATTATTCAGGGCTTCTTTCAATGGAAACAACGCATTCTATTTGAAAAAACAAGGAGAAGATTCTGTACGGAATATTCTCAATGCACGTTATGGAGTCCGCTTCCCTCATCTGCAGCCCACAGAAAATATGTTATATTTTTCATTTTATACCGCAGATGGTTATAAACCTGGCCGGATAAAAACCGATCGTTTTTCAAACCTGCCCTTGGAAAAAACGTATTTCCGACTCGCCGATTCGTTAAAAAAAAGAGAAAACTGGCAATTGCAATTTCAGTATGATTCCATATTTGACTCCCGCAGATACCGGAAATTTACTCATCTTCTGAATTTTCACAGCTGGGGACCTGTTTATATTGATCAATACGAAGGTAAAATAGACGGAGGTATCGTCGTTTATTCACAAAATAACCTGAGCACGCTTTCTTTAGCGGCCGGTTATATTATTAATGCAGACTATCCTAAGGGCGCCTGGATGATCAACGCTGCATACAAAGGGATATGGCCTATTTTCAGCATCGATTTGAAATCCGGTCAGGATAAAAGCGCTTCCAGATTAACAGCACACAATCTGAAAACAGGAAGACTGGATACCGTGGGGACTCGTAACCGATTTCGCCGTACGAAAGGAGAATTGACGATGCAACTACCCTTCAACATCTCCAGGAAGAATTATAGCCGTTACATCACTCCTTATGTACGCTATAAAATAGAGGCGATCTCCAACATCACCTCCAAAGCCCGCTTTTTTTATACCCAAAGAAACGACACCCTCTATTATGCTCCCGTCTCACCGGACCTTTACCGGATTTCCTCTTCTCCCAATTATTACCAAATGATGGAATACGGCCTGTTGCTGGGCAATCAAACCTATATGACGGTACAAGAGATCGATCCGCGCTGGGGACAAATCCTCCAAGGCGGTTACGCACATACTCCCTGGAAAAAAATGGATCTGGGACACGAATGGTGGATATCCGGACAGTTTTATTTCCCCGGCTTCGCTACCAATCATTCCATCAGTATCTACAGCGGATATCAAAACCGACCGAAAGCCGGCTATTACGACAAAAAAATATTACGCCCACGGGGTATCGATATGTACGGCTACGAACTGACGACCCTGCGTACCAATTATAAACTACCGCTTCTTTTCCCGGATCAGCACATTACTTCCGTTCTCTATGTAAAGCGTATCGACGGCGGAATATTTTTCGATATGGGACATGATAAAACACAGAGAGGAACGCGGAATTATTATTCCTACGGAATCGAACTCAATGCCGGACTTCATCTCTTCCGCTTGCCTTTTCCCATTACCCTGGGAGGCCGGTTCGGTTACGAAACCCAACATCATTCACTCTTTGCCAATCTCTTATTCAACATCGGATTTACGATTTAAAATACAAAGGCAGTTTAAACTTTTCACCCTTACACTTTTTTAAAACGATTGCATTTATTATATTCGTAACGATTAAAATTCGGAAAATGCTCTTAAAAGAAATTATTTGCCTATTGGAAGCTTCGTTGGTATACGGGGAACAATACCTGAACAAAGAGATTAAGAAGGCTTTTGCTGCCGACCTGATGAGCGACGTCCTGCGTCTGAATACAGAAGACATGATTCTCATCACCGGTATGGCCAATCTTCAGGTTCTCCGCACAGCTGAAATGTCTGATGTAAGTTATATCCTCTTTGTGAGGAATAAGAAAGTTACTCCTGAAATGCTGGCGCTGGCGGAAGAAAACGGGATTGCTGTCATGCAATGTAAACAAAGTATGTTCAAGGTCTGCGGAGAATTGTATAAAGCCGGATTAGAACCAGTATTTTAATATGATGGAATTCAATTTCAATATAGAAGGGGGTAATTTTTCACGGGCGGGTACTGCCTCCAGTGAAATCAAAAAAATACTCAAACAGCTGAACGTCGACAGTAACCTGATTAAACGCATTGTTGTCGCCCTTTACGAAGCAGAAGTAAATGTAGTGGCACATGCCTGGGAAGGGAATATTTACGTACATATCCGGCCGGATGCCATTGAAGTGACAGTAGCAGATAAAGGACCGGGAATTCCGGATATCAATCTGGCCATGCAGGAAGGATATTCCACAGCTTCTCCGGAAGTACGGGAAATGGGATTCGGAGCAGGCATGGGATTGCCTAATATGCAAAAAAACTGTGATAAACTCCAAATCGAATCGGAAATCAACATCGGTACAAAAGTAACGATGCTGACTTATCTGAAACCACAATAAAAAGGATACAACCGGCAAAACGGGAAAAGATAGAGAACGAAATGAAGGGAGAAGCTTTTTATCATGCCTTAAAAATTATGGATTCTGTCTGTACAGGATGCACGCATTGTATGCACCTGTGCCCAACCTCCGCTATCCGCATCAAAAACGGCAAAGCTTCGCTGAACGAGGCCGCTTGTACGGATTGCGGAATGTGCCTGAAAACCTGTCCCCAACAAGCAATTATCGTGGAGCAGGACGATTTTAGCCAGATATTTAAGTTTTCCTACCGCATTATCCTGCTTCCCACGGTACTGATCGGTCAATTTCCGGAAGATATTTCAGAAGAACAGATTTTTTCTGAACTACACAATATGGGATTCCACTACGTCATGGAAGTGGATAAGGCAACCGAAATACTTTCAGAGGAAACCCGAAAATACATGGAGAAAAATTCTCATCTCCGTCCTTTTATTTCCAATTCCTGTCCGGCAGTTATCCGCCTGATACAAGTCCGTTTCCCCTCTTTGATCGACCACATCATCCGCTTGAAGCAAGTCATGGATATTGCGGCTATATATGTACGGAAAAAGTTTATAGATAAAGGTATCCCGGCAGAAGAAATCGGCGTTTTTTTCGTCACCCAATGCGCCGCCAAAATAGCTGCCATTAAATGTCCGGTAGGAGAAGAAAAATCTTCGGTCGACGGGGTTATTAACATGGATTTTATATACAATAAAATTTTGTTAGCGATCAATAAAAATAAAGACAAACCCATTGACAAAGTGCCGGAACAGTATCATCTGACCCCCGAATCCATCCGGTGGACTCTTACCGACGGAGAAGCTTCCCATTATGCAGGACGTTGCCTGGCCATAGATGAGATTCACAATGTCATAGAAATTCTGGAAAAACTGGAAAACGATGAAATCACAGATATCGATTTTCTGGAACTGAGGGCTTGCGACCACTCCTGTGCTGGAGGCGCTTTGACGATTAACAATCGTTTCCTGACGATAGAACGCCTGCAAAAAAGAATGGAAAATTACGTCAAAAATCATTACCATACTGTCAATAAAATGCCGCAATACCGGGATTTTCTAAACGAACAAATCCGTCTAACGGGCAAAATACTCCCCCGGTCTATCGAAAAACTGGATGAGAATATGCTGATAGCTATGGAAAAAATGGAGAAAATCAACCGTATCATGAAAGTGCTGCCACAAATCGATTGCGGAGCCTGCGGTACTCCTTCCTGCCGTACTCTAGCCCAAGATGTCGTACAAGGAAAAGCAAAACTGAATCAATGTGTGTTCATGCAGAAAATTCTGACGAAAGAAGGATTGATCACTCCCGAAGAATCAATGGAACTCTCTGCAAAAATATGGGGTGCAGAAAAATTCAATAAATAGCATAGTATATAGCTAATAAAAATATATTAAAACCTAAATCAACCACTGTATGAAAGTAAGGGACATTCTCGAAAAACTCAATCTGAAAGTATGTAGCGGCACCGCTGGTTTAAACCGGGAAATTAAAGGAGGATATACTTCCGACCTGCTGAGTGATGTTATGGGAAATGCCCAGGAAGGGAACATTTGGATAACTCTCCAAACCCACAAAAATATTATGGCTATCGCTTCCCTGAAAGAATTATCGGCTATCGTATTAGTAAAAGGTTATAAGCCAGAGGAAGATACAGCCGCAGAAAGTGAAACCGAAGGCATTCCCATTTTAAGTACGCCTCTGCAGACATTCGAAATTACAGGGGAAATATTTGAACTTTTACGGGAAGAAAAATAAGATCTATGCTACGGGCAGATTTACATATCCACACCGTATTGTCTCCCTGCGGAGATCTGGAAATGAGTCCCCTATCCATTCTGGAAGCCGCCCGTAAACAAAAGCTGGATATTATCGGTATCACCGACCACAATTCTACCCGCCAATCCAAAATCATCCGGGATGCAGCTAAAGCTTTCGGTATCTTTGTATTGACAGGAGCCGAAGTCACTACCCAGGAAGAAGCCCATTGCCTCGCTTTTTTCGCCGACGATGCCCGTCTGGATGTTTTTCAAAAATACCTAGACAAACATTTACCCGATTTTCCAAATAATCCCGAAAAATTTGGCTATCAAGTGGTGGTGGATACTCAGGACCGAATCCTCTATGAAGAAAAAAAACTGTTGATTTCTGCCTTGGACCAAAGCCTGGAGGAAGTGGAAAAATATGTACATTCTCTGGAAGGTATTTTTATTCCCGCCCATATTGATAAAAGTCGGTTCAGTATTCTTTCCCAATTGGGATTTGTCCCCCCGGATCTTTCCTGCGAAGCTCTGGAACTCAGCCCGCACTACGACCCGGTAACTTTTTTCCAGACTCACCCGGAACTGACCTCTTATGCCTTCACCCAATCCTCGGATGCCCATTATATACCAGACATCGGAAAAAGTTTTACTCTACTCGATCTGGACGTAGCCTCTTTTTCAGCTGTCCGACATGCTATACAACATCTCAAAAGAGATAGAATCTAAAAATAATGAAAATTCATTTTTTTTAGATTCTTTGAGATGCAAACGTTGTAATTATTCAAATTTAAATTAAATTTGAAGCGTTTTCTAACATTTTTAATGCAAAATAGTGCTAAATAAGTGAAATCGAAAGTGGGTACGGGTGAAAGATCTGGCTTCACATATCATGGACATCGCCCAGAACTCCGTACGGGCAAAGGCAAGTGAGATTGAAATCGTTATAGATGAAAATCTCACAGAGGATCGTTTGTCTATCACCATTCGGGACAATGGTTGCGGTATGGACGAAGAAACCCTAAAACGAGTGAGGGATCCGTTTTTCACAAGTAGAACCGTCCGCAAAGTCGGATTAGGTATTCCTCTCCTGCAACAGAATGCAGAGCGTACAGGAGGAAAAGTGAATATTACTTCTGAAAAAGGAGAAGGGACAGTGATTGAAGCTATTTTCGGATATACTCATTTGGACCGTCCCCCTTTGGGAGATGTCGCCGGGACGATCGGATTACTCGTAATGGCCAACCCGGAAACTGTATTCCGATACAGCCATTCCTCCCCTAAAGGAGAATTTCATTTCGATACGGAAGAAGTAAAAGCGATATTGGAGGGACTGCCGATCAATACCCCCGAAATCATACGGGGTATAGAAGAAATGATACGGGAAAATGAAAAAGAAATAAAGGAAATATAAATTGTTTTTCCACAGAAAGCTGAAAACGTTTTCGGAATAAAAAAGAAGCAAATAAAAAACGTCCGAAAATCCGAGGAAAGAAATATGTATTCTAAAATAGAATTTATCAACAAAACCACTTCTTATATTGCCCTGGAGGCTTAAATGACAAATTATGGAAAAAATAAAAACGTTAGCTGACCTGAAAAAAATCAGGGACAATGTACAAGCTAAAATAGATTTACGAGAAAAAAGCGAACACCCTGAAAGTATGATTCAAATAAAGGTAGCTATGGCTACTTGTGGTATCGCAGCCGGCAGCAAAGAAACCATGAATTATTTTTTGAATCATCTGGAAGAAAACGGAATTTCAGCAGTGGTTACTCAAACCGGCTGCATGGGATATTGCTTCGCAGAACCTACAGTGGAAATTACCAAGCCGGGAAAAGATCCCCTGGTGTTCGGGCATGTAAATTGTGAAAAAGCAGAAGAAATTATTCAAAAATATTTGAAGCACGACGAATTGGTGGAAGGCATCATCCCCGTTAATTATGAAACCATAGGAGACTAAAATATTGAACACGTATTGAAATTGAGAACTAATAATACCGTTACTTATGAATTATAAAATGCATATTCTTGTGTGCGGGGGTACGGGTTGCCGCGCTTCTTCGAGCAAGAGCATCATCAATAGAATGGAGGAATGCCTCAAAGAACGTAATCTGGAAGATGAAGTGCAGGTCATTGCAACCGGCTGCTTCGGCTTTTGCGAGAAAGGGCCGATTGTAAAGATTATGCCGGACAATACTTTTTACGTACAGGTAAAACCCGAAGATGCAGAAGAAATTATCAATGAACATATTATAAAAGGACGCAAGGTAGAAAGATTACTGTATAAAGATCCCGAGAAAAAAGCAGCTGTCAGCGATTCCAAACACATGGGATTTTATAAAAAACAATTACGTATCGCTTTACGGAATTGCGGATTTATCAATCCTGAAAATATTGAAGAATATATCGGACGGGATGGCTATGCAGCCCTAGCTAAATGTCTCTCTGAGATGAGCCCGGAAGAAGTAATACAGGAAATAAAACTTTCCGGCCTGAGAGGAAGAGGGGGGGGCGGTTTTCCTACCGGCCTGAAATGGGAATTTGCCCGGAAATACCAAGCCGACCAAAAGTATGTCGTATGTAATGCAGATGAAGGAGACCCGGGTGCTTTTATGGACCGTTCCATAATGGAAGGTGATCCCCATTCCGTCATTGAAGCCATGGCCATTTGCGGTTATAGTATCGGTGCCAGCAAAGGACTGGTATATATCCGGGCAGAATATCCCCTGGCTATCGAGCGGCTTCGGATCGCGATCCGGCAAGCTGAAGAATACGGACTGTTGGGAGAAAATATCCTGAATACCGGTTTTAATTTTACCATAGAAATCCGCTACGGAGCAGGTGCTTTCGTGTGCGGAGAAGAAACAGCTCTCATTCATTCGATGGAAGGCCAAAGAGGCGAACCCACCATGAAACCTCCCTTCCCGGCCGAATCCGGCTATCTGCACAAACCGACCAATGTCAATAATGTGGAAACACTAGCTAATGTACCGGTAATTCTTACCCGGGGCGCTAACTGGTTTAATAAAATCGGAACAGAAAAATCCAAAGGGACCAAAGTATTTGCTCTGGCCGGTAAAATTAATAACGTCGGTTTGATCGAAGTACCTATGGGCACCACCCTCCGGGAAGTGATTTATGAAATCGGCGGCGGCATTAAAAACGAAAAGAAGTTTAAAGCCGTCCAAACCGGAGGACCTTCCGGGGGCTGCCTGACAGAAAAACACCTCGATACTCCCATCGATTTCGACAACCTGATCGCCGCTGGCTCTATGATGGGCTCCGGAGGTATGATTGTAATGGATGAAGACGATTGTATGGTGGCCGTAGCCAAATTCTATATGGAATTTATCGTAGAAGAATCCTGCGGAAAATGTTCTCCCTGCCGGATCGGCAACAAACGCTTGCTGGAAATACTGACCCGGATTACGGAAGGTAAAGGCACCCTGGAAGATCTGGAAATGCTTCGCAATCTGAGTAAAGTCATTAAAGACACCGCTCTCTGCGGACTGGGACAGACTTCTCCTAACCCGGTACTTTCCACGCTTGAAAATTTTTACGATGAATATGTCGCCCATATCCAAGACCATAAATGTCCGGCAGGCAGATGTAAAGCTTTACTTTCTTTCCGCATCGATCCGCAATTATGCGTCGGCTGTACGCTATGCTCACGGAATTGTCCGGTAGATGCCATTATCGGAGAACGCAAAGAAACCCATTTCATCGATTCCTCGAAATGTATCAAATGCGGTACCTGTATGGAAAAATGTAAATTCAAAGCAATAAGCATTGTATAAAAGTAGGGTGAAGCTAACCGATTTAGAGGGATATACTCATTGACTAGGAGATAAAAAATTATGGAACCAAATATAACATTACAAATAGATCACCACACCGTAGAAGTACCCCGGGGCACCACTGTACTCGAGGCTGCAAGAGGCGTGGGCATAAATATTCCTTCACTGTGCTACATGAACCTGAAGGATATGTGTATTACGAATCTTCCGGCATCCTGCCGTATGTGTGTAGTCGAAATTGAAGGCCGGAGAAATCTGGCCCCGGCCTGTGCCACCCGCTGCGAAAATGGGATGAAGGTACATACCAGTACACTGCGGGTACTAAATGCACGAAAAACTGTATTGGAACTGATCTTGTCCGACCATCCGAACGACTGCCTGATCTGTCCGAAATCCGGAAATTGTGATTTGCAAAGCCTGGCTGTAAAATTGAAAATCAGAGAGATTCCATTTGCCGGCGAACAAAGTACTTACAAAATAGAAACCTCTCCCTCTCTGATCCGGGATATGAATAAATGTATCTTCTGCCGTCGGTGTGAGATGATGTGCAACGAAGTACAAACGGTCGGAGCACTCGGAGCGATAAACCGAGGATTTTCCGCTATCATTTCTCCGGCCTTCGAACAACCACTCACCACCTCAGAATGTACTTTCTGCGGTCAGTGTGTTGCCGTTTGTCCCGTAGGAGCTTTGACGGAAATGGACCATACCAACCGGCTGATCAACGACTTGAACAACCCACGGAAAACCGTTATCGTACAAACCGCCCCTGCCGTCCGGGCCGCTTTAGGAGAAGAATTCGGCCTTCCTGCCGGTACTTCCGTTACCGGAAAAATGGCCGCAGCCCTTCGCCAATTAGGTTTTGCCAAAGTATTCGATACCGATTTCGCAGCCGACCTGACGATCATGGAAGAAGGAACGGAATTACTGAACCGCCTCACAGCATACCTGAATGGAGATAAGAATGTACGGCTGCCGATACTGACATCCTGCTGCCCGGCTTGGGTAAATTTCTTTGAACACCAATTCCCGGATATGCTGGATATCCCTTCCACAGCCCGTTCCCCTCAACAAATGTTCGGCTCTATTGCCAAAACATACTGGGCAGAAAAAATGGGTATCCCCCGGGAAGACCTTATCGTCGTTTCCATCATGCCTTGTCTGGCTAAAAAGTACGAATGCGGACGGGATGAATTCAAGGTAAACGACGACCCGGATGTGAATTACTCCATTTCTACCCGGGAACTGGCTTCCTTGATTAAACGGGCCAATATCGATTTTAACAGTCTGCCGGAAGAGGATTTCGACCAACCTTTAGGTGAATCTACCGGTGCAGGCGTCATCTTCGGAGCTTCAGGGGGCGTTATGGAAGCTGCCTTGAGAACAGCATACGAACTGTATACCGGACAAAAACTGGAAAAAGTAGATTTTGAAGCCGTACGGGGATTGGATAACATTAAAAAGGCCACTGTACGCTTAAACGGAGTGGAATTGCACGTAGGCATCGCTCACGGTTTAGGAAATGCCCGAAAACTACTGAATGAAATTAAAGAGGGAAAATCCGAATTCCATGCCATTGAAATTATGGCTTGCCCCGGCGGATGCATCGGTGGTGGCGGTCAGCCACTCCATCATGGGAATTCCGAGTTATTGAAAGCCCGTACGCATGCATTGTACGAAGAAGATCGGAATAAACCACTGCGGAAATCCCATGAAAATCCATATATACTAAAACTTTACGAAGAATATCTGGGTAAACCGATGAGTGAAAAAGCCCATCATCTGCTCCATACCCATTATTTCAATAAAAGTAATTAAAAAGAAAGAAGAAAAGGGTCCGGTTAAAGCCGGAACCTGCTCTTTGTTAAATACATTATACTATGTCAGAAATCAAATTATCTGAAAACAAAGTCAATGAGCTGATAAAATTATGCGAAGCATACGGAAATCAGCCCGGAGAATTGATCAATATACTTCATAAGGCACAGGATACTTTCGGCTATCTGCCGCGGGAAGTACAGGAAATCATCGCTCGCCAACTGGGTATTCCGGTTTCCAAAGTATACGGAGTCGTTACCTTTTACTCCTTCTTTACTATGACTCCCAAAGGAGAACATCCCATCTCCGTATGCATGGGTACGGCTTGTTATGTCAGAGGTGCCGAAAAAGTATTGGACGAATTTAAACGGGTTCTGGGAATCAATGTCGGAGAAACTACCTCCGACGGGAAGTATTCCCTCTCCAGCCTACGTTGTGTGGGAGCCTGCGGGTTAGCCCCCGTAGTCCTGATCGGAGAAAAAGTGTACGGCCGCATCGTTCCCGGGGATGTCGAAAAAATTCTGAAAGAACTGGATTAATCATAAGAAAGTTGCCGGAAACGGCAGCTTTCTTTTTATAATTTAATGCATTCAAACAGGCCAAAAACACAGTGATCAAAAATTTATTGAACCGAAATAACTCTTTTCCGGCAACGATCGTAATAATAAAGAAGGATTTAAGATGCCCCATGATCACTAAATTTTATGCCCATGTGTTTTCACAATTCGATGACTAAAAAAGCGAAACAATTGGCAAACCGTTATCAACGCAAGCTCAATTTTTCCGAATCAGAAACAGAATGTGCTGAGAACTTATACCACATTTCCGCTTTTAATAACCCCCTCTATCCGGTGATTACAGCTTCGTCCGAAATCCAATTGTATCGGTGGGGACTCATCCCTTTCTGGGCAAAAACAGAAGAAGATGCCGCCTCTATTCGCACCAAAACTTATAATGCCCGGGCAGAAAGTATTTTCGACAAACCTTCTTTCCGTAGCTCCGTCACAAGCAAACGCTGCTTGATTCCCTCTACTGGCTGGTTTGACTGGAGGCATGAAAAAGGGAAAAAAATTCCATATTTTATTTACGTAAAAGACGAGGAAATATTCTCTATGGCCGGTATTTATTCCGAATGGCAACATCCGCAAACCCGCCAAACCCTTTACACATTTTCCATCATCACCACAGCAGCCAATGAATTGATGCGTTGTATCCACAATACTAATTTCCGTATGCCTGTCCTCCTCTATAAGGAAGAAGAAGAAAAATGGCTTTACCCCGAACTCAACCGCCCTGCCATCGAAGAATTTTTGCAACCTTTTGATTCCGATCGCATGGAAGCTTATGTTATCGACAATCATTTTCTCCAAAAATCTCCCTACGACCCCACAGCCATCAAACCCCTTTCCCCCTCCTCCTAATTACACATTAGGGACGTGCCCTAACGTGTAATTTTTAGAAATTATCTTACCGAAGAAGACCATCGCCAACCTCGGTGAATCGAAAAGAATTTATACACCTCGATTTTCCCCTAAGAGGATAAAGAAAATAGAAAAACTTTTCTTAGCTTTCCTATAAATTACACATTAGGGCACGTCCCTAATGTGTAAGAGGAGAAATTATAGGTGCATTATCTTCATTTAAATAAGTAAAAAATAAATATTATTCAATTACAAATAAATAATATTCAATTAAAGTTGAATATTATAAATTATTTATCTATATTTGTACATATAATAAAAAAGATACGATGAATATGCCTAAATTGCCTGTACAGTGTCCGGGATGTAATGCCCCTTTAAAAGTAAGTAAGCTCTATTGTGAACAATGTGATACAGAAGTATGCGGCTCTTTCCTGCTTCCCCCCTTAAGCCGTTTATCAGAGAAAGAACAAAATTTCGTGATTGATTTCATAAAGGCAGGCGGAAGTCTTAAAGAAATGGCTAAGACCCTAAACCTAAGTTATCCTACAGTACGCAATTTACTAGACGACTTGATTGAAAAACTAGCCTAAATTCTCTCTTATGGAAAAACAACTTACTTTTTGGAAAAAATTACAAAATCCTTTTTTACGGATTGCAGGAGCTGCAGCTCTTGGAATTGGATTGGCAGGAATTTGTCTGAATTCTCTTTTCTGCTGGCTGACAGATCTGCATTTTCAAGGTTTACTTCACATCGGTCCGGCTCCCACAGATGCTTTCGGGGTCATTTTTGCAGAGCATCTGATTATCTGGCTTATACCAGCTTTCCTTTTTTACCTTTGGGGACGACTGCTTTCCCGTTCAAAAATAAGAATAATTGATGTCTGGGGGACGACAGCCTTTGCTCAGCTTCCGCTCCTGGGTATCGGTATTTTCGGATTTTTTCCTGCCGTACAGCATATAATACACATTCAACCTTCCGACCTTACCCCGGAATGGTTTTCTCAGTCAGCAACCATCAGCGGTCTACTTCTCCTTCTCATCTCTCTTTTATTTCTGATCTGGACTTTAATCTGGATGTTCAAAGCGCTGAAAATTTCCTGTAACCTTAAAAGTACACGTCTCGGTATCGCTTATACCCTATCGGTCATTCTGGGAGATATTGTCGCCGTATACCTCATTCATTTGTTATATACATAAACATTCTTAAAACAATTTCCATCTTCACTTTTAAATCCGGAACTTATGAAAATCATTCTTTTTTCTCTCTTACTGTATCTGGGGCTTTCTAATCTAATGGCACAGGAAGAAGCAGTTGTGCTACAAACGCCGACCGGAGACATCTACGGTACCCTGCTCACTCCCGAGCGAAATAACAATCTTCCGGTTGTCCTTCTCATTGCCGGTTCTGGCCCAACCGACCGGAACGGGAATAATCCTCTGATGACCAATAATTCATTAAAGATGCTGGCCGAATTACTGGCAAAAAACGGAATCGCCTCTTTACGGTACGACAAACGCGGAATCTCTGCCAGCGCAGCTGCCGGTAAAGAAGAATCAGTCCTCCGTTTAGAAGACTATGTAAAAGATGTCAAAGCCTGGAGTGATTTTTTAAAAAAGGATAAGGGATTTACCAAAATTATCCTGGCCGGGCATAGCGAAGGTTCTCTGATAGGTATGTTAGCTGCTATCGATAATCCTACAATCTCTCAATTTATCTCCATAGCTGGAAGCGGAGAAAGGATGTCGGATCTGCTCCGAAGGCAATTAGCCTCTCAGCCCCAACCCGTCATCGATCTTTGTATGCCGATTATCGACAAATTAGAAAAGGGTGATACCGTAGCCAATCCCTCTCCCCTGTTATATTCGCTTTTCCGTCCGTCCGTACAACCGTATCTGATTTCCTGTTTTAAATACAATCCCTGTGAAGAAATCAGCCGTTTACACATTCCGGTTTTGATTTTGCAGGGAGATCACGACATTCAATGTTCTGTAGAGGATGCCGAAGCTCTGGCAAAAGCTTATCCCCGAGCAGAGAAACACATTATCCAGGGTATGAGTCACGTTATGAAAGACTGCAACACTCTGGATAAATTCGCTCAAATAGACCAAGTTTATAATAATCCAGCTCTTCCTTTGAACACACAACTTGGAGAAATGATCATTCGTTTTATTAAAAAGTAAAATAAAACCGGAAGTTGTACCGGGAAAATGCTTTCTCTTACTCAACTTCCGGTTTTCTTCAAATTCTTTCCCCCTTAATCATCCGAAATTTCAATCGCATTCTTTTCTCCTCATCGCACTTCATCCGGCCAAGGTACGGGGCTAGCCGTTGCTTTATAAGCAGGGCGCTGAGCTTTCACTTTTCGCAAATAATTTCCCAGCCGCTTCGATAGCTTTTTCACTAATTTAGGATACTGCTCCTCACAATTGCGGGATTCCCCTATATCCTCCCGGATATTGAACAATTCTTTCCTCCCGCTCTCATAATAATAAATCAGCTTCCAATCTCCTTTGCGTATGGTAGCTGTAGCACCGATTCCGGGTCCCGTATTTCCCCATAAATTTGGAAAATTCCAATAAAACTCACGTCCTTCCGAGGGGTCTCCGGTATGGTTCAGCAACGGCATAAAGCTTACGCCATCAATTTTTTGAACTGTTTTATATTGTTTTATGCCGGCCATCTCCAGAATCGTCGGATAGAAATCTTCAATAATTAAGGGTTTCTCACAAATCGTTCCGGCTGCTGTCACTCCGGGCCATTTTACAATCATGGGCTCCCGGATTCCTCCTTCATAAGCGGATCCTTTCCCACTATTCAAAGGAGCATTCTGAGTATGCAATTCTCCATCCCTCCATGCCGGTTCGGCAGACAATCCTCCGTTATCCGACATAAACAAAATAATAGTATTATCCGCCAGTTGATATTTCTCCAGATAATCCATCAAATCCCCCAGACTTTTATCCATGCCTTCCACCAAAGAGGCATAAGCTGCTTCTTTGGGACTGAGGCCTTTATCCAGGTATTTCTGATAAAAACGCCGGTCTTTATCAATCGGCACATGTACGGCATAATGAGCCATATATAAGAAAAAAGGCTGATGATACTGACGGGCTTTATCCAACGCTTTTTTTGCTTCAAGGGTCAGTGCTTCGGACAAAAATACATCCTTTCCCCAATAGTGCTCCAGACCGGGTACGGCAAACCAGGGATTGGGTTTACCGTCCGTTCGGTTCCCATAATTTTCTTCGCTCAAATAAGAGGTAGGTGCACCCCCCGCATGACCGGCTATATTCACTTCAAATCCCATGTGATAAGGACTTTCTCCGGGGGTATTCAAGGCTCCGAAATGGGCTTTCCCACAATGAATCGTATGATAACCGTTATCTTTCAAAACCTGCGCCAAAGAAGTCACCTGGCAGGTATGCTCGATCCCTGCTACCTGACAAATCCCGTTCATATTCCATTCGGGCAACAGTAAAACGTCGCTTTTCTGATCGGTCGTTTTATTTTTCGGATAAGTCCAATTCGTCACCCGATGCCGGGCTGCATTCATCCCTGAAAACAAACTGCAACGACTGGGCGAACTAACACTGCAGGCATAAGCCTGAGTAAACTTCATTCCTTGTGCAGCCAAACGTTCCATATTAGGTGTCTCAAACTTCTCATTTGAAGAAGTGCGTTGTTTCCAAAACGGAACCGAGGTATCCTGCCAGCCCATATCGTCGACCAAAAACAGAATAATATTCGGACGCTGTTCCGGTTGAGCCGCCTGTACACTTTCCAAGCCAGTCCAGGAAGCTACCGCCAAAGATAGCCACAATCTTTTATCCATATTCTTTATATTTACACTCCTATTCACAAAGGCATCCGCCCTTGCTACGGAATAATACCGACTTTATCCATCTAAATCCTTCAAACCTTCTGAACCATTCGACACCTCTCCTTTAATTATTCAAACTCCGGATAGGATCATCGTATTGCAGCTGCAGACGTTCCAATTCCGTCTTCAATTCCCGGGTAAGGTCCTCCGTACCCGGCCGCCCGTATAAATTGTGCATTTCCATTGGATCTTCCTGCAAATCAAAAAGTTCCCAACTATCGATATCCTGATAAAAATGGATCAACTTATAACGTTCCGTACGTACACCATAATGCCGGCGTACTGCATGCTCAGCCGGGTATTCATAATAATGATAATACAAAGATTTTCGCCAGTCAGCCGGATTTTCTCCTCTTAATAAAGGTAACAAGGACACCCCTTGCATATCGTCGGGAATAGGCAAACCCGCCAAATCCAGAAAAGTCGGAGCATAATCGATATTTTGTACCAATTGCGGAATATCCCCTCTGCGATTAAATCCTTTCGGAAGCCGCATAATCAAGGGGGTTCTCATAGATTCCTCGTACATAAAACGTTTGTCAAACCAACCGTGTTCTCCCATATAAAATCCCTGATCCGAAGCATATACTACCAGCGTATTTTCCAATAATCCTTCTTTTTCCAATTCATCCAGCAACTTTCCCACATTATCGTCCAAAGATTTCACGACCTTCAGATAATCCCGCATATAGCGCTGGTATTTCCATGCCGCCAACTCTTTTCCTTTCAATTTCGCTTTTTTAAATTGCTCAATAATCGGCTGATAATGACGATTCCAGGCTGCTTTTTGCGCTGTATTCATTCGTCCGTAAGTCCCCAGCGTATCGTTTTTTCGTACATACAACGTCCGGTAATGATCTTCCACCTGATTGTCCAGCATTTTCAGATCGTATATCAATGTCATATCTTTATCGATACTCATCTCTTGTTTTCCAGCCGCTATTCTGCCCTCATAATCGTCCCAGAAATTGGCAGGCAGATCAAAAGTCTTGTCTTCAAACAAAGCCAGATCCGACGTATCAGCCATCCAATTCCGGTGTATCGCTTTATGGTGTACAAACAGACAAAATGGTTTTGTCTTATCCCGTTTGGTCCGCAGCCAATCAATTCCCATATCCGTAATAATATCTGTCACATACCCTTCCCGACGGATTTTCCCCTCCGGAGTGATAAAATCGGGATTATAATACTCTCCTTGTCCCGGCAAAATCGTCCAATAGTCAAAATGAGTCGGAGTACTTCCCAGATGCCATTTTCCAATCATAGCGGTCTGATATCCTCCCGCTTGTAACAATTGCTGGACAGTCTGTTGTTCTCCATTAAACAAGGCTCCTTCCGTATTATCGGTATAACCGTTCTTATGACTGTGTTTACCGGTCAATAATACGGCCCGGCTCGGACCAGACAGGGAATTACAGACAAAACTATTTGTAAACCTTACCCCTTCTGCGGCTATCCGGTCTAAGTTCGGCGTATGAATATACCGCTTATCATAACAGCTCATTGTCTGTTGTGCATGATCGTCGGTCATAATATACACTATATTCAAAGGTTTAGCGTCCTTATTACTTTTCCGGGCACCGGAATGACAGCTTTGTAAAGTAACCAAGCCCGCTAAAGGTAAAAGATAAGAGTAAGTAGTTACCATGATTTCGCATTTAGATTTTTACAAAAGACAGCTTCCAAAATTAAAAAAATTACTTAAAATAGTTTACATCTCGGTCTTAAGATTTGAAATTTCTCCCCTTTTAAAAGCTAAAAAAGCAGAAATGAAACAAAAAGACAGCTAAAACAGTAGTACAAGGACAGATGAATAGAAGGAGATGAAAACGTTAGACTATGGAATCATCGGGAATTGCCGTACAGCAGCATTGATATCAGCTAAAGGAAGCATCGATTGGTGTTGTTTTCCTGATTTTGACTCGCCTTCGGTTTTCGCCCGGATTCTGGATGAAGAAAAGGGAGGTTGTTGTAAGCTGATTGTATCAGACGATTACAGCATCTCTCAGCAATACCTGGACAATACCAATATCCTCTCCACTCTTTACAAGCGAGAAGGAGATTGTTTCGAAGTTTTGGATTTTATGCCCCGTTATAAAACGTCCGATCACGACTATTACATGGCACCTGAAATTTACCGTTATATCCGCTATATTCACGGAGCTCCGAAATTCCGTATTCTTTACCAGCCGGCTCCCAATTACGCCCGGGATCCGGTGATACACGACAACACGGGAAAATATATCAAATCTTATGCTAAAACAGACGAAAACAAAGCCATCTATCTTTATTCCCGATTTCCCCTGACAGCCATACAGCAAGGAGAAGAATTTACGCTTACTCAAAACGAATACATCTTACTTTCTGCCCACCAAAAACTCATTCCGGTAAATTTTGAACTCACTTACCTGGAATTTGAGAGGACAAAAGTCTATTGGCTGAACTGGAACAACCGTTCCAAAAACTACACCCTTTACAACGATCTGATCACACGCAGTATGCTTACCTTGAAGCTCCTGTCTTTTCAATATACCGGAGCAGTCCTGGCAGCCGTCACCACCAGTATTCCGGAAACGATAGGAGAAGTCCGCAACTGGGACTACCGTTTCTGTTGGTTGCGGGATGCTTCCATGTCAATTGAAACCTTATTGGAGACAGGCCACAAAGAAGGAGCCAAACGATTTATCGGCTTCATTCGCCGGATTATCAAGTCCGAATACGGAGACTTTCAGATTATGTATGGCATCCGGGGTGAAAAAATACTGACTGAAGTGATATTGCCTGATCTTACCGGTTTTGAAAATTCCCGTCCTGTCCGTATTGGGAACGGAGCGTACAATCAAAAACAAAACGATTCTTATGGTTATCTGATGGATGTCATTTATAAGTATTATCGTTTTTGTCCCGGCACGCAGGATGAAGTGGAAGAAGTATGGGCGATTGTAAAAATTATCGCCTACACCGTTATGCAGGATTGGCGAAAACCGGACGAAGGGATCTGGGAAATCCGCAACCGAAAAGAACATTTCGTCTTCTCCAAAGTGATGTGCTGGGTAGCCCTGAACCGGGCTTATGAAATTGCCAAAATCCTCAACGAGAAAAAATATGCCGAACGTTGGGAAAAAGAAGCTGCCTTAATCCATCAGGATGTCATGGAAAAGGGGTGGAAAGAAGAATTGCAAAGTTTTTCTCAGGCTTACGATAATCTGGAATTCGACTCTTCTTTATTACTTATGGAAAAATACGGTTTTATCTCGGCCCAGGATATTCATTATCAAAAAACAGTAAAAGCTGTGCAAAGGGCTCTTTATCATAAAGGCTTAATGTATCGTTATACCGCTCACGATGATTTTGGGAAACCCTCCTCTGCTTTTACCATCTGCACTTTCTGGTTGATCCGGGCTTTATACGTCATCGGAGAAAAAGAAGAAGCCCAGAAAATTTTTAACAGGGTAATCACCTATTCCAATTCTGTGGGTTTATTCAGTGAAGATTTAAATTTCGACACCAAAACATTGCTCGGCAATATTCCCCAAGCCTATTCCCACCTGTCCCTCATCAATTCCGCCCTTTTATTTTCCCAGGAAATACCTGCTTCCAAATTTTTAATGCCTTAAGGGTTCAGCAATTTGCCCCTCTCTACAGCAAGGCCCTCAGAAAAGGCAAGGTCTGCGATTGTTCTGCAAGATTATAACGGGCATTGTCCGACAATTCTCCTATTTTTATCGTCACCGCATCAGCAGGCATAGCCTCAAACATATCCTCATCCGTCGTATCATCTCCTATAGCCATCATAAAATCGTAGTGTTCCTTTTCCAATAATTTCCGAACGACCGCCCCTTTTGTACAAGCCGGGGATTTAATCTCGACAATTTTATTTCCGCGCATAATATGTAAGCCCAACTGCTCGCAGGGTCTCCTTAAGGAATCGATTAATTGCTTTTCCCGTACACCCGCCAACCAATTATTCACATTCCGGTAATGCCATACGACTGAAGTCCGTTTAATTTCCAGCATAGAACCGGGAGTTTTATCAATTATCTGTTGCAACAGATTGAGAATTTCCTCATTCCACAATTCTCCGTGTACATTTTGCAACCATTTTCCCTGTGTTTTATAAAACGCTCCGTGTTCCGCAGCGATTTCCAAAGACAAATGCCCGAACCATCGCTCCAAGGTATCCAGATCTCTTCCGCTGCAAATCACAACTTTATTCCTGGAGTCGCCAACCAAAGCCTCCAATACTTCATAGACTTCTGTATGGGGCAGGGCTTCTTGAGGTTCCTCTGCAAAACCCACCAACGTACCGTCGTAATCCAACATAATCAATCGGTGCAACGCTTTCGCATAAACAGTCCGAAAGTAGGCTTTTAAATCAGCCCCAATCAATTTCCGACCCAAAACATCGTTTCTCCGGCGAATATTCTGCAGCCCGGCAACAAAATCGGCAGCCCATTTATTCACAGTTTGCCGGGATATAACCTGCTGCATCCTCCGCAATTTTTTCAGCTGTTCCTGTTTCGGCATCTGAAGTGCCTTACAAATAGCTCTTTCAATTTCATTGATATCATTCGGATTGATCAGAAGTGCTTCCGGCAATTCGATAGCCGCTCCGGCCATTTCACTTAATATTAATATACCCGGTCGTTCCCGTTTAGCTGCCACATATTCTTTGGCAACCAAATTCATCCCATCCCGTAAAGGGGTCACCAAAGCAATATCAGCCAGATGATACAAAGCCACCAATTCTTCAAAGGGAAACCCGTGATAAAAATAATGAATCGGAGTCCAGTTTAGAGTAGCATATTCTCCATTAATCGTTCCGATCATTTCTTCCATTTTCATCTTCAAATCGGCATATTTCTTAACCTGATCCCGGGAAGGCACAATAATCATTACCAAAGATACTTTTTCCCAGTATTCCGGATGCTTTTCCAAAAAAAGTTCGAACCCCTTTAACCGGTGTAAAATTCCTTTGCTATAATCCAAACGGTCCACAGTCAGGATCAATTTATACCTTCCCAGATTCTGACTAAGCTGGTATAAGGCACGTTCCACTTCAGGTCTCAATATACTGTCGTAATACAATCGATAATTAATCCCCATCGGAAAAGCATCAGCATGCACGATACGGTTGAGCAACCGTACTTCTCCAAAACGGAAATTCAGGTGACAAACCCGCTGGACGGCAATACTGAAATGTCGCATATAATCGTGAGTATGGAAAGCAATCAGATCTGCTCCCAGCAATCCCTTTAAAACATCCGCTTTTTCAGGCAAAACCCGGAACAATTCATAAGAAGGAAAAGGAATATGATGAAAATATCCGATGCTGACGGCAGGAAAATACGTTCTCAACATAGCGGGTAGTAACATCAACTGATAGTCCTGCACCCACACCATATCGTCGGCTCGAATCAGGGAAACGGCGACTTCACAAAACAACTGATTTACTTCCCGGTAAGCCTGCCAGAAACTACGATCGTATTGCACATAGGAAAAAAAGTAATGACAGAGCGGCCATACGGTGCTATTGCTATATCCTTCATAATAATCGTGTATCTGTCTGGAAGAAAGGAATACCGGGAAAAAATGAAATTTTTCCAAATAAAGACGTATGTTCTCCTTTTCCCCTTCATTTTCTGTATACAGGCCCGGCCAGCCAATCCAATATTTCTCTACAGACATCTCCAAAGAATCCAAACCTGTGGCCAAGCCCCCCTCACTGCGTGAAAATCGGAATTCCTTCCCCACTCTTTGAGCCTTTAGCGGTAATCTGTTCGAAATTATAAAAAGCCTCATCCCTTTTCTCCTCCATCTTATTTTACGCTATTCCTCTCTGTATACGGGAACGAAGTTCGAATGTTTAAAAGGGAAAAACGAATAAGGTCCCCGGAATTTTATTACCCTTTCATCAGAACTTTTGGTTTATCATCAGCGAAATGTTAATCAGACATAAAATGTCAACTC
This sequence comes from Odoribacter laneus YIT 12061, assembly GCF_000243215.1. Lineage (GTDB taxonomy): Bacteria > Bacteroidota > Bacteroidia > Bacteroidales > Marinifilaceae > Culturomica > Culturomica lanea. The sequence continues at coordinate 512,369 of NZ_JH594596.1, read as the reverse complement.
TTCCTCTCTTCTGAATATTCAAATTTTATTTTCCCGTTGTTCCCAATAAAGACTCATCAAACGGGAAACGGCATATTTTTCAAAAGAAACTTCCGGGACCAACAAATATCGTTGTAAAACAGTTGATAATTTTTCTACTTTTATCTCATAAAAACGGGCATAGATAATCCGGTGGGAAAGGATATGTTTAAAAGATACTCCCGGGGCAACAATCTCTATTTCCCCAACATTTTCAAACAAATGTTTAAATTCCGGTAGTAAAACAAGCGCTTCCAATCCTTTGTCCTCATCCGTCTCCAGTAAAGGAAATTCGTACAAATTCTGCCAGATATCCTTTGCTGTACGTTGAACCAAAAGGCAGTTTTCTCCGTAACGGATATGAAAATAATTAAAATAACGGGGTTTTACGACTGTTTTTCCCTCTTTGACAGGTAAGCGGTCAATTTGTCCGGTTGCCAAAGCCACACAGCGGTCACGCAAGGGACAAAATAAACAAGCCGGAGATTTGGGGACACATTGCACAGCTCCGAAATCCATAATGGCCTGATTGTATAAAGCCGGTTGATTTTTATCCAATAATTGTCCGGCAAAGTCGGCAAAAAACTTTTTTCCTTTCGGGCTGTCGATAGGGATATCAATCCCGAACACCCGCGACAAAACCCGGTAGACATTCCCGTCGACCACCGCATAAGGCTGATCCCAGGCAAAAGAACAAATAGCTGCTGCCGTATATTCTCCAATTCCTTTCAGGGACCGGACGGCTTCATACGTTTCCGGAAATTTTCCCCCGAAACGATCCCGAATATCCCGGGCTGCTGCATGCAAATTCCGGGCCCGGCTATAATAACCCAATCCCTGCCAATATTTTAAAACTTCATCTTCTTTTGCTTCAGCCAGTGATAAAACGTCCGGGAAACGCTCTACAAACCGCCGGAAATAATCCAATCCCTGAGCTACCCGGGTCTGTTGTAAAATAACTTCAGAAATCCAGATTAAATAAGGATCTTTGGTCTCTCTCCAGGGTAATTCCCGGCCATGTTTTTGATACCAGTCCTCTAACATTTCTCTCCACTGGATTTCTCCTTCCCCATCCGGTTTCATGCCCCGACCTTCTCCCTTATTACGCTCTATATTTTTACACAAAGTTCTATAATTTTCACGATCACGTCCACAGCCCGTTCCATAGAAGGAACCGGAATATATTCATATCGGCTATGGGAATTATGGCCTCCCGTAAACAAATTAGGGGTCGGCAATCCCATATACGACAAATTAGCCCCGTCTGTTCCTCCCCGGATAGGAGAAATACGCGGTTTCACTTTTACCTCCTCCATGGCTTGCCGGGCAATATCTACAATGAACCGGACGGGCTCAATTCTTTCCCTCATATTGTAATACTGATCGGTTATTTCCAACTCAATATTCAAGCCATATTTTTTAGAAAAATCTCTTACTCCGTTTTCTACAGTACTTTTTCTCCATTCAAAACGTTCCCGGTCAAAATCCCGGATCAATATCTTCATTATCGTTTCTTCCACATTCCCCTTTATCGAAACCACATGGAAAAAACCGTCGTATCCGGAAGTAAGTTCCGGAATTTCTTTTTTAGGAAGACTGTTTAAAAAATCATTGGCAATGGCAATAGAATTTACCATTTTATTTTTAGCATAGCCCGGATGAGTATTCCTCCCTTTAAAAACCAATTCGACTTGTGCAGCATTGAAATTTTCGTATTCCAATCCTCCTATTTCTCCTCCATCCAAAGTATAAGCAAAGCGTGCTCCGAAGCCTCGGACATCGAAATGATCGGTACCCCTTCCGATTTCTTCATCCGGCGTAAAGCAAATACAAACTTTTCCGTGCTTTATTTCCGGATGATCCTGCAAATATTCAACGGCCGTCAGTATTTCGGCAATTCCCGCTTTATCGTCCGCTCCCAGCAGCGTATGTCCGTCCGTTACAATCAGGTCCTGCCCCACATAATTGGATAATTCCGGGGAATCCTCCAGTGTTAAAACAATATCGTCCTTTTTATCCAAAACAATATTATTTCCCGTATATTCCCTGATCAACTGAGCATTTACATTTTTTCCGCTCAGATCCGGACTTGTATCCAAGTGTGCAATAAATCCGATAGCGGGAGCCTCCCGATCGGCATTCGACGGCAGATAAGCGCTCAGATAACCGTATTCGTCAATCCGGACTTCCTGTAGTCCCAGCTCCTTCATCTCCGTAGCCAGTACACGCGCAAATGACAATTGTCCCGGAGTACTAGGAAATGTCTCCGAAGCCGGATCCGACTGAGTGTCGTATCGGACATATTTCAAAAAACGTTCAGTAACCGACATAAAAAGAATGATTCTGTTTCTGCTGATAATGCCAGAGGCATTGAAAAGGACAAGTATTCCGGCCTGCTTTCCAGCCGAAAAAATATTCAGCCGGAAAACGATAGCCGGATTTTTATCAATTAATACGCTTTTGCGATTAAAACTCTGCGGTGAGAAGGCTTTCCTGTCACCATGCATTTTCCCTCTTCCTCGGGACTGTCAAAAGGAATACAGCGGATCGTCGCCTTCGTCTCGGCCTTGATCTTCTCCTCTGTCTCAGGCGTTCCATCCCAATGGCAAAGGAAAAATCCCCCTTTCGTTTCCAACAATTCTTTAAACTCTTCGTAGGTATCGACCTTCGTGATCATATTATCGCGGAAACTCAATGCCTTCCGATAAATATTTTCTTGAATATCATTCAGTAATTTCTCTACATATTCCACAATTCCTTCCAGAGGTAAAGTTTCTTTGGTGAGGGTATCCCGCCGGGCCACTTCTATGGTACAATTGGCTAAATCCCGTTCCCCCATTGCCAAACGTACAGGAACACCTTTCAATTCGTAGTCGGCAAACTTCCAGCCCGGCTTCTGAGTATCCCGGTCATCGTATTTAACTGTAATACCTTTGGCTTTCAAAGCTTCGACAATACTGCTTACCTGTTTAGTGATTTGTTCCAATCCTTCAGCACTCTTATAAATCGGTACAATCACCACCTGTAAAGGAGCTAACTTCGGCGGCAACACCAAACCGTTATCATCCGAATGAGCCATAATCAAAGCCCCCATCAAACGGGTAGAAACACCCCAAGAGGTAGCCCACACATACTCCCGCTCTCCGGCTGGATTGGTAAACAATACGTCAAAGGCTTTTGCAAAATTTTGTCCCAGGAAATGAGACGTTCCAGCTTGTAAAGCCTTTCCATCCTGCATCAGAGCTTCAATGGTATAGGTATCCAAGGCTCCCGCAAAACGTTCGCTTTCACTTTTAGAGCCCATAATTACCGGCACAGCCATCCATTTCTCTGCAAACTCAGCATATACCCTTACCATTTTATTGGCTTCTGCAATCGCTTCCTCTTTCGTAGCATGGGCGGTATGACCTTCCTGCCATAAAAATTCCGCCGTACGCAAAAACATCCGGGTCCTCATTTCCCAACGCATGACATTAGCCCACTGGTTACAAAGGATCGGCAGATCCCGGTAGGACTGAATCCAATTGCGATAGGTATTCCATATAATAGTCTCCGACGTCGGCCGGATAATGTATTCTTCTTCCAATTTTGCTTCCGGATCCACCACGATTCCTTTTCCATTGGGATCGTTTTTCAACCGATAATGGGTCACCACAGCACATTCCTTAGCAAATCCTTCTACATGGTCAGCTTCTTTCGAAAAGAATGATTTCGGTATCAGCAAGGGGAAATAAGCATTTACATGCCCGGTATCCTTAAACATTTGATCCAATTGATGCTGCATCTTTTCCCAAATTGCATATCCGTATGGTTTAATTACCATACATCCTCTTACAGCAGCCGGCTCTGCCAAACCTGCCTTGGTCACTAATTCGTTATACCATTGAGAATAATCTTCATTTCTTGATGTTAAAAACTTGGCCATCTTCTTATTTTTTGATAAAACAGCTGCAAATTTAAGCAAAAAACTAAGATATATGATCGGAAATGACTATTTTTACAGAGCTGAGAATAAAATATTCAGCTGAGGAGTTTATAAAACACGGAAAACAACGTTCCCCCTATATTCTTCCTCTTCCGTAAAAAAAGGAGAGGATAAAACACATTATAAAAACAGTCTGTACGCAATAAATGCCCAGATCACTTTCGGCAGATTTTATAAATTCCGGCAGACAGAATTGTCATGTTTTACCTCAGTTCCTGCTAAACCTTTTAGGCTAGAGACAGTCTAATTCTAAAAGGAGAAAGACCAATTCTCGGGAATTTGGTACGCTTTTTGATAGATTTATAAAAACAACTAAACAAATATGACATGAAAATCATTTTCTATATCATTTTAGTTTCGACTATCCTATTTTCATCGTGTTCTTCAACCCGTAGCTTGAACAGCACGATAGAAGACGATATATATTTTGTTCCCGGCAGTAAACCGCTTATGATGCAAGAAGTAGAAAATATTACCGGACAGAATATTCCCTTATCTTCGGGCAATCGTCAGTACGCTCCCGCTTCGGGTAATTTTACCACGGAGAATAGTGCGGTTATCATCAATCGTCAGCAAGGCACAACAGAAGAAATCACGACAGGCTCCCTGACCTCCCGGGCTCAACAACGGTTAGCCGAATCGGAAGAAGTCAATGAAGTGCTCTATGAAAATACCGGTTATTGGATTGGAGGTTTCAAAGGAAGCGACAGCGATTTAAGGGAAGCAGCCCGGATTATCGCCCGTTATCCGGATGGATTCGGTTATATCGCGAACGGAGAAGAAATTGCTCTGAACTTATCCTTTAGTCCGGATTGGAATGTGTACACGGATAACGGCCGTTACTGGTGGTTCCCGTCCTATACAAATGTTAAACTCTACTCCTCTCTTTTATTCGGGACTTATCCCCAATACATCTGGACAGTTGTATGGGATAATCCGAGCTACGACGTCATCGCGTTCGACAGTCAGTTTAATTTCGGATTGAATATCGGCTGGGGAAGTCCGGGTTGGAGCTTTGGTTTAGGCTGGAATTCTGGTTTTTACCGTCCTTGGTACAATGGCTGGTACAATCCTTATTGGAGCGGCTGGTACGATCCATGGTGGGGATACTACCCGGGTTGGGGACATCCGCATTGGCATCACCCACCACACTGGGGAGGCGGAAATCATCCGGGCTGGAATCCTCCTGCACAACGACCCGGCAATTTACGGCCCAATTACGGAGGCGGTTCCATTGGTTTACGGCCGAACCATCGGCCGGGAACGAGTACACGGCCAAATGTGACAGGACGTCCCAATACTTCCATAAACCGACCAAACGTGACAACCCGTCCCGAAGGAATACAAAACCGGCCGAACTACAGTACGTCCAGACCTTCCACAGGAGTAAATGTACGGCCTTCGACAGGTACGTCAACGCGACCGTCTGTCACGACAAGGCCCGGTACTACCCGACCGACAAATAACATCAGCCGGCCGACAAACAAATATACCCGTCCAGGGAATTCTTCCACAGGTACCAACCGGTATACACGCCCAAGTAACAGTTCTACCGGAACGAACCGCTACACCCGGCCAAATGTAAGACCGAATACGAATAACAGTATCAATCGCAGTACAACCCGGACTTATAACCGTTCGTATAACAACTACCGGCCGAGTTATAACGGTAACCGCTCCACTTCACCTTCCAGAAGCAGTGGCAGTTACCAAAGAACGCCGACACGAAGTACATCCGTTTCTCCTTCCCGTTCTACCGGAACCAACAGATCGGTTAGCCCATCCAGATCGACCCAACGTTCGGGAGGAAGAAGATAATAAGTATAATGAAACAGTCCTAATGCCATGAAAAAGTTATATATCTTTATTGCTTTATTTTTAACTTCCGGCATTGCATTTGCACAGAGCGATGCCGACGTATTGAGATTTTCCAGAACCCTTCCCCTTGGCACAGCCCGTTCGGCAGCCATGAGTGGAGCGTTCGGAGCTCTGGGAGGCGATATATCGACTTTAAACGTAAACCCAGCGGGCATAGGTGTGTTCCGGAAATCGGAAGTCAGTATGACCCTTTCCCCGGATTTCGGAAATACCAAATCCGGCGGACAAACGGCACATGATAATTCCTTCCAATTGGGGGATATCGGATTCGTTATTTCTTTATACAATCCCAATTTCGATTGGAAAGGTATCAACTTTGGGATCAACTACACCAATATGAACAATTTTAACCGGCATACGACACAAGCTATTCCCAATGCCCCGAACTCTTTTTCCCAGTATCTGGCACAGGATATAAACGGATTGATAGCCTACGTCCTCAACCAAAACCCGACAGCAAATCTGGAAGATTACTTCAACGACCTGCAATGGATGGGAATCCAAAGTAATTATATCCTTTCCGATAATGAAAATAAGGACAATCCTTATTACGAACCCGCCATCATCGGAGCAAATCAGACAAAAATCATAAAAGAAGACGGTTATCAAGGAGAATACGCTTTTTCTTTTGGTACGAACTATAAAGATAAACTGTACCTGGGAATCACTATCGGGCTGCAGAATATTTATTACAAAATGAGATCTTTGTATACTGAAACCCCGGACCAAGATAATCCTTATGAACTGGAATATTTCAATTTTGAGGAACGCCTGAAAACAACCGGAGTAGGAACAAACTTTAAATTCGGAGTTATTTACCGTCCGATTCCCGAATTACGTCTGGGGGCAACGATACACACCCCAACCTACTATTCCATGACCGATACGTATGATAGCGGAATGCTTACCAAATACAAATTCCCCGTAAATGGAGTGACAGAATATCCCAGTTCAACCTCCTATAAATACGATTACGATCTTAAAACACCCTGGAAAGCCATTTTGAGTGTTGCCGGCGTAATTCAGCAAAAAGCGATTCTCAGCTTCGACTACGAATATGTGAATTACAGCTCTGCCCGCTTAAAAAACGGAATAGACGGATATGATTATTATGAACCCGATGGCAGTGGTGTAAACAACCTGATTAAAGAATATCTGCGTTCTACCCACAATTTCAGATTAGGGGCGGAATACCGGATAAATAGTATGGTCAGCGTAAGGGGCGGGTACTCTTTCTATGCCAGTCCTTACAAAGATAATAAAGATTTGAACAAAATACAGACGCTATCCTGCGGCTTTGGCTTAAATTTCGGTCAATTCTACTGTGATGCAGCTTATGTTTATAAATTTTCCAAAGACATCACCCGTTTTTACAGTTATTACGATGTGGATCCGGAATACGACGTCCTTGCAGAACCCATCGACAACAAATACAACAATCACATCGCAAAAGTATCCGTCGGTATGAAATTTTAAGCATAGGGACGACTCTTTACAAGTTTACCGCTAAAAATGGGTTTTCTAAACATTTAAAATGAATATTTTGCAAAAAAGCAGCTAAAGTTTACCGTTTTTAAAAATATATCCTTTTGAAAATATTACTTTTGTTCTTTCAAAAGTAATATTTTTTATGGGGAAAAAATTCTATATCGAGACATACGGTTGCCAGATGAATGTAGCGGATAGTGAAGTGGTAGCCGCCATTCTGACCGCCAAGGGATACGAACATATAAAAGACAGAAACGAAGCAGACATTATCCTGGTAAACACCTGTTCCGTACGTGAAAATGCAGAACAAAGAGTGAGGGGACGGGTACAGGGATTTTCTGAAGTCCGAAAACAAAATCCCCATCTGTTAATCGGCGTAATGGGATGTATGGCAGAACGATTGGGAGAAAAACTGTTCGAACAGGAGAAAAATGTCAATATCATCGTAGGACCGGATGCTTATATGGACTTACCGCTATTAATCGAAAAAGCAAGCCGGGGGGAAAAAGCCATCAATATTCAACTTTCCGAAACCGAAACTTACAAAGACATCTGCCCTTCCCGCATAGACGAAACGTCGATTTCCGGCTTTGTCTCTATCATGCGCGGATGCAATAATTTTTGTACTTATTGCATCGTCCCCTATACCCGGGGAAGAGAACGCAGTCGCAGCCCTCACAGTATCGTGAGTGAAGTCATGGATTTGCAGAAACGGGGATATAAAGAAGTGACCCTTCTGGGACAAAATGTCAATTCTTATTGCTATAAAGACGAAAGTACGACCGTAGATTTTCCGGCCTTACTGGCGCTGGTTGCCCGTACCGTACCTTCTATGCGTATCCGTTTCGCCACTTCCCACCCCAAAGACATGAGCGATCAAACACTGGAAACAATAGCCCGTCATTCCAATATCTGTAAAGCCATTCACTTACCCGTACAATCGGGAAGTAATTCGGTATTAAAAAATATGAACCGGAAATATACCCGGGAATGGTATCTCGACCGGATTGCAGCGATCCGGAGAATTGTTCCGGACTGCGGTATTTCTACCGACGTATTCGTCGGATTCCATAACGAAAATGAAACCGACTTCCGGGAGACTCTTTCCCTGATGGAAGAAGTGAAATTCGATCTGGCCTATATGTTCAAATATTCCGAACGTCCCGGAACAGTGGCTTCCAAACGGCTACCGGATAATATCGACGAAGAGACCAAAGGACGTCGGCTTCAGGAACTGATCGATTTGCAAATTGGCTGGTCGCTCGAAAGCAACCGCAAAGACATCGGAAAGACATTCGAAGTTCTGGTAGAAGGAGTTTCCAAAAAAAGTCCGGACGAGATGTTCGGACGCAGTAGCCAGAACAAAGTGATCGTATTCCCTTCCACCAGTACCCGGATAGGCGAATTTGTACAGGTGAAAGTCAAAGATTGCACCTCGGCCACTTTAATCGGAGAACTCGTTTAAAAATTTTTTATGAAAAACAAAAAACTTCAGAATGAAGAACTCCACCGGATAAGTCCGGAAGCTTTTAAGAAAGCGTCTAAGATGCCTGTTATTCTCCTCCTGGACAATGTTCGCAGCCTGAACAATGTGGGTTCAGTTTTTCGCACATCCGACGCTTTCCGGATAGAAAAAATCTACCTATGCGGTATCACCGCCACTCCGCCCAACCGGGAAATCCATAAAACGGCCTTGGGGGCCGAAGACAGCGTGGCCTGGGAATACAGCAAAGAAACCCTCCCCGTGGTCAACGCCTTAAAAGCACAAGGCTATAAAATTTACGCAGTGGAACAGGCGGAAAACAGCGTATCCTTGGAAAACTTTTCCCTCCTCCCGGGAGAAAAATACGCCCTGATATTCGGCAACGAAGTAAAAGGAGTTCAACAGGAAGTAATAGAGGAAACCGAAGGATGCATCGAAATCCCCCAATACGGGACCAAACATTCGTTCAACATTTCTGTCAGCGCCGGTATCGTGCTTTGGGAATTGCTCCACCCCCACATAAAAGGAATCTGCAGGCTGCCCGAGGAATAAACCGGGGACGTCCCGGAACAGATTGACGGCTGTCAGGCTCCAGGCAAAACGTTACGTTGTTGGATAACTAAATTTTAAACTGAAGCTTCTTTCAGCCGGCCGACTAATTTTACGGCTTCTACAGCTTCTTTGACATCGTGTACCCGTAAAATATCCGCTCCTTTCAGCAAGGAAATAGTATTCAATACCGTCGTTCCATTTAAAGCTTCAGCCGGCGTAATTCCCAACGTTTTCCATATTGTCGTTTTCCGGGAAATTCCCACCAACAGCGGATATCCGAACTTCTTATAGCGTTCCATTCCGTTCAGAAGCTGGAAATTATGCTGTACAGTTTTGCCAAAACCGAAACCCGGATCCAGTATCAGATTGTCAAATCCTTTGCGATTTAACTGATCGATACGTTCGGCAAAAAATGCTCCCACCTCTTCCACTACATCCCGGTATACCGGATTTTTCTGCATCGTCTGGGGAGTTCCCTGAATATGCATCAAGATATAAGGAATGCCTGCCTCTGCTACAAAATCGAACATCTCTTCATCCATCGTTCCTCCGGAAATATCGTTCACGATCACTGGCCCCATACAGGTATTCACCTCCTCCGCCACACCAGCCCGGAAGGTATCGATGGAAATAACAGCTTCCGGATAATATTTCCGGATCAATTCCACCGCAGGCATCAAGCGGGCCGTCTCTTCCTTTTCATCGACAAAAGCAGCTCCGGGACGGGTCGAATAAGCTCCTACATCAATAATATCCGCTCCCTCTTCCACAATTTGATGAATACGTTCGATTACTTTTAACTCACTGACATATTTTCCTCCATCGTAAAAAGAATCCGGCGTTACATTTAAGATACCCATCACCTGAGGACGGGTCATATCGAGGGAACACCCTCCTAACAAAGGAAATTTCAACATAGTACTGTTAAATTTGAGAATTGAAAATGAAAGATTATCAATTCTATTTATTAATTTTACACTTTCAAAGTAACAACGAGTTTTTTACATTTCATAATGTAATCGGACAAATTTATGGCGAACACAGCACAAGAATATGATAGCGTGATTCATACATGCCGCGATATTTTTATAAAAAAAATGCACGATTACGGGACGGCCTGGCGGATTTTACGACCAACTTCCCTGACGGATCAGATATTCATCAAAGCCAACCGCATTCGTTGTATAGAAGAAAAAGGCATTTCTAAAATACACGAAGGGATTAGTTCTGAATTTATCGGCATCGTCAATTACGCCCTTATGGGATTGATTCAATTGGAACAAAAAAGCGAAGTTGAATTACCTCCGGAGAAAATCACAGAATTATACGATTCTTATTTTCAAAAAGCGAAACAATTGATGTTGGATAAAAATCACGATTACGACGAAGCCTGGCGATATATGCGGATCAGTTCTTATACCGACCTGATTCTGATGAAAATAAAACGGACCAAACAAATTGAAGACCATCAGGGTGACACTTGGATTTCCGAAGGAATTGACGCAAATTATTACGATATGATCAATTATGCCGTCTTTGCTTTGATACGGCTCCTCATAGAAAAGGAAAATCCGGGAACAGCTGTACCTGAAAAGAAAGGCAAATGAGCTGTATATTCCGACAGAAACAGCAAGCCTGTACGGAAATCCAAAGAAGCAAGTGTACCCTTACTTCAAACGACACACTACATCCTATAAAACGATACACTTATGAAATTTATTGCCAACCTTTTCCGGATACTCTTAGGCCTGGTATTTATTGGCTCAGGCTTTGTGAAAGGAATCGATCCGCTGGGATCCGAATATAAATTTATCGAGTATTTCAACGCTTTCGGATTGGGAGGTCTGAATGCCTCCGCCCTCTTCTTTTCCTTCCTCCTATCCGGCCTGGAATTTTTGATCGGTATATGCCTCTTTTTGAATATCAAGATAAAAGGAGCCGCTTGGGGAGCCTGGTTGTTTATGTTGGTTTTCACTCCACTCACTCTGATTCTGGCTATCCGGAATCCGGTCACCGATTGCGGCTGTTTCGGAGATGCTTTCACTTTGACGAACTGGCAGACTTTTGGAAAAAATGTCTTTCTCTTCTTCATGGCTTATCTGGTCTTTTACCGGAGAAAACAGTTTAAATCGATTTACAATTTTTTGGAACAAACCGTCTTGCTATTCGGTTCCATCATTTTTATCGGTTGTGTGGAAGGCTATAGCTACCGCCACCTCCCTATCATCGATTTCCGTCCCTATGCCATTGGTTCTAACATCTCTGCAGGGATGGAAATTCCGGCAGACGCCCCTCAGGACGAATACCGGATTCTACTGAATTATAAGAATAAAAATACGGGAGAGATCCGGGAATTTAACGAGCAAAATTATCCCTGGCAGGATACAGTGAACTGGGAATTCCATAGTTCCGAGCAGCAACTGCTCCAAAAAGGTTATCAAGCCCCCATACATGATTTTGTAATCGAACATCCCCAGTGGGGAGACATCACGGAAGAAGTTTTACAGGACGACAACTATACTTTTTTAGTCGTTTCTTACCGAATAGACAAACTTGTTCCCGAAGCCCTGGAACAACTGAATCAACTGGCTGATTACGCTCAGGCCAAAGGTTATCGGTTTTACGGATTGACCGCCTCCAGTGCGGAGGAAATCCGGCAGCTTCAGTCTATTCATCCCCTGCATTTTGATTTTTGTACAACGGATGAAATACAACTAAAAACCATGATCCGTTCGAATCCGGGGCTACTCTTACTGAAGAAAGGGACGATTATCGATAAATGGGGACATCGCGACATTCCAGCCGTAGAGGATCTGGCAGGAAAAGATCCTCTTGCTTATTGCCTGACGGAACAACAAAATATTACAAACCGTTATATACTCTATTCCCTCGGTTTATTATTTCTGCTTCTTCTAACTTTCTATACCCTGAAGAAGTATAAAAGAGGAGGGAAATAAAAAACGAATTTTTAAACCACCATAAGTCCACGGATTTATTGAACATTTTGATAGACTCCTTGTCTACAGATAATTAAAATATTGAATGTATAATTAACTTTGAACAATTATTTAATAAATTACTGACATGAGAAAAAAAATTGTAGCAGGTAACTGGAAAATGAATAAAACGCTTCCTGAGGGTATTCAGCTGGCTGAAGAAGTAAACGAAAAAGTAAAAGCATTACAGGTTCCGGAAGTAAAAGTTATCCTCGGAACTCCTTTTATCCATCTGGCTGAAGTAAGTAAAATCGTCGATCCCGCCATTATATCCATTTCTGCTCAAAACTGTGCCACAGAAGCTTCCGGAGCTTATACGGGAGAAATATCTGCCGCTATGGTAGCTTCTACGGGTAGCACTCACGTTATTCTGGGACATTCCGAAAGGAGAAGTTATTATGGGGAGACCGATGCCATACTGGTGAAAAAAGTGGCTCAGGCCCTGGCCAACCAGTTGGAGATTATCTTCTGCATCGGAGAAGTGTTAGCCGAACGGGAAGCTGGAAAACACTTCGAAGTAGTAAAATCCCAATTGGAAAACGGACTCTTCCAACTTTCTCCGGAAGAATTTTCCCACATCATCCTGGCATACGAACCGGTATGGGCCATCGGGACCGGAAAAACGGCAACATCGGCCCAAGCCCAGGAAATGCATGCTTTTATCCGCAAAGTCCTGACTGAAAAATACGGCAAAGAAATAGCGGAAAACACTTCCATCCTTTACGGAGGAAGCTGTAATGCTAAAAATGCCGACGAATTGTTCTCCAACCCGGATGTAGACGGAGGTCTTATCGGCGGAGCTTCTCTGAAAGCCGAAGATTTCTCCCTTATCATAGCCGCCCGCGCTAAACACTAAAACGACTAGCGCTCCCCTGCTTCTGTCGAGGAGCAGATCAACGCTTCGCTGACTAATGAACCGTCTTTTCGAGGAAATATTGTTCTCAGAACTGAAAATTCATTAATCAGCGATTTATTTATTAAATGTCTTTCCTTCTGTTTTCCAAATACATCCCCATTTTCCCATGTCCTACCCTTCGGCTACTCCCTCTCCGATGAACAACTATCTTTTCATCTCTCCTCACAACCAGATAAATTTATCCATTCAATCTGTTGAAACACTTTCGGTTCGTTTTTAAAATTCATCGACAATTAGAAGATTTTTTTGATTTTTCCTCTACTACATAAATATCGTTGATAAGTAATTTTATTTTTTCATAATTCTTAAATCAGAATAAATTCTTCATTTTCATTTCAGATATGCATCAATAAGATCATAAAAAAATCTTTTCTATAGAAATATAAATCAGAATAATCACACTGATAAGTCCAGCAATCAGAAAGATTATAGAAAAAAACAGTCGAAAAAAATTTCGAGTTTTTTCCCTTACAGTAAGGGGACCCTGATCTTTATATCGATCATTAAAATATACCCTAAATCTTTCAAAATAAAAGTCACAGGCTTCTTCTTCTGAATCAAAAATATTTAATAACCATTTATGCCCCTTTTCTGCATAATAAACTTCCCACTGATTGTTTTTATGATTTAAAACAAAGCCTTTATAAACAAAATTAAAATTACCCTTCAAATTATAATGATACACAGAAGTCCTATATTCTATCAATTTTTTCTTTAACATTTTCTTATTCATTCTCTATACTTAGGTTATTTTATTAGAATAGTAATAATTTATATAAATCATAAAATCATCCATTAAAAAATGAATAAACGAAATATAAAATAACAGCACCTGCTAATACTATATTAAACACACGAAGAAAAGCTATAAACTTAATTTGAAAAGCAGAATTTCTATATTTTGAATTTCCAAAAACTTGTATATAAGACTTATAAAAAAAATCACAAGCATCTTCTTCTTTTTCAAAAATCCCTACCAAATTCCTTATAGTTCTTTCAATATAATATACTTCCCATCTTCCATTCTTATGCTTTAAAACATAACCCGTATAAACATAAAAAAACACACCATTCAAATTATAATCATCCCACCTAAATCCTAATTTTCTCAATCTCTTTCTTAATTCTTTCTTTTTCATTTTTATAGAGAATTTAATAATTTATAAGATGACAAAAAACTTTCTCCCCACCACTCTTTAAAGAATTTATAAACCTGAAATAGCATTTTCCTCATTTACTACTATTATTAAACGATAAGACTTCAAAGGAATTCTTGTATTCTATGTCAATTTTCACCTAAAATACTGTAAATATAAAAAATATTATCAGCTTTTGTTTATAGATTCAGAGAGGTCTAAAAAGAAATGAAAGTTCCCCAGCCTCTGACAAGTTCTCCATAGAGACAGGAATAAAAAGAGGACATCTGACTTTTGTTAAACATTCTCTAAAAATGAGATTTATTAAAACTCAAACAGAAGAAAAGAAAGAAAATACGACTATCTTTTTCTGATTTATCTTTTCCTCAGATTTTTAGGGAAAAATACTCTCCGATTTATTTTCAGCTGTATTCTTTAAACTTTCTATTTTTTTTCGAACGTATATATCAATCGAACAGGTTAAACCCATTTGCTTACGAATACGATAAGATTTGGTATAAACCGAACCTTTATTCGACATATTGTAGAGAAATCCCAATTCCTCTATAGATAAACCGATCCCCATCAAACAAACAAATTCAATCTCTTCCTCTTTTAAATCGGGATGACAATGTTGCAATTCCTCTATAATTCCATAATAACAGTAGTTAATTAAATCACACCATAATTTCCGACCGATCTCTGAAACCAGATTTTGCTCCAGAATAGTAAAAACCCTGTACAAACATTCCTTTTTATCCCCTTTGTAAATTATCAAAATATCCAATAGTTTCCGGAAAAAAGTTAAAAGTACTCTGGAATTTTCCTCTTTTAGCTCTTTTCCAATTCGTTTCTCTTTTAAAGAAAACGGAGGAGAATCATAGTATTTCTTCCATCTCTTTTTAAATAATTTAGAAATTTCATTTTTTCGGTAAATTCCCAAATTAAAAGTGTTAATTAAACATTTTTTCATATTATGTAAGTTAATTTTCATAAATTATAATATGAAAATACAAAACTTTACATTTACATTTCAAAATAATAGTTTAATTTATTTAAATTTACTTTTACCTACATAAATGATACTAAAAAAATTTATACATATATTTTGTTAATTAATTGAAAATAAAGAAAGAAAGGAAACAATTAAAGGATATATTTAACACTTCATTTTTTAAGTGAAAAATATTCTTCTTTATTGTTTCCTTCTTAAAAATTAATCTATTATTCTCTTTAAAATAATTTCTCCTATTGGTTCAGGACCTCTAAATACTTCATACACTTGATTCATTTTTACGATTTTTCTTATTTTATCACTCATCGTAAAAGCAAACTTTGCTTTAAAAGGTTTTCCATAAATAGCTTCCGAAGGTGATTCTATTTTGTATACGAAACTATACAAATTCTCACCTGCTTTCATAAATAACCAATTGACTTTATCCTCTTGAGGGCGACATGCTTCTTTTAAAATGCGGCTCTTTTTTAGAATCAATTCCCCCCAATAATCGTATTTGCGTTTTTCTGTAAACATAATCTATTTTTAACGAGGAGTAATGAACGGCAAAATTTCTTGTGGGAAGACATAAGCTCCTATATCAATATTCG
Organism: Odoribacter laneus YIT 12061; assembly: GCF_000243215.1. Classification (GTDB taxonomy): domain Bacteria; phylum Bacteroidota; class Bacteroidia; order Bacteroidales; family Marinifilaceae; genus Culturomica; species Culturomica lanea. The sequence goes on along the minus strand of NZ_JH594596.1, from coordinate 496,312 downwards.
GAAACCAATACTGATTTACATTTACACTTTTGTCAACTACTCCTTTTATAATTGTATATTCTCCTTTATAAATGGTATTTCCATACCATTTAACATCTTGTAAGGATTTAGCAAAATATTTAACTTCTACTCCTCCTTCCTGTAAAGCAAACCGACCGCTACTTCTAATAGCCGCAGCTTCAGTTTGACTAACGGCCCGATACACAGTTGTTCCGCCTCGGAACAATGTTTTAATACCTCCAGCCAAAGCTCCTATCCCTTCTATGCCACCCGTCATGAGAAAGACAGCTCCATTAATAACCCCTTGAGTCATGGGATGTCGAATGAAATCTTCACGGCCTTTATTGACCACGGATTGCATTAACCCCACCTGACTATTGAGGGAAAGGGGACTTCTCCTATTCAACAACTGAGCCGATAAAGCAGGGTTATTCAGTACTCTGGAACTGGCACTTACCGGTACGTTAGATATGGAAATAGGCACATTCTGGTAGTAGTTTATGTAAGAGCCATCTATCTGCCCCACAGAAACCGAAGTCCCGATATTTGAAAAAGTCTCTCCGTTGAGCACCACTTGTTTATCCTGTCTATCCAGCCATACCAAGGCTCCGCTAGCTGATGCATACCAATCGTCCAGCATACCGTCCGGATCGATCCGGATGATGGGATTGTTGCCGCAATATTGATAGGGGGTCAACGCATAGTTTTTCTCTGCCATCGGATCGAAAGTCATCCATTTTCCCAAAGCAGCATCGTACATTCTCGCTCCATAATCCAAAAATCCCAGTCCTCCGACCGTCTGGCTTTCTTTCCCATTGAATTTCTCACGGTTTACGGTAAGCTGAGGATAATCCCCTTTTAACTGACGGGCTCCGAAAAGGTAGTAATCATTGCGTTCCTTGACGTTTCCCCCAGCATCGACAACAGCACGTACGCTCCCTAAATGATCCGTCAGGTAGTAATAGACTTCATATCCATTCGTGCCGGCGACGATACGTCCTCCTCCGAAAAGAGCACTTTCCAGTGTCAAAGAACTTCCATTACGGGTATAAATAAAACTCCCCCGGTTATCATATCCCCGGTTATCCGCCCCTTTTACACCAATCTTCACGCCGTTATAAGCATAGCGATAAGCAGCTTTTAAGGTGTTTCCGGAAGTGACTTGTCTCAACAAATTTAAGTAATTATATTGATAATTCAAGCCCTGGCGACTGTCCGTCAGTAAATTTCCGTCCGCATCGTAGGTATAGGAACCTGCCGCAGTGTTCCCCCGTATATAGATGTCCCCGGAAACCGGAGCCGCATTTTCGGTCAATGCGGTCAGTTGATTCCCGGTATAAGTATACACCAGATTATCTACGATAGTTGCCGTAGTCCCGGTCCGCTGTAATGTTTTAATATTTCCGTTCAAATCATAGCTGATACCTTGTTCCGTGTTCCGGTTATCCAAAGTATTACCGGTAAAGGAACGAGCTCCTTTAAAGCGTCCGTAAACATCGTAGTCGATGGCGTAAGTAGAAGGGGTCCCGCTTCCCTGTGTCCATTCCCATTCGCTGATATTTCCCGTATAAGCAGCTGTCGTACTGTTCTGCACCGGTTGTTGATAACGCAGATGCATGGAGAAGGGAACCGACGTCCGGCTGCTTAACCAGCCTTGAAGAGTATATGTAAGGGATTCCGTACAGGCGGCCTGACCGTAAATCCGTTTTGAAAGTTGCCCCAGGCGATCGTACTCATACTCCATTTCTCCCTTTCCATCTCCATTTAAAACAGCCTCCGTACGCAACAATCTCCCCTGAAGATCGTAAGTATTTGTAGTCAATAAAGTAGAAGTAGCGTTGGCAGTCACAGCAGATTGTTCCTGAATCTGCATCTCATTACCGACGAAATCATATACTTTAGACAGCACATGAATCAATCCTTCCGGATTCTTTTCTTTTACCTCTAAAATCCGTCCTTCTTTATCGTATGTATAAGCTTTTTCAATATAATGAGAAACGGTATTATCGTTCTCCATAATAGCCAACTTTTCCCAGGTTAATAAACCTTTCGGCACAGCCAGCTGATGAGCATCTTCTTTTATGATAACGGAGCCATCGTCCGGAACAAGAGGTAGGGAAATATCATTTGAAGAGAAGAGAAAAGGAGATAACAAATGATAACTGTCATAAGCACACTCTTGTAACAAAACCCCGCTTGCCAGGTAAAGGGAGGAAGTATTCCCAGCATCAAAAAGAGATTGCAAAGCAGCACGCGTAGAAGTATGAGAAATGAGTTTTACTTCCGTCAATCGTCCCAAAGCATCATATCGATTTAACTTCCATTGATTAGAAGCCCGTAAATTTCCGTTCTGCCACATGGCGACCCGGTCGCCTTTATCATAGACAGAATATTCTTCTGCCAGCCCGGGCAATTTTCTGCCAATCAGACGATCGTATTTATCATAAGTATAAAGATAACTATACCGGCTGGCCACGGTATGAGTCCGGCTCACCGTCAATCCGCTGCTCAGCAGGGCAGCCCCCTCCGGTGAAATAACAGCCACTATACGGCCCCGGTCGTCGTATACCGAATAAGTGTCCGCTTTCTCATTCCCTTCTCCCCTTTGCCGCTGCAATATAGCCTTCCCCGAAATATCGGTAAAGCTTTCCGAAGTATGCCCGTCTTCGTCTATGACCACTGTTTTGTGTAAGGAATGAGCCGGGTAATAACCCTCCACTTTAAAACTTCCGTCACTATTGACGAGAAAACGGAAAACTTCTGTCGCCGTATTTGTCGTATACTGATAGGTGGTCTTTTTATCTTTTTCCCGGAAAATTTTTCCCGTATTATAAGCATTCAACACCCGATCCAAGGGAGAAGCCTCATACACTTTTTCCGCATAAGCATACGTCCCTTCGCCCGGATACAGAACGTCATAAAAAGAAGTCTGATGATTAAATGCCTGAGCATCGTATTTTCCTTTATTACCGGAAAGAGCATAGGGTAAATAAGTCCGGGCATCTTCCCTTCCCACAGCATCGTAATAAAAAGACGTAATCAAATCGCTGCCCTCCGGAGAGGCTTCTATCCCGATTACCTGGGTTTTCCGTCCCAAGCCGTCGTAATAAGTGACTGTAGAACGATAATAATCCTCCGGATCGGCATCTCCTTTCTTTAAGGCAGTCGTCTTCAAAATATAATTCCGGTTCCCCAACTCGTCTTTTTTCAAGACACATACATTGCTATAAGCTGTCTGACTCCCACTTCTGACCATTCTTCGGAAATACATATTTTCGGCGGGTTGACTGACGGTATAATCTTTTGCATAAGCCCCCAATATATTCTGCCAACCCGAAGCCGTATACTGCTGCCAGGTATAAGAATAACTTTCCTTTCCTCCTTTTGCTTCACAACCTTCCAGTCGACAGGAAGAAGCTCCCTCCGGAAAATACCGGACAGCAGGTATATTTCCAGCCTCCAAGGCTACCCGGGGTTGCTGTGCGTAAGAGAATTTCATTGTACGGCCGTAACGGGTCTCCGTATAACTTCCGTCTGCGTGTATTTGCCCGTTTTCATTCAGGTACACCGTATTATAATGAATGACCACATTCCCTTCGATAACGGCAGCAGTAGAATTAGGTTTAAAGCTGATGCTACTATGCTCGTAATAACAGGAAATAGAGTTAATTTGTCCCCCGCTATCCTCAAAACTGACAAATTCAAAACGGATCAATTTTTCCGGTTCTATGGGATCGACTGGTTCCACCGGAATCGGATCCGAAAGCAATCTGGCTGAAGCATTTATTACCGGCTCTGTTTCTCCGGCAGATACATACAGGGTATCTTCTTCCGCAGCTACACACGTATCGGCGATCTCATATTTTTCTTTCACCACCGTATAGTCCGAAAAGGCTTTAATCTGAAAAGAGCAATACGTATCGTCAAATCCGACCGTAATCTTAGGCTCTATGGCAGAAGTATGTGCAGACGGAAAAAACAGGTAAAATTCACCTAAAAAAATGACCGAATCGGAATAAACTATACCGATCCTGCAACAAAATAAAACGATAAGAACAATTAATTTTTTCATGACGCATCTGTTTATTGTTGGACATGATATTCGTAGTTTTCTTTCAGACAGCCTTCCCCATCCATTACATTCTTCAAGCGTCCGTAGCTATCGTATTCGTACTGTACTTTTATACCAGCAGCATCCGTAATGGAAACCACACCGACGTAAGGAAGGTAATCATAAGCGGTCACCAAAGCTCCCGACAATTTCCGGAGTTCTGTTTCCTGAGTACCCGAAAGAGCTCCGGTCAAAGGTGCATTTTCTATGGAAGACAAACCTGAAATGCCCTTTACTTTCGCCAAGGTTGTATTCTCCACCTTTCCGATCAAGTATAAACCGCCATATCCCCAGATATAAATCGTCTTTTTTCCATCCTTTGCCGTAGTTTGTAAAATATTCCCCTTTTTATCGTACAAGTCATAAGTTAATTCAGTATCCGTATAAAGAGAGGACTGAAACAAAGGAGCGCTAGTGGGTTGATCGAGACAAGCTTTGCGGAAAGCAGCCGGCAATATCAGGTTATTGAATAACCCAAACTCCGTTTGTTCCCCTCCGAAAAGTTTTTCCGTGCCGTTTTCAGGACGAAAACGTTTCTCGGTTTTCAAAGGAGGAGCCAAAATATTCCGGTCGACCATTGCAGTTTCTACACTTGTCCGGTCCCCGGCGATGATATCGCCCACGTACTGGATTTGCTCTTTGTAAACTACACCTCTACTATCTTTGGTCTCCGTAGAAATTTTTTCCCCTAAAGTATTATAAGCATAAGCAGTAGCCGATACCACCGAATCATTTCCGTAATAACTGGTTTTCACTTCCTGCCTCAATAAATGATCGGCAGTATAAATACGGGTTTTCCGGAAAGTATCCCCGCACAGATTGATATCTTCAAAGTAAGGAAGCGGAGTTGTATCGTAAACATAAGTCTCCTGATAAACCAGTTTTCCGGCACTATCCCTCATTCTTTTCCGGAGTAATTTCCCCCTGTCCCTATGCCTGGAATTGAGACTACTGTACAAATTATTGACATAATCACGCAGTGAAAGTTCAATTTGATAACCGCCTCCATTCCCATAATTTACAATTCCGGCCTCATCATCCGGGCAGGTCGCATAATCACTGTATTCGTATTCAATAGTAGAATTATCCTCTCTTTTTTCCACAACCCGGCTATATCCCAAATGTCCTTCATCCAACGTATATACACTATTGTGTAAAGAGGAGTAACTGGAACATTCCCGCAGATAATAATAATTCCCGTCTGTACTTATTCCTTTGTAATGTGTATAATAACGGGGATATTTCAAAAGGATACCACTACTCAAATTATTTGCCGTTTTATAGGTAAACTCCCGGCTGATCACCTGTCCTTCGGGAGTCATATCCCGGATTTTCCAGACGCGTACTCCTCCGGCGGGCTGAGCCGTATTCTCTGGCTTTAAATAGGGCAGAAAACGAGAGGATTTATCCCGCCGGACAGCCTGGGCATAATCGTTCCCCTGGTAGTCGAATTCAGAACAGCCTCCTGTTGGATAGGTAATCTTTTTCAGCATTCCGAATCCTCCATAAGTTGCATCCGGATTGCGGCTACTTCCGACGATTGTTTCCTCAAAGTCGGCATTTACGCTGACTTCCGGTAAAAAACTAAAAGAAGCTCCGGATTTGCCGTTATAAAAACCCCAATGGTCTACGCTAAAGCTGCGGTAAGGAGGTGTCTGATCCTCATTGTAATATTCCATTCGATAGTTTCCCTCTCCGGAAATTTCCACCTGTTGAAGAAATCGGGATGTACTCCCTTTCCAGAGATAAAAAAAACGGCATTTTTTCAACTCCCGGCCGGTTTTCAGATTTGTTACTTTTAAAGAATCCAGACAATAATCGCCGGGATGGTCCGAATGGAAATATTTTATCCGCAACTGATTATCAACCACCATTTCCTCCAAAATCAAAGGAAATACGCGGGCCGTCTCAAAGAAGAACTCATTACTCCCCGAGGTTGTCTGATAAGAAGCGTTCCAATTGAGACTTGTCAACGGAGAACTGACTCTATTCCGCTCCACATTAGCCGTCAAAATCGGATCCATTTGTATGCCTCCTTCCCGGTATTTGAATTTTATTTCTCGTCCGTCAGGAGCCACAATACGGGTAAGCATCCAGGAAGTCGTCTGCCTTTCGGTACTTGCATCCGACCGTTTTAAGATCTCGGTATATTCCCGGGTAGCAACGTCATTTTCATCCTGAAACTCCCCGAAATAATAGACCGTACCTTCTCCGGTAGTGATAGAAAAAGCACTCATATCGCTGTACTGTTCGCCGGGCCTGATATTTATTTTAATTTCTCCTGCAGGCACATTGGTATTGTAGACATGAATCTGATTGTTTCGTCCCAATTGAAAAGATCCGCTATACCCCAGAAAATTAAAATAGAATATATCGGGCTGCGGATCGTATCCGGTATAAGAAGAAGGGGAAAGATAAAGGGAATAAGTGCGGATACACCCCTTCCCAGGGAAATACTGAAAATAAGTCGGCAAACTCTCGTTCGTACTTTCCCGGAAATATTCCGTATATCTCCGCCGTTCCACCCCGTCTTCTTCATCCGGGACACCCCGGATTTGACGGGTGATACATCCACCTCCAGTAAGATACCAACCCGGACTCAAACTTCCCTGCAAGCGGTTAGGCAGCCATCCGCCGGAAGCATAGCCCAGAGTGACGGGCACATTAAAATCTTTATCTTTGTATTGGTAAAGCGGTATTGTCAGGTTTAACATACCGGAATATAAATTTACCGGTACGTTTCCATATTTGATAAATTCCCATACGTCCGCAGAAGGACGAGCAGCGGTCTCTTCCGGTTGCGCATATCCAGACATCCCCATTCCTAAAAATCCCCAGAGCACTCCCATTGTTTTTAGACTAAAGCTGAAGATTGATATTTTTTTCATCGTGTAAAATTTTAAATTAAAAATTTTATAAAGCTGTTTTCCTGCATTCTCCGGCAGGTTCGGATCCGAATTTCAATTTTCCATTCTCATAGGCAAATACATTTAAGGTTAGAACTCAGTGAATTGTCGTACCAAGCTTAAACATCGGCAAATACATCGATATCAACACCACCGCTACCAGTGCTCCTACCCCCAAAACCAACAGGGGCTCCAGTAAATTTCCGGTCTGTTTCAGGTCGTGCTCGAGACGCAAACTCAGTTCTTCGCCCTGGCGGGCAAGCATCTCCCCCAAACGATTGGTTTCTTCTCCGACTTGTAAAAGAGTGACTAATTTTCTGTCATAAAGGGAAGGGAAACGTCCCAGGCAGGCTGCAAATAAATCCCCCCTCCTCAAGCCTTCACACACAGCCGCAAAAGACATCCGATAAGGATAAAAAGAAATAATTCCGTCCAATAATCCGATACTCCGCAACAAGGGAACTCCGGAAGTGTATAATAGCCAGAGTAAACTGCAAAACCGGGCCTGGCAATTCCGGCGAATGAGATTGCCTACAAGAGGAATCCGAAGTAAGAGGGCCGCCGTCACACGCTGTACGGAAGGACGTTTACCATAATAACGAAAAAACAAAATACCGGCAAACAATCCAATCCCCATCCCTGTCAGCCAAGCAGGAAAATCCTGAGAAAAAGCAATCATATAACGGGTCATAGCCGGTAAATCCCCACCCATACGGGTGTAAACCTGTTCAAACATCGGCACGACCACCAGTATCATAAACACCAATACAATAACTGCCGTTGCCAATACAATCAAAGGATAACTGACTGCTCCGGAAATCATCCGACGACGGGCTATTCGTTTCCGGTAATACTCCGACAAGAAGGAAAGGGAACGGCTTAATTGGCCGGTTTCTTCCCCAATACGCACCACGCCGTAATCCAAAGGTGTAAAATGACCGCTTTGAGCCAGACTCTGCCAAAGTGCATTTCCTCCGATGACAGAACGATGGATTTCCTCTAATACAAATTTAATCCGTTTATTCGTCTCTCCTTCCGTTAAAAGCCGGAAAGAACGACTAAAATCCAAACCAGAAGCCAAAAGAGAAGACAGCTCTGAGAAAAAAGTCTCCTTTTTAACATCTTTCCATTTCACATCTTTCATGAGTTACTTATTTTAATCCACCTGAAAACGCATTTTACCGACGGGTTCCTTTTCTTTTTCCAAAAGTTCAAATTTCCGTACCCGTTCTTCCTCTTCCAAGGGTCGCCTTCCAAACCCCAAACACCAGGATTTATTCCCTTCTTTCAAAGTTACATACAGGCTGTCTTTCCGAAATTTACCGTATCCGGAGACGACCGGAACCACAGCCTGTACATTCCGCAACAATGTATCTTTTACCGCTTCTCCTCCTCTGTGCCATTCGAAAATCACCGATGAACGGGAATAGTCCAATACACCCGCCACCGAATCTCTTCGAAAAAAAACAATCGTCCGGTCTGTCGGAACAATACTATCGGAAACGAAAAACAAAGCGTCCAGTTTTTCTATACCGGAAAAAGTGGTATAGCCTCTCTCTCCTCTTTTCAGTAAATCAATACTACATCGCCTTACCGTGTTCCAACCTTCAAAAAGAGCGATAAACAGAAGCCCTCCTACAACCAGGACAATTAACAATTCCGGTAATGTCATCGCTTTCAGCTCTTTTTGTAAGTTTCCTTTCTTTTTCATTCTTCCCTGAGATAAGTAAATACAATCTCTCTTTCTCCTTCCCGTATCTTTGCCCTTAAGGTCACCTGATACAAACCGTAAGCATAAGGTTCCCTCTTTATTTGCAATTCACCCCATTCGTATTCCTGTATTTCCGGCTGCCCGGAAAGAAAATCGTCCCGATTTATCCGGCAACATTGCTGTAAGGCAGAGATACAAACGATCTCCCGCCCTTCGATCCCCGCCCTGACCATCAACCGTCCCAATGTCTCCATCGTCACCATAAAAGTGATCAATAGGATGAGGGCAGCCACTATCGTTTCCGTCAAAGAAGAAGCTTTGACACTATTTTTCATTCGAGCCATCGGATCACCCTCCTTTCCGGGCAGCCTTCTAACCAAAAAGGCCATATCATCTCCGGATTCTCTAACAGAACAGCATTGTACAACAATCCGGAATAATACCCGCTTTCAGAAAAATAATAGCTATCCTTTACATACAAAGCACCGGCAATGATGCCTTGTACTTGTGCTATCCCATCGACATATACCAATCCCCTCACCCGGGCGGTAAGAGCCTGTCTGTAATTTATTTCCCTTTTCTGCGTTATTCTCCTCTCTCCGTCCACAATGACATACCCATTTACCCAGGCATGCTCTTTTATTTCCACCCGTCTTTGTGGATTGGCGGACAACAAATAAATCCCGGAAGGATATTCCAGTTCCGCCCCTTCCCTCACGACCACCGTATCCCGGGCAAACACCTGCAAAGACCCTTGAAAACCGGGACCGATCACCACTGAAGGAGCAACCATCAATACAGCATCCAAACGACATTCCTCCCCTAGGTATACCGGTGTTTCACTGTATAGAATCACGTTACCGCTATATTTCCCTTTTATTTCTCCTCCTACCGGGAAAATAAGAGTAGATTCTCCGAAAGGCTGCTTCCAGTATTCCGGTAAGGGGGCGGTCCAGACAACTCCTTCTTCCAGACGATAGCAATCCGTAACTCTTTGTCTTACCTCTTCCTGCAAAGCAGGCAGTTCCTTTCCGCTCCGGCTGATCTGGGAAACCGGCAAAGGCGTCCCGTCAAAAAATTCAGAACGTACGGCCGTATAGCTAACGCCCGCAGCAGGAAGGCATGCCTTTCCTTCTATCTGAGTACGACCGGCTAAAGAAAAAATTCCTCCCCGGTCGCAAGCATACAACAGAACCGGCAGACGGGCAGACTGTGCCATTCCCAACAGCCGTACCGAAGAAGTCCGCCCCACCATCACCGTAACGGCTTCGTACAAACCCCAAGGTTTCGCTTCCACCCGTATCCGGGAACGCTTATCTTCCGGAAAAAGCACATAACCAGCCGTATCTCTCAGTTGTCCGGCCGTATCCCGGCAGTAAAACAAAAAACCGGAATCCAGCCACATCTGTTGCTGCTTTTGTTCCTGCAAACGATAAAAAGCTGAATCGTAATGCTCCCTTACCAATATCAAGCCACTGACAACCAGCAACATCAAGACAGCTACAATCATGACGGAAGCCAGCACAGAGGCCTTACACGTCTTTTCAGAATAACTCATCCTTATGCGCCGACAAAAAAGTTTTTTATTTATACAAAACATAGCTTTTCTGTTTTTTCCACAATACCACGGAATCGTCGGTACTCTTTTTTACCCGGTACCCTTCGATTTGAGAGCCAACAGCCACTATATTCTGACAGCCGGCAACTTCCAACAGAACAAATTCCTTTTTTCCCTGCCGAAGCCGCCCGCGAAACAAAAAAGGGGGGGGCTCTACAGAAGCTGACGACTTCGGATCCTTGAAAAAAGTAGCCGGATTTACAAGCTTTTCCGGTTTTTCCTTTTGTTCCAAAAGCTGTTTTCCTAAAAAAGGATCGGGGTAGTTTACCAAAAGGCTGTCAGTAGCGTTAAACGGCATAGAGACAGCAGGAAGCGACCGCAGCTTTTTGTCCGGTACAGACCGCATGGGAAGTAATAACCTCCAGATAACTATTCCCCAGACTAGTAGCACAACTCCAATTAAAAACAAAGTAAACTTCTTATTTTTCACGGCTCTGTCCCTCCTTCCTCCGGAGAGATAACCCGGAAAAATGAAATCGTATCCCGGGATTCATAGGCAGAATTAAGTCCTCTGACAGTCCATTCATATTCGCCTTCCGGTAAATCCAACGTAAAACGACAGGTTTCTACTACTGTATCGAGCAGATAACTCTCTATCCATTTAAAAGCAGGCGATACGACGATCAAACGATAATCCGAAGCGCCTTTCAGAGGATTCCATACAAAGGTGAGAGTGGTACGAGTAGTCTCCAAACCGGAAGGAGGCGCTAGTACGTCCACTTGTTTGTGACGGATATCTTTTTCAAAAATATCCTCGCAGGCCCAAATCCCCAGGCAAATTAACAACAAGCATTTCTTTTTCATCTCTCTATTTTTTCAAACCTTATTCTCTATTTATCCTTTTTACCCCATTGCATGACAGTTAAATTCGCCCGCAGCTGCAAAGGAGCATTGCGATTTTCCCGGTACAACCGAAAATCAGCTGAGATAATTTTCACGGCAGAAAACCGTTTTTCCAGCTCATACACCGACCGGACCAAAGAAATATATCCTCCCGACAGCAAAAGTTCCCCTGTATGCAAAGTAAATCCGCTTTCCTCCTGCGAAAGGAAAGGTGTAAATCCAACGACCACAACTTTCTCTTTCCGGAAATCAGTGGCCATTTTTTCCAGCAAACGTCCATCCGGTAACAACAACTCGCGGCAGGTATCGGAAAAGTCCGGGGATCGTTGCCCCCACTCCTCTACTTGCATCTGTTCCAGTCTCTCTCGTACAGAAACATAATTATGCCATAAATCCACCGTCTTTCGTAAACTGAAGCCCCACACCACCACGGGTACGACAAAAATTAATGCCCCTAGTTTCCCTATAGCGGTATACTTTTTATCCATTTTCTCTTCTTTTCAATTCAACTTCTATCTCAAAGCGATAATTTTTACTTTCTTTTATCTGCTTCATCCCGGTAAGCCTCACTTCCTTACAAAAAGACTCCGCCGCCAGCCGTTCACAAAATCGATTGATTTGCACCGGCTGAAGGGTTTCTCCTTCCAGTAAGACAATGCCTGAATCCGTTTGAGGCAGTTTTCCGCTCTTCACTTTTTCTGTAAGAGGAGCCAAGGTCAAAGCAGATAAACTGACAGCTTCTGGTACACAATGAGCCAGTCGGTCGAGCAGCAAGGCACAGCCTACAATTTCCCTTTCCCTGATTTTTGCCGTCAACTCTCGGATCCTTTCATTTTCCCGACTTCTCCCTTTTTGTAAACGTTGCTGTTCAGCCCATAAACGTTGCTGCTCTTGGCTACGCTCCTCCAACCAGGAAGTAGCTCCAAAATTCAGCAACAAGATTCCCAGCCAAATTCCCAAAACAGGCAATCGCAAACGCCGGAATATACGGTTCACCAGTCGTACTCCTCCTTCATCCGGTTGCAACAACCGCTTCAGACCGAATTCCTGTTCCAACAAAGCTTCCACAAAAGCTGAAAACACAGGGGCCGAAGAAAGGAAATCAGCCTCCTTTCCTTCAAAAAAACGGAGACCGTCTACCTGTACCCCTATTTGTGCCTGTAAAAACCAATCCAGTTTCTCCCTCCTCATAAACCTCAGGAGGAGGCGGTCCCCCTCCAACTTTTCCCGTTCATACCACAAATCCGGATTTTCGGTAATACGTCCTATGCCTTCTTCACCCGTCCGGTATTCCTTGGTCAGTATCCCTTCCCCGCTTACCAAAACAAACAACGGCAAATCTGCCCGGATTCGCTCCGTTGCTACAGGCATATAGTATCCTTTCTTCCGGATAAATAAAATAGTCCGGAAACACTCGTCCGGTCCGGTCCATACCCAGACGATCTGTATCTTTCCAGTCAACATTTCAGGTAATCTCATCTCGAATCACAATTATTGCACTTTAAGGATTTCTTTGCTTCTATTTTTTCAAACTGCTCAAAGTACAGCAGGCTTAATAAAAATATTCAGTTTCTGGCTGACCTTGTTGTTTTTGGTTGATCCGAACAGCCACTTTAAAACTGGAATCCGACTGATAAAAGGCAAGCCCCGGCTACTTCTATCGCGACTGTTTCGTTCGATCCCTCCCAACAGAACCATTTCTCCGTCTTTGACCCGGATCAGCGACTTAAAACTCCGGGTAGCCGTCGTAGGCGGTGCATCTTTCTCCTCCTTGCCTGTAAATTCACTTTGCTCGATCTCTATTTCCAGTGTAATATGATTGTCCTGCCCCACATAAGGCACGATCCGCAAACTTAAATTCGCATCTATACTTTTCCAGGTATAGGAATCGCTCTGAATGGGATTTTGGGTACCGATAATGTTGCTGGCCACTTCTTTGTAATAACGCGTTTCTCCACTTTTTAAAGTAGCTTCATGTCCATTCAAAGTGGAAAGCTTAGGAGTAGAACGCAATTCGATATCTCCGGATTCTTCCAAAAATTTCAGGTTCATATAAAAATCCGGTGTTACCCTTCCCAAATTGACAGAACCAAATCCGTTGAAACTATTGATCAATTGATTGATTGAAGCGGCATTCAGTTTCATATCAATACCCGCTGAAAGAGTTCCGCTAGTAGAGGCCGGAGCATTTCCCAATCCGGCTTCGATACCGGCTTCCCGGATAGTGCTTTTAGTTACGTCGGCAATAATCACATCGATGGTAATCAAAGGAATCCGTTTGTCTATCGTCTCCAAGAAACGACAGATGGCCGATACTTTCCGGCTTTCGCCACTGATAATCAAACTATTCAAATCCGGGAAAAGCTGTACCTGCACCTCTTTTTTCAAAGCTTCCGGAATCAAATCCGGTAAAGCCGCCGCTGCTCGATAGCGCAAAGGCACTACCCGGGTCGTCACCATTGCTCCCTCTTTCCCACTACTGCCAAATACATAAACGCCCTCGTATTCTCCACAACTTACCCCTGTCCCTCCCAGAATGACATCAAAAAAAGTCCGGCTGTCGATATTCTTTACATAGACAGAGGTTTGTCCTTTGACCGGAGTAGCAAAGAAATAGTCCTCTCCCAATAATTCGCAGGTTTCAACCAGAATATCTTCCAATTTCCCGGATGTAATCCGCGCACTCACCCGCTTTAAGCTATCTATAGACAAATGATCGGCCGGAAACGACCGCCTGCGAAATCCAGTTCCCAAAGTAGCCGAAGCCGTTCCCTGTTCCCCTGAGACTTCAAATCCCCATACTCCCCCCTCTCCTCTGTTTACCACCAAGCCGTTAGCAGAAGCCAAAGCTTCCAGAGCTTCCGGAAAAGGCAACTTCTCCAGGTAGGCAGAAACCTTAAACGTATACATCGACTGAGGCACAATAACATTGATTCCCGATAGACGCGTAATCCGACGGGCAATATCTGCCAAAGGAACCTCCCGAAAATCAAAAGAAAGGGCAGAACGCACCGAATCGTAACCGACAAAAGGCTCCGGAAGTAGTGGCTCTGGCTGTGGCGGAGAACTCAAGGTGACGATATTCCCGCATATATCCGCTTCCAGCCCGTATTCCCGGCATAGGAAATATAATAAATCGGTTATCCTGGCCCGGCTAAAATTACAGGCGACCAAAGGATCCTGCGTGGTCTTAACGCACAAATTAACCTGATTGACAGTAGCAATGCTCCGCAATAATTCCGAAAGCCGCACATTCCCCACCGAAAGATCGGTCTTCTGAAGATAAACAGGATCTGCTACTCCCAGGCTGTCAAAAACAGCCTTCAATTCCTTCGTCCGCATAAGACGAAGAGAATCGGCAGACTCAGCCTTTAAACAATAGGGCAATAAGAATACACACAGGACGATATAGGCCAATTTCATATTTTTATTATTTTATTTTCTGTACACACACTTTCTATACTTCTGCAGGTGCAAACAGCTATCGACTTATTCAGGATTCATTTAATAAAGGCAATATCTCTTCTGGGGAAGTAAGGCCTTCCCGCAACAATTCCAAAGCTGTCTCCCGCAAAGTCTGTATGCCTCTCTCTTTCAACAAAGCACTTACATCCGCTTCTTGGTTTCGGACAGCCGCCGCCAAACGCGCATCGATAGGGATCACTTCATAAATCGCTTTCCGTCCACTATACCCTGTATAATAACAGGCTTCACAACCCTCGGCCCGGAAAAAGCGAACAGGTTCTCCCCAAGGGACACTGCAACTATCCCCTTCTTCTATTTCTCTCTTACAATGCGGACATAAAACTCTTACCAGACGTTGAGCCATACACAACAACAAGGTATCAGCAATCAAGTAAGGATGCAATCCCATATCTGCCAGGCGGGCTACACATCCCCAGGCACTATTGGTATGTATAGTGGAAAATATCAGATGCCCCGTCAGCGAACTCCTGACAGCCATATGAGCTGTCTCCGTATCCCGAATTTCCCCCAACATGATAATATCCGGATCCTGACGCAAAAAAGTCCGCAAAGCACTTCCGAATGTCAAACCGATTTCTTCTTTCAACTGTAGCTGATTAACTCCCTCCAAGGTATACTCGACGGGATCCTCAATCGTCAGTATATTATTGTCTTCCCGGTTCAGCAAACGTAAAGTAGCATACAAGGTTGTACTTTTCCCCGAACCCGTCGGACCGCTGATCAACACTAAACCATGCGGCTTAGCCACCGCCTGACGGTAATCGTTTAACTGTCGCTCACTGAACCCCAGATTTCCCAATTCCAGTAATTCTGCATGCCGGGTAAGCAGCCGCAACACGATTTTTTCTCCATGTATGGCCGGCAAACAGGACACCCGTACGTCGAATTTACAATCGCCCCGGTGGAAAAAAATACGACCGTCCTGAGGCAAACGCTTTTCGGATATATCCAAATTCGCCAGAATCTTAATCTGATTGACCAGAGCAGCATAATTTTCTTTCTCGATCACATACCTTTCCAGCAAACGGCCATCTATCCGGAAACGTACCCTACACCGTTCCTCATAGGCTTCAAAATGAATATCACTCGCATACGTCCGGTAAGCTTCCTCTATCAGACGACTCAAAAAATCCCGTTCTTCTCCGGCAGACACCGCCGTTTGTGTCTTCCTTGCAAAACCGCCGGTCCCATCCCGATAATACTGCCTCATCCATCGCCTGAACTCTCCCTGTTCGAGAGGGTCTATCCGAACCTTTATACCCCGGATAATTTCAATTTCCTGCAAAGCATCCCCATAATCCCGCCCTTCTTCTCCATAACAACAAAGCTCTTTCTCCCGCTTCTCAAAAGGCAGCAATCCATAATTCCGGGCCTCTTCCGGAGTGAAAAAACCGATAATCTCGGCAGGAATCCTTAGTTCATCCATAATCCTAAAAACGAATCGTCAGAAATACCATATACATTACACCCATCCCACTCACTAAAGGAATGGTCACCCGCCGCCCGCTTACCCGCCTATATATTTCCCAACCACAAAACGTCAGCAGAAAAGCCAGTATCAGAAAATATACATATGTCCTTAGGGTAAAAGCAGGAGCCAACATCAGACAAAACCAGCCGTCCCCGATTCCCCCCAGCCGTCTCATCACCCGTCTTCCTTGTCCATAGCGTATAAAAACATATAAAACCACTCCGGTTACCATAAACAGAAACACCCACCCATTCCCTTTCAAACGAAAAACCAATTCCTTCCAACCCACTCCCCACCAGGAAACAAAAAGCTGTAAACACCCGAATAACAACAAATCTGTTATTTTCACCCGCCTTTTCCTAAAATCCGATCGAATCAGGCGGACTAAAGGAATGAAAAGGAGAAATTCCATAGGCTAATCTTTGGTTATTTCCCTCAATTCTTTATCCTGATTGATTTCCCACACATTGAAAATTCCATCCCCATCAAAATCAACCACAGCCGTTGCCGTTGCCCTAAATCCCTTTTCATTCGCTTCCGTAATGCTAATCTGATAATTGGCATTTCCCCCTTCCGTCACCAGTTTCTGTTGTTCAAACCCCAATTCTTCCAAAGAAACCGAATACCGGGAATGCATATAAAAATGACTTTTTTCCAGGGTGTGGAGAAACACTAACTGTTGTTGGGCCTCTGTACTTTTGGCCCGCGAGATCAAAGGCATCAAGTTCGGTAAGGCAATCAACACCAAAATTCCGATGATCACCAATACTACCAATAATTCCGGCAACGAAAACGCCTTTACGCTTGTCTTCACTCTTTTTTTCATACGCTGTCTATTTATGTTAAATGTTTAACAATTCAAATGGTTAATGATGATAAGGTGTATTTTCAAACCTTTTAGGTTACCAATAGGCACACAAATCCCCCTATACGATTCCTCATCGTTCAATAAAACACTAATAATCAATTAAATAGATTTATATATCCCCGAATTCTATTTTGTTATTTTCCCTACCCGGGATGGGAAAAATAAACAGATCAAAAAAACGGACTTCAAAAATTCATCTTTTTTCTCTTGTATATGAAACTCTTATTTGCCATTTTATGTTTTCAGGTTTTCTGTTAATAAAATTATAGCATAAATTTCGAAAAATCCAATACTTGGCCAAAAAAAAATTTGAACAAGCTATTTTCAAGACATTGATAATCAATACCCATTAAAAAAAAAATTTGAACAAGGCCATTTTTGGCCTTTTTTTGCCAAATTTCAGGGGTAAAAAAAAGCGTATTTTTCCCAAAAAAGGGAAAGGACTGAATGCGGAAAAGGGCAAAAATTTAAATGGGAAAAGGATGAAAGCTTCTTTGGAAAACTGGTGAACGAACTTTCGGTTGTAACGAAAGAATATACCGGGAATATTAATTCCCTTCATCAGCGCATCGGAGATGAGCCTGAACGCGGCATGAAGTGCCATTCATCATTTTTCCCATTTCAGATTTTAACTGTTCTCGAATCTTCTAAATTTTAAAAACAGAAGCCCAGATTAAAGTAGAAGCCTAGTTTTTTAGTCCAATCAGACATATGAAAGATAAGATCAATAGGTCCCAGGGCGGTATCGTAGGAATATCCGACGCTTCCTCCCCAAATACCCCGATTTCCCAAAATATCGAAAAAATTATCGTCCTGCAAAGCATAATTTCCGATAAAAGACAGATAATGCCGGCTACCCATGCGTTGCCGTAAATGCAGGCGGGCCACCAGCAGCGAATTCTCGAATACTTCCACCCGGCTAATCCCCTCAAAAGGCAACTGCTGTTGCATATAACGACCGAAAACCTGACCTCCCATATAATTCAGATAAGGGTAAGGGACATTCTTTCCGATCAGTACCCGTCCATATACGGAAGGCAGCATTTTAAAACGGTTTGTTATCGGAATCACTCCGGTAAAATTGGCACTTAAAGCAGAAAAAGGGAGTTGCCCGTTATATTGAGTAAAATTATCCGTATATACCGAATAGGCGGCGGAAAAAGATAAACCGCGGGAAGGATAATAGCGCCGGTCGAAAGTTTCCACTTCTGCCACGGCATAATAGCTGATAAAACCTTCCGATTTTACATGTATCGTCTGATTGTCGTCTTTAAAAAGAAAAGGATCATAATCAAAATACTCGTAGCGCAATCCAACCTGGAACTTAAAATTCCGTAAATAAATGTCCGTTAAACTCAGTTCCCCCAGATGATAACGATAAGTAACAGCGTTGATTTTATCCCCTCTGTCATAAATATTAAAATCGTTGTATTTGAACATATAACTCAAATTGAGTTTCCGGATCAAAGGATTCTCCAGAGAATAGTCCAAACGGACAAACGGATTCTTGCTCAAACGGGCTGTAAAACCGGAACGGAAACCCTTTAAAGGCCGGTAATTCAACTTCAGATTTAACAGAATAGCTGCCATTTCCTCCGAATCAAAACGAAAGCCCAGATTAATAATACTTCTGTCATTTTCCTTCAAATTCAATTCCAAATCGTATTCCGGTCCTCCCAGCAATCGATAACTGACATTGGCAAAAGATTTTGTTCCATATAGGGAAGCAATAGCCCGGTGAATCTCTTCCTTCGTGATGGGACCATTCTCCTTCAAACGGATCGTACGCCTCAGCCATTTCTCTTCATCTTTGGAAACTCCCTTCAAATAAATCCGGCGTACAAAAAAAGTATCCGCAAAAACCTTTTTTTCCCTCGTTTTTGTGAGTTCCTCCTCCACACCGATCCGCTCTTTTAAGGCGATCAATTGCTCCCACTGGGCTTCAGCGGCTTGCTTTCCCCGGTAAATCATCGTATCGATAGCTTCCTGATTAAAACTAGCTGCCGAATATTCATTGAGGTCCGGTTTAATATACAAATCCGTCAATTTCAGATTTTCCTCAAATTTATTCATACAGAGCAAATGAATCAACTGTCCCATCACTCCCGGTAACGAATTCAACTGCTCGGCCTTTTTCAGATCGGACTGTACATCCACTCCGATGATAATATCCGCCCCCATTGCCTTGGCAACATCCACAGGGAAATTATTTACAATCCCTCCGTCTACCAAAATCAGGCTATCCAGATGCACCGGCGTAAAAACCCCGGGAATAGCCATACTGGCCCGCATAGCTTGCACCAAATCTCCTTGTTTTAAAACGACTTCCTTCCCATCTATAATATTAGCAGCAACACAAGCAAAAGGAATAGGCAACTCCTCAAAATTTAAAGAATCATGATATCCTACTGTCAAATCAGAAAACAGATGATATACATTCTGACCGCTCACAAAACCCGCAGGCATACGATTCTCCTTCCCCCGGCCGAAAGGGAATGAAAGAATATATTTTTCCGTCATTTCTTTTTCGGGGAAAGACAAATTGTCCCGATAGACTTTATCACTCAATAGAAAAGACCAGTTCTGATTGCGCACCATGCTATCCAACACTTGTATATCATACCCGATCGCATACAATCCTCCCACAATCGATCCCATGCTGGTCCCGACGACATAATCCACAGGTATCCCCGCCTTTTCCAGCACCTCGATCACCCCGATGTGAGCAATTCCCTTGGCACCACCGCCACTCAACACCAATCCGACCTTTTTCCGCTCTGCCATCCCGGAGGGGCACAAAAATATACATAAAAATAGCCAAACCAGACACCTTTTCATAGCATAAAATCCACTTTTAATTTCAGAAATGGACAAAAATTATGCCAATTTCTTTCCGAAAACCGGGAACAAAATAATAAAAATTTCACATACGAGGAGAGGGAAAGGTCTGAAATCCTACACCGAATTGTCCAAAACGGTTTTTCAGACAACCTCCGGATTTAACCGGTCTATTGTTTACCGATAGCTTTATTATAATCAGCCAAAGACACCTTTTGCTGCAACCAGGTCTGAATCAAACTACTATAGGACTGGATCCAGGTCACCTGAGCAGACAGGACATCAATAATCGGTAATTTTCCCTCCGTATAACTAAAAGTATTTAAATCCAGATTTTCCTCCGCAATTTTACAAGCTTCCTCTGCCACCGTAATCTGTTTGGTATTCTCTGTCAGGCTTGTCCAGGCATTACTAATTTCCTGGACGATCTGATCCTTCGTAAGTTGTAAATCGTATTCGGTACTCCTCAACACAGCTTTTTGCCGGTTTACATCTTTAGTCCGGGATCCCCAATGAAAAACCGGGATATTGAGGGAAGCAAAGGCAATGGTATTCCACAGGGTGGAACCATCCAAATTCAGCATCTGCGTTCCCCAGTTTTCCTTCAATCCTACCGACAAAGAGGGTAAATATTTGCTCCGGGTCAACTTTACCTGACGTTTCTGATACTCGACATTCAAACCGGCCATTGCATAATCCGGACGGCTTGCAAAAGCAGCTTCCATACCGATCTCCGGAGGCAAAGCCTGCATCATATTGATGGAGTCTGTCACTTCCACAGGAGCGGCGGGAGGCATTCCCATCAATACATTCAAATTCTGGAGGGCGATCTGATATTGTTTAAAAGCATTACTTTTCTGCAATTCAGCATCTTTTAAACGGGCCTGTACCTGTAACAGATCCGTCTTACTGATATAACCGTCTCTAAAACGATCGGTCAAAACTTTTTCCAATTCCCGAATAATTTTTACATACTGCCTCATCACCAAATAAAGATCTTTTTTAGCCACTGTCGACCAATAATTTACATCGGCGGAATAGATAATATTATCGACAGTCAGCTCTTCTGCTTTAACGGCAATATCTTTTTGTATTTCAGCAGCCTTATAGCTATGATGTACTGCTCTCCCGCTATATAAATTCTGCGTCAATCCGGCCTCCAGGCTATACGTTTCATTTTCCATCGGAATCTTAGTCCCTCCGAAATCCATATTATAATCATTGATCCGATATTGGGCACTCCCGGAAAAATCCAACTTCGGGAAATACCCTGTCTTAGCCGTCCTCATCGCTTCCTGCATGGCCATACGCTGCTCGGCGCTCTGTTTAATCTGCCGACTATAATCCAATACTTTTTGCTTATATTCGGTAACTGTCAGCGGAGCAGGCTGAGCTGCTAACGGCAAAGCCACCAGCAACCAACCCACATATACTATTAATTTTTTCATACCTTCCTTTTTATATACGTTTCTCTCTTCCTTCCCGGCACTACAGAAAATTCTGTGCACATTCCGTTTCTTCTTATCTGTCCGACCGGATTTTATAAAAAATACAATAAGTAACCGGCAGTACAAACAACGTCAACATCGTCGCGACAAACAGTCCTCCCATAATCGTTGCCGCCATCCCGGCAAACATAGCATCCCACAACAAAGGCAGCATACCAAGTATAGTCGTCCCGGAAGCCATTGTCACCGGTACAATCCTACTTTTAGTAGCCTGAATTACAGCCTGTAAAGGAGTAATTCCGCTATTCATATCCATACCGATCTGATCTACCAGCACAATAGCATTCTTAATATTCATACCGATCAAGCCCAACATTCCCAACATCGCAAAAAAATCCATCGATTTTCCAAATCCGATCAAGCCCCATACCACACCGATAAAAATCAAAGGTAACATCAACATAATCACCACCGGACTGCGATAATTCTGAGGGAATAACAACAAAAGAGTCAAATAAATCAGCAAAAACATCAACGGAATATTTTTTCCCAAGGCAGCCATAGAAGTGTCATGTTGATCCTGGTCACCGAAATATTTCATTTTATAGCCTTCCGGTACTTTCACCTCCGCTTTTACAGCGGACAGCACTTGTTTAAAAGCAGCTATAGCATTCGCTCCCCGCTTGGGCTCACATTGCATCATCAGACAACGTTCCCGGTTGTAACGCTTGATTACATCGTAATCGTATTCCAATTTAAAATCGTCGGTTACCTGTTCGACCTTTACGGATTTCCCTTTCGAACTAAATACCGGCAAAGTACGGATATCCTGCGGATGTATCGCATTTTCATCCGCTACCTTCATCAGAATAGGCATAAACAAATCCCCTTCCCGATATTCCCCCAAAGCAATTCCGTTAGTAGCCGCTTTTAAGGAATAAGCTACCTGTTGTCGGGTAATCCCCAGTCTCAAGCCTTTTTCCTGTGAAAACATAGGTTTCCAAACCGGAACAGGGGTGCCCCAACTGCTCCGTACTTCCATCACCAGATCGCATTTCCGGGCAATCTCTTTTGCCCGTTCGGTTAGAGCGATCAGAGTATCCGCATTCTCTCCGATAAATCCGATTTCGATAGTAGCATCCGGCACAGGCGAAAGCATAAACAGAGAAGAACGGGTCAACACATTGGGATAATTTTTCAACATATAATTATAAAACTCCTCCTCCATAGCGGGAGAATCTTTCGGATCGTGAGTTTCCACCAATACATTGGCAAAATTAGGCAACGGACCGAAAGAGGAACTGGCCAGATAATAACGTATAGGAGATCCCCCCATAGTAACCGAAAAAGACTTTACCTTGGGATTTTGTTTCAGGTACTCCTCGATTTGAAATACATTCTGTTCCACATCCCGAATCCCATATCCATTCGGAAAAATCAGATCGGCACGCATATAAGGCTTATTCATCAAAGGAAAGAAACTCTGGGGCATCAAGGCCATCACCACCAAAGAAAATATCAAAATGCCGATTACCGAAAACAAGGTAATATAACGGTGATGAATTAATTTCGTCAGCATCCGTTCGAACTTATGATATAACTTCGTATCATAAGGATCTGTCGCCACAGCAGAAGTATTTTCTTTCAGGATAAAATTTCCGAAAGTAGTAGTCTGTGTCAATGCCAACACCCAACTCAATCCCAAAGAAACAGCCAAGACTATAAACAAAGGTTTTACAATCTCCGCCATTGAATCGGGGGCCAGAAACATAGGCAGAAACGAACACACTGCAATAAAAGTAGCTCCCAGCAATCCCCATTGTGGAAGAGTAGCCCCCATAATCAGAGCCTGAAAGCGGTGCATACCTTTCTTAATTCCGATCTGAGCATTGTCCGTCACCACGATGGCATTGTCTACCAACATCCCCATAGCGATGATAAAAGCCGCCAGGGACGTCCGGTTCAATCCTACTCCCAGAAACAACATAATCAGTAAAGTACCGGTTACGGAAAACAACAGAGAACTTCCGATCAACATGCCTGCCCGGGCTCCCATGACGATAAAAATAATAGCAATCACAATAAGGAGAGATTCTATTAAATTCAGAATAAATCCGTTATTGGCCTCCTGGGCAATTATATTTTCCGGATAAATAGAGACCAGATCCATCCCTACCGGGATCAGTTTTTTAATCTCCTGTAAACGTTCAGCTACCAAATTTCCCACGGCCACCACATCATCCTCTGCTCCAGAGGCGACGCCTATACCGATGGCTTTTTTTCCATCTACCCGCATTAAATTGGAAGGCGGATCCAAATAACCCCGTTCTACGGCAGCAATATCCCCCAAGCGCACCTCATTCCCCCCTTTCGTTATAATCAACTGATTCCGGATGTCGTCCAGACTTTTATAAGTACCGTCGGCCAACACTTTCAACTGATAACTACCAGCATTGATTTCACCCGTATTTACCTGCAAATTCTGAGTCTGCAATACTTGGGCGATCGTATTGGGATCAATCCCGAGGGCGGACAATTTAGGTACGGAAAACAATACATTCACGACCTCTGTCTGTTCTCCGAAAAGCTGTACTTTCTGAACACCTTCAATGGGAGTCAGCTCGGTTTTTATTTTCTGAGCCCAATCCCGTAATTCTTTATAAGAAAAACCTTCCTCTATCGTCAAGGCATAATAAATACCGTATACGTCTCCGAAATCGTCATTTACGGTAATGGAAGAAGCTCCCTGGGGTAACTTAGATTGTATATTCAACACTTTCCGCCGGAGTTCATCCCATTTTACGGGCATACGGACTCCTTTAATGGTAGGCTTTAATTCTATGGTAATTTTAGACAGACCGAAGTAAGATTCCGATTTAATCTGCTTGACTTCCGACATGGATTGGATCTCCCGCTCTATCGGTTCCGTCACCAACTTTTCTACTTCCCGGGAAGTTGCTCCGGGATATTGGGTAATCAGCACAGCCTGTTTGATGACAAACGGCGCATCCTCCTTTTTAGGCAATTTGAAAAAAGAAATGATACCTCCTATCAGCATAATAGCCAAAAAGAAGTAAATCACTTTCGTATGCTCTAAAGAATACTTGGGTAAATTCATACGCTCCTTTTATTCTGTTAACACATTCACGGTCTGTCCGTCTACTAAACGGGTAGTACCGGCACTTACAACCGTTTCCCCTGCCCGGAGTCCCTCCTGCACCACCACCTGATCCCTGCCAATCAATCCTCCTTCTTTCACCGTACGTTTTTCCAGTTTTTGGGTAGTTTCGTCGTATACAAAGACATTCAATTCCTCCGTATGGGGATCGGGAAACAGAGCTGTTAAAGGAACCAATACATAATTTTCAAAACCTTCCCGGGTAATCTTCAGAATAATCCGGCAAGAAAAACCGGTAGCCACCTTATAATCATTCAGGTTAAAAGCAGAATCCTCCACGTATAAAGAAACCGGAACACCCGAACCGTCCTGAGAAGCCTCTACGTATTCCTTAATTCTGGCTCGAAACAATTTCCCTTTGTAATTTTCGAATTCGATATAAATCTGAGGTTCAGAAAGCAAATATTGCATATTATTTTCGGGAAGTGTAAACCTTACCAACAACTTATCCGGATTAATCAGACAAACAATTCCTTCTCCGGCTTGTACTTTCTGATAATTTTCCACGTACTTCTTTTGGATAAACCCATCAAAAGGAGCCAGCAGTTTTGTCTCTTCAAGCGTATTTACAGCATTTTCGTATGCCGCTTTCGCATTAGCGTAACTGGCTTGGGTGGACTCGTAATCCTGACGGGAAATCGCCTGTTTCCGGATCAGCTTTTCAGACCGTTCCATCTGAGATTTTGCCGTCAGATAGGAAGACTTCTTGGCTTCGTATTGTAAACGATAATCCAAAGGATCAATCTCAGCCACTACTTGTCCCTTCTTTACCCGTTGTCCTTCCTCCACATTCAATACAATCAACGGACCCGACATTTTAAAAGCCAAGTCACTAAACTGATCCGGAGATACCACTCCACTAAACGACTTTTCCACCACATTTAACGGAACGGCCTTCGCTACTTTTACCGAACGGGGACCAGTTTCCTTCACTTCCGGTTGTTTACAGGATATCATACCAACAACACCTATAAACACCAACAAAATTTTAGCACACATAATTCAAATTTATATACGACTCTTTCTAATTATAAATACACCCTCAATGATTCATTTTCTCCATAAAATCTTCGATCAGTTTCAACCCTTTCGGGGTGGCAATTCCACGGGCATAATTCAACACAATGGTTTCAAATACTTCCGGATAAGAAAAATGATTCTTTTCAATCTCTTCCGAATAGATTAAGGTTTCCAACTGTACCCGCAATAACAAAGCCAAAATCCGGGGATTCAATTCCGCACGGATATATCCTTCCTGAATGCTCTTCTCCATCACCGACACCACTTTTTCCATATCGGTTTCCCGTTTTTTAGTAAAATAATCGGCAATTTGGGGATGATATTTTTGTAAATCCCTTATGTAATTCCGGTTTATTCTTCTCAAAGAATCGGAAATAACTTTATATTCCATTAGATTCAATTCCAGAGGATTTGTACATTCCCTCGCTAACTTTTCACGTTCTTGCCGACTCTTTTCATCCTGATACTCCAGCGTCTTTCGTAACAACGTCTCTTTATCTTTAAATCTTTCATACAAAGTACGCTTGGAAATTCCCATTTCGGTCGCCAGAAAATCCATAGTCACGGCCTTAATCCCATGTAAAAGAAACAATTCGGAAGCTTTTGCTATAATTCTTTGTTCTAACGCTGTATACATACCTATTTTTTTAGCGCGACAAAGATAGACTGAAAACTTTAAAAACCAAAAAAGTTTTCAAATTTTTATCGAATAAATTTAAATTATCAGCCGAACTTTTCTTTTCAGGCAAAAAGTTTAAAATCACCTGTTTATTTTATATAAAAACCTTCTTTTATATACTATTCTTAAAGTAATCAAGAATTTATTCTTTCAATCCGGAAGTTTTTTTATAATTTTGCATTATGATTTACACTAAACAAAAGCTAAAATGAAAAATATATTCGACGGAATAACAGCAGTTGGGGAAGAGGAGCAATTTGATTTATTGATGAAAGGTACTCACTACCGTATTGACCGTATCGTTTCTTCCGGCCACAGTTCTCCTCAGGGATTCTGGTACGATCAGGAGGATGACGAATGGATTCTGCTAGTGCAGGGAAAAGCTACACTGGAAGTGGAAGGGAAATTTATCGACATGAAAGCGGGTGATTATATGTTTTTACCCAAAAATTGTAAACATCGCATCGAAAAAACAAGTGTAGAACCGATTTGTATCTGGCTCTGTTTCTTTTCGATCGAATAAATGTTCTTATGAAGAAAAAAGGAATAAAAAAAATTACGCTTCAGGACATTATCCGGATAAACCGGAAATTAAGCCGGGAGGAAGAGATTGCACAACACGGGCGTCCCGTTCCGCATAGGAAAGTGCATGCATCGAAAAAAGTATATAACCGTAAAAAGAGAAAGGCAGATCTGAATAAGGAGCTGCCTTATTTTTTTCCCGAACTTCCGACCTAAATTTATTTTTACTACGTATATTACAAAATAATCAAAGAATTTTAGCGAAATGATCCATTTTCTGAAAAGTACAATTTTCAAATTATTACTGGCGGTCCTGATCGGTATTCTCTTGGGATTTGTGGTGGGAGAAGGTTTTATGAATGTAGTAGTGACCGTAAAATACATTCTGGGACAACTCATCTTTTTTATGGTTCCATTAATTATTCTGGGATTTGTTTCTTCTTCCATTGCTAAGATGAAGGGAAATGCTTCCAGTATGCTGGGAAGTGCCCTGGGATTAGCTTATCTGTCTTCCATAGGGGCTGCTTTTCTCGCTATGTTCCTGGGTTACTGGCTCATTCCTCAGCTTTCCATTGAACCGGCAACGGAAGGTTTAAAGGAGATCCCGCCCTTGGTATTCCGGCTGGATATCCCGCCTGTGATGAGCGTAATGACAGCTTTAGTACTTTCAGTCATGCTGGGGCTAGCAACGGTGTGGACGAAATCCAGATTGTTCGGAACCTTATTGGAGCATTTTCAGAAAATGGTATTATTACTGATCACCCGTATACTCATTCCCATTCTGCCTTTCTTTATTGCTGCCAATTTTTGTGCATTGAGTTATGAAGGCGCCATTACCCGGCAATTACCTATATTTATAGGGGTTATGGGAATCGTACTGGTGGCCCATTTTATCTGGCTGACTTTCCTCTATCTTACAGCAGGAGTTTTTAGTCGTAAAAATCCCTGGTTGGTTTTAAAATATTACGGGCCTGCTTATCTTACAGCCGTAGGTACGATGTCGTCGGCTGCCACACTGGCGGTAGCCCTCAGATGTGCCCGAAAAAGTCCGGTATTAAAGGACGAAGTCGTCGATTTCGCTATCCCCCTGTTCTCTAATGTACATTTATGCGGTTCCATCTTGACCGAAGTTTTCTTTGTCATGACGGTTTCTCTTCTGTTGTACGGAACTTTACCTACCATGTCGGTAATGGTTTTATTCATTTTATTGTTGGGCATATTCGCCATAGGAGCCCCGGGAGTACCCGGAGGCACGGTCATCGCTTCTTTGGGAATCGTTATTTCCATAGTGGGCTTTAATGAAGCCGGTACAGCTTTATTACTCACAATTTTCGCTTTACAGGATAGTTTCGGGACCGCTTGTAATATCACCGGCGACGGAGCTTTAACCCTTATGCTGACAAAAATTGAAAGCAAACTGGAAAGTCCTACACAAAAAAAGGAAACCGCAATGCTGCCGTGACTTTCTTTCCATCAATTCTTTGTTTGGCACTATTTTTGCATATCTGAAGTATTTTTAATAAAATTAAAATATTGAAGATATGAATTTATTTCCTTTTAACTTGAAATTTATTCTGACCTCAGGTATCGGACTTTGTTTTATGTTTCCGGTAATCGCTCAAACAGAAATCGTAGAACCGATAGAATACGGAGATATGGATCGTTGGATGGTAAGGGAAGTAAAGGAATCCTTTATCATCGGAGGAAATACAAAATATTTATACGAGCTGACGACAGGTGACACTTTAAAAAACAATACGCCCTATAAAAATACGGATTCTCCTTGGGGAACTTCTTCCGTAATGGCCCGGGTAAGTGGTGTCGTAAAAACCAGTATTACCGTTTTTCCGGAACCCCGGGGAGAAGGATATTGTGCCCGTTTGGAAACCCGCATGGAACATTGTAAAGTATTGGGATTATTCAATATTCGCGTCGTTGCCGGCGGAACCATTTTTTTAGGAGAAATGGTAGAACCGATCACAGACACCAAAAATCCCCAGAGCAAACTCATCAGCGGTATTCCTTTTACCAAACGTCCGAAAGCCTTGACATACGATTATAAAGTCGTTACAGGAGGATTGCGTACTTATGCTTCCGGTTTCGGCAAACCGGAACCCCGTACAGACCGCGATATGGCTGAAACCTGTCTGTTATTACAACATCGTTGGGAAGATGCGGAAGGAAATGTATACGCGAAAAGAGTAGGTACAGCCTGGGAATGTTTCGACCAGTCTGTAACGGAATGGCAAAACGGACATCGGTTGCCGATTTACTACGGTGACATTTCCAACGAGTCTTTCTACAAATCTTATATGGGACTGATAAATGGAAAAGATGCTTATTACACACGGAATAGTCAGGGAAAAATGGTTCCTATCCAGGAAATCGGTTGGGCAGCCCCTCAGGAAGAAGTAACCCACATCGTCCTCCGTATTTCTTCCAGTAATGGAGGAGCCTATATCGGTAGCATTGACAGTAAATTCTGGGTTGACAACGTTGGATTAATATATGAAAAAGAAAATTAGGACATCCATCGTACACACAGAACACCCGGAGAGATACTAAAAAGATTGTACGATATTCCCAAAAATACTTTGCCGGAAACAGACTTTTTACAGTTTATTTCCGGCAAAATAATGATCAAGAAATTCCGAAAAGATTATTCTATGATGGTTACACGGTTAAGTGGATTGCTGTCAAACAGGTCGGATACACCTCCTTTAGCTTCCACTTTCAACTGACTCGGGTTTACTCCGAAATCTTTCGTCAAAACATTATATACATTCTCTGCCCGTTTCCGGCTCAACTGCATATTGAATTCCGGAGTGCCAGTAGCTTTATCTGCATAACCCACAATGGTATATTGTTTATCCGGATTCTGCTTAATCTGATCAGCTAAATATTTCAGGTTAATTTTATCTTTAGCCGTAATATTTGCCCGGTTAATGGTGAAGAAGATTGCGCGGGGGGCTACCAACACCTCTTTTTCTACCTTCACTTCCTGTTTCATATTTTTAACCTGATTCAACTCCGTCTGCAATTCGCGGTTGTAAGCTTGTTGTTGTGCTAAGGCAGCACGGGTATCTTCTAACTGCTGAGCTGTTGCAGCCAAAGCGATATCTTCAGCCATTACCACGGGAGCTACGCTGCGTTGGAAATGACGTTGGTTGAATTTGTAAGTAAAACCAGCCGTCACGGTCAGGATACCGTTAGCTCTTTTACCGCCTTGTTCTCCTGCAAATTTTTTCTCAAAAACAGATCCCCGGATTTCGATATTCAGGTCAAAGGCATCAGACAAACGCATTTTGTTGATCAAACCGGCATTGGCTGTAAACACGTTATTGTCGGCAGCCCGGCAGGCATGCATAATACCAAAACCGATATAAGGCACGGCTTCGTAAAAACGATCTACACGATACCCCCCTATCCAGTTGGATAAATTGATCAAAATATCCCCATGAACATTAAACTGTTGCCAGCTTTGTTTGTATAACCCCTTGTGGTTCGGTCCTCCTTTTACGTACATATTATTCGGGTCGTAAGTAAAACCTTTTAACCTGAACCCACTTGCTTGTGCCCGTAATCCTAAAGAGGGCATAAACCACTTACCTACAGAAAAGTCAAAGGCAGGTGCAATACGCTTACCAAATTTTCCTTTTGAGTCACTCTGTCCAAAATACACTTGAGCACCAGCTCCTACGGAAATAAACCAATTATCCCAAAAACGATTGGTCACATATCCACTCCAGCCGGTGTTTTTCTCCTGTACGACTATTTCTGTTCTTTCCTGTGCGAACGACAATAACGGTGTCGACGCAATAATTAACAGCATTACGAATGTTTTTTTCATCTCTCTTCTTTAATTTAGTTTTCAATTATAACGTTAGTTCCGAATCAATGGTTTCCTTCCAAAGAATATTTTTTACAGTTATAGTACGAGTGAAAAAAAGATTTGTTTGGTTTATCGACTTGAGAAAAACATTTAATTTGTCTAAAAGGGAAAATATTTTAAAGGGAAAATACTTAAATATATGTATCCTCCAGGGATGATCCCGTTTTTCTGGCTTTAGTAAAAAGCGATAAACCTTTCCTTCCCGAAGGAACTCTTCGTGGAACAGATTCGCCGCTACCGGTTTCGAATCTCCTTCCGGCCGAAAGGCAATCAGCTGTTCATAACTATCTTTGCATACCTGCGTATCTCTCGATATTTATCCTTACTTTTACAGACCATGGAAAAGGCTATACAAAATATAAAGGAACTAGAGGATATGAATATTAAACGCCTGTTATGGAAGTATTTTCTTCCGGCTTTTACAGGCGTAGTCGTGAACGCATTATATAACATTGTAGACCGGATATTTATTGGGCGGGGGGTAGATGCCCTTGCCCTGTCGGGCTTAAGTGCCGTATTTCCCCTTATGCTGATTATTTTTGCATTCGGAATGCTGGTTGCTATCGGTGCCAATGTCCGTATTTCTATCAACATGGGGAAAAAAGACTACAAACGGGCCGAATGGGTTTTGGGAAATGCCGTCACTTTGGGAATCATCATTTCAGCTTTACTGACGTTATTCGGTTATATTTACCGATATCCTCTACTGAAAATGTTCGGAGCCGGTCAGGGAGCTTTACCCTATGCGCTGGAATATTTCGAATATATTCTTTTTGCCAATGTATTTGCTACTATCGGATTTATTTTGAATAATGCCTGCCGGGCTGAAGGAAATCCTAAAATAGCAATGTATTCGCTCTTTATTTCAGCCGGCACCAATACGATATTGGACCCTATTTTCATTTTTGGATTCGACATGGGCGTAAAAGGAGCTGCTATTGCCACGATTATCTCTCAATTTATACTTTGCATTTGGGTCGTCGCTCATTTCTACAGCAAAAGATCGGTTCTGAAATTGCATTTGGCCAATTTAAAATTGAATGGACAAATTATTTATTATATCCTGACCATCGGATTTGCTCCCTTTTCCATGCAACTGGCAGCCAGTGCCGTACAAGC
Source organism: Odoribacter laneus YIT 12061 (assembly GCF_000243215.1). Lineage (GTDB taxonomy): Bacteria > Bacteroidota > Bacteroidia > Bacteroidales > Marinifilaceae > Culturomica > Culturomica lanea. The sequence continues at coordinate 464,602 of NZ_JH594596.1, read as the reverse complement.
AGTATTGAATACACAATTGATTCGTTACGGAGGAGAATTGGCCGTCGGAGCGATGGGGATTATCAATAGCGTCGCCCAATTATTGGTGATGAGTATTATAGCCATAAATATGGCTTCTCAACCCATTATCGGTTTTAACTTCGGTGCAAAACAATACGCTCGCGTGCGCGATACCCTGATCACGTGTATTTGGGCTGCGACCTCTATTGCCATAGGCGGTTTTCTCCTTACACAACTTTTCCCGGGAGCTATCGTACGCATTTTTAATAACGACAATCCGGAATTATTTGAACTCGGCCGAAAGGGATTACGAATTTTTACCTTATTTTTCCCCATCGTAGGCTTTCAGATTATCACCGGTAACTATTACCAATCGATAGGCAAAGCCGGTATTGCAGCCTTTCTCTCCCTATTGCGCCAGGTGATTATCCTTATTCCCATGCTCTATATTCTTCCTCCTTTCACCCAACTGGAAGGAGTTTGGTTCGCCAATCCGATTTCCGATTTACTAGCAGGTATCATTTCTGCCCTCTTTTTGGTAAAAGCCTTAAAAAAATTAAAGGGAGGAACGGAAAAATTTAACTAGATCAGCCTTTGTGATGGGCGCCCTGCCGATCGTCTTCCTTCAGGCCTGATTGGCGGAACTTGGTGACAGATAAAACCGGAATGTTAAAATCCATTCAAAACCGAACTAACTCCTTTCGAGTTAGTTCGGCCGATATTAATGAGTGGTGGAACATCCCTTAACCACTCACTAGTAAATTTTTCAGAACGAGATATTCTTTGAAAAATTCAAAAATACTTAAACATTCAACCGTTTTACCAAATCGCAACTCTCTTTTCAGGAGCCAGATACAACGGATCGTTTTCCTGTATATTAAAAGCTTCATACCAGGCAGTGATATGGGGTAAAGCTCCGTTTACCCGCCAGCGTCCCAAAGAATGAGGATCCGATTTTGTCAACAAACGAATTTGTTCATCCCGGATATTGCCAGCCCACACATTGGCATAAGCCAGGAAAAAACGTTGTTCGGGAGTAAACCCGTCAACCCTATCTAAAGGTTGTCCGGCTGTAGCCTCCTGAAAAGCTGTGTAAGCCACCTGCAATCCGCCGTGATCTGCAATATTCTCACCCAATGTCAGTCTGCCGTTTCCGTGTAATCCCGGTAATACTTCAATACTGTCGAAATGATTCACCATCACCTGAGCCCGGTCGACGAAAATTTTTGCATCCTCTGCTGTCCACCAATCGGACAAGTTTCCTTCTTTATCGTATTGTCTCCCCTGATCATCAAAGCCATGAGTCATCTCGTGTCCGATTACAACTCCGATAGCTCCGTAATTGAATGCATCGTCAGCATTCATATCGAAAAAAGGATACTGCAGAATACCTGCGGGGAAACAAATTTCATTTGTCGTCGGACTGTAATAAGCATTTACCGTTTGAGGAGTCATATACCATCTGTCCCTGTCCACCGGTTTGCCGGCATCGGCAATCATATAATCGAAATCGAATTCATTAGAGCGGACGATATTATTCCAATAAGAATCGTTTTGAATCTCCAAACCGGAATAATCCCGCCATTTATCAGGATATCCCACTTTTATATATATGGTAGAGAGTTTTTCCAAAGCTTTTGTTTTGGTTTCTTCGCTCATCCAATCCAAATTTTTAATTCTTTCTCCCAAAGCCGTTTGCAAATTATGTACAAGAGCTACCATTCTCTCTTTGGCAGCAGCCGGAAAATACTTCTCCACATACAGCTGTCCTACAGCTTCTCCCAACACACCATTCACTGTACCTACGGCCCGTTTCCAACGAGCTTTTAACTCCGGTGTACCCGACAACGTTTTTCCGTAAAAATCAAAATTCTGGTTTACAAAATCATCACTCAAATAAGGAGCAGCAGCGTCCAGCACCTTCCATTGCAAATAAGACTTCTGTATATCCAAAGGTACTGTTTTCCAAATATCAGCTACTTCTTTTAAAGATTCCGGTTGCCCGACATTCAACTCCTGCAACCCCTTTAATCCCATCGTATCAAAATAAGTTTCCCAATCAATACCCGGGAATTCTTTCTTTACATCGACCAACGTCATTTTATGATAATTCAGCTGTGGATTCCGAAGTTTTACATTGTCATAAGCAGCCTTAGCCAAACGGGTCTCGATTTCCATCACATCCGCAGCAGCTTTCTGTGCCTCTGCTTCTAAAGCTCCGGCCAACTGAAACATTTTCACAATATGGATTTTAAACTTATCCCGAATTTCTTTCATATGCTCATCTTCCTCCAGATAGTACTCCCGTTCTCCCAAACTCAATCCACTCTGCATCGTCATCGCAATATTCATCTTACTGTTCTTGTCATCGGGCCCCACATAGACGGCAAAATAAGGATCAAAACCCTTTCTGCGCATTTCGGCCACCATACCGGACATATTTTCGGTATTTTTCAAGGCCGCAATTTTTTCCAGTTCCGCACGTATGGGAGCAGCCCCTTCCGCGTTCAATTTCCCAGCATCCATAGCCATATTATAAATATCGCCTATTTTCTGGGCTATCGTTCCCGGTTCTGACTTCTGAGCAGCCAGTCCCTCAATTAATTCTTTTAATTGCTGCCTGTTATTTTCAGCCAACTGATCGAAGGTTCCAAAACGAGCATATTCCGGACTCAGCGGATTGGCTTTCATCCAGCCCCCACATGCATACTGATAGAAATCCGTACCCGGCAAAGCCGTCGTATCCAGATTTGAGATTTTAATACCTGTAGTGCGGACAGCCTCTTTCTTTCCGCTACAAGCAGCCAAAGCCAATGCAAAAGCCATCATTGACAAATACAATTTTTTATTCATACTAATTATCCTTATTAATTTTATCGAATTCCCTACAGAAATAACGCAAATATAAGTATTAAACAGGCATATTTTACCTAATCCCTATCGAATTATCCAACAAAAAAGTCTTTTCTATAAAGTTATAGCAAACTTTAAACATCCCATTAACGCACTGAAAATAAATTTATTTAACCCCGATCTATATTATCTTTATACTTTATCCGTACTTTCAACGGTAAAGCCTGAATGACTTCCTGATACGAACGAAATATCCATTGTTTTATTTCCTTTCCGGACATATCCCGATTCAGGTAGAGGACCATCCACCCCGGCATACGAGCCCTTTCAACTGCCCTCCAATATTCTGCTAAATCTGCTACGGACTCCGTTCCGCATTTTAAGGTAACAGCTAATTCTCCAGCATTCAGATCGGTAAGCAAAAACATCTTATTTTCTACCTTAAATACCAATACATCATTAGGAGAAAAATTCCGGAAGGGAAAAGATTCTGTTACATTTTTCAAAGAAAGACAATATTCCCGAAGTTCTTCAATATTCATATCCACAGTATTTTAAGTTATAAAAATAAGCATGATTTTTTCCCTCAGAAACAAAATTTCTACTCAAATTCTCAACCGATCTTTATATTTTTGCGGTCATTCAGGTATATTTCCTATGGGGACACACCTCTAGACACAAAGGTCTACAGCCAGAGGATAGACCTTTCGGACACTATATCCGCAACCAAGGGGCACAAAAGCAATCGTAAAATTAACCTTTTGAACAATTAAGCCTGTATAACGGATTCCCACAACACCTCTATTCCCGTACGCATAGCATTTTCATCCGGGGCGAATTTCGGGCTATGCAAAGGAAACATTGTTTTTTCCTGCGGAGGACGTACCCCAAGCAACCACATAATACCGGGAATATGCTGCAAATAAATGGCAAAATCTTCCCCCAACATAAGAGGGTCCATAAACCGCACACATTCTTCCCCAAGCAAACCAGAAACCCGTTTGACAAAATCCGCCGTCAAATCTTTATGATTTACAAGTACAGGTAAGCCATTGGCTGTTTTGTCCCGTTTAAACTGACAAGCATATAAACTGCAGATGTCTTCTGATTTTTCATCCAGATAAACAAATAAACGATCCCGCAAAGCATTATCGTGAGTTCGCATCGTTCCCCTGACCTCTACCCGGTCAGGAATAACATTATTAGCACCTCCTCCCTGTATAGCAGTAATGGAGAGCACGGCCGGAATAAAAGGATTCCTGAATTTAGTAATTAAAGTCTGATAAAACTGAATTAAACAAGCGGTTGCTAATATGGGATCAGAACCATTTTGAGGCATAGCCGCATGCGTGCCCTGACCCTCTACCGAAAAAATAATATTATCCGAAGAGGCAAAAAAAGCCCCCGGACGTATCCCTACGCTTCCTGTTGGAAGCTCCGGATAAACATGCTGGGCAAAAATAGCTTCCGGCACAGGATCTTTTAATAATTCGGATAATAGTAAACGGGCACCTCCCGGCCGCTTCTCCTCACTCGGTTGGAATAAAATTTTTACGATCTTATTCAATCGATCCTCCTGCTTTTTCAAAGCGATGGCTACAGCTAATACGATAGCTAAATGCATATCATGCCCACAAGCATGCATGACACCTTCCCGAGCAGAGGCATAAGCCAGACCGGTTTCTTCCCTTACCGGTAAGGCGTCCATCTCTCCCCGGATGGCCACACATCTATTTCCAACTCCCACTTCGGCTATAACCCCCGTACCAATCTTACGATACCCAATCCCATAGCGCTCCAGTTGTGCTGTCACAAAAGCCTGGGTCGCAACTTCCTGTCCGGAAACTTCAGGCCAACGATGGAAATGTCGCCGGAATTCTACAGCTAACTGATAAATCTCCTCTTTATCTACCTGAAAAATCATAATACTATACTGATTTTCGTATGCAATATTTTTTCTTTTCCCAAATAGGCGGAACACATTTAAACTGCTGAAAAAACTTAACGATTTATGCCAAAGAGCGGATAAACAAGGTAATGCCGTCAAACACCATTTGTAAACCGATAGTAGCTACAATCAATCCGATGATCCGGATCAAAGGATTCATAAAATTGTATTTTATCAGAAAATTTCCGATTCTCCGGGCCTGTAACATGCAAAACAAATTGATAACCAATGCAATTAATATAGCAATAATTGTAATCTCCCGTCCATACTGAACCGGAAAAGTAACAGCCGCCGTAATGGTTGCCGGTCCCGCAATCATAGGAATGGCAATGGGCACAGTCGTCAAATCAGCTAATTTAATATGCTCATCAACTTTCAGGAAAAATCCTTTTAACAAACCGGATAAACCGTTATAAATCAATACAGCCCCACAGGTTATCTGAAAAGAATAAAGTTCTACGCGAAACACATAAGAAAAAGTCAACTCTCCCAAAAATAAAAAAAAGATCAAAATAAGGGCGGCAGTAATCGTTGACTTTACTGAAATATACCGCAATTCCTCGCGTGTAAACCGTTCTTGCAAAGAAGTAACAATTAATATTTTCTGTAGGGGATTTACCAAGGCTAACAAAGCTACGATACATCCTACAATAATTTTCAGATTCATTTTAATCTGGATTCGATCTTTATTTACCCACCCATCTTACCCGCTTTATGTACAAAGGTAAATGATTTAACCGAAAAAAAGTATAAAAAAACGGCTTTTTATTTAGCTTCTTCTTCTCCCTTTTTATCGTTCGACTCTTTTATCTTCCCGGCGAAGTAGTAAACCATTCTGTTATTTCCGCGTAAACAATAAAAACGAAAAAGGAAAATATCCTTTCGATCACAAAGAAAGATTTTTATTCTTGACTATTTAACTTATTTAATATGCAGATTATGGAAAATGACACACACGTAATGCCCCGTATCGGGGATGATGCCCCTGTTTTTAAAGCAATGACCACCCGCGGGGAAATTAACTTTCCGGACGATTACCAAGGAAAATGGATCATTCTATTTAGTCATCCGGGCGATTTTACTCCGGTTTGCACCACCGAATTCATCACTTTCGGCAGCATGGCAGAAGAATTTGAAAAGCTCAACTGTCAACTGGTAGGGCTTTCTATCGGCGGACTCTACAGCCATATCGCCTGGCTGAGAACCATTCAGGAAAAAATCGATTATAAAGGCATGAAAAATATCACGATTTGTTTTCCCTTAATCGACGATATAGGCATGAATGTTGCAAAAGCTTATGGTATGTTACAGCCCGGTGAAAGCAAGACCCAAGCGGTAAGAGCCGTATTTTTTATTGACCCCGAAGGTACCATCCGGACGATCCTCTATTATCCGATGACATTAGGACGTAATTTTGAAGAAATGAAACGGATTTTAATCGGTTTACAGACGATCGATCATTTCGGAGTAGCTCTTCCTGCCGATTGGCAGCCAGGAGATGAGGTCATCGCCCCCATACCCGCTTCTATGGAAAAAGCAGAAGAAAGAGTGAACGATGAAAGCGAAGGTATAAAATGCTATGAGTGGTTTCTATGCACCAAACCTTTGCCTTTGGAAAAGATAAACAAAGCCCTCCGGAAATAAACAAACTCCCAGCAATTTCTTCCCGCTCATAAACCCAATTCTCCTAAAGAAAATAAAATTTTAGCTTACCCGAAAAAATCCCCTTTTTCAAGTTAAGAAGCTTGAAAAAGGGGATTTTTCAATGCTCCTCACAGCTTTTAGGCAAATTCTCTCTAAACTTCAGAAATTCGCCTTCTCTCTCAAAATAATTATTACTTTTGCTATTATAAATCGAATACGTTGAACGGCTTGAGCGTCAGGAAATAAATAAGCCACTGGCTTGATCAGTAAAATACAACACCAAAATGGTAGTGAAAAACGAATTTGAGCAAAACGAAATACAAAAACTCCTCAAAGCAGCAAATATCGGATGGTGGAAAGCAGATTTTAAACAGGAAGTATATATATGTTCCGATTTTTTACAGGACTTATTGGGATTAAAATCGGATCTCCTTCCCTTTTGGGACTTTTATAATCTCATAAGAGATGACTATAAAAACCGAATTAGCAGTGAATTCGCTACCATCAAAAACCAGGAAGTTTACGAACAGACTTTCCCTATCTTTTCCCGTTACGGGGAAAAATGGATACATTCCAAAATGTATCATAAAGAAAAAACTGAAAACGGACAGATTATCGCTTACGGTTTTATTCAATGCATAGATAATCCTGAAACTCAACATTCTACCGTCCAGCAAATAAATGAATTGCTCTACAGGCAACACAGTATTTCCCGTTCTCTTCTTTCTTTTATGCAAACAAAAGATATCGGAAAAGTGATCCGGAAAATATTGGAGGACATTTTGATACAATTTCAAGGAAGCCGGGTGTATATTTTTCAATACAACAAGGAAGGGACAAGTCAGAAATGCACTTACGAAGTCGTTGCACCTGAGGTTTCCGCTCAACAAGAGTGGCTGCAGGATCTTAAACTAAAGGATACTCCTTGGGCTACGGCAACCTTAAAGGCTCAGCGCCCCATTATACTTTATTCCTTGAATGAGATGCCGGCAGCGGCCCAACAGGAAAAAGAAATCCTCGTCCGCCAGGGTATAAAATCCCTCATGATTGTGCCGATGGCCTCCGGGAATAAAACCCATGGATACCTGGGTATAGACATTGTAGACCGATACCGGAACTGGCAAAATGAAGACTATCAATGGTTGGCCTCACTAGCCAATATTATCAGCCTTTGTCTGAAGCTATTGGAATCCGAAAAAGAAGCCCAGATAGAAAGGGAATATTTCCGGGATCTCTATATACATATGCCAATTGCCTATATTCGCTTTAAAATTCTCTACGATCAAAATCATCAACTGGTAGATTATCGGTTTATTGACTTGAATCCGGCCTTTGAAAAACTGACAGGCAAACCGATTCAAGAATATTTAAACCGGAAAGGGAGCGAATGCATTTCAACGATACCTTTTGATACTCAGCTCTCCCATCTGAAAAAAATTTTCGAAGAAGGTGGATATACACAAATGACTTATCAGAATAAAGCGGAAACCGTATATTTCCGGGTCATTCTCTATGCTGCCTCCGCTGACGAAGTCATTTGCTTTTTTTCCGATATTACCGAAACATTTAAAGCCCATAAAGCTCTTGACCACAGCGAAAAAACACTTCGGAATCTCTTCGCAAATATACCCGTAGGGATTGAAATTTACGATCGGAATGGAGTCCTGAAGGATTTGAACGAGAAAGATATGAGTATCTTCGGGCTGAAAGAAAAAAAAGAAGCTTTAGGGGTTACGCTATTTGAAAATCCGAACTTCTCTCCTGAATTGAAACAACAATTCAGGAATAAAGAAGACATGAATTTTGAATTAAAATACGACTTTTCCAAAGTAAACCACTATTACACTTCCGTGCAAAAAGGGATCAAAAATCTGTTGGTTAGAGCAAAACCTTTATACGATGAAGAAGGAAATTTCGAAAATTATATTTTAATCATCATCGACAATACAGATACGCTGAGTGCACACAACCGGATTCAGAATTTTGAAAACTTTTTTTCCCTTATAGCCGGATTTGCTAAAATAGGCTATTTCAAGTGGAATCCTCTGACAAAAGACGGATTTGCCATCAGTCAATGGTATAAAAATCTGAACGAAAACGAGGATACTCCTATGGAAAATATTATAGGAATTTATGCCCACCTCCATCCGGAAGACGCTCAAATGCTGATACAGGGATATAAAGATATGATAGCCGGAAAAATTACCAGTCTAAAAAAACAAATCCGCGTTATCACTTCTCCCGGCAATCTGAAATGGCTACGTTGTAATATTACAGTCAAAGAGTATGATCCCGCTAAAAACAACATCGAATTGATAGGCGTAAACTTCGATATCACCGAAACAAAGGCAATCGAAACCGAATTAATAGAAGCTAAAAACAAAGCGGAAACCTTAGATAAACTGAAATCTGCTTTTTTAGCCAATATGAGTCACGAAATACGTACTCCTCTCAATGCAATTGTCGGATTTTCCAGCTTATTGGTAGATACCCAAGACACCCAAGAGCAACAGGAATACCTTTCTATTATACAAAAAAATAGCGATTTACTGTTACAACTCATTTCCGATATATTGGATCTTTCTAAAATAGAATCCGGTACCTTTGAATTTACATACGGAAAAATCGATGTTAACAATTTATGTGCAGAAATTATCCAAACGATTTCAGTAAAAGCGAATACGGAAGTGGAATTAATATTTGGTTCGCATCTACCGGTATGTATTATAGAAAGTGATAAGAACCGTTTAACCCAGATTATTACAAATTTTATCAATAATGCTTTAAAATTTACTTCTTCCGGTAGTATTACGCTGAGTTATACCGTTTCTCACAATTTTATAAAATTTTCCGTCACCGATACCGGTATCGGCATTCCTCCGGAAAAACAAAAAAATATTTTTGAACGATTTGTAAAACTTAATACCTTTGTACCCGGTACGGGATTAGGACTCTCTATCTGCAAAAATCTGGTAGAACAGATGGGGGGACAAATCGGTGTTGAATCGGAAGAAGGCAAGGGTTCCTGTTTTTGGTTCTGTTTGCCCTATATTCATTATAAAAACGACAATAATTCAGTTAATCTTATGAATAATTCTGAAATGAATCCAGAAAACGCTCAAGGCCGTTCCCTTATCTTAGTAGCAGAAGATACAGACAGCAATTTTCTCCTGATTTCCACTATATTGAAAAAAGATTATGAAATTGTTCGGGCCTGCAACGGTATCGAAGCCGTGGAAAAATATAAAACTCTTTCTCCTGCCCTTATTCTCATGGATATCAAAATGCCCCTGATGGACGGCTTAGAAGCTACCCGGCAAATCCGGGCTCTCAACCCTCAAATCCCTATTATTGCCATTACAGCTTTTGCCTTTGACAGTGACCGGCAAAACTCTTTACAAGCCGGTTGCAGCGATTACCTCACAAAACCCATTTCTCCCCAGTTATTGAGGGAAACATTAAAAAAGTATATGAATTAGGGAAAAGATTCGCTGATTAATGAGACGCAAACTCCTGAGGATGTATTCTTCAGCCTCTGCCATGTTCATTAATCAGCGGGTAAGGGAAAAAGTATTGGTTCGTACGACATACAAGGATTAGAAATAAATTTTCAAGCCCTTGTTATTTTTTCTTTCTTTTATCTTTTACAACAACATCCCTTCAGCCACCTCATCAGCTGCACATTCAGATCCTTTCAGATAAGCCAAAATCTTCAGTCCGAAAGCCAAAGCAAAACCAGGTCCCTTTCCGGTAATTATATTTCCATCAACAACAACTCCCTCTTCCGAAACCTGAATTCCGGGTAAATATTTTTCAAAACCGGGATAACAGGTCATGTGAATATCTTTTTTCAAAGGTAATTTTCCCAATACCAGTGCCGGAGCCGCACAAATAGCAGCAATCGGCTTTTGCCGCTCAAAATGTCTTCTCAGCATTTCCATCAAGGGTTCGCATTCGGATAGATTCAAAGCTCCCGGCATACCACCCGGAAAAATAAGAACTTCTGCTTCCTCTCCCTTTATCTCTTTCAATAAAGAATCCGCTATAACCATCACCTCATGAGCTCCTTTTACTTCTCTGCGGTTATAGATAGAAACGGTCTTAACTTCTGCACCTCCCCGGCGCAAAACATCTATCGTACCTAAAGCTTCGATTTCTTCAAAGCCGTCAGCCAGAAATAAAAATAGTTTTTCCATAAAGCTTAAATTAAGTAAGTAAATAATAACCCTATTCTACTTCATATTTTTGAAAATGAAACCGACACCGCCCCCGATTTCTACAAAAAAATAACCTCAGCGGTCTCTTTCTTTTCCCAGAGCAAATTATTCTAATATTCCGGATATTCTTCCCCCACCTCGAATCTCCTCAACCTTCCCCTGAGCCGATGGAGTTCATGCTGCATATCTTCTATACGACTCAACAAATGCCGTATGGCATCGATACCTTCAATATTAATGGATAAGTCATAATACATCCGCGAATACCGTTCCAAATCCCTCAGTTGGGAAACGAATAAATATTCCCGGCCTTCTTCTTGCTTGATGTCTATCAATCCTTCCTGCCACAATAAAACGACAAACGACTGTTCGATATGACTTTCCCGGCAATAATCACTGACAATAATTAAATCTGTTTCCATGGTCCTTCCTTTTAATGTGAACGTTGTAATTCCCGGAACAACTCTTTCTGCTTATCGGATAAGTCTGTAGGGATTTTCACAGACCACGTAACGATCAAATCCCCATATTGCCCCTCTTGTTTATAAACCGGAAATCCTTTCCCTCTTAAACGGACTTTTGTATTGTTCTGCGTTTCCGGTTTTACTTTTAATTTTACCTTTCCACCCAATGTTTCTACAACCTGTTCTCCACCTAATACGGCCGTATATAAATCCAAAGGCGCCGTCCTATACAAATTATTCCCTTCCCGTTTATACACCGGATCTTCCGGAATGACAAAAGTAATATACAGATCACCTGCGGGACCACCATTCGCACCCGGTCCCCCCTGACCACTTAATTTAATCGTCTGGCCATCCTCCACCCCTGCCGGAATGGTTATCCGGATTTTTTTATTGTTTACTGTCAGTACTTGTTTATGGGTCTCCGCAGCATCCCGTAAAGATAGTTGTAACTCGGCATTATAATCTTGCCCTCGTAAACCGGTACTTCTCGTACGCCTCCTTCCTTGCGCCCCAAAAAGAGACTCAAAAAAGTCAGAAAATTCCCCATCTCCTGAAAATCCACCGCCCGACGACCAAAATCCACCTCCGCTTCCCGCTCCAGCCTGTCCTTGATATTGGCCATATTGCTGCCGCTGTTTTTCAAATTCTTCCGCATGTTTCCAGTTTTCTCCATACTGGTCATACTTTTTACGCTTTTCCGGATCACTCAATACCTCGTTAGCTTCATTGATCTCCTGAAACCTCCGCTGAGCATCCGGATCATTCGGATTCAAATCAGGATGATGTTTACGGGCCAATTTCTTATAAGCCTTTTTAATAGCCTCCTGAGAAGCATCCTTATTAACACCTAAAATTTTGTAATAGTCTATGTACGCCATATTTTTATTACGTTTATATCACCCCAGGAACATTTCGTTCATTCCCAAGCTTCTTCTCCTTCTGTACTATCAATTTTACGGCCAAAACTTTAAAAAGATTTTCAAAAATAACAATAATTCTCAAATTTCTTTCTCTCCGCCTTCCACCCCCCCTTTCTTTTATTGTCTTTTCTGTCAAAGTGCTTACTTATTGGTCATTTTGACAGTTCCGTATTCTCTTTTTCCCTATCCGAACAATTCATTTAAAGCCTCACTCATACTGGGATGCGTAAATATAAAATCCCGGAGGAAAGCAGCACTTTGCCTTGACTTCATTGCTAAAGCAACCATATTTATAACTTCACTGGCTTCCGGACCAAATAATGTACATCCCAGTATTTTATCCGTACGTCTATCGATGATAGCCTTGAAAATCCCCTCTGTCTGCCCTAAGGTCCTGGCCCGGGGTATAGCAGCCACAGCCAATTTATTTACCCTGATATCCAATTGTTGCTTCCGGGCATCCTCTTCACTCATCCCGATACGGGCTAAAGGAGGATCTATAAATACCGAATAACTGACAGGTTCCCGGTCGTTCAGATTCCGCTCTTTTTTTCCAAATAAATTTTCCCGAATAATCCGGTAATCGTCCTGAGATATATAGGTAAACTGTAATCCGCCTTTTACATCACCGAGAGCCCAAATGTGGGGATTAGTAGTCTTTAAATGCTCATCTACCCGAATAGCTCCCCTCTCATCCACTTCCACTCCCGCTTTATCCAAATGCAATTCCGTTGTATTCGGACGTCTGCCGGTAGCCAATAATACAGCTTCCGCTTCTAGCTCTTTCTTTTGTTTTGTCAGCACATCCTCATACGTTACTTTCACCCCTTTTTCCCTTTGTTTTACATGGGTTACCTTAGCATTCAGGTGGAAAGAAATTCCTTTTTTCTCCAATACTTCTTTTACCTGTGCAGCAATATCCCGGTCCTCCCGGGGAATTAGCTCAGAATAACCTTCCAAAACAAATACCTCCGAACCGAACGAAGCATACATAGACGCAAATTCCAACCCCACATATCCTCCCCCCACAATCACCAAACGACGGGGTAAATCTGCCAGTTCCATCAAAGAAGTACTGGTGTATACATAGGGATTTTCCTGAATTCCCTCCAAAGGAGGAATTACTGTTTCGGCCCCTGTATTGATAAAGATGTGAGCCGATTGTAATAAAATATCTTCTTCCTCCGTATGTACCCGAACTGTATCAGAATCGATAAAAGAACCTTCTCCCGTATACACGGTTACATTTTCCAAATCCGCCAGATTTTTATAGTTCTTTTCCCTCAAAAAAGAAGTCACCTCATCTTTCCGCAAAATAGCCTGACGGTAGTACTCCCTTTTTTCTTCGAAAGACAAATTGCTCCGGTTCGCTGCCAATTGGGCATCGTGGACTAAAGTTTTGGTCGGTATACATCCGATATTGATACAGCTACCTCCATACATCTTATCGGAACGTTCCACCATAGCCACTTCCCAGTTTCTTTTTGCCAAATCGGCAGCCAATATTTTTCCGCCTTTTCCAAATCCTATTATAATAGCATCTACTCGTTTCATGTTTTTCAATTTTACAGTTTGTTTTCCCCTCTTTTCATTCACGAATTCTATATTCAAATATATTTATTCTTCTTTCCAGCAGATCCTGCGAACGTTTTACAGGCTAAAATCACTTTTTCAAAATCCGTTGAGCGGATTCAGAAAGCAAGACAAGGGCTCCGGCCAAAATAGCAGTATCCTTAATAACCAGCCTACCGGCTCCGGTCAACAGAGGAAAACCATGTTCCCCACTTCCTAAATCAGGTACCCATACCTCCGGAGTCGTCACCAGAAAAGAAAGAGTTCCCAAGGTCATCACAATCGCTAACAGAGCTCCAACCAATCCCACTTTCGGGAAAAAAATCCCCAAAAATACAAGCATACCGATACTCATAATAAGTATTCCCAGCCCGCGTGAAAATCCATAGGTGTTATTTTCCTTATGCCACATCTGTTTTACGTCATTTTTTTCCCCTTCTTTCAATTTGTACTCTTTATATTCTGGAGCAGTTTTCGTATAAAAAAAACTCATGAAAGGGCTATTGGCAACGAAAGGAACAATTCCCTCTGCTTCGTAATTCCAAAACTTCAAGCCTCCTATCCAGATAAAAATAATTAAAATAGCTATACGGATCAGATTGATTCCAAGTTTTTGCGCAGAAGCTGCAAGGTTCAAAAATCGGTTGAATAAAGTGTTTAATCGGGTCATCATTTTATTTCGTTTTAATGGTTAAACTTATACTACAAAGATCGAAGTTTTTAAAACGAAAATAAATGGCTATTTTACCGGATAAGTTGTCAATTCCTCCCGTTTTCTCTTTTCCGGTATGTTGATATACTTTCCCCCGTCATATTTTTGAAAAAACGACTGAAAGCCGAAAGGTCTTCAAATCCCAAAATATCGGCTATTTCCTTAGCATTTTTGGAGGTATAAAGTAAGAGTCGCTTCGCCTCTGCTTCCAAACGCTGGTGAATAATACGTAAAGGAGAAGGTAATTGATATGCCGAAAAAAGATTGGTAAGCGTTTTCGGAGACCGATGTAACATATCGGCATAATCCTGCACCCTCTTTTTTTCCCGGAAATGGTTGTCCACCAATACATAAAATTGACGGATCATATCGAAACTCTTCTCTTTTTCCGTATTGATAGAAAATTTCTCCCGGGCAATACGGGTACAGGTAATGATAAAACGCTTCAGCAGTATACGTAGCATTTCTTCCTGCAGATTGTCTTTTATGTTATATTCTCCGGCAAATTTATCAGTAATTTCGTGTAACAGCACCGATTGCTGTCCGGATAATTGCAATCGCATGACATTCGAAGTTCCGTTAAACAAAAAACCGTTGCACGACACTTCATTGTCATGCCCATAAATACAGTAAAAGTTACTGTTAAACAATAAAGTCAAATAGTTCCCTTCTATTTTACGCATGGAAATATGGTGTAAAGGCGTCAACGGTAAAATCTCGTTTTCTTCCAGCACCAAAGGAATATGATCCACTTCTAAGGCAAGTTTTCCCTTTTGTACCCAAATAAACTTATAAAGGGTCTTATCTTTCTGAAGCATCGTATTTTGATGAAAAGAGGGAGTCAGTACAATACTCCCTTTTAAACGCGTCTTAAAATAATATTCCATACAAAAGGGATTTAAATTTTTGTAAATATAAACATTATTAAATCCGGAATTCCCTTTTCAGTTCTTTTTCTCCCCAGTGAGTAATTTTTCTTCTACGATTTTTTTTAATTCTCCTTTGGATAATACCCCATTGGTCATCATCGGTTTCCGATCCGGAGCACACCACAATAAGGCTGGAATACTTTGAATATGAAAATCCGCAGCCAAAGCCTTCTCTTTATCGACATCTATTTTATACACCTTTATCTTCCCCTCGTACTCCTTAGCGATTTCTTTCAGTATCGGAGAAAGCATCCGGCAAGGACCACACCAGCTAGCATAAAAGTCGACGATACAAGGTTTGTCTCCTTTATATTTCCATTCTTGCGGATTAGCTTCGTAATCGTAAACCAATTCCAGAAATTCCGCTTTCGTCAATTCCTTCACTTCCACCTGTTTGTTTATCTTTTCATTTTCTTTCTCCGAAGCATAAACTCCGAATACAGGGAATACCATTACTCCCAATACCATCATTTTCAATACGTTCATGTTTATTTGTATTTTAAAAAAGTTTATATTCCGCCTTTGGATCTGATTTCCAAGCGTTTTAAAATTAAAAATCTATTTTACACCTCACTTTCTACTTGAAGAGACACCTAAAATGGATGTTGTTACATTTCTGTTCCCTCCGCTGTTCGTTTTTCCCTGCTACCGTATCAAACGGATTTTTTGACAATATCTTCCAACAAAAGCTGCATTTTATCAATTATGGGACTTTGTTCAAGACCGTAGTTCCGAACCCTGTTTTTTATTTGCAGGAAACCTACCCATATCTTCCCTTCCGCATCTTCCCAAACAGCAATTTTCAAAGGTAACTCTAAAGAAATAAGCTGATTTTCCTGCATCAACAGGGTACCTACCCGAGGAGAACCAAATACAATGACCTGTGTGGGTCGTAAATCCAAATCAACCTCCCGGGCATTTTTGCCGTGGTCAAATAATGCAAAAACCGGAATTTCCATCTCCTTCAAATTTTGCTTTATCCGATTGACAGTGGTTTCTACGTCAAACCGACTGAGAGTAATGGTAAACTCTTTATACCGTTCTTTTTCGTCCGACGATAAAGGCAATGTATCCTTTTCCCAAGCAGAAGAATTATTTCCCGTTTTTTCCATTATTACCTCCTTTTCCTGTGCAAATAATTCACCGGTAAAAACGAATAGTAGTATGACAAAATAATAAAATCTCATGTCTTTTTTGTTTTACTAGAATAGTACAAAGTTCGTTTCTTTTAAAAGAAAAAAAATGACAATTTTTCCGGATAAGTTGGCAATTTTTCCCTTTTTTATTTTTTCCTCTCCCGGTTGAAGTAAAAAAACTATCTTTGTCCCCCAATGAGAAGGATTCGAAATCCTCGGCTTTCCACATGCACAACTTAAAAAAAATAAAACGGTCTGTAGACCCGGCCAAAGGGAAAAGGTATTTATACGCTTTACTCATGATCTCGGCCATGGTCGGCCTCTCGGAAGCAACAGGAGAGAAAGAAATTATTTTTCCGGAAATGGCTGCTCTCACGACCGGGATGTGGATAGTCGATAAACGGGTATGGCAAATAAGTAAGTTTCAATTCATCCCCCTGATGACCCTAGGAGCGATTGCCGGAATTTGCCTCGTTCGTTATTCCCCTTTTCCGTTAGTTATAAATCTCTTTCTGGCTTTTGTTTTTGCTGCTTTCTGTCTGGTCATTTCCCGTACAACTTTAATTCCGCTTATTTCAGCTTGTATGTTACCGGTTTTACTAAAAACCGAAAGCTGGATATACCCCCTGGCCGTTTGTCTGATGTCGTTTATCATCCTAAGCGGGCAATTTCTCATGGAAAAGACGAATCTCCGCCAGAAAATAGTGTATACCCCCACAACAAGGATAGGAAAACAGGAATTAAAACAATGGGGCAGGATCGGAGGAAGTCTTCTTCTCTTTCTAAGCGGATTCGTATATAGTTCCCATCTCTATATTATTGCCCCGCCCCTTATCGTCACTTACGTAGAATTTGCAAACTCGAAAGCGGGATTCCGGAACCGGCCTGTCCAGGTATTCCTGGTGTTGGGAATAGCAGCCCTCTGGGGAACCGTACTACAAGGGATTTTACATCATTACCTCGGTTTACCGGAAAGTCTGGTAGCACTCACTATCGTCTCCGGTCTATTTTGTTTGTTTATAGGGATAAATAAATTATTCGCACCTGCCAGCGCTATCGCTTTGCTTCCCTTGATTATTCCTCAAAATGATCTTTGGATATTCCCGCTGCAGGTATGTATCGGAGCTGCCCTTCTGATCACAATAGCGATGTTGCTTTTCCTTAAATGCTACAAATGGCCGAAGTCCCATCTCATTGTCTGTCTCGTACCGGATTTTTTAAGAAACTCCTCCCGAAGACCTACCCATCAGTCGGACAAACAAATCAGTCCCTGATCTGTATTTTACAATTATCCAAGCTCTCAATAATGGCCAGCGACTCTACCTTTACACCCTTTTCCCTCAATCTTTTTCCCCCCGGTTGGAAAGATTTTTCTATAATAAATCCCATCCCCACCAATTCGGCCCCGGCCTGAACGATTAAATCCATACACCCCTGAGCTGCATTCCCATTAGCCAGAAAATCGTCAATAAACAGGATGCGGTCTCCCGGATTCAAGAAATCATGACTGATACAAACCGAATACTCCCGGTCTTTTGTAAAAGAATGTACAGTCGTCGAAAGCATATTTTCCATCGTCTTCGGTTGTTTCTTCTTGGCAAAAACAACCGGTAGTTCCAACAAATACCCTACCATGATGGCGGGAGCAATTCCACTGGCCTCTATCGTCATCACTTTATTGAAATCCTGTCCCGCAAACCGTCTTACAAACTCAACAGCTATCGACTTCATCAAAATCGGATCCATCTGATGATTGATAAAACTATCGACTTTTAATATCCCTCCCGGAAAACATCTTCCATCCTGGAGAATTCGTCTTTTCAACAATTCCATAACCGTATTTACGTTTTTATCTGCCCTTGTTTTTCCTTTCTTTCAGCCTTTCATTTCAGTTCAAAGCGCACCACTACTGAATATTTTAACGGAATTTTTTCAAAATCGATGACGGGAGCCGCTGCATCCGCCGTTATACCCATACCTCTTACCCGGATGTTTGAACTCATGGGATTCTGGCGCGGCAGATAAGTATTGCCCGATTCCCCTATATAAAGCGCCCGGCCAGCCTGCTGTCCAATCGCTTCCGCAAAAGCTTCGGCTTTTGTCTTCGCAACTTTTACGGCCTCAATCTTCACTTCCTGCCGAAACTTATCCATTTGCGAATGATCGACCCGATCGATGGAAATATTTGAAATATCTGCCGCTTCCAAAGCAGAAAGTAGAGGTCCGATTTTATCTGCTCCGTGTAAACAAAGCTGGTATTCTTTCTCCGTTTGGACGACCGTTTTTTTCAGAAAATAAGATTTAAAATTACTCGACATATCTTTCATTAATAAATCCTTACGGACGTCTATACCCAACTTTTGTAATATCGCAATCATCGCTTTTTCCTGTTGTTCCACCGTTTTCTTGCCCTTGTCTTTCTCACTGATCACAATTTTCAGATAAATCTGATCCGGCACAATTTCCATTTCAGCCGTACCGCTTACTTCAATATAATTCTGATCGATAAAATTTTTTTCTCCTGACTGAGCCATAGTCACAAAACTCCCCAGAAGCAAACTCAAAACAATACATACGATTTTCATATTTCTTCCAATTTTATTAACGAGAGGCAAGCTATAAAAAATAATCTTTTTTTCCTATAGTGAAAGACAACCGTAAATCCTGAAGAAAAACAGAACACTTTTTCAAAAACAGAAATGTGAATACATAAAAACGTTCAGAGGCATAAACGATAGAGCAGCCTTTACCTTCTATCCGCACCAGTCTACTCCCTTACGAATTTTCAGTTTTAATCCTTTCCTTATCCCAGTTTTTTATCATACGCCTTTCGGGCATCTCCCTCATACTCAATCTCCCCACAATAAACAAATTGCAATTTGTCCAGTATTTTAAGCATATACGAATTATCAAAATTTGTGTCCACCCTGAAGTTGTAAATCCCGTTCCGGTAACTCAATCCTTCGACCTCCTGCATAAAGCGGGTCGCCAAACCACATTGTTTCATGTCCACAGACACGGCCAACCGATGTACAACGACATAGGGTTCTCCCGTATTCCATTTTCCCCGAATCGCCCGGTAAGCCGGTTCTTCTCCAAAAATAACCGCAGCATAGGCCACTACCCGCTCCTCATAACACAACACATAACCATATTCTTCTTGAATGTCTCCGAGAATATCTTTATAAGCAGGATACCCGTTCTGCCATTGCCGGCTATTCCTCAAACGCATCTGTTCTTTCGCCTGAAGGATAATTTGCCATATTTCCCCGATATCCGTTTTCACAGCTTTCCGGAAAATAATTTTCTCTTCGACTTTTAATGGACCCATTTTCTTTCAATCAAGTTTAAATAAATAAATCTTCCCACGTGTTACCTACCGATAACCAAACTTTTATTTCCCCGGACGAATCTTATTTAAATTTATATAAAATCAGATTGAAAAGAAAGACATAAACATTTAAACAAAAAATAAGGCTGAATTCTCAGTTTCCTGCAAATTCAGCCTTATTTAAAAATTATCTGTCTTTTCCTGTTGTATGCGCTTCCACCCATTTGCGGGCGTTTACAAAAGCTTCTATCCACGGACTCACTTCATCTGTCTCCCGTCCCTCTGCATAATAAGGCCAATTCCATGGGAATATAGCCCGCTCCGTATGAGGCATTATGGCTAAATGCCGCCCGTCCTTACTACAAATCGCAGCAGCTGCAAAAGGAGAACCGTTCGGATTAGCCGGATAAACATCATAACTGTATTTAACCGGAATAGCATATTCACTTTCCGCATAAGGGAAATAGAACTTTCCTTCTCCATGGGCAATCCATACTCCCAAACGAGCTCCAGCCAGCGACTTCAGCATAACCGAATCATTCGGCTGTATGGTTACATTTATAAAGCCCGACTCAAACTTATGCGAATCGTTATGCAGCATTTTCGGCATTTCTGCCTGTTCCGGATAAATTAATCCCAATTCTACCATTAACTGGCAACCATTACAAATTCCAATGCTTAAGGTATCCTCCCGTTTGTAGAAATTTTCCAAAGCTTGCCGGGCTTTTTCATTATATTTAAAAGCTCCGGCCCAACCCTTCGCAGATCCCAATACGTCGGAATTGGAAAATCCCCCAACAAAAGCAATCATATTTACATCTTCCAAAGTCTCCCGTCCGGATACCAGATCTGTCATGTGTACATCTTTTACATCAAAACCAGCCAAATGCAAAAACCAAGCCGTTTCCCGCTCACACTGACAGCCTTTCTCCCGGATAATCGCCGCCCTCAGGCCAGAGGGTTTCGTACGATGTAATTCTAACCCTAAATCCGCCAGTTTTCCCGTAAATCCTTTCGGAAATTTAAATTTCAGTTCATTGTGCTTATAGCTCTTATAACGCTCTAAGGCCTTTTCTTCTCCGCTCTGTCGCCGGTCAAGCAAATAAGACGTCTTATACCAAAGATCCCGCAGCGAGGGAATATCCAATGTCCATCGAGCGACATCCTTTTTGAGAGCCAGCTTCCCGGCTAAAGCCGGTTTCCCGATAAATCCGTAAGCTACTCCTGCCTTATCCAGTATACCTGCCACGTTCTTGGCATCCCTGTCCCGGATCTGCATCAATACTCCGGGATTTTCCGCAAACAAAAGCTTTACAATATCTTTTTCTGCTAAAAATGACAAATCTATATCCAGTCCCAAACGATTATCAGCAAAACACATTTCCAACAATGCCGTAATCATACCCCCAGCAGAAATATCGTGACCGGCCAAAACCAAACCCGCTTCTACCAATTTTTGTATGGCAGTAAATGCATTCACAAAATAACCGCTATCCTTTACATCGGGAGTTTCTTTTCCTACTTTATTCAATACCTGCGCAAAACTGGATCCTCCCAATTTCAACTTATCGAAAGAAAAATCTACATAAACAATCTCTGTAGCCGGATCCGCCTTCAATACAGGCGTTATAATCTGACGAACATCCTTTACTTCCCCTACCGTCGATATAATGACGGTACCGGGTGCATACACTTTTTTATCCCCGTATTTTTGGGTCATGGATAAGGAATCCTTTCCGGTCGGGATATTTATTCCCAAGGCTATCGCAAAATCACTGGCAGCCTGTACTGCCTGATACAAACGGGCATCTTCCCCGGGATTACGGCAAGGCCACATCCAGTTTGCCGACAACGACACGCCTTTCAGTCCCTTTTCAATAGGTGCCCAAACCAAGTTGGTCAAAGCCTCGGCTATTGCCAGACGAGAACCGGCAGGAGCATCCGCCATTGCCGCTACAGGAGCATGCCCAATCGAGGTAGCAATTCCTTTATGTCCCTCATAATCCATCATCACCGCAGCTACATCACTCAAAGGCAGTTGTAGAGGCCCTACACATTGCTGACGGGCAACACGCCCCGAAACGGAACGGTCCACCTTATTCGTCAACCAATCCTTTGAGGCCACAGCTTCTATCTGCAATACCTGTTCAATATATTCCTCCAGCTTATCCGCCGTATACTCCAAGTCCGTATATACCTCCTTTAGCGTCTTATCTTCCATAATTGTCTTGGGCGGGTTCCCGAACATATCTTTTAATTCCAAATCGATCGGTTTTTCCCCGGTTTCGGCATTTTCAAAAGTAAATTTCATATCCCCGGTCGTCTCTCCGATTATATACATCGGGGCCCGCTCCCGATCGGCAATTTTCTGCAAGGTCATCACATCCCTTTCCTTCATCACCAATCCCATACGTTCCTGTGATTCATTTCCGACAATTTCTTTAGCCGACAACGTCGGATCTCCTACCGGCAACTTCTCCATATGAATCTTACCACCTGTCTCTTCTACCAATTCCGACAAACAATTCAAATGTCCGCCGGCCCCGTGATCATGAATGGAAATAATCGGATTCACTTCACTTTCAGCCATAGCCCGAATAGCATTGTTTACCCTCTTCTGCATTTCCGGATTGGAACGCTGCACAGCATTCAACTCTATCGCTCCGGCATATACTCCCGTATCTACCGACGACACCGCTCCTCCTCCCATACCAATCCGATAATTATCCCCGCCCAACAATACCACCTTGTCCCCCACTTCAGGAGTATGTTTCATCGCTTGTTCCCGGTTACCAAAACCTATCCCCCCCGCCTGCATGATGACTTTGTCGTAACCGTAGATCCGCCCCCCCTCTTCGTGCTCAAAGGTCAACAAAGAACCACATATCAGAGGTTGTCCGAACTTATTACCGAAATCTGAGGCCCCATTCGAAGCTTTGATCAAAATATCTTCCGGTGTCTGATACAACCATTTCCGCGGGTCGATATTTTCCTCCCACAACCGTCCGGCATCCAAACGCGGATAAGAAGTCATATAGACAGCCGTCCCTGCTAAGGGTATTGCAGCCTGTCCTCCGGCAATCCGGTCGCGGATTTCTCCCCCCGTGCCCGTTGCAGCCCCGTTAAAAGGTTCCACTGTAGTAGGGAAATTATGAGTTTCCGCCTTTAAAGAAATTACCGTGTCGATTTCCCTTGTTGTATAAAAATCAGGTTTGTCCTGCGTATACGGCGCAAATTGTAACGTACTCGGTCCTTCGACAAAAGCACAATTGTCTTTATAGGCAGAAACAATCTGATTCGGATTTTCCTGAGATGTCTTCTTTATCAATTTGAAAAGAGAACTCTCCTTTTCCTCTCCATCAATAATAAAAGTCCCATTGAAAATTTTATGCCGGCAATGCTCCGAATTTACCTGAGAAAAACCAAACACTTCTGAATCGGTCAGCGAACGTCCTAGCTTTTCTGCCAAACGTTCGAGATAAATAATTTCATCTTCACTCAGAGCAAGTCCTTCTTGCTTATTATATTCCCTTATGTTCTCAATATATACAACCGGATCCGGTTTTTTATCAATGGTAAAAATCTGCTGGTCTAATCCCTTATAAAAAGCCTTTAGCATCGGATCGAAAGGCGTCTGTTCATTTTCTGTCCTTACAAACTCTTCGATACGCAAAATGCCGCTGACTCCCATATTCTGTGTGATCTCAACGGCATTTGTACTCCAGGGAGTAATCATCTCCCGACGAGGACCGATATAATAGCCCTCTAAAGCATCGTCCTTCACCCGTTTCGCACCGCTGAACAACCATTCTAACTTACTAATGTCAAGAGGATTTTCGGACGTATGATAGTGTACGGCAAACACCGTTACGCCCTTCTGATAGAAAACTATACTCATGCTCTATATGAATTTATTTCATGTATTTAAGTACACAAAGATAATCATTTTACCCCTATTTCCCACACAAAAGCTTAAAATTCACGCTCGATAAATTTAACTTTTCTCCCCCTCTTTTAAGGTATTCACCTGATAAATTATTTTCCGGATTTTACAGAAAAAATTTTCAGACTTTCCCTTCTTTAAAAATTATAGCTACATTTGGATTTCTCATTATCCTTCGAATACTATGCTCGAATTACCAGAATCCACCACTATCAGTCGTCAGGCAAGCAGTATGCTGACCGGTAGAACAATCGCAGAAGTAATTCCCGCCACCCATCCGCATAAATTCACTTTTTACAACGGAGATCCGCTTGCTTATCCTTCTCTTTTGACAGGACGAAAGATCGAAACGGTAAAAGGATACGGAGCTTTTGTAGATTTGATTACGGATCAAAACACTCATTTGCTGATCGGCGACGGGACTATTATGCGATATTATCCTCCCAAAGAAGAACGCCCGGCCAAATACCAGCAACTACTCGTACTGGATGACGGTAGTTTTTTGGTTTTTACTGTAGCTATGTACGGCGGAATTTTCGCTTTTCAAGGCGAATACGATAATCCCTATTACCAAGGCAGCATTCACAAGTTGAGTCCTTTGGACCTCCATTTCGATGAAGTGTATTTTGAAAAGATGATCAGAAATTCCAAAAAGACACTTTCCGCAAAAGCTTTATTGGCGACCGAACAACGTATTCCGGGCCTGGGAAACGGTGTCGTCCAGGATATTCTTTTCAACGCCAGTATTCATCCCAAACGTAAAATTTCTACCCTCAACGAACTGGAAAAATCAGATTTATTATACAGTATAAAAGGAACTTTATCCCGCATGATCGAACAAGGGGGACGGGATACCGAAAAAGACTTCTGGGGAAATTGGGGCGGTTATCGAGTCGTGTTGTCTAAAAATACTTATACAAAACCCTGTCCCCGTTGCGGACATAAAATTATGCGAGAAGCCTATCTGGGAGGTACTGTCTATTATTGCCCGCAATGTCAGCCCCTTTCCTCCCCCCTGTCAGTCTGAAGAATAAGAAGAAATAATTTTACATTCGATCTTTCTCCTTATTTATTTCTACACATCAGTCCTAAGGCTATCAAGGAGCAAGCGACCATAACAATGGCAGTAGCATGCAGAATGTTTCCCAATCCAACCAAAGGGGAAACGATTCCTCCGATTAAAAATCCGACAGCTCCTAAAATAGCAGAAGCCGTACCTGCTTTCTGACGCTCCGCATCCAAAGCTAAAGTGGTAGTAGTAGGCATTACAAGTCCGCTGAAAAGTAAAGTAAAAAAAAGAGCTCCCTCAAAATACAAGATCGGCAACTCAAACCAAAGGGTCAAAGCTGTCAGGATAGAAAGCAGAAACGAACCACCTACCCCTAACAACACTCCTTTTCGCATAGAACGGAAATAACTCGCCCAGGTAGTTCCTATAATTAAAGCAATAGCATTCCCGGCAAAACAAAAACTGTACATCAGTGGAGATAACTCATAATGCTGCTGTAAAATAAAAGGAGAAGAAGAAATATAAGCAAAAATCACCCCTAAGATCAAAGCCTGTACCCACACATAACTCATAAATTTACGTTTGACTAAAAGCGGAAGGAAAGTCTGGAATGAGGAAAAAGCAGAAATAGTAATTCTCTTTTCCCGGGGTAAAGATTCCTTTAATCGCCCACACAGCAATAGCAACAAAATTCCTAATACCAATAAAGCGAAAAAAATCCCCTGCCAGTTGGTAAATTTCAACAGGACTCCTCCTACAATAGGAGCTATAATAGGAGCTAAACCATTGACAGCCGAAATCATGGCAAAAGCTTTTGCCAACTCTTTCCCGGAATAACAATCCGTTGCCACCGAACGGGATATGACAATACCGCCAGCTCCCGCCATTCCCTGCAAAAACCGGAAAAAAATAAAAACTTCTACATTCCAGGAAAAAATACAACCAATCGTCGAAAAGAAAAATACCCCTAACGAAAGGAGAAGAGGTTTACGGCGCCCATATTTATCACTGAGCGGTCCAACAATAATTTGTCCGAAAGCCAAGCCCAACATAGCCGTCGTAATTCCCAATTGCACCATAGAAGCGGTGGTACCAAAATAAGCAGTCATCGCCGGAAGGCCAGGCAGATACATATCTGTAACAAAAGGCCCGAAAGCGGCCAAAATACCCAGCACTACAAGTAAAAATGTCTTTGAATTTTGCATATTTTCTAAAAAATGTCCCTAATGTCAGATCGAAAAATGAAAGACAGACTTTTAAAATAAATCACGCCGCAAAGTTCTGTCGATTTCTCCGTTTCCAAAAGTTTTATTTTCTATGCAATTGGTTTTATTTGAAAATAAATTTCTAAACCTGTCCACACAAATTTTCCCTCTTCTTATTTTCGCAATCGGAAAAAGGGAAGAAAGAAATATTCAAGACTTTCTATTTTTTAATATTTGAATTTTCTCTCTATGCATACTCACTTTTTTAAATGTATAAACTATTTTAATCGTATCTTTACAGCATGAAATACAATACAATTATAAATTTTCCGGAAAAAGGTATCGAATCGTTTTCCCTTTCAGCTAACGAAATCCAAACAGTGGGAAAATCTTATTCCAAGGTTTTTTTCTATATGCTGGTAGAATCCGGTACCGCCCTTTTCGCTATCAATGAAAATAAATATTCCATTACCCCCGCTACTTTGGTGATTTTCGCTCCCGAATATTCCGGGCAACTTCTCTATGCCAGTTCCGATTTCCGGAGTGAAATGCTGATTGTCACGAAATCCTTTCTGGATACATTACCCGCTTCCGACAGTATGTATAAGCATATTGCCAAAGTTATGCTGCAACAACGACAAGTAAATCCGTTAAACAAATCGCAGCAACTGGTTTTATCTGAAAGTATTCGACAGATTCAGAAAAAGCTCAGACTCCTCCAACATCATTTGTACCGGGAGATCGTACAAAATTCATTAGTGGCATTTTTATTGGAAATCAGCAACATTTGGATTGAAAATCATTGGGATTTATGGGAAGAATACAACCAGGTAAGGTATGAATACGTTTTAAAAAGGTTTATAGAAGTATTGATGCAGAATTACAGAAAAGAACATTTGGTGCCGTTTTATGCCGGACAACTGAATATCACGCCCCAATACCTCTCTCTCATTGTCAAAAGCCTTACGGGACGTACTCCGAGCCAGTTTATTTTCGAAAGACTCTATTGCGAAGCCCGTACCTTACTCTGTCATCCCAATTTATCTATCAAAGAAATTTCAGAACTATTACAATTTTCTGATCAATCCGCATTCGGAAAATTTTTTAAAAAACATGCCGGTCTTTCTCCCGTCGAATTTCGGAAAAAAATGACACATCGCAATTCCCTATAGTATTTTCTGCCTGTTATTTTTAATTAGGCTACTTACAATTTCACCGGATAAAATTAGTCATAATCGGTTTTTCTGATTCCGGGAATTTATTTTCGTGAAGACTTCTCAATATCCAAGCCATATTCCGTCCTAAAGTACGCATTGTCTGAAGTCCTTCAGCATCCTGCAAAGCTTCTCCCTCCCGCATTCCATGAACGCTATTCCAATATTGGGAAGACACAACAGGCATATTTAAAATCGTAAAATACTTGTTCAAGCGGTCAAAAGTTGCACTGCTTCCTCCCCGACGGCAAACCGCTACCGAAGCCGCCGGTTTATAGGCCAACAATTCCGAACAAGAATAAAATACCCGATCGAGCAAAGCACACAAGGAACCATTCGGCCCGGCATAGTAGACCGGTGAGCCCACAACCAAAGCATCCGCTGATTTCAGGGCCTCCCGCACCTCTTTATAAAGTATATCATTAAACACACAACGTCCCAATTCGCTACATTTGTTACAGGCTATACATCCCTGGACAGCTTTCATTCCAATAGACATCAACCGGGTTTGTATTCCCTCTCTTTCTAATGTTTTCGCTACTTCCGAAAGTGCGATAAACGTATTTCCCTGGGAATGAGGACTCCCATTTATTAACAATACTTCCATAGATTTTGTTTTTTACAAAAATACGGATTAATCAGAAATTTCAGATCATTATTCCAAAATCAAATTGAGCTTCTGTTTTTCCTTTATTTCAAATCTATTTTCGGCTTGCCCCATGTGAAATAATACCTGAATATTTCCCATTATTTCCAGATTTTTCCGGCTTTATCAGAAAACGGTATGCATTCCCTTCGTTCCCTGATAAGCACTTCGTTGGTTAGCTCACCTAAGAGACGGATACAGGAACATTCGGTTCGGATGAAATTTGCTGTTGATTTCTGATCGTAAAGTTTTATCCTGAATAAAGTTCTGTTCATCAAACCCGGAGAATTGCCAATCAGTTGTGCGCTGATCCTAGAGGCGAATCTATTTGAATCCAGACTTTATACTTCTTACTCTTTAGCTCTCTACCATTTTATCTCACAAAGTCCTTTACTTCGAAAATAGGCATTCGCTCTACTGAAGTGTTTACATCCGAAAAATCCCCGGTCAGCCGATAAAGGTGAAGGATGCGGAGCTGTCAGTACATAATGCCGGCTACGGTCGATTAAAGCTCCCTTCTTTTGTGCATAAGCTCCCCACAACATAAATACAATATTCTCCCGTTCTTCATTCAAATGCCGGATCACCGCATCTGTAAACTCTTCCCATCCTTTTCCTTTATGTGAACCGGCCTGATGCGCCCTTACCGTCAGGATTGCATTAATCAGTAACACGCCCTGTTCTGCCCACCTCTCCAAGCGTCCCGACCTCGGTATCGGCTTTCCCAAATCATTCTCGATCTCTTTAAAAATATTGACCAATGAAGGCGGAAAAGGCATTCCATCCATCACAGAAAAGCATAGCCCATAATATTGTCCTGGTTCGTGATAAGGATCCTGTCCCAGAATTACCACTTTAACCTGCTCGAAAGGACAGGTATTGTAAGCATGAAAAATCCGTTTTCCTGGAGGAAATACCGTATACCGAGCATACTCTTCCTTAACAAACTGTACCAATTGCTCAAAATAAGGTTTATCAAACTCCTCTTGTAGACGTTGCCGCCAACTCTCCTCGATTTGTACATTCATGGAATTATCTTTTAATAAATTTTATTTCCTAAAATAAACACAAATATAAAAACTTTTCCCCCATGGGGACGGACCTTTTTGGTGGATACTTCTTTTTGTTATCTGATTAAAAAACTATTGTATACTAATAAGACAAGAGAAAAAAGGATTTTTTATCAAAAAAGAAGAGAATTTTCTTTTATTTAATAAATACGAGACAAAATATAAGTTATTTATTTACATACTATTAGCAAGACATCCAAAAGGTCCGTCCCCGTGGGGGCATCTTCTGGAAGATTTTATTTGCCTTTTTGAGCCAATTTTCGCAGAAAAGGATTTTTAAGTTTTTGAATAAGTTGATCATAAGTAAAATGTAAATAGGCTTCAGGAATTCGAATATTTTTATTATCGGTTGACAGGGCTTCCTGCATTTGATGAAACAAACGCCAACGCATATGTGAAAGCAAGGAGTCCTCAATCCAATACAAAAAAGTAGTTTCCGGACTTAAAGATTCCAATTTTTTCATTTCCAAATAAAGTGGATAGCCGTCCAAAACATCATGCCACAGATCTACAA
This sequence comes from Odoribacter laneus YIT 12061, assembly GCF_000243215.1. Taxonomy (GTDB): domain Bacteria; phylum Bacteroidota; class Bacteroidia; order Bacteroidales; family Marinifilaceae; genus Culturomica; species Culturomica lanea. The sequence goes on along the minus strand of NZ_JH594596.1, from coordinate 435,272 downwards.
ATGCATAATTGTATTTCCGAACAGGCATTTGATGAATGGCATACTCAAAAGCATCTGCCTGAATAATAGTCACTTTTTGTTTACCAGGAAATTGTGGTAAAATATATGTTTTAAATAAAGAAATTACGACACTATCTTTTTCTATAATAGTAACACTTTCAACCGCTGATTTCTCGGAAACCATATAAGCATAATAACCAAGCCCTAACCCAAATGTAACGACACATCCTGTAGCCAATTCAATAGCTCGCTGCATCGTTTCCACTTCATTAGGTTTAATAGCCATCCATTCATTATTATTTTGCATTACTGCCGGGAAAGAAAATTCCGTATCGAAAAAGCCAATTTGTGGAATTTCTTTAAAATCCTCATCAAGTACAATTTCATTACATACAAAAGCCTCATAAGGTATATACTTTTCGTATTTTAACTCCCAATCACCGAAACGAACCTGAGGAATACGAAGGTGCATATAATAAGGGTTTGTTTTGTACTCCTGTGAGTCGAGCTTACGAACCGCCGGCATAAGGTAATTTACTGCCAATTGGCGATCCCGGACATTGTTTTCAATATTTAAACCACAGGCTACTATCAACAGATGACGAAATGCCTCCTCTTCCGGAACACCACACTCCTCACAAAAATTATGTATGAGTTCCTCCGTAACAAAATTCGGACAATCCGTAAGATAAGTACTCAACAATCCCACAACCTCATTATTCATCTCCATAATCTCTGCCAAACGCTCAAATTTTCGGCGATCAATTGTACTTAACCTTATACCCATTTTCCTTACAACCTTTACGATACAAGCAAAGATAATGATTTTACCAATACAGTCCGGCAAAAGACATCCGTAAGTAAATAAATATAAAATATCAAAGTAACTTTAATTTTTTCTTCTCCCCCCCCACGGGGACGGACCTTTTTGGTATTTTACTGACAACATAGGAATAAAGAACTTATATTTATCCAGTAAATAAAACAAAATTTTTCCCTTACCTGATAGAAAATCCTTTTCTTATCTTAATAGTATACAATACAATAGATTTATAACCAAATAAAAAAAGCATCCACCAAAAAGGTCCGTCCCCGTGGGGGGGAAAGTTAGTTTATCCAATTTTCGACTTCATTTTTCAAAATACTGTAAACGTTTAGGTCCGTATATTTGCCTTCCAGCAGTAATTCACCTTCCCGTTCTATACCTTCTAAAGTAAAGCCAAGACGCTGAGGTATAGCATTACTGGGACGGTTGCCTGTAGCACAACGGATTTGAATACGATTTATGCCCCGTTCACTGACCACCCATTTACATAGGTGACGAACGCAACGGCTCATTATCCCCCGTCCCTGATATTTGGGAATAAGCCAATACCCGATCTCTGTACGGTGGTTAATGTTATCGGTAGTAACAAAACCGATTAACCCACATAACTCGTTTCCACACATAATGACAAATACAATATTCCGCTCCTTATAAGGGACAGAAAGCTGCGTTTTCAAAAATTCTTCTTCATCCGCTACCTCTCTCAAATTGTCCACAAAAGGTAACCACGTACGCAAGTAATCACGATTATCATAGATGGTCTGCCAGATAACCGATGCATCTTCCAGAACGGCTTCCCGAATAAAAAAATCAGCTTCAATCCAAGCAAAATGTCCATGCAAAGTTTGTTTTACTTTTTCTGTATTTTTTGTCTGTTTTTCCATACACTTCAATTGAATAATTTTGAATATCTTTGAGTTATAAAATCTGTTATCGAATGTCTTCCGATCTCACAACAGAGGATTCCCCTACCCACTATATATTATCCCATAACTTCCGATCTAAAAACAGGAAGTCCGCGACCCGTTAAAGGAATATTTCGACTTCACAAACAGTTGTATTCACTATTTCTTCCGGTTTTAGCCATTTCAAATCACAAACCAATAATATAAACGTGTTATATAGATTCACTCACAGTCTGTTTCGCCATAGCGAAAAAATAAAATGACCTAAGCAATTTACAACAATATTCCTGAAATTTATGCCTTCCACCTATCCATCGTTATCTTACTATCTGCCCGAAAAAAACACGGTATCGGCGGGTTTAATATAAACAACATTTCCTGATATTCCTTCCTCTTCTCTATTAAAAAATTCCTTTTTCCCGTTCTCCGGTATCCTCCCGGAACAATTTCTTACCGTCAACAAGCAATAACCGGATCAGATCCTCCTATTTGAATATTTTCCAAAACTTTCCCTCTTAGCTTACGTAAATTAACGAAAAGTAATCATTCTATGGACAGTTTATACGCACGTACCGGATTTGATATATCGCGTACCATTACCCGCAACTACAGTACGTCTTTTTTTTCAGCCGTTAATCTATTAGCCAAAGATATACGCGAAGCTATTTTCGGAATCTACGGTTTCGTCCGGCTGGCTGACGAAATTGTAGATAGTTTTACGGACTACGACCGCCAATACCTGTTAAACCGTTTTGAGCAAGATTATGCTGAAGCCATTCAGCAGGGAATCAGTACCAATCCGGTAATCAACGCTTTCGAGCTCACCGTCAGAAAATACCGGATTGACCGACACCTCATAGAAGCTTTCCTCAAAAGTATGCGGGCAGACTTGTCCCACCCGGGATATTCCCGGAAAAGCGATATAGAAGAATATATCTATGGTTCGGCCTCAGCAGTAGGCCTGATGTGCCTTCGGGTGTTTACCGGAACGGATGACGTTCTTTACGAAAAACTGCAACAACCGGCCATGAAATTAGGATCAGCTTTTCAAAAAGTAAATTTTTTACGGGATTTACGTACCGATCTGGAAGTTCTGGACCGCGTTTATTTTCCCGAACTCAACCGTCAGAATTTTAACGAAGTACACAAACAACAAATCATAACGGAAATCGAATCGGAGTTTGCCGAAGCTTATCAAGGGATCCGGCAACTCCCTTCAAACTCACGGCTGGGGGTATTCATCGCTTACCGCTATTATACCAAATTGTTGCAAAAAATCAAAAAGACACCCGCACACAAGTTGATTACCCACCGTATTCGTATACCGGACGTAAGCAAAGCCCTATTGCTTTCACATACGCTCCTGTTAAATAAAATAAATCTCATTTAAAATGGAAAAATCTATTGTGGATACCTCCCAAGTTGTACTTGTAGATCTTAACGATCGTCCCACAGGATATATGGAAAAACAGGAAGCTCATCGGCAAGGCCTACTTCACCGGGCCATATCCGTTTTTCTTTTCAATACGGAAGGACAATGGTTATTACAAAGACGGTCTTTTACCAAATATCACTCTGCAGGTTTATGGTCAAATGCCTGTTGTACTCATCCCTATCCCGGCGAATCGCCCGAAAGAGCAGCCCAAAGACGAATAAAAGAAGAACTGGGACTATCGTGTCCGCTCGAAAAACAATTTTGTTTTCTCTATAAAACAGCCTTGGATCACGGGTTAACAGAATATGAATACGACCATATATTTACAGGATATGCCACCGATCTTCCAGAAATTAACCTGACCGAAGTCCAGGAATGGGGGTATTTCAGTCCTGCCCTTCTTATCAAAGATGTAAAAGCCCATCCGGAATATTACACCGTATGGTTTCGAAAAACCTTTCCCGAAATTCTCAAACGTCAATAATTTTCCTGACTAATGCAACGATTAGAATTTATCTCCCGCAAAGCAATTCTGTTCATCACCTGGATACTCATCGCTTTTTTTGTATATGGGATGGGTATAGTCAGTATATTGACTCCTGCCACCCGGGAAGCTGCTTTGCCGATGACTCCTATAGCCCTGCTGCTCACCACTGCTGTGCTTTTATTTTTTGCACGCACGGTTTACACCCGCCGGATGATACTCGTTTTTATAGCTATCGCCCTTATCGGTTTTCTCGTAGAGTTAGTAGGTGTCCAAACGGGTTGGATTTTCGGACATTATCGTTACACTTCAAATTTCGGTGTACGTTGGTGGGGCACTCCTCCTCTGATCGGTATTAACTGGCTTTTTCTCAGCTATGCCTGGGCAGCGGTTCTGCAAAATACCGCCTCTGCTCCCGTACACCGGATTGTATATGCAGCTTTGGGGATGTTAGCCTACGACTTACTGCTGGAACAAGCCGCTCCGCGGATGCAGTTATGGTACTGGGAAAAGGGAAATATTCCTTTCAGCAATTATATCGCCTGGTTTGTACTGGCTCTATTTTTTCAATGGCTTATTCGTCATAACCGGATCGTTACTCAGAATAATATGGCTTTACCCCTGTTAGTGCTCCAAATTGTTCTCTATATAAGTGTCATTCTCTATATCTAATTAATAATGGAAATAATTGCAGGTATCGTCATCGGATTTATGCTCCTACAAATGGGAATAGCTCTGTACAACTTAAGGCATCCATACACCTTACCTCCTTCAGACGAACAAATCATCCGTCAGACTTCCATACTGATACCCGCACGCAATGAAGAGAAAACACTGCCTCTGCTACTGAATGATCTGCTCAGACAATCTCACCTTCCCTTGGAGATTATCGTCTGCGACGACCATTCGGACGACCGTACTTACGCTATCGTCAATAAACTGGCGGCCGTCTGCCCGTATCTCCGTATATTTCGCAGCGAAGATTTACCGGCTGGCTGGCTAGGGAAAAACTTTGCCTGTCACCAGTTGGCCCGTCAAGCACAGGGACGTTATCTGCTATTTTTGGATGCAGACGTACGGATCGGAGAAGTGGGAATAGGTCGCGTCATCACTCTGGCTCATAAATTACAAACAGGATTGTTATCCGTCTTTCCGCGCCAGATTATGTTGAGTGCCGGCGAAAAAGCGACCGTACCTCTGATGACGTATATTTTACTGACTTTACTACCTCTATCCCTTGTCTATAAAGTTGCTGATCAAAGTGCTTTAGCCGCTGCCAACGGTCAGTTTATGTTATTTGAAGCCGATAGTTATCATCGCCTCCAGCCCCATTGGAAAGTACGCAGTGAGGCTGTAGAAGACGTTGCCATCTCCCGTCTCTATAAAAAGGCTGCCCTGAGTGTTGCTTGTCTGACCGGTATTCCGGACATATCCTGCCGCATGTACACATCCCGACAGGAAGCTCTCTCCGGATTTACCCGTAATATAGCCGGATTTTTCGGTGGCAGTCTTATTTTAGCTACATTATTTTGGTTATTAACGGGTTGGGGCTGGCTTTTCGTAGGTTTGGCATTTTCCTGGCCGGGACTGCTCTTTTATTTTGGAATCCGGGGAATAATCCGTATTCTCGTTGCCCGGACCTGTTGTCAATCGATCCATGTAAACCTGATAGGATCCATCCCCCAACAAGCAAACCTGGGCAGCATATTACTTTGCGCCTGGCTCAACCGTAAAAAGGGCTACCAGATATGGAAAGGAAGAAACATCTTAAATCAAAAACAAACATGAAACAAAATGTACTGATTGTCGGAGCAGGCATCGGAGGATTGGCCACGGCCTTGCGACTGGCTAAGAAAAATTACAATGTTGAAATCGTAGAAAAGAACTCCCAAGCCGGAGGACGTGTAAACCGGATCTGCAAAGACGGCTTTACATTTGATACTGGTCCCAGTTTTTTCAGCATGTCCTATGAATTCGAAAAATTTGCCCGCGACTGTGGCATTCAGCTACCTTTCCGTTATCATGCTGTCGACCCTCTTTACACCGTAAATTTCCGCAATCACCCCCAAACCTACCAGCTTTACCGGGATATAACCAAGCTAGCAGCACAATTTGAAGGAATAGAACCGGACTTTGCTGCAAAAATGGAACGTTATCTCGACAAAAGCCGCGAAATCTTCGATTCTACAATCGACATCGTAGTCCGGCAGAATTTTGATTCCCTGAGGGACTATTTTTCCAAACTGATGAAAGTCAATCCGGCTTTACTCCCCGTATTATTCACGAACTTTTGGAATCACATCAGCCGTTATTTTTCGTCGGAGGAAGCCCGGCAAATTATCTCTCTGGTATCTTTTTTCCTCGGACGTACTCCTTTTAATACCAGTGCCGTTTATTCCCTGCTTTCCTACACAGAATTCCGACACGATGGCTATTTCAATGTCGAAGGCGGCATGTACAAAATCGTCGAAGGCTTCGTAAACGAACTACGGGAAGCTGGCGTAAAAATTACTTACAACACGGAAATTATACACGCTACCCAAAAAGGCAATCGGCTCCTAACCTTAACGGATCAAAACGGTGTTTCGCATAGCGCCGACCTCTTCGTCATCAATGCAGACGCTGCAGCTTTCAGGGGTAAAATATTTAAACGCCGGGCTTTCAATGAACGGCATCTGGACCGAATGGGCTGGACCATGGGGGTTATGACCTTATATATCGGTATCAATTGCAAACTACCGCAGGTACATCTTCACAATTACTACCTCGGTAATAACTTCCGCGAATATGCCGGCAAAGTATTTCGCCGGCCCCAGACTTCAGAAACGCCCTATTACTACGTAAACGTCATCTCCCGGCATAATCCCAACTGCGCTCCAGAAAATGCAGAAGCTCTTTTTTTCGTCGTTCCGGTACCTGATTTACGGTTTAAACCTTGTTGGGACGACCGTGACCGGATAGCCGATAACATTCTTGCTGATTTTTCCACCCGTATCGGCCAAGACATCCGTCCGCATATTGTCAGTAGCACTATTTACACCCCTCTCGATTGGGAAAGCCGTTTCAATCTATACCGGGGCAGTGGTCTCGGACTGGCGCACGATATGCTGCAGGTAGGAGCCTTCCGCCCTCGCAATTACGACGAAGTCTTTCCCAATGTATTTTATGTAGGAGCTTCTACTGTGCCGGGTACAGGTTTACCCATGACAATAATCAGTTCCAAGCTGACCACAGAAAGAATTGAAAAGAAACACTTATAGGAATATGTCCGATTCAGGTAAAACGACCGTATCGGTTTCTCTCTATACCGAAACGGTTTTTTACCACCTCCTTACCTCCACCTCTTTGCGGTCGATATAATTTCTGTACCGGAAGGCCGGCATACCTAAGGCCATTCCGGCATAAATTTTTCCTTCTATTTCTAAAGCTTTTTCCAAACCGCCTTTTTTCTCCTGTTCAATAGCAGAACAGACAAATCCGGTATAGAACTGACTGATCCCCAAACATTCAGCCATCAGCGAACCGTTTTGATAAGCCAGATTAGCATCCTGACATCCAAACCGGCTTTCTCGAGGAGCATGGATAAAAAGTACAGCCTTAGCTTTACGCAAAATAAGATCATTCCCTACGGCATCCTCCTGTAACAAACGCTCAAATACCGGTATATAACGGAAAGCATCCGGCATCAGCCATTTAACCAGGGGCGTCAGCAAGGGATTCTGCATTTTTTTCAAAGCTGAGCGGAAAACGTCCAGTGTAAATGCTGTGATGAGGCGTAACTTGGCCGGATCAGTCACGATAGTATACCCCAACTCCTGCGCATTGCTGGCTGTGGGTGCCCGGTGAGCGGCTTCCACTATTTGCATCAACATTTCCGGGGGAACTGGTTTATCCGAAAAAGCCCGGTTCGACCGTCTTGCTTTCAATAACAACATCATCTGGTCCGGAGCAGGATAATCTTCATAACGGAAAGCATGTACCTTCTCTGCCGGAAACTCCGAATGTCTGACGGCTTCTGTCGGGCATACAGCCACGCAATGCCCACAGACAATACAATTCTGTAATTCCCTGACCTTCACCTTTCCTTTTTTTTCTTCCTGCCTCAATATCATTGAAGGACATATTTTCACACATTCTCCACAGCGGATACATTTTTCCGGATTAATATCTAAAGTCAATTCCATTTTTTTAGTATAAGTTTATCTCCTACCTCTTCCCTCCATTTCCCCCTGTCTTTGCAAACGACAATACCGTTTGCTCGATACTCGTTTTTATTCTATAAAGATAATCATTTTATGATTCACTGGTCTTCTCTTAACCGACAAAACAATCTTCCCGCATCAGTTGTCCATTCTTTTCAACCTCAGATGTAAAAGCGGAAAAGGATTTCCTTGTCCGTCCCTAGCAGAACGATCATATACCTGAAATCCCAAATGCTCATAAAAGCCAATCGCCAGGGGATTCTGCTCATTTACATCCACTTCATTTATCCCCAGTACCCGTATAGCATAGTTAACCAATGTCTTCCCCAGTCCTTTTCCCCGGCTACGGGGATGAACAAACAACATCTCCAGTTTATTTCCATGAACCCCCATGAAAGCCTCTGCTCCCCCCTGCTCATTGCAAATACACAGAAGCTTTTCCACTTTTCCCAAGTATTCTTTCACAAGGGGTTTTAACATTTTTATATCAGCATCTGTCAAAAAATGATGAGTAGCCCTTACAGACAACTCCCACAAGCCAACTAATTCATCTTGCTGATCAGAAACAACCGGAATTATATCTTTCTCTGAAATCATTCTTTTCTTCTCTAATACGAACCTTTTCTCACAGGGGAATCTTTACCCCTGCCATTATTTTCTGCCTTCTTTTATAAAAATTCCCTTCCTTTACGTTCCTCCAGAATTTGCGGCATATGAGTCAACGCCCAATTCACCAATCCCTGAATACAAGGAATCAAACTATCTCCTCTTTCCGTCAAACAATATTCTACCCGAGGAGGTACTTCCGGATACACCTTACGATTGACTAACCCGTCGGCCTCCAGCGCCCGCAAAGAAACAGTAAGCATGCGTTGGGAAATATCCCCTATACTTTTCTGAATATCGCTGAAACGCATTGTCTGATTAGCATCCAATGTTATTAAAATCAACATAGCCCATTTACTACTCAAATGGCTTAAAATATCCCGGACGGGACATACCGCATTGTGATGAAAATTTTGCATTTTTTTAACAATCTCCTATTCAATTGTCTTTCAGCATTCGTTACACAAATGTAAGTTGCTTATCTTCAGATCCGTTCTTGTTTATGCCGAAAATAGCCCCTACTTTTACATCACAAAAGTAATAAACTTACCAAAAAGAACTATTGTTTCAATTATAAATTTACAATCATGGCAAAACAAGTAGCAGTATTAGCAGTAAATCCGGTAAACGGATTGGGTTTATTCCAGTACCTGGAAACCTTTTTTGAAAAGGGGATTTCTTATCGGGTATTTGCAGTTTCCGACAGTAAAACGATTTCCACCAATTCAGGTATTGTTTTACAGGCAGATGATATAATCGCTTCTTTAAAAGGTCAGTCGGATCATTACGATGCTTTGGTCTTCTCCTGCGGCGATGCCGTTCCCGTTTTCCAAAACAATGCCACAAAATCTTTCAATTTGGACCTATTAACAGTGATCCAGGAATTCGCCGGAAAGCATAAAATAATGGCAGGTCACTGTGCCGCCGGTTTGATATTCGAGATGGCAGGGATTACAGAAGGGAAAAAATTAGCCGTTCATCCTTTAGCGAAGCCGGCTATTCAAAAAGGTATAGCTACAGATGAAGTAGTTATGATAGACGATCATTTCTATACGGCCCAGTGTGAACATACTCTCCCCAACCTGATGCCTGAATTGGTGAAAGCCTTACAATAAATACCAGAACGTTCCAGTGTTCGAAAACTTCAGAAGATTCAGACATGCTTTAGGGCCTTAGGCTCTTTTGAAGTGTAGGAATCCTTCTCTATTCGGACACTTGAACGTTTTTTCTCTACCCGCATATTGTCTTTTATCTATCCAGCAAATGCTTCAAAGCGATCAAGGGATGATAAACGAGCATCCGCGGACCGGCAAAACGCATGACCTTCCGCATTTGTTCTCTTAATTCCGGCTTATAGCAATGTACAGCGCAACGTTTACAAACTGTTTTCTTTTCTCCAAAGGGGCAACGATCCAGTCTTGCATAAGCATACTCCAACAACCGCCTGCAATTTTCACAACAGTCTTCGTTCCCTTCCTTTTGACGGCAATACAGCCGAACCATAATGCTTACGACATTCTTCTCCCTTTCAATACGTGTCATTCTTTTTCCCAACAATCAAATTCATTTTAGCTCAAAATTCCCCGGACGATCAAAATCCGGCTCTACGAATGGATGACAAGCGACACAGATTCCGATCGCATAGCCTTTCCATTTCATTTTTCTGTATTCTTTCGGTTAAGAGGCAGGAGTTACCACTCTTTATCCCAGGGAAACAGACTCTGAATTTCGCTCTCCTTTTAAACGATATCTTTAAATTTTTTCGCAATTTGGCAAAATTACCCGAATAATAAAGCATAAATCCCCTTGATTTTATTTTTGATACCTTTACTAAAAGGCGAAAATCCTCTTTCCAAACTTAAAGAAATTACCAATTGGTAATTTTTATTCCTTGCGAATACTTTACTTTTGCACCCATAAAAACGAAGCGCAATGAGGGAGAGTATTGATTTCGGGCATATGAATATTTCCAGATTATTCCGGAAATTATTAATTCCCACAGTATTAGGAATGGTATTTTCTGCGGTTTTTGTCATTACAGACGGAATTTTTGTCGGAAAAGGAATAGGGAGCGATGCACTAGCTGCTGTCAACATTACAGCGCCTTTGTTTATGATTACGACGGGTATAGGCTTAATGTTCGGAGTTGGTGCTTCTGTTACGGCTTCTATTCTGCTCTCACAAGGTAAAATCAAGGCAGCCAATATCAACATCACGCAAGCACTGGGAATTTCCACACTCCTGATATTGGTTATGTCGGCCGTATGTCTTACCTCTCTGGAACCTATCGGCAGGTTATTAGGGAGCTCAGAACGATTACTTCCTGATGTAATGGAGTATATGAAATGGTACGTACCTTTCCTGGTTTTTTATTTATTACTCACTGCCGGTATGTTTTTTATCCGTTTGGATGGTTCTCCCAATTATGCGATGTTATGTAACGCCGTAGCAGCAGTCACGAATGTCATTCTGGATTACATCTTCATATTTCGTTTCGGCTGGGGATTAATGGGAGCAGCTTTCGCAACGAGCCTAGGCACTTCAGTGGGAGGAGTGATGACACTACTTTATCTGATGTATTTTTCTCATAATCTACGGCTTCGCCGGATTAAAATCAGTTGCAAAAGCCTGCAACTCACTTGTCGAAATATCGGCCACATGATAAAACTGGGATCTTCGGCTTTCATCAGCGAAGCCTCCATTGCCTGTATGATGTTTTTGGGGAATTATGTATTTATCCGGTATCTGGGAGAAGAAGGAGTAGCAGCTTTCAGCATCGCTTGTTATTTTTTCCCTATTATCTTTATGATATACAATGCTATTGCACAATCAGGACAGCCTATTATCAGTTACAATTTCGGTATCCGGAATCAGGATCGTATTTCCCGCACCGTAAGACTTATGATAAAGACGGCTTTAACTTGTGGAATCTGCTTTTTTATATTTACCGCCCTTTTTAGCCGGCAAATCGTCGCCTTATTCATTGACGAAAGTTATGCCGCCTACCACATTGCCGTAAAAGGTTTACCCTATTTTGCCTTCGGATTTATCTTCTTCGCCCTGAATATGGTCGGCATCGGCTACTACCAGAGCATCGAAAAAGCTCATCGGGCAACGATAGTGACTTTGTTACGCGGCATTGTATTTATGTCGGTCGGGTTCTTTTTACTTCCTCTGTTATGGGGTATAAAAGGTATTTGGCTGGCTGTTCCCTCAGCCGAATTATTAACCTTGCTTTTTATCGGAGGAATTTATGCCAAAGAGCATTGGCGAACACGCCGATGATATATATTTGTATCTTCAATCTGAAAGATGGGCATTATGGAGGCATTTATAGAAAAATTCCGGAAAAAATATCGCATACCCGCCACCGACCTACAGCTGTTAATCGACTGTATGCAGGAAATACATTTTAAAAAGAAGGAAATCATTGTCGGCGAAGGAGAAAAAAATACAAACCTCTACCTTATCAAACAGGGTATTTGGCGGGGACATTATCTGAAAGACGGAGTAGATACTACAATCTGGTTTGCTTCCGCAGGGGAGGCTGCTTTTTCGGTCTGGGGTTATGCAGATAATTCCGCTTCGCCTATTTCCATAGAAGTATGTTGTGACAGCCTCGCTTACTGTATTTCCGGACAAGACTTAAATACGCTCTACTCTTCCTCCATTGAATTAGCCAACTTAGGGCGAAAACTGATGGAACAGCAATTGCTTTCTACCGAAAACTGGTTAATTAGCAGTGGAAGTCCACGGGCCCAAGAACGTTACCTGACCCTGATCCGGGATACGCCGGAATTACTGAAATACGTACCCCAAAAGCATATCGCCTCCTATTTGTGGATTACCCCCCAATCCCTGAGCCGGATCCGGGCAAAAATAAAATGCTGATCCCTCTGGAGCTCTGCTTTAAAGAAATTTTCTTTTTCAATTGCCGGGCAATTCTGCCGCCAGAAAAGAAGCGGTAACGGAAGAAGGGCAGGACAACATTTCAGCGGGAGTTCCGGCAAAAAGGACTTGGCCTCCCATTCGTCCTCCGCCAGGCCCTAGCTCAATCACATAGTCTGCTGCCTTCAGTACTTCCAGCTGATGTTCCACTAAAAATATGGAATTTCCCCGCTCAACCATCGACTCAAACAAGGCTATCAACTGGTGAATATCCTTGACATGCAAGCCGTCGGTAGGTTCATCCACCACAAACACCTCTCCTTCACAGCCCAGATAAGAAGCGAGCTTCATACGTTGCAGTTCTCCTCCCGACAAAGTAGAAAGAGCCTGATTTAAATGTAAATACCCCAATCCCACTTCCAGCAAAGGTTGCAGTTTTTTTTCGATGTTCGTTCCGGCAAATTGCTTTGCAGCCCTCCTGACAGTCATATCCATCACTTCAGCAATGGTATATCCGTCTACCTTATATTGCAAAGCTTCCGTCGAATAACGCAGTCCCCCGCAGGCCTCACAGACCGTCTCGATAGCCTCCATAAAAGCCATATCCGAAACAACAACACCTTTGCCTCCGCATACCGGGCATCCTCCTTTTCCATTAAAGGCGAACATACTCATCCCCACCCCGCTCCGTTGGCCGAAAATCTTACGGATATCGTCTGCTACCCCTAAATAAGTAGCCGGAGTAGAACGCAAACTAACCCCTATATTTTTCTGACTGATATAGAGGATTTCCTTACCAGGCCTCTGCTCTGAAAAATTTTGTCTGAAACATTCCATCAGAGAGCTTTTACCCGAACCGGCTACCCCTGCAATAACCACCAAGATCCCCATCGGTAAATTTACACTGACATCCTTTAAATTATGCAGGCAGGCATGTTCTATGTAAAACCACTCCCGGGGATTACGAACCTTGGATTTAAAAGGTAATTTTTCTGTAATCCGATTCCCGGTTTCCGTTCCGCTTCGGAGCAAACCTTCATAATCCCCTTCATACAAAATCGATCCTCCCGCCATTCCGGAACCGGGTCCCATATCGACCACATGATCGGCAATCTTAATCATCTCTTTGTGATGTTCTACCAATAAAACCGTATTCCCATGATCCCGCAGTTTACGGACCGAATTTTTCAACAGGTGAATATCCAGACTATGCAAGCCCACGCTGGGTTCATCCAGTACATATAAAATATCTGATAAGGCAGAATTGATATATTTAGCGATCTTGCATCGTTGGGCTTCTCCTCCGGAAAGAGTGCCCATTCCCCGGTCGAGTGTCAGATAACCCAGTCCGATTTCCTCCAAGGCTTCCAAACGTCCCCGAAGGGCGGATTTCAGATCTTCTGCCAAAGGATCGGTGATATGTTCCAGCCATTTGATCATTTCCGGAACAGCCAGAGCTGTCACCTCTGCAATATTCTTTCCTTCGATGCGACAGGACAACACAGCCGGATTCAAACGGCTCCCTTTACAATCCGGACATATTCCCCGGGTCGTCATAGGGTCGAGCAATTTCCGGTGTAACTTTCCTTCTTCGGAATGAATAATGCTCCGGTACATCCTCGTCATCAGACCTTCATACTTAGCGGTCTTTGGCCACTCTGCCGGGGGATTTTTCAACCGTATCTGAGGGGAATACAAAAACAATTCCAACTCATCAGGGGAATAATCGCGTATTTTTTTATCCAAATCGAACAATCCGCTACAAGCATAACGAATCCAACGCCATTCTCCCGGCCTAAAGGCCACATAATGAATAACTCCTTCCTCATTCAGAGACTTGTCAAAATCCACTAACTTGTGTACATCCAATTCGGTAACCTCTCCCAGTCCGTCGCAACGCGTACAACGTCCCTGAGGATGGTTAAAAGAAAACGTATCGGAATAGCCGACAAAGGGTTTACCGACACGTGAAAATAATAAACGCAATAAAGCATAAATATCCGTATAGGTACCGACAGTCGAACGGGCATTCGGAGCAGGTTTACGCTGATCGATAACAATAGCTACAGGTAAATTTTCAATCCGCTCCACGCGAGGACGACCGTATTTGGGTAAATATTGCTGAACGAAACTCGGAAAAGTTTCGTTCAATTCCCGTCGGGATTTTGCAGCAATCGTATCCAAGACCAAAGAAGATTTTCCGGAACCCGACACTCCCGTAAATACAGTAATCTGTTTTTTAGGAATTTCAGGGAGAGGTGTTTCAGGTTATTTTCATTGGCCCCTTCTACAACAATATATTCCGCTGCTGATTGATCCATATTCCATTTTTAACGATCGGAGACCAAGCCTTCCGATTCTTTCTCTATCCTTTTCTTTCTTTGTCGACAAAAAGAAATTCTCCTTTTTCTCTATCGATACTATTTCTACGCAGTTTTTCCGACCTTGTTGGAAAAAGATAAGCTTTCCTTTCGCCCCTCGTAAGCACTTCCTGGATTGGCGAAACTCCGGTTCGGACAAAATTTGCCATTGTTTTTCACGATTCAAGTAATATCCGCAACGAAATCCTGCCCGTCGAACCCGAAGAGAAACTTCCTCCTGTTAGTCACATGTCGTGTGCTAAGAGGAGGAAGTTTTGGTGTTTTAACAGAGCTTGAGTTGACAGAAAAGCGAGGGAAGCTTCCGACTATTCCCCCATTACACCTACTTTTTTAAAGTCAACTTATACACTTCCGTACCGTGAGCCTTAGGGGACACGGTCAATGTTTCCATCGTCCCCAAATTTACATGTTTCCAGATATCCCTGACCTTTACTTTTCCCTTCATGCCCATTTCTTTAAAATGAAGGGTGACGGTTTCCGGTTGTTCTCCCCGGTTCAACACAGCCACTGCGACTCCATCCTCTAAGTTTTTTTGCCATATTTCACAATTTCCTTCCGTTTTCACGACCACAGCCTGTTTTCCCAATGCATCCTGATTGATGGCTATTATTTCTTCATTTAAAAGAATATCTTTTACCGAATCGGCCATCGAGCGGACATCATTTCCGCTTAATAAAGGGGCTGCCATCATACACCACAAACTCATATGACTCCTGTATTCTTCCAAAGTACATCCAAAATCCTTCCGGCCGTCGTTAATACTGAAACTTTTCCCGAATATTCCCACAGTCAACATATCCGGATCGTTCCATGCCCCCGGACCTGCATAATCAGCCAGATTTTTATTCCGGTCCAGGATATTGACTATTCCTAAAAAATTTTTATTGTCTGTACTCCATTTATCCCGGATATCCCCGGTAGTACGCCAATAATGTCCTCCGACCTCCTTAGCCCAGGTCCAGGGTTCACGCCCTCCCCATTCGCATACGCTAAATACGATAGAACGATCGGTAGCCCGTAAAGCTTCTCCCATTTTCCGATACCTTACTATTGCAGTATCCCGTTCTTCAGGAGCCCCGCAATAATCATACTTTAACAGATCCACTCCCCAGGAAGCGAAATCCCGGGCATCGATATCTTCATACCCATAACTTCCACATACACCTCCACAAGTATAACGGGAAGCATCGGAATAAATGCCCAAACGGAATCCTCTTTCGTGTAAATAATCTGCCACATATTTTATACCCCGGGGAAATTTTTCCTTATTGATCTGTATCCGTCCGTCTGCTCCCCGGTCTTTCAACTGCCAGTAGTCGTCAATATTGATATATTGGTAACCCAAATCCCGCAT
Source organism: Odoribacter laneus YIT 12061 (assembly GCF_000243215.1). Taxonomy (GTDB): domain Bacteria; phylum Bacteroidota; class Bacteroidia; order Bacteroidales; family Marinifilaceae; genus Culturomica; species Culturomica lanea. The sequence goes on along the minus strand of NZ_JH594596.1, from coordinate 419,191 downwards.
TCCATTAGCAATCATAGCATCTGCTGTCTCCAGCACCAAAGCCTCTGTCAGTTCAGGTCCGAAGGTATTCCAGCTATTCCACCCCATAACAGGTGTAAGCGCCAACTCATCGCCTATCTGGATATTCAGCTCACTCACACTTTTCCCCTTTGCATTTTCCGCTGTAATTTTCACTTTATAATCCCCCGCTTCATTTACCACTCCCCGAATAATACCGGTCCCCGAATCCAGTAACAAACCTTCCGGTAAATTTTCAGCTCTCCAGGTCATCGGGCGTTCCCCGGACGTCGGTACGGCAAAAACAAACTCCGTATGAGGATAATTCCCCGTCACATAAGGAGCATTTATTCGGGGAGCTCCCTCAAATACATGTTCATACTTCTTTTCTGTTTGAGTACATCCCCAAACCGACAATATCCAAAATAAATACAACACACCTTTCATATCTATAAGGTTTTAATTAAACTGCTTATATACAAACGGCTCTCAGCGAATCCGTGCTCGGAATAAAATCAACACTTCCTCCGGAAAAGCAACCTCCCCAAACAAAATTTCACCTTCCCCCAGAGGGGCCTTCTTTTCAGCAATTACCAACTTATTCCAGAAAGTTTATCGATCTCCGTCTCTCATTTATACATTTTCGCCGACTGCTCCCGTATCGTTTCACTGGTTATATAATCGTCAAAATCCATCCGTTTATCAATTGTCCCCTCAGGGGTCAACTCGATAATCCGGTTACAAACCGTCTGAATAAATTCATGGTCGTGCGAATTCATCAACACAATCCCTTTAAAGGACACCAACATATTATTAAAGGCTTGTATCGATTCCAAGTCCAGGTGATTGGCGGGAGAGTCCAAAACCAAAACATTGGCATTCTTCAGCATCATGCGGGCAATCATACAACGCATTTTTTCTCCTCCCGACAACACTTTCACATTTTTATAAATGTCTTCTCCTGAAAACAACATCTTTCCCAAAAATCCCCGGAGAAATGTTTCGCTCGTATCATCCGAAAATTGTCCCAGCCAATCGATCAGTTTCATATCCGTATCGAAATAAGCCGAATTATCAATCGGTAAATAAGCTGTTGTCACCGTCACTCCCCAGCTATAACTTCCGCTATCGGCTTTCAAATTATCGGTTATAATTTCCAGCAATGCCGTCATGGCTCTCGGATCCTTCGACCAGAAAACAATTTTATCCCCTTTCTCCACTGTGAACTCCACTTCCCGGAACAACCATTTCCCTTCTACTTGCTTAGACAAACCCGTTACTTCCAAAATCTTATCTCCGACTTCCCGTTCCGGGGTAAAAATAATCCCCGGATACTTACGGGTAGAAGGCATAATCTCTTCTACATTTAATTTTTCCAGCATCTTTTTACGACTGGTGGTCTGTTTCGATTTCGCCACATTCGCACTAAACCGCTGAATGAACTCCATCAATTCCTTTTTCTTCTCCTCCGCTTTCTTATTCTTGGCTTGTGCCTGACGCAAAGCTAATTGGCTGGACTCATACCAGAAACTATAATTACCTGCAAACAGCTGGATTTTACCGAAGTCGATATCTACCGTATGCGTACTCACAGCATCCAGAAAATGACGGTCGTGCGAAACAACCAATACCGTATTCTCATAATTAGACAGGTAATTTTCCAACCACATAACCGTCTCTATATCCAAGTCATTGGTCGGCTCATCCAGCAGCAGATTGTCCGGCTTTCCAAACAAAGCCTGAGCCAACAATACGCGTACTTTTTGCTTACCGCTCAAATCTTTCATCAAGGAATAATGCAGTTCTTCCTTTATTCCCAAACCGCTTAATAAAGAAGCAGCATCACTTTCTGCATTCCACCCGTCCATTTCAGCAAATTTTTCCTCCAACTCTGCTGCCCGAACGCCGTCTTCATCCGAAAAATCAGGCTTTGCATATAAAGCATCCTTCTCCTTCATGACGTTCCATAAATCCATATGGCCCTGCAATACCGTATCCAGTACCGTGCATTCATTATAAGCAAAGTGGTCCTGTTTCAATACCGACAAACGTTCTCCCGGCCCAAACATTACAGTTCCGCGTGTCGGTTCCAACTCACCGCTTAAAATCCGCAACAAAGTGGATTTACCGGCACCATTCGCTCCAATTACACCATAACAATTTCCCGGAGTAAACTTTAAATTTACATCTTGAAATAAAATACGTTTTCCAAACTGAATCTCTAAATTCGAAACTGTAATCATTACTCAATATACTTTTTACTGATATTCAATATTTTACTTTCTTCAAAACGAGCGCAAATTTACAATATTATTTTGGTTCCTGCAATCGTTCCCCTGCTTCCCGACAAGGGAAAAATAAATTATCCCTTATCTGTTTCAGACAGGGCCGTAAGACATCTTCCCAAAGCTTCCTGCCACAGCGGGATTTCGATTCTATATCTTCGTTTTATCTTCGTTTTATCCAGGATAGCATAAGCAGGACGCTTGGCTTTCGTCGGATATTGAGCTGTCGTCAAAGGATGTACTTTACATTCTATTCCACTCTGAGCTACAATTTCCCGGGCAAACTCATACCAACTGCAGGCTCCTTCATTGGTATAATGATAAATTTCCACCGTATTCTCCAGCTCGTTTTCAGCTACTATTTCGACAATTACTTTTGCCAAATCTGCCGCATAAGTAGGAGTACCGATCTGATCGGCCACCACACTGACCTCTCCCTTCTCAGAAGCCAGACGAAGAATCGTTTTTACAAAATTATTCCCGTTGGCAGAATACAACCAAGCTGTCCGGAGGATAACGGCCAAACAGCCTGATTTTTGAATCGCCCGCTCTCCTTCCCATTTCGTCATGCCGTACACATTCTGGGGACAAGGCCGATCTTTTTCCGTATAAGGAACTGTTGCTGTTCCGTCAAAAACATAATCGGTAGAGATGTGAATCAATAAACAGTCTTCGGCTGCCGCAACTTTAGCTAAATTGGCCACGGCCGTGGTATTGATAAAAGCCGCCCTCTCCTTTTCCTCTTCCGCTTGCTCTACAGCCGTATAAGCCGCACAATTAACAATCGTATCGATTTCTTTTTCCCTTACAAAATTCCATACCGCTTGCTCGTCTGTAATATCCAGTTCCGGCAGATCCGTATAAAAAACCTCGTCTAAAAGAGTAAATCCTGTTTTCCGGAGTTCTGTCCCCAATTGTCCTTTTGAACCAGTCACTAATATATTTGCCATAATCTTATTCTCTTTCTTACTTTTTTTAGAGTCCGGATGACCTTACTTTCCGGGTACCGTACATTTTTTCGTAATACAATTGATACTCCCCGCTCGTCACACGATCCAGCCATTCTTCGTTTTCCAAATACCAACGTACGGTTTTCTCCAGTCCTTCTTCAAATTGCAAAGAAGGCTCCCAGCCCAATTCTTTCTTCAATTTAGTAGAATCAATGGCATAACGTACATCATGTCCGGCCCGGTCCTCCACATAGGTAATCAATTTCTCAGAAGCTCCCCTCGGGCGGTCCAGCAACCGATCCGTAATGCTCACCAACAACCGGACCAAATCAATATTTTTCCATTCGTTAAATCCTCCGATATTGTATGTCTCTCCCAGTTTTCCTTGATGAAAAATTAAATCGATCGCGCGTACATGATCCTCCACAAACAACCAATCCCGTACATTTTCACCTTTTCCATACACCGGCAAAGGTCTGTTATAACGGATATTGTTGATAAACAAAGGAATCAATTTTTCCGGAAACTGATAAGCCCCGTAATTGTTCGAACAATTCGAAATTTTTACGGGCAAACCGTAAGTATCGTGATAAGCCCTGACAAAATGATCGGAAGAAGCTTTAGAAGCCGAATAAGGGGAATGCGGCTCATAACGGGTCGTCTCGGTAAACAAGCCTTTTCCTTCCGACAAAGATCCGTACACCTCGTCGGTCGAAACATGATAAAATAATTTATCCTCCCAAGCTCCTTCCCAGGCGGTTTTAGCCGCCTGTAACAAACTCAGTGTTCCCATAATATTAGTCTGGGCAAAAGCAAAAGGATCCCGGATGGAACGGTCCACATGACTTTCCGCAGCCAAATGTATCACTCCCTCTATCCGATAATGTGCAAACAGGGATTGCATACGGGGGTAATCGCAAATATCCGCTCGTACAAATTCATAATTTGGTTTTTCTTCGATGTCCCGCAAATTTTCCAGGTTTCCCGCATAGGTCAGTTTATCCACATTCACAATCCGATAAGCCGGATATTTATCCAACATATGCCTTACCAAATGGGAACCGATAAAACCGGCCCCTCCTGTTATTAAAATAGTTTTCATAAGCTTTTTTTATACCGACAGCAAAATGCTCTTAAACTTCCTCCCTGTTGGATATCTTTCCGATCGTCAAAATCTAAAACACGAAACTCTCCCGAAAAGATTTCAGCTGCTTATCTTTTTCCGAACAAAGTATATCTTTCTGCGGAATACGCCAATCAATCCCCAGCTCAGGATCATCAAAGCGGATTCCTCCTTCCTGACCGGGTGTATAATAATTATCGCATTTATATTGGAAAATAACTTCCTCGCTCAATACGGCAAATCCATGGGCAAACCCCTTGGGAATAAATAATTGCCGTTTATTTTTTTCACTCAGTTCCACTGCAACATGCTTCCCGAAGGTCGGAGAATCTTTCCGTAAATCCACATTTACATCCCAGACACATCCTTTTACAACCCGTACTAATTTAGCCTGTTCATAAGGAGCCAACTGATAATGCAATCCCCGAAGCACCCCGTAAAAAGATTTGGATTCGTTATCCTGGACAAAATTTACCCTTCCAACCTTTTCTTCAAAATCCCGCTGAGAAAAACTCTCGAAGAAATATCCCCTTGTATCTTCAAATAAATGAGGTTCCAAAATGACAACCCCCTCTATAGCTGTTTCAATTACATTCATTCTCTCTAATCCTTATGTTTTAGTATTACAGACGATTAGCCACTCTTTTCAGTTTCCCCGGACAAGATCCGGACATTCCCCGATATTTCTTAGCACCCTAACAGTTTCAACAAATACTGCCCATATTCGTTTTTAGTCATAGCAACTGCCGCTTTTCTCAATTGATCGGCATCAATCCACCCCTGCTTATAAGCAATTTCCTCCAGGCAAGCTATTTTCAACCCCTGCCGCTTTTCAATTACCTCAATAAAGGTAGAAGCCTCCGATAAGGAATCGTGAGTACCCGTATCCAGCCAGGCAAATCCACGTCCCAACACCTGAACCTTTAGTTCTCCGCTTTTCAAAAACGTTTGATTGACAGTCGTTATTTCCAACTCTCCCCGAGCAGAAGGCCGAACATTTTTGGCAACAGAAAGAACTTTATTGGGATAAAAATATAATCCGACTACGGCATAATTGGATTTCGGGACCGTCGGTTTTTCTTCAATACTCAAAACATTTCCCGACAAATCGAATTCAGCTACTCCATAGCGTTCCGGATCGTTCACATAATATCCGAATACAGTAGCTTTTTTCTCTTTTTCGGCAGTTTCTACTGCGTTCTTCAGCATTCGGGTAAACGATTGTCCATAAAATATATTATCTCCCAATACCAGGCATACGGAATCTTCCCCGATAAATTTTTCTCCAATCAGAAACGCCTGCGCCAATCCCTCCGGCCGAGCCTGCTCCGCATAGTCAAACCGGACTCCATACTCCGACCCATCTCCTAATAACCGACGAAAACCAGGCAAATCCTGAGGGGTAGAAATAATCAATATTTCCCGTATTCCCGCCAACATTAAAACCGAAATCGGGTAATAAATCATGGGCTTATCGTAAATCGGCAATAATTGTTTCGATACCCCCTTCGTAATGGGATATAAACGGGTGCCGGATCCTCCGGCTAAAACAATTCCCTTCATAATTTTATTTTCTTGTCTTTCATTCTTTCCAGACCAATGTTTGCCGACACGACAGCAGGTGAAAATAACGATTCAATACGCAAAAATACAAGCTCAAATGATTACACGGCTTTCTTTTCGAGTAAACCTACACTTTTATACATTATACACTTTGAGAATTTTCACTTCTTGAGGAGTCAGGAATCTCCATTTTCCGCGAGGTAAATTTTTCTTAGTAATCCCAGCAAAATATACCCGGTCCAACTTGACAATCTGGTAATTCAGATTCTCAAATATACGTCTTACAATCCGGTTCCGGCCCGAATGAATCTCTATCCCGACCTGCGTCCCGTCGGGAGAGGTATAATTAATTTCATCTGCTTTTATCAAGCCATCTTCCAATTCAATCCCCGCCGCAATTTTCTCCAAATCCTTCTCTTCCAGAGGCCGGTCTAAAAATACATGATAGATCTTTTTGTGCTCATATTTAGGATGAGTTAACTTTTTAGCCAACTCCCCGTCGTTTGTAAAAAGAAGCACTCCTGTGGTTTGCCTATCCAACCGGCCAATCGGATATATTCGTTCTTTACAAGCGTTCTCGACCAAATCCATTACCGTTTTACGTTCCAGAGGATCCTCCACTGTAGTCACATAATCTTTCGGCTTATTTAAAACCAAATATACTTTTTTCTCCGGAGTAATAATAGAATCATCCACTTCCACTTTATCCGTTCTCTTCACCTTTATTCCTACTGCTTCCACCACTTCCCCATTCACTTTCACTCTCCCGGCCACAATCAGGGCATCGGCATCCCGGCGAGAACATATCCCTCCCATCGAAATATAACGATTCAGGCGGATAAATACATTTTCATCCGCTTTCTTTTGTAAATGAGCCAGTTGTTTCTTTTTACTATAATGCTTTTTCCGAAGCTCCTCTTTTTTAGCTGCGCTGATCTCTTCCCGCTGTTCAAAGCGGGGATTATTGTCAAAGGAACCCGAACGCCGCCTTTCAGAAAAATCCGTCCGGTTTTCCTGTCTATACGTATTTTTCCGGAAAGGACGCGGGGATTCTGTTCTCCGGAATTCCTTCCTCTCCCTTCTATCGTCGCGCTTTTCAGGTCCTGTGTGCGTCTCTCTGCGGGCCTCCGGATTATAATAATCCTTTCTTATATACTCACGGCTCTCACGGTGCGTATTTTCCCCGATTCTCTCTCTTTTCCGGAATCTCGGAGCAGTTTCCCGGAATGCCTCTCTATTTTCAGCAGAATCACGCCTTTCACTGTTAAAACGTTCTTTTCCAAAACTCCTCCTTTCCCTCCTTTCACCGTCCTGACGTTCTCTCCTTTCATTATTGAAGTTTCTGTCGTAGCTCTCCTTACGAAAATTACGACCAACCGGTTTTCGACTTCCACCGTTTTCTTTTCTATTATAATTTCTTTCCATAATTCAATTTTAATCACGCTCCGATATATGCACCATTCCCATCCCCACGGTATTTTATCTTTATATTTTTGTCATTTCTTATTTTGAAGGTATAGCTCCGGAAACGCATAAAGAACAAAAATCTGTTCACTCCTCCTTTTATCACACATTTTTATTCCCAAATCTCCGAATAATTCACTTATTTTTCTGTCTATCATTTAGGAGCCGTCCTGTATACAAACAAAGCAATTACCGTAAACAATATATTCGGCAGCCACACAGATAATAACGGATTCATATTTCCATTTGTTGCAAAAACAGTTGAAAATTGCATAAATAAGATATAGGAAAAACTGAGTAATAACCCCAATCCCAAATGCAGCCCCATCCCTCCTCTGATCTTACGGGAAGAAATACAGGCTCCTATAATGGTCAGAATAAAGGTAGCGAAAGCACTGGACCAAACCTTGTATTTCTCGATCTGGAATTCCGTAACATTGGAACTTCCCCTCAACCGCATGCGTTCGATATACTCGTTCAACTCCGGTAAGGTCAATTGCTCCTTAATTTTACTGGGATCTTCCGAAAATTCAGAAGGCATAAAATTCAATAAAGTATCCAATTCGCGACCCGTAGTATATATTTCTTTATCCCCTTCCAATTCTCTCAATTTCCAGTTATTAATTACCCATTTTCCCTTTTTTTCATCCCAGTTGATGCGGGTGGAGGTCAGTTTACTCACCAAGGTATCCCCCTGAAAGTTCTCCAAAGAAAAGTCATATCCTATATTGGAAGCCACAGAATAATTGGACATATAAATATACACTCCGGGAGCTATCTGCCGGTGAATATTGGCTTCCCGGTTAGCGTATTTTTTACCCATATACTCTTTCTGAAACTGGATACGGGTCTGGTTGGCATTCGGAATGACAAAAGCGCTCAGGAAAAACGATAAAATAGCGATAATCGTCGCTGAAATCAAATAGGGTACCAAAAAACGATTGAAGCTGATGCCCGTACTTAAAATCGCAATAATTTCACTGTCATAAGCCATTTTGGAAGTAAAGAAAATGACAGAGATAAAAGTGAACAATGCAGAAAAAACATTCGCAAAATAAGGAATGAAATTCATATAATAATCAAATATAATAGCCCGCAAAGGAGCTTCGTATTCGATAAATTTTTCCAGACGTTCCGATACATCGAACACGACCACAATGCACAGAATCAGCGCCAGGGAAAAAAAGAATGTCCCTAAAAATTTCCGGATAATATATAAATCGAGTCTTTTCATAATACCTCTCACAGCAGTTTATCCATATCGAACCCTCTGGTTGCTGCCTTTTATCTTTCTGTTCTTATCTAGAATACTATTCGTTTAAGTTCAAGAGTTCAAAAGCGGAAGGATTTTCATGTCTCATTCCTAAACCTTCGGATTCTACTAAAGGTTAATCCGGAACGAAAGTTCCGTTAACGAGTGAAGCATTAATTCTCCATACGCCTCTAAACATCCAACCCCCTTTCCATCTCTTTACAAGCGTGTCGTTACTTTTCTGATCATCCGGTTTTTCCACTCCAGAAAATCGCCTTCCATTATATGTTTACGGGCTTCCCGTACGAGCCACAAATAAAAAGCCAGATTATGGATAGAGCAGATCTGCAATCCTAAAATCTCATTCGCTTTAATGAGATGACGCAGATAAGCTTTCGAATAATCCGCATCTACATAACATATTTCTGCCGGGTCGAGCGGAGAAAAATCCCTTTCCCATTTCTGGTTTTTTATATTGATAATCCCCTCCGTGGTAAACAACATTCCATTCCGCCCGTTCCGTGTCGGCATCACACAATCAAACATATCTACGCCCAAAGCAATGGCTTCCAGGATATTCTCAGGCGTCCCGACTCCCATCAGATAACGGGGTTTATCCTGAGGCAAAATCCGGTTGACCACCTCAATCATGGCATACATATCCTCTGCAGGCTCTCCCACAGCCAATCCGCCGATAGCATAACCGGCCCGGTTTAAAGCAACGGCATGTTCCGCCGATTTCTCCCTCAAATCTTTGTATACGCATCCCTGTACGATCGGGAACAAATTTTGTTCATAACCATACAAAGGCTCGGTAGCATCGATACGGGCTATACAACGTTCCAACCATCTCTGGGTCAATTCCAAAGACTTTTTCGCATATCCATATTCACTCGTACCGGGAGGACATTCATCGAAAGCCATAATAATATCCGATCCAATCTTCCGCTGAATATCCATCACTTTCTCCGGAGTAAATATATGTTTCGAACCGTCGATATGGGAGCGAAAGATTACTCCCTCTTCCGTGATCTTTCGATTTTCTGTAAGGGAAAATACCTGAAATCCTCCACTATCTGTCAGAATCGGTCTGTCCCAGGCATTAAACCGATGTAAACCGCCGGCAGCTTGCAAAACCTCAGTACCGGGTCTCAGATACAAATGATAGGTATTCCCCAGAATAATTTCTGCCCGGATATCCTCTTTTAATTCCCGCGCATGTACCGCTTTCACCGTTCCCACTGTCCCCACCGGCATAAAAATAGGAGTATGGATATCCCCATGGGCTGTTGTCAATACGCCACAACGCGCCTCACTGTTTTTATCTTTTGCTAATAGGGTATATTGCATGACCGGCAACCGAACAAACTTTAATTTTGCTAATTAATGAACTGCAAAGATATATATTTTTTAGAGATTACCGATTATTTGAAGGATTAACAAAAGCAGATAAAAGAAGCAGGAAAAGAAAGGAATGTTAACTTTGACAGGAAAAATCCTTTGAAAACAAAGTTTTTTTTTAAACCTTTGAGGCACGATTGAATTACCAAACAATTTTAAACGATGAAAAGAATATATCACATTTTAATTTTATTGATGCTGGTGAGTGCAGGGAACCAAACTATGGCCCAAACCAAACAATTAAGTCTGAACGATTTTTTTAAAGACGGTACATTCCGAAGCAAAGGAGTATATGGCATACGTTCCATGAACGACGGAGAACACTATACCGTGCTGGAAAACAGAGGTAAAAAAATAGTCAAATACAGTTACAAAACCGGACAAGCGGTCGCCACCTTGTTGGACCTGGAAACGATTGAAGGAAACGACAAAGTAAAGTATATATCAGATTATCAATTCAATGCTGATGAAAGTCGACTCCTGATCAGTACGAACATCACTCCTATTTATCGCCGTTCTTTTACTGCCGATTATTATATATTCGATTTTAAAAACAAAGAGTTAAATCCGCTTTCTGAAAACGGCAAACAACGTTTAGCTACTTTTTCTCCGGATGGACTGAGAATTGCCTTTATGCGGGACAATAATCTGTTTATCTACGATATCCGTTTTAAAACCGAACGTCAGATTACTTTCGACGGGAAATACAATCATATCATTAATGGGGCTCCTGACTGGGTATACGAAGAAGAATTTGCTTTTAACCGGGCTTTTGAATGGGCTCCCGACGGTTCTGCCATCGCTTTTATCCGGTTTGATGAAAGTCAGGTAAAAGAATTTCCGATGAATATGTTCGAAGGACAAGCACCGGCTATAAAAGAAAACGAAGTCTACCCCTCCGTTTACAGTTACAAATACCCGAAAGCCGGAGAAGCCAATTCGACCGTATCGGTTCATGTATACGACATTCAGGACAAGACCACCTTAAAAATGGATATCGGTGAAGAAACCGACCTTTATATTCCCCGTATCCGTTGGACCCAAGATCCGAAAAAGTTGGCGATTATCCGGCTCAACCGGTTGCAAAATAAGATGGAAGTGTTGCTGACCAACGCCCGTACCGGCGTTTCCAATGTTCTATACCGGGAAGAAAATAAATACTATATAGACGAAAGTAATTTCGACAATTTATTCTTTACAGCGGACGGGCAACATTTTATTATCACCAGTGAAAAAAGCGGGTATATGCACCTGTATTTGTACGACATGACGGGACACGAGAAAAAAGCGATTACTTCCGGACCTTACGACATTGCTGATTTTTACGGCTACGATCCGGTCCGGAAAACCTACTATTACTCTTCTTACGAGGAGTCTCCCCTGGAAAAGTACGTCTACGCTATAGACAGTAAAGGTAAAAAGAAAAAACTGACTCCGGAAAAAGGATGGAATGAAGTAAACTTCAGTAAAAATTACAATTATTACATCAATACGGTTTCTGATGCAGAAAATCCGCCCGTCATTCGGTTGTACAATGCCAAAGTAAAACCGGTAAGGGTATTGGAGGACAATCAACAACTCCAGGAAGTCATCCAAAATTATGCGATTTCTCCGAAAGAATTTATACAAATCCCGGCTGCCGATGGCAAAACGATGTTAAACGCCTGGATCATGAAACCGGTAAATTTTGATCCGAATAAAGCCTACCCTTTGCTCATTACCCAGTATAGCGGTCCGAATTCCCAACAGGTCAAGAACAGCTGGGGGGGTATCAACTGGTTGCACTATCTTACTCAGGAAGGTTATATCGTAGCCTGTATTGATCCCCGGGGGACAGCCGCCAGAGGGGAAGAATTCCGGAAATGTACGTATATGCAATTGGGAAAACTGGAAAGTGACGACATGATTGCCGCGGCTAAGTGGCTGGCAGAAAAACCTTACATCGACAGTAAAAAAGTCGGTATCTGGGGATGGAGTTACGGAGGATTCATGTCTTCTCTCTGCATTATGAAAGGAAATGACGTTTTCAGTACAGCTATTGCAATAGCCCCCGTCACCCATTACAAATTCTACGATTCCATTTATACGGAAAGATATATGCGTACTCCGCAGGAAAACGAAAAAGGTTATAATGAAAATGCCCCCCTCAACTGGGCCGGTCAATTAAAAGGTAACCTTCTGCTCTGCCACGGGACAGCCGACGACAATGTACACGTGCAAAACACCTATGAATTAGCCGAACGCCTGGTACAAGCCGGCAAGCAATTCGACATGGGCATTTACACCAATCGCAATCACAGCATCTACGGAGGCAATACGAGTCTGCAATTGTATACGAAATTCGTAAACTTTTTAAATAAAAATTTGAAATGATGTAAAGACGCTTAAACGTCTTTACCTTTTCACGTTTTTACATTTAAACATTCAATTAAAATCAAACAATATGAGCGAAACAATTAGAGATCTTCAACCAAAAGCAATCTGGGAGAATTTTTACAAATTGACCCAAGTACCGAGACCGTCCAATCACGAAGAAAAAGCCAGGGAATTTATGATGAACTGGGCCAAAGAAAACCAAATCGACGCGACTATAGATGAAGTAGGCAATATCATCATGAGAAAACCGGCTACTCCGGGTATGGAAAACCGCAAAGGAATTATTCTTCAGGGACATCTGGATATGGTTCCGCAGAAAAATGAAGATAAGGTTCACGATTTTACTAAAGATCCCATTGATGCCTATGTAGACGGAGAATGGGTACGGGCTAAAGGCACAACCCTGGGAGCCGATAACGGAATGGGCGTATCTGCAGGAATGGCTGTATTAACAGCTACCGATATTCCCCACGGACCGATCGAAGTTCTGATCACCGCTACGGAAGAAACCGGTATGGACGGTGCTAACGGCTTAAAACCCGGAGTACTGAAAGGAGATATTTTATTAAACCTGGATTCTGAAACAGAAGGAGAATTGTATGTAGGTTGCGCCGGTGGATTAGATTCTACGATAGAATTCGATTACAAAGAAGCCGCTGTACCTGCCGATAGCAAAGCTTTCAAACTGTCATTAAAAGGCCTCAAAGGCGGACATTCCGGTATGGATATCAATTTGGGACGCGGAAATTCCAATAAACTATTATTCCGCTTTTTAAAAGCCAATGCTAAAGCGTTAGACTTGAGAATGGCAGCTGTAAATGGAGGTAGTTTGCGCAACGCGATCCCGAGAGAATCCTTTGCACTGGTAACAGTTCCCAGCGAAAATGCCGGCCAGCTGCAAGCAAAAGTAGCCGAAGCTTCTGCTATTTATAAAGCCGAATTAATAGAAAAAGATCCGGACGTAAAACTGCTGGTAGAAGAAGCAGAACTTCCGGCTCGGGTGATGGATGCAGATTTACAGGAACGCCTGATCGACGCTATTATGGGTTGCCCCAACGGAACAGTGCGTATGATCGATTCTATGCCGGGAACTGTGGAAACCTCCAACAATCTGGCCATCGTAAAAACGACAGAAGATAAAATTGTCATCAATACCCTGATGCGTTCCTCTGTAGAAACAGCTAAGGATTATCTGGCTGATTCTCTGCAAGCCGTTTTCGAGCTGGCAAAAGCCGACCGGATTATTTTCGACGGCGCTTATCCGGGCTGGAAACCGAATCCCCATTCGGCAATTCTGAAATTGATGCAGGAAATTTACCAGAAAATGTATCACAAAGCACCGGAAATCATGGCGGTACATGCCGGTTTGGAATGCGGTATTCTGGGAGCTAAATACCCCAACTGGGATATGATCTCCTTTGGACCGACCATTTGCCATCCCCATTCTCCTGACGAAAAAGTAAACATCGCTTCCGTCGGGAAATTCTGGGATTATCTGAAAGAAGTCCTGAAAGAAGTTCCTGTAAAATAAAAGAACTTCACAACAAATAATGACTCCTGAAAACCATACGTTTTCAGGAGTCATCTGCTCTAAAATCCCCCGACAAAACAGTAAGGGATAATCAGCCTTTGTACTGCTTTCAAAATGCCCTCATCAATAAGTATAGGGCCAGTACCTTGCCAGCCAAAGCGACGTTACAAAAGAGAGACCCTGTAAATTTAAATCGGTCAACCCTCCGTATCGGCGGTTTAGGGAAGACCGACTTTACAAAATAGCAAACGGAGTTCTCAGCTCTCTCCCAAAATAAGGCGGAGGAGAACCCGGCAAAATAAAAAGCAGCTTGAATCTACACTTTCCGAAAAGGAATCCAGCCTTTTGAGGAGGATACAGTTAAAAAAACAAATGTCAAAAATTTTTTAACTTTATCTCAAGGATTTAACCATTTTCTCTTTTCTTTTTAGGCTTCTTTAACCACTATATTAAAAAATCATCGTATCTTTGTGGTGTATTAGTGAATAATTTTACAATGATCTTGAAAAAATTGACTTTACCGGAACTGCTGAAGAACAGTTGTTCCCAGTTTAAAAATAATTTATCTTTAAACTTTGTTCAGTCAGGAAACAGAACTTACCAGGATTTATACAAGGACGTCCTTTCTTTAGCCAATCATCTTTTAACATTAGGGATTCAAAAGGGCGATAAAGTAGCTATTTTAAGTGCGAATATGCCCAACTGGGGAATCACGCAGTTCGCCATTGCTCAGATCGGAGCGATATCCGTACCCATACTCCCCGGTTTCAGCAGCACAGAAATTCAGAATATATTGGAACATGCAGAAGTGAAAGTTATTTTCGTTTCGAAGCTGCTTTATAAACTGGTTGCTCCGATAAAAACGGATTTTCTGGAACATAAAATCCTGATGAATAACTTCGCTTCTATTCCGGAAGGATACGAAGCGGAAGCCATCGAAAAGCTGGAACCCGCAATTGCTTTAAATAACCAGACACCGCTTCCGGAAATAACGATCGAAGAAGAAGATACCGCTTCTATTATTTATACTTCTGGAACAACAGGATTTTCAAAAGGGGTAGAACTTACTCATAAAAATCTGGTATGGAATGCACGCCAATGCAGTACGATACAGCCTGTAGGAGAAAAAGACCGTTTTCTAAGTATATTGCCATTGGCCCATACTTACGAAAATACGTTAGGTTTATTGCTTCCTCTCTTGTTCGGAGCACAAATCTTTTATCTGGACCGGGTACCGACTCCCAAATTACTGGTGCCGGCTATGCAAAAAATCCGGCCGACGGTCATTCTTTCCGTACCGCTGGTAATTGAAAAAATATACAAAACCCAGATCGTTCCCCGCTTTAACTCCTCGGCAATGATGCGTACTCTTCATAAGTTCGCACCGACCCGGAAAATACTGAACCGTTTAGCCGGGAAAAAACTGATGAAAACCTTCGGAGGAGAACTGGTATTTTTCGGAATCGGAGGCTCTAAACTGGACCCTATTGTAGAACGGTTTTTGCACGAAGCGAAATTTCCTTACGCAATCGGTTATGGACTGACGGAAACAGCCCCCATGAGCGCCGGCAGTAATCCTTCTGCTACTTTTCTGCAGGGCGTAGGGCCCGTGATGGAAGGCGTAAGTATGAAAATTAACGAACCGGACCACAAAGGAGAAGGAGAAATCTGGATCAAAGGACCGCACGTCATGAAGGGATATTACAAGAAACCGGAATTAACCCAGGAAGTGATGACCCCAGACGGATGGTTTAAAACAGGAGATTTAGGATTTTTCGACACCAAAGGCCGCCTTTCTATACGGGGAAGGATTAAAACGATGATTTTAGGAGCTTCGGGAGAAAATATTTATCCGGAAGAAATTGAATCGATCATCAATAATTTCCGTTTCGTAAACGAGTCTTTAGTGGTAGAAAGTAAAGGAAAATTGGTCGCTATGGTTCATTTCAATATGGAAGAACTGGAAAAACAATACCAAAAACTAAAAACCCAGGCCGGAAATTACAAAGCTCATTTGAACGAAATGATCGAAGAACAGAAAAAAGAGCTCTTTGAATACGTAAACAGCCGGGTAAATAATTTCTCGAAATTACAGTTGGTGATGATTCAAAGCGAACCGTTTGAAAAAACGCCTACTCAAAAAATTAAACGGTTTTTGTACAATAATATTCAGGTGTAAAAGGGATGAACGGCGCTGTACACCCGCTTATGATCCGAACCCGAACCGCAGATTTATCCATCAGCGAGTGGTCAGAGGAAGGTTAATCAGGTATAGAGTGCCGTTCATCAGCAAAATGTTAATCGCTTCCGAAAGAAGCACTCACCTATTTCCTCATCTCACATAAAAATCCATCCGGCAAACGTCGTTCATATACATCCGGATCCGGGTATTTATTTGCAATCCTCTATGACGAAACGGATTTCCGCAAAAAAAGAAATCTCCGATTTTGATCATGTAATACTCGGAAGCTTTTGCAACAAAACGGTCTACAGAAACAGGCAATTCCGTTGAATTTCCTTCAAAAACCAACTGTTCATCGATTTGCAATGCATACCTTGTCGTTTCACCTGCATACTCAGATAACTCACTTATCGCAGCCGAATCGTCAAAAGAAGCAGATAAGCCGGAAGGCAATTTTAACTTTTGTAAATCCTGTTCCAGGGTATCTGCATAAAATCTCAGTCCCACTCCTACCGCATCATAGTACCGACGGGAGAAACGCTCCGAAATCCCTTTCCCCAATTTACAAGCCCGGAAAACAAGCTGAGGCACACAACTGAGTTCCTGTGTAAAAGCAGGGAAATAAAAATCATTGTTATTTCTCAACAAGGCATTGTCTCCGACGACTCCTACCGTCATCCTCCCTTCAGAATTATATTCTGCACAAAGAAGCTTCATAATCCGACTTAAAAATTAAAAGATCAATTCTTCTAAGGTACGCTTGGGCACATGATGCGTTCCTGCTGCATCCCGCCAGTATTTGTAATCCCCATCCCCGATCTCTTCCAGTACTATTTTCTCTACCGGTTTCCCCAAAGCAATCACATACATAATTTTCATATAATCGGGTAATTCCAAAATGGTACGTAGGACTTCATTTTTAAAGGCCTTTATGATACATCCGCCAAATCCTTTTTCCACAGCCCCTAGCAAAATGGTTTGTGCCTGAATACCGTCATCGCACAGACAATTCTCTTCGATACGGGTATCCAGCAACTGAATCAGATAAGCAACCGGTCTTTCCTCCTCTGCCGGTCCCGCCCATTCCTTCAAATAACCAGCCCAGGCCAACGTTTCAAATACCTTTGCTCCTTCGGCCTCTTCCGTCACCAACCTGTACTTTAATCCCTGAGCATTCCGGGCAGAAGCACAATAACGGGTCAGTTCCACCCATTCCGCCAAAT
The DNA here is from genome assembly GCF_000243215.1 of Odoribacter laneus YIT 12061. GTDB lineage: Bacteria > Bacteroidota > Bacteroidia > Bacteroidales > Marinifilaceae > Culturomica > Culturomica lanea. The sequence goes on along the minus strand of NZ_JH594596.1, from coordinate 401,844 downwards.
CTGCCCGGGATAATCTTACACTGTGATCAAAACGGCGATAACTTCTGTTTTTTTGCAATAAATCCTTTAACATAAATGAATTTCAATTATAAATTTTAAATCGTAGCTTTGCTGAGCAAAATTAATAACAAAAAAAACAGTTTACTCACAAGAAACGGTTTTTTATCCGAAAAGATCAGATCGGAAGGCATAAATTCAAATCATCTATCAGGTATAAACTCGTATGACATCATTTATTCAACTGGTTGCTAAGGACCTTATTACAAAATATCAGTGTAACCTCAAAGACCTGACAGTCATTTTTCCCAATAAAAGAGCAGGGCTCTTCCTGGCGGAAGCCTTGTCGGAATTGGTGGATAAGCCCACCTGGATGCCCGAAATTTTTACACTTAATGAATTTATAGAATACCAGACCGGAATCAAAAAAGCAGAAAATATCACCCTTACGATCAAACTTTACAAAGCTTATCTCCAAGCTTCCGGAACAAACGAAAAATTTGAGGATTTCTATTTTTGGGGGAATTTGTTGTTGGAAGATTTCGACGATATCGACAAATATCTGGTAGACCCCAAAATACTCTTTTCCAATATCGTTTCCCTCAAAGAACTGGAATCCGGATTCTCTTACCTGACATCCGAGCAAATCGCTGTCATCCAAAGTTTTTGGAATAATTTTAATCCCGAAAAATACAGCAAAGAACAGGAAGAATTCCTAAAAATATGGAATAACCTGTACGCTACTTATGTTCATTTTAAAAGGCATCTTACTGCAGAAGGAATATGCTACGAAGGAATGGGTGAACGTCATTTTTACGAACATATCGAAGATTACTCCCAGGAACAACCGATTATTTTTGCCGGTTTCAATGCACTGAGTCCCTGTGAAAAACAGATTTTCACTTTTTATCACCTGAATCAAAAAGCCCGTTTCTACTGGGATTACGATATCTATTATTCTACCGAGGAATACCACGAAGCCGGCCGGTATATCCGGGAAGACCTGAAACTTTTTCCCAATGAACTGGGAAAAGAACATTTCAACAATTTTAAATACAGCAATAAACAAATTGAATATATTTCTGTTCCTTCCGCTATCGGACAAGCCAAATTGATTCCCCAATTACTGGAAAATTTGCCCGAAAAAGACAGTATTCGTACTGCCCTGGTTTTATGCGACGAACGCTTGCTCATACCGGTGATGCACTCTATCCCGGAAGACATCCGGAAAATAAATATTACTATGGGTTATCCCGCCCGTAATACCTCTGTCGGCGCCCTTATTTATATGCTGGGAGAACTGAAAAACTATACGAAAACAGAAGGAGAAGAAACCTATTATTATTATAAACCGGTTATCGCCCTGCTGAATCACAAATTACTCCGAAGCAGTTGTCCCGAAGATATAGATACAATCCTCGACGACTTCCGCCAAAAGAATATTATTTATATCCCTGCCAAATCGTTGTATTTTAATGCCGTTACCCAAGCTATATTTCAAGAACAAAACGAAAAAATACCGGATTATTTACTCCGCATCCTGAACTTATTGGCCCATACTTTCGATACGGAAAACGAAAAAAGTCAGGCGATCGAAAAAGAATTTATTTTTACGCTTTATCTCTGTATTCAAAATCTGAAAAATACTTTCGAGGAAGAACAAATCGAACCTGAAAATAAGCTCTATCTGCAGATCTTATACAAACTACTGGGATCCGTCAGCATTCCTTTTTCCGGGGAACCTTTAGAGGGCTTACAGATCATGGGATTACTCGAAACCCGTATGCTCGATTTTAAAAATCTGATTATTTTTTCTGCCAACGAAGGGACACTTCCCAAAACGAATATTCCCTCCTCTTTTATTCCGTATAATCTGCGGGTCGGTTTCCGTCTGCCCACTCCCGAACACCGGGAAGCTCTTTTTGCCTATAATTTTTATCGGCTTTTACAACGGGCACAAAATGTCAAAATTCTCTATACCTCGGTCATTCAAAACCTGAACGGAGGAGAGATGAGCCGATATCTCCATCAGATTAAATACGAATCCGGACTAGCTGTAAAAGAACAAAATTTCCAGAATCGTATTTCCCTGGAAGAAGAGAAAGAAATTCGTATTCCGAAAAATGAAAGTATACTGCAAATGCTGAAAGGGTATACTCTCTCGGAAGAAACAACTTTATCACCTTCTGCACTGAATGCCTATATCGATTGTCCGCTGAAATTTTATTTCAAATACGTAGCCGGCATCAAAGAAAAAGAAGAGATCGCCGAAGAACTGGACCACCGACTGCTGGGAAATATTTTCCACGAATCCGTACAATCCCTATACGCCACGGTAGGAGAACAGGAAATCAATACTCCTATTATCGATTCTCTTTTATCCAACTCTGCGCTTATAGAGGAACATATATACCGCTCCTATCTCCGTATTTACACTCAGCAAACCAGTAAACTCATTGATAGCGGGAGCAATGAACTGATTCTGGAAGTTATCAAAAAATATATCCGCAGAATGTTTCAATACGACAAAACGCTTTGCCCTTTCCGCATCATCTCGATGGAAAAAAAATACAGTATCCCCGTCCCTATCCGGACTCCCTCGGGCACTTTTCCCCTATTTATCGGCGGCATCATCGACCGGGTAGACCAGATCGGCAACACCGTAAGAGTAATCGATTATAAAACCGGAGCCGATAATACCAATTGTAAAAACATCGGTTCCCTATTCGACTCCTCCAATCCCCTCCGCAATAAAGCAGCCTTCCAAACGATGCTTTACTGCCTTATGTTTGAACATTCTCATCCGGAAACGTCTGTCCTTATACCTGGAATTTACAGTATAAAACTCCTTTTCGGAAACGATTATGATTACAAATTAAAATGTAATAATACTTCTATTACTGATTTCAACGCTTACAAAGAGGAATTTTCCCTCCATCTGTCTGATTTGCTAAGCCGTCTTTTCTCTCCGGAACAACCCTTTACACAAGCTCCCAGTGAAAAAAAATGCCGGACTTGTCAATATTCCGGCATTTGTAGAAAATAAAAATGATCGTATATGCCCTTCAGGCTGGAAAAACTGCTCCTCCGTCAAAAGTAAACTTTTGACTCGCCACCGAGCTATTCTGCATCTTAAATTAATCAGACTGCGTTCTTTTTACTCCTCACCTCCTGGCCAAGGAACAGCCGGGTCCTGAGGACATAATCCCGAATCCCAGATTGCTGTCCAGTTTTTAAGTTCCAGCTGAGCATTGATCTGTTCAAGTTCATCAATGACTATGGGAACTTCCACATAATCCGGCGGATAGATAGACGTAGAAGTCGTAACGCCACGTAATACGATTATGCCGGTACTTTTACCCGTTCTGTCCATTAAAGTACTGAATGCCATATTCAAGTATTCTCCGGCATTATATCCAGAACTACCGCCTACAAGATAATCTTTGGTCGACGATAAATATACATATTCCAAATTGGAAAGGTCGCTGAAGTCAATATTATTGATCCGGGTATTTTCCAAACTGATCTCTTTGATATTACCACAATTAAGAATGCTAACACCCGTTCCGTTTAAATCACTTAACGAATAAGCCGGTTCGGCACTAACAGGCCATTGGGCAAAAGGGATATCTTCCATAGGCCATTCGGCGATGGGACCCTCTATCAGGTAGATATTGTCGACGGAAGTACCTAAAACTGTCGTCTGCAAGGGACCGCTCACTTCTTCCGGCTTATAAATAAACCGGCTTGTTGCCAAAACTTCCAGGTTATCACAATTTTCTACCGTTACTCTGGAATCGAGTGTGCCTACAAGATAGAGCTCTTTCAGATTATCGTAACCCGTAAAGTCAAAATCATGACTCGTAAAATTCTCACCTCCGATTATCCGAATATACCACAAAGCCTTATTCAGTAACTTAATATCAAAATTGTCAGCTCCCTCCCCATTAGTTAAGTCGAATTTGGTTAAGGCCGTACTTTCAGTCGGAATTTGCTGTCCCCGTTCCAAAATTTCAGCGATAATGATTCGGTGCTTTTTGTTTTCTGCAAAAGTATGAGTTGCAGTGAATTTATATACCGTCGTCGTATCTGTAGGCAAATAGAAATTGGTAGCCTCTTTAGCCTCTTTATCCCAGATAACCGCTGTATTTTTAGTCGTCGTTAAAGTAAATTTTGGTGTAGTCCCCGTATAATCGAATTCGATCAAATTCAAATACCTATCTTCCGGCACTAATTCTCCCAGTGTAGATCCGTATAATTTTTGAATAAATTCTTTATCTTGAATAGATAATTCAGTTTTATAATCTTCTGCAAATTCGATAAGCGGAATATTCTGGGCAATCATTTCATAGAAAGGCCACGTCATTACCGATTCTGGATCGTAAGAGTCTGTTTTGGATATTAAAAAAGTTTGATCCTGAAGCGGATTCAGTACTATTTTCTTTAGCTCTCCCCAACTTATATAATCGCCTAACTCACTTTCCCAGTAATCTCGTATACTTGTTTCATCTATATTACCGTTTTCATCAGTAATCCAGCCCGGAGTGAAATTCGGATGACGAAATTCCAGTTCCAAACCCAAAACCTGACCGAAAGCCCTCAGAACGTCGCTGCGTTTTAGTTCGTCGGAAGCACGACGCCACTGTGCAAAATGAACTGTCGGCTCCGTCTGTTGATTATATACCTGCAAATGGTCGGTTCCCGTTAAAGCCCAACTCGACATCATCCCGGGAACATAATCAAAACCGATACGAATCAAGGCATTCTCATTATCTTTAACAAAATAAAATCGCACTCCCGCAACCTTTTCCCATTCTTTTACGACTTCCTCAATAAACTCCCGGTAACGTTCCGTACCATTCAGAAACTTAACTGTAAGATTTTCCTCTGCCATCGGTTTACTCCAAATTTTCAGGGTATTCGCCACACCACGCGTTCCCGGAGCAGGATTTTCCAACAAAGCCGCCCCGTAAAAATGAGGCACAAAAAGGGTATTTTCGTCATCTGGCTGATCCGGTTTTAACATCTCGTCATTGCTACAACCACAAAGTACGAATAATACCACTGATAAGAATAATAGTTTTTTCATAACCTTGTTTTTAAATAGTTAATTTGATTTTATATCTGCACAAACGCATTCTTCATTTAATGTCCATCGAGCATCACAGGCGGGTGATGAACCCAACCGTTTCTTTTAATACTAAACGGAAGTCGGACTGAGGTTCCCTTGCCGGGACGTCCTTCGTCACTGTCCGTCTGAAGGAATTTCTCGAAACTGTAACCTTCGCCGGAAAGTTCAAGGATTCGTTTTACCAACAATTCACGACTGATCGCATTAAAGTATAAATAGTCTCTCGATGAACGCATCACACTTTCATATTCCGATCTCCAAACGCCACTAGCATAATAATATCCCCCTTCATAAACTCCTACATAAGGATAACGAGAGTGACCAATCAAATGAGACCAATATACCGATGTCGGATCATCTGTCAAAGAAACGTTTAAACTTAGACCTTTCTCATGATCTAACTTTAACCTATTTTTCTTACTATCAGAGATTTCTTGCCAATCATCACTTAGATAATTTATATATTCGTCAGCAAGTAAACCAAAGCCATGACCTACAGATTCATGAAGAACTGTACTTTTTAGATATCCACGACCCCCAATAGAATAACCGGAAAAAGAGTAATTCGGCTCAATAATACCTGATCCCTTTAAAAAAGTTAGACCTACGTTATTATTATTCATTATTATCGAAGGATAAGGTATTACCCCGCGAGGAACAGCGGTATACACATAATCAGGTATAAGGTTCAACCGATTGCTGATACCATTCGTTTTATCCAATACCGTTCCAAGAGCTACCTGGCTCGGGTCATCCCCAATACAAGCTCTACGCGAAACGGCATAAACCATATGGACGTTAAAGTAATCACGGTAGGTTTTCGTCGGTTCGATCGAAAAGAACGA
>NZ_JH594596.1:392717-394261 GCF_000243215.1 Odoribacter laneus YIT 12061 | reverse complement strand
CTGTCCACCTGCACATTTACCCGGATATCCTCTCCGGCATCCCCGGAAAGCGGATACACACGGTACCAATTCCGCTTCTCCTCTTCGGTTTCCGTAACGATGTTCCAGGATTCATTGGTGGTAAACACCAGTTCAGTACTGTCTCCCTGAGCGTTCAAAGGATAAAGATCCGATTTTACCGTCAGATAAGGTTCCACTGGCGGTGGGAGAATTTCTTCTTTTTTGTCCTCACTACAGCCCCCCAAAAAACCGAATAACAAAAAGGCTGAAAAAAACAACAATATAATTTTTGTAAGTCGTAACATAATGTTTATTTATGATCGGTTAAATATATTAAGAAAAAATTATAATCACAAACATTAAATTAACTTATTTAAATATAATATATCTATCTGCCACTAAAATAAACTTGATTATGACTAAAATCAATATATTTCTATTTAAAACACAGAGAAATAACAAGATCAAACTTGTAAAACAAGTCCTATCGAGAGAGGATAAACTGATTTATGCTATAAATCCGGCTTATGAAGTTTACCTTTTCCAGATACGAATCAAAAAGAAAAACGTATCTGTCTATGAAGCAATAAAGCATTACTTCCAACAAAATATATACATCAAATTTTATAAAGATTAGGAAGAATATTTTCTAAAAATAAGAATATAAACCGATCAATAGGATATGCTTATACAAATATGTTTATATACCCTTATTGTTCATCGAGCATCACAGGCGGGTGATGAACCCAACCGTTTCTTTTAACACCAAACGGATGCTGAACTGACGTTCCTTTATAGGGACGTCCTTCGTCACTGTCCGTCTGAAGGAATTTCTCAAAACTATAACCTTCGCCTGAAAGTTCAAGAATTCGTTTTACTAATAATTCCCTACAAATCGCATTAAAGTATAAATAATTATATGAAGAACGCATACTACTTTCGAGCTCTGACCTCCAGACACCCCATCCATAATGGTCTCCTCCTTCATAAATACCCACATAGGGATAACGCGGATGACCGATCAAGTGCGACCAATATACCGTCGTAGGGTCATCCGTCAAAGAAACATTAAAACACAAACCTCGCGCCTGATCCAATTTTAACCTGTTTTTCTTACTCTCAGGTATCTCTTCCTTTTCCCACCCGTTTTGATAATCCTCATATTCATCGGCCAATAAACCAAAACCATGACCCACGGACTCATGAATAATTAGACTTTTCAGAAATTCTATTCCTCCGATCGGATAACCTGAAAAAGAATAGTTTGGCTCAATAACACCTGTTCCTTTTAGATAAGCAAGACCCGCATTACTATTATTCATTATTATCGAAGGATAAGGTATTACCCCGCGAGGAACAACTGTAGAGATGTAGTCGGGTATAAGGTTTAATCGGTTGCTGATACCATTCGTTTTATCAGATACCGTTCCAAGGGCTGTCTGACTCGCATCATCCCCAATACAAGCTCTACGCGAAACGGCATAAACCATATGGACGTTAAAGTAATCACGGTAGGTTTTCGTCGGTTCGATCGAAAAGAACGA
>NZ_JH594596.1:389580-390993 GCF_000243215.1 Odoribacter laneus YIT 12061 | reverse complement strand
CTCTCCGGCATCCCCGGAAAGCGGATACACACGGTACCAGTCCCGCTTCTCCTCTTCGGTTTCCGTAACGATGTTCCAGGATTCATTGGTGGTAAACACCAGTTCAGTACTGTCTCCCCGAGCATTCAAAGGATAAAGATCCGATTTTACCGTCAGACAAGGCTCCACTGGCGGTGGGAGAATTTCTTCTTTTTTGTCCTCACTGCAGCTCCAAAGAAAACTGGATAACAAAAAGACTGCAAAAAAACAACAATATAATTTTTGTAAGTCGTAACATACTTCTTATTTGTTTAAACTAATCAGAAAATTCTATCTCTTTAAGATCAGTTAAATATATTAATAATAGACCATAAAATAAAACATTAATTAACTTATTTATATATAATATATCTTTCAGTAAAAAAATAAAATTGTTTATAGAAAAATCTGAAATACTTTTCCAAACTATCCATCAAAACTTTAATTCAGTCAGAGCATGCCGATTAAATACAAAGAAAAACGAATTAAACACTTCCTAAAGAAAGACATAAAACAAACGATAGAATTTTTCTGCACAAACGCATTCTTATTTCTTTAAGGTTCATCAGGCCCTACCGACAGACGATCAATCCAATCTATGCTTGTAGAACGAAAGGGAGACAAGGATAAGGAACCTCCGGTAGGACGTCCTTCGTCACTGTCCTTTTGCAGAAATTTATCGAAACTATAGCCTTCCCCTGAAAGCTCAAGGATTCGTTTTACCAACAATTCACGACTGATTGCATTAAAATATAAATCTGTTAATAATGTACTCATAAGGCTTACCAGTTCTGACCTCCAAACGCCCTTATCATATTTATATCCTCCTTCATAGACACCTACATAAGGATAGCGCGGATGACCAATCAAATGAGACCAATAAACCGACTGGGAATCATTCGTCAGTGATAAATTAAGACATAAACCTTTCGCCTGATCCAATTTTAATCTATTCTTATTACTTTCGGGTAATTCCTGATCTATATAATCGACATATTCGTCCCCTAATAAACCAAAACCGTGACCTACGGATTCATGGAGAATAAGATATTTCAAATAGTCAAGTCCTCCACAAAGATAACAGGAAAAAGCATAGTTCGGCTTAATTATACCTGTACCTTCTACAAGAGCAAAACCTGTCTTCTTACCGTTCACTATTATGGAAGGATAAGGAATTACCCCGCGAGAAACGGGAATATAAACATAGTCGGGTAACTGAATTAAGCGGTTGGTAACTCCATTGACCTTATCCCATACCGTTCCAAGAGCCGTCTGAGTCGGGTCATCCCCAACACAAGCTTTACGCGAAACGGCATAAACCATATGGACGTTAAAGTAATCACGGTAGGTTTTCGTCGGTTCGATCGAAAAGAACGACTCCATAGCATACTCCAT
>NZ_JH594596.1:247559-387743 GCF_000243215.1 Odoribacter laneus YIT 12061 | reverse complement strand
TCCCGCTTCTCCTCTTCGGTTTCCGTAACGATATTCCAGGATTCATTGGTGGTAAACACCAGTTCAGTACTGTCTCCCTGAGCATTCAAAGGATAAAGATCTGCTTTTACCGTCAGACAAGGTTCCACTGGCGGTGGGAGAATTTCTTCTTTTTTGTCCTCACTGCAGCTCCAAAGAAAACAAACGAATAGAAAAGTCGAAAGGATTGACAATATGTTTTCTGTAATTCGTGACATATCCTCTTAGTTTGAAGCAATCGAAATACTCTGCTTTATATAACGGATTAAATATATCAAAATCGAATTACAAATCCAAACATGAATTAACCTTTTTCAATATAATATGTTTTTTTACAACAAAAAATAAAGAATATCATTACAAAACTGAACAGGTTAGAAAGACTACTATTTTCAAATGTTCCTCCTGTGAAAATATTTAAAAGTCAGAATGTAGAGTGAGTTAAAAACTCTTCAGAACGATTTCTCAAATTCCAAGCAACATTTCTCATAGGGACATTTAAACATTTTCACAGGTAAAACACCTGAATAGTTAAACTTCATTCCAATTGCTTTTGAATTTTAGCATAGAGATAAGCTAAATGTTCCCGGGAAACCGTATCTTTAAAATAACTCTTATTTTTCTGGATATCCTGTGCCAACCCAACCAAAAAATTCCGGGCAATGACCGGCACATCCGTCTTCTTATATTTTTCATTATTTAAAAGGGAAACCATAGACTCTACACAAATTTGCTGGGAATGTCTTCTGAAATTCCCAATGGTCTGACGGGTCTGTAATTCACCGAAAAGAATATGTTTCAGATCGGACAAATATTCTTCCACCGTATAACACCCTACACGATCGGCAGCATAATCTTTCATACCGATAAAAGTCTCCGGATCCAATAACGGATATTCTTCCGGATTCAATACATCTTCTACAATTTTATACATTTCCCGTTGAGGAGATTCATAAATCCGGTACAAATATTTTTCTCCAAACAACCAATCGGGAGGAGTAAATAAATAATCACTCAAAAATTGTAAAGCTTGTTTTTGCATTTCCCGCTCTACCGGCTCGTAGACGATCCCTGCTTCCTCCGCAACTTTAAAATTCCGGTAAATGCCGCCGATATGGACTGCAGCATGAATGAGAAAACGGCGATATTGATCAATTATAGATCGGTGCATACTCAGCAAATGGGTATTAAAATCCCCTTCCTCGTAAGTCCATTCCGGTAAAACCTTCATCACCCGTTTTAAATTCCGGATGCCATATTCCGCCGCGATCACCGGATTATCTCCCAAATCTTCCCGCTGGCACCTCGGATCGCGGTTATATCCTTCCGCTCCGAACCAAAGCCGTTTGTTTTCCTTTTGTTTCTTTTTGATCATCTCATTGAGCACTAGGCGGTCTTCTTCGTCATCCGAAGTTCCCCAAAGGGGAGTATATCCCCATTGAATGGCCCATTTATCATAGATACCGATTCTCGGGAAAAGTCCGTCTACACTCACGCTGTCCTCCGGTTGAGCGACATAATTAAAACGGGCATAATCCATGATGGACACCGTATGCCCGTTTTCCTCCAACCACTTTTTATCCCTCAGCTTTTCTACCGGCGTTTGCCGGCTCGCTCCCAAGTTGTGACGCAAACCTAAAGTATGTCCGATTTCATGTGCGCATATAAATTCGATCAAACGCCCCATTAACTCCTCATTCACGCACATCTTCCGACCCTGTGGATCGTTGATGCCGGCTTGCACCATATACCAATCGTGTACCAGTTTCATGACATTGTGATGCCAGCCCACCCGCGCCTGAATGATTTCCCCACTCCGGGGATCGCTGATCTGATGCCCGTTGGAATTCGCCACCGGGGAAGCAATATAATGAATAATCGAATAACGGATATCCTCCATATCTATCTCCGGATCGTCCTCCGGCCATTCCCGGGCGTAAATGGCATTCTTAAAGCCGGCTTCTTCAAAAGCCGGGCGCCAACTTTCCACAGCCTTTATCATATACTTCCTCCATTTCCGAGGAGTAGCCGGGTCGATATAAAATACAATCGGCTTCTGAGGTTCCACCAGTTCTCCCCGCTTCATCTTTTCCACATCTTCCGGGCGGGGTTCCAGACGCCAACGACAGATAAACTTTTTATTTCCAGCCGTCTGCTGTTCGTCTCCGTAAAATTCATACTGACGGGCAAAATACCCCACCCGCAAATCGTATAAACGCCTCCTCATCGGCTCCTTCGGCAATAAAATAAAGGAAGTATTCAGCTCTGCTGTAATCAATCCCGTCGTTTCTGCTACCGGAAAAATACAGTCCTTTTGCCCACTTTCATCTAATCGAACCAGATAAGTACGCAGCGTTTTTACTTCCGTATTGAGCGGAAATGTCCGGACACTTTTTATAAAAGATTTATTCTTTTGGTAAGCGGAAATTTCATACCGGCTTTTCAAAACGGGCCGAATCGAAAAAGCCGGTATATCCTCTTCCACCAAGTCGGTTATCTCAATTAAAGAATGGGAATTCCGTTCCGCTTCTATCGGAAAACAGGCCAAAACCGGACTCTCATTATTTACGGCCACAGCCTTGCTGATCTCTCCCTTTCCATCGGCAGAAGAATGAAGGAAATAAGCACGCAACAGCATTTTCCTACCTATTTTTTCCCAATACACCACTTGTTGGTTGGCCACCTCCCCGCCAAAAAAACGGGGATTAGCCGGAGCAGAAACAAAACGGGTGACAGAAAGCAGCAAGCGGTTTAAAAGACTATCCGGAATTTCAAAATACCATTTCTCCCCTACCTGGTGGACTGTAAAAAGGCCGGTCTTCGTTACGGCTGTCGGCGGAATAAGGGCAGAATAATTCCCGGCATCTTCTTCTGGAAGCGTCCTCTTCCGATCCTTCGCCAAGGCCGAAACAGTCACCCCTATCCAGCACATACACACGATTAAAATAAACTTTTTCATAAACTGTTCTTTCGTTGATAAAAGATTAAGGATTCTGTACCATCAAAGAATTTGTATTCATTTCAGAAGTCGGAACCAGAAATTCCCACCGGGCATCACCTGCAGCTACCTCCATTATTCCCGAAACATCTCCCCTATGATTACTATTTGTCCTGTCCAAAGGCAGATTCAATCGCTTTAAGTCTGTAAACCGAAACCCTTCTCCCCACAATTCTATCCTCCGCTGACACATGATTTCTTCTATCAAATCCGCATTTGTCCCTGATTTAGGAGTATATACCGGGTCTCTCGTCAAAGCAAAAGTTGTCAAGGTAGTCTGAGCTTCCCCGTCACGTCCTCCCTGCCGGGCCAAGGCCTCTGCTTTCATCAGATACAATTCGGCCAAACGCATATAAGGGAAATCACCGATCGTAATTTCAGCTTCTTTGGCTTTGAATTTCCGGTGCTGGTAAGGAGCCGATACCATTACCCAGGAGGGCCGTTCTGCTTCTCCGGTAGGATCCCACCAATTTCTGCGGATGTCGGTTTCACTCAATGTTTCATACAAATTGGAATTGATACAACGCACTTCCCGTTCATTATCGATATCCCAACCCATAAAAGCGTAATAGGACCACCACCAGATCGATTGGTCTTCTAAAGGATGGGCCCCCCAGATCGTCTCCTTGGCTTCGGTCAGTAAATTATAAAAACCGCAAAGCAGTTGGTCTCCCTCCATCAACTTAAAACCTTCTTTTTCCGCTGTCTGAATGGCCAAATCCGCATATTCTGCAGCATCTTTATAATTCTGTTGGGTCAGGAATACGCGGGCTTTTATTCCGTAGGCGACCTTCAAGGAAAAATGAGTAACCGCAGCAGCTTTATAATTTTCCAACAAAGAAATCGCTTCGTCCAAATCTTCGTGAATATAAGCATAACATTCTTCCACCGTATTTCTGGCCATAGCCTCCGTAGAAGACGCCTTGCGGTAAGGAACTCCCAGCTGAGAATTTTCTACGCCGGCCCGGTAACGGATTCCATAGAGCTGAACCAGCTGAAAATGCGACCAGGCCCGGAAACACAAGGCTTCCCCCTTTATTCCATCGTGCAACACAGGATCGGTATTCGGTACGACATCTACATTTTCCAGCAATTGATTGGCATTCAGGATAAATTTATAATACATTTCAAATCCGAACAGACACAATCCGGAAGAAGGATCCCGATGCTCTATCCATCCCAAGGCATCCGCAAAGGACGAACTGTTATTCGTCAATACCAGATCGTCTCCCATGGTATCTTTATAGAGACTCATGGTCGGTTCGCCCCCGCAAGGCCGTTTACTATACTGGGCTATCATCACCCGATGAATCCCATTCAGCGCCTTATATAAATTATCCAAAGAATTCAACACAATCTTCTGTCCGATTTGATCCGTCGGAGAAGTATCCAAAAAATCGGATTTACAAGCAGAGATACAAATACTTCCCAGAAGTATAGAATATATTATTTTTCTCATAGCCGTCGAATTTAAAAAGTTACATTTAACCTGAACGTACAAGTACGAGCGGGAAGCCAGCCTGCGGATAAATTACCCGTATAAGCTTCTTGGGTATTTACTCCCCGGCGATGATTCAATACAAACAAATTTTCACCGGTCACAGACATTTTTGCCGATTTTATTCCAATCTTAGAAATCCAGCGCATAGGCAAAGCATACCCTACCGTCAGAGATTTCATACTAAAATAGTCTGCATCCACCAGCCAGCGATCGGATTCTGCATTAAAATCAGTGACATAATAGCCGTCCAAGCGAGGCACATCGGTGATATCCCCCGGTTTCTGCCACCTGTTTTTTATATCCGCATGCATAGCTCTTCCATACTGGCCTACAGACATCAGCATCATATAACTGTAATCGTATACCTTTCCTCCTATTCCATAGGAAAACAGAGCCGAAAGTTCCCAATTCCGGTAGCTCAAAGAAGTATTGATACCACCGTACCAATCCGGGATAGCACTCCCCGCATAGTGATACTTGGCTTTCGCCTGTTTTGTCGTCACTTCTACCCCGTTTATCGTCCGGCAATCTTCGTCCGACCATACCGCTCCTCCTTCCCGGTCAAAACGATACAAAGCAGCTCCGTCAGCAGGATCCACCCCCCTATATTCTTTCAGCCAGAAATCATAAATCGAACGCCCTACCGCTATACGCTTTCTGTCTTTTATAATTTCTGTCACACCTTCCGGAAAGCGTTTTACTTTATTTTTTACAGTAGTTGCATTTAACCCCAAACTCCAATTCCAATCTTTTGTCTGGATCAATTTGAAATTTAAATCGAATTCCACCCCATTATTATTTACTTTACCGATATTCTCCCAGACAGAGGTAATCCCGGAAGAAACCATCTGGGGTACATCAAACAATAAATCCTGAGATTGCTTGAAAAAAACTTCTACTGATCCGCTCACCACATCGAAAAACCCGAATTCCAACGCAATGTCTTTCGTGACCTGAGTTTCCCATTTCAAACCTTCATTTCCTTTGCTCTTAAACAGAATACCTTCTTCGGAAGAATTGTTTTTTCCCAATTCATATAAGGTCTGATAAGGATAGTAACCGATCCCGGAATCATTCCCGGTTTCTCCGTAAGAAGCCCTTAATTTCAACTGATCAACCCATTTTACATTAGCCATAAAAGGTTCTTGATCGATTCTCCACGACAAACCGAATGCCATGAAATTTCCCCAACGGGTATCTCTCGAAAAACAAGAAGAACCATCATGCCGATAAGAAAAAGAAGCATAATACCGATTGGCATAATCGTAGCTGATCCGCCCAAAATATCCTTCTTTCCGGTAAGTATCGGTATAAGAATTCGTCTCACCGGTCGTGAGAAAATTAGAAAGTTCATGCAAACCGTCCATGATCTCGCCATTCTTGGTAACATTACTGTATTTATTCTTTAAAGCATAAGCTTCATGCCCCAACATAATGTCCAGATGATGATCTCCGAACCGCTGCTGATAAGATAAAATTTCATTTACCGTATAAGAATAAAGACGAACGGCGGATTTGGTCAAACCGCCTCCGGGCGAACTATCACTGGTATAACGATTATTGTATGTACTGCTATTTGTATTGGAAGATTCCATGGAAGCATTTACAGTGAATTTTAAGCCGTTAAACAGATACAAACCCATATAAAGGCGTGCATCCATAGCATCTCTGACATTCGTATATTCGCTCCAGGTCATCTCGGCCAAAGAATGCCGGCGACTTAATCCTCCTTTGCCCCGAATCCCATCGTAATCATATTGCTTATTCCCGCTTCCATCCAGCAAATATTCACCCGTAACAGGATCATGCTTATATATCGGATAAATAGGACCTATAAATCTGGAAAAACCGAAAGGATTTCCGACTCCAGCACTAAAACCGGGATTGGACTCTACCTTATTTGCAGCAATATTTATGCCCGTACTGAACCAATGAACCGGATAAAAATTTACATTGACCCGGGCATTATACCTGTTCATCGTAGCCCGCTTCATATATCCGTCGTCTTTTAAATATCCGAACGAAACATAGGTATCCGAACGGTCGTTCTTTATCCCATAGGAAAAATTATACTCACTTCTATATCCCAATCGCTCTGCTGCTCCGAGCCAATCCATATCGTCTCCCCATAGTAAAGTCGTAGCATTCGGATTCAATTTTCCATCCAATCCAACAACTTCCGTATCCGCAACACCTTTGAAAGGATTGTACATCAGATAAGAACTCACCAAGGTATTCGTAGCCCATTCTGCCGCCTCCATACCATCTCCTCCCTCATATCCGTATGAATAATAATGATTTTTCAACATCTCCCATTGCAAAGGATAATATTCCCAAAGATTCACCCTTTTATATTCCCGAATGGCACGACTGGAAAATCCCTGACTAATGTTTAAATGAAGTGTGTTGCCATTTTTTTTGGCTTTTTTGGTGGTAATCAATACTACTCCATTTCCTGCACTTGAACCATATAAAGAAGCAGAAGCAGCATCTTTCAGGATACTAATCGATTCGATATCATTTACATTCAAATCGCCCGTACTGCGATTAAAAATAGCACCGTCCACCACATAAATAGGAGCATTAGAAGCATTTACCGAACTAAATCCGCGGATCCGGATATCGGGAACCGTACCAGGTTTACCGGAACCTCCGGCCATTTGAACCCCGGATATATTTCCTTCCAAAGCAGCTATCGGATTGGAAAGAGGACGTCCCTCAAACTCCTCAGAACGAAGTGCAGAAACAGCCCCCGTCAAAGCATTTTTCTTTTGCGTACCGTAGGCTACAACGACGACCTCATCGATTAATGCAGCCTCTTTTTTCATATATACTTTTACGTTCTTTGCAATCTGTATCTCCTGTAATTCATACCCTACATAAGAAATTACCAAAATTGTCGCCGAAACCGGGACATCCAGTTTAAAATGCCCCTTTTCATCTGTGATTGTTCCGATATTCGTACCTTTAACCAAAATGGTCACATCGGATAAGGGTTGATTATCCTCTTCAGCCAACACCGTCCCTTTTATCGTAATATCTTGCGCCTCCAAGAGTTTTACCGCAAATACGAAAAACAGTATAGATAATAATAGTCTCTTTTTCATAGAAATCTGTCTTAAGTTAGTAATTTTCCCGGTACACCGGATTCAGGTTAGCGGAAGGGAAGCGTCGTAAAATTTTTCCCACTTCCCTTTCCGTCAATCGCAGGCTATCTCGACTATATTTGTCTAACTGTATGTCTGAATCGCCTCTTACTTATAACATTCTGTTACGTCGTAATTGAATTTTTTGAATCCCTCCGTCAACTTTTCCACACTACTGATTTTAGAATCATAAGCGATGCAAACAACTTTAGTAGACAAACAGACCGTCACTTCTTTCACTCCGGGTTCTGCTCCTATTTTTTCCTTCACCTTCCGGGCACAACTTCCACAATTCATCTGATTCGCCTCAAAGAAAACATAAGCCATGTTTTCTTCCGGATAGTATTGTGTCACCACGTATTCAAATTTCTGAAAACCTGCTTTCAATTTTTCGACATCAGTCACTGCCGGATCATATTCGATTTTTACTGATTTGGTCGGCAGATCGCATACAATATTTTTAACTCCCGCCTCGGTTTTCATATTATTCTGTACTTTGGCAACGCACCCGCCGCATCCCATTTGAGCAGCTTTAAAACAAACCGTAGCAACTCCCTCCACCGGTTTTTCACAGCAACTTCCCGTAGATTTTGAAGAATTTTCTCCCGATACAGAAGACCCGCCTTCATAAACAGTGGCTACATAATCGATTTTCTTAAATCCAGCTATCAACTGCTCTACAGTCGTCTTAGCAGCATCGTATTTAATCGTCACTGTCTTATCTTCCAAATTGGTCTGAATATCCTTTACCCCTTTTTCAAAACGAAGATTGGATTTAATTCTTTCCTCGCAATTTGCACAATGCATCTCGGGACTGGTCTTAAATACAACGGTTTTAATTTCTTTGGCCATACAGGACACTGTCCCCATTAAAAGCACAGCCAGCATACTAAAAATTTTTACAGTTTTCATAATCTAAAATTAAAAGTTAATAAACTATATATTTACTCTGACACCTATATAATAAATAGAACCGTGTACGGGACCCCAAATCATCGTCGAATCAAAACGGTCGCTCCAAGGGTGTTCCGCTCCGATAATGGGATTTTTCTGTTTAAAATTCGTCATATTCTCTCCACCGATATACACCGACCAATGTTTGAAAAACCGGGAAACCTGCGCACTGAGCTGACGATAAGAATGATAGTTTGCTTCCCAGGCAGGCGTTCCGTCCTCCAGCAAATAAGGGGTCGGCATACGCCCTCCTCCGTTGAATTGCAGCGTGACATCGAATTGCCATTTGTCCAAAGGCGTCTTATAGGTAGCCGTCAACAAAGCTTTATATCTCCCCGTAAGCGGTTTTTTTCTCAACACCTGATTAAAGGTAGTCTGTACATCGGTCAGACGATAAGCTCCCATCAAGTTAAATCCCCGGAAAAAAGGATAGTTTACCTCTACCTGAAACGTATGGGAATAAGATTTGCCGTCCAGATTGGCAAAATGTACCTGACGAGGATCGGAATCCAAATCCACCACTAACTGATTTTGAAAACGGGTGTAATAATACTCCGCATTGATATTCAAGGTATGACCGAAAAGCGGAATGTAAGTAGCGACACTGGTCCCGTAATTCCAGGCCTCCTCCTGTTTCAAATGCTTATCGATAACGACCTTCCGGCCACTGGCCAAAAGGAAATTATTCTCAGCCAGCACATGGTTGGTCCGGTAACCCTTTCCAACCGAAAAACGGAAATTAATAATATCGTTGGGATTATATTTGATATGGGCCCGGGGAGTGACAAAAAAACCGTATTCACTACTGTGGTCAGCGCGGATTCCTCCCATCAAAACAAGCTTGTCGTTCCAATTAAACGTATATTGCACATAAGCTCCCGGCACAGTTTCCTTCTCTTTACTCTCCATTCCCTCTTCCTCCAGGTTATTTGTCAAACGATAATCCTGATCGTAATAATCGTGATTCAGACTCAAACCGGTGGAAATATTGTGTTCCTTGGTGATATTTGATTCAAACATCAGGGAAGCATACAGATTTTTCTGATTTACGTTATAGAACTTATGCCCGTACAAAGCATCCAGCTGATGAATAGAACCGGAAAGAATCAAGGCGACATTGGTACTTTTCTCTTTATTGAAAATGTAGGCATTTTTTGTAAAAGCTTCATACCGTTTTGTTTTCAGTCCGATGCTGTAAAGTTCCCCCTCCGGCATCGCTGCGCCGCTATGAGAATGCGTAGATTGCCCACTGCTCCGGTCTTCCTTCAAAGCCTTTATCGCCGCCTGAAATACGTAATGATCCCCCATCCAGGCCCAACGGTTCTGCAGATTGTATTGTTCCACTCTCGGCATATCCAAAAAACCGTCTCCATTATCGTCGTGCGTTTTTGTCTCGTTTTCATAATGAGCTAAAATAGAGGTACTCAATCTTTTATTAATATGCACATTTCCATCAATATTCCCTTCATAGCGTTCTTTATGATTGGCAAAAACATTCAGATATAAATGATTTTCCGGAACCTGAGGCTTTTTGAACTCAATATTAATTTGTCCGGTGATGGATTCATAGCCGTTTTTTACAGAAGAGCTCCCTTTGGAAACCTGGATGCTCTGCATCCAGGGTCCCGGCACATAACCCAAAGAGAAAGGAGCTGCAGCCCCCCGGTAATTCGGGAAGTTTTCCGTCAGCATCTGTACATAGGTCCCCGATAAACCCAACAATCTGATCTGTTTGGCCCCGGTTGCCGCGTCAGAATAACTGACGTCAACAGAAGGATTTGTAGTAAAACTCTCCCCCAAATTACAACAAGCTGCCCGCAATAATTCGCTACTGGAAATCATTTCTTCGTTCAACACACTGGAACGGATTTTTATCAAACCTAATTTCCGGGCGACCACGGTCGATTCCTCCAACATTACACCTTCCTGTAATACAAAATTTACCGTCGCATTCTTACTTTTTACCAAAACCGTATCATTTGCAAAACCGACAAAACTGGCAATCAGCTTATTCGATTCCGACGATTTTTCAATGGAAAAGGAACCATTTTCAGCCGTACTTGTTCCCTGGGTAGCACCCAACCAAAAAACATTAGCCATAAAAATGGGATTCCCTTTTGCATCCTTTACCGTACCCTTCACCTGAGCATGAGACGGCATCACAAAACATACGAAAAAAATTATACTTAAAAATCTCATTTGAATTTTCTTTTAAATGAATATTCCTATTTAACCGTTTCGGATAGAGACAGAGAGTACCTACAATCATCCCGTTAAAACCAACAGGAAAATTTGTATATCACCAAGCAAAATTTTTGTTATTACACCACTTTAACTGTCTCCCGGAGCTTCACCAAAACTCCGGCCGATTGCTGGAAAGGCCGGAGGACGACACAAATTCCCCCATACCTTTCCCCGGATCAAAAATCCCGGCCCTGTCTGCACAAACTGTACAAACAACCGTCCTACTCAAAATCCAGGAATCAAATCAGGAGTACGCATATTTTATGCAGGTATCCTTTGGGCAGTGGAGCTGCCGTATCATAATAGAGAAAATTTTGCTGCCTTTCAGGCAATGCAGAAATAAGGAAAGATAAATAAGGATCAGCACACAACTGAACCGTGGAAAAATAAATATGGTCCAAACACAATGATTGCGCCAAAGTGGGCATCTCCAGTTTGTGAATTTTCATCGTAGCACAGCCCGTACTTCCACAAGAATGATGAGACTCTGCCTCTTCGGATCCCCGTTCGCCGCAAGCACAACCCCCTCCTCCTTCACAAGCACATCCCCCGGCTCCACAAGAACAACTACCATCATTGTAAGCTCCGGTTTCTATCCGTACAAAAATGTTGTTCGTGGATTTAGCGCATTTTATACACCGATAAAGAATTCGCGTTTGCCCTACCCCCAATAAGATAATCTGAGCCGATAGAAAAACAGCTAATATGTATCTGCAAAGTTTCATGGGGTATTCAAACTTTAGATTACTGATTAATGCAAATCTAATATATATTTTTAATTATACAAACTTTTTATAAATAAAAAACAAAATTTTAATGAAAAAAAATAATTTTAAAAACTCTTAGGACATTAAAAGTTTAACGATTTAAGAGCATAAGGAATTAACGATTCGTTATAATTCAACCTTCGATTTTGACCGAAAATTAATCATTAACATCCGTTCCATAAATTCGCTCAGCATTCATCCGCTTCCCAAAGAAGCATTAATCTTCCGTATATCTTTGAACATTGGAAGCAATTTTTTCTATATTTGTATCGGTATCGAATAAAATCTGATAAATAAACGGTTATGAAATTTTTTACCTTCTTACTGGGTATTGTCCTCGCTTTATCTTGTCTTTCTTTAAAAGGACAATCTTCCGATATTCCCCTGAAAAAAACATTCCAACTACCGGAAATACCTTCTATGCTTGTAAATCCAGAAGAAAAGACAAAATATCTGCTTTCTCATTACTGGGATCATTTTGACTTCCGGGACAGTACGCTTATAACTTTACCGGAAGTGAGCGAACAGGCTTTTGTCAATTATCTGCAAATTTTAGGCTATGTCGATCAAACGGATCAAACGAAAAGCATAAAAGCTATGCTCGGCAAAGCAGAGGCCGGCTCCTCCTCTATGTTTTCCTATTTCACCGGTTTGTACGAGAAATATCTTTACGATCCGAATTCTCCTATCCGAAATGAGGAACTCTATATCCCCGTGCTGGACTATGTGATCCACTCGACATCCCTGAAAGAAATAAATAAAATACGTCCGCGACATCAGTTAGAAATTGCCCGGAAAAATCGTCCCGGGCATCAGGCTACAGATTTTACTTATACTCTCCCATCCGGGAAGACCGGTCGCTTATCCGGAATTACGGCCCTTTATACTCTTTTAATTTTCTATAATCCCGATTGTCACGAATGTAAACATACAGTCGAACAACTTTCCTCCTCCCCCCTCATCAATAAGTTATTGAAAGAGAAGACATTACAAATATTAGCCCTGTATCCCGACCAAGACTTAACTTTGTGGCGGAATAAATTAGCAGAAATTCCCTCCACCTGGATCACTGGATACGATGCCGATCAAAAAATCACCCACCAAAATCTTTATAACTTAGACGCCATCCCTACGTTATATTTACTGGACCAAAATAAAAAAGTCATTTTAAAAGACGCTCCCTGGCAAGCTATAGAAGCCTATTTACACTTGTAATCGGCGATCATATTGCTTTTTACAAAAACTACAAATAATTAGAATACTTCATAAATAATTTAGTATATGGAAAATGCCTCTCCTTATCCGGTCACAACATATTACTTTTTGATTTTAATATTTCCGCTTTTTTCCGCTTTATGAACCGCTATCTATAAATTACAAACAATTCGTCCATCACTAAAAACCGGAAATAAAGTGAATTATAATTTTTATGTTAATAATTAACTCCCTGTAAACTTATTTTTAAGGCCTCAGGTAAGCTATTGGTATACCATATCCTTTTCTGTTCCTCTATAAAATATCCGTATTTGAGAGGGTAGTAATAACAGTAATGTACTTCATCTCCTTTGATAAAAAATGTTCTTCCTCAAACACATAACATCATAAGAATTGCCATTGTTTCTAGCATCAACAGGAAAAATAACCTTTAATGGTTTTGTATCTTTCAAATAAAAATCATCAATCTAGTACAAAGTACGTCATCTTTGGAGAGCAAAATATGTATTTTTCCCACTAAAACGAAAAAAAGACTACCGCTTCAGCAATAGTCTTTCATTTTGTAATTCATTGTTTCAGCGCATTTCAGCGCATTTTTTCAATACTCGTCCTCGTTGAAGAAAAAATCATCCTTACTCGGATAATCCGGCCAAATATCTTCAATACTCTCAAAAATCTCCTCATCATCTTCGATGTCCTGAAGATTTTCAATCACTTCCATTGGCGCGCCGGAACGGATAGCATAATCTATCAATTCGTCTTTCGATGCCGGCCAAGGTGCATCTTCCAATTTCGACGCAAGTTCTAGAGTCCAGTACATAATATATTGTGTTTAACCGTTTCCTTAAAATTTCCGCAAAAGTAAAGGTTTTACATTAAAAAACAAGGCTTATGGCATAAATTAACATTCCTATACAATAATAACCAATTAACTGAATACCAATTGTTTAATCTAAAGGTTCCACATGAATAGTTGCCGTCATGTCTAATTCCTTCTGAATCCGGTCCTCTATTTTCGTCGCCAGTTGATGAGCTTCTTTTACTGTTTTCTCCCCCGGTACTTTTATATGAAAAATAAATTCTGCATAATCTCCGTAGTGATGAATATGAAAATGATGAGGATAAGCGACAACTCCCATTTCCTGTCTGACAATTTCCTTTACCTGCAAAACGATCTTTTCAGAAGGTTCTTCTCCTAAAATTTTATTTACAGCCTCCCGGATAATTCCGTAAGCGGCATAAAATAACAAGACGGAAATCAAGATTCCCAAAGCACTATCTATCCACCAAACATAAGGGCTCAACAACAATCCGCCTAAGACCATGAGAGAAGATAAAGCATCGCTGCGATGATGCCAGCCGTCGGCCTTTACAGAAGCATTACCCGTGATACGGGCTATACGAAAAGCATACTGCGCCAAGCCTTCTTTTACTATAATGGAGACAAGGGTCGCCCCATAAGCCCACCAGCCAAAATCAGCCGCTTCCCGGGAAGACAAACGCCCGATGGAATCTTTTACAAATTCCAGACCAACGACAGCCAGCAATATAGCAATGATGATCGCTGAAATCTGTTCCCAACGCCCGTGACCGAAAGGATGCTCTTTATCCGGCTTTCGGGAGGACATCCGGATCCCGAATATCACCACCAGAGAAGTCAGCGAATCAGATAAAGTATGCCATGCATCCGCAATAAGAGCCACCGAAGCAGACACTATACCCGCGTAGTATTTCAATACAAAGAGAAGCAGGTTCAATACAACGGAAACCACTCCTTCCCGGTAGCCGAGCTTATTGTTGGTATTCATATGCTTTCCTCTAGAAGTTATAATCCTTCAGTAGCCTTTCCCAAGTGTTTATCCCATCCGAAAACCTATTCGTCTGAGAAATGCTGTAACACCCTGCGGTAGGTATTAAAAATCTTCGCTTTGGAAACAAAACCGATATATTTTTCATCTTGAATGACCGGAAGATTCCAGGCACTCGTCTCTTCAAATTTTTTCATCACCACATCCATTGGATCCATTACATCTACAACGGTGGGAGGCGTTGTCATATAATCCCGAACATAAGTGGTCTCATACAAATCCTGATTGAACATGATCTTCCGAATATCATCTAAGAGTACGATTCCCAATAATTCTCCTTTGGAATCGATCACCGGAAAGATGTTCCGGGAAGAACGGGATACTACTTTCACCAAATCTCCCAAAGTAGCCTCTACGGATACCGTTTTCAAATCGGTTTCAATGACCTTATCGAGCTTCATCAATGTCAAAACGGCTTTGTCTTTATTGTGGGTAATCAAATCCCCTTTCATCGCCAAACGCCTGGCATAGATAGAATGAGGCTCCATACCGCCTCCCGTCAAATGAGCCACAACAGAAGTCAACATCAAAGGCACCAGCAAAGAATATCCTCCTGTAATCTCCGCAATCAAAAACATAGCCGTCAGAGGAGAGTTCATGACTCCGGACATGACTCCAGCCATACCTGCCAACACAAAATAACTTACCGGCACCGTCACCACCCCCGACAAGTTAATCAGATTGGCAATCAAAAAACCTCCGACCCCCCCCGTAAATAAACAAGGAGCAAAAACTCCACCTACTCCCCCACTACCGTTCGTCAACGCCGTAGCAATCACTTTCACAAAAACCAAACCGACTACGTAGAGAAAGACCATGAAAGCACTGTCCTTCAAACTAAAAAAGTAAGTGTTATTTAAAATATTATCCGCATTATCCGTCAACAAATCCTGAAGAGAAGTGTAACCTTCCCCGTATAAAGGGGGAAAGATATAAATCAGCAAACCCAATAAGGCTCCTCCCACCAACACCCTTCGAAACGGATTTTTGATTTTCGTCACAAAATGTTCAATCCGGATATTCATCCGAATAAAATAAACGGATAAAAATCCACAGAATACCCCCAGTATAATATAATAAGGTACATTCGCCAAAGCAAAGTGTTCGTGAACGGCAAAGTCCAGCACAATTCCATCCCCCATCAGAAAATAAACCAACACATAGGACGATATGGCCGAAATCATCAAAGGAATCAGAGATCCCATCGTCAAGTCCAGCATCAATACCTCCAAGGTAAAGACTATACCGGCAATGGGAGCTTTAAAAATACCGGCAATAGCTCCCGCCGCACCACATCCGATCATCAGAGTCATCACCTTATAGTTCATCCGGAAAAAACGGGCCAGATTCGAACCGATAGAAGCCCCCGTCAATACAATCGTAGCCTCCGTCCCGACAGAACCACCAAAACCGATGGTAATCGTACTGGCAATCATGGAGGAATAATTGTTATGAGGTTTTATCATACTATTGCGCCGGGAAATAGCATATAGCACCTTTGTGACCCCATGACTGATATCTTCATGTACAAAATATTTTACAAAAAGAGAAGTCAGCCATATACCGATAAACGGATAAATAAAAAACAATAAACTCCCGCTGTCTACCTGTAAACGTTCCGTAAAAAAAAGATGTGTATAATGCACCATGTTCTTCAAAAGCACAGCAGCCAAACCCGATACGATTCCCACAAGTAAGCTCAGGAAAAGGATAAAATTCCTTTCCTTCACATAACGTATCCGCCAAATTAAAAAACGCCCAAACCAGTTACTCCACCATGCCATAGCAACAATATACTTTACATTTTAACGCATCCTCTTCTCCTCCACACCCGAAGATTAAATTTTTTCCGGTCTCTCCCCTTTCCGTTATCTTTTACTTACACTTTTTAAAGAACCGTATTCCGGATAAAATTCCAGCATAAATCCCTCATTGCCCACTACATCAATCGGAAATGTTTTAATTACACCCAATTGCGGAATTACAGACCGGAAGCGCTGTAATTCTTCATTCGCCCGGACTAATTTTATATCTCCAATGGCGGGAACCCGATAATGTATTACCGCAACCGGAGAAGCATTCTGAACGGTCTCCGCCGCTTTTTTATAAGGAATAAACAGATTCTCTGCTACTAAACTATAAGCAATAGCCGACACATTTTTCTTTGCAGTAATTCCTTCCGATTCACTAAACCGAAAAGCTAAAACCGGTACTCCTTCTTTTTCAGGGGAAACAAGGAAGGTACGTTCCACAAGCTGACGCGTACTTTTTCCCATAAAAAGAGTCAGGTAATCCTTTTCCATCCGATCAAACTCCTTCAGAATAACCTCCAGCGATTTCCCGTCCGGAATCTCATTTTCAGCCGCAATCAACCGGGTTCGTTCCGAACGAATCCGGAAAATTTCTTTCACCGCCTCGTTCATAATATCCGCATCCGCTTTGGACGTATAACGAATGATCGGATCCCAAATTTTTTTCATTACCCCGTCAATTTCCTGATACGTATAATTGGTATCCAATACTTCTTTTAAAGGATTATAGGTATTCAAAGCCGTGATGTCTACCTCCTCCTGCATATCCCGACTAAAAGCCTTATAAACGACTTCCGAATCCGTCACTTTCATAGGAATTGGCCCTGCTGCTACTCCAGCCAAAAATCCTTCCGGACTCAAGCTCAACAATACAGGATTGTAATCTCCGCTGGCAGACAAGGAATAGGAAGCTTCTTCATCCGGCATATAACGAGGAAGAATGTTTATACTCAAAATGCTCCATTCTTCACGGGGTGCCGTTATTTCCGGCCTTACCCCCAGTTCTTTTTCGGCATACTGCTGAAAAGGTCCCGGAATAAATTTGGTATACTCCATTTGAACAGTCAACAGATAACTTACTTTCGGCAAACAATAATCCACTGTAACCGGTGTACTGATCTCTTTCTTTTTCTGTGCAAAAAGGGAAGAATAAATCCCTATCCCCATTATAAAAATCAAAATAATTCTTTTCATACGTTTATTGTTTTGAATTCCCATCCGGCTTTTTATGTTCTCATTTTCCGCTTATATCTGTTCTTTTCGTCCCCCCCTCTAAAATACGCCAGGCTTTGCCCAAATTTTCTGCCACTTCACCTGCACAAATTCCCCTATACCCTTTTTCGGTCGCCAACAAATCGGCTGCCAATCCATGAGCATAAACTCCGGTCAGGACAGCTTCTAAAGGAGAAACACCACTGGCCACAAGACCCAACAATACTCCCGTCAAAACATCCCCCATTCCTCCTTTTGCCATTCCGGGATTTCCGGAAGTATTAAACCAACATTTCCCACAGGGCGAAGCAATGACGGTATGTGCTCCTTTTAACAAGATATATATCCGGTAATGGTTTGCAAAAATGCTTAATTTATTTAATCTCTCAAAATCATTTTCACTTTTTCCTGCCAATCTCTCAAATTCTTTTGGATGAGGAGTAAGTATACTATTCTCCGGAAGAAAATCCAGCAAATATTTGTTCTCAGCCAAAATGTTTAAACCATCGGCATCCCATATCATTTTTCCCTTCCACCGGATAAGCAATTCTTTTATTCCTTCAACGGTTTCCGGTGCTTTCCCTAGTCCCGGTCCTATAGCTATGGCCGTGTACGGATCCAAGTGATCTATTCCGGAAAAACATTTCTCTGAACGATCTACTCCGATTAAAGCTTCCGGAACGGTTGTCTGCAAAATCGTCCTCTCCTGCGCAGGAACATGGCAGCTCAACAATCCGATTCCGGAACGTATGGCAGCTTTGGAAGCCAACACAGCTGCCCCCATCATTCCCGCCGACCCGGCAATTAAAAGCCCGTGTCCGTTTGTTCCTTTATGAGCAAACTTTCCTGGACGCGGAAGGAGTGCTGAAACGAAATCTTCCGACAAATAAAAATAATCGGTCGGAACAGACCGGATATTTTCCGCACATAAACCGATATCGACGACTTCCCATTCTCCTACGAAAGGATAATTTTCTGCGAACATAAAAGCCAGTTTCGGGAACTGAAAGGTAAATGTATAATCCGCCCGAACGATCGCTTCCTTATCATTCCGGGAATTATCCTCTCCTAACAAACCGGAAGGAATATCCACCGCAATTACCACATTCGGACTCTTATTGATTTTCCCAATGATCTCCGCTATCAGTCCCTGTACTTTCCGATTCAACCCGGAACCGAAAATCGCATCTACAATCAGTTCGTCTTCTTCAAATTCTATTTCCTCCACGCTTTCTATCATCCGGCAATCCCCTTTCCACCGATGCCGGTTTATCTCACAATCGGGACTCATTTTGGAATAAGCGATCAGACAGACCCTTGCCTTCCATCCTTTTTCCTGCAATATACGAGCAATAGCAAATCCATCTCCCCCATTATTTCCACTACCGGCTACAATACAGAATTTCCGAGGTTCCGGAATTTTTTCTAACATTTTTTTAGTAAAGTTCCGGGCAGCTCTCTCCATCAAGTCGATCGACTTTATCGGCTCATGTTCAATTGTATATCGGTCGATGGCAGTCAGCTGCGCCGTTTTAAATATAGGATTTAACATCTTCATCATCTTACTCAAACGTTTTAAACATTAAAAATAAAGAAAAATTCTTATATTTGCTCCCGCTGAAAAAATAATATTAATTTAAATACACGCTACTATGTTAAATGGACATCCTAAAGGATTATTTGTGCTAGCAGCAACGAATACGGGCGAACGTTTCGGTTACTATACAATGCTAGCTATTTTTACCCTGTATTTACAGGCTCACTACGGCTGGAGTTCGGCTGCAACCAGTCAGGTGTTTGGTATTTTTCTGGCAGCAGTTTACTTTCTGCCTGTCATCGGCGGTATTGTAGCTGATAAATTTCTGGGGTACGGTAAAACGATTACCTTGGGTACTATCGTCATGTTTTTGGGATACGCTTTACTGGCTTTTCCCATCGGAAGCGGGGCAATTCCCATGTTTATCGCTTTAGGATTCATCGCTTTAGGAACAGGTTTCTTTAAAGGGAATTTACAGGTATTGGTAGGTAATTTATACGATAACCCGAAATACAGTAAAAACCGGGATCTGGCTTACAGTATTTTTTATATGTGTATCAATATCGGAGCATTTTTTGCTCCCAGTATGGCAGAAGCCATTTCCAACTACATCTTGAAAGGAGCCGGAATGGTTTACAACAGCAAAATTCCGGCTTTAGCTCATCAGCTCTTTGACGGTACTATTGCTCCCGGATCTGCCGGCTACGAAGAACTGGTCAATCTGGCAACCGCCCAAGGCGCTTCTATAACGGACTTAAGCAGTTTACAACAATTTGCACATACCTACATCGATACGTTAAGTCAATCCTATCAGTACGGTTTTGGAGTGGCTTGTATCAGTCTGATTGCCTCCCTGGCCATATTCGCCGGTTTCCGTAAATATTATAAATCTGCAGATGCGACAGAGAAAGAAAAAGCACAAGGAAAAGGGGATAAAGACGCTGTTGTGTTGGAATTGACAAAAGAACAGACCAGAGAACGCGTTATCGCTTTAATATTGGTGTTTATCGTAGTGATCTTCTTCTGGATGTCCTTCCACCAAAACGGACTGACCATGACATTCTTTGCCCGGGATTATACGACATCTCATATCAGTGGTATATCCAGCCTCCTCTTCTCGCTTTCCGGAACGGTTCCTTTTATTCTTTTGTTTTACGGTTTGTTCCTCTTATTTACAGGAGATAAAAAAACAAAACCCATAGGAGGTATAATGGCTGCGGTTTTCGCTGTAGTACTCTATTTTGTATACCAGAAAAATTTTGCCAGCCATCAAACGGATTATACTCCTCAGATTTTCCAACAATTTAACCCGATGTTTATCATCATTCTTACTCCTATATTCGTAGGCCTCTTCAGCTGGTTAAGCAGCAAGAAAAAAGAACCCTCCGCACCGCGTAAAATCGGAATCGGTATGATCATCGCCGCCCTCGGATTTGTCATTTTATTAGTAGGCTCTCTCGGATTAACAGCTCCCTCCGACCTGGCAAGCCATCCACTATCAGAAAGCCAAATGGTATCTCCTTATTGGCTGATCAATACTTATCTGGTCCTTACCTGCGCCGAATTATTTTTGAGTCCTATGGGTATCTCCTTCGTATCCAAGGTGTCTCCTCCTAAATATAAAGGTATGATGCAGGGACTATGGTTCGCAGCTACTGCCGTCGGAAATTACCTGACCAGTGTAATCGGTTATTTATGGGAAAAAGTAAGCTTACCCGTATTATGGGGAATTCTGATTATTTGTTGCGCACTTTCTGCCCTATTCATCTTCTCCATTATGAAACGGTTGGAAAGAGTAACCCGGGAATCTGAAGAGCAATTAAAAGCTGCCGAAGAAGCCCACAAGAAGAAAGAGAAAAAATAAAAAATGATAAAAAAGCGGTCCTGTGATAGACCGCTTTTTTATTTAAATGAAAAATTGTATAGAATTTTCCTCTTTTCATACCCGGGAAAGGAAAATAAAAATTATATCCCCTATCTTTGTGAAGATATCATTGAACATCGTCCGCCTATGGAAGCAAATGGAAATATTGATTTAAGTACAGCTTGTTACGGGGAAATCAAACAAAATGCCTATTCGTTGGCCATTTTACCTTGGGGAGCCACTGAACCACACAACCAACACCTGCCTTATCTGACCGATTGTATTTTATCACATGAAATAGCTTTGGATACGGCACAACAAGTATGGAGATCCCACCAAATCAGGTGTATGGTCTTACCTCCTGTATTTATGGGCTCGCAAAATCCAGGACAACGGGATCTGCCATTTTGCATCCATTCCCGTTACGAAACCCAAAAAGCCATTTTAACCGATATTGTCGCTTCCCTTCATTACCAAGGCCTATGCAAACTGGTCATTATTAACGGACACGGAGGAAATAATTTCAAAAATATGATCCGGGATCTGGCAGTAGATTATCCGGACTTTCTCATCGCCTCAACCGAATGGTTTACCATCGTGCCCCCG
This sequence comes from Odoribacter laneus YIT 12061, assembly GCF_000243215.1. Classification (GTDB taxonomy): domain Bacteria; phylum Bacteroidota; class Bacteroidia; order Bacteroidales; family Marinifilaceae; genus Culturomica; species Culturomica lanea. Next base: position 366,002 of record NZ_JH594596.1, on the reverse strand, counting down.
AATAATTTTTTTGAAGAGAAAGACGATCATGCCGGAGAATTAGAAACCTCGGTTATGCTGCATTACCATCCGGAACGAGTAAATATGCCATTAGCCGGTACGGGGGATAGTCACCCGTTTTCTCTTCCCTCCCTCAATGAAAAAATCGCCTGGATACCCCGCAATTGGCAGAGGGTAACTACCGACACAGGTATCGGTGACCCCAGGAAAGCCAACGCAGAAAAAGGGAAATGCTATGTAGAGGCCGTCACTAAAAAATTAGGACAACTTTTTATCGAATTGGCACAAACTGAAGATATATACGAAAAGGTTCTTCCCAAGGGAAAGGTCTAATATTGTGGAAGATAAGCAGGGCCCTCAGGCTGGAGAAACCGCTAATCTGCTCTCTTAAGGAGGGTTTCGAATCTTCTGCCCTTCTATCGCGGACTTGAATGTACCTGCTTTTCCCCGTTTGGGAAAATTTGTATTATCTACCCAGTTTACTATATTTGCAGGCTAACGAAAGGAGAAATATGTTCTTAAGGTTTACCCATTCTTTTGCAGCAAAGTTAAATGTCTATATTTTATCATTTCTGATTGCACTATTTATAGCAGGATTCGGTACATTTTATCATATTGCCTCCCAATATATCGAAAAGCAAACTTATCAAAAAATATCGACACAAGCGGATGAGATTAACTTCCGTGTATCCCGCCTGATGGAGACGATTGAAAAAATTCCGGAAAATCTCGGTTGGCTGCTTCCAACTTATGTAAACCATCCCGACTCTATTTTCAATATTACCCGCCAGGTTGTAAAAAACAATGACGAAATATTCGGCTGCGCCATTGCTTTTGAACCAAACTACTTTCCTACCAAGGGTAATCATTTCGCCCCCTATTCTTATATGCAAGGAGATAGCGTAATTACCACCCTTATCGGCAGTAATTACGACTATTATCAGAAAAACTGGTATAAACTTTCCAAAGAAAAAAATCAGTCCAGATGGACACGTCCCTATCATGAACTGTCTTCGTCCAATATTATCACTTCCACTTATTCTGTTCCTTTACGGGATTCTCAGAACCAGATCATCGGCATCTTTTCCGTCGACCTTCCCCTCAATTGGTTAACGGAATTAATCGACTCGATTAAACCTTATCCGGATAGTTACATTATTATCATTAACCGGGAAGGACGCTTTATTCTTCATCATCAAGATTCCCTGCAAACCGGATTAGAAGAGAATATTTTTCATCAAGCCTCCCATATGCCTGATACTTCCATTATCAGTATTTCCAAACGGATTGCTAACGGAGAAAGAGGGAATGCCACTTTTTTCGACCATAACGATAAATCTTATATTTTTTATTCTCCTATTATCGGCACAGAGTGGTGTTTAGCTACCATATGCCCTTATAAACATATCTACGAAGGATTAAACCGTTTTAACATAGTGGTCTCCTGCCTGTTTTTAGTATTTCTGATTTTAATTTGCCTGATTTGTACGCTCACTGTCCGGAAAATTACCCAGCCGTTAAAAAATTTTACACTCTCTACCGTTTCTATAGCAGAAGGAAATTTTAATACTTGCTTACCTCCTATCCGATCGAAAGATGAGATGCAGGAGTTGCACTCTGCTTTCAGCAAAATGCAAAAAAAATTGTCAAGTTATATGCAGAATCTGGAAAGAACAACTGCCGTCAAAGAAAAAATGGAAAGTGAACTCCGCATTGCCCATGACATTCAAATGAGCATGCTGCCGAAAGATTTTCCCTCTTTCCCGGGATATCCCCACGTAGAACTCTATGGAGTTATTCACCCGGCCCGGCAGGTAGGAGGAGATTTCTACGATTTCTTTCTCCTGGGAGACGATCTTTACTTTGCGATCGGAGATGTTTCCGGCAAAGGAATCCCGGCCTCTTTACTGATGTCCTATACCATCAGTCTGCTGCGTTCCTTTTCTTTCAAACCGACATCTCCTTCAGAAATCGCCCGCTTTCTGAATAATAGAATTACAGAACGGAACGAAAACGATCTGTTTGTTACTTTTTTTATAGGGGTACTCAATTTAAAAACCGGCGCATTGAATTATTGCAATGCCGGACATATGCCGCCTGTCATTACCTATCCGGACCGGACCTGCTCTTTTTTCGACATACAGGCCGATTTACCCTTAGGAATCTTGACAGATCATTCTTATCCGGAATACAGTTATCACTTTTCTCCCGGCTCAGGCATACTTTTATACACAGACGGTGTAACAGAAGCCGAAAATAAAGAAGGGGCCTTTTATACGAAAGAACGGCTGTTACAGATCATCCATCGGAACCGGGAACAACATCCCCGTGAATTTATCAAAGAAATCATGAAAGACATACAATCCCACGTACAGGCATACGAACAAAGCGACGATCTGACACTTTTCACCCTTATCTACGGAGAAGAATGGAATCTACCGAGAAAAAAATAAATCTCCGCTTTAAATTTTTGTTCCGAAAAAAAAGATTACGTTCTTTGTCAGAATTAAAAAAAAGATTACTTTTGTGCCGTTGAAATAAAAGAACCGACCCTGTTCAATGGTGTAATGGCAGCACAACAGATTCTGGTCCTGTTAGTCAAGGTTCGAATCCTTGTTGAACAACTCGCTAAGAACACATAAACCGCTGAAATTTCAGCGGTTTTCTTTATCTTATCCCTCATTTTACACAGTAGGGACGTGCCCTAATGTGTAATTTTACTTTTAAAATAGTCTCTCCCTCGGCTTGAAACACGTTTACGGATCCTGCCGAAATTCCCGTTGTCTTAAATTTTCGAGCTATCTCCCGAAAACGGAGAAAGATGTGATCATCGGATGAAGCAAAATTTCTTATCGTTTTACACAGTAGGGCACGTCCCTACTGTGTAAAAGATTTTCCGGCTATTTTCTTGTTTTTTGTTTAAAATAAGCTTTCGATCAACTGATCATCGGCCAGATAAGGTAATGTTACTTTAAGGGCAGGATTTTCCTGCATCGCCCGTTTTATAGCAAAAACAGCTCCTTCATTACGGGCCCAACTCCGTCGGGAAATTCCATTATTGACATCCCAGAACAACATATTTTTTAAACGGAGATCTGCTTCTTTGGAGCCGTCGAGCACCATTCCAAAACCACCGTTGATCACTTCTCCCCAACCGACTCCACCACCGTTATGAATAGATACCCAGGTTGCCCCGCGGAAAGAATCCCCAATGACGTTCTGAATAGCCATATCGGCCGTAAATTTCGAACCATCGTATATATTAGAAGTTTCCCGGTAAGGAGAATCTGTTCCCGACACATCGTGATGATCCCGGCCTAACACCACTGGGGCAGACAAATATCCTTCTGCAATAGCCCGGTTAAAAGCTTCTGCAATCCGAATACGTCCCACGGCATCTGCATAGAGAATACGAGCCTGTGAACCTACCACCAGCTGGTTTTCTCCAGCAGCCTTGATCCAACGGATATTATCATGCATTTGCTGTTGGATTTCCTGGGGTGCTTCCAAAGCCAGTTTCTCCAAAACCTCAGCGGCCAAAGCATCTGTCTTTGCCAGATCTTCCGGTTTTCCACTCGTACATACCCAACGGAAAGGGCCGAAACCGTAATCAAAACACATCGGTCCCATAATATCCTGTACATAAGAAGGATATTTGAAATCTCCATTTGGTTTTAAAATATCTGCCCCTGCCCGGGAAGACTCCAACAAAAAAGCATTTCCGTAATCAAAGAAATAAGTACCAAAACGAGCCACACATTTATTGATCGCTGCTACATGTCGCCTTAGGGTCGCCTGTACTTTTTCCTTAAACAATTCCGGTTCTTCCGCCATCATCCGCTTGCTTTCTTCAAAAGTCTGCCCTACCGGATAGTATCCGCCAGCCCAGGGATTATGCAAGGACGTCTGGTCCGATCCCAATTCCACCGATATGTCACTTTCCGCCAAACGCTCCCATAAATCCACCACATTTCCCTGATAAGCAATAGAAACAACTTCTTTATCCGCTTTCGCTTTCTTTACTCTTTCCATCAACAGGTCCAAATCCTCTATCACCTCATCCACCCATTTTTGCTCATAACGGGTTTGAGTTGCTTTCGGATTTATTTCTGCCGTAATACTGACACATCCGGCAATATTGCCTGCCTTGGGCTGGGCCCCGGACATTCCTCCCAAACCGGCAGTAACAAATAATTTACCCGCCAGGCTCTCTCCATGTTTGGCAATTTTACGACCGGCATTCAAAACGGTAATTGTCGTCCCGTGTACAATTCCTTGCGGACCGATATACATAAAAGATCCTGCAGTCATCTGTCCATATTGAGAAACCCCCAAGGCATTAAATCTTTCCCAATCATCCGGTTTGGAATAATTCGGAATAACCATTCCATTGGTAACCACTACGCGGGGAGCTTCTTTATGAGAAGGAAATAACCCCATGGGATGACCGGAATACAAAACCAATGTCTGTTCATCCGTCATCTCCGACAAATATTTCATCGTCAACCGATATTGGGCCCAATTCTGAAATACAGCCCCATTTCCTCCATAGGTAATCAATTCATGAGGATGTTGAGCTACTGCTTTATCCAAATTATTCTGAATCATCCCCATAATAGCCGCTGCCTGCAAACTCTTGTGCGGATACTCCCGGATATTGCGGGCATGCATTTCATAAGCAGGCCGGAAACGATACATATAAATGCGTCCGTATTTCTCCAATTCTTCTGCAAACTCAGGAGCTAAAACAGCATGATGCCGGGGATCGAAATAACGTAAAGCATTGCGAACGGCCAATTGCTTTTCCTCCCGGGTCAAAATATCTTTCCGTTTGGGAGCATGGTTAATCTGCGGATCATAAGGTTGGGGAACAGGTAATTCCACGGGTATCCCTTCCCGTATCGATTGTTGAAATTCTTCTAAAGTCATATAGCAATTCCTTAAATTCTTTTAATCTGCTAATTTAATATTTTCAAACGATTTCGGAAAAGAAACTTCGGATTTTCCGGGAAATGTATCAATATTTAAAAATATAAATGCAGGGAAACAAGTATTTAGTGAATGTTTCCTGAGATAAAAAGAATTAAAAAATAGTAAAAGAATTGGGCTTTATCACAATTCCTACCCGTACACAACGCTGAAAATATTTGTATGCAATCATACTTTCCCCATATCCGTTATAAAATTGCAGAAAAACGTATTGATTATCCAACTTAAAAATTTTATAGGCAACTTCTATCTTCCAATTGGCGCTCAGGTTCCATTCTGCCCTTTTTATCATTACAACCGAACAATTCAAACGTTCGTTATTACTGGTATAGGTAGCAGCGAGTAATCCTACTCCGGCATAACGGGGCAAACTTTTATTTTCTTTAGCGACCATTACCGGAATCCAGAACTTAGCTTGTAAAGTATAATTTCGTTTAAAAGCATACAACCCCATAAAACTGATTTTGTTCCAGCTTCTGGACCAAATACTGTCTCTCCCGTTGGATTCATGTTCAAATTGGAGAAACGCCACTCCGGCAATACGCTTATCCTTTACAAAATTATGGCCGAATCCCAAAGTCGGATTATAATTTGTCTCGGTAAAAGGTGCGGATTTCCGGTAAATATCCCAAAAAGATTTTTGCGTATAAGTAAAAAAAAGATAGATCCGCCAAGGCAACATACTTTTGTAAAGACGATGCCGCAAACTGATCTGGAATTTTGCGTCGGAATTATATTTGGTGATTTTCCCCCCGGAGAAATTCGTCCCCGTAATCAGATAATTATCCTTATAGATCGTAAAGGCCGGAATCGTTCCCAAATCGTCGGCCACACTGTCTCGCGATACATTTCCCTGCGAAAAAAATTTTCTCTGTTGAGCATACGCAGAAGGAATTTCCATCAGAAACCCTAAAAGACAGAGGATTAAAAATTTATTTCCCATAATTTTAAATTAAACAGGCAAAAGGTGTACGTTTTAAAAGCAAGAAAGTTATAGCAAAAATTCTTTTCAAAAACACTAACTTTACAACGTTTAAAAACAGATAAAAAGTAGAACTATGCACATAAGAATCGGGGATATCGTCAGATTTATTTCTGAAAAACTAGAGGGTAAAGTCACAGGACTAATAGACCAAAACACGGTAAATGTCTATTGCGAAGAATACGGATTTGAAATTCCGGCTTCCCTGAACGATCTGGTCGTCATTCAATCTGATTTCAATACGGATACGGACAGGAAAGTTCGCCCCCAGACAACGGTCGTTACAGCATCCACAGACAGTCTGTATCTCGCTCTGGTTCCTGAAAATTTTCAAAATCTCCCGGAAAGCCGATACGAAATATATTTGATAAACGACACAGGCCTGACTTGCCTCTATGCAGCGGGTACGTATAACGGAGAATCTTATTCTGCACTCTCTGCCGGAAATTGCAATCCAGACACCGCTTTATCACTGGGGGTATACAGCAGAAAAGAATTGGACCGGATTAAAGCTTTTCATATTCAGGCTATTTTTTACCAGAAAGGAAAATACAGTCCCCGGCAGACCGTAGACGTTCACATCCGGCTTTCCCAAACTTCTCTTTGCAAAACTGGCAGTTATCAACACACCAAATGGTTTGAAAACATGGCTTTTGTCCGGCCCCTGGACAAAGAGAGTCCCCTTCAAAAAGAATTAGAAGAAACTGATATTACCCAGGCTTTAAAAGAAAAAAAAGAAAGTACCTCTGCCCCTAAACCTCAAAAACAGATCGTAAACAATATCATTGAAATAGATTTACACATCAATGAATTACTGGAAACGACTACAGGCATGGAAAATAAAGATATACTCGACTATCAGCTGGATGTTTTCCATAAAACCTTGGAAAAATACAAACTGCGGAAAGGACAAAAAATCGTATTCATCCATGGGAAAGGCGACGGCGTGCTCCGTCAGCGTATTCTATGGGAGCTTCAGACGAAATACAAGCGTTTCCGTCATCAAGATGCCTCTTTTAAACAATACGGCTACGGAGCAACGATGGTCATTATCAAATAGAGGAATACGGCACTGACTACAGGAACCAATGCCCCGGCTAATTCTTTAGTCTGAGCCAAGGTTCCAGTAGCCAGCAGAGCCACAGACGCATATGGATCGGTCAATCTGCCGTCCATCCAATATTCCTATTTTGTCCAATTTACATAAGACGCTTCTATTGTCGCATAATCGGACAAACGGGTACAGTTTCTAAAACAAGTAGAATAATTTTTAGGAGCAGTAAAATCCGTCGTATACATACTTCTCTCATATAAATGTACTTTAACTTCTCCTATCCGCGTATAAGGAGATTCTCCTGTCAGGGATTCGCAATCCCGTAAAGTACCGGAAAAATCAGTCACCCCCCTGCTGTTATCAAAAATATTAACCGGAACTGTTTTCAACTGCTTACAGTTGGCAAAAAGCCATTTATAAGAGGTCACAGCCGTGCAATTGGTAAATACGCCTTCTTCTACAATTTCCAAAGCCTCACAACCGAAAAAAGCACTGATAAAGGTGGTTGCAGCCGCACAATTTGCATATAAACCTGCAGGCACTCTTTCCAATTTCTTACAACCATAAAAACAATAATCAAATTTTGTCGCTTTCGTAGAATTCTTAAACAAATCTCCCGGGATTTCCGTCAAGGCCGTACAGGTAGAAAATACATTGCTAAAACTCAAAGCTTCCGGAGAATAAGCGAATAAATCTGCCGGAATACTTAAAAGAGCCGTATTAGAAGAAGAAAAACTTCCAAAGTTTGTAATGGCCGGACAATCTTTAAAAAGTCCTTCGGGAAATTCCGTCAGGGATGTACATCCGGTAAAGCAAAAGGATACATCTTCCAATTTAGCACAATTTTTGAATAAACCTGCCGGAACGGCTTCCAGAGCCACACAGTTTTTAAAGGCATTCTTAAACGAAACAACTTCCGTAAAAGCATTTCCCGGATTATCAGCAATATATTTCAAATTCGAATTGGCAAAAAAACCGTCTTCCAAAGAAGTGAGCCCTAAATTCCCCCATTGTTTTACCCCGGTAATATAACTGTTCATCTCTGTTGTATAACCCAAAACACTGTATATTTTTTCCGCAGTACCGGAAATACTGACATAATATACCCCTTTCTTCGCATAGGTATGAGTAGGAGCAGGTGTGGAAAGAGGATTGATAAACAAATCGTACTCTTCTTTTGTTCCGTCTCCCCAATCCACTGTCGCTTTAAATGTATTTTCAAACGGTAATTTTATCGTTGCTTCGGCCAGGGGAAGCGTATATTCCAAAATCATACTTCCGCTACTTTGTATTACAGTGATAACCGCTTCAATAGCATCCATGCCTTCCCCGGCTTTTACCGTTACAGTTGCAGTCAGCTCTTCTCCGCTGTTATTCGGAACAGCCGTCAACGTCAGTACCGTGTCCTTTTTTTCTGTTGTCAACCAGGAGGCTTCATTGATCACTTCCCATTTTGCTTGATTGGTCCGTATCATAACTTGCTCGGAACCTCCTCCGTCGGAGAAACGAACCTCCTCTTTACTCAAAGCTAAACGGGGCGCTACAGTCTGCATAATTGAAATCGTAGCTTTTACCTCTGTTCCGTATAAAATTTGCATCTTACAACTCCGCTCTTCCTCTCCGATCAATTTGCTCACACTAACAACAAATACATCTCCCGATAAAGAGGCGTCACACCACGTATTTCCCTCCGAATAAACCGTAATCCCTTCCGTGATATTCGTATTCAACTTGAAAACAACAGCTCCTCCGGCCGCGGAAATCGTAAAAAAAGCAGAAGTTCCGCTCGGATCAATTACAACCGAACTGTCCTCCGAAATAAGCTGTATAAACAAAGGAACATTTTTATCGTCCTCTTCACAGGCAAAAACGGCCAAAAGCAAAATAAAAACGACGCACAATCTTTTCATGGTAGTTAGGTTTTAGTTAGACAAATCATGTATAAAAAGTTAAATCTATTTGCTTTCCCTGCCGGAAACCTATTCCGAACATTTTACCCCTTCTTCCCCCTTTCGCTTATTTGTTTAAACAAGGTAGTACAATTCCCGGATATTTCTTTTCTTCTCTTATCCTACTCACAAATCTAATAAATATTTAAATTTTAAAATATAATAATGCTTAAATCCAATTGGTTTTTCATGCCGAATAAAGGACAACAGCTCATTTGCCAGCCTTCGACTTTACTTGTCTACCAACGGTTTTTCCATCTTTTTCTTCGGATAGGGAAAGAAACAAACAGGTAAAATAGTGTCCTATCAGGCCTCACTAATAGCGATTTTATTTTTATAATTATACAAATAATTAATAAAAAATAATAAACTTAACATTTAACTCGATGTCATTCCCTAAAAAAACTACTGGAATATTGTCTTTCCAGTAGTTTTATATTTAAATCTTTGCCAAGATTACGAATGTACAAACATTTTTAGGGACCGGACTTTATTTTCTATCCTTTTTCGTCAAAGTGTTCTTCAGGAATCACTTATTTCTGATTTCCCAATCGGCCAGGTATCTTTCTGCATCCATAGCTGCACGGCAACCGGCACCGGCGGAAGTAATGCCTTGGCGGTAATCCGGATCCATTACATCTCCTGCGGCAAACACTCCTGCAACATTGGTTTTAGAGGTTTTTCCTTCCGTAAGGATATAGCCCTGCTCATCCGTTTGTATATATTTTTTAAACATTTCCGTATTGGGAGTATGTCCGATCGCCAAGAAAAATCCATCTATTTTTATATCGTGTTCCTTTTCTTCCGGGGTACCCATTTTGTAAATCAGCCGGGCTCCTTCCAATCCCATATCAGTCCCATACAAATCTTTTGTATTGTGTTCGTAGAGAATCTCGATATTGGGAGTTTTATTTACTCTTTCCTGCATGGCTTTAGAAGCCCTCAGATAATTTTTCCGGACAATCATGTAGACTTTGCGGCATATACCGGCTAAATAAGTAGCTTCTTCACAGGCCGTATCTCCCCCTCCCACCACTGCTACGTCTTTTCCTTTATAAAAAAATCCGTCACAGGTAGCACACGCACTCACTCCCAACCCTTTAAAGCGCTCTTCCGCAGGTATTCCAAGGTACTTGGCCGTAGCACCGGTAGCAATAATGACAGTTTCGGCCAACAATTGTTTTTCCCCATCGATTACAATCCGATAGGGTGGAGCTGAAAAATCGACTTCATCTACCATTCCAAAACGGATATCCGTTCCGAAACGCTCCGCCTGCCGGCGCATATCCTCCATCATTACCGGACCTGTAACCCCTTCGGGATATCCCGGAAAATTTTCTACCTCAGTGGTGGTCGTCAATTGCCCTCCCATCTGAATGCCCGTATATAAAACAGGCTTCAAATTTGCACGTGCAGCATATATCGCAGCTGTATAGCCCGCCGGACCGGAACCTATAATCAAGCATCTTACTTTCTCTATCGGATTCTCTATTGACATATTTTTCTCGTTTATGTTCGTTATTTTTAGTTATACAAATCTATTAATTTAAATTTTGAATTCCATTTTTCTTTTCAGGTATACATTTTAAAAAAAAGTTAAAAGTGAAAAGAGAAGCTTTCCCCCCTGTTTTTCCGAATATAAAAAAGCATCCCCCTAAGAAAGGGAGAGATGAAAGAAAAACAAAACAAAGTTCTAGAAAAATACTTTACAAATCATCCAATTTTGGATCACAAAAGAATATTTATAAAAAGATTAAATACGATTTAAAATACATAAATCAAATGAGAATACAACCTCTAATTGCCGGCTAAATCTATTATGATAAATAAAAAAAAATTTTGAAAAAAATTATAAATCAACTAGTTATTATTAATTATGCAATTGAAATCCCTTCAGTTATTGAAAATATAACTGTTTATAACTATATTTGTATATAAGCAATTTACAAATATAATACAATATTTGTTTACATGCAAATAAATATTGGATTATTTTCATTGAATTTTATATTTAATTTAATTTAAAATATTATGGGATTTCCAGAACGTTTACAAAGTATCATCGAGGAACAACGCATATCTAAGTATAAAATTGCTAAAGCTATAGATATATCTGCCAGCACTGTCTCCAATTATATCAAAGGAAAAACCAAACCTGATTCTACGAAATTAACTGTACTTTGCAAATTATTAGGCGTAAATAAAGCCTGGTTACAAACTGGAGACGGTCCCAAATACATTACAGAAGAGCCTCAAACGGTTTATAACCGTACTCCGGCGGACATCGACGACAAGCAAATGATTCGTAAACTCATCAATCTCCTGGAAAGTCAACACGAAAGCATACGGGAAAAAGATATGCAAATTACGTTGTTGATCCGAAAAATTCCGGATATTCCTTCTCAAAACTGAAAATAAACGTTCACCAAGCAAGACAAATATTTTATATATAAAAAAGCCTGAAAAATGAAGATAAATCATTTTCCAGGCTTTTGTTTTCAGCAGAAGGATTATCTACCGTTTCCCAGATAGTGGGAAAAGTTTTTCGCTTCCTCCCCATAATAACAAATTACAGGAGAAATGGCTTCATACGCATAAGGAACGTATTCTGAAAGCTGTACAGCAGCAAATTTTTTGTCGCCGGTAAGCATAACGTCCAATTTGACACCAGTATTGATTTGTCTCTTCAACTGTTTTAAATCTTCAAATCTTTTTTCTTCAATACAATATTGCAAAGGTTGAGATTCTTTTGCATCAAAATAAACCGTTATTTTTTGTAAATGACTGCCTGTAGGGCGAAATAAATAACATTCCCTGCCCATAAAAAATTTAACGATTCCTCCTAAAAAAAGGAAAACAGCTGCTGTAAATAAAAAGGTAGATAAAGACGAATTGGGATCTTCGATAGCCCATCCGCCGGCTACGCATAAAACGGCAGCTACCACAAGTCCTAAAGCCACCAGAGAAACTCTATTTTGTTTTACAACTTCTTTATTGGTTACAGTTTCTATATCCTCTGTTATTGTTTTATATTTTGACATAATCAGGTTATTTAAGGTTATTTCCTTATCCCCTCTGCCAGATTTTCCCGTGGATTCTTCCAGAAGAGATGTCCGGATAAAAATTAAAATTCGATGAACCGAAATAAAACAGGACGATTTTAAACCGGAATTCGGTTCGTCCCAGTTTTTCATGTTCAAATAATGAACGATTCGCTATGCCTCAGGAATAAACTTCCGACCTTGATTCAAGATTAATCGGGAAGAAAGGCTCCGTTCCTCAGCAAATGTCAATCCGTTCCCCCAGGAAGCAAAACTCTTCCCGGACTTTCGAACATTCGACTAAATAGATAATACCCTAAATAATGATTTTGCACAATCCGTAAATGTAGTAACCCCACATTTTTTGTTGAGCATAATGGTTGCGGTAGAGATAAAGAAAAGTACGCCAGGTTTCTACCGAAAAGGATTGAAAATTTCCAGATAAATGAAATACGATTTTAGCCTGTAAGGACCTGAGCTGTAGATTCCGCCTAAAAGAATTGTTCTGGCTAAAAGGATTATGTTGCTGAAGCGAAATATCCGCCGCATCATTGGAAGCCACAAATTCCCATAATTTGACAGATTCTTCCTTTTCCGTAGACCATTCAGCTTTCGAAATATCGGGGAATGACACATCGTTTCCTTTTGCCGTATCGGCAATCAATACGGCAATCCAAAGAAATAATATGTAGAGAATACAATGTTTCATCCCTTTCAAACAGTAAGACAAATATACGAACATTTTACAGAAAAGAAAAAGGAAGATTTGAAATATGTGGTGTAACGTCTTCTTTTATTCTTCCGTATAGAAAAAAAACAATAAGCTTACTATGGTTACTGCAATGATTGTCATTTTTATTCTAGGCTATGTTTTTATAGCACTGGAAAATAAAACCGGTATAAATAAAGCAGCTGTAGCTTTAATACTGGGTATGTTTTTGTGGACCCTTTTTATTTTTTCCGCAGCCTCGACAGTTATTCAGGCCAATGCAACTTCTTTCAGTGAATTTTTAGCAGCACATAAAGAATATCTTTCCCTTTCTAAACCGGAACAGGTGATCCAGTATATTGTAAATTTACAAATCGTGGATCATCTGGGCAATGTGGCAGAAATACTTTTTTATTTGTTAGGGGCCATGACGATTGTCGAACTCATGGATATACATAAAGGTTTTGAAGGCATCACCAGACGTATTACAACCCGCAATAAAAAAAAATTGCTTTGGCTGATCGGATTTATCACTTTTTTTATGTCTTCTGTACTGGACAATATGACTTCTGCCATTGTGATGATTATGCTTTTACAAAAATTACTCGATAAGCCGCAGGAAAGGTGGATTTTCGGAAGTGTTGTCGTCATCGCCGCCAATGCAGGAGGAGCCTGGACTCCTATAGGAGACGTGACGACGATTATGTTATGGATAAACGACAACATCACTTCCGGAGATGTCATACGGTCTTTGTTTTTTCCCAGTGTCGCTGCCCTGGCCTTCCCGCTTTGGATCATTTCGCTGCAGTTAAAAGGGAATGTCACTCCCACCGCCGACAAATCAGCAGGAAAAGACTTAAACCTCGTCAACCGAAAAGAAAGTAATATTATTTTTATATTAGGCATCCTTTGTTTGCTGTCTGTCCCTGTCTTCAAATCGCTTACCCATCTACCGCCTTTTGCCGGAATTCTACTCGCCTTGGGATTATTATGGGTTTATATGGATATTTTTTATAACCGTAAAAAAAATCTCACACCGGCTCAGCAATTCCGGCTACCCTATGTGTTATCTAAAGTGGATTTCCCCACTATTCTTTTCTTTTTCGGAATTTTGATGGCTGTAGCTGCCTTAGAAGCTGTAGGCGTATTGAAGGATTTATCGGTTTTTCTGGACCGGGACGTACACAATGTTTATATCGTCAGTATCATTATCGGATTCCTTTCGTCTGTAATCGACAATGTTCCTCTGGTAGCAGCCTCTATGGGTATGTATCCTGTACTCAGCCCTCAAGCTGCAGCGGCTATGCCCGAACCGGCTTATATGGCCAATTTTGTACAGGACGGAACATTTTGGGAATTGATTGCTTATTGTGCCGGAACAGGAGGAAGCATCCTCATTATAGGTTCCGCTGCAGGAGTAGTCGTTATGGGACTGGAAAAAATTAATTTTATGTGGTATGTCAAACATATTTCCGGATGGGCTATCGTAGGTTTTTTAGCCGGTATCGGCATTTATATTTTACAGAAATTACTCTAAAATTTCGTTCCAAGGATCCAGCGAATAACTTTTCCGGGCACTATAAAAGGATTTCATTTTTAAAATTCCTTATCTTTGTTTCCTGAAAAATCAGTAGCCGGAATAGTTTTGACCCCAGAATTAAAAAATTTCATTGCAGCCCACTTAACGGACAATACCGATAAGTTACTGCTGAATGCAAAACAGTATAAAGAGATCCCCGTGGCTTTTGCCGTGGATCAAATCCTGGCCCGGAGACAAATTCGGGACAAGTTGCCAACCTGGTATGATCAGCCGGATCTCCTCTTTCCTTCCCGTCTTTCTGCAGAGCAATGTTCTTCCGAACTGACAGCCCGATATAAGCAATCTCTCCTTCGCGGGGAAAAAGTATGCGACCTGACGGGAGGATTGGGGATAGATAGCTGGTTTTTTTCACAAGTTGCCCAAAAAGTGATCTATATCGAACGATTTCCGGAATATTGTAAGGCAGCAGCAGCTAATTTTGCTGTTTTAAAAGCCGGTAATATTCAAGTTATAGAAGCAGATGCCCAAACCCTTCTCCCCACTCTACAAGCAGATACTTTTTATATCGATCCGGCCCGCAGGTCCGGCAACAATAAACGTCTATTCGCTATAACGGAATGCGAACCGGATATTCTACAATTAAAAAATATACTTTTAAAAAAATCCCGGCGGCTTATCGTCAAAATCTCTCCGATGGCCGACCCCACAGAAACATTAAAATTAATTCCGGAAATAATTGAAATTCACATTGTAGCTGTCAGAAATGAATGTAAAGAGATGATACTGGTGTTGGAAAGTAAGAAACCGCAACCCGAAGTAAAAGTAGTAACCGTAAATTTCACGGCTTCAGGTGAACGGCAGCTTTTTTCTTTTCAGTGGGGACAGGAACAAACTGCTGTTTATCAGCTGGCAGATACCGTTAAAAACTACATATACGAACCCAATAGTGCCATCTTAAAAAGCGGAGCTTTTCAATTGATCAGTGAACAATATTCAATCGACAAGTTACACCAGCACAGCCATTTATACACTTCGGATCAAAAAATAAATCATTTTCCCGGACGTATTTTTAAAGTAAGACAGGTAATGGACTTTTCCCGTAAAAAATTAAAGCAATGGGGTAAACAATTTCCCCAAGCCAATATCAGTGTTCGGAATTTTCCCATGAGAGTGGAAGAAATCCGAAAAAGTTCGGGCATTTCCGACGGAGGTCCTCTCTACCTTTTTGCGACCACCCTCGGCAATGCCCGACGTATCCTCATTGATTGTGAAAAAGCCTAACCTTTGATTTCGATCTCAATCGGCTCTTCTTTCTTGATTTTTTCCGTTTTCCCCGGATGTTCTCGGGGGATTTCAGGGATTTCCGTTATTTTTCTTTTTTCTCTCTCTTCCTTAGTAGAGGGAGGCATTTCTCCTTCTTTTCTCATTTCTTCCTGCACATCCGGACGTTCATACCAGATTTTATCCGCTACATTTCCCCATCTTTGAGAAGTATCCTGACATTTATCTGTTAAAGTATCCACATCTTCCGGCTTTAACATATCGGTAGAACGGGCTCCGGAAACATGTACGACTTCTTTCAGACTATTCGGATTATCCAATAAAGGACAGGGACGCAAATGATTCTTATTAAAAGGCTGTCGTTCCTGATAAGCTTTAAACAAAGGAGAGCGAAGGGCTTCGAGTAAAGACATATCTTTTATGTTCACATTGGAGTAATGGATAAAAGCACAAGGTTCCACATCACCGTTTGCATTAATATGGAAATAATAACGCCCTCCGGCGATACAACCTTTTACATATTCCCCATCGTTCCAGAAATCCATAGCAAAAATAGGTTTTGTCTTTCGGAACATCCTCACCTGATTATACATGAATTTACGCTGTTCAGCTGTTACCATCAATTCGGGAATGGCATCACTGCCTACGGGCATATAGGTAAAATACCAGACAAAAGCAGCTCCCTTATCTATCATAAAGTCCATATATTCGGACGATCCGACAACATCTACATTTTTTCGGTGATAACAAGTAGACATGCCGAATACCAAACGTTTCTCTTTCAGTATTTTCATGGCCCGCATGACAGCCTGGTATGTCCCTTTTCCCCTGCGCATATCTGTTTCTTCCTCATAACCTTCTACGCTGATGGCCGGAGCGAAATTTCCAACCCGCAGCATCTCGTCCGCAAAAGCTTCGTCGATCAATGTACCGTTCGTAAAAGCCAAGAAATAACATTCCGGATGTTTTTCACACAAACGAATGATATCCTTTTTCCTTACTAAAGGTTCTCCTCCGGAAAAGATAAACATATATACTCCTAAATCCTTTGCTTCTGCAATGATGCGGTCTAAGGTTTCAAAATCCATTGACATCCGATGACCGTATTCCGCCGCCCAACATCCCGTACATTTTAAATTACAGGCAGAAGTAGGGTCCATCAAAATTGTCCAGGGAACATTTACACCGTACTTCTTACTGGTAATCTTTATGGCACTATTCCCAATGATGGCAGCATTACAAATCAGAGCCTCAAAAAGTTTTCGCCTTACATACGGATCCCATTCATTGTATGCTTTCATAACCAAACGGGTCCAGTTATTTTGTGGATCTTTCAAGCACTCGGCCAAGGTATCCCACGATGAACCGTATGTACCGTCTGTATCGATCTTTTTAATCCATTTCAAAGCCTTGGATGCGTTTTGTTCCGGATCCTTCTCTACATATTTGAGCAATTTCTTCATCGCAAAGGCTTGTACTTGTGTCTTAAATGTCTTCATTAGCAGTGAAATTTGTTTATATTTTTCCTATAAACGCATAAAAGACAAATAAGTTTCACTCCCCCCCCGTACAAGCCTGAATCTAAATATTTGAATATGAAAATATGGAAATGTGAGAATGCTCAATTGTGTAAAAGTCCTCGGGGAGGAATATTTTTGACGGAAGTATCAGACAGGCATTTCTCCCACCTAAAGTACTATCCCTCCTTTTCCTAGCGGAATAGTTGAACTTTTACACCATTGAACAGTGAAACAATTAAATGTTTATCACTTTTTATTAATAAATGTCCTTCGTTCCTGATTGTTCACGTCTCCCTGAGTCTGAACAAATTTTTCCATGGCTTCTACAATAGGAATATGGGTATTCTCTCCCTTCCCTTTTCCAATAAAATCGTAAGTACTGTTTACGTAATTACTCAATCCCACCGTAAATTCCTGTTCAGGATCTTTCAGTTTATTCCCGTTTTTATCGACAAATACGACGTCTACCCCTTCTCCTTCTTCATTTTTCAAAATAGTATACCTCCCTTTGGAAACAAATAAATCGATCCGGCGATTTTCCTGGTTTTTTAAACCGTTAAAACGATTCAATATCAATCGTTTCATTTCGTTTAAGGTGAGCCGGTGTTTGACGATGTAATTGTTGAAAGGCTCTATCCGGTAGATGGTTTCCCGCGTAATATCCCCCGCAGGAATAGAATTATAACGCACTCCCCCGCTATTATAAAAAGCAAAATCGCAATCCGCCGCTTCACTCATCGCATCCGTTACCATATTCGCCACGTTTTCTTTGTATTTCAATCCCTTTGAAGTGGTACCAATTTTCTCTTTAAATTCCGGACGATTGCAAATCTCCCTGACCATAGCTTTAATTTCTGCGTCCTCCGCAAAAGTATCCAGTTTTACAGCCTTATAAGTCTTGTTTACTAATTTTTTACCTTTAAAATCCAGATAGGTTACTCCGGCATATTTTAAATTAGAACCCGTCTGGCTCACCAATACATTGTTGATTCTCAGAGGTCCCTCGATTAAAGTGTGAGAATGTCCTCCAATAATGACATCCAATTCAGGCATAGCTATAGCCAATAAGGAATCGCCTACAAACCCGATATGCGTCAAACCGATAAACACATCACACTGATTTTTTAATTTTCTATTTTCAAAAGCCGCAGTTTTATAATACCGGAAGGTAATGTCCTTTACATTATCCGGATTTGTAGCCGGAATATGGGTGACGGCATTCGTTCCTATTAATCCTAAAAAACAAAATCTAATACCAGCTTTCTCAATTATCCGGTAAGGATCAGGCTGTTGCAAAGAAGTGCCTTTTGTCTGCATATTCGCACAGATAACCGGAAAAGAGGACGCTGAAATTCGTTTATTTAATGCAGCTTCACCATAATCGAATTCATGATTTCCCAAAGTAGCTACATCGTATCCCAGCTTGCCCATCAAATCAAACATCGGTTTTCCCTTTTCCTTGGCATTGTCCACATACACGTTCCCTGAAAAACGATCTCCTCCGTCTACTAAAAGGACATGGGGATTTTCCGCCCTGATCTGTTTTAAAAAAGTCGCAAACTTTGGAAAATGATCAATCTGAGCATGAATGTCATTAGTGGAAATAATAACGACACGGGTCGTAGCAGCGGTCATGTTTTTATCTGACTGACAGGCAGAAAATATAGCCAACAGCAGAACAAATACCACAAAATAAATTTTTCTGAATAACATAATATATAATTTCTGTTTTAGCTTTCGAAAGTAATAATAAAAAATCAACTTTTTCCGTTTTTTTCGCGTATATGTCTGTGCCGATATATAAAATTAGCGGCATTTTATTAAAAGTTTTACAAAAACAAGGACTTTAAGCAGGGGATTTCAAAAAATACTTGAACTTTCCACCATTAAAATCAGTAAATCCGATAAAACGCATACATTCGATATGAAAATAAAAACAGGACGAGGAACAATCGGAATAATGGTTTTATTTGCCATTTATTCTATTTCCATGGTCACATCCTTGCCGGGTTTAGCGATTTCCCCCATTCTCGGAGATCTGGAAACCGTATTCCAAAAAGCAAGTAATCTCCATCTTCAAATGCTTGAGTCACTGCCTTCTTTTATTATTGTCCCTTTTATCCTGATAGCAGGACGACTCTCTTTACGACTCAACAAAAAGAAGCTTTTGATTGCCGGTCTGATCATCTTTTTTATTTGCAGTATCATTTATCCTTTTGTCCATAGGTTGAATTTATTGCTGGTCGTGAGTGCTTTTCTGGGAATCGGGGCAGGAATGGTTATTCCTTTTTCCACGGGACTTATCGCTGATTATTTTACCGGAGCCCGCCGCACACGCCAATTGGGCATCGCATCGGCCATCAACAACCTGACTCTCGTATTAGCGACCTTACTTTCCGGTTTTCTGGCCGGTATTAACTGGCATTATTCATTTCTGGTATACTGTTTTTCCGGGATCTCTCTTTTCTTTGCCTTTTTTTTGGATAATACTCCTCCTTATGTACAATCCACCTCTCTCCCCTCTGCTTCGGATTCACATTCCGGCTTTAAATGGCCGATAAAACTCATGTTATTGTATTATTTTATTACTTTTCTCGCCCTGACCGTTCCCTTTAATCTCTCCCTTTATATGCAAAATTTACACATAGGAAATGCCGAAAAATCGGGCACTCTCATTTCCATTTTCTTTTTAGCCGTTACCCTGCCAGGATTCGATATTAACCGGGTAATTTCTTGGTTTAAAGGCTACACCAATGTTATTTCCCTCGCTGCCATCTCCTTGGGCCTTGTATTGTTTGCTTTTAAAAGCGGTATCTTACTCCTTACACTAGGCGTTATTCTGATCGGTCTGGGATATGGGATTATGCAACCCATTATTTACGACAAAACAGCCAATGGGGTCCCGACAGCCGATGCCACCTATGCCCTCTCTCTAGTTATGGTGATGAATTATATTTCCATCATTACTTATCCTTTTATTTTAAGCTGGCTTTCTCTGGATTCCGCCTATTTTCCGTTTATTCTTTGTATGATCCTAGGGGCAGCCTTTACCGTGTTTGCTTTCTTTCGCCTCAACAGTAAAACACTGGGTATGAAACAAATACAAGAAAACAACAACGTTAAATAATGTGAGGATATAAACATTCAATCTCACTCTTACGTACTTACCCGGTAATGAAGAAGAAAGTAAATAGATAACACTCTGAACTAATTAACTAAACTAATTCAAATTATGGCAACAAACCTAAAAAAAACGAGTACCGTAGCAAAACTAGGCGTTATGACGCTTGCGATTATGAACGTCGCCGCCGTAGTAAGCCTCAGGGGACTTCCAGCTGAAGCCGTATACGGACTTAGCTCGGCATTTTATTACCTTTTTGCAGCTATCGTATTTCTCATCCCAACCTCTTTGGTAGCTGCTGAACTGGCAGCAATGTTTTCCAATAAAGAAGGGGGTGTATTCCGCTGGGTGGGAGAAGCTTATGGTAAACGCTATGGATTCTTGGCAATCTTCTTGCAATGGATTGAAAGTACAATCTGGTATCCTACCGTACTGACTTTCGGTGCTGTATCGATTGCTTATATCGGCATGAATACCTCTGAAGATGCTTTGATGGCTTCTAATAAAATTTTTACATTAATTACCGTATTGGTGATTTATTGGGTAGCAACATTCATTTCCCTAAAAGGTTTGGGGTGGGTAAGTAAGATTTCTAAAATCGGAGCAATGGTGGGTACAATTATTCCCGCCGGTTTGCTTATTTTATTCGGAATTATCTACCTGGCCACAGGAGGACACAACAATATGGATATGAGTCAGGGATTTTTCCCCGATTTATCAAACTTCAATAACCTGGTTTTGGCTTCCAGTATATTTCTGTTTTATGCCGGTATGGAAATGTCAGGTATCCACGTCATGGATGTACAACCTCCTGCCAGTAAAAACTACCCGAAAGCCATTTTTATCGGCGCCATTGTAATCGTCATTATCTTTATTTTAGGTACTTTCTCTTTGGGATTAATTATCCCCGCTAAAGACATCAACCTCACCCAAAGTTTATTGGTCGGCTTTGATAATTACCTGAATTATCTCCATCTCCATTGGGCTTCTCCCATTATTGCCATCGCTTTAATGTTCGGTGTATTAGCCGGCGTACTTACCTGGGTAGCCGGTCCGTCAAAAGGTATTTTCGCCGTTGGCAAAGCCGGTTATCTTCCCAGATTTTTTCAGAAAACCAATAAAATAGGCGTACAAAAAAATATTCTGATTATACAAGGATGTATTGTCACCTTGTTGTCTCTTCTATTTGTCGTAATGCCTTCTGTACAGTCTTTCTATCAAATGCTTTCTCAGCTGACAGTATTGCTTTATCTGATTATGTATATGCTTATGTTCACAGCAGCCATAGCACTGCGTTACCGGATGCCGAAAGCCGACCGTCCTTTTGCTATCGGACGAAAAGGGAATGGACTGATATGGATCGTTGCCGGAATCGGTTTTCTGGGAGCTTTACTAGCCTTTATACTGAGCTTTATTCCACCTTCCCAAATCAATACCGGAAGCAATACGGTATGGTTTACGGTTCTCATTCTCGGATGCGTAATTTTTGTAGCCATACCTTTACTTATTTATTCTTTACGAAAACCTTCCTGGAAAAATCCAGATGCAGAATTCCAGCCTTTCCATTGGGAAACAGCTCCCGTTACAGCAGCGCAAGCAGCAGCTCCCGTAGATAATGCCGGACCAGCAGCCCAGCATATAGGCGGTTCTCCTGCCAATACAATTGCTTCCAATGTAAAATCAGGAACAGCTTCCAACACCCGGAACACCACCGTAAGCGAAGCCGATAAACAAGGTTATCAACAAAGCCAACATGCCGGTCAGCAAACCCCTCCTAACGATACGAAAACCCCTCCGACAAACAATTCCACCCATACAAATCGGAACAAACCAGGTAATTCAACTCGTAATAATACAGGTAACACTCATCCTAAAAAGTAAATGATATGAATAAAATAAAAATAGACGACCTCCGGAATGTTGTAAAAGAGGCGTACGAAAAAGTCAAAGGAATACAGGGAGGTAAAAATGCAGATTATATTCCTTTCCTCGCTAAAATAGACCCGAATCTTTTCGGCATAGCCGTCTGCCTGCCTACCGGAGAAGTCATCGAAGCCGGTGATACGAACTACGTATTCGGCATCGAATCGGTATCAAAAGTCTTTACAGCAGTATTAGTGCTTAAACAATACGGAGCAGAAGAGATACTGAACAAAATCGGAGCCGATGCAACCGGTTTACCGTTCAACTCCATTATGGCTATTTTGTTGGAAAAAGATCATCCCAGTACGCCTTTGGTCAATGCCGGCGCGATCACTGCCGACAGTATGGTAAAACCGATCGGAGACAGTGAGGGCAAATGGAGCGCTATTATAGACAATATGGCAGCTTTAAGCGGAAGTGAATTGGTCCTGTTAGATGAATTATATAAATCGGAAACAGCCACAAACTTCAACAATCGGTCTATTGCCTGGCTGCTGAAAAACTACAATCGGATTTATGATGATCCCGACATGTCACTCGACCTTTACACCCGCCAGTGTTCCATGGGAGTTACAGCCAAACAATTAGCCATTGCAGGTTGTACGATGGCAAACGACGGTCTGAATCCAGTGACCCAAGAACAAGTCTTTGACCCGGAATTAGCGCCTAAAATTACTTCTTTAGTGGCAACTGTCGGATTTTATGAACATACGGGTGATTGGCTTTATACTTCCGGCATACCCGCCAAAAGCGGAGTAGGCGGAGGAGTCATCGGCATTATGCCCGGCGCCTTCGGAATTGCAGCTTTCGCTCCCCCTCTGGATGAGGCCGGGAACTCCGTAAAAGCCCAGGCAGCCATCAAGTATATTACTCAAAAACTGAAATTGAACATCTTCCGGAACAATACTATCGAAATAGAAATGTAATCGTAAACAATAAAAGAGGTTGTCCGGCAACGTCAAGTCTAGTCTTTTTGTAAGGAGCATTTCTTTCCGGCATGGAAAGACCTCCTTGGTGATTAACAAAACGAAAGTCCCGGATTGACCCGGATTGATCAGACCAAAAATTTGTCAATCTGAAGTTTCCAAGACTTTGATCAGCAGCCATAAAAACCACTCTTCCATACAAAAAGCCTTTGGACAACCTCTTTTTCTATTCTTCGAACTATGAAACAAGAAAATAGAA
Organism: Odoribacter laneus YIT 12061; assembly: GCF_000243215.1. Lineage (GTDB taxonomy): Bacteria > Bacteroidota > Bacteroidia > Bacteroidales > Marinifilaceae > Culturomica > Culturomica lanea. The sequence goes on along the minus strand of NZ_JH594596.1, from coordinate 342,708 downwards.
TATTTGAAAAATTTCTGAACGTCCTGGTTTTACTGGGAAGTTTATTTATCATCATTATTGTATCTATAGAACTTCTCTCTGTACGACCTGTTTTAAGCGAGCAATTTATCCTCAATACCCACTTGATCGTTTGTTTTATATTTTTATTGGATTTTTTTGTCCGTTGGTTTTACAGCGGTCAAGGCTGGCGCTTTATGTGGCGTAATCTGTTTTTCTTCCTGGTTTCGATTCCTTATCTCAACATCGTATATGCTTTTGCTCCCACCCTTTCGCACGGAGCTTGGGTCGCCTTACGTCTTATCCCACTGGCTCGGGGGATTTATGGAGTTTCCTTGATCGTCAACTGGATGACTTCCAGTAAAATTACAAATCTATTTATCACTTACCTCACCATCTTATTTATCATCATTTATTTTTCCAGTATCATCTTTTTCTTTGTAGAACACGGTCCCAATCCCTTGGTAAAAGGCTACTGGGATGCCTTCAACTGGGCCCTCATGAATGTCACCACCGTCGGCTCCAACATCTTCGGCGTTACCAAACTCGGTCAATCTTTAGCCGTCGTCCTGGCCGCCTCAGGAATGATTTTCTTTCCGATTTTTACTGCCTACGTGACTACCAGGTTCCAGAATAAGCGGAAAAGGATAGAGAATAATTAATGGACAAGAAAGTACTGTAAAGATTAAAACAATTTTCAAATTTTCACTACCTATTACTCCATAAAAATTCTTTTTTAGAAAAACTTTGTCCCTATGACAAGACAATCTATCTAAATTACTTAAATTTAGATAGTCAGAATTTGTCAAACCCATAAGATCAGAAAGCAACCTCGTTATTTACCAAACAAAAGACGGAGAAATCTCTATTGAGGTCAAGTTTGAAAACGAAACATTTTGGATAAACCGCTAGCAAATAGCCGAATTATTCGGTCGTGGCATAAAAACATTGGTAAACACGACATGGTACATATTTTCGCTCCCTTAAAGAATTAAAAAATTAAATTCCGTATTCTGAATAAAGAATCTTCGGACAATAGTTATTTCTCCAAGACCAAACTGGAGGGGAAGAACGATTTTTGTATAAATTAAGAAGGAGAACAAATCAAAATTAAAGGGAAAAAGCCCGGCACGATACCGAGCTCTTATTAAGGGAAATAATCATTTATCCATTTAACTGTTAGAGGACACTTCATTTTCGAGGAGTGATTTTTTCATTTTATCGATATCGGTCAGGTAATCCTGAAGATCCTGTTCATGTTCTTCTTCCTCAGCCAGAATTTTTTTCACAATATCACAGGTAGTAAAATCTTTCCCGTTCGTAAAATCGGCAATTTCCTGATACCGCAGAATAGCGCAACGCTCAGAAGCCACATTGTCTTTCAGTAAACGAACAGAACCAAAGTCTTGCGGAGTATCATATTTACACCTTGCCAACTCAAACCATTTCTGAGGATCCAAAACAGGCACTCCTTCCAATTCGATAATGCGTTTGGCTAGCATCTGAGCATGCTTCCGTTCTTCTTCTGCATGTTCTTCAAACTCACTTTGTACATTGGCACGCATCGCCCCTTCAACGACTAATGCACCTACCCAGTATTGATAATAGGCCAGCCATTCTTCCGACAATGCTGCATTCAACTGTGAAATCAAATTTTCCACATCCAGCTTTCCTTTTAGGATTTCTACACTTTCTTTAGCCATAATTTTAGTGTTTAGTTTAGTTTATTCTATTTATATGTTAACGGACAAAAAAATTTTTTGTTCGAACAGCTTGAAGTTTTAACAACGGTTTTAATTAAATAAAAATTCATTCAGAGTAGCGTGAAACAATTTCTGAAAAGATATCTTTTATGAACCAACGGTTATTTCATTTCTATCAGTCTTTTAAATGAACGACTCTTTAAAGTATACCCTTGCCCCGATTCGCTTTTCCCCAATCTGTTATTTTTTGATTTCAGTTGAGTTTCATCATTTTGCTCTTTTTTCAATCAGACCACAACTTTTACACCGATCCGCAAATGACCTCGTCCCCCGGGCATTATTGATAGAGGTATCGTTTTATACTCCGTTTCGGCGTTTTTTCAAATTCTTCGTGGCGGATTCGGATTCTCGTAATCTGACTATAGCCCGGAAGAATTTCATTTAATTGTTTCCGGTTATGTTCCAACTGTTTTGTCAAAGCTTCATCCGAAAGTTTGGCCGCTTTTGCAGCTTCAAAGTCCGGATAAACGAGGGCTACTAGTTTCCCGTCCTGCTCGATAATTAACGACTCGGCTACAAAAGGCATGATATTCAATTTGTCCTCGATTTCCTCGGGATATATATTTTGCCCGCTGGGACCCAAGATCATATTTTTATTCCTCCCTTTAATATACAAATAGTTGTCTTTATCCAAAATACCCAGGTCCCCGGTATGCAACCAGCCTTCTTCATCGACGACAGCAGCAGTGGCTTCCGGATTTTTATAATACCCTTTCATGACATTTGTTCCCTTTACCAAAATTTCGCCTACAATCCGGTGAGCATCCGAAGAATCAATCCGGATTTCCATACGGTCAACGGCTTTCCCACAGGACCCCAGCCGAAAAGTCATCCAATTGTCAAAAGAGATACCGGGCCCGCATTCTGTCATACCATAACCCACCGTATAAGGGAAACGGATATCGGCCAGAAAAGCTTCTACCTCATGATTTAAAGCAGCTCCTCCCACCGCTAATAATTTAAACCGTCCTCCGAAAGCATCCAGCACTTTCTGACGGACAGAGGCTTTTATCTTTTTCTTCAGATAAGGAATCTTCAGAAACAATTGGATGGGAGACCGTTGTACTTTAGGAAGAACACCTTTTCGGATAATTTTTTCGATAATCAAAGGGACAGCTACAATTAAATGAGGACGTATATTGCTAAATACTTCACTAATTACCCGGGGAGAAGGGATTTTAGCCAAAAAAAATACCTGTGTACCACTGGCAAAAGGATAAATAAATTCGAAAGCCAATCCGTACATATGTGCCATAGTGAGGATTGAAACCAATTTTTCTCCGGGATGATAACCCATTTTATCCAACGCAAAGCGTAAATTAGACCACATACTCCGGTAAGGGAGCAATACACCTTTGGAAGCACTGGTTGTTCCCGAAGTATAATTGATCAAGGCAATATCTTCCGGTTTTTCAAACTTGTAATTTACATCTTCTGCTGTAAACCGATCCGGATATTTCTGTCCGAAAAGTTCGTTTACCCGTTCACGCGCCTGACTTAACATCGGATTATTAGCATGCCGGATCGTATAGTCCTCCATCCGGATAATCCCATCCAAATGAGGCATATGATTGTGATTCAAACTTTCCCACACCGAATCTCCTACAAACAATAATTTACTTTCGGAATGGTTGATAATGTGATGGATGTTGTCCGGCTTGAACTCATGTAAAATCGGTACGGCGATCGCTCCGTAAGTGACGATTCCCAAAAAAGCAATTCCCCAATGGGAGGCATTCCGGCTGCATAAGGCGATTTTATCTCCTTTTCTGATACCGCTGTTCTCAAACCATAAATGCAATTTCTCGATTTTTCGGGCAACATCTTTATACGTATAAGTAACCCCTTTATAATCAGTTAACGCAGGCAATTCCCAATGTTCTTTTATACTGTATTCAAGTAAATATATAAAGCTATTTTCCATATTTCTCCAATTCTTCTTATTCGTATTTATACTCCGAATGCCTCTAAAAGGTTAAAGAATAAGTTCTTAAAAGAGGGTTATAGGTTGTCTTTCTAAGTTAAATAATGTGAGGAGTTGAAACCTTAGCCATAAAGAGTCGTAAGTAAAAGCGAGCAATAGAAATTGTTTACTATTTTGTTAATTTTCAATATTTTAAATCAAATTAATTATGAAGAAAACAGAAAATCCAAACACTCCCATTTTCGGTACATCGGAAGAAGCCCGGGTTGCACCGAAATTTGAAATGGCTGATCATTCTATGCCGGGAGAAGTGGCTTATCAGATCGTACACGATGAGGCTATGCTGGACGGAAATTCCCGCTTAAACTTAGCTACGTTTGTTACGACTTGGATGGACGATTATGCCCGTCGGGTGATGACCGAAAATATGGATAAGAACATGATCGATAAAACAGAATATCCTCAGACGGCAGAAATTGAAAGACGTTGTGTAAATATATTGGCTAAATTATGGAATTCCCCCGAGGATCCGTATTGTACCGGAACAAGTACAGTAGGTTCTTCCGAAGCTTGTATGTTGGGAGGAATTGCTGCCTTAAAACGTTGGCAAAAACGTCGGAAAGCCAAAGGGCTGCCTACCGATAAACCCAATTTCATTATCTCCAGCTGCATGCAAGTAGTATGGGAAAAATTTGCCGTATACTGGGATGTGGAAATGCGTATGGTACCGGTAACTTATGATAAAATAACGCTGGATCCGGATGATGTGGTCCGGATGTGTGATGAAAATACCATTTGCGTCGTTCCGATTCAGGGCGTAACCATCACCGGTTTAAATGACGATGTAAAAGCCATAAACGATGCATTGGATAAATTGAATGCAGAAAAAGGCTGGGAGATTTGTATACACGTAGATGCGGCTACAGGTGGCTTTATCCATCCCTTTATCGATCCGGAAACAGAATGGGATTTCCGGTTGAAATGGGTACTTTCTATCAGTACTTCCGGACATAAATTCGGTTTGGTATATCCGGGTGTAGGTTGGGTCGTATGGAAAGACAAACAATATTTACCGCAGGATATGAATTTTGCCGTGAATTATCTGGGAGCAGATATTCCCAGTATTTCCATCAATTTCTCCCGCCCGGGGAATCAGGTCTTAGCCCAATATTATCAATTCCTGCGTTTGGGTAAAGAAGGATATCGTCAGGTTCAACAGAATTGTCTGGATGTATGTACTTATCTGAGAAAACAATTGGATGAAATAGGTATATTCGAGTTCCTGAGTGATGAAAATCCGAATCCGTTATTTGTATGGAAACTGAAAGAAGACCCCAACCGGAAATGGACTCTTTACGATTTATCGGATGCATTACATGTAGAAGGTTGGCAGGTACCCGCCTATACGATGCCGAAAGCAATGGAAGACGTCGTTATTATGCGTATAGTAGTCCGTCAGGGTACAGGTATCGATTTGGCCGACCTGCTGATGCAGGATATGCGCCGTAATATCGAAATTCTGGACAAATTACAGGAACCCACCAATAGCGCTATCCAATGGAGAAATAAAATTCCACAGAAACCGAGAGGATTTAACCACGCCCGTTAATAGTTCTGCAAGCGACCGAAAGGAAGGTTATATCCGACATCTCTTGAAATATTTAACTTGAAAAGAGGAAGTTGTCCCCAAGTAAAATTTTACCCGGAGGACAGCTTCTTCTTTTGTTTATTCAGAAACAAGTTTTAGCGAACCACCCTCTTTGTGGCTAGGAAGTTCGATTCCGGGATTTACACGGAAATCAGGATATCCCCACGGAATCGGTCGTAATAAGCAGTCCCCTCTTCTCTGATAAAAGGAGGCAATATATTTCGTATCCGCTCCAGTTTTTCAGCGGAAGAGACAGCCTTTGTAAAATCGACTAATGGATTCTGCAGGGGATTGTCGGCAGCATCTTCCCCCAGATAAACAGCATAACCGGTGACCTAAGTCCCATAGAGTTTGAAAAAGATACGGATACTGTTTTCGTAAAAATCATCCACCGCTTTTCTCGCTTCGTGGGTTACTTTTATGAGCCAGCATATTTTCATTACAGAATGATGGGCAAAAGGAAAAATGACAGCATGCACACTTTTTCAGTTTCTTTTTCTACTTTTCCCTATACTTCCTGTAGAAATCCTAAATTTCTTTTTTTCTTTCCGTTTTAATATATAAAGAGTTATATTTGAGGCCGCTAAATAAATCATCATGGAAGAAAGCTTTATACAATACATTGAAGAAAGTATAAAAAAAAATTGGGACAAACCTTCACTCACAGATTTTAAAGGGGCCACTTCTTCTTATAAAGATGTAGCCCGGAAAATTGAAAAATTACATATACTTTTTGAACACAGTGGTATTAAAAAGGGGGATAAAATTGCTCTATGCAGCCGCAATATGTCGAGCTGGGGAATTGCTTTTCTGGCGACCTTGACCTATGGAGCCGTTGCCGTTCCCATTTTAAACGAATTTAAACCGGACAATATTCACCACATTGTCAATCATTCGGAATCCCGTCTTCTCTTTGCAGGAGATATAGTGTGGGAAAACCTGGACGAAAATGCTATGCCTAATCTGGATGGTATCATTCGCATAGAAGATTATTCCTTGCGGCATTCGAATAAAGAATCCCTGACCGAGGCGCGCGAACGGTTGAATGAATTGTTCGGGAAAAAATACCCCGAACGGTTTAAAGCGGAAAACGTAACCTATAAATACGATCAGTTGGACGAGCTGGCAGTTATTAACTATACTTCCGGTACCACCAGTTTCTCCAAAGGTGTTATGCTCCCTTACCGCAGCCTGTGGACCAATATGAAATTCGGAATCGAAGTACTGGGGTATAACCCGGGAGAACAAATCGTATGTATGTTGCCGATGGCTCATATGTACGGGCTTGCCTTTGAATTCATCTATCAGTTCGTAAACGGGACACATATTCATTTCCTTTCCCGTACCCCTTCTCCCAAAATCATAGCAGACGCTTTTGCGGAAGTAAAACCGGATCTGATCATTACCGTACCCTTGATCATCGAAAAAATTATCCGGAAGAAAATTTTCCCGGCCATTGAAAAACCGCATATCCGGCTGCTGATGAATATCCCGGTTATCAATGATAAAATCAAGGATTCAATTCGCCAGAAACTCATGGATGCCTTGGGCGGCAAATTTAAACAATTGATCATCGGAGGAGCTGCCTTAAACAAAGAAGTAGAAAATTTCCTCAGATCGATTCATTTTCCCTATACTGTAGGATACGGGATGACAGAATGCGGTCCTCTTTTAAGCTATGAAGATTGGAGATATTTCCGTCAGGGTTCCTGCGGAAAAGCAGTCTCCCGGGTACAACTGAAAATCGATTCGGAAGATCCCCAACACATCGTAGGAGAAATCCTGGCAAAAGGGGATTGTGTCATGGAGGGATATTATAAAAATCCGGAAGCAACCGCTGCCGCTATCGACAAAGACGGTTGGTTGCACACAGGAGATCTAGGACTTATCGATGCAGAAGGCAACCTTTTTATCAAAGGACGCAGTAAAAACATGTTGCTAGGTCCCAGCGGACAAAATATCTATCCCGAAGAAATCGAAGACAAGCTGAATACGATGGTATATGTGATGGAATCCATCGTCATCGAACAGGAAGGAAAATTGGTCGCTCTCGTATATCCGGATTTTGAAGCCGCCGGTAACGATCATATTCAAGACGATGATCTACCTAAAATCATGAACGAAAATCTGAAAGAACTCAACCAGCAATTACCGGCTTATAGTCAGCTTTCGAAAATTAAAATTTACAACGAAGAATTTGAAAAAACACCGAAACGGAGTATAAAACGTTTCCTTTATCAATAATATTGTTTATACCCCGGTATACCTCGGAATTTTTCTCTTTTCGGAAGATTTCCCTTATTTCTTTCGAAGAGCCCGGAAAAACAGAGGAATACCGGGGTATATTTTACAGTTCTCTCCCTCCTTTTTAAAATAATTTTCAATTTTCAATTTTCAGTTTTCAATTAATTTGTATCTTGCAAAAGCAAAATTGAAAGCAGGCAAATTCTTATTCTATTTCATTAAGTATTTTTGTATCAGATATTTATATTTTTACCTACAATTTTAGAGAAGCGTTTACGAATGAAAAAAAATATAAACCGACGGACTCATGAAAAAAAACAGTCAGAAGCTGCGTTATCCTTTTTAAAAGAACCCCGTACCCGTTTTATTATCGGACTGGCTTTTATTCTATTTTCCCTTTATCTCTTATTTTCATTTATCGGTTTTTTCTTTACAGGAGGAATTGACCAAAGTCTTATCGATAAAGGTCTCCGGCAAATTGTAAGTAACCCGGAAATAACCGCTGCAAATCCGGCCGGCAATCTGGGAGCCTGGTGTTCCGATCTGCTGATCAACAGATGGTTCGGTATCTCCTCTTTTATATTTTGTTATATACTTATCCTCTCCGGTATTCGAATTGCCGGCAAAGAAATTACCGGATACCCGAAAAAAATTTTTTTCAGTATCGTATTGATCATCTGGTTTTCGGTGTTTTTGGGTTATATTTCCGATTTGTTCTATTCTGTGTTCGACCTACAAAGATCTTATCTTTATCCGGGCGGAGCACATGGATATTTTGTCACTCAGTGGCTGAATTCCCTTATCGGAGGAATCGGGACCTTTTTCCTGCTTTTACTGACTTTTGCCATCATCCTGTTTTTCGGATTCGAAAAAGCTTTTTATAAATGCGTAGCTTACTTCAAAAGTCTGATTCCGAAAAAAGTTGAAAAAACACCGGAATCTTCGACCAACCAGAGCGGAGAAGAAACGGAAACCGATATTCCTCTGTCCCAACCGTATACAACATCTAGGACAGAGCCTCCCCTCGACGAAACCCTTCCCCCGTTTATCTCTCTGGAAGACGAGTTTAATCCCGGTAAAGACTATCTCCGGAAAAATGAAGAGGTTGCAGAAGATAGCACACCTTATACTTTCCCAGCTAAAGGCACTGAATTCCCAACGAAATCGGATATACAACAAGAAACAACCTTTACAAACGGGCAAGCGGAAGACCTCCCTTTCGATGAGGGGAAAGAAGAGGAAGGGGAAAACGTAGAACTAACGGTTAGCAATGAAAAGCAAGAAGAAACGGTCAGCAGAAATCTTCAGCCCGAAGAAGATTATGACCCAACACTCGACCTATCCCATTATTGTTATCCAGCCCTCGATTTATTGGAAGAACATTCTACAGGGAACCCTAAAGTAACGCAGCACGAATTAGACGAAAATAAAAATAAAATCGTCGAAACACTTAAAAATTATAAAATTGAAATTGTCAAGATAAAAGCCACCATCGGTCCGACAGTAACCCTTTACGAAATTATTCCGGCTCCAGGCGTAAAGATTTCCAAGATTAAGAACCTGGAAGACGACATCGCTCTAAGTTTGGCCGCTCTAGGAATTCGTATCATAGCCCCTATTCCGGGCGCAGGTACGATTGGAATAGAAGTGCCTAATCAAAACCCTGAAATCGTTTCGATGCGTGGTATACTCGCCTCCAAAAAATTTCAGGAATCCAAATATGCCCTTCCGGTAGCTTTAGGACGTACCATTTCAAACGAAACCTATACTTTTGATCTGGCCAAAATGCCTCACTTATTGGTAGCCGGTGCTACAGGTCAGGGGAAATCCGTAGGATTAAACGCCATCATCACTTCTCTCCTCTACAAGAAGCACCCTTCCCAGTTAAAATTCGTGATGGTAGATCCCAAAAAAGTAGAACTCAGCATTTACTCGATTATCGAAAAACACTTTCTGGCAAAATTACCGGATGAGGAAGACGCCATCATCACAGAAACCTCTAAGGTAATCAATACCTTAAATTCCCTTTGTATCGAGATGGACAACCGATACAATCTGTTGAAAGAAGCTCAGGTGAGAAACATCAAAGAATACAACGAGAAATTTATAAAACGCCAGTTAAATCCTGTAAAAGGACATAAATACCTGCCTTACATTGTGGTAGTAGTCGACGAATTTGCCGACCTGATCATGACTGCCGGCAAAGATGTGGAACAGCCCATCGCCCGCATTGCCCAATTAGCACGGGCTGTCGGGATACACATGATCATCGCGACCCAACGACCGTCTACCAACATCATTACCGGTGTGATCAAGGCCAATTTCCCGGCTCGCATTGCTTTTAAAGTTGCTTCAATGATTGATTCCCGCACCATTCTGGATTCCCCCGGAGCAAACCAACTCATCGGAAGGGGGGATATGCTGATCTCTGTAGGAAACGAAATGACCCGGGTGCAATGTGCTTTTGTCGATACGCCGGAGATCGATGCGATCACTCATTTTATTGCTTCCCAGCAATCTTATCCTTCCGCTTTCGCCCTACCGGAATACATTCCGGAAAACGAGGGAGGAAGTAATATTCAAGAAGCCGATCTGGGAGTGAAAGATCCTTTATTTGAAGAAGCCGCTAAATTAGTGGTGAACTCCCAACAGGGTTCGACTTCCTCTATACAGCGCCGTTTTTCTATCGGGTATAACCGGGCGGGACGCATTGTAGATCAACTGGAGGCCGCAGGCATTGTAGGTCCCTTTGAAGGGAGCAAAGCCCGACAGGTGCTGATTCCCGATGAATATAGTCTGGAACTATTATTAAAAAATCTCGGAGATAAATTTTAACTTTTGTAAATTCAACAATTATGTTTCTGGAAAAAGCGTACAGGGGAAAAAATCACTGGACTTTTTATGTACTCACCCTTCTTATCGTTTTCGTTGCCATACAAATTGCAAGTCTGCCACTGGCCGTCTACCTGATTATCCAAAATCCGGAAGCTGCCATGCAAGGAAATATAGGTACCTTGACCTCCACGAATGCAGGTCTTGCCCTTACATTATTTACTTTCGTAGGCGGCTTTATAGCTCTTTTTCTTTGTATTCATTTCATTCAAAAAAAGAAATATTTGGACATTGTTACGGGACGTCCGAAATTCGACTGGAAGCGATTGGGTTTCGGTGCCGCAATCTGGAGTATTCTCACCCTTATCACGTTTGCCATTACAATAGGGACGTCAAACGATTCGGATATTTTGTTTCAGTTTGATCCGGTCAACTTCCTTATACTGGTAATCATTTCCCTGATATTTCTCCCTTTTCAGACGGCTTTTGAAGAAATTCTTTTCCGGGGATACCTGATGCAAGGCGCCGCGCTTCTTTTTAAGTCTAAATGGGTTGCCTTTTTCCTGATCGCTATTCTTTTCGGGCTTATGCATATCAGTAATCCGGAAATTAAAGCTTTCGGAATAGAAGTTGCCCTTCCCCAATACATGCTGATGGGACTAATACTGGGATTTATCGCAATAAAAGACGACGGACTGGAACTAGCTATCGGATTACATCTGGCCAACAACTTCTTAGCTGCTGTAACCTTTACTTCAGACGCTTCTGCCTTACAAACACATGCCTTATTTAAGGATCTCCATCCGACAGCTTCTCATTTGGATACCTTAATCATGCTGATTGCCGGCGTTATCTTTATCGCCATTTGTAACCGGAAATATCGCTTTCTTCAGGACGAAATTCCTCCTATTGAATAAAATCATTATCTTTATCCCCCAATAGAGATCTAAAATTAAACTATAAACGTCCATAAAGCCAGAATGAAAAGTGGACAACAAACTTTTAAAATAAATTTAAAATGAGAAAAACCGCACTTTTAATGTTTAGCTTGTTGCTGGCTCTCGCTACAGTAGCAACGGCAGGTAACAGCAAGAAAAAGAAAAAAGAAGAAGAAAAACAAGGTTATCAGTTTACAGAACTCAAACGTTTGCCTGCTACTTCCGTAAAATCTCAGGATAGAGCCGGTACCTGCTGGTCCTGGTCGACCATTTCCTTTCTGGAATCGGAAATGATGCGTCTTGGTAAAGACAGTGTAAGCTTAGCTCCTATGTATATCGTTTGGAATACATATAACGAAAAAGCAGATAAATACGTCCGTATGCACGGTTGTATGAATTTTGCACAGGGAGGAGCTTCCGCCGATGTTAACTGGGCTATCAAAAACTACGGTATCGTTCCGCTGGAAATATACAGTGGCTTAAATTACGGAGAAAATATACACGCTCATGCGGAGCTCGACGGAGTGCTCGGAGCTTATCTGAAAGTGATCGTATCAAATCCGAATAAAAAATTAAGTACAGCCTGGAAAAAGGGATTCGACGGCATTCTGGATGCTTACCTAGGCGCCAAACCGGAAAAATTCACCTTCCGGGGAAAAGAATATACTCCTATGTCTTTCTACCAGTCTACCGGATTAAATATGGACGACTATATCAGTCTGACTTCTTTCACCCATCATCCTTTCTATACAAAATTTGCGCTGGAAGTTCCCGACAACTGGATTGGGGAAGAAAGTTACAACCTTCCGTTGGATGAGTTGATGGAAGTATTGGACAAAGCCATTGACAACGGTTATACGTTCTCCTGGGGATCTGACGTTTCTGAAATCGGATTCTTAAGAGACGGAATTGCCATTGTTCCGGATATGGAAAATACAGAAACCAGTGATGCTGAAATTGCAAAATGGGTAAAGATGAAAAAGGAAGACAAACAAGCTAAATTGTTAGAAAAACCGGGCAAAGAAAAAACCATCACCCAGGAAATGCGTCAAGAAGCTTTCGATAATTTCCAGACCACTGACGACCACGGAATGCATGCTGTCGGGAAGGCTGTCGATCAGAATGGAAACAAATATTTCATTATTAAAAACTCTTGGGGAGATTATAACCAATACCACGGTTATTTATATGCTTCCTATCCGTTTGTAGCATACAAAACGACTTCTATTATGATTCATAAAGATGCTCTTCCTCAGGCATTAAAAGATAAATTAGGAATTAAATAATCGATAAGAAATGAGTTTAAAAAGTCGTCATATGGTATATGACGACTTTTTTTTACCTTTGCATACCGACAGAAGAATTCTATTTTTTAGAACCGATAAGGAAAGTTTGAAAATATTCCTTCGGCCAGAATCTATTCTTCGGTTTTTAAAACGAATAAGATAAATTAAATCTAATCACAAAATACAATTTATATGAATCAGGCAATAGAGATTAAAAAAAACATCTTTTGGATCGGAGTAAATGACCGAAGAACGCATTTATTTGAAAATTATTGGCCGCTTCCCAAAGGCGTAGCTTACAACTCCTACGTCATTATAGACGAAAAGGTAGCCGTTATCGATACCATAGAAAGAAGCCGCATGGACGATTATATAGAAAGTCTCGAAGCAACCTTAAACGGAAGAAAAGTAGATTATTTGATTATTAACCATATGGAGCCGGATCATTCCGGAGCAATAAAAGCTCTTCTCTGTCATTATCCGGATTTAACCCTGGTAGGAAACAGTAAAACTTTCCCTATGCTGGAAAACTTTTATGGCGTTCATACCAATCTTCTGGAAGTAAAAGAAGGAAGCTGTCTGAACCTCGGAGAACAGCAATTGAATTTTTATATGGTACCCATGCTTCACTGGCCGGAGACCATGGTCACCTATTTGCCCAAAGAACAATTATTATTCAGCGGGGATGTATTCGGAGCTTTTGGTACACTGGACGGAGGAATCTTCGATGATCAGGTAGATTTAGAGTATCTGGAAGAAGAAATCAGCCGTTATTATTCCAATATCGTCGGAAAGTATGGCATGCCGGCCCAAACAGCTCTGAAAAAATTAGGGGGTCTCGCTATCCGTATGATTTGTGCCACCCACGGCCCCATCTGGAGAAGTCACATTCCCGAAATCATCGCCAAATACGATAAATGGAGTAAATATGAAACCGAAGAAGGCGTTGTCATCGCTTTCAGCAGTATGTACGGTCATACCGAAAAAATGGCCGATCTGATCGGTCGTTTTCTGGCAGAAAAAGGTATAAAAAAAATCAGAATACACGACACCTCTAAAACCCATCCTTCTTATATGATCAACGATATTTTCCGGTATAAAGGGGTCATCTTGGGAAGTTGCTCTTACAACGGTGGGATTTTTCCTACTATGGAAACCCTTTTAAGTGAATTGGAAAATATGGGTATCAAAAATCACTACCTGGCTTTTTTTACCAATAAAACCTGGGCAGGAGGCGCACTCCCCCGTTTCACTCAATTTGCAGACAAAATGAAATGGGAAATCGTAGCTCCCCATGCCGATGCTTCCGGTTCACCCAAATCTCAGGACGTAGAAGATTGCCGGAATATTGCTTATGCCATGGCCGAAAAACTAAAGGCATAAATCCAAAAATAAACCTATACAAACAGAGGAGGCTGTACAACCCCCTCTGTTTGATAAATGAATATAAAAAATTATTGCAAATTAATACCGATTCCCACCCAGAAATTCCGGTTATATGTTTCTGAACTTGCTCCAACGACTACAGCAGCAGAATCGGAAGATTTAGATTCTATATTAACAAGCCCCAAATCATACCCCATTCCAATATAAAAACGCTTGATACTAAAACCTCCACTGAAAGAAATACCTCCATCAAAACGCTTAACCAGTTCATCATCTCCAAAAATATCCACTTTGACCTTATTAAATTTCATCTTTCCTCCCACTCCGCAAGCGACATAAGGTCCCGCACTTAAATGCAATCTGGTGTTTTCTCCTATATGAGGACGAAAGGTAAGGAGAATCGGTATCTGTAAATAGTTTATATTCAACTTTATCTCATCTTTATCGTCCTTGTATTTCATACCCAAAGTCGTAAAATATATACCCGGTTCAATATACAATTTACCCTTGAGAGGTGCACCAATAACCATTCCGAGACGAAAACCGGTCCTATTTTCCCAATCAGCAGTCACATCTACATCCGTTTTTTCATGGATATTGGAAAGATTCAACCCGCCCCTTAGCCCCCAATACATTTCTTCCTGAGCTTTCAATTCAAAAAAAATACCTCCTACAATCAAAAGACATAGTAAAAACCTTTTCATAGCTTATCAGTTTAGGCCCTTTTCCCGGAAGAGCATTAATATTATTCAGAAAACACCGGGATACTTGTAGAATCGCATGTTTTCCCCTCTTTATACAAGTCGTTTTCTTCTTTTCACTGTATTAAATATCTGTCAATTACTTTTATTTTTCCTAAAAAGAACTGTCTCCTCACAGATTAATACCGATTCCCACCCAGAAATTCCGGTTATGCAATCTCCGCCCTTCTGAACTTCCTCCGCCTATTACACCAATATCCGCTTTAAACTGATTCGTAAATATATCCACCAATCCCCAATCATACCCTAAGCCAACAAAAAATTTACCAATACACAATCCCCCGGATACGGACATTCCCGCATCAAATCTTTTAAAATAGTCTTCCTCCCCATACACATCTATATTTTCCGAACGATTTTCAATCTTTCCTCCTACCCCACAAGCTACATAGGGCCCCATCCCCACATGCAACCGAAGTTTCTTTCCTAAATCCGGACGAAAAGCAAATTGAATCGGAAGTTGTATATAATTGATGCTAAACTTCACCTCATCCGTGATCAATTTATTTTTCATACCCAATGTCGTGAAATATAATCCGGTCTCTAAAGACAAATTTTTTACAATCCCTGTTCCCACAACCATCCCCACCCGAAAACCAGGTTTACTCTTGTAATCCAAATCAGCTCCCATATCCGCTTTCTGTACCGTATGGGATAAGTTCATTCCCCCCCTAAATCCCCAATAAAAATTCTCTTGAGCCAGTACTCCACCAGAAATACCCGCCAAAATCAAAATAGAAAACAAAAGTCTTTTCATAACTTATAGCATTTATTTTTTATAAAAATTTGTATATAGACGACACCTAAATTTTATTTCCACACCCAAACCTGCTTTATAAAGGATTCTACCTTTAAACAGCCGTGTACAAACATAAAAAATTATTTAAAATTATACAATATTTTTAATAAAGTTTAAAATAAAAAACATTTCTAAAATCAGAGATTGAATCGGAATATAAATTTTTAAAATGAAAATACCCTCTTAAAAAAATTACACATTAGGGCACGTCCCTAATGTGTAATTTTTATTCCTATTTGAATTTAGCCAACTGGATTTCAGCAGTATTTCCTGTATTCAAAAATTCTATTCGGATCTTTCGCAGACAATAATTATTTTACTTTTCTCCAAGAATTCAATTCTTTTTCAGCTCATTCCATCCGATTTAAAATTTTTCAAATATTTATCCATATAAAAAGCAGCTCGGCGTCCGTCTCCCATAGCTAAAATAACGGTTGCTCCTCCCCTGACGATATCTCCTCCGGCATATAAACCCGGAATAGTGGATTGCATCGTATTTTCATCGACAACAATTGTCCCTTTCCGGGAAACTTCCAGTCCGGATACAGAATGGGGAATAATCGGGTTGGGAGAAACCCCCACTGCTACCACAACGACATCCGCATCGATCAAATATTCAGATCCTTCTACGGGGACGGGACTTCTTCTTCCGCTTTCGTCCGGTTCTCCCAAAGCCATTTTCTGCACTTTCACCTGTTTTACCCGTCCTTGTTCGTTGGCCACATATTCAACCGGATTGGTCAAGGTAAGAAACTCGCATCCTTCTTCTTTCGCATGTTTTACCTCTTCTATACGGGCAGGCATTTCTGCCTCACTGCGCCGGTATACAATAATAGCTCTCTCTGCCCCCAAGCGCTTTGCTGTCCGTACAGAATCCATAGCGGTGTTTCCGCCTCCTACTACGACTACATTTTTCCCGCGAAAAACCGGAGTATCTGCATCTTCCTGATCTGCTCCCATCAAATTTACCCGGGTAAGATATTCATTCGAAGAAAGAATTCCATTGGCATTTTCTCCCGGAATATTCATAAAACGGGGTAATCCGGCCCCCGAGCCCACATAAAATCCTTGAAATCCTTCTGCTTTCAATTCCTCTATCGATTCTGTCAGTCCTACAATAAAATTAGTCACAAATTTCACCCCCATTTTCCGCAGGTTATCGACTTCCACATCCACCACTTTATTGGGTAAACGGAATTCAGGGATACCATACTTTAAAACGCCCCCGATTTCATGCAAAGCCTCAAATACAGTCACATCATATCCTAATTTTACCATATCGCCTGCGAAAGACAAGCCCGAAGGCCCAGAACCAATAGCAGCTACCCGGATTCCAGTGGAAACAGCTACTTCCGGAAGGAAAACCTGTCCGGACTCCCGCTCATAATCGGCAGCAAATCTCTCCAGATAGCCAATAGCTACCGGTTCTTTCTTCAGTTTTTGAATATAAAAACACTTTGCTTCACATTGTTTTTCCTGGGGGCATACTCTCCCGCAAACTGCCGGTAAAGCACTGGTTTGCTTCAGCACAGCCGCAGCTTCCCCAAAGGCTCTTCTTTCGATATTCTTAATAAATCCCGGAATATCGATCCCTACCGGACAGCCTTCCATACAAGTCGGATTTACACAATCCATACATCTCTTTGCTTCCCGGAGAGCCATCTCTTCCGTAAGCCCCGTATTTACTTCCAGACGCTGGCTCTTTATTCGCTCTGCCGGTTCCAATTCCGGCATTTTCACCCGTTCGATTTCAGTTCTTTCTTTTCCCTTTGTTTCTTCCCGGAGTTTTTTTCTCCAATCCGTATTTCTATCGCTTACAGCCATATCGCAACTTATTACAAATTTCTATTTTACCGTTTCTCTCTACCTTTCTTTTCAGTTTTATCAGAAAAATGATTCTCTCCATCCCATCCTTATATCCTCCCTAAAACTGCCTTATTTTCCCCCCAAAATTATAAATGACCCATTTTTTCAGTCTCTATATTTTTATATCCCCCTAATCTCGACATCATCTCATCGAAATCGATCTGGTGCGCATCGAATTCCGGTCCATCAATACAAGTAAAACGCGTTTTTCCTCCCACCGTCACCCGGCAGGCCCCACACATACCCGTACCATCTACCATAATCGCATTTAAACTCGCTATCGTAGGAATCGCATACTTTTCCGTTAACTTCGAACAAAATTTCATCATAATCGCAGGCCCGATAGTAACAGCCATATCTATCTTCTCCCGTTTTATTACTTCTTCCATACCTTCTGTCACCAACCCTCTCCGTCCATAGCTACCATCGTCTGTCATCACGATCACTTCATCCGAATAGCGGTTTATTTCTTCCTCTAAAATGACCAGATCCTTATTCCGGGCAGCAATTACTGACACTACTCTGTTACCCGCTGCTTTAAAACCCTGTACAATCGGCAATAAAGGTGCTACCCCGACACCCCCTCCACAAGCCAATACAGTCCCCACCTTTTCAATATGCGTTGCCTTTCCCAAAGGACCGACCAAATCCGTAATATACTCCCCTTCTCTCAATTCACACAATTTCGTAGAGGACACCCCCATTTTTTGAACCACTAAAGTGATGCTTCCGCGTTGAGTATCGGCTTCAGAAATTGTCAAAGGAATACGTTCTCCTTTTTCACCGACTCTGACAATTACAAAATTTCCCGGTTTACGGGCTCTTGCAATTAAAGGAGCTTCTACTTCCATTTGCACTACCCTGTCCGAAAAATACCTTTTTTTCAGTATTTTATTCATCGTTTTTAAATTATACGTTTACATTAAAAAACCTACTCTTCTTATAATTCATTCTTTTCATCTGATTTTCTCCCTCGAAAAATAAAACGAAAAGGTCCACTAAAGCACATCTATGTTTTAAATCATACAAAAATAATCGCTATTTCCAACTGATCAAGTCTTTTGCTGAAATTTAAACAAAAAACTTTAATTTTGCAGAAGAAACCAACCGGAAGAACAGAAACCCGTTCTTTACAAAAAGAATTATTTCGGTATCCACTAAAACACAATTTTATGAGCAATAAAAAAGGAAGAATCAACATTGTCTATTCCACCAATCCGGACTACAATTATGAATATGCACAAGAAACTACACCGGAAACGCTTTCTCCAGAAAAGCAGAACTTGAAAGTCGTATTGGACACTAAGCAAAGAGCCGGAAAAACTGTTACTCTGATTCAGGGTTTTATCGGTTCGGAAGAAGATTTAAAAGAACTGGCTAAATTACTGAAAAATAAATGCGGGGTCGGGGGATCGGTCAAGGACGGACAAATCCTCATCCAAGGCGCTTTTAAAGAGAAAATACTGGCGATTCTTCACGACAATCACTATCGTGCCCGATGAGAGAGAGGACATTTTTGTCATTGAATTAAACCCATCTTCCGAAGAAGCAGCGAAGCATTCATATTGCGGCTAATTCCGGCTTTCAATTGATAATCGTATTGAATCGCTTCGTCCGTAGAGGTAATTTCAAAACAATAATTCTGAAAATGATCCGGATATTTTTCAGCCAATTCTCCCAACGCCAGATCGTGGGTGGCAACAATCCCGGAAACCGGCAACTGCAGTAAGCGTTCCAGAAACTTCAAAGAACCATAAAGCTTATCCTGGGAATTGGTACCTTTCAACATTTCATCCAAAATAATAAAAAGCCGGTCCGTCTGTTCTGCCCGGCTTACCAACTGCTTTAACCGCAGTAATTCTGCATGAAAATAAGAAGTTCCCCGGGCTAAATTATCTGTCGTCCGCATACTTGTAAAAAGTTCCATCAAACTAAATTCAAACTTCCGGCTACAAACAACATTTCCAGATAAAGCCAATACTAAATTTACTCCGATCGTCCTCAAAAAGGTACTTTTTCCAGCCATATTTGCTCCCGTTATAACAGAAAACTGATGGATTTTCTGAACAGAAAAATCGTTTTTTATCCCTCCGTCTTTTCCCAGCAAAGGATGCCCCGCCTTTTCAGCCGATAACCATTTATCTTCTTTTAAAACCGGAACAGTATACTCCGGATGGTTAAAACGATAAACGGCCATACTTACCAAGGCATCTGTTTCATTTACGGCCTCTATCCATTTTAAAACAGAGCTTCCGTACAGGGTCTTCCAGCGGTCCAAATTTCTTATTACATAAAACGTATGGGTACCCAATCCGTTCAACAAGCTATTTGCCAAAAAATTACCTCGCTGTTCAAAACGGTTCAACTGATAATTCAAAGTAGCAAAAGCCTTTAAAGCATGCTGATTCTTGCCCATTAATCTCTCTTTCAAGTCGGCCAAACGCTTCGAATGAAACGGAATTTCTTCCATACGGCGGATTAAACGCAAATAGACGGCCGTGATTCGTATAAACCCGTCTAATTGTTCATTATACAGGCTCATACGTTTTGAATGAAACGTTACCCATCCCAATTGCCCAAGCGATAATACCAAAGCAAAAATAAAAGGAAGCCAGGAAAATAATACGACTATCCATGCTCCCCCTGTCAGGATATTACTCACATAAATCCAACTGAAAGGACGTGAAAAATAGGGCGGAGCATTCAACCAGGTCGTTAAATCTATGGGTCTGCTTTCTTCCGGAGCATAGAGCTTTCCTTCTACCCGAAATTCGTTACACCAATCCGGGGATCCTGCTAATTCTTCCACAGCCGCCTGCCTTTCTTTTATTTCCAGGGCCATCCGGGAAGGAGCGAGCAGCCAATCAGCCAATTTATTTTTTCCTCCCGGAGTAACAGTCCTGTTTATATGTTGGAAAAGGGAATGATCTCCTAAAATATCCAAATCCATCGCATACGGATGATCGGCCTTTCCATACTCCACGCCTGTTGCCAAACCGACATAATCTCCTTCCAGATAATTCAATTCCGTCTGGCAGCAAGCGCTGCTCATCTCACATTTCCGAATCTGAACGATTACTTTATTTTCCCAGACAGATAAAATAACAAATAAAACGACACCACAGCCAATTGCAGCCAATATTTCCCAAGCAGCTGTTGTCGCAAAAAAATACAAACCGATACAACTTCCGACAAATAGTCCGATTTTCCCCAGCGTAATACCATTCCGCTTTTTCTTTATCAATCGTAATTCCCGTTGTATCTCTGTTTGTTTTCGGGCATAATATTCTTCAGGTCTCATAACATTCCAACATTTTTTTGACAAAAATCAATACAGTCTGCCGGTAAAACGCCATCGAAGACAAAACAACTGTTCTCCTGTCACTAAAAAGAGCCGCACAGAGCGGCTCTTTCCTATTGGTTTAAAAAAGTAATTATAACCATTTTACCAAAGCAAAATCCTGCCGATGAGGGAGCAAAGGATTTTTCGGATAAATACGCAAAGCTAAATTGAGCACGCCCGGGGCATCTGCTGTCACATCAATATGATAGGTAGCTTTCCCGTCTTCCTGAGATACCGGAGTGAAATCATACTGATGACGAATCACCAAACGGTCGTTTTTCTGCTCGGCAGCAACCAATTCCACCCCTATATCTTCCATCGACAGATCTCCGATTTCCAAGGTTACTTCTCCCCAATACGCCTTCCCTAAAGCGATGATTTGTTTGGAGCGATTTGGAATATCCAGACTGACCACTTCAATATTATCCCATTCGCGCGTCACTTTCTTTTTCCATTCTGCAATTTCAGTTGCCATGGCAAAATCATTTGCAATCATCTGATGATACCGTTCCGACATCGGAATATAATATTGATTTTCGTAATCGATCAACATCCGGTTAGTCGTAAAATTGGAAGCGACCTTAGCAATCGTATTTTTAATATAGCTAATCCATTTAGGCGACATCCCCGCTGCATTCTTATCGTAAAACAAGGGGGCAATCTCATCATCTATGATATTATAAATCATTTCCGAATCGAGTTCATCCTGAAAAGATTGATTCTCATAAGTGCGTTCCATAGGAAGCATCCAACCGGCATCGGGACGATAGCCCTCTACCCACCAGCCGTCCAACACACTAAAATGCATCACTCCGTTCATCGCAGCTTTCTCTCCACTTGTTCCGGAAGCTTCCTGAGGACGTGTAGGGGTATTCATCCACACATCCACTCCCTGCACCAGCTTCTTTGCCAAATCCATATCGTAATTCGGTAAGAATAAAATCTTACCCATAAATTTAGGATGCTTGGATATCTCGACAATTCGTTTGATCAAATCCTGACCGGCCTTATCTGCAGGATGGGCTTTCCCGGCAAAAATAAACTGTACGGGATGCTGGGGATTGTTCACAATCTCATCCAGACGATCCAGATTACGGAATAACAAATGAGCCCGTTTATAGGTGGCAAAACGACGGGCAAACCCTATTGTTAAAATATCATCCCGCAAGGTATCGTGTATTTCAATCACCTGTCGAGGAGTAAAATAAGAAGCAGTAACTCCATCCGTCAGCATTTTCTTTACGTGGTCGATCAACCGTTTTCTCAATTTATTCCGCACTTCGAAAACAACTTCATCGGACACGGTATAAATCTCTTCAAAACATTTTTTATCGTAATGATGGGTTTGAAAAGCCTCTCCAAAAATAGATGCTTCTATTTTCTTCCATTCCGGAGCTGTCCAGGTCGGATAATGAACTCCGTTCGTCACATAACTGATATGTAACTCTTCCGGTAAATACCCCGGCCATAATCCTTTAAAAATCTCCCGGCTCACTTCTCCGTGCAACCAACTCACTCCATTTACTTCCTGAGATAAATTGGCCGCCAGAAAACTCATAGAGAATTTTTCATTGGGATCGGCCATATTGATTTTTCCCAACCCCAATAGTTGTTCCCAACTAATCTTTAACCGATCGGCGAAATGGGAAATATAAGTACGTAACATATTTTCGGAGAAGAAATCGTGTCCCGCGGGGACGGGGGTATGGGTCGTAAAGAGAGAAGAAGCTCTCACCACCTCCATCGCTTCAGCAAACGATAAACCTTGTTCCGTGATATATTCTTTCAAGCGTTCCAATCCGGTAAAGGCAGCGTGACCTTCATTACAATGATAAGTCGCTGCATCAATCCCCAATTTCCGCAAAGCCTGTATACCTCCACATCCCAATAACAATTCCTGTTTCAAACGATTTTCCCAATCCCCTCCATACAAATGGTGGGTAATAGAGCGATCTTCCTGAAGATTATCTTCAAAATCCGTATCCAACAAATATAATTCAATACGTCCCACATCCACTCTCCAGATCCTTGCATATACATTACGTCCCGGGAAGACCAGACTCACTGTCAGCCAATTCCCTTCCCGATCCCGCACAGGAGTAACCGCAATTTTCATAAAATCCTGAGCTTCATATTCCGCTTCCTGATCTCCCATAGCAGAAAGTTTCTGGGTAAAATAACCGTAACGATACAACAATCCCACCGCCGTAATTTTAGTACCTTTATCGCTGGCTTCCTTCAAATAATCTCCGGCTAAAATACCCAGACCACCGGAGTAGATTTTCAAGGAAGTATGCAACCCGTATTCCATACTGAAATAAGCAACTCCTGCCCCACTCATATGCTCCTTTCCGTCCATATAGGCTCTGAAGTGAGCGTACACACTTTCCAGGCGACTGACAAATTCCGGATCATTTTCCAATTCCTTATAACGGTTCAATGAAATTTTATCCAGTAAAGCAATCGGATTATGTCCACATGCCCGCCACTGTTCCATATCGATACTTCTAAACAACTCCCGGGCTTCATCGTTCCAACACCACCATAAATTCTTGGCCAGTTCTTCCAGCGCTATTAACTTTTCCGGAATAGAGCGATGGATCATCACACTAATCCAATGAGGTGTATTCACCGAAAGTTGCTTTTCAATATACGATACCTGCTCATTTAAAGCAACCGGCATCGCTTTCAAGCGTTCATTCACCTGATTTAAAGCGATCTCATAGGCCTTTTTATAATAAATAATCAGATTATCCCATAATGCAATCCGGGAAACGTCTTTCGCATTCTCTTTATATTGAAGAATCTCCTGCTCATCCAGTGTAGTAAAACTTTTAATCCGGTCAGCAATAGCCCCAATCACCTCGTCGCTATTTCCATCTTCCCGGCGAATAATCTCTATTCCCGGGTGGTCCATATTGTAATGTTCTTTTACCCATACCCCAAAACCGGCCAAAGTTGTAGTAATAGTGGGCACTTTAAATGCCAGGCTTTCCAGAGGAGTATACCCCCAGGGTTCGTAATAAGAAGGGAAAATCGTTAAATCCATTCCGATCAACAGATCGTAATAAGGCATATCGAACACACCGTCGTCTCCATTCAAATAACTAGGTACGAAGAACACCTTCACCGGATCGTTTTCCCCGTTATCGAGCTTTTGTACCCGGATACTATTCATAACCGGATCATGCATTTCATCGGATAAATAATGAGTCAGGTAAGTACTTCCATTCACCGGATCGTTAGGATATTCCAGATTATGCAATAATTCCTTGTTAGGACCGTTCTGACCGGCAGGAACCAACACAAAAGCCAGTACTTCCCGGTTCATACCGTTATTCCGGTTTAAACGCCCCAAAGCTTCTATAAATACATCGATTCCTTTATTCTTAAATTCATACCGTCCACTGATACCGATAATCAAAGCATTCTCACTGACCGGACGTCTCAGCAGAGCCTGAGCAATTTTTATAAATTTCTCCCGCCCGGCTTTTCGCTTCTCTTCGAATTCCGTATCTTTCGGCGTAAAGACATTTTCAAAACCATTCGGAGTCACCAAATCCACATCTACATCCAGAAAATGGGAACATTCAGTGGCTGTAATCTCGCTGACCGTTGTGAAACAATCGGCATTGCGGGCCGCCGTCTTCTCCAAAGATTGTTTGGAAACCACATTAAAACGACGGGCTAATTCCTCCGGCACATAATTTTTCATCTCGCTGTATAAGGGTAAATTATTCCCCGCTACACAACGTCCCAATACCGTAGCATGAGTTGTAAACACACAACCCACCTGAGGCATCGCGTACTTCAGGTATAAAAGTCCGGTACCGGTCATCCATTCATGAAACTGAGCAATAATGCGTTGCCGCATCGTCGTATTGAAACGCACAAAGCTTTCAATAACTTTTCCCGACGCATATCCGAAAAGAGCCGGTTCTATATAGTCCCATTGTCCGCTAATAGAATCCAACTTATATTTTTCCCAAAAAGAAGAAAAGATCGCATCTTTCTGTGTGATAAAAGTGGTAAAATCGACCAAAATCACAACAGGTTGTCCTGCAACATTCCACCTTCCCACTTTGATACGTAAGCCTTCCTGGGCCGCTTTTACCCGCCAGGATTTAAACAACCGGGGATCATCAATAAATTCCGGATTCTGTTCCGTATATCTCCAGACATCCGGACCGATCAGAATATGGCTGTTACTGTATTCTTTCACCATATTCAAAGCCTTCGTAGAAATTACCGTATGTATCCCTCCGACTTTATTACAAACCTCCCAACTGACCTCAAACAAATAGGCGGGATTCTTCAATTTATTGTTATCCATAATCTTATATTTAAACAAAAGTGCGCGCAAAGATACGAAAAAAACAATAGGAGAGACAGTTAAAATACATAAAAAACCCAAATGTCCCCCATAAATTCATTCGTTCCAGCAGCCAGAACGTATAAAACAAAAACGACTTTATTCGCAGCTTTCCACCATAAAAACATGAAGTTTACAGATCTCACTGTTTTCAGCTGATCCGTAAACTTCCTTTCTATTCATTATGCTAATATCATTTATTTTTTAGTCGTTCGCCGGGTACCTTTAGCGGATTTATCTATACGGGCGTTTTTAACTTCCGTCTCAATTTTCTCATTTTCCGCTTTCCGGGCAGCCTTTTCCAATTTTTGTTCCTTTCTTTCAGCTTCCACAGCCTGAACCTCAGCAGCAACCTCTTTCTTTCCGGCTCTTTCTTTCTTTATTTCTTTCTTCTCTTTTTTCGGTTCTTCCTTCAGCTTCTTTTTCCCCTTTGCAGCATTCTCGGTCTTTTCATCCACCTGAGCAATAAAATCACTCAGCACATTCATATAATTAATAAAGGCTTCGTAAGGAGAATCGTAAGGAGTAAAATATTCATGTACAATTCCATCCGAAAACAACTTGGTACACATATAATAAAAATGGTCGCTGGCTTGCAAGCATTTATAATCGTAATTAATTTCCGGATCATCCAAAGCTTTTACTTTGTCCCGAGTCTTATACAATTCCTCAAAAGCTTCCATTTGCAGTTCATTTCCCAGCCAAGCCGTCAAATCTCTTTCTTCATCCGCCCAGGAAATAGGGAAAGGTACGTTTAAGGGAGCTACGGGCTGATGCTTGGCAACAACCTCGCGGGGAGTAAGAAATTCAAAAGCAGAAGTGGCCAGTACCTGTTCTGGTAAACTTCTCATAAAAGCAAATATCCCGGTATCTTCCGGCTGATGCTCTCCCAAAGTTTCGTAATCCATAAACAGGTTAATGACGTCCTCATTCTTCACGGCCTCTGTCAGCCAACCGGTATATTTTTCTGCCGTAAGCGGCCATTCCCCCCACGACCGATCGGAAAAGCGAAAAGCAATATCATCGCTCAACCGGAAATTTTTCAACAATAATCTCAATTTCGGATTCAGAGAGTTGGTATAAACATAATTCGGACTCTTCCAGCCTAATATGTGTTTCGCTCCCTCTGTCAACATCGTAGTATACCCCATACGAGCGACCATCTCTCCGATTTTATCAGAATAAATGAGCTCTGTGTTCCGGAAAGATACAGGAGTATAACCCAATAACTTTTTCATCAGTTCTGCGTGTTGTTTTACCTGAGTATTGAACTCTTTTTCATCCGCTAAACTAGCCAAAGAATGTGAGTAAGTTTCGGCCAAAAATTCTACGCAACCTGTTTTAGCCAAGGCTTTAAAACCATCGATTACCTCCGGAGCATATTTTTCAAACTGCTCGATAGCCAAGCCAGATATGGAAAAACTGACTTTAAAGTTTTTCCCGTATTTCTTTATCAGTTCCAGCATCATCTTATTGGCTGGTATATAACATCTCTGGGCCACTTTTTGGGTAATCGTACGATTGGCAAAGTCATCATAATAGTCATGACTCTTACCTATATCGAAAAAGTGATATTTTCTTAAGCGCACCGGCTGATGAACTTGAAAATACAAGCATAATGTCTTTTTATCCATACTATTTTAATTTATTGTTTTATTCCTATTTAAAGCCCTCCCTCCGTTGCTAAAAGTCCATTCTCCCATTCAATTTTGTTTTACTTCTTCGTAAATATGTTTTAGCAGATAAGCAGCATTTTCCCATTTCAGCGTATTCACTTCTTCCAATCCGCAACGTCCTGCCATTCGCGAAAGTGCCGGATATTTCAACAAACCGTAAATCGCATCAGCCAAAGCATCTACATCCCAAAAATCTACTTTCAAAGCATGTTTTAAAACTTCTGCTACCCCGGATTGTTTGGAAATAATTGTAGGCACTCCGGAACGCATCGCTTCCAAAGGAGAAATACCGAAAGGTTCAGATACCGATGGCATGACGTACACATCGCTCTGGGCAAACATCTTTTGCACATCCTGCCCCTTCAGAAAGCCAGTGAAATGGAAATGTGTAGCTATCCTCAGTTTAGCCACCCTTCGGATAGAACGGTTCATCAAATCTCCACTTCCCGCCATGACAAACCGGACATTTGGATAAGCTTTCAATACTTTATTGGCAGCCTCGATAAAATACTCCGGTCCTTTCTGATAAGTAATACGTCCTAAAAAAGTAACTACCTTTTCTTTTACGCCTTTCTCTACATCCATATCCTTATAGGACTGAAAATCGACTGCATTATGCACAGTTACCACCTTTGCCGAATCTATTCCATACCGGTTGATAACAATATTCCGCGTCAGATTACTCACCGTGATCACCCGGTCGGCAGCCAACATGCCCTGCCGTTCCAGATCGTATACCAATTGATTCACATTCTCGCCACTTCTATCGAATTCCGTAGCATGCACATGAATAACCAAGGGCTTGCCAGATACCTTTTTCGCGGCAATACCCGCAGCATACGTCAACCAGTCGTGCGCATGAATCACGTCAAATTTTTGCTGACGCGCTATGGTGGCCGCTACAATAGCATAACGGGCGACTTCTTCCATCAAATTTGCCCCGTATTTTCCGGAAAAAGTATACTTATTTTTAAATCCGATCCGTTCCTCCCGCTGTCCCGTTTTGACCCGTTCATTCACTTCTTTTTCAAAATGCTCCGGATCCATATAGGGAATCAGGTTCGATCCGATTTCCATAAAATTGATATTTTTCCAATATTCTTCTACATCGACTACATCGAACAAAGCCTCGACATCACTTGCATTGATAATTTTCGCTGCACTCTGATCTTCATCCCCACTGGCTTTTGGCATAACAAACAACACTTCTACACCCTGTTTAGCAAGCCCTTTCGTCAGGCCTAAACAGGCAGTTCCCAAACCTCCCGCAATATGAGGCGGAAACTCCCAACCGAACATTAACACTCTCGTCTTCATATATTATTCAAATTCAAATCATTAACTATTTTATCCCCTCCTCTTCCTCGGAACATCTTTCTCGAATTTCTCAATCCATGCCAAGCTACGAAGGATTTCCCCTACACTCCAGGCTTGGGAAATACATCCATTCGGGGCATAAGGAGGATTTCCATCGTAAACCTCTGAGATAGAACATACGCCATACAACGTCATGTCTTCCTCAAAACCAGCAACCAGTTCTTTTGCCGTAGGCACAAAAGCGGCTCCGTATAAACGGAAATTAGCCTCAATATACGGACCGGTCAGCCAAGGCCACACCGTCCCCTGGTGATAAGCTTCATCCCGAACCGCCTGATTCCCTCCGTATAATCCTTTATAATTCGGGTTCTTAGGCGATAATGTACGCAATCCCCGGGGAGTCAACAGTTCTCTTCTCACCACATCCAGCACCTTCCCTTTCATTTCATCCGTCAACGGACTGTATTCAAGCGAACAGGCGATAATCTGATTCGGGCGTACAAATACATTCTGTCCTTTCGTCCCCACATAATCGGCCAAGTACTCTTTTTCATTATACCAAAAAACCTGAATAAAGTTCTCTTTTATTTTTTCAGGAATCTTTTCCCATTCCTTTACAAATTTAGCGTCACCGGCCTCCCGGGCTAACTTCAGTGTATAACATACCGCATTATACCAAAGTGCATTGACTTCCACCTGATATCCTCCTCTGGGCGTAACGGGGCGTCCGTTGACAATAGCATCCATCCAGCTCAAAGCTTTCCCGGGTTCATCCGCCCATATCAGATAATTTTCATGCATCTGCACCTGAGGATGTACCCCCGTACGGTAAGCCGTCAGAATAGCCTTCATTTTTGCTCCGTAATTTTTCCAAACCACAGTTGTATCTCCGATAGCTTCCCCATACTCCTGTAAGGCCTTAAAATACCACATCGGAGCATCCACCGAATTGTAAGCAGCATTTTTCCCTTTTCCGACATTGGGGAAAAGTCCGTTATTCATTTGCCGGGACATGGTGTCCAATACGTCCTTGCAAGTCTTCACATCCCCTGCTGCCGCCAAAGTTACCCCCGGCAATGCAATAAAAGTATCCCGTCCCCAAGCACCGAACCAAGGATACCCTGCTATAATTTCCGTATCTTTTCCGTCCTTCACAATAAACTGGGAAGCTGAATATTTCAAGCAATTTACAAAACTATCCCGGGGGCCACGGGCATCCACTAATTTCTGAAATTTAGCCTTTAAACGACCCGGAACAGCCGGTACGGTAGAAGCCGAAAAGACAATGCTTTCCCCTTTCTTAATCGGCACCTCAAAATATCCGGGGACAAATAAATCTTCCCGGAAATCATACCCCCGGTTCTCCTCTTCCATATATTCAATATTCAGATACCAGTCCGGCACAGCAACAAAATCGTTGGCTTTGTTCAGCTGCATATTCAAATAAGGAAAACCGTTATACAACTTCGAACGAATCCCGTTCTCAATCCCCTCATACTTCGTATTAGCTACCATATTGGCTTTACAAAGGCAATTTACATTCCGGTAAGCCAAAAACGGTTTCAGCCGTAATAAGGTCTCCGAATGGGCATCCACCAAAGTATAACGGATCAATACCTGGTCCTCATTGTGTACTAATACAATTTCCTTTTTTAAAACGACACCTCCTACCCGGTAGGTCAGTGTATAAACAGGCTCATATTCAAAATCAACAATATACTTATGACCGCGGGGCTCATAATTTCCGGGATATTTGTGAATTCCCAAATTAAATGCCTGCCCGTGCTGGACAATTGTTTCATCCAAAGCAGACAGAAGCACATGATTCTCATTATTGAATTCTTCTATCGGCACAATTAACAACCCATGATACTTACGCGTATTGCAACAAATAATAGTGGATGACATATATCCTCCCGCTCTATTGGTTGCTAAAACCTCGCGTTTTAATGAATACTCCAGATTCACCAATTCATCTTTGTTAAATTTTAAATAAGCCATAATTTTTTATATCTATAATAACCGTTTATATTTTCAATCATTCAATTTTAATACCAAAGCTGCCCTGGAAGGCAAATAAAGACTCAATATATTCCCTTCGCCTTCTTTATATTCTGTAAAATGGTCTACTCTTTTATCTATACGACCAAATCCATCAAATTTACGCCCGTCGGTATCTAAAAGTTCTTTATATTTTCCCGGAGGAGCGATGAAACTATAATCGGAAAAAGAAGACACAGGATTAAAATTAAAAGCCAGTATCAAATCTCCCCTCGAAAAAATCAGGACCTGACGTTCATTATCCCTTACCATGGGTATAGAAGGATAACGGAAAATTTTTTCCCGTTTCACCAGTTTTAACATTGCCTTATCAAAATCATTTAGAAAATGGTAACGCAAAGTAGGATCTTCCATCAAATGCCACTGCCGCCTGGCATGTTCATAACTCCAACTATTCCCTTCCCGGGGAAAATCGATCCATTCCGGGTGCCCCCATTCGTTCCCCATAAAATTCAAATATCCATCTCCGGCAGTAGTAATCGTCAATAAACGGATCATCTTGTGCAAAGCTATTCCCCGGTCGACCACCATATTCTGTTCGAAGACACTCATGGAAGTATACATTTCCTTATCGACCATTCTAAAAATCAATGTTTTATCGCCCACCAAAGCCTGATCGTGACTTTCAGCATAACTGATGGTATGCTCATCATCCCGCTTATTGGTCATCTGATAAAACAAATCCCCCACATGCCAGTCTTCATCCCGCTGATCTGAAACCAACTTTATCCAGTAATCCGGTACCCCCATACTCATCCGGAAATCAAAACCGATTCCCTCTTCGTCAATCGGGGCAGCCAATCCCGGCATTCCACTCATATCCTCGGCAATCGTAATGGCATTTTTATTGACCTGATGGATCAAACAATTGGCCAAGGTCAGATAAATAATCGCATTCTCGTCCTGATTTCCATCATAATAAAATTTATACTCCGTGAAATCACGCCCCAAGCCGTGATCCCAATATAACATGCTCGTGATGCCGTCAAACCGGAAACCGTCAAACCGATATTCCTCCAACCAATATTTACAATTGGATAACAAAAAATTCAATACCTCATTTTTCCCGTAATCAAAACAACGGGAATTCCACAGTTTATGTTCCCCCTTTTCCCCTCCATAAAAATAGAGATCGTACGTCCCGTCAAATCGGCTCAACCCTTCGATTTCATTCTTCACAGCATGGGAATGGACCAAATCCATGATAACCGCTATTCCCCTCCCATGGGCATCGTCAATTAATCTCTTTAAATCGTCTGGCGTCCCGAAACGAGAACTCACAGCAAAAAAATTGGATACCTGATAACCAAAGGAACCGTAATAAGGATGTTCCTGTATCCCCATCAACTGGATAGTGTTGTATCCTAAATCCGCAATCCGCGGTAACACCTGCTGCCGGAACTCTTCAAAAGTAGATACCCCTAGCTTTTCCGTACTCATTCCAATATGAGTTTCATAGATCAAAGGATTTTTTTCCCTGTGCCGAAACTCGTGTTCCCATAGATAAGTTTTTGCCGGCTCCCATACTTCTGCAGAAAACTGTTTCGTATCCTCATCCTGTACAGCCCTTCTCACATGGCTCGGCAAACGTTCTCCTTCTCCCCCCTTCCATTCTACCCACAACCGATATTTCATTCCATGCCGCAACCGGTCCAAAGGCAAGTCTAATTCCCAATTGCCATTTTCTATTTTGTGTAACCGATATTCCTCCTTCTTCTGCCAATCGGAAAAGTCCCCTATCAAATACAGGGCCGTAGCAAACGGAGCCCACTCCCGAAATACCCAAGCCTTATCGGTTTTATGAAGTCCATAATAAAGATGGGAGTTAAAAACATCTGCCAACCTCTTTTTCCCTTCCGTAAATCCGACTTCCCTCAATACAAAATTCTCATACCGCTTCCGGATCGTATACCTGAAAGGTTCTAATAAAAGGTCTTTATCTGCAAAACTACCATTCTTTTTCATCATATCCTCTTCTATTTATCGGTTAGCGAATAACCCCTTACAGAGCGCTTTTCATAATCATTACACTTATTAAAATAATTTAATAACCATACCAAACTTTGGAAAAACACTACTCAACTACAAAAGTAACACATTTTTAAAGCACTTGTTCGTTTTGAATAAGGATTTTATGTATTAATATACGCATACGTTTTATATATAGAAATTGTTACATTTTTTTTATTTAATTATCTCTATTTCGTCCCGTTTTCTTATTTACATCTTCCTGCAAAAATTGCTCTTAAAAAATAAGAACAAACAGTATTGGTCCTTTCGAAAATAAATAAAAAAAATCTTATTTACAATTTTTTATTAATTTTTATTTACCTTCTGGATAATTAAATACGAAATGCCTGATATGCTTCCGCACATCAGGCATTTCGTTTACAAATGAAAGAATTATTTAAACTATCTAGTTTACAGACTATTTCAATGAGTTATCGATCAGCATCGGAGGAGCTGTAGGCGGCATAATCTGAATGGAAGCAGCTTGTATACCCGTTACTGCCGGGGTATTGTCAACGTTCACATCTTTAGCCAGAAACTCATTCCATGAATAGGTTTCTCCAGCCAGCGATTTAATTCGTTTTACAATTAATTCCCGGGAAGGAGCATTAAAATAAAAACGGTTATCGATCATACAACTGATCAGTTCCGAACGCCATATACCGTGAAGATAACCGCTTCCCCCTTCATAGAGTCCTACTTTAGGATAGCCTTCCAAATTGATAAAATGTTCCCAAAGCACATTATTTTTATTGGCAATCAAATTTAAGCTCATCGGCACGGGCCAACTGTGACCAGAAATAGTAGACCCCGGATAATAGCCTTCATTCGAATAATACTCATCTCCTAATTTACCAAAGCAATGTCCACCACCTTCGTGTACAACCGTATTTGTCCAGTCGCCTTTATTCAAGCCCGTACCTTCATATCCTCCGGACCAATACAGAGGAGCACCTCCTTTGGCTATCGGACAAATGCAGTAAGCCCGTCCGGAACTCCAGGACCAGCACATTCCCCCATATCGTTCGTCATTGACAACGACGATAATAGCCACTTTATCAATATTTGTCTGCTTGTTTACAATATCCGGACAATACTGCTGTACGAAATTAAATACAGTGTTATGATCGCATTTCATATCGCTATAGCTATTGTTCCAGCCAGCCCCGAAGAAGGTATCCTTCATATCTCCCGTAGAAGTATTATCCGCTCCTTCTTCCGCCGACACCGCAACAATTTTATAAACATTGAAATGATCCTGATAGGTCTTATAGGGCTCCGTATTAAAGAGTGCTTTAATGGCTTTATCCAGACTTTCATTATAGAATCCGCCTTGTTTTTTCATCGATTCTATCGTAAACCCATCCCCGACAAATACAATAGTGACAGGTTTTTGCTGCCTGTTCACCATATAGGGGATGACATCTCCGTGTTTATAATACAACTCTTCTTCTACGACTTCCCCGATCAGCATTTTTCCGGCCGTCCAATCCGATACCGTAATTCCCGTCAAATCCAAACCTTCCTTTCCTGCCGTCAAATTTAGAACATAATGTTTTCCGCTTTCAAACTCTTTGGTCAGGGAAAGACCAAGTTCTTTACCATTTATAGACAACGATAGCAACCGCTCAGCTTCCGTTACACGCTGAGGCACAACGATTACATCATAAGTACTCAGATAACCTTCTGTCGCTTTCCCCACCTTTCCCAAAGAAATAGCGGTCTTCTCCCCAGAAGCTTTCCCTAAAGTACCCGTATTTAAATCAATCGATACCGTAGGCAAAACATTGATTTTAAAATTCGTAATGGATTCCGTACCTGTAAATTGAGTACTGTATTTCACATTGACCGTTATTCGGGCCATTTTGTGATTCATCGTAAAATGTACAGCTGCATTTTCAGCCGTTTTTACAGCAAGGGTATTTCCGTAAAGGAAATCGTTTTTTTGCATTTTATTGGCTGTAGATTGATCTGCAGCAACCGTAAACACAAACTTTGTAGGATCAGAAACAGTCGTTGTATAAGGATAATATCCTATTACATTATTTTTCGTCCCCACTTCATCCGATGTCCAATACATAGGCCGTTCAGCCACCCAGCCGGAACCGCTCCACCTGTTTTTCATATTGTAGGACTTGTCTGTAGCTTGTATCGACTTCCCCTCAGAAGTGACAAATACCCCTATTTCATCATTTGTATCAAACGTATAGCCGTCGTTTCCTTGGCTTACCCGGGTTTCGTTGACACCAACACTGATCCGTAATTCGGAAGACTGTGGCTGATATTCCATTTCTTGGGTACAACTGGCTAATAATAAAGCAATGCCCCAGATGATATTCTTTTTATTCATATGCTTCAACTACATTCGTTTTTAATTCTCACTCATCAAGCGATTTTGTTTTCTCAATCCGTCTCTACATCTTGATTTCCTCCTGAAACCCAGTCAGAAATTTTCACATCTATCGGTTTTAAAGGTTCCGATTCTTTTTCTACAGTCACTTCTAAAGTATACAGTTTCCCTCTTTCACCCTGTAAATCTTCCGAAAGATTGTATTCAAAGGTACGGATCACCCCCTCACCTATATTCACCTCTACCTTCAAAAACTTAGCAGCAACGATATGTTGCGGAATCACAATCAATTCCAGGTTCTGCTTATCTGGCGTCTTATCATAAGGAATCATTTCGCTTTTATTTTCTTGAAGAGCGGTTACATCTCCCGTATTTAAATCACAGGTAGCAGTTGTCTGTAAGGCTGTAAACTTTACTCCATTAATTGTATAAACATCTTTTATCGCATCTTCTATCTTAATATTCAGAATAATCTTAGACAAAAGATGCTGAAAAGCAAGAGACAATATCCCATCACTACCTGCCTTCTGTCCGCTTGAATGCGCCCAGAGAAAATCACTGGCTTTCCCATCCTCCTCTTTCGTCTGGTCGCTCTTTACAGTTACCGGCCACCGGGTCACCTCCGCCCCCGAAGGAGTACTTACCCAAGGATAATAGGCATAAGCATCGACGACCGTATTGGCATCTTTCCAATACATTGTAGAAGCAGCCTTCCAGGTCTTTCCATCACTCTGCAAGGTATTTTTTACATTGTTCACTTGATTTCCGGAAGCAGAAGTCAGCCGGGCTTTGGTTCCTGCATTTTCCCGATTCACGGCAAACAAACCGATATTTTGTCCGTCTTCGAATTTTTCACCCATTTCTCCCCAGGCCTGAATGCCGGATACAGCAACTTTCATCTCTATTTTCTCCACAGAAGGAATCGGGGGTTCAGGGGTAGGCTCCTCATTTCCACCTCCACCACAGGCCCAAAACGTCCCTGCCAGTAGTCCTGTATAGAATAGTATTGATTTCATATCTTTCTTTTTATCTGTTTGTTATTTCTGTCCATTACTTTTTTACCGAAAGAACAGGTTTCAACCCCTTCTCACTTGTATACTCAAACTGAAGTTCATATTCTTCTCCCGCATTAAAAACGGTAGTTTCTGTCAAATTATAAATAAACGACCTCAGGCCTTGCGAATCCTGGATCGTAAACAATAAGAATTTTCCGGCCTCTACTGTCTGGGGAATAAAAACAACTTCCGCTGTATTCTTCGCATCAGCAGTATAATAAGGAGTCATCAACTGGGCATTTCCCGTCACCTCTTTTATTTCTCCTGTGTTCATATTAAAGGTAGCGGTCGTTTTTAACCCGCTGATCTCCATAGAAACCACCTGGGCACCATTGGTTATGCCACTACCTGTAATACTAATATTCAGTTTGGCAAAACAATGTTTAAATCCCAGGGTCAAACGTCCATTATCCGAAGCATAGGAAATACCATTAGTCTTTGCCCATAAAAAATCACTTTTCCGGATAGCACTGGCCTGACTCTGATCCGTCAATACTTTCACCGGCCAAGCCGTTATTTCGGCATTCAAAGGTGTCGTTTCCCAAGGGTAATAAGCGTAAGCATCGATCACTGTACTTTTATCCTTCCAGGTCAAAGAAAAATTACTGTTCCAAATTCCGTTCGACTCCAGTGTCGCTTTTACATTATCTAACCAGTTCCCCGTCAGCCCCGCAATGAAAGCCGGAACATTCTCCGCTTTCCGATTAACGACATAAATTCCAATCTCATCTCCCGTGACAAATTGGGTTTCCACACCAGCACGGGTTTCAATCCCACTGGTCAAGATTTGCATTACGGGTTGTGAGGGACCTTCCGTTTCACAACCTTCCCCAGTACAAGCCCCGAGAAGCGAAGTGATACCTAAAAACAAAGTAACTCCCCATTTGTTTTTCAGCTTACGTTTCATACTTTTTGATTAAAATTATTCTTAAAAAAAACAAAATTGCATTTTATAATTGTATAATGACAAATTTATAGATTTTGTTACGATAATCGAGGTAGAAATTTGTTAAAAAGAAATTCCCCTAAAGTTTTTCTTTATTTTATTTGTTTAAGGAATGCGCTGGATTAAAACGGGAGGTGCAGTTGGAGGCATAACCCGGGCACCGGCAGTAACGGTCCGGTTCTCTTTTCCTGTGGGATCGTAATCGGAATCTTTACTCATAAATTCTTCCAAAGAATAAGATTCACCCGCTAAAGATTTAATTCGTTTTACAATTAATTCCCGGGAAGAAGCATTAAAATAAAAACGATTATCAATCATACAACTGATCAGTTCCGAACGCCATATTCCATAAAAATACCCGCCACCTCCTTCGTAAAGTCCGACTTTTTCATATCCCGGCTTCCCTCGGAAAGACTGCCAAGGGATACTATCTGTATCCACTGTCAAATTCCATCCCACAGGAACCGACCAATAATGGCTGGTAATGACATCTTCCGGGAATTTCTGCAGATAAGTAGAATATTCATCTAACAATTTCCCAAAGCAATGCCCTCCGCCTTCGTGTACCACCGTGTTTGTCCAATCCCCTGTATTTATGCCCGTACCTTCATATCCTCCCCTCCAGGAAATAGGAGCACCGTCGAAACTGACCGGACACATACAATAGGACCGGCCGCTCGCCCAGGTCCAGCATATGCCGCCATAACGTGCATCATTGACAATCACAATAATGGCGACCCGGTCGATATCGGTCGCACCGCTTTGTATATCCGGACAATAGCGTTGAACAAAATCGAAAACGACATCATAATCACAACTCATATCACCATAATTGTCACTCCACTGGGCATTAAAAAACGTATTTTTCATTTCTCCCGTAGAGTTATTATCGGCTCCTTCCTCCTCCGAAACAGCTGCAATCTTATAAATGTTGAAATAGTGGCTATAAGTAGCATAAGGGGCAGTTCCCATCAGAGCCCTTATTGCTTTGTTCAAACATTGATCGTAATATCCATTCTCCAACATATGGGAAGTAGTAAATCCGTCTCCTACAAACACTAACGTAACCGGGTTTATCGTTCTGTTTACCTGATAAGGGATGACTTCCCCGTGTTGATACATTTTTACCTTGGAATAATTCTTATCCGTGATACGAATTCCTCCTTCCCAGGCAGATACAAACAAAGCCGTCAGTTCCAATTTCCCTTTATTCAACGTTAAATGAAGAGTATAGTGTTTCCCGGATTTTAAATCTATATCCGTTTTAAAAACTAAAAGCTGGTTATTTATTTTTATTTCTATAAATTCCATACTGCGGGAAATGTGTTGAGGGGGTAATATAGCTGAAAAAGCATATTTATATCCTTCAGGTGCCGAAGCATATAAATAAGGTTTTATCCGGACGATCTCTCCTCCTACTTCTCCTACCGTCCCCCGCATCAAATCCAGTTTTGCAACAGATGCAGATCGTATGTTACACTCTTCTATTTCAGCTACAACGTCTCCTTCATCGCCGTAAGCAATATTCAAACTGAGTTGTACAAATTTATGGGAAAGTTCTAAAGGAACCGGATCATTGGACAAGGTCTTCGTAGCCGTAACCTTTCCGTACATCACATCATTTTTCTGTAAACCCGTGATGGTGTTCTGAAAAACCGAAAGGGTAAACGGTTCAGCATAAAAATCCTCTATATCCCGTTTATAAGGATAGTATCCAATCACATCGTTTTGAGTACCTGTCTCCTGCGAAAGCCAAGCCAGCATCTTCTCTGCTATCCACTCCGTTCCGCTATAAGTATGTAAAATATTCCAAGTCTCTTCTTTTCTCACAGGCAACTGCCTTTTCGCCGCTACAAAAACCCCGATTTCATCCCCTTTATCAAATACATAATCCCCCGACTCCAAAGAGCTGACCCGGGAATGTAAGGAAGTAATCCCTGCTTCTATACGCATTCTCTTCGCAGCTGTATTCGCTTGCTCCTCTCCTTTTTCACAAGAAATGAAGGCAATAAACAAAATGATGACGGATAAAATATTCTTCATTTTCCCTGATTTAAGTTTCTCTATTTATCACCGACCTCTTATTTCCGATTTTGTCGGATGCTTTTATCGTATCTCAATCTCCAAAGTTAATAAATCTTAACTTATATAAAAAGAAATAAGAAAAATGATTTTTCGAAAGTATGTTTTCCCTCCTTAGACAGCCGTTCAGATTTCAGGCTAAACTGATTATTTTACAAGAATTAATAAAGCGGTTTTTTCGACATTCGATGTTTTCCCTTATTTTTGCAATTCAAATACAAGAGAGGAGGAGGACGTGATATACCCGGAAAATTTTGAAAGTAAGATAAAATTCGATAAGATACGCTCTTTAATCAGTCGGAATTGCCGAAGTGAAATGGGGAAAGCTTTGGTAGAACAGATGTGCTTTTCCGATCGCAAAGAACAAATTGAAGAAGCACAAAAGGAAGTAGCCGAATTTATGCGGATTATGCGGGAAGAAGAATTTCCGGACAATCGCTATACGGATGCCCGTCCCTTTTTATCAAAAATACGGATAGAGGGTTTGTTTTTAGACATACCGGAACTGGTCGCTTTAAAGAATTCACTGGAATCTTTGCATGCGATTCTCCGTTTTTTTCAAGGGAAAACCGAAACTTATCCGGTGTTGACGGCTAAAGCAGGACAGATCCAACTTTTTCCGTACGTATTACAACATTTGGATTCCATTGTTTCCAAACATGGCACCATAAAAGACAATGCTTCTTCAGAATTAGGAGAAATACGACGTCAGATCTTAAAGAAACAATCCGGTATTTCCCGCCGTATGCAAGCCTTACTGCAAGATGCACAAACAGAGGGGTGGGCTGAAAAGGATACGGCTATCGCAATCCGGGACGGACGTATGGTGATTCCTGTACCAGCCGCCTACAAACGCCGGGTCAACGGGATTGTGCACGACGAATCTGCCACAGGTAAAACTTCGTATATTGAACCGACCGAGATCATCGAAACCAATAACGAAATAAGGGAATTGCAATTGGAAGAAAAAAGGGAAATTACCCGCATTTTACGAAAGTTTGCCGACGATATTCGCCCGTATATCGAAGATATTATTCCGGCATACGACTTCCTGGCTTTTGTAGACTACACGAAAGCCAAAGCCCTCTTCGGAATAGAAATGGATGCCATCAGCCCGGTTTTTACTTCCGCTCCCGAAATGTTGTGGTATGAAGCCAGACATCCCTTGTTATACCTCTCCTTTAAAAACACAGATAAAACATTAATTCCTCTCCGCATAGAAATCAACGAAGAACAACGTATCATTCTGATCTCCGGCCCAAATGCAGGAGGGAAATCGGTATGCTTACAGACTGCAGGCTTATTACAATATATGTTTCAATGCGGATTACCTGTACCGGTGAGCGAAGCCAGTCGGTTTGGCATTTTTAAAAAAATATTAATCGACATCGGAGATGAACAGTCTTTGGAAAATGATCTGAGTACTTACAGTTCTCACCTGATTAATATGAAAAACTTTGTAAGATATGGCGACCGGGATACCCTTGTCCTGATCGATGAATTCGGAACCGGAACAGAACCGATGTTGGGGGGAGCCATAGCGGAAGCGATTTTGCATGCCTTAAATGATCATCACGTTAAAGGGGTGATTACGACGCATTACACCAATTTGAAACATTTTGCCTCGGCCACTCCCGGAATCGAAAACGGAGCAATGCTTTACGACAATCACCGGATGATGCCGCTATTTCAGTTGGAAATCGGAAAACCCGGTTCTTCTTTCGCTTTTGAAATCGCTAAAAAAATCGGGCTTTCCAAAGAAATTCTCGATGAAGCCGCTTCGAAAGTAGGAGAAGAACATATCCATTACGACAAGCATTTGAAAGATATTGCCCGGGATAAACGGTATTGGGAAGAAAAACGAAAAAAAATTCATGAAAATGAAAAGCGCCTGGATGAAGTTGTGGAAAAATACAGCCAGGAATTGCAGGAAGCTTCCCGTTTACGAAAAGAAATTATTAAAGAAGCTCAGGAAAAAGCGAAGGAGTTGTTAGCAGAAGCCAACAAGACAATTGAAAATACAATACGAAAAATAAGAGAAAACCAAGCCGATAAAGAAAAAACCCGGAAACTCCGGGAGGAAATGGAAGCTCAAAAGCAGAAATTATTTGCAGAAGAAGAGGAAGAAAAACGCTTGAAACAAAAAATTGAAAAAATAAAAAAACGGGAAAACAGGAAAAAAAAGGAGACCCCACAAACTTCCCCCTTATCTTCCCATCAGCCGGCTGAAATCCAGCTTCAAAAAGGAGATTTCGTAAAACTCCCCAACCAGGCTGTCGGCGAAATACTGGAAATAAAGGACAAAAATGCAGTCATCGCCCTGGGCAATATCCGAACGAACGTAAGTGTGGATAAATTAGAAAAAGTATCTGCCAATCAAGTAAAAAAGCAAATACGAACCTCTTCTCCTTCTGTATATCCGGATTTCCGGGAAAATATCAGTCAAAAGCGATTGTTATTCAAACCGGAAATTGACGTAAGAGGAATGCGGGGAGAAGAAGCCTTACAAAAAGTGACAGACTTTCTGGATGAGGCCGTCATGCTCGATTCTAAAAATCTCCGTATTTTACATGGGACCGGCACCGGAGCTTTGAGACAAATCATCCGTCAGTTTCTCAGTACCAATCCTCTCGTCGGCTCTTATGCGGACGAACAGGTACAATTGGGCGGAGCCGGCATTACCGTCGTAAAACTGGATATTTAAAAATCAACCCTATGAGTATATTGCTTTTAAATACCGCCTACTTCCCGCCTATACAGTATTTTTCCAAAATAAAGGAGCACGAACAGTTTTGTATTGAACAATACGAAAACTATGGAAAACAAAGTTACCGGAACCGGTGCAGAATTCAATTCGCAAACGGAATAATGCCATTGGTGGTGCCAGTCAAGAAAAAAGACGGCCAAAAATTTCTGACAAAAGAAGCCCAAATCGATTATTCCTGTAAATGGCAAAAATTACATTTCAAAAGTATTGAATCGGCCTACAAAAATTCGCCTTTTTACGATTATTATACAGAAGATTTATCCGTTTTTTTTGAATCCCAGGAAAAATACCTGCTGGATTTGAACAACCGGATACTGGACACCCTTCTTTCTTTATTGTCTTTAAAACGAACCATCCAATGCACCGCCGATTACATCACCTCACCTGCCGGTTTCTGCGATTACCGGGAAATTATTCACCCCAAGCCCAGCCGCTGTAAAGCAGAAGACAGCAATTTTATCTGCCGTCCTTATACTCAAACTTTTAACGACCGTTTTCCCTTTGTACCAAACTTAAGTATTCTCGATTTATTATTCAATACCGGTCCGGAAGCCCCGGCTTATCTATAGTTTATATAGCCGAAAAAATACCTTTAACGTATTTTATATAATTTTCCTGTCACATGGGGCACTCTTTCTCCATATACGAAAAACAATTCCCGGATAGTTAAACAATCGTATATTTCAATACGCTCAACTTGATAACTCTTTAACTCAGAAAAATGTTTCCGGACCCTCTATTGCTTGAGAATAATCCGCCAATAAATTCGATAGCCGGGGAAAAGGAAGCATTTTTCATTTAAAAATTCCGTCCTGTATCCCACCACAAACGCGTCCCTCCGTTATCCTCTGCGCCCAAAGCCCTACATAAGGCCTGATACAGACTAAGGTCGGAATCCTGTAAACTGACGGGAAAATTCAACCGACGGATCATGATTTCTGTATCGATAGAAGCATTTTTACTATTATTATATTTCACGGGAAAAAGACGGGGATATCCCGTACGCCTCTGTTCTGCCCAGGCCTCACAGCCTTCAGGAAAAACAGCCAGCCATTTCTGTGTAATGATCTTCTCTAACTTTACTTCAGCATTTTCATCCGCTTCCCAGCGGGGAGAAACCTTACAGCGGGCTGCAATACAATTGGAAGGAGTGTAAACATCTTCGTAATCAGCTCCTGTATTATCACTCATTAAATAGTCTTCGGCATCGGGTACCCCCCATTGGGAAAAAGAAACTTTTACACCTTTACGGTAACAATCTTCCGCATTCTCTCCCGTCCATCCCCTTAAAGCAGCCTCAGCCCGGAGAAACCACATTTCCGCAGCTGTCATTAAAATCGGAGCCGTCGACTGGGAGACATATATCCGGGAATGAGAAGCATAATAGGTATGAGAAAAAAGAGTTCCCTGCCGGATGCCCCGGTATTGTCCCTTTAAAGGCACCACAACGGAATCTCTCCCCGCCCGATCTGTCAAAACGACATCCTCCGGGCAAGGACTGAAAAATTTTTCACGACGCGGATCCCGATAGCCGTTTAAAATAGATTCCATAGAAGCATTTAAAAAAACCTCTCCCCATACTTTATTAATTTCTCCTAAAGGATTGACATAGCCCTCCCGGGTAGATACCACAATTACTTCTCCGGGATCTTCCAATACCCCATATTTATTTTCCAAAGCCTTCTCACATTCTTTCCGGGCTTTTTCCGGATCTGCCACAGCCAGGCGAACAGCCAACCGAAGCCGGAGGGAATTGGCCATTTTTATCCAACCTTCACAAGTGCCGTCCGTCAACAAATCGAATTTCGCAAACCGGCATTCCCCCGGATTTTCTTCTATATAACAAGCCAGTAAATACACAGCCGTATCCAGATCCTGAAAAAAAGCGTAATAGGCCTCCTGTTGCGTATCGGGCTGATAGGCTGACTGGCTTTCGCCGAAATGACGGTAAACGATAGGACCATAATAATCCGACACTCTGTGCATTGTAAATACTTTCAAGATCTTCGTTACTGCATAAAAATCGGGGAAGGTATCCCGGCAAGCATCTTCCGACTTCTTGATCTGAGGGAAGATGTATGCATAAGTATTCTCCCAAAAAGTACCATTCCAACCGTCCTGTAAATTATAGTCCGAATTGTGACTCCCCCCATTCAGTGGTTTATAATCATGCATATAGCCGCTAAACATATCCGCACTCAGATTTTGCATAATCTGGTAGGGCCAGTTTTTCCCTTTCCCGTAATCATAATTGAAATAAATGCCTTGTTGAATAACCCCCAAAGGAAAGCCCAACTGATTGAAATCAATCTGCATCTCTTCTTCCGTTATACCGGCTTTGTCCCGATTCATATCCCGAAAATTACCGGTACAAGCGATACAACATCCTAAGATTATATATAAATAAAACCTATACATCTTTTTCTAAAAAGTACAACGAACATAAAAACCGATACTCCGGGTAGTAGGCATGCCATAAGAATCGATCGCCTGATTATCGTTTCCTGTAGAAAGGACCAAATCCGGATCAAAAGGAGCCTTTTTATAGATAAAAAATAAATTCCGGGCCATGACTGAAAAATGAACATTCTGAAATATGCCTGTCTTTTGCATCCACCTCTCCGGCAAAGCATAGGTCAGAGAGAGCTCCCTCAAGCGAACATTAGTAGCATCGTAAATATAATATTCCGTCACTCCCGCACGGCCACCGACAACCAGTTTATAAAATTCTTTCACCCGGGTGATTTTCCTCCCCTCCAGCTCCACGTATCCTCTGTCACGATCCTCTGCCGTAGCCTTCGTCACCCCGAACAGGTCCATATCGGCCTGGGTCTGAGACAAGACTTC
Source organism: Odoribacter laneus YIT 12061 (assembly GCF_000243215.1). Lineage (GTDB taxonomy): Bacteria > Bacteroidota > Bacteroidia > Bacteroidales > Marinifilaceae > Culturomica > Culturomica lanea. The sequence continues at coordinate 298,438 of NZ_JH594596.1, read as the reverse complement.
CCCCCCCACTCTACTGTCTATCAGCATATACAATGACAATCCTTTCCAACTCCATGTATTCTGCCAACTCCATGTATAACGGGGATTCGCATTCCCGACTTTAACGGTATTCCCTTCTCCGTATATTTTAGGCAAACCTGCTTTTTCCCCTGCGGTCTCATAGAGAATTTCTCCGTTTTCATCCCGGAGAAATGCTTTCCCATATATATCCCCGAAAGAACCTCCTTTTACCAACTTCAGGGCATAACTGGAAGAAAAACCGTAAGGACCGTAAATAAAAACAGGAAGTTCTTCGTGTAAACGCAATACTTTATTCCGGTTCATCGCATAATTTATCCCTGTTTTCCAGCTAAAAGCCGATTTATTTACAAGCCAAGCCTCCAGGCTTAATTCGATTCCCTTGTTACGCACATTTCCAGCATTTACATACCGGTAAGCATAAGTATCTCCTGTTTTTGCCGGAAGTTTAAAAAATTGATTGCGGGTATGACTGATATACCAAGTAAAGCTAAGATTCAAGCGGTTTTCCCAAAACTTCCATTCCGTTCCCGTTTCAAAAGAAGTATTCATTTCCGGTTTCATATCTTCAAAAGGAGCCGCATCCGGCATCTGCACCTCTCCACCTGCTGATATGGAAGCAGTCGGACAAGTGATGTAAAGCGGAATATCATTTCCAACCTGACTCCAGACTGCCCGGATTTTTCCCAACGAAACCCAGGCCGGCATCTTTATCGTCCGGGATAGTATCCACGACATACCGACAGAAGGATAAAAAAAGCCGCTCTTTTCATGAGTAGTGTAAGCAAGAGTAGACGACCAGTCATTACGGGCTGTCACATCCAAATATACTAAATCCCTGTATCCCAACTGAAAAGTACCGAAAACCGATTGCATCTGCCGCTGAGCTTCCTTCTTCTCTTCTATATAAGCAGAACTATTCATATTGATATTAGCCACCGTAAACACATTGGGATATTTTAAAGAAGCCGTTTTTGAATCGTAACGGAGTGCATTGACGGTATTGTCATTCATACTCGCCCCGACAGCAAATTGCAATGAAAATAACTTCCATTTCCGTTCGCCCTTCATCAATACGTCGCCGTAGAACAAGGTTTGCTGATATTCAGAATCGATATATCTGCCGTTTATTCCTGCCAAAGCCGGCGCTGTAGAAGCATAGAATTTTTCCCTGAATTTATCCGATAAGTAATCCACATTCCCCCGGGCTTCCAAGCGAAGCCAATCTGTGAACTTCAATTGCAAAGCTAAAGAAGCCATCACGCGGTTCCTCTGATCTTTACTCAGTACACGATGAATGACCCAATAGGGATTTTGTTCAAAATCCTCCGTAGAGGAATGCCAATTTTGCTCCATCAGATTCCGGTCCGGATTGAATACCTCAAAATGCTCCCGGTATTCTGTCATATCCATTCCCCGGGGAAAACGATACAAGCCGACCAGCGGATTCATATAAAATCCTCCCGGTACCGGCCGGTTTTTCACCATCTGCCGGATCAAACTGATATTCCCGTCCAGCTTTAACCGTCCTTGATAAAATTCAGCTGTCTCCCGGAGATTAAAATTATGACGGCTCAAACGATTATGCGGAACAATCCCTTTCGAACTCGTATTCGCATAGGAGAAATAAGTCTGCTGTTTCTCATTTCCCCCCGAAATCGTAAAAGTATGAATAGCGGTATACCCCCTGCGGAAAAAATCTCCGGCATGATCGTAAGCTTTGGTAACCGTTCGTTCTCCCCAACTCTCAATTCCATCACTTACCCCATAAGCATTCTGGAATTTCGGCAGAGATATCGCTTTTTCAAACAGGAAATGAGAAGAAAAAGTAACCTCTTGCTTGCCCGCCTGTCCTTTTTTAGTAGTAATCAGAATCACTCCGTTCGCCGCCTGCGTTCCATATAAGGCAGCTGCAGGAGCGCCTTTCAATATACTTATACTTTTTATATCTTCCGGATTTAAATTAGAGATACCATCTCCTCCATCCCGGTTTCCGCCGTCAGCCACTCCCCCGATAGCCGTGTATGGTTGTTCTCCTCCGGAATTTAACATAGGCACTCCATCTATCACATATAAAGGTTGATTATTTCCGGCCGCAGAACGGGATCCTCTCAACAACACCTGGGCCGATCCTCCCGGCCCGGAAGAACTCTTATGAATCTGCATACCGGCAATTTTCCCCATAAGTGCAACAATCAGATTCGGATCTTTGACCCTTACGATTTCATCCCCTTTAATTTCTGTAGCAGCATACACCAGAGAAGTCTCTTTTTTACGAATCCCCAAAGCGGTCACCAAGATATCCTCCAATAAAAGCGACTCTTCCTCTAAAATAATTTGCAAAACCGATGAGTCCGTACAAACAAAGGCCTGGGAAGCATACCCTATAAAAGATACAACCACCTCATTTCCCATAGCCGCATCTAATTCAAAACGGCCATATATGTCAGTACTCGTCCCACGCCCTGTCTTTTTCTCTAAAACCGTAGCTCCCGGCAAAGCCTCTCCCTTCCGGTTTGTTACAATACCCTGTAACCTGACCGGAAGCGTTCCCTTCCCTACAAAAAGCGAATCCTTTTCTTTCCGGTCTGTAGAAAAGAAAGGAGACGATTCTTTTCCCAAAGCACAAAAAAAAGAAAGAAACAGTCCTATACCAACAAACCCGATCGCTTTTATACTCATGTCCTATAATTTATCAAAAGGTTTCTCACTATTCCCATACAGAGATTTATGTTACAAAGAAAACGATTAATAAATTATTTTATCTAAAAATTTTGTTTTTTAAACTTTTTTACGGTTTACAAAATAGCCTTCCGAATCCTCACTAATTTTTCCAGTAACCCTTCCACTAAGTCCAACCGCAACATATTAGCACCGTCTGATTTTGCCTGGGCAGGTTCCATATGGGTTTCGATAAATATACCATCCGCTCCGACGGCTATACCCGCCTTAGCTATCGTTTCTATCAATTCCGGTTGTCCTCCTGTCACCCCACTACTCTGATTCGGCTGTTGAAGAGAATGGGTTACATCCAAAACCACGGGACAACGGCATTCTTGTTGCATAATCCGTATCCCCCGGTAATCCACTACTAAATCCTGATAACCGAAAGTTGTCCCCCGCTCCGTCACCATCACATTCGGATTCTGTGACTCCCTCACTTTCTCCACAGTAAAACGCATCGCTTCAGGAGAAAGAAATTGTCCTTTCTTTACATTGACTACTTTTCCGGTTTTAGCGGCAGCCACCAATAAATCCGTCTGGCGGCATAAAAAAGCAGGAATTTGCAATACATCCACATACTCTGCAGCTTTTAGAGCATCTTCCGGAGAATGAATATCCGTCACAACCGGAATTCCGAATTCTTTTCTCACCTTCGACAATATCTTCAGAGCCTTCTCATCTCCTATACCGGTAAAAGAATCCAAACGCGAGCGATTCGCTTTTTTAAAAGACCCTTTAAATACATAAGGTATTTTCAAACGGTCTGTTATTTCCTTTATGTGTTCCGCTATCCGCAACGCCATTTCCTCCCCCTCAATCACACAAGGTCCTGCTAATAAAAAGAACATTTCCGAATTCTTAATTTCCTCGATTAATTTCATATGATTTAGCTTAAATTATTCCTTCAAAATTTTTTGTTTCTCCTGCACATCCACACCATTTTTTACTCCACCCTCCTGGGTACGGAACTATCCTCATTTATACTTTCGCTTCCACCAATTTTTCAACCGCTCGAAAATCTTTATTTCCTGCGCATTGTTTTGGGGATAATAAAGTACTGTATTTTTCAGCTCTTCCGGCATGTATTCCTGATCGACAAAATTCCCGGGAAAATCATGTGCATATTTATAATCTTTTCCGTAATTTAACTCTTTCATCAACTTGGTCGGCGCATTTCTCAAATAAAGGGGGACAGCGACATTAGCTGTCTTTTTTACCACCTCCATCGCCCGATTAATAGCCAGATAAGCTGAATTACTTTTAGGAGAAGTAGCCAGATAAATCAAACATTCAGCCAAAGGAATCCGGGCCTCCGGCATTCCAATTTTATGTACAGCTTCAAAACAAGCATTGGCAATTAACATGGCATTCGGATTAGCCAGTCCGATATCTTCCGAAGCAGAGATAATTAAACGCCGGGCAATAAATTTAGGATCTTCCCCTCCCTCCAGCATTCTGGCCATATAATAAAGAGCCGCATTCGGATCGCTTCCCCGGATAGATTTTATCATGGCGGAAATAATATCGTAATGCTGTTCCCCGTCCTTATCATACATCAACGGGTTTTCCTGAAGTTCTTTCCGTACCGTCTCATTGTCCACGACAATTGGGTCGCCCGTCTGAGCATTTACAACCAGTTCCAGAATATTCAGTAGCTTTCGGGCATCCCCTCCGCTAAAAGAGATTAAAGCTTCTTTCTCCTTTACCAGAATATTTTTCTCTTTCAGATAAAAATCTTTTGTCAGGGCCTTATCGATCAATTCTTCCAGATCCGCTTTCTCCTGAGCTTTCAGTACATAAACCTGACAGCGCGATAAAAGCGGAGAAATCACCTCAAAGGAAGGATTTTCCGTAGTAGCACCAATCAATGTCACCGTTCCTTTTTCTACAGCCGCCAGCAAAGAATCTTGCTGGGCTTTGGAAAATCGATGTATTTCATCTATAAACAAAATAGGATTAGGCGTATTGAAAAAACGCTGGCTTTCAGCTTTCTGGATGACTTCTCTCACATCCTTGACACCGGAACTGACGGCACTCAATACGTAAAAAGGCCTCTCCAACTGCTCTGCAATAATCATGGCTAAAGTCGTCTTCCCTACCCCCGGAGGTCCCCATAGAATAAAAGAAGAGACAACCCCTGATTCTATCATTTTACGCAGAACTTTTCCTTCTCCCACCAAATGTTTCTGCCCGATATAATCATCCAACGTTTTCGGACGCATCCGTTCTGCCAAAGGCTTATTTTCCATAACCAAAAATCCTTATCTTTTTGCAAAGATAAGGATTTACCCCTAAAAGGGAAATAAGCTTTTCCCTTATTTTTTTTAATAGTTTCCGGAGACGGGGGAAGGTAGGATCCGGAACAAAAGGATGTCTGTTTCACCTCGTTTTTTACCCAGAAAATAAATCGCATTTTTCTTACGACAACCCGCTTTCTTCGGCATAAAAGCCGATTACAGCAACAATTTTCAAAATCAGATCCGTTGTTGGCGTCAGGAAAGTATGAGGTTCACAACGAGAAGTATTTTTTTCCAAGGGGTATTCCCCTGAGAGAATTTAATCATTCTGTCTTCCCGATATTCCTCCTCTCTACAGAAGTGTAAGCCCTTCTTATTACTTATCCTCTTTTCCACGAATCAGTTACTTTTTTACCCCCGATATGTTTCTCCCTCAGATAATTTGACGACTATAAGGGAAAACCTTAACCGAAAAAATTCACAACACCAACTTCCTCTATATGCAAAAATATGACAAAATAAACATTTTTGTTTCTTTTTGCATATAAATGAGTATATTTGTAAAAACACCTAAATTGATACCTATGTCAACAAAAGTATTTTTCTTTCTCCTCACACTTTTTTTCCTTCTCCCATCGATGGGTGATGCAAAAAATCATCCCTCCGGAGCTAAGCAGACAAAAGAAACAATCCTCTCTACAAAGGACTCGACTACCCATCAATATGCGCGTCTGAATCCGCTCTTGCCATTGAGTCAGAAAATCTCCCAATCTACTTGGAAAGGTATTCGCGGAGCACTCTGGACGGTCTGGTCAGTCTGTGGCCTAACCTTGCTCTCTCTGATTATGGTTTTACTGATCGTTAAAAAAGGTTGGTTTAACCGTCTTTCCATGACCATCTGGTGGTTGATTCTGATTGGCTGGGAATTTGCCTTACTGCTATATGCAGCCCTAGACGACCCGCAATATAGTTGTGTACATGCTTTCGCCACGTTCAGTTTTTCTTGGGATAAAATCCTCTATTTCTTTGTCCTGCTGATATCCACTTTATTTGTACTGGCTGCATTTTATTTTTCTACTGCCACCTTCAAAGAAATGCTGGAGTTAAAAATGCCCCTCCTTTACCTGTCCCCTTTGATACTGATCGGTTTGATTTTCATTACATTCATAGTATTGTCGTTCGTGGTAAACAACGAACAACTCCAGCATATCCAGCCTATCCTGGAACAAGGAAGTGGGATTCTCTATGGATTAGCGATATTGGTACAAACGGTGCTCGTTATCGTCCAGACTTACAAACACCCTCTGCTTTGCTGCCTGATGATCGTTTATGTCCCACTCACCATGATCGTTTTGATCTATCTGACATCCCTCATTTTCACAATGGGATTTATCCTGCTGATTTGTGCCTTTGCTGTCCTATTCCTGCTGACTCCTCTTGTATCAAATATGAGCGGATTGCATAGGGCCCAAAAGAAAAGCATTATCCGGACAAATGCAAAAGGCGAAAGATGGGTGGAATATGTGCCGGTTAATTGGAACACGACCGGTTGGGGAGCTTAAAGGAGAAAAATAAAAGCTCCAGAGGGACGGACCTTTTTTGCTATTTTAAGTCCCCCCATCGATTTTATCCGAATCTCTCTGATTTTACACATTAGGGCACGTCCCTAATGTGTAATTATTTCCTTCTGTTGATTTATCAATTTTGTGTTGCCTGATAGGAATCCTTTACTCCGTAAATAAAAAGTATGTATTTACTCCTAAAAGGGAACAAGCTTTTCCCTTATTTTTTTGAAGTTCCGCTCTCCAATATACTCACTATAGAGAAAAGACAGAAGCAAATGGCTCCCAAGCCAACCAATACCCGTGCCGGTACAAAAAAAGCATTATCCAGAATACCTTCCTCAAAGAGAAAAGCCCCCATAAATAAACACAAAAGTGCCGTAATCACAGGAATCAAGGGAATCCGGTTCGCCAAGGCGTATCCTTGTCTCCAAACTTTAGCTAACAACAATACTTTACTGGAAATACTAAAACAGACCAATCCCAAGCCAATCATTATAAATCCAGTTGTGTTTGCTACATTTCCGATCATCGTCAAAATAACGACCAATCCCCAAAGAATACAGACTGTACCAAAGAAAAAAACTAATTTCGGCCAAAAACTACGATCTTTTTCTCCGTAATCGTTGCGAATCTGCCGGGAAATACTGGCCACAAGGGCTATCAAGCTGCTACAAATACAAGCCAGGCCACCCATTACCGTACCGGCAACAAAATATTCTGCCCCTTCTGCTATACGAGAAAGCAAAATAATACACCAAACCCAAGCGATAATAGAAAAGATGACTGTCAACAGAATCAGAATTTTTTCGGTAAATCCTGAAAAACCTTCTTTATTCAAAGCCAAACTCCCGGAACTCGAATTCTGAGGAATCAAATAAAATTTTGTAGAAGAAGTTGCAGCCGTTGAGACACAACATGCAATCAATCCCACTCCGCATACCACATGCCCGGAGACAATAAAACCGGAAGTACCCTGACTGAAAATCCATATTCCACAGCCAATCGTCACTAATGCCACCAAATATCCAAAACCCGGAATAAGGTACTTGAGGAAAGGGTGAAATTTATGAATCAATTGACGGATAATGGTAGCTGCCGTAGCGTACAAAGCCAAACATATGGCCCCTAAAAAGAATACCACAGGCCCCGCTACGTCCCTTGCGGCATCATTCCCATATAAAAAAATAAAACCTCCCAGAAAAAAACAAATGAAGGCCATTACTACCGGAATTGCCCGGAATAAAACACTGATACCATAATTCATATTCTCAATATTAAAGGTTGTAAATTTGTAATTACCCTTAATATACGGTATCTTATACAAAAAGTTCAATATCTTACTCCGGCTCGTTTATACCCAACCTGAATTCATCTACAATTTCCAATAGTTTTTTCCCGTATTTTTCCATTACCTTTTTTCCGATACCCGGAATTTTTAATAATTCTTTTCCACTCGTCGGTAAGGTATTGGCTACTCCCAAAAGCGCTTTCTGTTGCATAATGGTATAAACCGGCAATTTCAGCCTGTCCGCCTCCTCTTTCCGCCAATGCCGTAAACGATTGTATAATTCAGGATGCCCGATATCTGCGGAAATATCTATTTTATCGGTACTCTTCCGCATTTTTATCCTAGGTTTTTCCAGCATTGCCCGGGAACGCGCCGCCAGATAGCTTTTCACAGAAAAACCATTTTCCGCAGCGGTCAAAGTCTCCTGTTTGACAGCAGCTTCCCGTTGCAAACGTCCCAAAGCTTCCTCGGCGATTTTACGTACTTCTTTATTATCTATTTCTAAAACGGAATTTTCCAACAAATCCAATACGATCGTCTGTAATTTTTCGGAAAAATAAATCACTCCTTTACTAATTCTTTCCCTGATCCGTTTATCCTGCTCGGCATTTTCACTGGCTGCAATCAACCGTGTCAACTGTATTTTAAATTTCTCACCGACAGAGACGATTTCCGAAAAACAATTTTCCCTGGCCTGACGATAACGAGCAGTCCATTCGGGATACAATTTACCCAAATGTTCTCCGAAAACCCAAGCAACTCTCTGTAAACGCTTCCACAAAAGCGTAAAATCGAATAAATCCGTCACCAATTCCGTATAATATTGAAGACGGGCCTTTTCCAAATCAATCGCATCCGGTTGACTCTTCCCCACCCTTTCGGTAAAACTTTCCACCGTCCGGTCGCTGATCAAAACATTGTTTTTCAAAGGAGAACTCAGCACCAATCCTTCCAAGGTTTTACAGCGACTAAGGGCAACATAAACCTGTCCGTGCGTAAAAGCAGCTCCAGCGTCAATAATGGCCCGTTCAAAAGTTAATCCCTGACTTTTATGAATTGTAATGGCCCAAGCCGTTTTTAAAGGGTATTGCCGGAAAACCCCTTCTATCGTTTCAGTAATTTCTTTCGTCTCCGGATCAATCGTATATTTTGTATTGGTCCATTCCTCTTTTCCTACTTCTATTTCCTCCCGGTCATCTGCACATTTTACCCGGATCCGTTCCGCGCCTATTGCTGTAATTTTACCGATTTTCCCATTGTAATAACGCTTCTCCTGAGAAGAATCATTCTTCACAAACATGACCTGAGCTCCTTTTTTCAATACTAAACGTTCCTCCGTAGGAAAAGCATAAGCCGGAAAATTATCTTTTACTTCTGCCAGAAAGGAATAAGCAGATGCCGGGATCTCTTCCAGTTCCCGGCTATTGATCAACTGAGCCTGGGCATTGTGAGTCGTAAGCGTAATATATCCTTCTTCTTTTCCGGGCTTAAAACCAGGTATATAACGACGATTCAGTAAATCGAAAACCGTCTGATCAGCACAGTTTCCCCGTATTGCATTCAATAAGCGTATAAACTCCCCATCACATTGCCGGTAAACCTGAGTTAATTCAATGCTCACATAAGAGGTTTGCTGCAAAGCCAGGCTGTTGAAAAAGAAAGGCGACTTATAATAGGTCCTTAATAAACTCCATTCTTCCTCCTTTACAATAGGTGCCAATTGCTGTAAATCCCCTATCATCAATAATTGCACCCCTCCGAAAGGACGAGTTTTATCTCTGTAGCGGCACAGGACATCGTGAACAGCATCCAGCAAATCCGCTCTGACCATACTAATCTCGTCAATCACCAATAAATCCAGACTACGAATAATATCGATTTTCTCTTTACTGAATTTGTTGGTAAAACGCTCTTTCGTCTCCGGCAATTCATTCGTAAGGGGTGCTCTATAAGGACCGAAAGGAAGTTGAAAAAAAGAATGAATTGTTACCCCCCCGGCATTAATAGCAGCAACTCCGGTAGGAGCGAGCACAATCATCCGCTTAGGAGACAATCTTTTCAATCGATGTAAAAAAGTCGTTTTCCCCGTACCGGCTTTTCCCGTCAAAAAGACATTTACTCCCGTATATTGCAGAAAATTATACGCTAATTCCAATTGCACATTCGTTTCCATAATAAACCCGCACCTATTGTCATACAACAAAGGTACAGCATTTTTTCCGAAAAACGATGAAATAAAAATGCCCGGAAAGTTCTCTCTTACCTCCATACTTTCCGGGCATTCGAATTAAAATATCATTTATAAATCCGTATCCCGCTCCTTTCCCCAGACTTCCGGAATATGTTAGATTTATAAATTCATAAACCTCAAAATCTGATTTCCTAAACCAACCCGGTATCCCTGTGAAAGGAAAACAACTTCTCCTTTTTTATTCACCATTACAATAATCGGTAAGTTATCCCCGTTCTTTATACCCAATCTTTCTTTTAACATCCCGGCCACTTTTCCCTGATAATCGTATCCAATATGCATATTTACGGGTAAGGGCCGGAAATCAGAACGGGAAAACTTTTCCAGTTGAGGTAAATCGGGGAAAAGAAATACCATCGGGATCCCTTTCGCTTCGAAATCCGCCTTCATTCCGCTCATATCCCTTATCAAATGATTCGTCGGTTCCTGATTTACTCCGATCAAAGCAAGAGCTGTATAGCCTTTGCGAGGCAATTCTATTCTTACCGGTTTTTCTTTGCCCTCCGGTATATATTTCATTCTCGTATCAATATCCCCCAACACAGTTAAAGTCTCTTGTACTTCCTGTAAAACCAGATTCACCCGAGTACATTTACCGGCTTTTATCTGGAAGGTCAACATATTGGATAAAACAGAACCATCACTTTTACGGTTACCGCTCACTAAAATGTATGATCCTTCTTCCAAGGCCACCGGAGAACGGAAGATTGTACTGTAAGTAGCACCACCGCCCATATCGACCTGCGCATTACTGCCCAAATCCAATAAACGGGCCTTACCATCTTTGATTCTGGAAAGAGTAAAATGCGTATAATAAGCCGGATCTTTTACGGCTTTTCCTTTATAAACAACCATCAATTCTCCCTTTGGCCCTGCTGTTTGCTGAGCAACAAAACTGACCGGCTTCCAATGATCGTCTACCCTGTATTCCGGTTTCCCATCCACCGGATTTAAACGGGCAGCTATTCCCATAGTGCGACAAGCAGCTACGAAGAACTGCTCCTTGGAGCGTGTATCAGTTATCATCGTCTTCAATACACCGGCAGGAGGTGTTAAGATATTGATCGTATTTATACTATCCAACACTTTTATTTCCTCCATTTTCCGGAGCAATTCTTCGGGCGTACGAATACTTTCCCGATTTAAATAAGCCGATAACACCTTTCGGTAAGCCGAGATAAATTCGTTTTTTATCCGGGGATTTAAAATATACTCCTGGTACAGGTTCCTATACTCCCGGGTCTTATATTCGGGGCAACGGGGATGGGAAGCATATACAAAAGCCCCTTCCAACTGATCTTCGAGAATATCGACCGTGATATCCTGCAAATCTTTTTCCGGTAAAACATCCAACAGCTCCATCGCCACAGCTTTTCTCTCTTCTCCCTTTCCGCTTTCCCCCTCCAGAAAACGAAGAACGACCGGATAGTTCCCCCTCGCAGCCTGTATATAACGGAAAAAGGATTTAAAAGGGTATCCCCAGGCTTTTGCCTTTTCCTGAGCCGCATCTTCAGTCATAAAAGTAGCAATATAAGCATTCCGGATAGAATCTTCCCGCATAAAACGCCGGTCATTTTCTGCCCGCTCTTCATCCTTGACCAAAGCCTGATATTCTTTTTCTACCGGAGGAATTATATGATAAGCATACTGTTCTTTTTCGTTTCCCCCTTTATCCATTACAATTTTCAACGTATCCCGATGAGCAGCTTCCAATTCTCCGAAACCGAATTTTCCGTCTTTGGAAGCCCAGATTATCCAATCTCCCCGTCCCACCGTCAAGGAAGAAATCCCTTGCTTATCGGTAGTCAATGTGACAGCCGGATAATATTCCCCATAATTGTATATTTTATACTCCACGCTAGCGCCCTCTACCGGTCGGCCCGCCGAATCGACTACCCGAATCACAGCTTTTTTTACATCAGTATAATGGCTTGTCACATTCACTGCCGTCAGATTTGCGTTCATCGCAGTAATCTCCTCGTCCGACTTATATTTTCCGAAAACCCGGGCTTCTATGTACAATCCCCGGCGTACCGGAGCAGTAAACCAAGCAATATCCAAACGGGGCTCCGGCTCACAAGCTCCCAAATATTTCCATTGCCCGTCGGTCCAAACCTCTATCCAGGCATGATTATCGTCACAATGAGCCCAACGGGGAGTATACACCTGACGGGCCGGAATACCCACAGAACGCATGGCAGCCAATGCAAATACGGATTCTTCTCCGCAACGACCGTAAGCCGTCGTAGTCATCGTCAAAGGAGCACAAGTCCGTCCGTTTGTCGGCTGATAGATCGCTTTCTCATGACACCAATGATTCACTTCCAGAGCAGCTTCTTCCATCGTCTTACAACTTAACACCCGCTCTCTTAATTCCCGGTAAAAAACAAAACGGGAAGAATCCAATCCCTCATTATGTCCCCTCACCGGAAGTACGAAATGCCGGAAAATAGCTTCCGGAATCTCCTTTCCCCAAGGCATTTCCGCCCTTACTTTTAACGACTGCCGGACATTTTTCAATAAAAAATCTCCTCCATAGGTCGCTAAATCCGTCAAGGGAGCATAAGCGTATATAAATTCCAAAGCCTCCCGTTCTTCTAAAGTCAAAGGCTGATTAAAAATCAGGAACAGATCTTCCTGCGAACCGGACAACAATTGCTTTTTGTGTTCAAAATCCTCTTCTACCGTCCTCCGGTAAGCCGTATCCGTAATAAAATGCCTTTCCTCCCGGCAAGCCGCCAAACATAAAAACACCACTAGAAAACTGATAATGCGTAACATATGATTCTAATTAACGAATGAGAAATTCATTTTCAACAAAATTTTACTTCTTTAAAACCGTAAACCCGTTCTTTTCCTTCACTATCTTTCAACACTAATCTGCCATATTCATCTATCCCCTTGAAAGAGGCCACAAATTTTCCGCTAGCATCCTCCCAGACATAATCACCGCATTTACGGTATAAAGCCTCCAGATAATCTCTTCTCAACTCTGTATCCTCCCGAATCCTTTCATAACGTTTTCCTATACACTCCAATAGCTCTTTCAAGGCCTCCCGGATATCCAATTCTTTACCCAATAACTGAAAGAGAGAGACCGGATTGGGAGCATCCGAATAAAACTGCCGCTGATTGATATTGATACCAATCCCGCAGAGGGAAGTACGGATAAAAGCACCGGCTATTGTATGTTCAATTAATATTCCCACCATTTTTTGTTCTCCCACATACACATCATTTGGCCATTTTACACAACATCCCTGCACATATTTACGAATAAAATCCCGACATCCTAAAGCAATCACCATAGATACGGCAAACTGCTGTACAGCCTGCAATCTTTCAGGACGGAATACGACGGTAATCGAGATATTCTTCCCGGCTTCACTTTCCCAGCTGTTTCCTACTTGTCCTTTGCCTTTTGTCTGCCGGAAAGTAAGAACAACCGACCGGTCTTCCAGTCCCCCTTTCAACAACTCGGCAGCCTTCGTATTCGTCGAATCCAATTCCTCAAATTCCAAGATCTGAAAACCAGACAGATCGTATTTTTTCATGTCTTTTACTTTATTGCCTTCTTTACCTTTTATCTTTACACACTTCACCACGCGAATCTAAAAACTAAATTTTCATTTAGCAATTATTTTTAAATTTTTAAAGATCTGAATATAAAAAATGCATCCAACAGTCTGTTTAACCGTTCAGATGCATTTTCAGAGAAAAACACTTCTATAGAATCAGGAATCAATAATTATCCGGGAATAGTTCGAAATAAGCCTGAGGATGTAAACAGGAAGGACAAACTTTGGGTGCTGTCTTACCGACATGGACATAACCGCATTTCCGGCAATACCATCTGACTTCTTCCGGACGGGCAAAGACGATGTCAGAACGTAAGTTATCCAATAATTTAAGATACCGATTTTCATGCATTTTCTCGACTTCGGTAACGTGTTTAAAAAGAGCAGCTACGGCACTAAACCCTTCATCCGCAGCAATTTGTCCGAACACAGGATAAAGATTATGCCATTCGTCAAACTCCCCTTCTGCAGCTTCCTGCAAATTAGCTCCCGTATCTAATATTGCTCCGGCCGGATAGGCAGCCGTAATTTCCACCATACCCCCTTCCAGATAACTGAAAAAACGTTTGGCATGGGTTTCTTCCTGCAAAGCCGTCTCATAAAAAATTCCGGCAATTTGTTCATAGCCTTCCTTTCTAGCTACTTCTGCAAAAAAAGTATACCGGTTTTTAGCCTGAGACTCCCCGGCAAAAGCTTTTAATAAATTCTGCTCGGTTAAGGTTCCTTTTACTGACTTATTCATTCTCTTAAATTTTAATAATTAATACATTCTTTATTACGTCTGAAACACAGAAGAGTTACAAAACATTTAAATACCTGATTTTTTCTTTCTCTCTAAAAAAGCAATGCTTTTCTCCTTGACCGGAGCGGCCTAAGTATAAATACACATTCACAATAAGCATTTATTCACTTTAACACCAGCTTTTTTAAATATAATTTTGCATACGTAATATTGTGTTCTGAAATCGGGAACAGTAAAAACAACAGGCATGGCTGCATTGATTGAAAAACTAAAAAAGGATATCCATTACATAGAAGGGATGAACAGTTGCATGAATTGCGGTGTATGTACCGCCATCTGTCCTGCCGCCGAATTTTATAATTACGACCCCCGAATGATCGTGGATTCCGTACAAAGGAACGACGAAGAAGTCATTAGTAATTATATAAAATCGGACGTTATCTGGTATTGCGGGGAATGTATGTCCTGCAGAACACGCTGCCCCCGGGGAAACACCCCCGGATTAATCATCATGGCCTTGCGCAAACTGGCCCAAGACGAAGGAACATTTACCTGTTCTGAAAAAGGCAGACAACAATATGCTTTAAAAAAAGTGATAGATACCCATATATTGGAAAGAGGATATTGCGTAACTCCGGACATCGTAAAACCGGAAATGCACCCCGAACAAGGCCCCGTATGGGAATGGGTTTACGCCCACCTGGACGATGTTTACGAGCGGGTACATGCCAACTACCGGAAACCGGGTCCAGGGGCTTTACGGCAAGTGGACGAACAAAGTATGGAAGAGCTCCATAAAATTTTCGACATTACCGGAGGAACAGACTTCCTCAAACAAATCCAAAAATGTTCGGAAGAAAAAGCAAAAGAATCAGGGAAGGATATCGAACAGTATTTTATGTCTGTTTACACAGAAAACAATGGTTCTCACAGCGAATAAACTCAAACGGGCAAGGTAAGAAAACGTATGAATTTACTAGGAAAACAACAAATATGGAAAGACTATCAGAAAGAAATTGCTGACGACAAGTATTTTTATGCACGCAGTTGTATTCGTCAGACTTTCTTTCCCGGGTCGGAATGGGCTTATCTGGATATTCTCCGGAATAAATTACAGAAAGAGGTAGTAGATGATCCGCGCCATACCACTTGTACGGGCATCGGATATCATTCGGATGTCGTTCCCATAGAGACCATTATGACGGTAGTAGCCCGGCATTTTGCCCTGATGACGGAAGCTGGCTATGAAAATATGACACCCTCCTGTATTACTTCCTTCGGTATCTATACAGAAATTCTGGATACTTGGGAACACTATCCCGAAATAGAGGAAAAAATCAGGGATTTTCTGTGGCAAGCTACGAAAAGGGAATTTAAAAAACCCAAAAACTTAGCCCACACTTCGGATATTATCTATAAATTCCGGCAGAATATAGCAGATTTAGCGGTCTATTCTCTGAAAGATGTTCATAGCGGCAGACCCCTAAGAGGAGTAGATCATATCGGATGTCATTACGCAAAAATGTTTCCGTCGAAAGGAATCGGAGGAGCTGAATTTCCGGCCGTTCTCTCCGGCCTGATTGAAGCCTGGGGAGGAGAACCGGTGGACTACCCGGAGCGACGGCATTGCTGCGGATTTGGCTTCCGGAATTATCTGGTAATGGCAAACCGGGGCTTTTCTGTTGCCAATTCGAAGAAAAAATTCGAATCCATGCAAGCCTATGCTCCGGATTTTATCTTAACCAATTGTCCGGGATGTGGAATGTTTCTGGACAAATGGCAATATACCATCAGTGAAATGGAGGGGATCACTTATGGCCCCGATGGTTATGGAATACCGGTACTCACTTACGAAGAACTGACAGCCCTCCTATTGGGATATGACCCTTGGGAGATCGGGTTACAAATGCATCAGGTCGCCGTGGAACCTCTACTCGATAAAATGGGAATCCGGTACGATCCCGATGCAAAATACCGGAATATACGGGGTGAATCGTTGGGAGAACCGGCCTGTCCCACTTATTTAAAAGTAAAATAGAAAAATATCGGAGAAGCCAGACAAAGCAAGCGGATCGGAAAACGGCAAAGCCGGTACATTCAATCCTCTCCCCGTCAGGAGGTCGAGCAAAAGAACGATATAAATCGAAAATCAAGAAACTATAAACCTGTAATATACACATGAAGGTAATTATTATCGGCGGAGGCCCGGCAGGCTGCGAAGCAGCTTACAGGCTTGCAAACGAAGGCATTCAGGTAGATCTGATCGAAAAGGAAAGTACTACAGGCGGTCATTTAAACAATTGGTACCAGCTTTTTCCCGATAGGAAAAGCGCACAGGAAATAGGTCAGTTATTACGGGCTAACCTGGAACATCCGAATATCCGCCTTCATTTGAATACAGAAGCCCGGAATTTGCAAAAAACAGCAGCAGGACGCTTTTCTGTCCTCCTGAGCGATCAAGGACTGCTAGAAGGAGATGCCCTTTTGCTGACAACAGGTTTTAAGCTCTTTGAAGCCCAGCGGAAAGAAGAGTACGGCTATGGGATATACAATCACGTCATCACTTCGGTAGAACTTGAAAATTTATTTTCAAATCATTTGCTTCAACTACCGGAGGGAAAAAATCCGAAACGCATCGGATTTATTCATTGCGTAGGATCCAGGGATGAAAAAATAGGCAACTGTCATTGTTCCAAATTGTGTTGTATTACAGCTGTAAAACAGGCGATAGAAGTCCGGGAAATGCTTCCCGAAGCTGAAATTTTCTGTTTTTATATGGACATGCGTATGTTCGGGCCCGGTTATGAAGAAATGTACCGCGAAGCTCAGGAAAAATACAATATCAAATTTGTCAGGGGAAGGCTTTCAGAAGCCTCCGAAACCCTAGACAAGCAACTTGTCATAAAGGTAGAAGATACGCTGATCGGAAAGCCGCTTAAAATGACTCTCGATCTGATGGTATTGATGATAGGCATGGAAGCCTCTGAAGGAAGCCGCGAGGCGGTCCGCCAATTATCGCTGAACCAATCCCCCAACGGATTTATTCAATCGGCAGATCCTCACTACGGCACAAACCGAAGTAATCAAAAAGGAATCTTTCTGGCCGGATGCAGTACGGCTCCGATGAACCTGACCGATACCCTTACAGATGCCCGCTCTGCCGCTTGTGAAATAGCTGCTTATTTAAAACAAATTTCCTCTTCTAAATAATCAAATCGAATGACAACACTTTGGGGTTACTCAATATCGGAAACCAGAAGTATCGATTACGATAAAAATGATAAAACTTTTGCCCTTTACCTGGCAGAAAAAGTACCCAGCAGCAAGCTCTGCATCGGCTGCGGAAGCTGTACCGCCACTTGTACAGCCGGGAATCTTACGGAATTTAATATCCGTAAGCTCCAGATGCTGGTAAAAAGAGGAGAAAATCAGGAAGCCTTGAACAATTTATCGAAATGTATGCTTTGCGGCAAATGTCTGCTGGTATGTCCCCGCGGTGTAGATACCCGGAAAATGATACTGACGCTGATACAATACCTGAGAAAATAAATGGAGAATTTATATCAATAGAAAACATTTTATGTACTACGATCATTTTGTACTACCTTTTACTATCGGCCTGAATGTATTGATTATCTTTTTGATTGTCAAATACATCAGATGGATCAGAACCTTTTCCCGTCAGGAAAAGAAGCTGATTTTAAAAGGCATGTTCAGTGTCAAAACCCTGAAAGCGATAAAAGAAACTTTTCTGGAAAGCCTGGTACATCATAAAATATTCCGGACAAATCCTTTTCTGGGCTATATGCATATGTGTTTTGCTTTAGGTTGGTTTCTGCTGATCGTAATGGGGAAAACAGAATCCATGGTCTATCATACAAGTGCTCTGAATCCTCCTTATTTCGCTATTTTTTTCCGCTATTTTCATCCGGCAAATGAAACTTTTCCTTACAGCAATGTCTTTGCTTTTATCATGGACCTGATTTTGTTATTTATCTTGTCCGGACTTTTTCTGGCGCTAGCCAAACGAATTTCTTCCCGTATTGTAGGCTTGAAAAAAGCGACCCGCCATAGGCCTTTGGATTTACTGATTCTGACTGTACTATGGCTTATTTTCCCCTTACGGTTTTTAGCCGAAAGTTTTACGAGCGGACTCCGGGGAGGAGGAAGCTTTCTCACACATACGGCCGGCGATGCCTTCTCTACATTTTTACCGCTGGACGCCTTAGCTTATCCCGCCTGGTGGGCTTATTCCTCTGCCTTGGGGTTGTTTTTTCTATTATTACCTTTCTCCCGGTATATGCATATACCCACAGAAATAGTCTATATTTTCCTCAAAAATTGGGGGATCCGCCAAGGAAAAACATTTAACGCCTTTAGCGAAATCCAGGTTTATTCCTGCTCCCGCTGCGGAATCTGCATCGACCGTTGCCAATTGAATACCTCCCTCGGATTGAACGACACACAAGCCGTATACTTTCTGAAAAAAATACGTCACGGAAGAGATTATTCCGTACAACAGGAAAATTGTCTGATGTGCGGACGCTGTGAAGCCAGTTGTCCGGTAGACCTGCGTCACAACGCTTTGCGTTTAAGTAAACGTCCGGACCTGATCCGAATCACCAAAGACACTTATAATTACGTCAAACAACTCCCTTTCACCCCGGCTAAAGTAGCTTATTTTGCCGGTTGTATGGGACATCTTACTCCCGGCGTTATCCGGGCCATGCGCCTTCTTTTTCAAAAAGCAGGTGTCTCTTATACCTTTATAGACGAAAATGGCGGAGTGTGTTGCGGACGTCCCATGCTTCTCTCCGGAAATCAAAATGCAGCCTCCGTTATCGTAGAAAAGAACAAAGCTATCCTGCAAGCCTCAAAAGCAGAAATTCTGGTCACCTCCTGTCCGATATGCTACAAAACATTTAAAGAAGAATACGGATTACAAATGCAGGTCATGCATCATACGGAATATATCGACTATCTGATACAACAGCACTACTTAATCCCCCGCCCCTCCGAATGGCGTACGGTTTTTCACAATCCCTGCGAATTAGGTCGCGGAAGCAAAGTATACGCAGCCCCCAACCGTATCCTGCAAGCGGTAAGTCAAAAAATAAATACGCCCTATGATGATGAAAATTCTCTTTGTTGTGGAGGATCTCTGGCCAATACTTATATTTCCGGAGCACAACGCCACCGCATCAGTACGGATGCTCTCCGGATCTATACGTCCTATCAACCCGACGTACTCGTGACGGCTTGTCCGCTTTGTAAAAAGACGTTCGCTAAAAAACCCGATGCAATACCGGTTAAAGATATTGCCGAAATTGTGGCTGAAACCTGCTAAATAAACACACTTATGATAAAGCAAAACATCCTGGAGACCATAGGGAATACCCCCATGGTTCGAATAAACAGATTATGTACTAAAAAAGACGTCAACATCTATGCAAAGCTGGAAGGTTTTAACCCTACCGGAAGCATCAAAGACCGGATTGCCGTCCAGATGATTGAACAGGCGGAACAGGAAGGGAAGCTAAGTCCGGGCAAAACCATTATCGAACCGACTTCCGGAAACACTGGAATCGGTCTGGCCATTATCGGCATCGTAAAGGGATACGAGGTAGAGATTGTAATGAGTGAAGCTGTTTCCGTGGAACGCCGCAAGATTATCCGTTCTTACGGAGGTAGAGTCATCCTCACCCCCGCTTCGGAAGGTACAGACGGAGCCATTCGAAAAGCACGCCAGCTGGTGAAAGCAAATCCCGGTAAATATTTTATGCCGGATCAATTTTCAAATGCCGGAAATTATCAGGCTCACTATGAAAATACAGCTCTTGAAATCTGGCAACAAACCAAAGGCTGTATCGATTATTTCGTCAGCGCACTGGGAACTTCCGGCACGATCATGGGCATATCCAAATTCTTAAAACAGTGTAAACCGGACATCAAAATTGTATGTGCCCACCCGATCAAAGGACATTATATACAAGGATTAAAAAACATGGAAGAAGCTATCGTACCAGCCATTTACGATCCTTCCCGTATAGACATCCAAATTATGGTCGAAAGTGAAGAAGCTATCGCCATGGCCCGGCGGATCATCGCCGAAGAAGGAATTTTCGCAGGGATGAGCAGCGGAGCAGCCATGGTAGCAGCCCTGAAAACTGCCGAACGCATTGAAAAAGGGAATATCATTGTGATCTTTCCGGACCGGGCCGAGAAATACCTGAGCACGGTTATGTTTGAAAATCTAAGTGATTTCTGATAAAAATTCTTTGACAATAACAATACCCCCTCCGAAACTCCCTTGCCCGGAAATGGTATAGCTTAGCTGTTCGGGTGCGGAAAAGGTTTACCATACACATAAAAACGCCCCTTTTTCCGCAATCCATGCCTTTTCATAACTCCCGCGACTTATCATCGCTGCCGTATTGAAAAAGAAATTATCGAAGCCCCTTACGAACTGCCAGTCACTGCCGGACAAATAAACGAATAAACCGTCTGGAAAGAAAAATCAATCTTCAATCTCTTCCTTTACACCCGCGATCTGCTCTACATTCATATCGCTTTCATTCGCATTTCCGGCTACATCATAATGCTGAAGAGGATTCGTCGCCAATTCTTCATTTTGCAAGCGGTTGTTGTATACATCTATCGCCAGATAAAGGGCATTCCGCAAAGCAGATTCATCCGCTTCTCCCTTCCCTACAATATCGTAGGCCGTACCGGTAACGGTAGAGGTATAAACCACAGGCAAGCCCGTCATTAATACGGCACCTTCGTATCCCTCTATGGCTTTAAAAGGAATCATTCCCTGGTCATGGTATAAAGCCAGTATCGCATCAAATTTTTCAAATTCCATACCACTGAACAAATTATCAGCAGCATAGGGGCCTAAAGCCATAATTCCGTTTTCCCGGGCTCTTTCCAAAGCCGGAAGAATTATATTTTGTTCTTCTTCTCCAAAAGTACAATTTTCCCCGGTATGCGGATTCAAGCCTAATACTGCAATTCTGGGTTTGCGGATGGTAAAATCTTTTTTCAGGCAATTGTCCAGCATTTTCAGCTTCTTTCCGATATGTTCAGCAGTAATATGAGGAGTTATCTCTTTAAAAGGGATATGGGTGGTCACAAAACCGATTTTCATTTTTGCCCCCACCAGCAAAGGCATAGTATCTTTTACCCCATAGCGGGCAGCCAAAAAAGCCGGACAGCCCGACGCATTTTCCAATCCAAACGACTTCACGCTTTGAGGAGCTGCCACCACTGCATCTATTGCATGCTGGTCCAGCGCATCCAAAGCCTCTTTCAGGGCAATCATAGCCACTTCGTCCCCTTCCTGAGTTTCCTTGCCCAACTCTACTTTTACAGCATCGTCTACACAATTGATCACATTACAACGCTTCGCGTTGGCCTCCTGGGGGGTTTGTATACTATTCAGATTAAAATTTTCAATATTCAGTGTCTTTCGGTGATAAGCAGCTACTTTAGAAGATCCATACAGTATAGGTGTACAAATTTCACAAATCCGGTTTTCTGCCGTCATCTTTATAATCAACTCATAACTAATACCGTTCACATCGCCGTGAGAGATTCCTATTTTTAATCTGTTTTCCATGTTCCCAATACTTTTTAAAGCTTACAAAGATAAACTAATTTTAATTTCTCTTTTAGCATTCCACACGATTTCTTTTAAAATAGCGTTGAATTCTATTTCTTATAACGCAAAAAAGAGGCTCCCGCCTCTTTTTTACTTCTGTTATTTTCTTTATCGCAAAAGAAATCAATTATTTTTATTGCTTTCTTTCCGCTCTGGTTTCGGCAGTAACGCTTTACGGGATAAACGCAATTTTCCGGTTTTCTTGTCTATTTCCAGCAATTTCACCTGAATTTTATCCCCTTCTTTCAAAACATCTTCTACCTTCTCAATACGTTTATAATCAATTTCCGAAACATGGAGTAAACCATCTTTTCCCGGCAATATCTCCACAAAAGCGCCAAAAGGCATAATCGATTTCACAGTCCCTTCATATACCTCGCCTTCCTCCGGTCTGGCAACAATAGCCCTGATCCGGTTTAAAGCAATCTGAATGGATTCGGCATTAGAAGCGGATATATCGATAATCCCCTTATTATCCACCTCTTCGATATTGACAGTAGCCCCTGATTTCTCCTGAATATCCTGAATAATTTTTCCACCAGGTCCAATGACAGCTCCAATCTGATCTTTATCGATAATAATAGTCTGAATACGGGGAGCATGCGGCTTCAATTCCGGACGAGGTTCCGGTAAGGTTTCCCGGACAATATTCATAATGTGTAGACGTCCCCGTTTCGCTTGTTCCAAAGCTTTTTCCAAAATCTCATAAGGCAGTCCGTCCACTTTTATATCCATCTGAGTAGCCGTAATTCCATCCACCGTTCCGGTTACTTTAAAGTCCATATCTCCCAGGTGATCTTCATCTCCCAGAATATCTGACAGCACCGCATATTTCTCACATCCCTTATCTGTAATCAGTCCCATAGCAATCCCCGTAACCGGCTTTTTCATCGGTACACCGGCATCCATCAAAGCCAGCGTTCCTGCGCATACAGTCGCCATAGAGGAAGATCCGTTGGATTCCAATATATCGGATACCACCCGCACTGTATACGGAAAATCTTCCGGTATCATGCGTTTCAAAGCCCGGTGAGCCAAATTTCCGTGTCCGATTTCCCGCCGTCCTACTCCGCGGCTGGCTTTTGCTTCACCTGTAGAAAAAGGAGGGAAGTTATAATGTAACAAAAACCGTTCTTTCCCTTTTTCTGTGGCTTCGTCAATAATCTTCTCGTCCAATTTAGTTCCCAAGGTAACCGTAGACAAAGACTGCGTCTCACCACGGGTGAAAACAGCAGAACCGTGAGGTCCAGGCAGATAGCCCACTTCACACCAAATCGGCCGGATCTGCTCAGTCGTCCTGCCGTCCAAGCGAACACCTTCATCCAATATCATCCGGCGCATGGCTTCTTTTTCCACATCGTGATAATAACGGGCCACCATCATCTTTTTAGCTTCTCTCTCTTCTTCAGGTAAAGTTTCCATATATTCCTCACCTACCTGTTTCAGCAATTCTCCCCTCAGGTGTTTATTGGCATTGCATTGACGGGCCACATCGTAAGCCTTCTGATAACATTTATCCCATACATCTTTCCGCAATTCCTCGTCATTCACTTCATGACAATAGGTACGTTTCGTTTTGCCAACAGCTTCTGCCAATTCCTTTTGCACCAGACATTGCTCTTTAATGGCTACATGAGCAAACTTGATGGCATCCAACATCTCTTTTTCAGACACCTCACTCATTTCCCCTTCTACCATCATAATATTTTCGTAGGTAGCCCCTACCATAATATCCAAATCCGCCTCTTTCAACTGAGAACAAGTCGGATTGATCACATATTCCCCCTGAATACGGGCCACCCTTACTTCTGAAATCGGTCCATGAAAAGGGATATCACTCACGGCAATAGCAGCAGAAGCAGCCAATCCGGCCAGTGAATCCGGCATTGATTCTTCATCCGCCGAATACAAAGTCACTTGTACAAAAGTCTCTGCATGATAATCGTCCGGGAATAAAGGTCTCAACGCCCGGTCAATTAAACGGGATACCAATATTTCGTAATCCGAAGCTTTTCCTTCCCTACGGGTAAATCCTCCGGGGAAACGTCCTATAGCGGAAAACTTCTCTTTATAATCCACCGATAACGGCATAAAATCCACATCCGGACCCGCTTCCTGAGCAGATACCACAGTCGCTAATATCATGGTATTGCCCATCTTCAACATCACAGCACCGTCGGCTTGCTTAGCCAACTTTCCTGTTTCCAAGGTAATTACTCTTCCGTCCTGAAGCGTAATACTTTTTTCAATAACATTCATAATTTAACAGTTAAAATAATTCATTTTAACGGAACTCTTTTATTAGATATGCAATCTCACCCAAATAAAACTGTTCAGATGAATTAAAATTGCAAGGGAGGCTTGGAGGGAGGTATAAATAAAAACAAGCCCGGGGAAGAACCCGGGTTTGTCCGAAACGTATGCTTATTTACGCAAATTCAACGCTTTAACGATAGAACGATATCTTTCAATATCTTTTCTTTTCAGATAATCCAACAATGCTCTACGTTTTCCTACTAACTTGATCAAGGCACGCTGTGTCCCAAAATCCTTGTGATTACTCTTCAGATGTTCAGTTAAATGACTGATACGGTAGGAAAATAAAGCTATCTGAGATTCGGCAGAACCAGTATCTTTATTAGACTTCCCGTATGAAGAAAAAAGCTCTTCTTTCTTTTCCGCTGTTAAATACATAATTTCTAAACCTTTAAATAATTAATATCGTTAAACGGCGCAAAGATACACTTTATTTTTATCTGGCACAATTTTTCTTCCGGAAAACAAAGGATTATTTTGTATAATTTCTCTTGTATCCTGTGTTCATTCCCTTCTTTTATCCGATGGATATTTTCTGATTTTCTTGTTTTTACCCTTAAAAAATTCCTAATTTATCGTTTTTCATCTCTTTCTGTTTTTCTTTTTTCTTTTCTATTTCTATTTTTGTGACATCTCTCACCACTCTCGCAGAAAACAACAACAATAATAAAGGAAAACAAATGAAAAGGGTTATTTTAATGTTATTTTTTCTTTTACCCCTGTTTTTATTCGGACAAAGGGCAAAAATAGAATTCGAGACGACAATGCACAATTTCGGAAATATCAGTGAAAGCGGCGGAATGGTCTCCTATGATTTTGTTTTTAAAAATACAGGAAATAGTCCGCTGATTCTGACAGAAGTAAGGCCCAGTTGCGGTTGCGCCACTCCCCAGTGGAGCCGGAAACCGATTCTCCCCAACGAAACAGGTAGTATTAAGGTGAGCTTCAATCCTAAAAACCGTCCTAATTCTTTCCTGAAATCCATTACGGTAAAATCGAATGCGGAAAATGCGATTGTATCTTTAACAATCAAAGGAAAAGTGTTCAGCGGCGCCGCAGATCCCTATGCAGACTATACTCATTCCATAGGCTCCCTTAAAACCCGTTCCCATTACCTAAATTTAGGCAGTATTTACAATACGGCAACTGTCGAAAAAACCATGGATATTGTGAATACAGGAACCCGTCCTGTCAAAGTCAGTATCCAGCCGGCCGGAAATTATATCCTAGCCTCCGTAACTCCAGAAACCCTGAAAAGCGGTGAAAAAGGAGAAATCCATATTACTTATTATGCAGCTCAAAGAAAGGACTGGGGATTTGTAAACGATCAAATGGAATTACAAACCGATACCGGAGACAAAGGTTCTCTCGGTGTGGTGGCCAATATTTGTGAAGATTTTTCTGAATATAAAAATAATCATTACCAAAATGCTCCTCAAGCTGTATTTTCAGAAACAGATATAAATCTGGGCATACTGAAAAAAAACACAACCAAAAAACAGGAAATCTATATTCAAAATGCAGGAAAATCCGAACTGATTATCCGGAAAATAAAAACTTCCGACGATCAAATGCTCACGGTGGTCCCCGCAAAAACGATTATTAAACCGGGAAAGAAAATCAAAGTAACCCTAACGCTGAATACAGACGATATAGCAGGAAGAAAAGTAAAAATCGTATCTTTCACCTTAAATGACCCGAAAAATACAATTGTCACCTGTAAATTAACCGGAAATGTGCAGTAATATAAAAATTGTCATTCTTTTGTCCAGCCTTTTACTTGGACATCTGGGTTTTGCCCAGAAAGGAACGCTCAGTTTTGAAAATAAAGATATACTCCTGAATGATTTAAAAGCTGACGATACGCCTACGACTGTCAGCTATCGTTTTACAAATACGGGAAAAGAGCCTGCCATTATTTCACGGGTAACGTCCGTTACTTCTCAGATCAAGGCGGAATGGGAAAAGAGTCCGATTGCACCCGGCCAGTCTTCCATCCTGAAAATTTCTTTTCCTTCCACCTCTTTTCCCCTCCAGTTTTCCTATCCGATCCAGGTGTTTTCTAATACCACAAACCCCTTGGAAAAGCTCTCCATAAAAGGTAATATCGTAGATAATCCTGACAAACCGTTTCTGCTATACCGATATAGTATGAACGGATTACACTTTCGCTCTTCCCATATCGATTTTCAAAAAGTATACAGCGGAACCCTCAGGCAGGATACCGTCTATTTTTATAATGCACTGGATAGTGAAGCCCAATTATCTGTCCTTTACGCCCCTTCTTACCTAGACATCCAAATCCCGGAACAGATCGGACCCAAGGAAAAAGGCAGATTAATCCTGACTTTCGACGCTATTGCCAATAAAGAATACGGTTATGTATATGACAACGTCATTTTCCTGATCAACGATGAAAATTCCTACAGAAACCGCCTCTCCGTAAGCGCCAATATCGCTGAAGATTTTTCAAAACTCAGTCCGGAAGAATTAGCAAATGCCCCTGTAGCCCATTTCCGAGAAACAACACTCTCTTTTGGGAAGATCAAACCCAAAGAAAAAGGGAAATGCGATTTCATTTTGGAAAATCGGGGGAAATCGGAATTGATCATCCGGAAAACCAAATCCAGTTGCGGTTGTACAGCCGTTATTCCCGGAAAAAATACAATTGCTCCCGGAAAATCCATGTCGATCCGGGCTATTTTTGACCCTACCGGAAAAAGAGGCTACCAATACAAGACGATCACAGTCCTTACCAACGACCCGAAAAATCCCGAAATCACCCTTACGATAAGCGGTAATGTCGAGAAATAATATTATTACAAAAGTTAAAGCATCACTTCTATAGAAATTAAAATATCAATTACTTTCTTAACTCTTTATTGTCATATTTATAACTATTATAATTTAGTAAAAATTTCATAATAAATATTATTTAACGAATAATAAATTATTTTTAACATTCAAATTATATTCATTAATATATATTTATCATATTAATTAAATTAATAGTGCAATGTTAAATAAAAGTGATCAAAATCAAGGAAGTGCAGGTATAAGATTAGCACAAGAATTAATGGTTGATATTATGGGAGCATTAATTCCTGGTGTTCTATTTCTATTTTCTATCGTAATAAGTGGAGTATTTCCTATACTTACATTTTATGGCCTTCCTTTTAACCTTAATCAAACAAGTACTAAAACAACTGGTCTTGAATTCATGCAAGGATGGTTTTGGCTAGTTATTTTTCTTACTTTTCTTATACTAGCCTATACGATAGGGCTTATTTTTTATCGATCAGATATCAAAATTCCTGATAAAAAAGGTCTTCTTAAACAAAGAAAAGAATTTATAAATAATTTTTGCAAGGAATTAAAAAATGAAAATTTTGAAAATTCAAATAAAAAATTATTCAAATACGTTTTAAATAAATTAATACAAGAGATAAAATATTTATCTGAATTCCCAGAAGATTTATGTGAAAATAAATCAAAAACTCTAGAACGTTTTTTTGGCATGAATACTAAGGATTTTGAAAATTTGATAGAAGAGTTAAAAGCAATTAGTGATTCCTCCTCTCCTTTCCTCTCAAGCGAGCTAAAATGGAAAAATAAAATTTTAAAAATTTTATTTCCTCATTCTGAACAAGATATTGAATGTTCTGAAAATACTATTATAAAAGAATATACTACAATTATTGAAAAAAAATTAAAGAACTTTATTAAAAAAAATGAGAAACCAACAAAAAATGAGAAACCAACAAAAAATGAAGAACAGAAACTAATAAAAGATAAAGAACAGAAACTAATAAAAGATGTTATTATATTATATTGTATTTTAGATATGCAATGTGAATGTGCTTGTGCTACAGCTAACAGATGTAATTTTCCTTACATAAACTATTACAAATATTTATTAAAAAGAAATGAAATAGATTTACTGTCTGAAGTTTCTTGGTATTTGCCTAATGCTCGTAGTAAAAATAAAATAAATCGATATAAAATATTCATTCAAACTCATCAGCCTAAAACTTACTTTATTATTACTAAAAATGAATCGCACATTCGAATGGCAGCCTCTTCTTGGTATGTAGCCAATACACTACTTCCCTATACAATTATACTAACTATATTATTTTTAACACTTCTAATTGTAAATCTTATATTTAATAAATATAATTTATCTATTTTTTCAGAGTATAGTATATATAATTCAGAAAATGCATCCTCTTTAATAGCCTTTCTATTTCCTCTTTTTATTTTCTTTTTATTAATAATAATGAAAAAAAAGATTGTAACTTTTATCCATTATCAAAGATTAAGAGAAATATATCATACTTTAATTATTTATAAAGAATGCCCGAAAAATAATAATAAATGATAAAAATATTTTATGCAAAATACTAAAATTTTAATTTACAATTTCTAGTAAAAATCAAAAACTCGTCTTTAATACTATGGAGGAGTCTATTGACTCAGAATATTCCAATTATTCTTTAAACATTCACTCTACAATCATCCTTTTGATCACTTTCAGATTGTGGGTGTAGCGTTTTAATTCTTCATTGAAAATTCCCTGGTGATCCACCCGGTCTACTCTTACCCGTCCGGAAGCATGTATAATCCGGTTTTGCTCCCATAAAATACCGACATGGGTGACATCCGTCTCATCTCCAAAAAAAGCCAGATCTCCGGGTAAGGCTTCTTCTATAAAAGAAAAATTCTGCCCGCAATTGACTTGTTCCGTAACCGTACGGGGCAATTTCATCTCGGCCATCCGGTAAGCCATCTGGACCAGTCCGGAGCAATCTATCCCATAAGGAGAACGACCTCCCCATAAATAAGGAGCATTATAATATTTTAAAGCATATTCTATAATCAACTCCCGCAAACTATCCATTCCGACATTACGGGGTTTCGTTACCAAAGTATAGGAGTCTTCCCCTATTGAAAAATGCTGTTTTTCCGCCTCAAAAAAAGGCAGTACACTACCCGCCACAATCAACTTATTTCCATAATCCCCCTCCTTCGTCACGATATTGAAAACTTCCGTTGTCAGCATCGGCTGTTCCTCGGTATACCGAGCGGCATACTCGTCAGTCACAGGCAAATACATATTTCGACTGATCCATCCTTCCGTGTCGTCTACCTGCAACCTGACCAAGAGCCATTTGTCCGTAATTTCCAGTATTTCAAATAATTCCCCGAATAAGATTTGTGAAATCATTTCACTTCT
Organism: Odoribacter laneus YIT 12061; assembly: GCF_000243215.1. Classification (GTDB taxonomy): domain Bacteria; phylum Bacteroidota; class Bacteroidia; order Bacteroidales; family Marinifilaceae; genus Culturomica; species Culturomica lanea. Next base: position 268,820 of record NZ_JH594596.1, on the reverse strand, counting down.
CTCCGATTGTTCTTTCCGTACCGGAACTATACTTAAATCTGCAATACCAAATGCCATACCGACGATTGATTAAAAAGAATAAACAGAACAAAATTAATAAAAATTCAGATTCCCGAAAGTTATTGGGGAATATAAGGATTTACCCGTTGCGTCCATTTTAACCGTCGGTAAACTGAATTGATATAAGGAAATTCTGTCTGAGGAATATAAATTGTAAGTCCAGAATAAGCCTCGATAGCTGAGTAGGAATAAGTTCCTGCAGAATAATAACCCGGGGTATGCGCTTTATAAATGACACAATCATTCACCATTTTGGTAAATTCGTCAAAACGTTCCGGATGAAGAGCCTTGATATAATCTCCCAAATCAAAATACAATTTGTTCTTTCCGTACCCAAAACGTTGAATTTGTTCTAAATCAACCTGCTGCTCCCCATTTATATTCTCTAATAAAGTCCGGGATAAAGCTACCCAAGGTTCCAAAGCAGACATCTTAAATACGCTCACGGTTGCCGAACGCATGCTTCCGCTCTGCCGATTAAAATAATCATAAAAATCCCGGGCAACAGCCACTACATCCGGTTGTTCTAACATCAAATGAGCCATCATATTGCGATATACAAAGCCCGGCACCAAAACCTCTGCAGGCGAACTGATCAGATAATCCGTTTTGTCTTTCAGTTCATAAACGACTTCTGCCCCCGCCATAAAGCAAGCATCCAAGACAATAAAATCCATTTTTACCGGAATCGCTTCTGCAAAATCCCATAATTCCATATCCTTCTCCCCATCGTTGATGATTGTCCGGGGACTGGCCAACGTACCGGAAGGCAACCAACCGGATGCGTGAGATAATACGATCAGCCCATAAGAAGCAGCAGGATAATTTCCGATAATTTCCTCCAGGACCTGACGGAATACTTTCGGACTGGCAGAATTCTGCTCCGGATATTGTTTTAACCGCTTGGCTACCGCTCGCCCTTCTTCCCATACAACCTCCGTCAGATAAGGTAAACCATCACCGGATCCCGTCAGCGGCTTCTGAGGATCAGCATATATAAGCAAACGTCCTTGAAAATTTTTGTCCCATCCTTGGGTCAAACTCTCAATTTTCTCTCTATCCTCTCCAGTAAAATTGTTGTCAACTCCTAAATAAACAATAATCGTCCTGTCTGTATAAACAGGGTTCTCCGAAGCAGGATCATGACATCCGAATAAGCTGCATATCCCTATAATAGCAATAAAAAAAATAATCCGCATAGTCTCTTTCTAAATTAGAATTCGAGTATACGGATTATTTTTTAAAAGTAAAAGCTTTTTCAAATTTTTTCAACAGCTACCCGGTCATTCGTCAATTTAGACAGAGCACTTCCCCCAAAACGATATGCTTTCTGATAAAAATTCTTTACCGCCCGGAAGAGGGCCGATACAAAAGCGTCTTTCCGGTTTCCGATAAGGAAGCAGGCACTGCGGCATCCGAAATAGCCCGACGGTAGTTCGGTTTCCGGCTCAGCACAAAATGAATGGTAGCCCCTTCCCGAATATCGTCATAGGTAAGATACGATTTATCATACTTTTTCCCATTCAGATACATTTCCCGGATATAGACATTCTCAGGCGACCAGTTCTGCGTCGTAACCTTCACATGTTTTCCGTTACTCATCCGCATATCGACACTTTCAAGAGCAGGAGAACCAATATTATAAATATTACTGGAAGGCGCTGTAGGATAAAATCCCATGGCATTGAAAATATACCAGGCAGACATTTGTCCGCAATCGTCATTTCCACTCAAAGCATCCGGAGTGTTTCCATAAAAAGTATCCATAATATAACGAATCTTTTCCTGGCACTTCCACGGTTGTTTCAAATAATTGTATAAATAAATCACTTGATGACAAGGCTCGTTTCCATGCCAATACGCCCCCACCCGTCCCTGAATATCATGCGCCCCGGGAATATCATCCGGCAACTCCATTACAAACATACTGTCCAAACGTTCCCGGAATAATTTTTCTCCGGCCTCGTTGATATATCCCTGTACATCGTGAGGTACATACCAGGTATATTGCAGGGTAAATCCTTCTGTAATATCTCCCCAACCATTTACCGAACCGGGCCCCTGATAAGCAATAGGCGCAAAAGGAGTACGCCAATTTCCCTTGCTGTCTCTTCCCCGCATATATTTTGTCTCCGGATCGATCAGATTTTGATAGGCGAGAGAACGATTCAGAAAATATTCGTAATCCCTCTGTTTGCCTAATTTTTTCGCGGCCTGAGCAATACAATAATCATCGTATGCATATTCCAGGGTCTTGGAAACCGATTCTTTCTCTCGGTCAAAAGGAACCCAGCCCAACGAAATATATTCCGGCAAACAATCGTAATGCGGATTCAAAGCAGTGATTTTCATCGCTTCATAAGCCCGTTCGTAATCAAAGCCTTTCACATCTTTTACAATCGCATCTGCAATCACCGAAACGGCATGATAACCAATCATACACCAAGTTTCGTTTCCATAAAACGACCAAACCGGCAGCATTTTTTCTACACTCTTGTCGTAATGAGCCAACATCGAGCGGATGACATCGGCATTTACATCCCGTTGTATTAAATTGAAAAGAGGATGCAATGCCCGGTAGGTATCCCACAAAGAAAATACGGTGTAATTGGTAAAACCCTCCGCCTGACCGATATTTTTATCCAGTTCCCGGAATTTCCCGTCGGCATCCTGAAAAACAAAAGGATGTAAAGCCGCATGATAAACCGAAGTATAGAAAGTTTCCAACTGTTTCTGCGACCCTTTGACGACAAATTTACTCAGTTCTGCATTCCATTTTTCTTCACCGGCTTTTTTTAAGGTCTCAAATGTATGTCCATCTAATTCCCGTATATTGAGCTTAGCCCCCTCTGTACTGACGGCAGAGATAGCAGTCTTTACATACACTTTTTCACCCGTTTCCGTTTTAAATTTCATCCATACTTTTAAATTTTTACCCCAAGCCTCCAAATGACTCCGGAAGCGTTTGGTGTTATACACAACAGGCGTGGTATCCTGCATAATCCCATAGTTTTCAAAAGGACGGGAAAATACAGCCGTAAAATAAATATGCCGCTCGGGGCCCCAACCCTTTACCAGCTTATAACCGGTAAGAGTCGAATCGTTTTCAAAGCGTACATTGCTCCACTCACAGCTCTGCCAAAGGGTATGGTTCAAATCAATCAGAATAAAAGCTTTTTCCGATTCCGGATAGGTAAAACAGAACATTCCGCTTCTCACTCCGGAAGTCATCTCGGCCCTTACACCATAATCTAACAAATCGACTCCGTAATAGTTAGGAGTAGTCCACTCGCGCTCGTGAACATAACGGGAACGATAACCAGCCTCCGGGTGTTCGTGAGTCCCGGGAGTAAATTTAATCTCCCCCGTTCCCGGCATAAAAAGAAAATCCCCCAAATCCGGAATACCTGTACCACTCAGATGAGTCAGACTAAATCCCAATAAAGTCTTATGATCGTATTTATACCCGGCAGCCGCATCATAATAATCAAAATCCGTATCCGGGCTGATCTGGATTCCTCCAAAAGGGATCTGTGCCCCCGGATAAACATTCCCAAAACCGGAAGTTCCCACCAAAGGTTTCACATATTGGATAAGCGGCTGTAAAGCTGTTTCGTTCACCGCCAAAGCCTCCTGAACCATAAACAATAGCAACAACAGGCTCCCTATACCATAATATATTTTTTTCATTTTATTTCTGTAATTATCAATATGAAACTGTCCAAAGCATTTGATCGTTCTGTTGAAGAATGAAAGCTTCGCTGACCAGCCTCCCGGCTTTTTATCTTTCATCAGAACCGAAGTTTCGTTAATCAGGGAAGCGTCAGAAGAACATTGCTCAGGCAGAGAGTGCCGCTCATCTCCTTCCCATTTACACTTTTACCGGATATCCCGATTTAAAGAATAAGGCTTCTGAGCCTCGGTAAAAGTCCGTTTTTTATTCGGGCGACTGCTCATTTCAAAGTATAGCTCTCCTCCCTTCATTAATTCTGCATGGGTAATATAAGCTTTGTCATAAGGTATTCCATTTAAACGCACGGATTTTATATACCGGTTTGTACTGCTTACTTTAGGAGCCTTAATGACTAATTCTTTTCCTCCCTCTAAATGAATTTTCATTTCCCGAAAATAAGGAGCGCCAAACACATATTGATCGGATCCCGGACAAACCGGATAAAAACCCATGGCACTGAAAATATACCAGGCAGACATTTGTCCGCAATCGTCGTTTCCACACAATCCGTCAATATTGTTGCGGTACATACGGTCCATAATTTCCCGTATCCGATATTGCGTTTTCCAGGGTTGGGAAGTCCACATATACAAATAAGCAATATGGTGACTGGGTTCATTCCCATGTACATAATTCCCCATCAATCCTTCTTCAGTAATATCTTCCGTATTGGCATAATATTTTTCAGGTAAATGCATGGTAAACAAGGAGTCCAAACGCTCTACAAATCGTTTATCCCCTCCCATAGCTTCCATCAATCCTTCTACATCCTGAGGCACATAGAAAGAATAATTCCAGGAATTTCCTTCGATAAATCCTTGTCCGTGTGTATCCAAGACGTCAAAATTCTCTTTCCATTTCCCGGCAGCATTCTTCGGACGTATAAATCCCGAAGAAGGGTCTGTCAGATGTTTATAGGCCGCTGCCCTTTTTTTGTAAGTAGCTGCAACTTCTCTTTTTCCCATCTTCTCGGCCATATTGTAAATTGCCCAATCGTCATACCCGTATTCCAGAGTAATAGAAGCAGCACTTCCGCTTTTTTCCAGGGGCACATAACCCAATTTCATATACTCCTTGGTACCATCCAAATAAGGAATTGTAGAACTGTTCACGACAGCTTTCAGGGCTAGCTCTTCTTTCATCGGAATGCCTTTCACATAAGCATCCGCCACCACCGATACTCCATGGTAGCCAATCATACACCAGTTTTCATTGCCCATATGCGACCAAATCGGTAAGGATCCATGTACACTCTGACTGTAATGAGCCAACATGGAGGCGATAATATCCCGGCTCCGTTCCGGATGCAAAAGATTATACAAAGGATGTAAAGCCCGGTAAGTATCCCAAACCGAAAAGACGGTATAATTGGTAAAGTCTTTCGCTTGATGTATCTCATGATCCAAACCCCGGTAAGCACCATCGCGATCCATATATACCGAAGGGTTGATCAGCGTATGATACATAGAAGAATATAAATTACAAACCTGATCGTAATCTCCTTCCACTTCGATCTGCCCCAATTCTTTTTCCCATTTTTCCTCAGCCGCAGCCCTCAATTGTTCAAAACTTTTCCCCCCTGCCTCCGCTTGAAGATTAGCTAAAGCCCCAGATGCACTTACCGGAGAAAGGGCTACCTTTACTTCCAAAGCCTCTCCTTCCTTCAAATCGAAATCAAAATAAGCAACCACCCGTCTCCCCCCGATCTCAGGGAAATTGTGATAGAGATCGAACTTACGCCAGAAACCGTTGTATAAAGTCTTACCCCTCTCCTTATAACCATAACTCTTTATAGGCTTTGAAAAGGTAATCGCAAAATAAGTATAATTTACGCGCGACCATCCGTTTGTAATCCGATAACCGGTCAGTAAGGTATCATTCTCCACCCGCAAATTGGCCCACAGTACTTTCCCGTCATAATTGTATATACCGTGAATCAAATCCAACAGGATATGGGCCTCTCCTCCCGGAAACGTATATTTATGTACCCCAACCCTCTGTGTGGCGGTCATTTCTGCTCTCACTCCATAATCATCCAACAGAACAGAATAATACCCGGGATGTGCCTTTTCAGTATCGTGCGAAAAACGGGAACGGTATCCCGCATCCGGATTTTCGGCTGTCCCCGGGTTAAATTTCACTTTCCCCACCACAGGCATTACCAGAATATCCCCCAGGTCTGAATGCCCCGTCCCGTTTAGATGGGTATGACTAAAACCAACAATACTCTTATCGTGATACTGATAGCCGGCACAATATTCATAAGCCCGCGGCTGATAAGCCCCGTCTACATTATGGGGAACGGTATCTGTATCCGGACTCAACTGTATTAATCCATTCGGAACACAAGCTCCCGGAAAAGTATGCCCCATTCCATTCGTACCGATCAGAGGATTCACATAATCGATTTTCCTTTGAGCCGATATACTGCCCACACCCATAAAAAGCAGCGTAAACAATAAAACTTTTGATATTTTTTTCATACCATTTATTTATAGCGTTATTTATTTTCTTCTGAAGTCAGAAAAGCCTGATATTCCTGCCACATTCCGTCAATACTCTGCTGCTCCCCAAATACGTATTTTATAGCACCGTCAAAACTCCAGGTTTCCAAATCCCGCACCGATTGATGGAACTTCCGAATAGCATCCGGATCTTTTGTCGTCAGCCATTGGATAAAAAAACCGGTCGTCTTATACCCATCCATCCAGTTTCCACCGGGTTTACGCAAGGTTTTTACATCGAATAAACCAGCTTCTGCCCTCACGGCATCCGCCAAGCCTTCAATACAAGCCCAAAAAGTTTTATTCGTCCCATAACTACCGATATTTTTAGGTTCCTGTTGATAAGCATGTGTCAATTCATGGTATAAAACACCCCGAGTTTCAGCATCCAATTTAAAAAGCGATTCTTCGGCTGATTTTTCAATATGCTGTGTACTATACACAATATGCACCACAGGCGGTTCCCCTCCTTTATAGGAGACCCCATTGAAATTTTTCAGGGAATAATCGATCTGACGTACCTCCGGCATGGGATCACTAGCTTTAAAATATAGTATTTCAGCCACTTTCCGAGTATGGTATTTGATATATTCTTCCGGTATCTGTACCAACTGTCGGTAATATGCACTTCCCCGGGAGGTATCATCCTCATCGGTAAATACCACTTCCGGATAAGCAAAATGCTCCCAGTTTACCGTCAAATTCCGGGTATATAACTCCACCTCCGGAAGCACCACCGTATCCCCACGGGATACCTCTACCTCCAGCATATAATAATTATAACTCTCCGGATGCTTCACAGCATATAATTTTTCCTGATAACGGGAACAAAAAGCCTGTTCCCGCTGTTCATCTATCACCGCCCAGCTTTTTCCATCCACAGATCCCTTTAATTGCCAGGCAACAGGATCCCGTGACGGAATCTCTCCCGACGACCATATTTTATAAGACTTTACGGCCCCCTCTTGGGACCAATTTAATAAAAACCGATTTCGTTCTCCAACGACACGACACACAGTCGTCAAATCTCCATCCTGTAAAGTTCCGCACTCTTGTGCTTCTTTTCCGCTACAAGAAAAGAACAAAGACAAAACAAAACTTATCCACACCAAAACTTTCATATGTTCAATTTTTTTATCCCTTAAAAATGAAACATACAAAAATAAATAAACTTCTGAATTTTCTTATTTTTTACAAATAAATAGTAATTTTAATTGTATTCGAATCCTCTTCCCCCTTTCAAACCCGATCTTTTTCTACCCGACACCAAATCCTTATTCTTTCCGCAATGAATTAACCGGATGAGAAACGGCTGTTTTCCAAATCAATAAACTAACAGTAAAAAAAGCGATTGCCGCCCTCCAGAGGGACGGACCTTTTTTGCGAAAAACAGAAATCCCGTTGATTACAACTCCCTTCTCCATTTCCTAGGAGCAAAATAACGTAAAAATTACACATTAGGGCACGTCCCTAATGTGTAAAACGACGAGGAATTTTGTTTAAACCGGTAATGACACCTTTTCACGTTCGCGGAAGTATTCTCCTTCGGCTGTGTATAAGATATTTATCCGGTTAAAAAGATTAAACAATAACCCGGAAACATGTTTTATTCCGTTTTTAAAGAATCCACCGGATTTCTCGTGGCCGCTTTCCAGGTTAACACACTCACCGTCAACAAAGCAATAACGATCATAATGACAAAAGCCAACACAAATATCCACCAACTTAAACTGGTTTTATAAGCAAAATTACCCAGCCAAAGATGAATCATATAATAGACGACGGGACAAGCAATGAGAAAAGCGATAAATAGACGACGGATAAAATCCCGGTTGAGCAATTCCATAATCTGATACTCCGTAGCTCCCATGACTTTCCGTACCCCAATACTCTTTGTCTTCTGTTCGATAAAGAAAGCGACAAAAGCCAATAATCCCAGACAAGCAATAACAATAGCCATAGCTGTAAAAGCCAGCAAACGTTTAGCAAATAAATCTTCTGATCCATATAAACCGGCATAATCATCATCCATAAAACTATACTGATAAAAAGTCTGAGGATAGATCTGACGATAACATTTCTCAATGTAATCCAATGTGGCCTTGCGGTCCTCCGGAGCAATCCGGATATAAGCATCCGCCATTTGCTGGTAATCGTTTATATAACCAAAATACATCGGTTCGATCGGCTGATGCATCGATTTAAAATTAAAATCTTTTACCACCCCGATCTGACGCTCGGAAAGGTAAGAATGATCCGGCGACTCCGCTGCAATCCTTTTCGCCATACGTTGGTTGATAATAAATTTACCCCGGTTTTTAGTCCCTTCCTGAAATTCTTCCCCTTCTATCAACTTTAATCCCATTAAATCCATAAAGTTCTCGTCTATCCAGGTAACAGCTCCTCCGATCTCCTCCCCACTACCCGGTACCCTCAAATGTCCTCCTCTTTCTCCTATATTATAAATCGGCTCTTTAGCAGCGGCTACTTTTACGATAGAAGGGTTCTGTAATAATAAATTCCGGAATTCCGGAAATTTTTCCAATAAAACAGCTTCCCCATGACCTTTTACAACAACTACATCAGTCCGGTCATATCCTGGATCTAAATGTTTTATATATTCGACTTGCTTATTAATCAGCAAAGTAGCAATTATCAATCCAATGGAAACAGCAAACTGTAGTACCATTAACCCTCCTTTTACTCTTTGTAACGCAATGCTTTCATTCCGTTGCGAATTCATAGAATCCAGCCGGTTCATCTGGGTCAGGTAAACGGACGGAAAGATACCCGATAATAAACCACTGAGCAAAGGGATCAAAATAAATAATATTATACCCGCCCATTTATCAATATTCAATACATCTCCGCATCCCAGCCAATCTGATAAATAAGGGAAAGAAATTTCAGCCAATATCCAAGCTATGACCATTGCCAGAAAACAAGTCACAACAGAATCCAAAATAATAGAAGAAATCAATCTTCTGCGGCCCGCTCCCAATGTTCTCTTTACCCCGATAATCCGGGCTTTATCAGCCAGACGGGCAGTAGCCATATTCACATAATTAATAATACTTACCCCCAACACCAATACAGCTATTAAAATCAGAATATTAATATTGGCACGGTTGCCATGTTGCGCAAAGTCAACTTCCGGTGTAAAGTAAAGTTCGTTAAATTCTGAAAATTTTGCCTGAGGCAATTCATCCTGTATATTAGCATCTTCCCATCCAAAGCTTTTTAACTTCTGAGCATACAATTGTCTGTATTTTTCCGTCAATTGGGCCCGATCCACCCCAGGAGTCAATTTGAAATAAGTTTCCCAGTTGGAAGACCACCAAGAATCACTATAACCAGCCTGCCACACTTTATCCACATAATTCAGATTAGTAATCATTTTAGGACGCCTAAGCCCCGGATTATTTATATCTTTGTACACAGCCACCACAGTGGAATGTATAGCCCCACCCAACACCAATTGCTTCCCCAGTGGATCGCTCTCTCCGAATAATTGCCGGGCCATGCTTTCACTTAAAATAACCTGTTCTGTCGTCACTAAGGCATCTTTCAAATTTCCCGCGAGAAGACGAAGAGAAAAAAATTCAGGATAAGTACTATCAGCCAGAACAATATTCTCCTCTACATACTGTTCCCCTATCTCTCCCTGCTGAGGAACGAAAATAGCCATCGACATCTCCAATACCCGGCAATATTGTTTCACTTCCGGTAAATTCCCGGCCAACCAAGAAGCATAAGCCCCGGGAGTGATCCCCCAACTTGCATTTTTCATCCGCACAATATCAGCTCTGTCTACCACATCCTTGTCGTGATTCAATTCCGCCCGTACATAGGTAAATAAAATAATAAGAGCCGTAAAAGCCAATGACATACCGACGCAATTTACAACAAATGAAAACGGTTTATTCCGTTTTTCCCGAATGAATTCTTTCAACTGCAACAACATTTTATTTCTATTTTATAATAAGTACATTTATCTCCTTTTCTCATTTTGGACAAAACTCATACCATACTATATAAATCATTATATATCAAATATCTAAAAATAAAGCAATAACCTAAAATGTCAAATTTATTGACATCATTGTCTATTTTTTAGACAACTTTTTTAGAAAAGAAATCTTACTTTACACGAAGAAAATTAAAAACAGAAATTCCCTAAAAATTTATTTCTCCCTTCCCGCTCATTTATTCAGCGTGGATCAGTTTATAAATATTAGTATCCTCTCCTACAATCCATACCAGATCCCCCTCCTCAAACCGGGTATTGGCCGTGGGATCATGCAGGGAACTGTCTCCTCTTTCCATACCCACAATCAAGCACTTATACCGTTCCCGTATACCGGATTCCTTGATTGTCTTCCCCAGAAAAGCGGAATTTGAATCGACTATAAATTGACGTAAATTGACTTCACTCTGACTTAAATCACAGTCTTCTCCTGGTACAAGTTGCTGTTCCAATTGACTACCGAATTTTAACAATTGCTCGTCACTTCCTATCACCTGTATGCGGTCCTGCGGAAAGATACGCTCCCTTCCTCCTGGTATATTTATACAATAATTTCCCCGGAATATAGCCACGACTTGTATGCCGAATTGCGTTTTAAGCCCAAGTTCTGACAAAGAACTCCCCGCCCATCTCGAATCAGCCGGTACTGTAAAATCAGCCATATGTAAATCCCGGGACAATAGATTTCCGGCAAAATGCGGTATCGTTTTCCCTTTGGGACGGGCACTGATGTCCCGGATATTTAAATTCCGGAGGAAACGACGCTCAATGAGTATGGATTGTTTTTTCAAATAACGGGAATAGATCATTCCGGCGACAGCCATTCCAGCTATTCCGATCAATAAACCAATCGAAATTTTAAAAAGCGCTGAAATAACAAACATCACAAACAACATGGCCAACACAAACCGAAAAACAATTAAAGATACCAAATATCCCCGATTAAAACGGTTATCCTGCCAGAGGATCTGAAATTCCACCGAATGATTTTTCTTTGCCACAATGGCCCTCAAAAAAGGAGCCATACAAACAATGATAAGGACAGCCGCTAAAATATTTCCCCAGATTCCCGGTATGTGAGTCCGGATAAAAGGTAATAATAAACTGAATGCCAGAATCAATTCTGCAATTAGAATGACAGAATAAACCACCACAATCCGGCCCAAAGCAACCAATAACCTCTTCCAATTACTTTCATGGTTGACTACCTGAGCACCCGAAGTATAACGATCCAATAGTCTTTTCCATTTGACAGGCAGATGCTTTTCGACAAAAGGATAAGCAGGTTCTGCCAATCGCATCATATAAGGCGTCAGAAAGGTAGTAATGACAGAAACAGCCACCACTATCGGATAGAGAAAGTGATCCGTCACCTGTAAACTCAATCCCAAAGAAGCTATAATAAAGGCAAATTCTCCGATCTGGGAAAGACAAAACCCGCATTGCATGGCCACCCTAAGAGGCTGCCCCGCTAAAACGATACCGAAAGTACCCAATAAGGACTGTCCGATTAATACAGTAAATGTTATTAAAATAATCGGCCCTATATATTCCCAGATCATCCCCGGATCCACCATCATTCCTACAGATACAAAGAATATAGCAGCGAATAAATCTTTTACAGGTTTTACCAAATGCCCTATCTTCTCCGCCTCCATCGTTTCTGCTAAAATGGACCCCATGACAAAAGCTCCCAATGCCGAAGAAAATCCGACCTGAGTAGCAGCTACGACCATCAGCAGACAAAGTCCCAGAGAAACGATTAGCAGAGTCTCCTCGTTCATCAAAAGACGCGTCCGCTTAAAAAAAGTTGGGATAATAAAAATACCGATAATAAACCATAACATCAGGAAAAAGCACAACTTCGCGATACTGAAAGCCATTTCCGCTCCTTCAAAATTATTCTTGACAGCCATAGTCGATAGCAAGACCATCAGCACCACTGCCACCAAATCTTCGATTACCAATATGCCTAAAACCAGACCAGCAAATCGCTGAGTACGCAATCCCATGTCTTCCAGTGCCTTATAAATAATAGAAGTAGAAGACATAGCCAACATACCTCCTAAAAAGATGCAATCCATCCGCTTCCACCCCATTGCAGACCCAACCAACATTCCCAATATAACCATACCTACAATAATAGTTATGGCTGCAATAACAGCCGGTCCTCCCACCTTCATCAATTTCTTAAAACTGAATTCCAACCCCAAGGCAAATAATAGAAAGACCACCCCTATGTCTGCCCATGTTTGTATATTGGCTGTATCCATTACAGTAGGCGTAAAGACGACATGAGGTCCGGCAATAAATCCCGCTACAATATAACCCAATACTAAAGGCTGTTTTAATTTTTTGAATATAAGAGTAATAATACCAGCAGAAACTAATATCAGGGCAAGATCAATGACTAATGTAGGTAGATGAGACATATAGAATCATTTAGTATACCATACCTCCTAACTTTTGAATTACAAATTTAGACATTTCAGAAAAATCTTATACCTCTTTTTAATTTTTTCTTTTTATTAAAAATAAATGCAGAACTTTCAAGTTATTCCTGCGTTTAGAATAATGAGAAAAATCAGTTATATGATTGTAACGACGGGCAATATATTACTCATTGGCTCTACTCTTTTATTCGTCAGCCTGATTATCGGACGAACAGGTTACAAGTTGGGCATACCTGTCTTATTATTATTTTTAATTGTAGGGATGATTTTCGGTAGTGACGGTGTCGGCATACAGTTTCACAATGCCGGCGAAGCCCAGTTTATCGGAACGTTATCCCTTTGTATTATCCTGTTCGCCGGAGGTATGGATACCAAAATAAACGATATCCGGCCCATTATTCCTCAAGGAGTGATACTTGCAACAGTAGGAGTTCTGCTGACAACCTTTATCACCGGGTACTTTATTTACTGGCTGATCGGATCTCTATACCCCTCCATGGCTGCTCCTCTGGTAGGCTGTCTCTTGCTAGCAGCCGTCATGTCCTCTACCGATTCAGCTTCTGTCTTTAACATTCTCCGTTCCAAAAGCTTGAATTTAAAACAAAATATGCGCCCTCTTCTGGAGTTAGAAAGTGGAAGTAACGATCCCATGGCTTATATGCTTACCATATTATTACTCCAAATCATCCAGTCCGGAGACATGAGTTGGGGACAGATATTACTCTCTTTCTTTATGCAATTTAGTATCGGTATTATAATGGGATATGTATTAGGACGCATAGCTGTCTATATCATTAATCACGTATGCCTGATGAACAACTCCCTTTATCAGGTGATATTACTCACTTTTCTCTTTTTTACTTTTTCAATAACCGATTTATTAAACGGCAACGGTTACCTGGCCGTATATTTAGCCGGTTTAGTCATCGGAAATCACCGTATTGTTTATAAAAAAAATATAGCCAACTTCTTTGATGGCTTAGCCTGGCTTTTCCAGATCATTATGTTTCTTTCTCTGGGGTTGCTGGTTAATCCCAAAGACCTCTGGGGGGTAGCTCATATCGGATTATTGATTGGTATATTCCTGATTTTTATTGCCCGGCCGCTAGCCGTTTTCCTCTGCTTGCTTCCTTTCCGTAAGATGACTTTACCCGGCCGTATTTTTGTATCTTGGATCGGCTTAAGAGGAGCCGTTCCGATTATTTTTGCCACTTATCCTCTTTTAGCAGATATCGAAGGTGCCAGTCAGATTTTCAACATTGTATTTTTTATTACCATACTTTCGCTACTTATTCAAGGCACTACGGTCTCCGGAGCTGCCCGCCTGCTCGGCTTAGCACATCCGGCTCAAGAAAAACCGAATGAATTTGATATGGAACTTTCAGAAGATATCAAATCCATTGTTGCGGAAGCCTCGGTAATGCCCGACCTGCTTACCGAAGGAGACCGGCTTCAGGATCTGCATTTCCCCCAAAACACCCTCGTCATCATGATTAAACGGTATGAAAACTATTTCGTACCTAACGGCCATACCCGCCTCCTTCCGGGCGACAAACTCCTTCTGCTCTCCGACAATGAAGAAGAACTCCGGCATACCTTAGCCCAACTCGGCATAGAAGAATATACCCTCCGCAGAAACTAATTCTCCTATTTCCGTTCTTCCCCTTTCAAATTTCTGATCCTCTGTCTCTTTAAACTTTTAGTCAACATTTTCCTTCTACCTCTTGCTCATTTCAAATTTAACTTTTATATTTGCACTGCTTTTTCGGGGCGTAGCTCAGTCCGGTAGAGTACACGTCTGGGGGCGTGTGGTCGCTGGTTCGAATCCAGTCACCCCGACATTGGAAAAACCTTAATAATCACGAGATTATTGGGTTTTTTTCTTTTAGTGGCTAATAGTGAATTTGGCAGGTTGATGTACTGGTTGACTTTCAAAAGTCAACCGAGAAGTCAACCAAAAACAAAGATGAATGCCACAATTTCAATTATCTGCTATAAGTATAAAACTTTGGCAAATGGAGAACACCCTCTGATGTTAAGAATTTCAAAAGATGGTAAGAGAACCATGAAAAGCCTTGGAATATCTATAAGGGCTAAAGATTGGGATTTTAAGAAAAATCAACCAAAAACAACCTGTCCTAATAAAGAGATTATTCAACAAATTATTCTTAATGTTCAAAGTGAGTATCATCGAAAGGTGCTCAAAAAGAGTCTGGATAAAGAGGAGTTTACAGCAGTTTCGCTTGTAAATGAGCAGGCACCTCAAATAAAGGCCCAAACAGTAGAGGAGTTTTATAAGAATCTCATTGCAGACCTCAAAGCTAAAGGTAAAATAGGAAACAGCTATGCCTATCTAAATTCATATAATAACCTCAAAAGATTTAATCAAGGCAAAAAACTGACCTACACATTCAGCCATATAGACTTAAAATTCTTACGAGCTTTTGAAGAGTGGATGCAAAAAAAGAGAAATAAAGAGACCACAATGAGTTTTCAATTTAGAACCCTTCGTGCTGTCATAAAGAGGGCTATAGAAAGCAATGTTGTTGATCCAGATAAAAATCCTTTCCAAACATTCAAGGTTAATAAGTTCAACACCAAAACCCCAAAAAGAGCATTAAGTAAAGATGATGTAATGAAAATTATAAACTCTGATTCTAAAACAGGGTCAAGAAGAGATTTTGCAAAGGATATATTTACCTTTTCTTACTTGTGTGGTGGTATTTCATTTGTGGATATAGCCAATCTTACATTGGAAAACATTCAAGAAGATAGGTTGATATATCATAGGCAAAAGACTAAGGGAGCAATAAATCTCAAATTATCACAACAAGCCATATTACTTATTGCTAAGTATGAATCGAATAGGTTTTATTCGGGTTATCTATTTCCTATATTACACAACAAAAGACACATAACACCTATACAAAAAAATAATAGAATTCATAAAATATGTGCACAAGTAAATGGTGAATTAAAATTAATCGCAAGGGAATTGGAGATTACAACTGATGTAACAACCTATGTTGCAAGACATTCATTTGCGACTGTATTAAAGAAATCAGGTGTTAATATTGGAATTATTTCGGAGGCTTTGGGGCATCAAAATATTAAAACCACTGCTATATATCTGAATAAATTTGACAATGAACAAATTGATGAAGCAATGAGTAATTTGCTCTAATTTTTATAATTTTGCTATTGATATGAGGTTAAAATTTCCTATCATAATGGTAATATAAATAGAGATTATGGGTTTGAAGAATTACAAGGTGGTTAAATATAATAGTGATAATCTTAATTTTTTGTTTTTTACCTATGCAAATATTAAACATAAAGAGATCATTCCACTGCCGGATAATTTTGATCTAATTCGACATAAGGAGAATTATCCTCCTTATGAATATGGATTCCCTAAAGGTGTTAATTTCCATGACTATAAGGTTTATTGCTTTTTATTTCTAATATCCTCTATTCCTGCGAGGAATACGGATTTAATAAATAATAATGGCTATACCCCGATTGTAATAGGCAAAGTTGAAAACAACATAAAGGATATATCATTGTATGTAAATTATTTAGAGAGAACAGGGATAATTGATATTGATAAGCAGTATATTGTTGGAGAAAAGGCTCGTGGATACAGATGGTCTAACTACTATTCTTCTCGACCATTTGTATCAAAACAAGTAATCACCAGATTTGCAGATGATGTTTATCAATCTCAAATAAATACAAATAAAGATCAATATCCATATATATACCATTGGTACGATGAAAAACTTCTTAACATTAATCCTATTGCAGAGTTGTATGCTTATGTTGTGAAACAGCAGAAGATGAATGATAAGAGTAAAAAATTATGGGACTGGAATAGTAATTTGGATAGGTTGAAATCTCCTATAGCTCAATATCAAGCAATTATAAGGAATATAGGTAAGACTAAATTAGGGGAATATGAAGCTCATTTTGATAATAATGTACATAGGTTGCACTCCACTTTAACTAATCTACAAAAAGAGTATAGAAATTTTCTTCACTACAACAACTCAAAACTTACAAGTGTAGATATTAAAAATAGCCAACCGTATCTTACCTGTCTGATTTTAAATCCTGATTTTTGGAGTCCAAACTCCACTATTCCTCTGAACATTGGTCATTTGCCAGATAATGTGCAAGGATTATTTTTAGGTTCGGAAAAACTTATGAAGGCTTTAACAACTTTTTTTAAAAAAGTGTGCTCAGATGACTTTGTTCAATACAAAGAGTTAGTGTCAAATGGAGGTATTTATGAGCATATTAAAGACTTAGCAAATAACTATAGAAGAACGGAGGAAACTTTTATTGATAGAAAAGAAGCCAAGACAATGATGTTTAGTTTGCTATTTAGCAAAAATAGGGGTAGAACTAAGAATGCAAGAATTGGTAAGATGAAAAGATTGTTTAATTCGAGACTTTTCCCTCCTATAGGTAGATTATTCAGGCTATTAAAAGCAGACTATTCCGATATGCCAAGCAAGAAACCTCATGCAAGACTACCTATTCTACTTCAAGCAATAGAGAGTGAAGTCATACTACATAGGTGTTGTCGGAAAATATGGAATGAGAAAGAGGGACAAATACCTATCTTTACAATACATGATTCAATTGCATCTACATCAGAATACATACCCTATATTAAAGATGTAATGAAACAAGAGCTATGTAGCTGCATTGGAGTTTCTCCAAATTTTAGCATTGAAGAGTGGAATGAGGAAAATTTAGACAAAGATATAATTGCCCAAATAAAGACAAATTCTGTAGATAATAGGTAATCAATAATCTATAATATATTACTAAATTTACTGTTTTGAGCTGCCCTTAAGAATAAAATTTTCTGATTTTTGAGGCTTTTTATATGGCTATAAGCTCAAATCACACCCTCCCAACCTCCCCCATCACTCAGCCAGTGGGGATAGTCCCCCTGTACAACATAAAAAATACAATCATGGAAAGAAATCTGAAGTTCTTAAAAACAATGAGTGTTACTGATTTTAAAGCTAAACAAGGTGTAGAGAAAATTGAAGTGAAAAGAAATAAACACACAGGTAAATGCTTTTTTGTTTATGGATTTGAAACTGGTGCTTGTTCTAAAAAAGTAGAAACTGGAGAATTAACAACTCCTGTAATTTCAGAAGTATGTTCTGCTGAAACTGGGAATTTATTCTTTTTATTGCATCAGCAAGGAGAAGGAGAAGCTACTACATTGGCAATTCTGTAATAACTGATGAAAATACTCCAGAAGGACAGTTAGGTAATAAACCTAACTACTTCTTTTTTTTTATAAATAGAATAACCTTAATATAACATTGAATTATGAAACAAGTGAGTGAAATTGCTATTAGCTATAAACCCAAAGTAAGAGCATCAGAAAGATATACCATTCATTGCTCCAAAGATGCTTATGAACTATTAATAAAGGAGGCTTTCAATGCTGATACACTGGAATACAAGGAATATTTAAAACTAATATTACTTAATAATGCAAATAAGGTCTTAGGTATTACAACTATTTCAGAAGGAGGGATGGATAGTACAATTGTTGATGTCAGGTTGATACTACAAACTGCTTTATTAACTCATAGTTCAAGTATTATCCTAGCTCATAACCATCCAACAGGCAACATACTACCAAGCAATTATGATGATGTAATGACTAAAAAAATACAAGAAGCTGCACAACAAATAGATATCAAATTATATGACCATTTAATTATTACGCGAGATAATTATTATAGTTATTCTGATGAAAGGAAAATAAGACAATAAAGAACTCACATACATAATTATCATTGAATATTCATATTCCTTCAGGAGTCTCATTTATTTCTTATCCATTATGATAGGAAATTTTGTAGTGTCGAAAAAACTTGTGATATACCTTATAGAAATGAAAAAAATTCGACACTGTTCACTTAGGTACATATATACTATTATGTAATTTAAATGAGCACATGTATTCACTTGATTTATTATTATAGGAGAAGTGAATACACTTGTCACGAGGAGATATGGAAATGACATCCTTTTTAGCTTATCCCAATACCCCTCTTCCGGAGTGCTTAAGAATGTCAGTATCTAATTTGTATAACTAAAATCCTGCAAAATGATTTTAATTGTGAAAATTGTTATCCAACTAATTATCTGTATGATTATGACGTGTATAATAGCCAAAATGAATGAGGAGTAACTCCCTTGTATTGTGTTTTATTATTGTTGTAAGCCCCAGTTCTTTGATTAAGAATTAGGGCTTTAAAATTGAAAAATAATGAGAATCAGAGATATGTAATATAATTTTATGGTACATTTACCATTGATGATCATATAATGAGAAAGTGATTTACCTACTTTCTATACTATATGACAAGCAGATAAGGAAATAAGCTCATGCCTATGATGCTGATATTGACTTGAATTTATTTTTATTTAAAAGTTGCTTTCAAAAGATTATTTATTTATGCAAAATTTTAACTTTGCAGAATGATCAGTTAAATGATTGCTAATGAAATAAAAGTTTAATCAAGACATATTAGAAAAAGAAGTGTTTGCTTCTTACTTGTGAAGTCCTAAAATCACCACTTTGAAGACTAACAATCACAGCAGTAAGTAAGTGAATGCTCGCATCATAAGGTGTGGGCTTTCCTTGTTTGTGATTGTAGGTGTTGTGGTGATACCTTGGACTCAGCAGGAAAGTACCACACTTTCTTTTTGTGGTATGGCTACAAAAAAGAATAATATTATGGAAAATTTTATGGATTCAGTAATTGACTGTCTCGCAGACAGCAATAATGAAGAAGAAGCTAAGGAAAAATTTGCAGGAATGTTAGCTGCTAAAAGAAACCCCGAGTTTGCTTTAAAAATGATAATGGAGAAAATTCAGACTTCGTTTGAAGAAGATTTGAATAAAATTATCAAGGATAATTATAATAACAGTATTATGCTTGACCTTCTATGTAAATCATCCATTGCATCAAATATCGAAGCATTTAAATCATCATCAACAATGCATATTATGAGCGGATTATCTAAATCTCAATACGATTTATTCGTAGATAAAATTGCTAAAGAAATAATGAATAAATATTTTGAATAATTATGTGGTGGATTATTGGCATAGCTATAATTGGTTTTATTATTTACTCAGTAAATAAAGACCATAAAGAACATGTGCAAACACATGTAAGTAGTTTTGGAGGAATGCAAGGGAAATATAGTATTCTAATTGATTATTTAAAATCAGGAGGTCTACAGGTGCAAAAAGTATCAAAAGACAGTGTAATTCTTTCCTCTAATAGTATGAACTGGGCATTGGATTATGTCGGAAATAATCTTGAAGTCAGGATGAAAGGTTACATGCCTTTACTCGGAAATATTAATAAGAAATGGATATTCCAAAATGGTTATCCTCAAGAAAAGATGGTTGAAGAAATTGAGAACTACCTTACTTGGCAAATGAATCAATTTCAAAAAGCTATGGAAAACAATCCTTATGAACATCTAAATAATAAATAAAATGGGAGCAATAGATTTAAATAGAATTGCTGTATGCATGGGGAAGGTAATAAAATTATTATCAGAATTACAGCCAATGATCTCAAATGGGAATGATGTATATGAACACAAGGAAGACTTTTGTTGTATTGCATATATGTGTAGAGTTGGAATCCTTGACAGGATAGAAAACAATAGCTATATGAGAAATCCTATTCTTAATATTAGAATCCCAACAGGTATCTTCAGTTCAAGAAAAGAAACTATTAATAGTGGATTAAATTTAACTGTTGGCAAATTAAAAGAGCTTGTATCTAAAGATATTGTCACAGAAAACTATGTGGAGGATATATTAAATCGACGAGGAATATTTTATCAATATGAAGACATTTTACCTGACAATTTTAAACGAAGTTTATGAGCAATAAACAGAATAAATAAATTTAAAATTCTTAAAAACAAACATAAGTCTTCGGCATATGCGATCAAACTTTATCTATATGATGAAAGAATTATCATTGAATATCTATTAATTAATCTTTAAACTTAAAATTATGAAAAAAATAATTTATCCAATTTTAATACTTATTGTTATTTTAATAGTAAGTTGTGACAAAGATGATTCAGAGAATTTTATTTCTCCATTGCCACCAATGAGTGATCCTAATGATGTATGTACTGCTATGGATGATATAGCTTTTATGAAATATTGCTATGAAAACTTTGATGTAAACAAAGATGGGAAAGTATCTCCATCAGAAGCCAATGCAGTAAATTTAATGCAAATATACAATAAAGGTTTTCGATCATTACAAGGTATCCAATACTTTAATAATCTAAAAAGCTTAGATTGTAGCGGTAATCAATTGACTTCATTAGATATTTCAAGAAATATTAATCTAGAAAACTTAGATTGTCGTAATAATAAATTAAATTCTTTAATAGCAAAAAATG
>NZ_JH594596.1:0-247268 GCF_000243215.1 Odoribacter laneus YIT 12061 | reverse complement strand
CTTAGATTGTCGTAATAATAAATTAAATTCTTTAATAGCAAAAAATGCTAACCTAAAAAGCTTAGATTGTAGTACTAATCAATTGACTTCATTGGATATATCAGAAAATATTAATCTAAAAAGATTAGATTGTAATACTAATCAAATAATTTCTTTAGATATATCAGAAAATAATAAACTAACAGAATTAATATGTTGGGGTAACCCCCATATGGAATTATGGATAAATAGTGAGCAAAAAACTTGGGCAGATTGGCTTTTTGAACATGGATACTTAAGTTTTAACACAATAATTTATATTAAAAATAAATAGAATAACTTAGAGAGTTAATGAATTAAATAAAAGTAAAGAATAATTATTTATTTCCCAACTTTATGAGTTATAAAAAGTTCATAAGATATCGTAATAAAAAATATTTATTTGTAGTTAACTTAAAAACATCTCATTTATAAAAAGGACTATTAGAAAATTTATAATACGTTTCCTTTGTTATATATAAATTATTATTAAATAAGAAAAAATGAGAAAATATAAAAGCCAGCCTTTCAGATTAATTAAAATAAAAAATATAGCATTCTCTTTTTTAGTGGATACCGATTGCAAATATAATCTACTTACACCCTGTTTTGTAGACTTCTTTTCTGAAGAATATCCTCCATCTTATGAAACAATTGAATTTCATGCAAGGTTAAACTTGAATTTCCCTACTCAAGAAGCCCCCATAAAAACTCCTTTATATTTGTTTGAAGAGGTTTTCCAGAAGAGAAAAGGGATTAAAAGAATCAAGTGTAAAGATGGCATAAATAGAGGGTGTGAATCTGTTATATGCAATTTTGAATACAATGGAAAGGCTTATTCTGAATTATTTTATATTGACCAAAGCTTATGTTCCCATTGTACCTCCAAGGAAAAAATGTTTTCAGGTATACTAGGAACAGCTTTTCTCAAGAAACACAAATGGATTATAGACTTTGAAAATTTAGAAATTTATAATTCAAAATAGAAGTAATTTATTTATTAATTATAACACGGTTTGTAATAAAAAGTAAACCAGATCATCAACCAACAAAAAAAATCACTTATAATAAACTGATAAATAGAGCCTTATTAATATAAAGAATTAAGGTCTGGGGGGCGTGTGGTCGCTGGTTCGAATCCAGTCACCCCGACTACTTAAAAAGAATTAATAATCAAAGGGTTGTAAATCAAATAACGAATTTACAACCCTTTTTTCTTGCCTATAAAACAACAAATTTGTGGTGAAATCCATAGAAATAAATAGCAAAAACATAGCAAATTTTTCCATACTATAGCAACAACAAATAAAATTACACATTAGGGACGTGCCCTAATGTGTAATTTTTCATTTAAAAAAAATTATATCCTTCCCACTTGCAGAAGATTCTCATTTCAAAAAGTTTGCCCTCTCCTTTTCTGATTGTCTTTACAAGTTTTTGTCGATTATTATATGAAATAAATTAAGTTTACAATCAGATATTTTTTTCTCTAACTTTTCAACAGCAAAAATCTTCCTTAATTCCTTACATTGGTAAAAATAGAGAGGAAATAAATACAATTTCAGATTAAAATTTTGCAAGCAGTAAAGTAGAATTAGAAAGACAGTAAGAGAGAAAATAATTTAGAAATAAAAATATTTCGAAATGTAACCGAAAAAAAGAGAAATTTTAATATAAAAATTACACATTAGGGCACGTCCCTAATGTGTAATTTTCCACCTTTAAAAATAGGATATGACACAGAGACTCAAAATTATTCTATGCCCAGTTTCCTTTTCAATTCTTTCGACAAAGCATCTTTGTGGATCATAACCGATATTGTTTTATAAGCCACATAAGGATAGGAAGCATAAAGGTAACCATCGTACTTGTTGTATTTTCCCCAAGAATTTTTAACGATAAAATAAGGAGTACCGTTCTGATCTTTGGCTTTTCCTACAATATGCATACCGTGGTCGTCGGTAGTCTGATAATTGTCAAAGGCTTGTTGTCGCATTTCCTGAGTGATTTTTTTCTCACTACAGGGCTGTTGAATAAATTGCCGTTGCCGATCTTCTTGGGGCAATGACACCCATTTCGTAATTTCAGCATCCTTCATTTCTTTGGTATCGAATGTAGGAACAACAGCGATTCCATTGGTAAATCCTTTTTCAGACAAATCCGCAGCCCAAGCAAAAGTAAATCCTTTGTCAACTGCTTTATCCAAAACGGCTATAAATTCGTCGAGCGGAAGATTATAAGTATTTCCGTTTAGCCAATTATCCGGTACTTCGATAGCAAAGGAAGTATAATACGGATGGTGGCTAAAAGAGGTTAATTGTATATAATCTGCCATATTCAATCCCAGCATTTGAGCAAAACTCAGCGGTGTATATTCTTTACCTTTGTAAGTAAAAGTCTGCGGTAACACTCCCAGATAAGCCCTTAAAATCCCCTGATAACCGTCTTTCCAAGCAGTGGTAATTTTCCGGTTGGGATTTTTGACGATGATATCGGCATAAGCCCGTAATAAACTGTTGAGTTCTCCATGAGCATGTACCTTTTCGCCATAGTTTAAACCAGTATATACGTCCAGGGGTACAATTCCGTAACGATCGATCCCCCACTGAACATCATAATGCGCTCCACCGGGACTGAAATTCATCTCTCCGTGGAGACGTACGTAACGGTCGGCTTTTTCATTATAAGTATGCCATACAATATACATAGGCGAAAGGCTGACTGTATCTTTTCCCAAACGGGCTATTTCCGATTCGAAAAATGACAGGCCCGACCACGCCCAACAAGTACTGCTCCGATCCTGAGATTTGACATCGGTGGCCGGCATACGCTTGAGTTCGGTAAACTGATAACCTTCTGTTTTTTGTTCCTGTGCCTGAACCTGACACAAAAATGCACAGGCACAAACCCCTATCAATGTAATATTTTTTCCCATAATTTTCTTCTGAATTAATAACCTGGATTCTGTTGACTAGTCCTGTCGGCCGGGGGAAATAACTGTATTTCCGTATAAGAAATCGGCCATATCCGGCGAAAATGATCGAATGGGATGACTCCTAAATTATCCTGGTGTTTTTTGGCTAATTTTTCTTCCGGGGTTCTCCATCTGACCACTTCCCGGCAATTGCGCCACAAATCCCAGGCCCTGTGACCTTCACAAGCCAGCTCGAGTCGTCTCTCATATAAAATATCGTCTAAAGTCAGACCGTTATCGTACTTACGCGGATCGACAGTCGTCCGTTTTTCCCGTAAATCGCTGAGGTATTTGCCGGCATTAGAGTCGTTACTTTTAAGGGCCGCTTCAGCAGCAATCAAATACATTTCAGAAAGGCGGAAAATCTTAGGACTGGTGATCAGTTCATTCCCATTCCTGCCTTCCCACTTCCAGCGGGCATGATAATATTGATACGTTTGGGACCATTCGTAAAGAGAAAAACGGACATCCGTCGGATTTTCCTGCATTAATTCTTCAAAATCAGTCGTCGTCCCAATTCGCTGGTAACGGGTACCTCCGACCAGGGTCCCTAAGGAAACCCATTGATTCGGTTCTGTTTCAGATACATTGACTTCGAAAATAGATTCACTGGTAAAAGTATTGGTCCATACCGATTTATAGTCCTCAATTTCATAAAGGGCAAAAACTTTAGAATCGATGATATCTTTAGCGGCTTTCAGCGCTTCTGTCCAATTTTCCATATACAGATAATATCGGGCCTGAAAAGCACGTCCGGCATACCAGTCCAATCTTCCTTTCTGTCTGGTCTTACTGAGATGAGGAACAGATTCTTCCAATTCAGTACCGATATATTTCCACACTTCCCGGGCTGTATTTCTGTAATTCGGCTGACTGATATCTTCTTTGATTGTTTCTGCGATATAAATACCAAGCGGATCGTCGGTAATACTACCTTTCCCCCAATTTGAGGGAAGCGGGGCATGCATGCGAACCATATCAAAATACATTAATGCCCTCAATACACGGATTTCTGCCAAATATTCCTCTTTTTCTTCTGATTCTTCCAGCGATTTGGCCGACTCGAAAACTTTTATGGAAGCATAGGCCAGATTGTAAAGATTACTGTATATCATGGTCGTTACTTCGTAAGGAGTGGTGGTGTAAGAATAATAGTCAGAAAGCCAACTGGTACTCCCGGCCCGGAAGTCATCGCCCATCAAATCTCCGCTAAACATAAATGTTGCATCGTAATAATAACCGTAAGCGCCACTCGTCAGTTTCAGGTAATTATAACAACCGTTGGTAAAATTATTCAGATCCTTGATATCCGAGATAATCTCCGTGTCCGGCAGACTCGTAGAAGGAGAAATGTCGAGAAATTTGTCACCACAGGAACAGATACTCGTGATCAATCCGATTAAAAGTAAATATTTTATCTCTTTCATAGCATTTTTTTTAGAATTTAATATCGATACCGAATCTCCAGGTCCGTAAAGACGGATAGGAATAGCTGTTATAAGAACCGGAATTATTTACCTCCGGATTCAAATAATCGACCCCATAGAAAGTATAAATATCGTTACCGTTTACATATAACCGAAGTTCCGACAATCCCAAGCGGCCGATCCATTTCTTCGGGAAAGTATATCCCAAACTGATGTTTTTAATTTTCAGGTGATCGGAAGAACGCAAACTGCGGGTAGAGGTATAGTTCGACTTAAACGGGTCGTTATATACAATAATCGGCGTCCCGTTGTCGCCTGGTTTTTTCCAGGCTTTTTTATAGGCATCGAACCGGACGTTTCCATTTCCGAGAGAGGCCCCGTCACGTACGGTCAAAGCATATTGACTATCGAATAAAGTACCTCCAATCGTAAATGTCAGCAGGAAGGATAAGTCAAAACCTTTGTAAGTAAAACGGTTCGTCAGTCCCCCAAACCAATCCGGATAACCTTTTTTGTTAATTACTTTTTCTACATCGCTTGAAGGATCCTGCGAAATAGCGGTATGATCGATAACCGTCTTACCGTCTTCTCCTTTCGTATTTTTATACCACTGACTACGTCCGGTTTGAGTATCGATACCGGCATATTCCCTCAGGTAGTAAGAATACAAATGCTCTCCCTCCCGGTAGATATAATTCCCGCTCTCCTTATCCTTTTTCAATTTCTCTACTTTTGCCCGCATATAAGAAATATTAAAGTTCGTCTCCCAGCTAAAATCGTCCCGTATAAAATTTCTGGAATCCAGAGTGATTTCCAAACCGGTATTCCGTAATTCCCCTTCATTTACAGTCATACTACTCCAACCGGAAGTATAAGGAGTAGAAGCATTATTGATTAAATCGACAGTATGTTTATTGTAGTATTCGAACGTACCTCTCAGGCGGTTTTTAAATAACGAAAAATCGATCCCGGCATTCCAGGTATAAGAACTTTCCCAAGTCAGATGAGGATTACCGTAACTACTAACCTGATAGGCCGGATCAGACATATAGGTGTAATTGATGCTAAACAGGGAAAGCGATCTGTAATAATTGCCCGGCTGAGTACCGTTTGTCCCATAGGATACTTTTGCTCTTAGATTATCCAGCCAATTTTGTGTAGATTCCATAAAAGATTCCCTCGTCAGATTCCAAGCCGCAGAAACAGACCAAAAATCTCCCCAGCGGTTAGAAGCCAGAAAGCGGGAAGTTCCGTCACGCCGCCAACTGCCGCTCAGATAATATTTATTATCGTAATTATAATCGAGTTTAGCTACCCAGGAAATCAGCCGGTCGGAATTGTCGTATCCACCTACAGAATTGGGAAGAGAGGCATTACTCATATACAACAACCGACCGACGGGAAGATTATATCCACTGGCATCTAAAAAATCATAGGTCTGACGCTTGGCTTCATAAACCCCCGTCGCACCGACGTGGTGCAGTCCGAAAGATTTTGTCAATGTCAGTATATTTGAAGAAACGATATTCGTATAAAATGAACGGGTTTCGTTTACTTCCCCATGGTTGGTAGCCCCCTGATTGGAAGAGGGATCCCAGGTTTGCAGATAGCGGGAATAACGGATATCAGCGGCATTGGTGGTCGTAAATTTTAACCAACTCGTGAGATTGACAGTTACAGACAAATTAGTCGTACTGGAGAACCATTTAGTGCGATCCCTATCCAAAGATATGGTTTCCAGGAAATTGGGATCAGTAGAGTTAAAACCCGGCGTCTGGTTCAACTGCCCATTCGGTAAATAAATCGGCTGAGTAGGGTTCATCGCCCGCAGATTGGAAATCGGATTCCCCACGGTTGCGCCCTGGCTATCCAGTTTGGATTCCTGTTCCGTATAAGCGATAGACTGGTTCACAGAGAAATTTAACCATTGGGCCACTTTATTATTGAGGGACAGCCTGGCCGTAAAGCGTTTGAAGTCACTCCCTTCCGTAATCCCAGACTGCCGCAGATAGCCCAGAGAAGCATAAAAATTATTTTTCTCCGTTCCTCCCCGGGCAGAGAAATTGATTTTATCTTCAGAACCTTTTTTGAACATCGCATCATACCAATTGTAATTGCGGGGATGTGTCAAGTATTTTTCCAATTGAGCTTCAGTCAAATTTTCATAATCGAAACTACCATCCAGCGGATCATCCGGATGTACAACCTTGGCGTATTCATTTAAATGCCGGAGGGCATAAACCCGGGCGTCATTTTGGAGAACCAGATAGCGGTTTTCATCAGCCATTCCCGGTAATGCGTTTTGCGAATACAGATAATAATTTTTTATCGCTTCTACTGCATATTCCGTATATTCACTTCCATTCATATAATACCCTTTCAACTGACGCTTGATGGCTTCGGAAGAGAATCCTCTCTCATAAGTCAGTTCAAACCGGGTTTTCCCTTGTTGTCCCTTTTTAGTAGTGATAATAATCACACCGGCAGAAGCCCGGGATCCGTACAAAGATGTCGCAGCAGCATCTTTCAGCACTGTCATCTGCTCGATATCGTTCGGGTTGAGATTATTCAAGTCAAAATCCTCACTGAGGGGAACACCGTCGACGACATACAGAGGATTGGTAGATTCAGAAATGGAGCCGATACCGCGGATCTGCAAACCAACCGTCTCTCCCGGCTGTCCGCCTCCCCGGGAAATACGTACACCGGCCACATACCCTTTCAAGGCCTTTTCAGGAGAAATAGCATCGGCGGCCTCCTTCATCACCTGCTCCCCGCTAACACTAACGGCGGAGCCGGTAAAAGCTTCTTTCTTTGTCGTTCCATAGGCGACAACCATGACTTCTTCCAAATCGGTACTCATAGATTGCAACTGCACGTTCAATACCGAACGATTTCCCGGTTTTTCTTCATGCGTTTTCATACCGACAAAAGAAAATTCCAGAACAATGTGACCCTTATCTTCATATACCAAAGTATAATTTCCCTCCATATCAGTAGCTACCCCCACCGTTGTCCCCTTCACCCTTACTGCCACTCCGGGAAGCGGAACCTTATCTTCGTCTGTGACATGCCCCTTTATTGTTTTTTTCTCGTCTTCCGGATCAGACACCACTCTGTTATCCCGTCGAATGATGATGACATTGTCTACAATTTCATAACGCAGCCGCTTGTTTTTCAATATCCGATTCAGCACTTCTTCAACCGTCTGGTTTTCCGCTTGCATATCCAATAAACCAAGACCTTTTATATCCAGTTCATTGTACACAAAACTCAGATTCGTTTGTTTTTTGATCTCTTCAATGACCTTTTTAAGGCTTACATTACTCATGTTTAAATTTACCCGGTGTCCTTGTAAGAAATTACCAGCTTCGACCGGTATAGAAGTAAAAATAAAAAGTAGTAACACATGCGTTACCCATAAGAACCGGAAAATTCCGGTACACCTCTTCTTCGTGGCTGTTTTTTCCATAACATTTAAGTTTGTTGTGCTACCTTCTGTCGCGTGGCCAGATACGACAAAATAGAGCCGGTTTTGGTTAAATTAAAAACTGATCGGTTTATGAATAAAACACTTGAGAAAGGAAAAAGTATACATCAAAAATTATCTTTCTTTAACTACTTTTTTATTTAAAAGCATAGAAAGCCATTTATTCCTATTCTTAAATTAAATAATCTCACTTTATGCGATAAAAGAATAAAACTGTTTTTTAGCAAAGAAAAGCGGAAAAGACTGAAACCCTAAAAAAACGTCCGGAAAAGGCTGGGTTTTCCTTTTCCGGACAATGCATGCTCTTTTTTGAAACGGATCTGAGTGATACTGATTAGCGAAACCAAAGCCTTTGCTTCCTCTAGATCGGCAAGTTTGACAATCAAAGGTCTGAAAGCTTTACTGAACCGGCTAAAAATTGCTAATCTCTCAAAAATTCTCGGGGACAGCTTCTTTTCAATTTATTGAATCTCCGTGTCGTTTGTAATATCCCTTATACCTAAAAAAAGAAACTTGGCGACGTCTTCCATTATTTCGGGATCCAGTAATTCCGGGACATCCCGTAAATCGTGATAATACATCGGATTTTTGTATTTTCCCGTAGTTCCGGTATGGAAAGTCGGAACATCCGCCCGGTTAAATATCGCCCCATCGGTCCGGGCAACAGCTGTCGGACTCATTTTCCGGTATTCAGAAGTTTTCAGGTAACGATGAATATATTTTTCATTGGCATCGGCAAAATGTTTTTCCAATTGCGGAAAAGATTTGATTCCTCCCATGGAAAAACCGTCACCGCCTCCGACCATATCCAGATTAATCATACACAACGTTTGCGCAAGCGGATACAAAGGGTGAGCGACATAATAGGCAGATCCCAAGATACCGCATTCCTCCGCTCCGAAAAGGATAAATACAATCGTACGTTTCGGAGATATGCCGGACCTTCCAAAAGCTTTTGCTGTTTCCAGCACAATGGCAGAACCGGAGGCATTATCCCAAGCTCCCCGGAATATTCCTCCGTGATTGCCGAGGTGGTCGAGATGCGCCCCCAGGATCAAAGGCTTATTTCGTAATTCCGGATCCGTACCTTCCCATACTCCAATGACATTACAAGTTTGACTATGGGGATTATAATTGGTTTCTGTCTGCATTTCAACTTCACATCCGGTATCGAAGCTGGCCGGTTTTAAAGATTTGCAGATTGCTGCTTTCAACGTCTTTTGATTTTGTCCGGAGGATCTTAAAATATCGTCGGCGACCTCTTCCGATATATGACAAAAGATAATCCCCTGGTGTTTGATATTGGGGTTAGAAGTTTTTCCGACCAACAATACTCCGATAGCCCCATGTTCTATAGCATTAGTGATCCGGCCTGTTGTACTGATATACTGCTCATTCCAGGTTCGATAATCTTTGTGATTCCGGTCGGAACAAGGCACTCCGCCCTCGACCAAAACAATTTTGCCTCGGACATCTATCCCTTTATAATCATCATACCCGAGTTCCGGGGCCGTCAAACCGAATCCGACATACAGGACCGGAGCTTTCACTCTACCGTTTAAAGAATTTGTTCCCGGAAAATAATCTTTCGCCACCTGATAACTTTTCCGGCCTTCCAAAGTAATGATCTCGAGTTTGCCAAGACCCGTCATTTCCGTATAATGTATCGGAAAATGTTGAAAGTAACTACCTTGATCCCCTCCTGGTTTCAATCCCCATTCAGCAAAACGGTTGGCAACCCAATGGGCACATGCCATATACTCGGGAGAGCCTGCTTGCCTGCCCTGATATTCAGGTTTACACAATTCTTCCACAAACGCATAAATTTCGTTACTGGAAATTGAATGAAACACTTGCATTTCTGGAGTATAAGCCGGTTTCTCTTGTGCAAAACTCATAGTATACGCACAAAACAAAAGGACAGAAAATAAGCTATTCTTGAACATGATTTTAGGTGTTATAAATTTAAAGTCATAAAGAGAAATACGATTTTCAATCGTTTTTAACCACTACGGTTTTATCTTTTATCGAAAAACGGACCCGTTCCGTCCTTTCCAAAGCATTCAATATATGAGAGAAATCTTTGTGTTTGTCTATATTTAACGAAAAAGGCAGATCCTTTAGCTCTTCTTTTTCATAGAAGACCTCGAAATTATACCATTGCTGCAAACGCGTCAGAATATCATCCAGCCGAGTATTATTGAAAATAAAACGTCCGGATATCCAACCGACATAATAATCGGTATTTACCGTTTGTACATCAATATTCCGGCCTTCCGGAGTGCATACGGCCTGTTGAGAAGGAGAGAGGATTACCTCGGACTGTTGATTTCTCACTTCTACCCTCCCTTCCACTAATGTCGTATATATCGCTTCCTCCTCCTGATAAGCCCGTACGTTAAAAGAGGTCCCTAATACCTTTACGGCAACATCCTTTGTCTTTACAATGAACGGATGGTCCGGATCGTGTTTGACATCAAAATACCCTTCTCCCAGGAGTTCCACCTCCCGGGTCTTTCCACTAAACCGAACCGGATACCGTAAACGGGAAGAGGTATTCAGATAGACGACGCTGCCGTCGCTAAGCATCAGATGATAATCATTTCCCTTGGGAATTGTCAAAGTGTTATAACGAATAATCGTATCCGGCGATTCTGCCAAAGTATAACGCAAGGTATCGCCTGTACGCAAAATAGAGGAATGAGCAGACCGAATCTCTTCTGCAGCCCCGGTTTCCAAAGGGATATGCCGCCCATCTGAAAGAGTCAGAATGGGAGCTGTCGTCTTTATCACTTCTATATCCTGTACGAAAGGATCCAGAGGTAAATGATCCTGTTTCTGTTTCAGCCATACTAAACAGAGACATAAAGGCAAAACAAACAGGGCCGCATAACGGAAAAAACGTTGCCAACGAATCCTTCTTTTGCGGAAGGTACGTTGACGAATTTGCTTCCATTCTTTTTCAGCCTCCTGAGGAGATAACACACATCTTTCCCGACTTTTCTGTAAAAAATCTTTCGCAATCAGCCGTTGAAAAAGTTCTTCATGACGGGTAGACTCTTGCCTCCAGCGAGTCAGAATCTCCAAATCCTCTTCTTCAATTGTTCCAGTAATATATTGGAGCAGTAATTTTTTTATATTATCGGAATTCCTTTCTTCCATCCGTTTACACTTTTATTCCTATATAACACCTAAACCAAGCTTTAGTATACATCTTCGGAAGATTTTTTATCCGAAAAAATTAACTTTATTTTATTTCGTAAAAAATGATGCGCCCGATTCTTGTACTTTTTTACAGAATTGACCGATATCTGGAATTGTTCCGCAATTTCCGAATGCTTTTTTCCCTCCAGGCTACAAAGATAAACTTCCTTACAGGCCGGCGGTATCTCTTCTACTATTTGATTGAAAATACCAAATATTTCAGCTTCCATCATATCCTCTAAAAACGAATCAGAAGGTTCCTCCCGACTGATAAGTTGCATATAACGGTCTTTTACTTTTTCGTGACGTAACAGATTTAAACAAATATTTTTAGCCGTCTTAAACAAATAAGCACGCAAAGCAGTTTCATCCTTAAAAGTAAGGTGAACTTCCCAGAGTTTAACGAAAATTTCCTGAACCACATCGTTTGCGTTTTCTTTATCGGTGCAATAACGCAGACAAAAAAAACGCAACATCGGATTGTACTTTTCATATACAATCTGAAAGGCCTTCTCTTCTCCTAAGGCTAATTGTGGTAAAATTTCCGTCAAATCCCTTGTTTCCACTTCCAACTGATTATGAATGGTGAAAAATACAAAAAGATATGTATAATGAATTTTTTTGTAAAAAATTTAACTTCAATAAGCTAAATTAGGTGAAAAAATAACAAATTCGGTATTTATCAAATAAATTTCACTATTTATAGAGAGCCTTTTCTATTCATTATACCATTTTTTAATTTCTTTCAGCGGAATATTCCTGAAAAATTTATTCGGCTCACTGAGGGGCACCTAGCCAGTCATACCCAGAATCTGGAAAAATTAGGATACATCTATTGTTCCAAACAATTTATAGGACGCCGATCCAATACCACCTTTTCAGCAACACCGCCAGGCAAAGAAGCCTTCCGCGAAACACATCAATACTTGAGAGGAGTTTTTGAAAAATCAAAAAATACAAATAATTTTTTATCATTTTACTTTCTCCCTCAAAGTACTTTCTAAAAACACCTTCATAAATAAACAGCAAAAATGATCTCAAACCCGATAGTCCCCAGAATGTATATGTAAGTACATAAACTCGCCAACGATGATTTCAAGCCGTATTTTAGGGCTATTTGCCCTCTTTACGCTCTGTATTCTAATATTGTATAGTTTATTATTCAATACAACCTCAGCAAATAGCTCTCCTTATCGGCTCACTATTGACAACTCTCTTTATTTATATCTACATTCTGATTCACAAGGAAACTTATGCCCATTTATCCGATAGTATCGGCCTCTTTGTCATTCTTGCTATTCCCCTGTATTATTCTCAGAAAATCAATGGGAATAATAAAGGATAAGTAAACCGGTCGATTCTGTAGAAATGCTTCCCCTTACTGCCGAAAAACCTTCGGCCGACCAATAGACCCCCTGCTTCTGAATCAGCCTTCCATCAGAATTCTGGGTTTGCTTATCAACAGAACATCAAACGAATACAAATCCTAAAAACAACCTATTCATCCTGACACTATCTTTTAACTAAAAAAATAGTTGATAAATTTGTTCTTTTACCTAAATATGTTTTAATTTGAATGCCAAACCGAAATAATTATACATCAGGACAACGTATGAAATTTATTGTATTCATTTTCATTTTACTTGGAAGTCAGAGTATTTACGGACAAGAAAATATTCAACAGAAATTAGAACGCCTTCTGGCAAAGAATCATTACCGGGAAGCTTTAAAGTATGCGGATTCTCTCTATAAGGCAGGAGAAAATGTACCGGATTTATTATTTTATGCTGGAAAAGCCAGTGAAGGAGCGATGCGTTATTGGGATGCCTGTCGGTATTACCGGGAATGGCTGGCTCAGGATACGACCCAAAGAGAAGCCCGCATCGCCTTAGCCAAAGCCTATTCTTTAGCAGGACGCCTGGATGAGGCGGTAAAAAATTTTGAAAAATTAGCCCAGGAGGATTCATTAGATCTGAACATTAACTTTCAATTAGCCCGTTTATATCAGCAAAATGGGAAATCTCTGAAAGCTATCCCGATCTATAAACGACTCATACATACAGATTCAACCAATACCGTCTTATTAAAAAGACTGGGAGACGCTTATGCGGAAACCGGATTAGCCTTAAGTGCTATCAGTTGCTATATCGACGCTTTCCAACTCGATCCCCGGGAAGGAGGAATAGCCGTAAAAGCCATCAATCTAATGCTGGCAAATAAAGAACAATATGGAGATTTTATAACGTATGCAATGTCTATGACCGATACGGCTTTGGTATATACGCCTCAGGCCCCGAATTTACTGCAAACCCGGGGGATGTTGGAGTATGTAGCCAATCGTTATGTGGCCTCTGAAAAAACCTTTACGGACTTAATCAACAAAGGGTATCCAACAAAACTCAATTACAAATTCCAAGGCTTGTCCCGTTATCAGCAAGATAAATTTTTAGAAGCCTTGGACCCCTTAGCCAAAGCAGACTCACTCTATCAGGATAAACAAGGGAATCGTACGGATCTGGAAGTAGCGATGAAATACGGAGAAACCTTAGCACGCGTAGGCAATCCGATAAAAGCCCTGAAAGTATTCTCGGAAATAGAAGAACAATTACAACCCGATAAGCGTTTTCTTTCCCAATTAGCTATTATGTGCGGAATGGCTTGCGGATTTTCTCTGCAGAAACGGACCCAGGCCGTGGATTATTACTGGAAAGCATATAAATTAAACCCCCGCAATACACAAGCCATTGCTAATTTTGTCAATTATAAATACAGAATTCTACAGGACGAAAGTGTACGGGCAGATGCCTCCGACACAGAAATTCGCATAGCCCTTTTCGCTCACATCCTCTTTCTACAGAAAGTGAAGGATTCTAAGCCTGCAAAAAAAGATTCCATGCATGCAGCTTCCCGCGAAATTTTACAAAAAGAATTGGAACATATGTTTTTCAAAAACGAGACACAACTTACGGTGACGGACCCCGACGGGAAGAATTATACCTATTCCGACGAAGATATCCGGAAATTAATCAGGCTGTAGCATATCCCTTCAGCGGGAAATGATCCCCCCACCGATAAGCCGCTCTCCGCAATACAGGGCAGCCGGTTGTCCGGGAGCAACAGCCCAAGCCGGAGCAGCAAGATTTATTTTCCACAAATGTTCCGACTCTTTTTGAACCCGGATATAGCCCGGCGGATTTAATCCCAACCCCCGGACCTTTATTTCTATTTTATCCGCATATAAATCCGATTCCCGGTGGAAACGAAGATGTTCTAACCATAAGGTATGACTGAAAAGCTCCGACTTTTCTGCCGCTACTATCTTATTGGAAGCCACATCTATCCGGGCTACATACAAAGGAAAGCCGTTTCTGACCGGCATATCCCGTTTCTGACCGATTGTATAATTTAACAGCCCCTTATGCCTACCGATAATTGCGCCCGACAAATCCACTATATTTCCGGAATTCTCTGCAAACTGCGGGATTTGTTGTAAAATAAATTCCCGGTAATCCTGCCCTTCCAAAAAGCAAATTCCCATACTTTCCTTTTTTCGGGCCAATAAAGTATACCCTTGCTGTGCTGCCAATGCCTTTACTTCTGTTTTGGTATAATCTCCCAAAGGAGTACAGGCCGAACAAAGTATTTCCTGAGACAATCCCCATAGAAAATAAGATTGATCTTTCTGGGGATCTATTCCTTTATAAAGATAAAACTTTTCCCCCTCCTCCTTTATCCTTACATAATGACCGGTAGCTATTTTTTCTATCCCTGCTTCTGTCGCCACTTTCCGTAATAACTCCCACTTAACGGTATTGTTACAGCCTGTACAAGGATTCGGAGTACGCCCGGATAAATACTCGGAGATAAAAGTATCCACGACTTTCTGCCGGAATAATTCTACTCCGTCATACTGTAGTAGCGGTATTTTTAAATCAGTACACAATTCTGAAAGTCCGGCAGGAATTTCCTTTCTCCACAAATTCAAATTCACTCCTACCACCCGAAACCCTCTCTGCTGCAAAAGAAGTGCGGTGACGAAGCTATCTACCCCCCCACTTAAACCCACGGCAATTTCTGGTTTCATTTTTAAGTAAAAAACAGATAAGCAATAATAATGGCCGCTACAATACCGGCAGCATCTGCAATCAAACCGCAAGGTATAGCATAACGGGTATTTTTTATACCCACAGCCCCAAAATAAACAGCGACGATATAAAAGGTTGTGTCCGTAGCTCCCTGAAAAGTAGATGCCAAACGTCCGGCAAAGGAATCCGCTCCATAGGTAGTCATCGTATCAATCATCATCCCCCTGGCTCCACTTCCGCTTAAAGGTTTCATCAAAGCCGTAGGCAGTGCTGCGACAAAATCAGCGTTAAAACCCATTCCCTCTACCATCCGTTCGATACCCTCCATCAATATGTCCATTCCCCCGGAGGCCCGGAACACCCCAATAGCAACCAGAATGGCAACCAGATAAGGGATAATTTTAATCGCTATGGAAAACCCCTCTTTTGCTCCGTCAATAAATGCGTCGTACACATTAATCCGGCGGATGACAGCCATTATAATAAAGGCAATAATGACAGAAAAAAGAATCGTATTACTGGCAACATTGGAAACGACAGTAATCATTTCCTTATCCAAAGTAGAAAAATACCAAATGATCCCGGCAATTAAAACCGTCCCCCCCAACAGGTAGGCTAAAATGACTTTATTAAATAAATTAATCCGCTGCCAGACAGACACAGCAATTAAACCGGCAAGAGTAGAAAAATAAGTTGCTAATAAAATCGGAATAAAAATATCAGCAGGATTGGCTGCTCCTAACTGCGCCCGGTAAACCATAACCGATACCGGTATGATCGTCAATCCGGAAGTATTGAGCACCAGGAACATAATCTGAGCATTTGTAGCCCTCTCTTTTCGGGGATTCCCTTCCTGCATTTGCTGCATCGCCTTTAATCCCATCGGTGTGGCTGCATTGTCCAGCCCCAACATATTGGCGGCAATATTCATCATTATGGAACCGTAAGCCGGACTATCCGGAGGCAATTCCGGAAAAAGCCGGCGAAAAAAAGGATGGATTAAACGGGACATCACCCTAACGGCCCCTCCTCTTTCTCCGATTTTCATTATTCCCATCCAAAATGTCAATACCCCCGTCAAACCAAGGGAAATTTCAAAACCGGTCCTGGACATATCAAAAGTAGCTTTCATCAAGGCCCCGAAAACCTGAGTATCCCCATCGAAGACCAATTTAAATAGAGCCACAACAAAAGCAGCTATAAAAAAGAATATCCAAATGTAATTCAGAACCACTTTTTACAATTTAGGAAATCGTTATGTTTACGCCCTTCTATTTTCCTTCACATGCTTTCAACGTATTCTGCAATAAGGAAACAATTGTCATAGGTCCTACTCCTCCCGGAACAGGGGTTATATAAGAACATTTAGGCGCTACCTGTTCAAAATCGACATCTCCGATTAACCGGAAACCCGATTTTGTTTGGTCAGAAGGAACACGATGAATCCCAACGTCGATCACGACAGCTCCCTCTTTTACCATATCTGCTGTCACAAAATGCGGTTTTCCCAAAGCTACAATCAGGATATCCGCCTGTAATGTAATCTCTTTTATGTTCTGCGTACGGCTATGACAAAGAGTAACAGTACAATCCGCATATTTATCCTTACGCGACATCAATACGGACACCGGCGTACCTACGATATTACTCCGGCCGATCACCACACAATGTTTCCCCCGGGTGGGGATTTCATAACGTTTCAGTAATTCGACAATCCCCGCAGGAGTAGCCGGCACATAAGCCGGCAGACCGGTTACCATTTTCCCCACATTACAAGGATGAAATCCGTCCACATCTTTCGCCGGATCAACAGCCAGTAATATCTTTTGTTCAGAAATATGGGCCGGCAAAGGCAATTGGACAATATAGCCGTCTACATCCTTATCTGCATTCAGCTTTTCTACAACCGCCAGCAATTGTTCTTCCGTAATCTCAGCCGGATAACGCAATTCGGTACTCTTAAAACCTACCTGCTGACAAGCTTTTACTTTACTGGCTACATACGTCTCACTTGCCGGGTCATTTCCGACCAGTACAGCGGCCAAATGAGGGACTTTCCGCCCTTCCGCCTTCCATTGTGTCACTTTATCCGCCAGTTCCTGCTTAATCTGTGCAGCAATTTCTTTTCCGTCTATTAATTTCATAGGATTCATGCGGACCGACCGCGTTTATGGTTTATATTAAAAAATACGATTCGCTTTTCCTAGCGTTTCATCCCCGGCATATGCCGCATCATCTTTCCTCCACCGGACAGCATCTTCATCATTTTTTTCGATTCTTCAAATTGCTTTAATAAGCGATTGACATCCTGTACAGTCGTCCCGCTTCCCAAAGCAATCCGTTTCCTTCTGGAACCGTTGATAATATCCGGCATCTCCCGCTCCATAGGGGTCATAGAATGAATAATAGCTTCTACACTCTTAAAAGCATCGTCATCGATATCCACATTTTTCAGCGCTTTCCCGACTCCCGGGATCATAGAAGCCAGGTCCTTGATGTTACCCATTTTTTTGATTTGCTGGATTTGCCCGAGAAAATCATTGAAATTAAACTGATTTTTGGATAATTTTTTCTGCAGTTTTTTAGCTTCCTCGGCATCAAATTGCTCCTGTGCCTTTTCTACCAAAGAAACAATATCCCCCATCCCCAATATACGATCGGCCATACGTTCCGGATGAAAAGCATCGATGGCTTCCATTTTTTCACCCGTACCGACAAATTTGATAGGTTTATTGACCACTGTCCGGATAGATAAAGCTGCTCCACCCCGGGTATCACCATCCAACTTGGTCAGGATCACTCCGTCAAAATCCAAACGCTCGTTGAATTCTTTTGCCGTATTCACAGCATCCTGACCGGTCATGGCATCCACCACAAAAAGAGTTTCGTTGGGCTCTATCGCTTTTTTTATAGCCGTAATCTCGGTCATCATCTGTTCGTCAATCGCCAGACGACCGGCTGTATCGACAATGACAACATCCTTTCCCTCTGCCTTCGCCTGCCGGATAGCAGCCTGCGCTATTCCAACCGGATCTTTACTATTTTCATCCGTATATACCGGTACTCCGATTTGTTCTCCTAAAACACGCAACTGCTCAATAGCCGCCGGACGATATACGTCACAAGCAACCAACAAGGGCTTCTTTCCCCTCTTGGTCTTCAGCATATTCGCCAACTTACCGGAAAAAGTAGTTTTACCAGATCCCTGTAAACCAGACATCAGAACAATGGCCGGATTGCCTTTTACATCGATATCAACATTCTTACCTCCCATCAATTCGGCCAATTCATCGTGTACGATCTTTACCATCAACTGCCCCGGTTTGACAGCTGTCAATACATTCATACCCAATGCCTTATCTTTTACCCGATTTGTAAAATCCTTAGCTATCTTATAATTGACGTCCGCATCCAATAAAGAACGTCTCACCTCTTTCAGCGTTTCAGCTACGTTCAACTCCGTTATCTTCCCCTGTCCTTTTAGTATCTTAAACGAACGTTCTAATTTTTCCGATAAATTCTCAAACATAATTATTATTAGTTATAAGTTACAAGTTAAAAAACTGAAGCTCACCCCCTCCTCCGAAAGAAGGCAAAGTTAAAAAAACTTCATTAATTCGACAATTTCCCTTTAATAATCCCCGGATTTCTATCCTGATCCCGCCTATTTTTTATCTTTTCCCCATATTTTTCAAAACGACAAAGGTTTTATCAATTAAAGAATTATCGACGACAACAGTAAACTCATTGGTAGAAGAAATAACTTCCGTCAAATTGATTCCTTCCCAGGATAATTCCTTCATAATACTGTAATAAAAACCCGGCTGCATGCTGTTTCCCTTTGGCAATTTAAGGGTCACGGAAGACAAAGAGTTCTGTTTAAACAAACAAACTTCATCTTTAAAATAATCCAAAATCAATTCCTCCATGGTATCACTCACCACTAGATTCGTCTCAAAAACCCCCTGCACCATAGTATAGAAAACTTCTTCGTTTTTCACCAATTTCTTCAGGACTTCAATATGACATTCCAATAAAGTAGGTGAATTCTTAAATGTATAATCACACAGATTACTCCTGAGTATAATATCCCCCATGTTATTCAGCAGCTTATTTAACTGCACCTGCTGCCGGATTTGTAAGTAGGGAGCCAATCGATTCAGCGACATAACAATAGCTCCCGTATTGACCTCCTTTTGTAATATTTTTTCCACGTCCGGTTGCAATTGCCTCGCCAATGCCGATACATTTATGATTCCGGCGGCCAGAGATTCAGACAAATAAGGACGATGTTTTACAAGCTCTTCCACTGCATGAGATATACTGATCATATTTCAATTGTTTAAATTTAAACAAAGATACACAGAAAAAAGGCAAAAACTAACAAATAGAAAGAAAAAAAATGATAAACCAAAAATTTTCTACATAAATAACAGTTGGAAAGCCAGGTAAAGAGATGAAAAAACTACTTTTTCAGCTATAACTTCCGAAAAGGGAGATAGAAAAGAAAGACACAAACTTTATAAAAAATATCCGTCTCTGTACTTTCACCCCTCTTTTTCTCCATACAGTTTTATCCATTCATACCCATTTCCCGTAGCATTCATATAGCGGATAAAATCTTCTGTTTTAATAGCAATAGAAGCGCGGTTATCGTTCGGATGAAAAGAAAGTTTATTCGCTTTTTTCAAATTCTCATCTAAAAAAACATATACATGATGTTCGGTATCATTCACCAGACCGAAAGGACTCACGGAACCGGGATATAAACCCAGGTATTTTACCATTCTTTTTTCCGAAGCAAAACTGAGTTTTCCCTGTTTCAACAGATGTTCCAAATCGTGAATGGCTAAATTCTGATCACAATCAAAAATAACCAGATAATGACGATTCCCTTTGTGGTTCCGGAAGAATAAATTTTTACAATGAGTACTCTCCAGGTTTGTCCAATACTGTTTAGCTATTTCAATGGTCGGGGCAGCCGGATGTTCGAGATAGTCGAAAGTAATCCCCAACGCATTCAAGGTGTCGTATACTTTTGATTGTCCGATCCTATTCATTTATTTTCGTTTGATATATCACATTCTCCTTTTTATATTCAATAGCAGACTATATCGGTCTGCCATTCGTTTCCTTCTTCCGTTCCGGTTTTATCCCCTTCTAAATATTGCGGTATTTTCCCTGCCAAACATCCTTTTCTTCCAATTTTTTATCCAGCAGGGCTACAAACTCAAAATTCTTCACTCCCCAATTCGGAGCAATTAAATATTCTGGAGGGGATTGATTGACGAAACGCTCCAGGTATACTTCCGGACAAAGTTTTCCGATAACTTCCACGACGAAATCCAAATAATCGTAAACCGAATAAAGCTGAAATTTTTCCGGATTCCGGGCATATTCTTCTGCCATAACCGTATCTTTTATAATCTGCAACTGATGAAGTTTTAAAACGTGCAAGGGAAGATTTCCCAAACGAACGGCTCCTTCCAACATGGATTCCTTGGTTTCACCGGGTAAACCGAAAATCAAATGGGCTCCTACATATATTCCACGCTCTGCTGTGGCACAAATAGCCCACTCTGCCTCCCTATAAGAATGCCGACGGTGTATCGTCTCCAAAACCCTCTCGTTTACCGATTCCACCCCGTATTCCATACAAACATAACAATGCTTGGAAAGTCCGGCAATATAATCCAAAATCTCCTCATTTACCGCATCCGGACGGGTAGCAATCACCAGTCCGACAACCTTCGGATGAGCTAAAGCTTCTTCGTATCTGGACTTCAAAACTTCCAAAGGAGCATAAGTATTTGAATAAGCCTGGAAATAAGCCAAATATTTTTGTCCCTGATACTTGGCATCAAAAAAACGAATCCCTTCCTCCAACTGCCGGGTAATTCCCTTTACTTCCCGGCAATAATCCGGATTAAAACTGGCATTATTGCAGTAAGTACATCCTCCCCAACCTTTATTTCCATCCCGGTTAGGACAAGTAAATCCGCCGTCTATAGATAATTTCTGTACCCGTTCTCCAAATAAAGTCTTAAAAAAAGACGGTAAATCCCGATATCTTTTTCCCTCCACAAGCATTTATTTTTCCTGCGAAAATAACATATCCGCAGGAAAAATAAAACCAAAAGACAGAAAATCCAAAAGGATACCCGATTTATATGCGTTTAAACGTGTCTGTATTTTAAGAACGGCTTACCGCTTTCTTCCCAAGGAAAAGAGTGTTTTCGACAAAGTATGCCTGCGTCAGCATTCAAAGCTCATTCTTCTTCACACTTTTAAACATATTTAAAATGATTCCTTTTCTTTATAAATCAATAGAACCGGATTACTCTCTTCATTCAATTCTTCACTCAAACGAGCTCCTACCGAATGAGCATCAGAAAAAGTACGCTGTTGTAGTTCCAGTGGATGGGTATAGGCCACAACTTTCCCTTTGAATCCTGTATGCTGAAGGTAACGATGTAAGGGTAATTCGTTTTTCTTATCTTCTACAATCGCCTGAAATACCTCTGTCTTTTTACTCTTTTTATCGGTCACCAAAGTCAACATGCTGTTTTCTTTCACCCCCCCACGCCAGGCTATCAACAAAATAGTATTTTCCCCAATGTATTCACTGTTAAAAATATAATAATCATAGATAAAAGGTTTCATCATTTCAGCAGGAGAAAGCTTGGAGGCATCCGGCACAGGATAATTCCGGAGCTGATAAATATACCGGGGAGAAAATTCCGCATCCCGGTAGTTGTATTCGTAAATCGTATTTTCTATGACAGGAATCCCGTAGTAACGCCCCTCGTTCTGGTATAAATTTGAAACCATTCTTAATGGTAAAATATATTTCGTAACCGGTAAAGCCACTGTACCTTGTATATATTGTCCGCTTGAATCCGATGCCCGTAAAATATAAAGAGAATCCCGGAAAGAAGATGTATGCGCCAAAGCATGATCCGTCAACCATCCTCCATCCGGTAAACGTTCCACATGACTGATATAAGAATCCATTTTCCCTTCCCGCAAGAAATTTCCTTCCCAATCGTAATGTAAAAAGCGACCGCTACGGTCGTATACAATCAGTTCTTCCGGATCTTCGGTCAATAGGACATCAGTTATCTCCAGATATTCTCCCGGTCCTTTGCCCTGTTTATTTATCTGATACAAATATTTCCCATCCCGGTTAAATACCAATATTCCCGGATGATTCCAACTGGAAATAAATAGACGATCTTTTCCCGCTAAAATCTTCTTGATATCTCCTAAAATAGAACGATCAGTGGTCTCTAATTTTATTACTTCCTCCAATTCATAAAAATCGTCAAATCCCTTTTCCGATAATTGTTGAAGATCAACTTCAAAGGTAAGTAGCTTTTCTTCTTCTTTCTCTTGTTTTATCTGCGACTTACACCCCGATAAAAAAATAAATACCAAAATCCAAATGTAATTTTTCATATTTTGAACTTTTTTGAATAGTCAAATATATAACTATATTATTAATTATAAAACTAAATTTATAGTTTATTTTTAAAAGACCTATTTCGTTCTGTTACACTTAATTCGTATTTATAACGTTTTCATGACTTTATTACATAAAAACTACTTATAACATTTTCATGTTTCGATAGAAAAAACTATATTTGCGCACTCTTAAAAATAGCGGGTATTTCTGATCGATCGTATTGCCAATCAGATCATTAATAGAGAAAAATTTCTATAATATAAACCATTCCTTATGAAAAAAGGAATATAAAACAAATCTAACACATATGAGTACCAAGTACGTTTACACTTTCGGTAACGGGCAGGCTGAAGGCCGTGCGGACATGAAAAATCTGCTCGGAGGAAAAGGAGCCAACCTAGCCGAAATGAATCTT
Organism: Odoribacter laneus YIT 12061; assembly: GCF_000243215.1. GTDB lineage: Bacteria > Bacteroidota > Bacteroidia > Bacteroidales > Marinifilaceae > Culturomica > Culturomica lanea. Next base: position 224,190 of record NZ_JH594596.1, on the reverse strand, counting down.
ATCGGACTACCTGTACCTGCAGGTTTTACAATTACCACTGAAGTTTGCACGATTTACAATCAACAGGGAAAAGAAGCTGTAGTGAAATTGATTGAAAGCGATGTGAAAGCTGGTATTGCACACATGGAAAAAATCATGAATGCGAAATTCGGTTCAAAAGGCGAGGCTTTCCCATTGATGGTCTCTGTACGTTCCGGAGCACGTGTTTCTATGCCGGGTATGATGGACACTGTACTTAACCTGGGCTTGAATGATGACGCTGTAAAATTATTGGCAGAAAAATCAGGTAATCCGAGATTTGCATGGGACTCATATCGCCGTTTTATTCAAATGTACGGCGATGTGGTAATGGGTGTTTCTGCAGCAAAAGGAGAACATAATCCTTTTGAAGTGGAAATCGACAAGCTGAAAGCGATTAAAAATATTACCAACGATACGGATTTTACAATTGAAGATCTTCAAATATTAGTAGGTAACTTCAAACAAGTTGTCAAAGATAAGACAGGCAGAGATTTTCCGACCTGTCCCTGGGAGCAGCTATGGGGGGCTATTTGTGCCGTATTCGATTCCTGGATGACAGAACGGGCTGTATTGTACCGTCAACTCAATCAGATTCCGGAAGAATGGGGAACCGCCGTAAATGTGCAATCAATGGTTTACGGTAATATGGGTAATAATTCAGCTACCGGAGTTGCTTTTTCCCGCGATGCTGCTACCGGAGAAGATATTTTTAACGGAGAATATCTGATCAACGCCCAAGGAGAAGATGTCGTGGCAGGTATTCGCACACCTCAGGAAATTACGATTGAAGGTTCACGCCGCTGGGCTAAATTACAAAGTATCTCCGAAGAAGAAAGAAAAACAAAATATCCTTCTTTGGAAGAAGCAATGCCGGGAGCTTATGCCGAACTGAACAGCGTACAGGAAAAATTGGAAAATCATTTCCACGATATGCAAGATATGGAATTTACAATTCAGGACGGCAAATTGTGGATGTTACAAACCCGAAACGGGAAACGTACCGGTGCTGCTATGGTGAAAATGGCCGTAGATATGCTGAAACAAGGAATGATTGACGAAAAAACAGCTTTACTCCGGCTTGAACCGGCGAAACTGGACGAATTACTCCACCCGGTATTCGACAAAGTTGCCCAGTCTAAAGCCAAAGTGCTGACCAAAGGTTTACCGGCTTCCCCAGGAGCAGCCTGCGGTAGAGTGGTATTTTTTGCCGATGAAGCGGAAGAATGGAAAAATAAAGGCGAAAAAGTTATCTTGGTACGTCTAGAAACCTCTCCGGAAGACCTAAGAGGCATGCACGTTTCCGAAGGTATCCTGACAGCAAGAGGAGGTATGACTTCCCATGCCGCCGTTGTGGCTCGCGGTATGGGTAAATGTTGTGTTTCCGGAGCAGGAGATATTAACGTAGACTACCATAAACGCCAATTTACCGTAAAAGGAACCATGATTAAAGAAGGAGACTGGATTTCTTTGAACGGCTCTACCGGTGAAGTTTATCTGGGCAAAGTAGCCACAGTAGCCGCTTCTTTGGATGAAGATTTTAAAGCCATTATGGACCTGGCAGAAAAATATACCCGTATGTATGTACGTACCAATGCAGATACTCCGAATGATGCAAAAGCAGCCCGCAATTTCGGTGCCAAAGGAGTAGGTCTTTGCCGTACAGAACATATGTTTTTTGAAGGAGACCGTATCGATGCCATGCGCGAAATGATCCTTTCTGATACAGAAGAAGGCCGCCGTACAGCATTAGCAAAGATTTTACCGATGCAAAGAGGAGATTTCGAAGGTATACTGGAAGCTATGGACGGACTGGGAGTTACAATCCGCCTGTTAGATCCGCCTTTGCATGAATTTACGCCGAATGAACCTTCTTCTCAGCAAGAGATGGCAACCAAACTGAATATTTCTGTAGAAGAAGTAAAACAAAAAGTAGACGCTCTGCATGAGTTTAATCCGATGTTAGGACACCGGGGATGCCGACTGGGCATTACTTACCCGGAAATTACAGAGATGCAGGCCCGCGCCATTATCGAAGCCGCTTGCAACTTGAAAATGAAGGGTTTGAACCCGAAACCGGAAATTATGGTACCTCTCGTCGGAGAAGTAAAAGAGTTGAAAATGCAGGTAGATATTATCCGTAAAACCGCTGAATTAGTGTTCTCAGAAAAAGGAGTACGGGTAGAATTCATGGTTGGCACCATGATTGAAATTCCTCGCGCTGCCATCACGGCAGATGAAATCGCCGAAGTGGCAGAGTTCTTCTCATTCGGAACAAACGACTTAACCCAGATGACTTTCGGTTATTCCCGGGATGATGTAGGTAAATTCTTACCGACTTACCTGAAAAAAGGCATCCTCAAAGCCGATCCGTTTGCCGTACTGGATCAAGTTGGAGTGGGCCGCATGGTGAAAATGGGTGCTCAGTTAGGACGTAAAACCAATCCGAATATCAAGTTAGGTATCTGTGGAGAACACGGTGGAGAACCTTCATCCGTTATCTTCTGCGACGCCGTTGGTATGAATTACATATCCTGCTCCCCCTTCCGCGTCCCCATCGCCAGAGTAGCTGCTGCTCAAGCCGCTATCATGCATACGGAAAAATAATTTTGTTTTATAATGAAAAAAACCGTTCCTTTGTGGGGACGGTTTTTTTATTAAACATAAGACTAAATTAAAAACAGGAAATTATGAAAAGAATTCTTACTATTTTATTTGTAGCCGGCCTATGGGCAGCTTGTTCCTCCCCTACAAATACATACACTGTAAAAGGGAAAGTAACCGATCCGGCTTATAACGGAGAAACGGTATATTTAATAAATACCGAAAACAGAAATCTGTTGGATAGTGCTGTCATTGCCCAAGGAGAATTTACTTTTTCCGGACAAATAGATACAGCTCAAATGGCTCTCCTTCGTTTACAACGTCTTCACAGTAATTTTATTCTGGAAAAAGGAGAAATTCTGATAGACATGAATGATACAGAAGCTCCTGCCGGCACTCCTCTCAATAATACGATGAGTGAGATCAATGCAAAATCTTCACAAATACAAAATAATTTCCGGGCGGAAATCGAAAAAGTGAAAAGTCAAACGGATTTAAGCGACGAAGAGCAAGAAGAAATCTTAGAAAAAAACTTTGAAAAATTAAAACAAAGCTTTGATTCTTTAATGAATAGCTATTTTCAACTCAATAAAGACAATGCGCTGGGTACATGGATCATACTGAATTGGGCGGGAATCTTGACTCCGGAAAAATTCAATGCGGTCGTTGCACAAGCAGGAAATCAAGTTAAAAACAGTAAAGCTATACAACAAATCCAAGAAAAAAACCGGAGAATCGAATTAACAGCTCCAGGTAAACTCTTCCAGGATTTTAAAGCAGAAGACAAAGACGGAAAAGAAATCTCCTTGTCCGACTATGTAGGAAAAGGGAAATATACCTTAGTGGATTTCTGGGCTTCCTGGTGCGGCCCCTGCCGTCAGGAAATCCCTTATATTGCTAAAGCATATAAAGATTACCAAAAGAAAGGATTGATCGTGATCGGGGTAGCCGTATGGGATAAAAAAGAAGACCATCAAAAAGCCGTAAAAGATCTTAACATTACCTGGCCACAACTCTTTGTTCCCACCCAAGAAGCAACTGAATTGTACGGCATCTCGGGTATTCCTCATATCATCCTCTTCGGACCCGACGGCACCATCATCGCCCGCGATTTACGTGGCAAAGCCATAGACGAAGAATTACAAAAAATATACAAATAACTCTCCTCATAATTACACATTAGGGACGTGCCCTAATGTGTAATTTTTCCCCCTCCCTCACTCATTCAAATAACGAATAATTCCGATACTCACCCCACTAATTCTTGCCAACTGCCGCAATTCCACATCCGTTTCCCTCAACATCTGCCGAAGGATCATTTTCTGCTCATCTTTTGCTAAGGTATGTATATCTCGTCCTCTCAGTAATGCTTTCAGCATCTCCCTCAACCTTTCGTCCCGCATTTGACGTTCGGATAAATATTCCAGAAACGAAGTTTGATTCCTTTCCAACAGATATTTCTCAAATTGTATTCTATCCGAAAAAAAGTTCTTTATAAATCCGACATTTACAAAACTAGCAGAAGAATTATAATAAAGTCTGTAACTGCTCCATCTGTAATCTGAAACTTGTCTACAGATTCCGGCTTTGACTGGATTCTGTAAAATATAGCGAAAACATTGAATTAAATAATTTTCCGTCTCGATCCCTTCACTCCTAAACCGATCCTGAAAAAGATATCCCTTTCTGTGATATTTAGCATTAAACCACATCGCATAAACAAAAGCAATATGATGCATATAGTGACTAAGCAAATTACTTTTCACCAATAAATGGATATGATTGGTCATCAGACAATAACAATAAATTTCAAAATCCGGACATACCTGTGATTTCAATTGCTTTAAAAACAATTTGCGGTCGTTGTCGTCATAAAAAAGCGACATCTTATCCATACCCCGTAAAATAACGTGGTAGATAGCAGTTACAGATTGTTTACGAGCTTGACGCGGCATTCTTAAGTAAATTGATACAGATATATCAAATTTACAAAAAAAGAAGGAGATTTCAAAATTACACATTAGGGCACGTCCCTCATGTGTAAAAAATAAAAAGAGGCCGAAGCCTCTTTTTAAACACACTAACAATAAATTTACTACACTTATAAAGCAATATAATTTCTATATCGTAGGGCAAATATAAGTACTTAAAACGTTTGCACAAAATTTTTTAAAGAAAAAATCTTTAAAAACTTTCATTTTATTTCCAGATCGTCTCAATTTGTTTCAAATCACAGAGGGGGGAATTTCAATCTATTTGGGATGAGCTCTCTCTTTAAGCCCTCAAAGTACAGCTCATCCCCTTGCTAAACTTTTCTGGTATTTTACCGTAAATTATCTAATAGACGAAGCATTTTAAAGTTTCATTTTTTATTTCTATTTTTGTGAAAATCATGATAAAACAAAAAAGTTCTTCTTTTTATTTGGAATCGTTTGTGTTATTTTTTCGGATAGTTTTAAATTCAATAAGCACAGATTCCATTACTTTATTGTAAATTTGAGAAAAATTTTAGATTTGTATCACCTAAAAAATAACGAAGATGTCAAAAATTAAAGTTGGTATTAACGGATTCGGACGTATTGGACGTTTAGTATTCCGTGCTGCTATGAGCAGAGATGATATTGAGATTGTAGGTATTAATGACCTGATCGACGTAGACTATATGGTTTACATGCTGAAATACGATACCATGCACGGAAGATTTAAAGGAACTGCCGAAGCAAAAGATGGCAAACTGATTGTCAATGGTCAGGCTATCCGCGTAACAGCAGAAAAGGATCCGGCCAATTTGAAATGGGATGAAGTAGGTGCAGAATATGTGGTAGAATCCACCGGACTTTTCCTTACCAAAGAAAAAGCGGAAGCTCATATCAAAGCAGGTGCTAAACGAGTAGTGATGTCAGCTCCTTCCAAAGACGACACTCCTATGTTTGTAATGGGTGTAAACAATAAGAAATACGCCGGAGAAGCAATTGTTTCTAACGCCTCCTGTACGACGAACTGTCTGGCTCCGTTAACCAAAGTCATCCAGGATAAATTCGGAGTTATTGAAGGTTTAATGACTACCGTACATTCTACAACGGCTACACAGAAAACAGTAGACGGTCCTTCCATGAAAGACTGGAGAGGCGGACGTGCTGCAGCTGGTAATATTATTCCTTCTTCAACCGGTGCAGCCAAAGCTGTCGGAAAAGTTATTCCCGAATTAAACGGAAAATTAACAGGTATGTCTTTCCGCGTTCCGACTTTGGATGTATCTGTAGTAGACGTTACCTTCCGTTTAGCTAAAGAAGCTTCTTATGACGAAATCAAAGCTGCTATGAAAGAAGCTTCAGAAGGAGAAATGAAAGGAATTCTGGGCTATACGGAAGAAGAGGTCGTATCTTCTGATTTCTTAGGAGACGCCCGTACCTCTATCTTCGATGCTAAAGCAGGTATTGCTTTAAATAAAAACTTTGTGAAATTAGTATCCTGGTATGACAACGAATGGGGGTATTCGAATAAGGTACTGGAACTAATCGTTCACATGAATACTGTAAAGTAATTTTAACTTACTAAATATTTATAAAAGGATGTCGTCCGACATCCTTTTTTCATTTTGTAAAGTCAATTTTTATTATTTACTTTGTCATAGAGTTGCCTACTTGTAGTGTAACTTTGAGCTAAATAATTTAATTTTGCGTTTACATTAGTCTCTCTACGAAAATTTGACGATTTTAATTAATGACGAGATAAAATGTGCAACGCTCACGCTTTGTCGATATACTCACAAAAAAGCGTGGGCTTGCTTATTTTTGTCATTGGGGTCTCGTCAAGCCTTCGTAGAGAAAATAAGTATAGTTCACGCTTTTTTATTTGTCGGTAAAAGACAGTCTAAAACCCCAATATATGAGTATCGACGAAATAGAGCAGAGAAGTTTTGAATTTATAGAGCAACACTTAGATGCCACTTTCGATGAAGTCCCTGAGTATCTGTTCAAAATCTGGCATATTCCAGTTCCTTTGAAAGATTATCTTTCCGTCAATTACAAAGACAAATACGAATACCGGATATTTCTTTACGCCCTCAGGAAATATTGCAAAACATACAATATCCAAATCTCGGAAAAACAAACAGTAAGCCTTTTTAAAGTCTATCAGTTAATGTTGAGTATTCCCATTGTCAGAGGACGGCATTTACCGCGTGAAACTGCTTTTCGCATATTTGACTTTAAATTTTACTTGGAGCTTATCTAGCAGTTGTTTGGGTAAATAAGGAAATGAACTTCATTCCCAGAATACAAGGTTCCAAAAGAGTTTCTTTACCGTCCCCCGTTTTTTGAAACCGGATGGGTAAAGTCTTTCAAACTTTTGACCGGCAAGTCCGCAGCTTCAACGAACAAATATATAAATCAGGGACTATCGACTTACAGTTCAGGAGAAGCGTCAGGCTATTTTTAAAGAAAGCTTACTCTCCCCAAAGGTAAAATTTTACTTCAGGGAGAGTTTCTTTCTTTTTTCCATCAAAATTCAAGCATTTTTTAAGGACTAGAAGACGTTTCTACCGGCTATCTTCAACCGGGTAATCAGTTATTCACACAGGAAATCGATGTATTTCTGAATGGCCAGAATACATACGGGACAGAATTCATCTGTTTTATGCAAATTATTCATCAGGCAATTGGGCCAAGGACGATATACTCCCTTTGCTACATATCCGCCCCCTTCATATACTCCTAATTCCCGGCTGTTCTCGTCTGTCAAAGGTGTGGGAACAGGGGTTCCAGCTTTCAACAGGTGTTTCCAATCTTTCCGTCCAAAATCCACCAAGGTCGTCAAGTTGGCTTCCCATGGTTCGACATCCTTCGGATACATATCGTTGTAAGAGACATTTCCCACATACTCATCTCCCAAGCCTAACAATACATGCCCGAATTCATGTACATAAATTTTACCCGTACGGGTCGGATGATTGGCGGCACTTATTCCATAAAAATTATATATTCCTCCGCCTCCATATTTTTGTGTATTCGACAAAATATAGATATAATCATAAGGCACATGGGCGGCAACATCCCTGACATTTTGAAAATCTTCTATCATCTGATATCTTTCCGAATCAAAAGTATAAAAGGAAGCCTTTAAAGCTGTATTTCTCCAAATGTGTTCTCCGGGAATCGTCACGCCTGTTTCCTCGGAAGGTGCCCATACAGCCCGGATATTGAATTTTTGGGCATTTTCTTTAAAAGGAGAATAACTGAAAAATTCTTCTGCAAATACTTTACAGGCCGTCATAAATTTTTCCTTTTCCATGGCAGAATACCCCTCCGGCAATAAAACCAAATCGATTCTGTGATCCGGATTTCCATTATAAACAACTTCAAAGGTTTCATAACGGGGAGTAAACCGCTTGATAAAGTAACTGTTAACGCGGATAGAGTACTCAAATTTCTTCTCAAATTTTCCCTTCCGATTGCGGGCATATAATTCGAGCCTGGCATCTTTTTTGGGAAAAGGGAATACAACCGATTCCGGCATACATTTCATCGTTTCTGCAGCCTCAGGAGTAGTTTGCCATTCATTAAACAAAGTACAATAAGAACGGGAATAGATAAGCTTACCGCTAGCTTCATCTACCAGTTTAAACAGTTGATTTCCATAACCGTTATCATCAATCAGAGAAACCTTGGAACCTGCCCAATAAGGCTCTTCCTTCAATTCATCAAAAAAGTAACTTTGGGTGTTCTGGTCTCCGCAATGATAAAAATCAAAACGCATGGTTTTCTCCCAGAAATACTGATCAAACTGAGCATTTGCCGAAACAACTGATATTAATCCTATCATGCCGGCCAACAATAATCGATTCATAATCCTCATGTAAATAATATTATAATTACAACTGTGTAAAGTTAATAAAGTAAATAAAAATTGTATCCTTTTTTCCGAAAAGAAAAAAGAAACCTCAAAATCCGGTTTTGATCCCTATCAGTTCATATAAGAGGAAGATCTCTTAAACATTTCGCTGATTAACGAATCCCCGGTTTTCATAAAACTTAAACCAACAGGGGGTTCTGTCAATCAGCGAAGTATTCTCATGCATCCGGCCGGAAGTGTCTATCCCTTATCCTGAAACAAGGGGCTCAACCCTCTCCTTATTTTCTCCCGTATTCCCAATACAACATCAACAAATGAGCGGCCGACCAACTGAAATGGGGAGCTTTCAGTACACTTCCATCATGTGTATCGTAATTTTCATGAATAGGCGCCTTTCCCGATAATCCTTTCAGGCGGGTAAATACCTGATCTGTATAGTAGTCTGCCTGCCGATGGTAGCCATATTTCCGAATTCCGGAAATACCAAAATATACCTGATCCAACCAAATCGGTCCTCTCCAATATCCTCCCGGTAAAAATTTAGGATGATCCGCAGCTAAAGTGGGGAAAGGAATATAGGTTGAGAATTTATTCGTATCAGCAAGGATCTTCATTACTCTTCCGGCTTGTTCAGAAGTAGCTATTTCCGTCCACAAAGGGGTCCAGCCTTCCGGTCCTTCTACCCGCACAAAGTCGCCCTCCAGCACTTTATCAAAAAAATATCCTTTTTCCTCATCGAAAAAATAAGTCTTCAGGTTTTCTGTCCGATCGGGCTCTTCAAACCTCTCTCCGACAAGAGCGGCCATTTGTTTCAACAAACGGTGTTCATAAGAAAGATAAGCATTCAAATCCACCGATTCCTGGTTAAAACTCCAGGCTCCTTCTCTATTTTTTACCATTTTCGCTTCGTCAAAGCGAACAGCATTATCCATTCCGCTTTCCCATTTTGCAGCTTCCTCTGTACCGTCTGTAGAACCGAATTCACAGATTCCGTTGCCGTTATGATCCCGGTAGCTAAACCACCAGCGGTAGTATTTTAATAACTTAGGATACATTTCCCGTACAAAAGCAGTATCGGCTGTTTCCCGAAAAACTTCATACACACTCCAGGCGGCTAAAGGGGGTTTACTATCCCGATAATTATTTTCCCGTTTATCGCTATAAATACAATCGGCAATCATACCGGCTTCATCCTGATAATCAAACATCGAACGGATTTGATTCTTTGCCAATTCAGGTTCAAAACGGACAGTAGCTACCGCTTGTTTCCAAGTATCCCATGCCCAAAATCCGACAAAATACCCCACAGCATGTGAGGGGACCATGCCGTCGTGTAACAAATCTCCCTTACTGCTACGCCAGTTACTCAGCAAAGTCACCATGGCTTTTACAGCAATTTGATTATAAGACGCAGGCATATCTGTTCTCAAAATCCGTTCCAAATAAGTATTCCATCTCTGAGCATGCTGTTCCTGCAAGTGTTGGGACTGTCCCAAAAGAGCTTCTGCTTTTTCCAGTCCCTGCTGTAATTCTTCCTGTTTATTAAAAAACGAAAATACGGCAATATGATGCCTGGCAAGCTTAGAGAAAGAAGCCTTGTATACAGAAGAAGTAAGCATAATTTCCGCGTCTTTCTCAAAAGTCACTGCAGCAACTTCTCCCCGCGGTAAATAAATAACCAAGCTTTGATTGATCACTTCATTTTTATAATCCTCTCCCCAAATACTTCCTTCGAAAAACCAATCTATTTCTTCGTCACTCTGACACAGAAGTAAAGCATGGTTTTTGTCGGTAAAGAAAAGCCGTTGACGGATCGAAATAGTAGCAATACTGCTTTCCATATACAGTTGTCCGGGGAAATAAACCAGACTATCCGGATGAAACATATCCGGAGTTATTATTTTTCCATTTTCGACATACCCCACTTGTACCAAGGAACGGCTGATCCACCTCCGGTTATCCAAATCGAAAGGCCCGCAAAAACCATTGGTGAATTTCTCTGCTTCGGGTAAAGTAAACCCCATCCAAGCTCCGCAATCCGTATACCAACCTTTTCCGCCTTTGGAATGATCCGGGGTATACGTAATGTTTAAAATATCAGGATATTCAAACGCTTTTTCCGATTTAGGAATTTCTCCCGGCCGACAGCTCACCAAGCTTAATACGGCCCATCCTATCCACAAAATCTTGTTCATCTTTTAATCTCGTCTTATATTGTATGTATAAATCTCTTATTTTAGGTTTTCTCTCCGGTTTATCTTGGATTTCTTTACTAAATCTTCACCGAATTTTACAGGAATAATGGTAAAGGTATATTGTTTATCGTCCGGAGTAATGGTGTATTCCGGATGTGTCTGCGCCCCCCAGGAATTATCACCGCCCACACCCATTTGCTGCAAATCAATATTCAGCCATACCATATCCTGTTTACGGATACTTCCGCCGTGTTTTCTTTCGATATTAGGACTGACATGTGTAATATCCTGTAGCGGAAAATTCCAGGCACTTACATTCAGAGGCTGTTTTCCTACTACTAAAATACCGTCGCCGGAAGCATTCAATAAAGCACACCAGCGTACGTCTGATTTATTAGCTGTTTCCTGTGGACGAACATAAGGATGAAATTGTTCCCAGACAGTAGCCCGATACAAATCAATATCAGCCGAAGATTTACGATCCCAATAATTCTCGTGAGGACCTCTTCCGAACCAGCTCATTTGATCGTATTCCCCCTTCAACACCATCCGCATACCATAACGAGGCATTTCAGGCAAATCTTTCTCTTCTGTTTTAAAAAAATTCTCCACCTGTATGGCTCCATCCGGATAAACGGTATAGACAACGGAATAAACAGAAGTTTGTCCTTGTAAGGTATAGCGGGTTTTCAGCTGTACATTTTCTCCAGTCCTCCCCACCTTCAAATCCTCCAATTTCAGCTCTTCCCCGGCTTTTAACCAGATTCCACAACGCTGCATCATACCATTGGCGACATCATTATCCGTCTGAGCCCTCCAGAAATTGGGCCGCAAAGCTTCCTTCAGCACCTGATTTCCTTGATAAGCCAGGCTTATCAATTCTCCTCTGTCGGTAGAAAAAACAATTTCAAATCCCTCCCCGTTTATTTTTATCTGCCGGTCTGTTTGTTCTAACTTTAAAACTCCTTTCATCTTTGTCACTTCCGGATCAATATAATCTACCGGCCAAGGCATCTGCTCCGAGGCCACAATATGCCCCGAAGGCAGCAGATCCGTCGCTTCCCGGGTAGAAGCTTCCAAATGCAGAAAATACTCAGTAGCGGGCTTTACCTCAAACTCAGGTATGCTGACCTCCACTTCCGCCGTTCCATGAGGAGGGATGGCGGGTACATCCAGTTTGCCGGACAGAATGATCTTCCCATCCGCTTTTATTTTCCAGGAATAAGCATAACAATCCAGATTCAGAAAATCATTCCGGTTTGTCAAGGAGATCCGGCCTGTCTTAAAAGGTATGCCATCAAAATGCACTCCCTGATATATTTTTTTCACTTCCCAGATATGAGGATGCAAAGAGCGGTCGGCCATTACCAAACCATTCGCACAGAAATTAGAATCATTCTTCACTCCGACATATCCCATATCTCCTCCATAACCCCAGATGTCATTTCCTTCCTTGTCTTTTATCGCAAAAGTCTGATCTACCCAATCCCATATAAAACCACCCTGCAACTGATCGTATTTATAAATCAAATCCCAGTAATCGCTCAAATTCCCCACACTGTTTCCCATGGCATGGGCATATTCACAAAGGATAAGAGGCATGGGACGCCTTTGATTGACATGCTCCCTCAATTTCCACACCCGGGCATACATCGGGCAATAAATATCGGTAGCTCCTTCCCGACCGGCCCCTTCATACTGTACCGGACGACTAGCGTCTCTCTGTTTCGTCCAACGATAAGTTGTCTCAAAATGCGGTCCATACCCGGATTCGTTCCCCAAAGACCAGACAATGACAGAAGTAAAATTTTTATCTCTTTCTACCATTCGGCTCATCCGCTCCCGATACGGAGTTATCCATTCCGGAACAGTTGCCAATGTTCCTTCTTCCGTTACTTCCATTCCGTGCGATTCGAGATTGGCTTCATCAATCAGATAAAGCCCGTATTCGTCACAAAGTTCGTACCATTCTTCTATATTGGGATAATGGCTGCATCTCACAGCATTTATATTAAATTGCTTCATCAAGCGGATATCTTCTTTCATTCCCTCATAAGTCACACTTCTCCCTTTTTTAGGATCGTGTTCATGTCGGTTTACTCCTTTCAGGAGTATGGGGACACCGTTTAGCTGTAACATTCCGTTTTTCATCTCCACCGTCCGGAAACCAAAACGATGAGCAAAGGATTCCTGAAGAATTCCCTGAGGATTCCACGTATTCACAACCAAGGTATACAATTCCGGGGTCTCCGCCGTCCAGCTGCGAACATCTGCCAAGGCTGTATGAAAATAATGTAACGTATCCGTAGCTTCTTTTACTTCCGAACGGGCGGAATAGATCAGCTTCTCTTTATCCAACAACTTTACTTCGAATGCCGTACCCCTAACCAGATTCCGGACATCGGCCGTTATCTTCACCTTCAAATCTCCATCCCGGTAATCGTTTACCAAAGGAGCAGTTACCTCAAAATCCCTTATCCGGGATTTCGGACGGGCAATCAACCATACGTTCCGTTCGATCCCGCTATACCGCCAAAAATCCTGACATTCCAGATAAGAACCATCACTATAGCGATATACTTCCACAGCCAATTTATTCCGGCCTTTCTTCAAATAAGGAGTAATAATAAACTCTGCAGGCAGCCGGCTATCTTCACTATATCCGACAAACTCTCCGTTCACCCAACAATAAAAAGCCGATTCTACTCCTCCAAAATGCAAGATAACTTCCTGTCCTTGCCAATTCTCCGGAAGAGTAAATTCCCGGACATAGGATCCCACCGGATTATAATCTTTTGGGATATAGGGAGGATTCGCCGGAAAAGGATATTTCGTATCCGTATAAATAGGAGCATCAAAACCTTGCAACTCCCAGCTTCCAGGCACTTCAATCCGATCCCATCCTTTCAAACGGTATCCCTTTTTATAAAAATCTTGGGGGCGACTTTCCGGATTGACCGAATATTTGAAATGCCAGATTCCGTTTAAAGAAAGCCGTGAAGCTTCAGAAGTCTTTTTCTGAATTGCATCTTTTTCTTTTTCATAAGGTATAAACCAGGCGTGCATAGGCTCCCGGTTGATTTCATTCACAGAAGGATTTTCCCATTCATTTCCAATAACCTGACCTTTTCCCTCCCACATATAACAGGCCAATATGAAGAAAAATATATATCTTATCATCTGATTATCTAATTAATACTTTCAAAATTTCATCCAAACAGTTACCCTGTTTCTTTACCGATATTTATATTGTACAAAAAAACGTAACCAAAAATGGCACGCTAAAATCAACTGTAATCCCATGAAAAATGGAAACCACTACATAATCTTTGCCGGAACTCTGCGTGATAACCGGTAAAGTGGTATCCATAGTGGTAGCTCCCCCGACCGATATAGGCGCTAATTTCCCAAAATAACGGACCAAAAACGGGGCGGCTAGTAAAGTGAGCAGCTCCCGAATAATATTAGAAGCCAAAGCTATGGTTCCCAACTCTGCTCCCTTATATTGAGTAATAAAAATAGAAGATAAGGAATAGTACCCAAAACCAGAACCCACAGCCAGACAATCCGTCAAACTCCTGTCTTTCAACACCAAACTGATGACAGCCGAACCGGCTAAAGTTCCCAATATGGTTCCTAAAGGCACTAATACAATCCTCAGATTTTGTTGTTTCAGGGCTTGCAATGCTTTTTTATCACTTCCTATACTGATTCCGACCAGAAACATCAATACATAGAGGGCATATAAAGTAGGATCCTGCTCGGTAACAAAAGCAGGCATCTCGATAAAACGCCCCATCAATACCCCTACGATAAAAAAAGCGACAATAATTAAACTTCCACGCATATTTAAACGATTGCTAAATTCTAAGCTTAAAGCTGTTTTAGAAGTAAAAATGTCAAATGTTTAAATGTGAAAAGTATACTGTTTCTCGAACAGTGTCACATTCGAACTTCTGAAGTTTCTCTTTTCTTTCCGCTTCATCCTTTAGAAAAGTAAAACTTATAAATACCCCAGGCGCACAAGATACTTCCGGCAACAGCTCCCAAAGTGATGCATAAAGCATCTATTCCGATAGTGTCCAAATTATTCATAATCTGATCATTAACTCCTACACTGAGTCCCAGTAAAAAAAGTAAAATAAAGATGGCCCAAGTAATCAATTTTTGTACAAATTTCAGGTTTCGTTCCCGAAACAAATACCCTAAAAGAATCCCACTGACCATTAAACCTATCACTATTAGCATAATTTTTTTTATTCATTAGGAGGCGCAATATATATAATTCAATGAATTTAAAAAAACGGAATGTTCTGAAATAGAACATTCCGTCAACACCCCTTTTTATTTATTTAATTTGCCCATTTGAATTTAGCTCATCCTGAGGAACATAAAAGAAATTATGCCTGCTCGGATCAAAACTTGTTCGTCCCACTGCAGCCAAAGCTTCTTTCGCTTTTCCCCAACGGCGTAAATCGTAAAAACGGAAACTTTCCAAAGCAAATTCCACTATACGTTCGTGTTCGATCTGGGCTCTCACAGCTTGTTGAGAAGAACCCGACATAGAAGGCATATCCGCTCTGGCTCTCACCTCATTTATCAAAGGTTTTGCCAATTCCGGATGATCCAATTCATTGTAAGCTTCTGCCCGCATCAACAACACATTTGCATAACGCATCAACATCATATTCATAGAAGTTTCACTCGGCTTCATGCCTTCCTCGTCAACCGGAATAAATTTGCGGAATACAGGTTTGTCTTTTCCATTAAACCATTCGTCATAATTGTACCCCCAAACTTTTTCAGGATTTCCATTAAAATACTCATCTTTAAACCACAACGTATTGTATAAACGACTATCATAGCCCCCCGTTGTGGCAATTTTTCCTTCTTTTTTAAATTCTTCATACAACATAGTAGAAGGTAAAATCCCTTCCCAGCCACCTAATTCAGAAGAAGCCACCCAATAATGGAGCTGATGTTTATAATAAGCATTTCCAGAAGTAGCCGGGGAGAATTGTACTTCAAGCAAAGACTCTTCGGAATTATCGTTTGTACCGTTAAACATCCCCAACCATTTGTCCATAGATACCAATCTATAACCCTTAAAATTTTCCGGTTTCAAAACTTCTACCACCTGTTCCAGAAATTCTGTTTTACGTTCCGGCTCTTCATAGGCCCGGGTCAGATAGGCATATCCCAGATAAGCATTTGCCGCAGCAGAAGTAGCCCGTCCTTTATCAGCAGCCCCACGCGTCATCGGTAAATTGCCGGCAGCATACTTAAAATCATCTACAATAAAATCCCAGGCATAATCTCTTTCTGATAAAGGCTGATCTATATCACCTTCCGAAGTAATGTATTTCTCCCGAACAATGATTTTTTCCCAGTTTAATAACAATACCATATGATAATATCCCCTCATAAAACGAGCTTCTGCAATAATTTGCCCTTTCATGTCGGTGTCGAACAGAGCGTCATCCATAGCACTGACTTTATCTATCACCTGGTTGCTATAGCTAAGCCCCCAATAATTATAATCCCAGATTGTAGCCGGCACACTGCTGTTCATATTAAAGGTAAAATTGTAAATTGAACTCATATACCCGTAACCGGAAGCTCCCGGCCCCATATCCATGATATCTTCCCGGAAAGGTTCAAATACAAACTTGTTCTCATGAAAACGCCATCCCCCTCCATAATACAACTGGGAATAAGCAGCAGACAAACCCGACAGGGCATCTTCCTGACTTTTCCAATAATTTCCGGAAGTAGACTGATCCGGAGATTCCACTGTCAGGAAATCTTCACAACCGCCTAACACTATAGCTAGTAACGGCAGATATATCAGATTCAGTAATTTTTTCATAGGTCTATTTTTATATCTCATTTATTAAAAAGTCACTTGTAATCCAAATACATAAGATTTTGTAAACGGGTAAATGCTACTGTCAATACCGGTATTGATTACTTTTTCCTGTGCAAATTCAGGATCTACACCGGAATATTTAGTCCAGGTCCATACATTATCTGCACTCACATACAAGCGGATCTTTTCCATATTGAGTTTACGCAACCAAACTTTCGGTAAAGTATATCCCAACTGTATCTGTCGCAGACGGATAAAGTCGCCGTCTTCCAGAAACCGATCGGATTCCCGGGAATTTTCATTCGGGTCCTCCAACACCGCACGGGGCATATTGGTATTGCGGTTCGTAGGTGTCCAGGCATTTAAAGTAGAAGCAAACATATTATAAAGTTCATCCATACTTTCAGATCTCACACGGGTACCGTTGTATATTTTATGTCCCCAACCGCTTCCTAATAAGAAGGAAAAATCAAGGCCTTTATATTCTGCATTAAAAGACAGATTGGCTTCTACTTTCGGCATCCCGTTCCCCATGTCCACTTTATCCTTTCCGTCTAATATTCCGTCTCCGTTTATATCCTTAAAACGAATATCTCCCGGCTTGGCATTGGGCTGTATCAATTTTCCATCTTTACTGTGGGCGTACACTTCACCCATATTCTGGAAAATTCCATCTGTCTGATATAAATAGAACGTAGCTACAGGCTTACCTTCCCGGGTCTGGGTAGCATCATATCCACCGTAAATAATCTGATCGGGATTAGCCATTTTGATTACTTTATTCTTCAGGTAAGTGATATTAAACCCGGCACTCCAGGAAAATTCTCCGTAATTGTTCCGGTAATTCACATCAAACTCTACTCCCGTATTCCGCATCGTTCCTATATTCAGAATAGGATCGGCAATACCGGCTGAAGGTGCCAGTTTTTTGGTAATCAATAAATCAATGGTCTTATTATTAAAATAGTTCAAAGCCCCGGTCAGTTTGCCGTCGAATAAGCCATAATCCACACCTATATTTAACGACTGACTGGTTTCCCATTTCAATTCCCGGTTTTCCATTACATTAGCGATCGTTGCAATCCAAGGGTTTTTACCCATTCCTTGTACATAACCTAAACTACCACCATTTCCTTTTGTCATCAAGGCCAGAAAATCGAAATTACCTAAAACATTCTCATTTCCTAATTGTCCCCAGCTACCTCTTAGTTTCAAATTCGATACAACCCCTCCTTTCGGAAAGAATTCCTCCTCGCTGATTCTCCAACCCAAAGCGACTGAAGGAAAAGTTCCCCAACGGGAATCCGGTCCGAACTTGGAAGAACCATCCCGTCGTACCGTTACCTGCAACAGATAACGATCTTTAAAAGAGTAATTCAAGCGACCGAAATAAGAAAGCCGATTGTACACCGTTCTCGTACCCTCTCCTGAAAAGGTTCCGCCAATCGCAGCATTCGGAGTGTTCCACCACGGATTTTCAAATCCTGCCGGCTGATCTTTTCCGTCTACTGTCGTCTTCCCTTCTCCGTTCAGAGCATTCCAATTGGATTTTTCCATAGCCACTGAAATACCGGCCATCATGGTTATAGCATGCCCTTTGAATTTTTTATTAAACGTCAGATAATTATCCACTGTCTGATTCTCCCAGTAACTCCGTTTTTCATATACATAAGGATATTCATTCGGTTCCGTGGGACTGGATATAAAATTCGGAGCATTTTCATAATATTGCGAATTATATCCATTGTAATAATAAGCCGTTTTAAACTGCAACCAATCGGTAAAATTTGCGGCCACAGAAAACATAGCGACTACGTCCTGGGTCTTTGTCTTATTATGTTTAAAATGCGCATCCGCAACCGGATTGCGTGTCGACACAAAACCTTCAGAAAGATCTGCTATTCCATATCCGAATTCCTGATCCGAATCCAATACAGGCGTTAAAGGACTGGCCCGGTATACTTCCGTAAGAGAAAAATCGGGATCGCTTCTCTTTTTCGCCGTATAAGCCAAACTGGCAGAGATATCAAAAATCGACTTTTTGGTGTTCACCTTCATACGGGCATTCTGCATCAGAAAATTATTATCCAAAACAATTCCTTTTTCGTCATAAATATTGGCAGAAATAGAGAATTGAGCAACCTCTCCCCCTCCTCTCACGGAAACACTATGACTCTGAGCAAAACCCCGGCGAAAAACTTCGTCCTGCCAGTCGGTATTAGCACGAGGTTCTTTATATACATAAGCCGGTATATCCTTCGGTTTATCGGAATACTTATTTTTTTCTTCCACCATCATCCGGCTCAGGGTTTGAAATCCTTCTGCATCCAACATATCAAAAAGTCCGGTAGCCTTTTTTACTACTCCATAGGAATTAATATCCACTTTCACCTGCCCCTTTTTACCGCTTTTCGTCGTAATAATGACAACTCCGTTAGCGGCTACAGAGCCGTAAATAGCTGCTGCCGCACCGTCTTTTAATACTTCTATCGACTCGATATCGTTGGGAGCTATCGTCGACATATCCCCGGGGAAACCGTCCACGATATATAAAGGCTCACTATTTCCATAAGTACCAAATCCGCGTATTTTCACATATACTCCCTGTCCGGCCAAACCGCCATATTTGGCAATACTGACGCCGGCTACCTGTCCTTGCAAAGCTTCAGCAACATTCACCGTCGATTTGCCTGCCAGTTTTTCCGCATCTACAGAGGTGATTGCACCGGTCAGATCGCTCTTTTTCAGGGTACCGTAACCAATAACCACTACTTCCTCCAAGCTTTCTATGTCTTCTTGCAAAACGATCTTCAAATCGTTCTGTCCGACAACAGGAATTTCCTGCGTTTTATAGCCGGTAAACGAAAACACCAATAAGTCACCCTTTTTAACTTTTAAGGTGAAATTTCCATCCAGATCCGTAGCGACTCCACTCACAGTCCCTTTTATTAAAATATTCACCCCCGGCATCGTCTCACCTTTCTCATCCGCCACATTTCCTTTTAATAGGTAATCCTCCTGAGCCATCGCACCTAAAGGTAAACACCAGGCCAGTAACACCACCAATATCCGATACAGATATTTTGCCTTATTCGTCTGTCTATTTTCCATTTTATCCGAGATTAATTTTGTTCCTCTTATTTATTTTCCGATTCTGTCTGACCGGTTTTCAGACTTTTTCCTTCCTTATCATAAGCATATTCGGTTAAAGTAAATACAGCATCATCCGAAACTGTAAACTTGAACCAATAATATTTGAAAGGAATGCCCGGAATGTCCGTCACGATTCTCATACCCACATAGGCTGTTTTTCCCAGCCAATCTGTATAATCTTCCGAATACAATACCGGCATATACATCCAGTTCTCACTGCTATAGGAAGCATTAAACGCCCAGTCCGAGCTCTCTCCAATCTCTATACCTTCTTCCAAAGGAAGAACATAGATCAAATCTCCTTCCTGCTTACCCATAATATCCTGCCCATAATTATCGAAATGAATTCTCTTTACAGCAGGAGCAGAACCAATAGCTACAGCCGTCTGAAATAATCCTCCGATTACCTTACCGTCAATTTCCACTTCCTGCCACACTTGTTGATCGAAATCAACGACCCAATTCAAACCGTCTACATGCACAATTGTATTGGGGCCCTCTTTCTCTATGGGAATCTCTAATTGAATTGTCCCCACTTCAGGATGTGACGAAACAAAATCGATACGCAAGTTCTGAATTCCTACAGGAACAGCTCCAGCTTCCACCCTACAAGTCATCTCAAAAGAACGTCCCCCTTTTTCTATGGTAAAATGCTCGTGAGACAAAGAAATACTATCAGCATCTACCTGATTGTTCGCTCCCAGCCGGACTTCAAAGTTTATATTTTCCGGAACAGGCACAGAAAAAGCGACATCAATGATTACTGTATCCGGCTGATTGGCCGTACGTTCAAAATACACTTGGGAAGGGGTTGCCACCGCCACTTTTACCACCTTTTCCCAATCGACATTATCTTCATCATCGCTACACCCTGGAAAAACCAGAAATGCCGCCACAATGAACAACATTTGCAAAACACACTTTCTCATCTTCATAAAGGTTTTAGTTATTATTTTTAAAACATGATTTAATTTTCACCATCGCCCGACAAAAATAAAAGAGGAAAAAACAATCGTTTGAATTTTGCTTGCAGAAGGTACCTACAAAAAGATGTATTTTTTAAAATTAATATCTACATTATTCGAATTTAATATTTGATTATCAAATATTTAATAAAATAATCATATCTACATTTAAAGAAAAGAAATCCCAGTTGTCCGTCGGCGTTAACCAGGCTTTGCCCGACGAAAAGGGAGAAGTTTTGGTGTTTTAACGGAGCTTGAGCTGGCAGAAAAGCGAGAGAAACACAACTGAAAACGTAAATAACCGGAGAAAGGGGAACATATTAAATCTACATTTTCTTCATATACTCACTTAAACCTTCGTCCGTTTCCAATCCCAGTTTTTTACGTAAGCGGTAACGGGCCATATTGACAGTTTTAGGAGTAGAACCAACCAGAAGAGCAATCTCTTTTGTGCTAAAATCAATTCGTAAAAAAGAAGCCAATTGTTTTTCATTCTTTGATAAATCAGGATGCCGGGTAGTCAAACGCACAATAAATTCCGCATTGACCCGTTCGATCTCTTCCATTAAAGGACCGATATTTTCTTCCTTATTTTGATATTGAGTAATAAAAGCATTAATCGTCTTTAACTGAGTTTTTATCTCCGGTTTAGCATCCTTATACGACTCCCGGATCATCACTTTAATTTTCTCAATCAATTCATTCTTACTTTGCATATAACAGGCGAAGTTTGTCAATTCCTTCTTGCTGTATTCCAATTCCATTTCGACATTCCTTCGTTCTTCTTCTGTCTTTTCCAGTCGTAACTTCATCATTTCCTGATGTTGAGCTTCAATTTTCTGTGTCGCCAGAGTCAACTGAATTTTGCGTCTGTGTCTGAATCTCCATATCAGCAAAAACAATCCGAAAAACAGGGCCAAAGAAAAAGCCATAACCAGCAACATATCCCGTTCCAAACTCTTGATTTTAAGCTCTTTTTGTTTTAAATTCAATTCCTGTTGCTGGGCTTTAAAACGCCGGTCAGCCACATTTAATTCCATTTCCCTGATTTTCTTATTCGATAAGAGATCCTTCTCCATCTCATACAACCGCTCTATGCTTTCATAAGCTTTCTTATAATTGCCCATTGCCCTATATACCCAGGTCTGATAACGATAATTATCGCATAGCAATTCTTTAGCACTCAAATTTGTCGCCAAAACAAAAGCACTATTCAATTCCTCCAATGCTCTTTTATACTCTTTTAAAAAAAAATATTGAGTACCTAGATTATTATAATTTTCCGCCAGCGACCAATTCGCTCCTAACGATTTATTAAGTTGTATTGCTTCTTCCAATGATTTTATCCTTTCTTCCGGTTTGCCTTCCAAAAGACCCAAATTATTCAAATTAGCAGCAATATTCTTCCGGTCGTTTAACTGACGGTTCAATTCCAATGCTTTTTTAAGGCTGTTCTCTGCTTTCTCGTCTTCCTCTATCCGCTCGTAAGCCAATCCCTCTGCATTATAACAACTGGCAATTCCTGCCGTATCCCCCAACGCAGTGAAAAGTTCGGTTGCCCGCTCTATAAATTGAAATGCCTTTTTTATATCTCCTACACTAATGTACAAATGTCCGATATTTACATTTATCTGAGCTTGTAATTGTTTGTTTTCTGGCGGACATTTATCTAAAGCATTATAAAAAGCTTCGAACCCCATGTCAAAAGAACCGAGATTGACATAGGAACGTCCCAAAGCAACTAATGCCCGGCATAATAAATTCCGGTCCCCGGACAATTCAGCCTTTAGAATAGCCGTATTGGAAAAAGAAATAGCCCGAACCGGATCGGAATAAGAACTTTGATAAGCCCTATCAATATAGACCTGCACTTCTTTCTCCTGTGCATCCTCCTTTATCTCCTTCACAGGAGCCAGAGGCAAAGAAAAAACGATAAAACAGAGAAATAATAAGAGCATATTTTTCGCTATAATATGATCACTTCAAAAAATAACTACCTGCATTAACAGACAGGTATGGTTTATCTGTAAAATATTCACAATGAAATATATCGTAAAAAAGAAATGGCTAAAAACAGCCTTTTTCTACACAGACTAAAAATCAAACAAATATAAGATATTATTCTTATATCCTTCATTTCTAATTATGAATTAGAATTTACTAAGTTTAAAATACGATAAAATACTTTCTTACTTCCGTTCTTTGTATTTACCCCTTTTTCTGTTTATACTATAATTTTTCTTCAGAACGGAACGTCCTTTTATTTTATCCCTATCTTAAACACCATCTGCCTGTCAAACACCCCTTCCATTATAGATAAAATAAATTTTCCTTCCTTCGCTTGTCAGGTTTCAAAAATTTCAGTATCCGTAGAAGATTAAAGCGGGAAGATATCTTTCTCCTCCTTATTTTTTTTACCTTTGAAAGTCTGATAAACAAAAGATAGATTTTTCCTTATCAGTAAAATTTTATTTTAGGACATCACATGCTAAGTTTGAAAAAGTTGTGGCCTTCTCTGTTGCTGCTCATTCTTTATTTTATTATAGATGAATGCCTGGAACCGACCAATGGATTAATCTGTTTAGGCATACTGGGATCGGGAGAATTTATTTATACCCGGTTTAAAGAAAGATACAACGATTGGACGATAGTGTTTATAACTTGTGCCCTCGCCATACCGGCAATCGTAACTTTAACCAGTTCCTCTCCTCTTCCGGAACATTTACAAAACGGAATAACGGAAGCTGCTATCTGTATTTTACTGGGGTTTCTCGCCTTCTCGCACAAAGAGATCAGTTCCACTCTTCCCACTGCCCTCCGTAAAAATTTTCAAATTACTCCGATGCAACAACAAGCAATGAAAATAACAGTACGGATGCTGTTTTTCTTATTGTTTTTCCATACTCTTCTCTTGTTTTTTTCAATCTATTATGCAGATGAAAAAGCGGTGAATTTTGTCAGTGGTGTCCTTCTCTATTTGTTGATCGGCTTATTCATAGGAATTTTATTTGCCCGACGATATTTTATGATTCAAAAGTATAAAAAAGAAGAATGGCTTCCCCTAGTCAATGAGAAAGGAGAAGTCATCGGAAAAGCTCCTCGGAGTTTGTGCCACTCGGGATCTAAACTTTTACATCCGGTAGTACACCTGCATATACAAAATGAAAAAAACGAACTCTTTTTGCAAAAAAGAAGTATGAAAAAAGATTTTTTACCGGGAATGTGGGATACCGCTGTAGGAGGACATATCGGACTAAATGAAAAAATTGAAGAAGCATTGAAAAGAGAAGCTCAGGAAGAATTAGGCATAACAGATTTTGAAGTTCGGTTTAAGGGTTCTTATACCTGGGAAAGCCCCAGAGAAAGGGAGTTGGTTTTCTCCTTCCTTTGTATCCGTTACAACCGTATCCACATCGACAACGATGAAGTAGAGACCGGACGGTTCTGGAATCCTCAAGAAATTGAAGAGGGTATTTCCCAAAATCTCTTCACCCCTAATTTGATTTATGAGTATCAGACCTTTTTCTCCTCCCCCTTTTCTAAAAAATAAAATTTAATCTCCTTTCTTCAATCATTAACTTTTTTCTACTTCCGAATTCCAATTTAATTCGTTCCTTTGCATAAGGATAGAATTGATATAGCATGAACGAAGCGGTTTTAGAGAAATTAAAAATACTGGCGGAATCGGCCAAGTACGATGTATCCTGTGCCTCCAGTGGCACGTCCAGACGCAATACCTCTTCCGGAATAGGAAGCGCCACAGGCTGGGGTATATGCCATAGTTTCGCAGAGGACGGACGTTGCATATCGCTGTTAAAAATCATGCTTACCAATCATTGTATCTACGATTGTGCATATTGTATCAACCGAAGAAGCAATGATCTGAAACGGGCTACATTTTCCGTAACTGAATTGGTAAATTTGACGATTGAATTTTATCGTCGTAATTATATCGAAGGTCTTTTCTTGAGTTCAGGTGTAGTCCGCAATCCGGATTATACTATGGAACGGCTCGTCAGGGTAGCAAAAGAGTTGCGGCTGAATCATCGTTATAACGGCTATATTCATCTGAAAAGCATTCCGGGAGCCAGCCGGGAATTAATCAACGAAGCAGGATTATACGCCGATCGTCTGAGTGTTAATATAGAAATTCCCAACGAACAAAGTTTGCAATTACTGGCTCCGGATAAAAATTTTCAAAGCGTATTTACCCCCATGCGTTATATCCGACAGGGGATACTGGAAAATTTGGAAGACCGGAAAAAGTTTCGGAAAGTTCCCCGTTTTGCACCTGCCGGCCAAAGTACCCAGATGATTATCGGTGCCAGTCCGGACCAAGATAAAGATATCCTCCACCTTTCCTCCGCACTTTATCAAAGACCTACTCTGAAAAGAGTCTATTATTCAGGATTTGTCCCCGTAAACGAATACGATCCTCGTTTACCGGCTTTAAAACAACCCCCTTTGGTCAGGGAAAATCGTCTTTATCAGGCAGACTGGCTGATGCGCTTTTATCATTTTAAAGCTGAGGAGATCGCCAATGAGGCTTACCCGGACCTGGATCTGGAAATAGATCCGAAACTGGCCTGGGCTCTCCGGCATCCGGAAAAATTTCCGGTAGATATCAACAAAGCCGATTATGAAATGATACTGCGCGTACCGGGAATAGGAGTAAAATCCGCCAAACTCATCTTGGTCTCCCGGCGTTACGGCAAATTAGGCAGTCAGCAATTACAAAAAATGGGGATTGTCCTGAAAAAAGCCCGTTATTTTATTACTTGCCAAGAATTACCCTACCAAACAATACAGGAAATTCATCCCGATCAGGTAAGGAAAATTCTGACGAATAAAAACACAGGGCGGAAACGGGAAGATCCCCGTCAATTAAAATTACAGTTTGAAGACGACTGATATGGTGGTGTTCACTTACGACAAAACATTTGAAGGGCTCCTGACAGCTCTCTTTGAGGCCTATTATTATAAAATATTTCCCGACCTTTTATGGGCGGAACAAGAACCTCTCCCTCTTTTCTACGACCGGGTGATTCCGGTCTATACAGACGAAGAGAAATCCAAACGGGTCTGGCAAGGGCTTCAAAAAAAACTAAGCCGGGGAGGCTTGTCTTTCCTGACGATTACCTGGCTGTCCGAGTTAGCGGATGTCGATATGTTGCTCTTCCGTTATATGCGGAAAAATATAGACTCTCCCCAATCCATAGAACTCAATTTCGGAGATCCCGACGTTTTGAAAATCTCCCAAATCTGGAAAAAAGTAAACCAGGAAAAACACCGGCTGTTACAATTCACCCGTTTTCAAAAAACGGCAGACGATATATTTTTCGCCGTTTTTGAACCTCGTTATAATGTTTTGCCTTTAACTACTCCTCATTTCCAAAACCGCTTTTCCGACCAAAAATGGTTACTCTATGATGTCAAACGAAAATACGGCTATTATTACGATCTTTCTGAAGTAACGGAAGTTTATTTCAGTTCGGAAACGACTCCCTTTCAAAACGGCAAACTTTCCGAAGAATATCTGGCTGCAGATGAAAAATTATTCCAACAGCTCTGGAAACAGTATTTCAAATCCATCGCTATACGGGAACGGTTGAACCCCAAACTGCACCGGCAAAATATGCCCGCCCGGTTCTGGAAATACCTGACAGAAAAACAAGATTAACAACCAGAATCCATATCTTCTCAGGAGAAAAGAATAGAATTTTAAATAAATATTTTATTAGCAGTAGAAGTAGGCTTGTAAAAAAGACAGAAAAAGGAGGAAATAAATCTTTAGAATGAAAATAGTACAGAAAGAATACGGCAAAAAAGGAAATCTGAAATATAAAAAAATTACACAAAAGGGCACGTCCCTAATGTGTAATTTCACTGTATCGACTCTTGGGTTTTATCCTAGATAAGTTTTCAATAACTTGCTTCTGGAAGAATGACGTAACCGACGGATAGCTTTTTCTTTAATCTGCCGGACTCTTTCGCGGGTTAAACCGAATTTTTCACCAATTTCTTCCAAGGTCATCTCCTGTGTATTAATACCAAAAAACAGTTTAATGATATCACGTTCTCTTTCAGTTAAAGTAGATAATGCCCGTTCCACTTCTGTAGACAAGGATTCATTAATTAAGGTACGATCGGCTACAGGGGAATCATCATTTACCAATACATCCAACAAACTATTGTCTTCTCCCTCTACAAACGGAGCGTCTACAGAGATGTGACGACCTGAAACCCTTAAAGTATCAGCTACTTTTTCAGCCGGTAAATCCAAGGTATCAGCCAACTCTTCCGGAGAAGGCCGGCGTTCATTTTCCTGTTCAAAACGCGAAAAAGCTTTGTTTATCTTATTCAAAGAACCGACTTGGTTCAAAGGCAAACGAACAATACGGGATTGCTCGGCCAAAGCTTGCAAAATAGATTGACGGATCCACCAAACAGCATAAGAAATAAATTTAAATCCACGGGTTTCGTCAAATTTCTCTGCCGCTTTAATCAACCCCAAGTTTCCTTCATTGATTAAATCCGGAAGACTAAGGCCTTGATTCTGGTATTGCTTTGCCACTGAAACCACAAAACGTAAATTAGCACGTGTCAACTTTTCCAAAGCCCGCTGATCCCCTTTACGAATACGTTGAGCTAATTCTACTTCCTCCTCTACGGTAATCAAATCCTCTTTACCGATCTCCTGCAAATACTTATCAAGGGAAGCACTCTCCCTGTTCGTTATTGACTTTGTAATTTTTAATTGTCTCATACTATCTTATTATACCACCGCAAATATTTTGCAAAAGTAATGTTTTTTATTTAGATACCCATGTAAAAATTGCGGAAGTTTTTTATTAACATTTTTTAATTTAACAATGAAAATGCAAAATATTCAACCCGTCCCCGGGGACTTACAGCCGTAACAAAAACACCCCCGTCCGTCACACTGTTCAAGGCTTTCGCCAAATCTTCTTCGTCATAAAGAACGGAATTATTAATCTTTACTAAGATATAACCTTTTTCTAAACCAGCGGATTTGAATTTTCCATTCCGGATATCTGTAATTTTCACGCCTTTGTTCAACCGATAACGGTAACGGTCTTCTTTGCTCAAGGGACTTACTTTTATGCCCAATAAATCTCCCTCTTCTTTCACTCCTAAAGCCGTATCACCGTATGTATTCTGTAAGGTTACTTCCACTAATTTCTCTGCTCCGTTTCGTTTCACCTTCAACTGTACGGCGCTTCCCGGACGATATTTCCCTAACTGCTCATGAAATTCAGGTGCTGTTTTTATTTCAATACCGTTCATTCCCTGAATGACATCTCCTTTTTTCAAACCACCTTTCTGAGCTGCTCCTCCGGAAATCACATCTTCCACATAAATACCCGACGTCTCTTTCAGTTTCATCTCCTCTGCCACCGCCGGCGTCAATTCCCGCATATAAACTCCTAATACCGCCCGTTGTACTTTTCCATAATCTTTCAAGTCGTTCACCACTTTACGGGCAATGTTGACAGGTACGGCAAAAGAATATCCGGAATAAGCTCCTGTAGGCGACTGTATGGCGGTATTAATCCCAATCAGTTCCCCTCTCGCATTTACCAGAGCTCCCCCACTATTCCCCGGATTCACCGCTGCATCCGTCTGCAAAAACGACTCCAGATTCATTTGTCCCCGGTTCATCCCTAACTCACGACCTTTGGCACTGATAATACCCGCCGTCACCGTAGAAGTTAAATTATAAGGGTTCCCGACAGCCAACACCCACTCTCCTAATACCACATCGTCCGAATTACCATATTCTACACAAGGCAAATTCTTGCCATCTATCTTTAACAAAGCAATGTCTGTATTCGGATCTGAACCTATAATTTTCGCTTCATATTCTTTTTTATCATTCAACACCACAATCACACGGTCGCTCCCCCGAATAACATGGTTATTGGTAATAATATATCCGTCATCTGATATAATTACGCCAGAACCAAAACCCATATTCATTGGTACTTCTCTTTCCTGAGAACGATTTCCAAACCAAAAATCCAAAAAAGGATTACCGACATACTCCCGTCCCATTTGTATGGTTTTAACATGCACCACTCCCGGGACTGTCTTTTTGGCAGCTTCCCTCAAATCCACACTTCCCGGGCCTTCCAAACCGGTATGATCCGGTGTATAAGCTACCTGCTTTACGCCCGGTCCGATAATTTCATGCCGGATTTCCGGCCTCAACGGTTCGCTTTTCCACTCATTGGCTATAAAGAATGCAATAAAACCGCCGACAATACCTAGAATCAAACTAACTAATGATTTTGTAACATTCATACTTTTTTCCGTTTTATTAAATTACATGACTGGCACCCTTTCACAACAGAACAATTTCATTTTTATCCTATCCGAATTTTTCCAGTTGCACTTTATTCCAAGCAATAAGTTTGCCAATAAATTACTAATAAAATCTTAATTAGCAAAGCTTAACGTTAGAAGAGATTTGTTAAATGTTAAAATCCAAGGTCTCTTTCTCCAAATCAAAACAAAGAACACAAAATTTATCCGGTTTCCTTCCCTTTTTCAGGTTCTCCCTCCGATTGGAAGAGAAATCTCTTATCTTACTGATACATATACGATAACAAATAAAAATAGTTGACATTCTGGTGGAATCCTTCTCTTTAGCCCACAAAAATCCCGGAGCTTACTTTCAAACTAAAAGTAAAACTCCGGGACAATCTTTTTTGAAAAATCTTATTCTACCCTCTATTTTTCTTTTAAAGGTTCACTCTTAAATTCTGCAAGCACTTGATTTCGATTCATTAACAATAATGTATGGTCCTTTATTTCAAAACGATCTGTATTTTCCAGCATTTTAAAAAAAGCAGACTCAACTTCCATATCCGGACAAGCCATCCGCGTAGATCCCATCTGGGAAAATTTCAAAGTCTTGCCATCTAATTCATAGCCTCCGAAAAAACGATTGCAACCCGCCATTCCGTCTGCCCTCTTTTCCGTATCATTGAAATGAATATAAACCTTATTCCCGTTTTCTTTCATTTGTAAGGGCTTTCCATCCAGCTTTTCCAATACCCATTTCACTCCCGTCAATTTTACGATATTTCGGGAAGAGTTACAAGCAGTTACCCCCAGTCCTATTAAAATTAAAAATAATATTGTCTTCATATTTTATCTTGTTTAACCTTATTTTGTTATCAAAACTTATGCCAAAATGACAAATTGCAGAAAACTATTTTACTTTTTACTGACAGAATATCCTAATTTCTATTTAAAATCAGAAAACTTTCTTTTTTAACTTCCGAATGTTTACAAGGGGAAAGACGGAAAGCTGCTTCTCATCTGATTCTTCCGGATAGATCCCTCTCTCTTCAGCAAAGTGTTTACCCAAGTACGAATGTACTTTCGAATACTTCTTTCAAAAAGGGAAAAGGAAACGATTTCTCCCCCCTCTTTTCACAAAATCAAAAAATTTTTTTTTAGAAGCAAATTAAAATCTAATTAACGACAAAATTACGTAATAGGTTTGTATATTTGTGGCTAATTTGGAAAAATTAAACTTCGTTATTTAAATAATTAAACTATTTAATATAATTATAACATGTCCAAGGTAATCAAATTAAAAAAGGGCCTTGATATTAAGTTGAAGGGGGAAGCCGAAAAAGTGGTAAAAGCAGGAGGAAAATGTACTCTTTATGCGATGAAACCTACGGATTTTCGTGCACTTACTCCCAAACTGACAGTCAAGGTTGGCGACGTAGTGAAAGCGGGAGATGCTTTATTTACCGATAAGGCAAACCCCGGGATCAAATTTACGGCACCTGTCAGCGGCTGTATCGAAGCTATCAACCGCGGAGAAAGAAGAAAATTATTGGAGGTTGTCATTAAAGCGGATTCCGAAATCACCTATAGAGATTTCGGGAAAGCCGATGTAAACCAACTCAGTCGGGAAGAGATCATCACCCGTCTGCAGGACAGTGGCACATGGCCATTGATCATACAACGTCCTTACGGTATTTTAGCCAATCCGGAAATTACTCCCAAAGCAGTCTTTATCTCCACATTCGACACCGCTCCTTTAGCCCCCGACTTTGAATGGATATTAAAAGAAGAAGGGAAAAATTTACAGGCCGGTATCGATTGTATGCAAAAACTTTGCAATGGAAATGTAAATTTAGGAGTAAAAGAAGGTATCCCTCAGAATGCCGTTTTCAATCAGCTGAAAAACGTCAACATTACGTATTTTGAAGGTCCTCACCCGGCTGGAAATGTCGGTATCCAAATCAATCATATCTCTCCGATCAACAAAGGAGAACACGTTTGGACGGTTAATATACAAGATTTGGCAATCATCGGCCGCCTGTTTACAGAAGGGCATTATGACGCACGCAAAACCATTGCTTTAACCGGTTCGGAAGTAAAGGAAGCTGCTTATTATAAAACGATGATAGGTGCACAAATCTGTTGCTTTACGGCTGACAAATTGAAAAACGAAGTTCACCAGCGGATTATTTCGGGGAATGTACTGACCGGTACAAAAGTAAGCGACAAGGGGTTTCTCGGTTTTTATGCCAACCAGATTACCGTTATTCCGGAAGGGGATACTTATGAATTTTTAGGCTGGGCTACGCCGGGTTTCAACAAATTCTCTGCATCCCGGTTGTTCCCTTCTTTCCTCTGTCCGAATAAGCACTATACCTTAGATGCCAATTACCACGGAGAACGGCGGGCATTTGTCGTTTCCGGACAATATGATAAAGTGTTCCCTATGGATATCCTTCCGGTTTACTTGTTAAAAGCGATTCTGGCAGGAGATATCGATAAGATGGAACAACTCGGAATTTACGAGGTTTTACCGGAAGACATGGCGCTATGCGAATTTGTCTGTACTTCTAAAACCCCTGTCCAGAAAATCCTTGAAGATGGGATTGCTTTGATGATGAAAGAAACCAATTAATACAGTTAAAAGCGAACAAGCAGAGAAGCTTTATAACATTGAAATTTGAATGACATGAATTTTTTACGAAATTATTTAGATAAGCAAAAACCCAAGTTTGAAAAGGGAGGTAAACTGGAAAAATTCCGCTCCGTTTTCACTGGTTTTGAGTCTTTTCTTTTCGTGCCAAACCGCACGACGACTTCCGGTTCTCATATCCGGGATGCTGTAGATCTCAAAAGAACGATGATTATTGTCGTGATTGCTTTAGTTCCGGCATTGCTTTTCGGAATTTACAATGTAGGATACCAACATTTTAAAGCAATCGGCGTATTAGCAGAAACAGATTTTTTCCAAATGTTCTTCTTCGGATTATGGAAAGTACTTCCGATGATTATTGTTTCTTATGTTGTCGGATTAGGAATAGAATTTGCCGCTGCACAGATGAGAGGTCACGAGATTAATGAAGGATTTCTGGTTTCCGGTTTGTTGATTCCCATGATCATGCCGGTGGAAGCTCCTTTATGGATGATTGCTCTTTCCACAGCTTTTGCCGTGATCATCGGCAAGGAAATTTTCGGAGGTACAGGAATGAATATCTGGAATCCGGCTTTATTAGCCCGTGCCTTCTTTTTCTTTTCGTATCCTTCTATGATCTCCGGAGATGCTGTCTGGATTGCCGGTGATCCGACGACAACAGATGCTATTTCTCAGGCAACACCATTGGCTCAAATGGCTTTAGGCCAACCTTTGACTTACACCTCTGCAGATATGTTCTGGGGATTGATCCCGGGTTCTATCGGAGAAACCTCCACCTTCTGCGTTCTACTCGGAGCACTCCTGCTTCTGCTCACCAATGTGGCCAGCTGGCGGATCATGCTATCCGTATTTGTAGGAGGATTCCTCATGTCCCTGGCCTTCGAACCGGTTTCACATGTGGAAGCTTATCAACAGCTATTAATGGGCGGGTTTGCTTTTGGAGCTGTATTTATGGCTACCGATCCGGTCACTTCAGCACAGACCAATATCGGAAAATACATTTACGGTTTACTGATCGGAGCAATGGCTGTCATTATCCGTTGTATAAACCCCGGTTATCCGGAAGGTATGATGTTAGCGATATTATTGATGAACACCTTTGCCCCCTTGATCGACTGGTTTGTGGTACAATCCAATATCAAACACCGTCTGAAAAGAGCCAAAGTTAATGCTTAATAACAGAAAGAGATGAATAAACAAGGAAACACATATACATTTATCTATTCAGTCATTCTGGTCGTAGTAGTCGCAGCACTACTGTCCGTCATATCTCTTTCCCTGCAACCCCGTCAAAACGAGAACAGGCAAAATGAAAAGAGACAGAATATTCTGAGTGCTATACACATCAGTTCTACCGCTCAAAATTCCGCTGAATTGTTTAATAAATATATCAAAGAACAATTTATTGTGAATGATAAAGGCCAAAGAATAGAAGGGAACGCTTTCAATGTAGATATTAAAGAACAGTACAATGTAGCGGCAGACAAACGGGAATTTCCTGTATTTGTTGCAGATGTAGACGGAGCTACTAAATACATACTGCCGATTTACGGAGCCGGTTTGTGGGGCCCGATTTGGGGATATATTTCATTGGATGCAGACAAGTCGACCATTTACGGTACATTCTTCGACCACCAGGGAGAAACCCCGGGTTTAGGAGCCGAAATTACCACCCCCGCTTTTAACAATCAATTCCAAAACAAACAGATTTTCTCCGGGGAGGAGTTAGTCAGTATTTTGGTTATAAAAGGCGGAAATGCAACCGGCAAGAATGAAGTAGATGCCATTTCCGGTGGTACGATCACCTCCAAAGGAGTTGAAAACATGCTCCGAAATTATTTAACCTATTACGAACCGTTTTTAAAACAAAAATAAAATGAGCGCATTTTTTTCAGCGAAGACCCAGGAATATCTCCTTGGTCCTTTGAGCAAAAACAATCCGGTTATTGTACAGGTGCTGGGTATCTGTTCTGCTCTTGCCGTCACCGCAAAGCTGGAACCCGCCATCGTGATGGGACTCTCTGTAACGGCAGTAACCGCTTTTTCCAACGTCATTCTTTCTTTACTACGGAATACGATCCCTACGCGAATCCGTATCATCGTACAGCTCGTCGTAGTGGCTGCATTGGTAATCATTGTAGACCAAGTGTTGAAAGCTTACGCTTACGACGTAAGTAAACAGCTTTCCGTATATGTAGGTTTGATTATTACCAACTGTATCATCATGGGACGTATCGAAGCTTTCGCTTTGGCAAATAAACCCTGGCCTTCCTTACTGGACGGCATCGGAAACGGATTGGGTTACGGTATGATTCTCGTGATCGTGGCATTCTTCCGCGAATTGTTCGGTTCCGGCACCCTCTACGGTTTCCGCATCATCCCGCAATCTTTTTATATCCAAAACGGAGGCCACTATCTGAACAACGGTCTGATGATTATGCCAGCCATGGCCTTGATTCTTGTCGGATTGATTATTTGGGTTCACCGCTCCAGAAACAAGGATTTAATAGAAAAATAATTAAAGAAGAATTAGAAATATGGAAAATCTATTAAATATATTCGTCCGCTCGATCTTCATCGACAACATGATATTCGCATACTTCCTGGGTATGTGTTCTTATCTGGCCGTATCGAAGACGGTGAAGACCTCATTCGGTCTGGGCATAGCAGTTATATTTGTGTTATTCATCACCGTTCCGGTAAATTATCTGCTGGATAACTATGTTTTAAAGCCAGGAGCTTTACAATGGTTGCTGGGAGAAGAAGCCGCTACGATCGACTTAAGTTTCTTAAGCTTTATCCTGTTTATTGCAATCATCGCTGCTATGGTACAATTGGTGGAAATGATTGTAGAAAAATTTGCCCCGGCTCTGTATAACCAACTGGGTATTTTCTTGCCCTTGATTGCTGTAAACTGTGCTATCATGGGGGCTTCGTTATTTATGCAACAACGGAATTATGCAAATGTAGCCGAAGCTACCACTTTCGGACTGGGTTCCGGAATCGGCTGGTTGTTAGCCATTGTGTGTATTGCTGCTATCCGAGAAAAACTGAAATATTCAAATATTCCGGCTCCTCTGCGCGGAATCGGAATTACATTTATTGTAACCGGTTTAATGGCTATCTCTTTTATGAGTTTCCTGGGAATCGACCTCAATAAACTGAAAGCCCAGCCTGTCTCCACTGAAACAGTACAGGCATCACCGGCAATGCAAACCCATACTGCAACGGATGACGCAACGACAGAAGAAGGTATACAGCAAGCTCCGGGACAAACCGGACAAGCAGAAAATAAAACCAATGCCGATGCAGAGTAATTTAAAATTAAAATCTAAAATTTAAAATTAAATGATACTATTAGCAATAAATACAACAATCGTAACTGCCGGTATTGTCGTATTCCTGATTGTCACCCTGATTCTGGTAGGCATTCTTTTGTTTGCCAAAGCCAAACTGACAGCAAAAGGAAATGTAAAAATCAATATCAATGGCGGAGAACGAATTATTACGGCGGAACCAGGAAGTTCACTGCTGTCCACACTGGCCAACCAAAAAATATTTTTACCCTCAGCTTGTGGAGGAAAAGGTTCATGTGGAATGTGTAAATGCCAGGTATTATCCGGAGCAGGTAGTATTTTGCCGACAGAGACCGGATTTTTTTCCTATAAACAACAACACGACAATTGGCGCTTGGCTTGCCAAGTGAAAGTGAAGGAAAACATTGAAATGCGTATCCCGGAAGCCGTTTTAGGCATAAAGAAATGGGAATGTACAGTGGTTTCCAACCGTAATATTTCGACTTTCTTAAAAGAATTTGTCGTCAAACTACCGGAAGGGGAAAACCTGAAATTCAAATCCGGAGGATATATCCAAATCGATGTACCGGCCTTGGACGTAGACTTCAAAGATATGGATATAGATGAAAAGTACAAGGCCGACTGGGAACGCATGAAGATGTTCGACTTAAAAATGCATAATCCGGAACCGACTTATCGGGCCTATTCTATGGCAAACTCTCCGGCAGAAGGCAACATCATTATGCTGAATATCCGCATCGCCACTCCTCCTATCGACCGGGCTACCCGTACTTTTATGCCGGTTAATCCAGGTATTTGTTCTTCTTTCATTTTCTCCCGCAAACCGGGCGATAAGGTGACGATCTCCGGTCCTTATGGAGAATTCTTCCTCCGGGAAACAAACAATGAAATGATGTTTATCGGCGGAGGTGCCGGTATGGCTCCGATGCGTTCTCATATTTTCAACCTGTTCCATACGATGCATACCAAACGCAAAGTTACTTTCTGGTACGGTGCCCGTGCCTTGCAAGAAGCTCCTTATGTGGATGAGTTCAATAAAATACAGGAAGAAAATCCGAATTTCCACTGGACACTGGCTCTTGATAAACCCGATCCGGTAGCCGACGCCGCCGGCGTAGCTTATAAACCCGGATTCGTACATCAGGTGATTTTCGAAAATTACCTCAAGAATCATGAAAATCCGGAAGATATTGAATATTATCTTTGCGGACCTCCTATGATGATCGCAGCTGTCACCAAAATGCTTTACGACCTAGGAGTACCCGACGAAAATGTTATGTACGACAATTTCGGAGGATAAAACGACAGGGTATACAAACAGACTATAATTTCAGGGTTGATACATCAGAATGTATCAACCCTGAAAACTTTTCCTACCTTTGCAGACGTATGAATTCTGCAAAACATGTTAAAATTTATTTTTGCAATTCTCTTTTTCTGCCCTTTTCTGGCAGAAGCCCAATCTGTCATTATCGGACGGGTAATTACCCGAAACGGAGAAGCTGTAAGTGGAGTAAACATTTTTTGTCCGGAGATTCAGCAAGGCACCATAACGGATTCTACAGGCTATTTTAGTCTAAAAGCCGAGCTTCCCTGTCAACTGGAATTCTCTCATATCAATTATAAAAAAACCACTCATCTGGTAAAAGGAAATACCCCTTTTACAGTCATCCTCCGCAATAAATTCAACAACCTGCAAGAGGTCATTGTCAGCGGCCGTACCTCTCCAGGACGCCTCTACTCTTCCCGCAAAGGTATCGAAACAGTTCCGGCTATTTTAGGAGAACAGGATTTGTTAAAATACCTGGCTACTGTACCGGGAATCATCACGACCAATGCCCTCGATCCCGGAATTTATGTCAGAGGAGGCAATAGCTGGGAAAATAGTTTCCTCATCCACGATGTGGAAATTGCAGGCACAGACCATCTGACCGGTATATTAGCTACTTTCGATCCTTATATATTCAACAATTCCACCCTCTATAAAAGTGGCTTTCCAGCCGCCTATAACGGATCCCTTTCCTCTTATATCAATATGATTCCCGATCCCGGAAATAAACAGAAACTGGAAGGAGAACTCACCCTGGGATTAGTATCCTCCGCTTTAAAAGCCAAAGGCCCCCTGAAAAAAAACCATACTTCCTTTGCAGCTTCCCTCCGGACCTCCTATTTACAAGCCATCTCTAAGCTGTATAACCGTTCCGTAAAAGGAAATAATACGGGGAATTTACTTCCGGAATATGCCTTTAACGACCTTAGTCTGAGCGTGGATTCCCGGCTTTCTTCCCAATGGAACCTCAGCGCTTTCGGTATTTTCTCTATGGACAATCTAACGATGAAATTACAAGAAAATGTCCGCTATGATTTTAATTGGAAAACATTCTCCGGAAACCTCAGAACACTTTACACCCCCAATGAAAAAAACCGGTTCCGGTTGAGTATCGGAGGCAAATCTTCTTTCAGTGAAGGGGACGCAAAAGGAAGTATTCCCATGGGAGGAGGCAACCGCCGCTATTCCCTCATCACTCAAATCAGTTATACCGGTCAACTTAACGATCAGCTTCAGTTCTTAACCGGTGGAAAATTTGAACATGCCCGCTTTGAAACCGCCGACAAACCGGATTATGCAGAAAACCTGCTGATTAAAAGTTCAGACAAGTATTTCAATTTATACGAAGCTTATGCAGAAGTGAATTACCGCCACGGAAATCATTTTTTACTCGTGGCCGGCCTGAATTATCAACATTATCGGGGAAACTCCCGGATTAATTCCCTGTCTCCCCGCGCCAAAATCAGTTACTTCACCGGTAAATTCACCCTTTGGCTAGACTATGCCCAAACAACCCAATATTTGAGTCTATATCCTTATTTTACCGTAAAGACGCCAATAGATATCTGGTATCCGCTGGATAAAGGGATGAAACCGGCCCTTTGCCGGCAAATATCCATAGGGGCAGAACAGGAAATCCCCATAGGACTTACTCTATATGCCGGTTTATTCTATAAAAATATGCAGCACCTGAAAGATTTCTCGGCAAACGCATCAACCCGATACAGCGGTCTTACCGACAATATGATCGAAGGGAAAGGCTACGCCAGAGGTTTCGAGCTGGATTTATCTTTCCAGCAAAGGAATCTGCATTTACGTTTTAACTATACCCTTTCAGAATCCAAAAGAAAATTCAAAGAAATCAACAACGGTCAAGCCTTTAACCCTCCTTATGACGTAAAACACAATATAGTTATCAACAGTTCCTTGTATTTCTCTTCCCGCTTTTCGCTCAATCTTTTGTGGACATTTTCCTCGGGAGTATATACGACCTTCCCGGTAGGAGTGGCCCTGGCCCACAACATCACCGACAGTGAAAATAAACCGATACTTATCCCCGTTTATACAGACCGCTATAATTACAAACTTCCGGACAATCACCGGCTCGATGCAAATCTCGATTATCTCTTTCCCTACAAACGGATCCGTTTAAAAATCAGTGCCGGAGCTTACAATGTCTACAATCATTCCAACCCTTCTTTCGTCTATTTTAACCCGGAAGAAAATGAAAACGGAAAAACGAAATTTATCCCGAAATCTAAAGTAATTCTCCCCTTTATTCCGTATATTTCGCTGCATTTAAATTGGTAAATCCATATGCCGGAAATAAAAAAAATCGGAACAATAAAGCGAAAATTTCTCTCTTTCTTGGGGGGAATAAGCTTGTTGTGCTTTTCCTGTATGCCGGAAGACAACCTTCCGATACGCGCTGTAGGAGAAACACCCGGCTATTTTATCGAATGCTACTGCCAACCCAACGAGATATTTTTACTTACGGCCTCTCAAGTACTTCCCATCTCCCAAGAATTGAAACTTACGCTTTCATCCGATTTGCAAATTCACATCCAGGCAGGCGAATTATTCCGCCTCTATCCTGTTTATTATATTTCCCCTCAAAGCGGTTTTGTATATAATTACGCCGCCAACCGTAAACTAAACCGAACGGAATCGGATACGCTTTACCTGTCGATTCTTACCCCTGAAAACAAAACTATTACGGCCCAAACCAGTGTACCGGACGAAGTAAAAATTCAAACATACGAAATAAAAGAGCAAGAAGTGACCATCCGGTTCTATACCTCCCCCGACCCGACTCAAAATTACTATATTTATACTGTGGAAACTTATAGTAAAGAACTTTTACTGGAGCGAAGTACTTGTTTACTGGAAAATCTTCCCCACATCCCTTACGAACAGACAGAAAAAACTCTTTCTTTCACCCCACATGAATCGATAGAAAAAATAATAATCAACCTGAAACACATTACAAAAGCAAATTACGATTATCAAGTGTCATTGAACCGGGCCAACGCCGCTAATCAAGGCAGCATTTCCACTCCCTTCCCCTTAAACGGGAATTTATCAGGGGCTCTCGGTATATTTACCTGCTATACAGAAGACAGCCGCATCGTCCAAATGCCTCTAGATCCCTTCTCTCATACCCCTAAATAACCAGCAGTAGTATGCCTCGATAAAAATTTATCGGAACGGATAGCAAAATTAAATATTAAAAATATTTAATTTTATAATTTACTCCGCTAAAAGGAAATACATTTAGCTATTCCTATTATCTTTGTTGAAATTGTAAATTGGTGTATGCTATGAAAAGACTTTTATTATTATTATTGTTATTGCCTCTCTCTCTTTTTTCCCAGGAAGTAGACAGTAAATATTTAGCCGGTGCAGTACCGGAAGTAGACGGAAAAGTCGTTTTTTCCCAGACGTTAAATATACCCAATATGTCCCAGGACAAGATATTCGATAGTATGCTGGAATGGGCAAATAAGTACTTTCAACCGAACGGCCAGACAAATTGCAAAGTTTTAAATGCAAACAAAGAAAAAGGAGAAATTGCCTGTTTCGGAGCAGAATATCTGATTCTGAATCCCGAAAGTATTTTGCTTAACAAAGCCTTGATTAACTATCATCTTATCCTTACTTGTACAGAAGGACAATGTAAAATTCAAATTTCCCATATTACTTATTATCATCAGGTATCTTCCTCCGACCAACCGGAAAAACATACCGCTGAAACCTGGATATCCGATGAATATGCGCTCAATAAAAATAAGGACAATTTACTCCGCCTTCCGAGCAGATTCCGTATCAGCACTATCGATATGGTAGATAAAATATTCTTCGAAACAGCAGAAATATTGAATGTACCCATTGACAAGCCTCATAAAAGCAAAACTACTTCGACACCTTCCGGTAATAAGACTGTGGAAAACTATAAACAAATTGATCCGAAACAAATCCCCGGAAATATTATACAAATGCTTTCTGAAGACTGGATGCTGATCACTGTCGGAGACCGAACTTTCTTCAATATGGCTACGGCCAGTTGGGGCGGCTTAGGCTATGCATACAGTTTACCGGTAGCCTTTTCTTTTATTTATCCGCAGGCAGACATTGCTCCTTTGTTGGAAGAAAATAACACTTATACACTTTCTTTTTATTCTGAAAATTTCAAAGAGGCCCTCGAATATTGTAACAAAAATTCCGGTACTTCCCTTGAAAAAATAAAGGCAACCCGGCTTCATCCTTTCAGTCTTCCATCCGGAACACAGGCTTTTAAAGAAGCTTGGTTGATCATCGAATGCCGGACATTAGCCATTCCTGTTCTTAACCCGGACACCATTTATAATCCGGAAGTCAAAGCAGAATGGAAAAATAAACCCATACATAAACTCTATATCGGAGAGATACTGAATGTGTGGATGAAATAGGAGGGGACCAAACCCCTCTTTTACTCTTACAGTAAGGAGAATAAAAGTAATAGAAATTATCCAAAAAGCCGACCGGAAAATACCTTTTCGGCCGGCTTTCGTTTTTCTTGAAAAAGAAACTGCAATTTACATTTTCTGCATTCTTTACACCTATTTCATATATTTTAAATTTACGGCATAGAGAATGATAAAAAGAAGTGCAAAAATGGCAGAGAAAATCAAACTTGTAATAGTAATTAAGGAAAAACCGATAAAAATCGGAGTAATGCCCAGCATCAATACCTGAGCAGCGGTATAAAAATAAAAGCCGATACGCTTCAACCGAAACATCAGGACTGCTCCGATTAAGCTGATCACGCTTAGAATCAAACCACAAACGGCAATTTGCGTTCGATACATCATACTAGCCTGAATCACTTCTTGAGAAGAACTCAATAAACCTGAAAGAAAAGAAGAAGAGACTCCAGAATCCGCCAACTGATCCATCGCTTGCGAATACTGTTCCATCTGTACACTCTGATTCATCATACCGGCAGTTATCAGAGAAAAGAGTTCGGACAATATGCCCCATCCGCTCCCAATAAAAGTAAGGATACACAATACGGTCAGAAATGTCGGCCGTTTCATTTGTTTTTCTTCAAAAGGATTTTCCATAGTTATTTCATTTTAGTATCTTACAAAAATAATAAAAACAAAAAAAAGAACGCCTTTTCCCATCCCATTTCTTTTCCCGGCTTTCTGCTGTTGAAATTATCAGGATTAAAATTCAAGTTTACACTGCCCTCTTTAGCTTATTCTCTAAAATTCAATCGTTTTCAGAATAATGTCGAAAAATTTGTTAAGTCCAAAGGAATCCTCTAAATTTGAAGAAAATTTTCTATAAACCAATAGAGTCATGAAAAGAGATATAGTAATATTCGATTTAATTGAAAAAGAATGTCAGCGTCAACAAGAAGGCATAGAATTGATTGCCTCTGAAAATTTTGTGAGCGAAGAAGTAATGCAGGCTATGGGTTCCTGTCTTACGAATAAATATGCGGAAGGTTATCCGGGAGCCCGTTATTACGGAGGTTGCCAGATTGTCGACCAGACAGAACAATTAGCGATAGACCGGGCTTGTAAATTGTTCGGAGCCGAATTTGCCAACGTACAGCCCCATTCCGGAGCTCAGGCAAATGCTGCCGTTTTCTTTGCCTGTATGAAACCGGGAGATACTTTCCTGGGTTTGGATTTAGCTCATGGAGGACACCTTTCCCATGGCTCACCCGTAAATCTTTCAGGTATTAATTACAACCCTATCCCTTACCACGTAAAAGAAGATACGGGTCTGGTAGACTACGACGAAATGGAAAAACTGGCATTGGAACACCATCCGAAAATGATCGTGTGCGGTGCTTCCGCTTACTCACGCGACTGGGATTATAAACGGATGCGCGAAATTGCCGACAAAGTGGGGGCCATGCTGATGTGCGATATGTCACACCCGGCAGGTTTAATTGCAAAAGGCTTATTAAACAATCCTTTTGAATACTGCCATATCGTAACCACGACCACTCACAAAACTTTACGCGGACCGCGTGGAGGTATGATTTTATTACCGAAAGATTTCCCGAATCCCTGGGGATTGAAAACACCGAAGGGCGAAATAAAAATGATGTCGCAGGTGATCAACTTTGCCGTTTTCCCGGGCCAACAAGGAGGACCGCTGGAACACGTTATTGCAGCAAAAGCAGTTGCTTTTGAAGAAGCCTTATCCGACTCTTATACCGAATACGCTGTCCAAATGCAAAAAAATGCCAAAGCAATGGCAAAAGCCTTTATGGACAAAGGATACAAAGTCGTATCCGGAGGTACCGACAACCACTGTATGCTGATTGACTTACGTACCAAATTCCCTGACCTGACAGGTAAAAAAGCAGAAAACACACTGGTACGTGCCGATATCACTATTAATAAAAATATGGTACCTTTCGATACCCGTACGCCGTTCTCTACTTCCGGTTTGCGCGTAGGAACTCCCGCTATCACCACCCGCGGACTGAAAGAAGCAGATATGCCGGTGATTGTAGATATGATCGATCGTATTCTTTCCAATATAGACGATGAAAACGTCATCGCACAGGTAAAGAAAGAAGTCAACGCAATGATGAAACCCAGACCCATGTTTGCCTGGTAAAAATAATCAATCGAGTAGGAGGAAAATAAAACAGTTTTTCCTCCTATTTCATTTTTCAACCTCTCATACCACCATATGCTGTTTAGCATGTGGTGGTTTTTATTTATGATACAATTTACTGTAATAATTCATCAAGGTAGGATTCACTGCCTATTTTAGTTTGTAATTATTTAGAGCAGTAGGCAATATTCTGCACCCTACTATACACCAATACTCTAATCGAATATTAACATCCTCTAAGCATATAACCATTATCTCAATACTATGGAATATTGTCAGAGAGTATCGTTAGTATTGAGACTTCAATTTACTTTTTTTCATTTTGATTAATTATATA
Source organism: Odoribacter laneus YIT 12061 (assembly GCF_000243215.1). Taxonomy (GTDB): domain Bacteria; phylum Bacteroidota; class Bacteroidia; order Bacteroidales; family Marinifilaceae; genus Culturomica; species Culturomica lanea. Next base: position 180,944 of record NZ_JH594596.1, on the reverse strand, counting down.
CTTTCTTTAACAAATTAATTTTTATTATTATTTTTGTTCACAATATATCTTATTTTGGAAAATAATAAATTGTGATGAAAAAATATCTATTATTATTAATTTTAATTTTTTCGCTAGAGATTTTATTTGCCAAAAACATCTCTGTTGAACAGGCCTATGCTATAGCGAATAGTTTTTTTCAAACAAAACGCTCACATACAGCTACTATAGATTTACAGCTGATTTGGAATGGGAAAAGTATTTATACTCGCGAAGGAGTGGAGTCACCGTCATATTATATATTTAACAATGTCGGAGGAAAAGGTTTTGTTATTGTTGCAGGTGACGACGCTGCTCTCCCAATTTTAGGTTATTCATTCGTGAACAATTTCGATCCAACTAATATCCCCCCCAATTTAATGGATTGGCTTGAAATGCTACACAAAGAAATTAATAAAGTTCGACAGAACCCTACTTATGATGCTAATATTAGACAAGCGTGGTCAACCATACGAGCAGGAAATATAGAAGAAGAATTAGAAACGGCAAAATGGAATCAATTTGCACCATATAATAATGATTGTCCTGAAAGAAACGGTAAAAAACTTGCAACAGGATGCGTTATAACTGCTGTTGCTATTGTAATGAGATTTCATCAATGGCCTGACTATGGGAGCGGCACAATTCCAGGATATACAACAGAAACACTCCAAATAACCTTACCTGACCGCGAATTGGGACATGCTTATGATTGGTCTAATATGCCATTATCGTATAATGGTGAATATACAGATAAAGAGGCATCTGCAGTTGCAACTTTAATGTTCGATTGTGGAATGATGCTTCAAGCAGATTATGGCCTTGATGGTACAGCAACTGCAGCTTCTCTTAGTAATGTACTTTCTGCCTTAGTAACCTATATGAAATATGATAAAAGTGCTTGTTTTCTAAAACGTGCAGTTTATACAACCGATGACTGGTATTCATTATTGAAAAAAGAATTAAAAGAAAAACGGCCAATTATTTATAGAGGAGCTAAGGATAAAGGAGGACATGCTTTTATACTCGATGGATATACAACTGACAATTACTTTCATGTAAATTGGGGACACAGTGGTAATCATAACGGATATTATACTCTTTCTGCCTTAGGTTATAATGAAGAGAATTATTATAACGCTAATCAGTGGGCAATTATTGGCTTGAAAAAAGATGAAGGTAATCCTTATCAGGAAATATTGAGATTTTCGAATAAGGATACAGAACTTGCTGGCTTTTTTACTTCGGCACCTTTCATACATACAAACAAACCGTTCGATTTAACAGGACAACATATCAGGAATTTTGGATCTGATAAATTTACTGGAACTATCACATGGGCTTTGACTAATAAATTAGGAGAAATAAAACTCCAGTTAGTTACCTATCCTGTTGAAAATTTATCTCCACTTGTATATCTCAATCTTAAAAATAAAACAAAACAGGTCACAATAACAGTCCCTATTCAAGGAGGAGATCGGATACGAGCTTTTTATAAAAGTAAAAAGACACCTGATTGGACCTTGATTAAAGGCAATGAGGAAGAGAATACCTCATGGGAATTGGTTTTAATAAATGATGACGTCACCATTGAAGAAAGCACATCTATAATTTTCAATAAACAAACAAAAATATTTACACTTCAAATAAAAGACGGTGTTAATTTTCAACTTTTTAATGCAGATAACAATATGGATGTTACTAAATTCTGCAAAATTCAAAATAATGAAATTCAAATCGATACAAAATCCCTACAAACAGGTTCTTATATTATAAAATTGCAGAAAGAAAGAGAATATAAAGAATTGCAATTTCTTATAAGCAATAATTCATTAAAGTAAAATAATTAAGACATGGCGACCATGATGAATAAACAATATATATTTATAATTGTATGGGTAACCCTATTGTTTATAGCCTGTACAAAAAGTATAAATATCTCTAAACCGGAACTTACCCTAAAAAATGGCCTACAGACATTTGGAGCGAACGAAGAATCACAAAGGATTCGATTTACTTCTTCTTCACAATGGTCCGTTATTACCGATCAACCATGGTGTAAAGTTTCGCCACTTCAAGGCGAAGCAGGAGAAAACGAAGTTATAATTAGCGTAATTGCGAATGAAAGTTACGACGAACGAAATTCCGCCATAACATTAACAAACAGGGATTGTGATACGACTTTTACAATTGTACAAAAGCAAAAAGATGCTCTAATGCTTACTTCCTCTAAAGCAGAAGTACCAGCCATAGGTGGCAAGATTTTGATAGAAATTAAAGCAAATATTCATTTTGAATATACCATTGAAGAGAAGGCTGCAACATGGATTACACCTCTTGACACCAGAGGGTTAGAAACATCTATACTTGAGTTTGAAGTAAAAAAGAACGACAATATCATGAAGCGAGAAGGGAAAATCACTATTCACAGTAGTGACACATCTGAAACTTTCACCATCTATCAAAGTGGAATAACTCCAGAATTAATTCTCACCCAAAATAATTATACCCTAAGTAGTGATGCAACAGAAATCAAAATCGAATTAAAAAGTAATGTTCCTTATGAAATGCAACTACCTAACGTGGATTGGATAACGGAGAAAAAAAGTCGTGCTGTTTCATCCTATACTCATAATATATCTATTTCAGCAAACGAATCATATAATTCCCGAACTGCAGAAATACAATTTAGAGCCAAAGATTGGGGAATTACTGAAAAAGTTTCTATTACACAATTGCAAAAAGATGCTATAATCATTACACAAAACGAATATACTATATCTGAAAAGGGCGGAAATTTAAAAATCGAAGTAAGTGCTAATATAGAATTTAAAATCTTGATTTCTGTGGATTGGATAAAATACCTCCCTAATACCCGGGTAATGGAAACCTCTATATTGAATTTTACAATCGAACCAAATTTAGATAGTAAAGCACGTCAAGGTACCATTACCATTTCCCATGCTAATGTTAATCAACAAGTTACTATCAATCAAAATTCTACAAATGCTAGCCGCTTGAAAATTAAACACAACAATCAATCTTTCCATATCCCGATTATTGCAGGTCGAAATTTATTTGGTTCTATTGCATGGGGAGATGGGAAAGAAGAACCCTATTCTGCAAGTGCATCTCACGATTATAATTCCCTAAATGAATATACTGTTACTATAGAAATATGGGGTGCAGAGGAAATGAGATTGAACGATATTATTGGAGTAAACGAGTTAAATTTAAAAGAATTTTAATTTTTTAGTAATTTACTTTATATTGGAAAAACAGATAATTATATAAGGTGATTATTTATGACAATAACTTAAATGGGTTTGTCTGATTTATAATAACTGATTAAATAGTAACGGGAAGAATCTTAGTAACTATTCTTATTATTTATCTTCCAATTTTTTCAGTATATATTGGCAATAGTTACAATATTCTCCATTATCAAAAACTTTAAATATTTCGTATTAAGGGATATCAATCTCACATCGTTCGCAAGTTTCTTTACATGTTGTGCCTATTATATAACGGAAAACTTTCTTTGCTCATCGGATAAAATATTATGCCCCTTATCAATGAGTAAATTTGTAATACCTTCTTGTATCGGTTCTAATTGCTTGGAATTTGCCTGTTATTGTGAGATTGCTCTGTTTGAATATACTTCCGGTATCACTATCCGAAAGGAAACCAGAATGCCTGTATTAGCCAACAGAAAGAGGAAGGTACACCTCACTAGAACTACAATTATAGCTATGTCATGGGATCTGCACAACTGAAAGCAGGTTATAAAAGAAAAATGCAGGAGAGAAAGCCTAAAGCGCCGGTCATTAATGCGATTAGAACAAAAATCATTGCAAGATGTTTTATTGTGATTAAAAGAGACACAACATTTGTTACTTCGGACGCATAAAAAGCTCAGAATAAGTAAAAAAATATAAGGAGAATGAAAAAAGAAAACTTTAATAAAGTAAGATTTATCACGATTTTCGTGAATAAAAATTTGGAGGAGACATGGAATTAAACCTCCAAAAGAAAAAGTTTTGGTTTTAAAAAAGTTTGGAAATATAGAAAAGCAAGTGTAATACTCGAATGACATTTTTTCATAAGTTCCATTTTTCTGATCTTTGCCCACTTCCCTAAAGAAGACTTTACTATTAAATTTTAGGAACAAAATTTCTTTCTGTTATTTTTATTCATTCCTCGCTAAAATTTTAAAGGCAATATCCAAATACCCGTCCATATCCACCGTTTTTTCCCGCTCGTATAACTCACTCCTCTTGTGTCCGAAACGCACAACAATTGCATTTTTCTGAGGAATAGCAAATAGGTATTGCCCGCCTAAGCCACGGAAAGCAGGAAACTGCATTCCCCGGTAATGCATAATCCAGATTTGAAATCCATAATAATCGAGAGGTCCATCTCCGAATTCATTCTCCAAATAAGCTGCAGGCGACATCGCCTCTTGCAGATATGCTTCCGACACTAACTGCTTACCGTTCCAATTCCCTTTATGCAACATCAACCGGGCAAAACGGGCTATATCCCTGGCTGTCGAATTAAAACAGCAGTATGACTTTTCATCTCCCCCTTTTTTGTCCAAATTCCACAGAGCGTCATTGCAAGCCTGCATGGGTTTCCAGAGTTTCTCTTCAGCATACGCACTAATAGTCTGTCCCGTAGCTGCTTCAAGGACAAACGACAGAAGCTGGGTATCCCCACTTTTGTAAGAATATTTTTTACCTGCTTCCTCCACAGCCTCCAAACTCATCACCAGTTTCCGGATCTCATCTCCGTAATAAGCCTGAGTCGTTTTTGAAAATAAAGCTGTATAAGCTTCATCCCAGTTTAATCCCGAACTCATTGTCAACAGATTCCGTATGGTAATTTTACTTTTTTTCCCTTTCTGAAATTCCGGCAAATATTTTCCCACCTTGTCGTCTAAACTACCGATATAGCCTTCGTCATAGGCAATCCCGATCAGAATCCCGACAATACTTTTAGTGGCTGAAAAGATATTCGACAAGGTCTGTGGCGTCCAATCTTCCCAATAAGCTTCGTATAAAATACTATCTTCCTGTATCACTAAGAAAGCGACAGTTCCCCACTCGGCCAAAAAAGCCCGGTCCGTGCTATCCAAAACATAAGTATTATAATCCGGAGCAACCGGCCATTCCCAACAAGTGTCCGCCTTTGTCACAGCATGAGAATCAAACAGATAAGTATCCGAAATATCCGGATACCAATGTATCAATGCATTCCGCATATAAGTGGGAAGACATAAAAAAAAGAGAGTCACCAAAGCGATAATACCCCCGGCAACCCTTAATTTTTTTCCTTTTTTCATATATTTACCTATTACCTTTTTTCACATCTCCGAAGATCCTCTGTGTTTAAAGCTTCCGGTAAAAAGCGATCTACATTTCCTCCATTCATATATACATTCCGAACAATCGTCGAACTAATAAAGGTATGTTCTGTGGAAGTCAGAATAAACATTGTCTCTACCTCCGCATCCATAGCCCGGTTAGCTTGCCCTACAGCTCTTTCATATTCAAAATCCGCAGCCGTCCGTAAACCGCGAATAATGATGTTTGCTCCCATTTCTTTACAAAAATCAACCGTCAAACCCGAATAAGGCTCTATGATGACCCGGGAAGTATCCGCAAATACTTTCTGAATCAATTGGACCCGGCAATCCACGTCTAAAAATTCTCTTTTAAGAGCATTGATGCCCACCGCAATAATGATTTTATCAAATATCTTCAATCCCCTTCTTACAATCTCCTCGTGTCCGATAGTAAAAGGGTCAAAAGATCCCGGAAATACAGCTATTTTTTCCATCATATCAGCATCTTAAATTCAATTTCTCAATCCGAAATCAATCCGTCTTTTTTCTATTTCAAACGGCTCTAAAAACTTCGATTTCTCCTTTAAGTGTACAAACATAACTAAACAAACCTTATAAATGAAAAAAAAGTAAAAAAATATCGGACTCAACTTATAAATTATAATCATCCTCTATTCAAAAGAAATAAATAACGATTTTTTTCTATAATTTTCTTAGAAATTGATACGAAATATGATTTTTATTTAATAAGTTTGTACAACTTAAAAAGCAATCGTAAAACCAGCATAAAAAGGGGATACCGATACTTTAAATAAAATAAGATTCTATATTATACTTTAACTTACTTAAATTATAGCAGAAAATGGCACAAAAACTACTAATCAGAGATCTTACTCTCCGGGATGGACAACAGTCTTCTTTTGCTACGCGTATGACACAACAGCAAATTGACAGAGTGTTACCTTTTTATAAAGATGCAAATTTCTATGCAATGGAAGTATGGGGCGGAGCAGTTCCCGACTCCGTTATGCGTTATTTAAATGAAAATCCGTGGGATCGCTTAGAGAAAATCAAAGCTGCTGTAGGAAATGCCTCCAAACTAACTGCTTTATCCAGAGGCCGTAACTTATTTGGTTATGCTCCTTATACAGATGAAATTATAGATGGTTTCTGCCGCAATTCTATCGAATCCGGTTTAGGCATTATGCGTATTTTCGATGCTCTAAACGATGTCAACAATGTAAAATCGACTATTAAATATGTAAAAAAATACGGAGGTATCGCCGACTGTGCTGTTTGTTACACAATTGACCCGAAATATCCGAAACTCAGCATTATGGATAAACTGAAAGGGAAAAAGAATCCTGCTCCGGTTTTTACAAATGAATATTTTCTGGATAAAGCCAAACAAATGGCAGCTCTGGGAGCGGATATGATCACCATTAAAGACATGAGCGGATTGATTCAACCCTCCAGAATTGCAGAATTAGTTCCGTTATTTAAGAAAAATTTATCTATTCCTATCGATTTTCATACACATTGTACTCCTGGCTACGGTTTGGGTGCAGTATTGATGTCTATCATCAAAGGAATCGACGTAGTCGATACGAATATCTGGAATTTTGCCGGTGGAACCGGTGCTCCTGCTATCGAGTTAATCTATATTTTCTGTAAAAAATTAGGTGTGGAACTCGATATTAACATGGAAGCCGTAGCTAAAATCAACAAAGAATTGTATGATATCCGGAAAGAGCTGGCAGCTGTAGACGCCACCAAGCAATTCCCGAATCCGTTCAATCCGCTGACAGATACCCTACCTGCCGAAATTGACAAAGAATTCGACAAAGCAATTGAAGCAGCCAAAGCCAATGACGAAGAAGCCTTATTAAAGGCCTGCCATGCTATAGAAGCTTATTTCAATTTCCCGAAACCCAACGAATTGGTAAAGAAAGCTGAGGTTCCAGGCGGTATGTACAGTAATATGGTAGCTCAGTTGAAACAACTGAACTCTATGGATATTCTGGAAAAAGCCATGGAATTAATCCCGACAGTACGTCTGGCCGCAGGTCTTCCTCCTTTGGTAACCCCGACCAGTCAGATTGTAGGTGCCCAAGCTGTGAATTGTGCCCTCGATTTGAAAGCCGGTAAACCGATGTACAGTAACGTATCCAATCAATTTGTGAATCTGGTGAAAGGTGAATATGGTAAAACACCGGTACCCATCGATCCGGAATTCCGTTTGAAAATCGCCGGGACCCGGGAAGAAATTCCATATGATATGTCTAAATATCAGATGCAACCCAATCCGACTTTACCTGAAGCCGGTGGTGTAAAATTGGCAGAAAACGAAAAAGAAGTATTGTTACTGGAATTATTCCCGCAAGTAGCTAAAAACTTCCTGACCCGTCAAAAAGAAGCCAAATACCAAGCTTCGCATAAAGAGGAAGAAACAGAGAAAAAAGTAGTGGAAGAAAAACAGGAAGAACCTATTACGGGAAAAGTAGTGGAAGCTCCTATGCCGGGCAGCATTTTCAAAATCCAGGTTAAACCAGGAGATGAGGTAACCAAAGGCCAATCTGTCATTATTCTGGAAGCCATGAAAATGGAAAATAATATTGCCTCGGATTATGCCGGAAAAGTAAAACGGATCTTCGTAAAAGAAGGTACACCGGTTCAGGCAGGTGCTAAACTAATCGAAATAGAGGCTTGATAAACAAAAATATCCGAACTCCGCTTTTATTGGCAAATGTCAATCAGCTTTCGCTAGTAAGCATGAAATCACCTAATAAAAGCAGTTGTTCGGATATTTTTTATTATTTCCAAAGCTTGATCTTTTTAACATGAAAAAAAATTTTCCTGCTTCCCGTCATCCCGCCCCAAAAACTAAAATTTTGGAAGTTACAGAAGAAAATACGTTATTGAATTTTCTTTTCTCTTCTCTTTCCCATCAGAGTAAAACAAGTATAAAATCTTTATTGAAGCATCAGCAAATTGTTGTAAACGGCAAACCAACTACACAATTCGACATTCCCTTACACAAAGGGGACAAAATCGAAATCGGTTTTGGCAAAGCCAATAAACCCTTTTCCCATGCTCAGTTAAAAATTGTTTATGAAGATTCTTCTCTGCTTGTAGTAGAAAAAGCTGCAGGCTTATTGTCCATGGCCACAGAACGGATTCAGGAAAAAACAGCTTATCGTATTCTCAGCGATTACGTCAAGCAAAACAATCCGCACAATCGTATTTTTATCCTTCACCGCCTGGACCGGGATACTTCAGGTCTGATGATGTTCGCCAAAAACCAAGAAATACAGGAAAAATTACAAAGCGACTGGGGAAATGTCATCACGGAAAGGAAATACATTGCCGTTATAGAAGGCAATCTTCCCCTACAGCAAGGCAGCATCCGTTCTTATATAAATGAAAACAGTGCTTTTTTCGTCCACACCACCACACCACAGGAAGGCAAACTCGCTATTACTCATTACAAAGTGATAAAGAAGAATGCTCGCTATGCCCTTGTGGAACTGGAATTAGAAACCGGACGCAAAAATCAGATCCGAGTCCATATGCAAGCTCAAGGATGCCCCGTCACCGGAGATAAAAAATACGGAGCACGTTACAATCCGCTTCACCGTCTTGCCCTTCATGCCTTTAAACTTTGTTTTATCCACCCCCAAACCGGAGAAAGGCTAAACTTTGAAACCCCTATTCCGAACCGATTTAATCTCCTGATCAAAGACAAAGAAACCTTAAATTAAAATAGGAAAACCGGTTTTTTCTCCCTCCTGATCGACGTAGGCCCGAATATCTTCGCAAGACTGTTCCCCGGATTCTGCCCGTAAGGCAACATTATTTACCCTTACAAACTGATGACTATTTCTAAAATCGTCATACCGCTCTTCTATCCTCTCTTTAAACTGCTCCAATCGCGCCTCTGCTTCCATCTCCCCGAGTTCTGCTTCCGTTTCCTCCAAAAGATCCAGCATAAATTCCGCTGCCCAACTACCCAATTCTTTCTCTTTATTCCAGTCCGGCTGATATTCGCTTAATAAAGTAAATAGCTCTCTCAAATAAGGGGTTTCTCCCCATTCTTCATAGAGGAATATCATATCCTCATTTTCAGGATAAGATGCCAATATCTCTTTCCAATTCATCGCAGTATATTTCTAGAATGATTCAACAATCAAAATTAGTAAAAATTTACAATAAAGAAGATTCTCCGAACAGTTCTTGCGGAATAAACACATAATTCACGCTCTCGTATTTACTGAATACGTTCTGTAGAAACAGATAAAGATACTTTCGGAGAATATTATTTCCGAATCATAGAATCGCCCACAAGCCTTAAGGGAGCACAAACGGTTACCGAAGAGAAAAGGACGTTATTTTATTCCCCAGCTTTGTTAAAGTTTTACAGTTATTAGGGTTTAGAATTTTTTTTACCCATTTCAACTTTTTATATTTGTCCAAGTCTAATTCAATTCGTTCATGCACAAAATACTATTCTACTTTTTATGCTTGCTGCTGGTCTGTTCTTGCAGTTCCCAAAGAAAGCTCGCCCAAAAACAACATACTGCTTCTCACTTATCCTCAAAATTAGGCTTTCAGGTTTCACCGAAAGACCCCTTACAACTCTACCAAGAAGCTTCAGCCTGGCTGGGAGTGCCCTATCGTTATGGGGGAAATACAAAGAAAGGAGTGGATTGCTCCGGACTGGTGTGCAACATTTATAAAAACGTCTATCACCTCTCTCTAGAAAGAACGGTTATCGGCATGTATAAAAAAAATTGCCGGAAAATCTCCCGGAATAAATTAAAACCCGGGGATTTGGTTTTCTTCAATACGGCCACAAAACGTAAATCTATTAGTCATGTAGGTATTTATTTAAAAAAGAATACGTTTATTCATGCTACGACAGCCAGCGGTGTCCGCCTCAGTGAATTGAACGAACCTTATTACAAAAAAAGATGGATAAAAGGAGGGCAGGTAAAAAAATAAACTCTTTTTAACTTTTATCAAAAAGATAACTTAATCGTATGCATTTACAGAAAAAAGAATTTTAAAAAATAATAATCTATATATCAACGTCATACATTAAAAGTTTCGATTTTAAAACCACTAAATTCTGAATATTTATGAATTTCTTCGGAATGTATAAATAAAATTTAGAATGAAAATATTAAAAATATATTACTTTTGCAAATAAAGGTATAATAATTCATGAATGAGGCGGCTTATATTTTGAATTTATTAAAACAGGGAGAAAAAAAAGGCTTGCAATTGCTTTTCAAAAAGTACTATAGGCCTTTAGTGCTCTATGCTTTAAAATTTGTCCGTCGTCAGGATATTGCCGAAGACATCGTTCAGGAAGTTTTTATCAAATTCTGGGAGAAAAAGAGTTTTATAGCAGTAGACCAACATTTGCGTTCCTATTTATACCAGGCAGTACACAATCATTGTCTGAATTCTTTGGAAAAAAACGAAAACCGACGTATAACAAGTATTTCAGATTACGGCGAATGGGCAGAAGAAGAGCGTCTAGACGATTCGGAATGGAATCAGAAACTGGAAGAAATCTATCGGGAAATCCGTAAATTACCTCCCAGAACCCAAGAAATATTTCTAGCCGTTTTATTCAAAAATAAAAAATACAAAGAAGTGGCGGAAGAATTACATATTTCTGTCAATACCGTGAAAACAACCATCGCCCGGGCAATGATCACATTAAAAAATAATTTGAATAAGAAAACATATCTCTTCTTACTTTTTATTACAAAAAATTTATAAAAAAGAAGAAAAAATTGTCACCCATTTTTGTTTTTCTCCTGTCATAGGAGAAAAAATAAAAAATGGAGAAAATTCCTTCTCATATTATCTGTCTGTTGCTAAGTTCTCTGAAGGGACAATTAAATAATGCCGACCAGAAACAATTACAAAACTGGCTGGAGGCTCATCCTGAGCATCATAAGGAAATAAAACAACTGGAAAATACTTTACAAAAAGTCATTCAGGTGGCTCATTTTAAACAGATTCAGCCGGAGAAAGCCTGGAAAAATATAGACACGCATACGAGCAAACGGCCGGGCTGGAAAAAGAAACCGATTCTGACTCGTTATAGCATTGCTGCAGGTTTGCTCATTCCGCTACTGATAGGAGGAATTCTATTGAGCCGCTTACTTCCGAAAGAAAAAAATACGCCCGCATTGTCTCTGGTTACAAAACCGGAACCCGTAAAACCGGGATCTACTAAAGCCGTATTGGAACTATCCAGCGGAGAAAAAATCGTATTGGAAGAAAGTGCTAACCAAAAAATCCGGAATACAAAAGGAGAAATTATCGGAGTAAATACGACCAATACGATTGCCTTTAATTCCTCCGCAAATTCCTGTAAAATAACGGAAAAACCCAATCATATCTATGTGCCCATCGGCGGAGAATACAATGTCATTCTCAGTGACGGCACTCAAATTTGGGTAAATTCCGATAGTCGTCTTTCCTTTCCCGATCATTTTTACGGAGCGGAACGAGTGGTGGAATTAAGCGGAGAAGCTTATTTTCAAGTAAAACACGATGGAAAACCCTTTATTGTAAAAACAAAGCATTCTGCTATCCGGGTGTTGGGAACAGCTTTTAATGTATGCTGTTATAAAGATGAGGCCTCTGAACAAATCACCTTAGTCAAAGGAGCGGTAAAAGTAAAAGTAGGAAAGAAGAATTATCCGCTACGTCCCGGAGAGCAATTAAGGTCGAATCCGGATTCCAACACCGTGGAAATCAGAAAAGTGAATACAGAACTTTATACTTCCTGGAAAGACAATTTATTTCGGTTTCAGGATATGCCGATAGAAGATATTGCCTTAAAACTCAAACGTTGGTACGATGTAAACTTTATATTCCAAAACGAAGAAAGCAAAAAATATCGTTTCACAGGAGCTGTTGAAAAAAATACCAGTTTGAATGAATTGCTTCGCCTGATAGAATCGACCAGTACAAATATAAAATTTGAAATAAAAGAGAAAGAAATAACGGTAACCAAAAAACAAGGAGTGCGCTAACACTCCCTATTTTAATAGTAAATCATGTCTGTCTGGTAAACAGACATAATAGTATTAATTTCAAAAACAAATGTATGGAAAAAATCCGAAAGCTAAAGGCTCTTTCCGAGAAAATTTCCGGAAAAGTATGGCATGTGTCTCAACTCATGTTCCTTCTGACAGTAGGCCTGACTTGTCAAGTGTCCGCAAATGTTTCTGCTCAGGTCGTGCATCTTCAGGCACGGGAACATACCCTACAGGCTATTTTTAACGAAGTGGAAAAACAAGCCGGTTTACTTACTTTTTTCAGTAATAACGAACTGGATATGCGCCGCACCGTTCGTCTTCAAAAAAAAGATTTCACCATAAAGGAATTGTATCAGGTTATTTTAGAAGGGACTCAACTGCAGGCGGAGATTATAAACAATTATGTAGTGATTCGCCCCGCTCCCCCTGCCCTTCCGCAAACGCAACCGAAAGAACGCACTCTTACCGGACAAGTCACCGATGACAAAGGAGAGCCTTTACCCGGGGTAACGATCATGGTGTTAGAAACGACTACCGGTACCTCAACGGATTTAGACGGAAAATACAGTTTAAAAGTAAAACCGGGAAGTACGTTAAAGTTCTCTTTTGTCGGGATGAAAGAACAAATCATACGGATCGGAGATAAAGATATCCTCAACGTCGTACTCAAACCGGATAGCGAAACGCTGGAAGAAGTAGTCGTAACCGGAATGGCCCAAATGGACAAACGACTTTTTACAGGAGCTACCGACCAGCTGAATGCCGGAGAAGTCATCGTACAAGGTATGCCTGACGTCAGCCGCGCCCTGGAAGGACGTTCCGCAGGAGTAACCGTACAAAATGTATCCGGAACATTCGGGACAGCCCCGAAAATCCGGGTCAGAGGAGCCACCTCCATCTACGGAAGCAGTCGCCCGCTTTGGGTGGTAGACGGAGTGGTTATGGAAGATGTGGTGGAATTGGGAGCAGACGATCTTTCCTCCGGAGATGCGGTGACCTTAATCAGTTCTGCAATTGCCGGGCTGAGTTCCGACGATATTGAAAGTTTTCAGATCCTCAAAGACGGTTCTGCCACTTCCATTTACGGAGCCAGAGCGATGGCCGGGGTTATCGTCGTCACAACCAAAAAAGGAAAAGCCGGAGTCAGCCACATCAATTATTCGGGAGAATTTACCGTAAGAATGGTACCGAGTTATACTACCTTCAACATTATGAATTCTCAGGATCAAATGAGGGTCTATAAAGAAATGCAGGAAAAAGGATGGCTGGGATTCGCCAAAACATACAGAGCTTCAGAAAGCGGGGTATACGGAAAAATGTATCAATTAATCAATACTTACGATCCCGTATCAGGTAGCTGGGAATTAGCCAATACTCCGGAAGCCTGCTATCAATATTTAGGAGAAGCCGAAAGAAGAAATACGAACTGGTTTAAAGAATTATTCAAAAATTCTCTGGCTCAGAACCATTCTATCAGCCTGAGTTCAGGCACAGAGAAAGCCCAATATTATACTTCGCTCAGCCTTTATCACGATCCGGGATGGTCGAAAGCCAGTTCCGTGAACCGATATACCGCAAATGTAAATGCTTCTTTCAACATCTTGCCGAACCTGAGCATCAATTTAATTTCCAACGGCTCCTACCGGAAACAAAAAGCCCCCGGAACCCTCAGTCAACAAATAGATGTGGTCAGCGGCGAAGTGAAACGGGATTTCGATATCAATCCCTATAGTTACGCCCTCAATACCTCCCGGGCCTTGGCCGCAAAAGACAAAAGCGGATATGTATATTATACCCGTAATTATGCTCCATTCAATATTCTGAACGAGCTGGATAACAATTATATCGATCTCAATATGGTGGATCTAAAATTTCAGGGGGAATTAAAATGGAAAATTTTAAGCGGCTTGGAAGCCAAAGTATTAGGAGCTGTAAAATACCAGAATTCTTCCCAAGAACACAACGTCAGGGATAATTCGAATCAGGCTTTAGCCTATCGGGCTATGGCAGACGCTACCATCCGGGACGCCAACCCTTTTCTTTATAAAGACCCGGACATTGCTTACAGTTTACCTATCAGCATACTACCGAAAGGAGGTATTTACAAACGGACCAATTATAAAATGTTCGGAATTGACTTCCGGGCGACTTTGAGTTATAATAAAATTTTCAGAGAAACTCATATTTTCAATTTTTTCGGCGGCATGGAAACCAGCTCGATTGAACGTCAAGAAACTTGGTTCAACGGTTTGGGTTACCAGTATGAAATGGGAGGAAATCCTTTTTTCGACTACAATGCATTTAAACAATTGGCGGAAGAAAACGGACAGTATTATGACAATGTCACCACTACCGCCCGGAATGTTGCATTTTTCGGTACCGCAACTTATTCTTTCCGGGGCAAATATACCCTCAATGGGACGCTACGTTATGAAGGATCAAACAAATTAGGAAAATCGAAAAGTTCCCGTTGGTTGCCTACCTGGAATACAGCCTTGGCCTGGAATGTGCACGAAGAATCTTTTTTTGAATCGTTGGAACCCGCTCTTTCTCACCTGACTCTCCGGGCTTCTTACAGCCTGACTGCAGACCGCGGACCGGCTTTCGTAAGTAACTCCCGGGCCATTTATACGAGTTACAGTCCCTACCGGCCCTCCTCCACGGTAAAAGAATCAGGTATACAGATCAGCTCCCTGGAAAACAGTGAATTGACCTACGAAAAAAAACACGAATTAAATTTAGGAGCAGACCTCGGATTTCTGGACAACCGGATCAATTTTACCCTGGATTACTATACGCGAAATAATTACGATCTGATCGGACTTACGAGCACCCAAGGCGCCGGAGGAGAAACCCAGAAATATGCCAATGTCGCCTCTATGAAATCCAGGGGAGTTGAATTTACCCTTTCTACGAAAAATATACAAACCAAAGATTTCAGCTGGAGCACAGATTTCATTTTTTCAAAAAATAAAAATGAAGTTACGAAACTGGATACCCGTTCCAGAGTCATCGACCTGATTACCGGAAATGGGTTTGCTCTGAAAAACTATCCGGTACGTTCTCTTTTTTCCATGCCGTTCAGAGGATTAAATAAGAATGGATTACCCCTGTTTTTGAACCATAAAGGGGATATTACCATAACGGATATTAATTTTCAGGAAATGGACAACCTGAGTTTTCTGAAATACGAAGGTCCCACAGAACCCACCATTACCGGAAGTTTCGGAAACATTTTCACCTATAAAAATTTCAGATTGAATATCTTCATTACCTATTCGTTTGGAAATGTAATCCGTTTAGACCCGGTATTCAGTAATTCCTATTCCGACCTGGATGCAATGCCCAAAGAGTTCAAAAACAGATGGATGCTTCCCGGAGACGAAGCTTTCACCAATATTCCCGTAATCGCCAGCAAACGACAAAATAAGGATATTCCCAATTTATCGTATGCTTATAACGCTTATAATTACTCAGATGCACGCATTGCCGACGGAGGGTTTATACGGATGAAAGAGATATCTCTCAGCTATAATTTTCCGGAAAAATGGATCAGTCGGCTGAAGCTCAATAACCTTCAATTAAAAGTACAAACAACCAATCCGTTTCTGATCTATGCTGATTCAAAACTAAACGGACAAGATCCTGAATTCTTCCGTTCAGGTGGTGTTTCCGCCCCTGTACCCAAGCAATTTACGTTTACTTTAAAATTCGGATTCTAATACCTGAAAATATGAAAAATATCATTATTTCTCTGCTGATTACAGGGGCATGTCTGTTTACAGCCTGTAATGATTTCCTGGATAAAATGCCCGACAACCGGGCAGAATTGAATACAGAAGAAAAACTTACCAGTCTGCTGGTTTCGGCTTATCCTGCAGCTTCTTTCATTACTATGACGGAATTGATGTCGGATAATACAGCAGATAATGGTCCCCTCTATACTTATTATTCCTTAATGGTTCCCCAATGTTACAATTGGGAGGATGTCTCCGAAATCACACAAGACTCTCCCCAATATCTTTGGGATCAATGCTATATAGCTATCGCCTCTGCCAATCACGTTTTACAAACGATTAAAGAAATCGGGGAGGAAAATTGTACGGCACAAAAAGGAGAAGCCCTCTTATGCCGGGCCTATGCTCATTTCGTACTCGTCAATATTTTTTGCCAGCATTATAACGAACAAAACAGTACACAAGATATGGGCATCCCCTATGTAGAAGAACCTGAAACTGTAGTATTCAAAAATTACGACAGAGGTACTGTAGCAGAAGTCTATGAAAAAATAGCCCGGGATATCGAAGAAGGCCTTCCCTTAATCAATGACCAACTTTACGACATTCCGAAATACCACTTTAACTACAAAGCGGCTTGCGCCTTTGCTGCCCGTTTTTATCTCTATTACAGAAAATTTGATCTCACCATCAAGTATGCGACACTGGCTCTGGGAGACGCCCCCAATGAAGTAATACGGGATTATCTGGGCGATGCCAAAACTTCCGACTTAGATTGGAGATTCAATCATTATATCAGTGCAGAATTAAATTGTAATTTACTGATATTACCGGCGAAATCTTATTGGCCGATCATTCACGGTCCTTATACAAACGGAGGAAAACGGTACGGGCATTCTCAGGAAATCGCCAAAGAAGGTACAATTTGGTCGCCCGGATTATGGGGAGAAAACCTGTCTGCCTATAATACCGTCTTCGGAGATGCTCAGAAATTATGCTATCCGAAATTAGGAGCATTTACAGAGTATACCGATAAGGTAGCGGGTATCGGTTACATAAACATTGTCTACCCGGCCTTCACCACCGACGAAACATTACTTTGCCGGGCAGAAGCCTATGTATATCAGGAAAATTATGCTCTGGCTTTGGCAGATATGAATCTGTGGTTAAAAGGACACACCAACAGCGGAGTGAATATATCTCCGGATATTATTCATAATTATTACACTCAAGAGGTACCCAGTAAAAAGGTCTTACACCCTAAATTTTCAATAAATCCGGGCACTCAGGAAAGTTTTATTCATTTTATTCTCCACTGTCGGAGAATTGAAACGATACACGACGGCCTGCGCTGGTTTGATATCAAACGATATGGAATAGAAGTCGTTCACAATCATTATGAAAGCAGTGATGATATTTTAACAGTGGACGATCCCAGACGCGCCATCCAATTACCGGCACAGGTAATCGGTGCAGGTTTGCCTGCCAACCCCAGATAATAATCCTCACCTATAAACGAAATACAATGAAAACAATAGTAAGTTATTCACTGCTCCTTTTCTTCCTCAGCTTCTTTTCAACAGGATGTTCTGAAGATAAGCCGGAAGGTACAATTTTCGACCCTTCGGATATAAAACGCAATCAGTTCGATTTATGGTTACTGGATCATTATGTCAATAATTATAATATCGATTTGAAATACCGGATAGAGGATATGGAAATAGACCAATCCTATAATTTAGTACCAGCCACTATGGATAATTCAATCAAACTGGCAAAACTGATCAAACACCTCTGGCTGGAATCTTATGACGAAATTGCCGGCATTGATTTTATGAGAACTTATGTGCCGAAAGTAATTCATCTGATTGGTTCTCCTGCCATCAATGCCGAACAACAGACAGAAGTTTTAGGTACGGCAGAAGGAGGTTTGATGGTGACATTATACAAAGTAAACGAACTGAATCTAAATAGTATCGACTCCTTGAATTATTATTATTTCAAGACCATGCACCATGAATTTGCTCATATTTTGCATCAGACCAAGAACTATCCCAAGGATTTCGACAAAATATCCACTTCCGACTATTCTCCTTCCGGCTGGATGAACCGGAAAGAAGAAGAAGCGCTGCAAATGGGTTTTGTTTCTCCCTATGCCAGCAGCGAACCCCAGGAAGACTTTGTAGAGGTTATCGCCATTTATCTAACCCACTCCAATGCATACTGGGAAGAATTATTGGAAAAGGCCGGAACAGAAGGCAGCACAATTATACAAAAGAAATTTACTATCGTACGGAACTGGCTTAGAACGTCCTGGAATATCGATATTGATAAATTACGCAGTACCGTAGAACGCCGATCGAAGGAGATTCAAAATCTGGATTACAGCCTGGATCAGTAATAGAAAACCGGCATTTGCGTTTTTACTGAATAAGCAACATCCGAAGTCCTTGAAAATAGAATATTTTATTTATTAAATGAATCATTATGAGGAACACAATATATATAGTAATTTTTCTCTTCTCGTTTTGCCTGCAAGCTTGTGTAGAAGATGAAAAAGACATTTTCGACAAACCCTCCACTGAACGTCTGTCAGAAGCTTTAAAACAATACCAGAAAATACTGACCGAGGTTCCGAACGGGTGGCTCATGGAATATTATCCGAAAGGCGATTGTGCCTACGGAGGATATATTATCCTGCTTTCTTTTACGGAAGAAGAAGTATTTATGAGTTCTGAAACCAATCCCACCCCTGTATCCAGCCTTTATTCTCTTAAAGGAGATACAGGGCCGGTACTCAGTTTTGACACTTACAATCAGGTATTTCATTTCTTTTCAGATCCGTCTGTACCGGGCCTGGAAGGTTTGGGATACGAGGGCGACTATGAATTTATAATCGTTGGTAAGGAAAAAGACGAACTGATTCTGGAAGGGAAGAAAACGGGTAATACGATCCGGATGAAACCCCTTCCCACCGGTCAAAGCTGGGAAGAAACACTGGCCTCCATCAAGCATATTATTCAGGTAACCACCCCTCCAGAAGGGTGTTGTTACCGGATGGAAGTAGACGGTAATCCGGTCTTGATTGAACGGAAAGGACGGGCCCTGTTGCCCGAAACAGGCGGAAGAACACTAGAACTGGATTACGTCAATGGGAGTGATACGCTAACCTTAAATGTACCTTTTATTTACACGACTACCGGTATAAAGTTCTATCAACCCGTCCAAATCGGTGGCAAGGAAATCCAGTACTTCGACTGGTCGGAAATCGAACGCAATCTGCAATGCACCGATAATAATGTAGATGCCCGGATTTCAACGATACCGATGTCGCCGAATAAAAAATACGCTTATAGTACTTTGAATTGGTACTTAACCCTGAAAGTTATAAGTTCTCCCTTCCTCACTCGCTGGCTAAATGCCAATCAAATTCTCAAAGATCAGCAAGGACTATCTCTCTACAAGATATTTCTTTCCTATGATGCAGAATATGAAGGGCAGTTTCTGGAAGTAGATCTGACCGACGGCTATAATATATATGCCTGCTTATTATTAATGTATGTCAAACCTGTCAAATGGACAGAAGATGAAATAGATATTAGCTTTTCCGGTTTGGTAGATGACAATGGGAATGCATTTTATGGGAACGGCGGAAAAGAAATCGTCGAGATGATGAGCGGGAGATATTCGCTCACCGGCAATCCCTCCGACAACCCAACTTCTTTCTTTTTCCAGAAAACAGACGGAAGCGATGTATGGTTTGAGTTAAGTATTGAGTAATAAACGGCCTATAAACTTATGCATATGAAAACAGAAATAATGAAATACTTCGTCCTGTTATTTTGCTTCTCTTTGGCGGCATGTGACTCGGACGATAAAACGAAAAACGTACCCGACCTGAATATCGTCTCTTCCGGCTTGACGATAAAGGCTGCCGGAGGCACAGGTACCATAGAAGTAGAAACCCCGGGCAGCTGGCATGCCGAGAGTAATAAAGACTGGTGTACGCTGACAACTTCCGGGAATCAGATTACCGTCAGCGTACCGGAAAATCTGTCTCTTTCTTCAAGGACCGCCCAGATTACAATTACATCTCCCCAAAAAACAAAGACGATTCCGGTAAATCAGGAAGGGATTATTATTATCCTTTCCCAACCTGAATTGACATTAGGTTATAGCGGAGATCCTAAGAATTTGCTCGTAGAGAGTAATATCGGATGGAATGCCGCTGTAGAGGCCGGCTGGTGTCATCTGGAAAAAACAGGAGATACCCTGAAAATTTCCGCAGAACCTTATTCGGCCAATATAAACCGGGAAACTCAGATCACGCTAACTGCCGGTGATTACACCCAAACCGTCAAGGTGACCCAACGTTTTAAAGGAGCTTTCGTACTGGATCGCTGGTCGGATACCAACCTAGGAGCCACGCTTCCCGCTACGGAAGCAAATGTCAATAGCGCGAACTACCGGGATACCTGGGGAAATTTTTACCAGTGGGGAAGAAATGTCGGTTTTCCACATGGCGTCACTTATAAAGTAATCACCACTAATCCTT
The DNA here is from genome assembly GCF_000243215.1 of Odoribacter laneus YIT 12061. Taxonomy (GTDB): domain Bacteria; phylum Bacteroidota; class Bacteroidia; order Bacteroidales; family Marinifilaceae; genus Culturomica; species Culturomica lanea. Next base: position 160,223 of record NZ_JH594596.1, on the reverse strand, counting down.
CTATCACGGCGGAGAGCGCACAAACGATGTCCGAATTTATCGGCTCTTCCGAAACTATGCCCATGGATTGGCTTATAGACGGCAGCCGGACCACTAAACCCGCCTCGGGAAACAGTTATACCTGGAAAGACAGGGCCGGTAGCGATCCTTCACCAGCCGGCTGGCATATTCCCCTAGACTACGAAGCCTCGCAAATTTTTCCGATCGACGAATTCGAAGGACGTTATTCCCGTGTAGACAGACTGGTTAATAAAGAAGTTCTGGAAGCCGACGGCACGGAATATACCTGCGTTTCTACCGGAGATGGGAACCGCACCCGATATGCCATAAAAAAATACGGCACGAACGAAGCCTACATACTGCGGTATGAATTTATCGAACCGGATGGTATAAACTCCTATTTAAAAATTACGGAAATCAAAGGAGACGCTTATACCGATTTTCAAGATGCCCTGGAAGCGGAAAAATTATTCGAAGCCGCTAAAGAATCGGCAGTCTTACTCTTCCCTTCCTGCGGTTATCTGTACACCAATACCGGAGGTCCCAACTCCGAAGGAGTCAGCGGAAGTTACTGGACAGCCTCTCCCGTAAACGAATATACGGTTTATGTATCCATAGGAAATTGGCAAACCCATATCGACGCCAATTATTGTCCGCGGGCATTAGGCTGTAGTATACGTTGTGTAAAAGATGAAGAATAAATTATACTCTAATATAAAAAACCTGATTATGAAAAAAACATTTAGCACCCCCACAAGAGGATTAAGCATATTCAGTACCCTGGTATTAATCCTTAGTTTAAGTTTATCCGGTTGTAAAGACGATAAGGATGAAGCACTGCCGACGTTAGAAATCAATAAACACTCTATCAGTCTGGCCCTGGAAGGAGGAAGCGAAGAAATCATTCTCTCTACCAATCAAAGTTGGTCCATTCATACAGAAAGCAGCTGGCTCACCCTCGATCCGGCCAGCGGAAAAGGAGACGCCAAAGTAAAAGTCAGTGCGAATAAAAATACCGATTATCAACTTCGGGAAACGACATTGACGATCACTGCCGGCTCTCTGATAGAAAAAGTTACGGTTTCTCAACCAGGCTTAGAACCGGTTCTATCGGTCAATCCCCAAGTGATGGAATTTGAAGTAGCAGGAGGCCATCAGACGTTAGCCATCACTTCCAACGTGAAATGGACAACCAGCTTCTCGGAAGAAACGGACTGGATCAGCCTACAAGTCTCGGCCGACAGTACCAGCATGGAAATCACCGCCAGCCCCAATACAACGACGGAAAGCCGGGAAGTGACCCTTACTTTCAACGGAGACCAGCATAAAACCGCAGCCCTCACCATTACCCAGGAAGAACCGGAACTGGCCACCATCGCAGAATTACGGAATTTAACGGCAAACACAAAAACAGACTATATTTGGGTAAAGGGATTGGTAACATCGGATAAGGAAGGCAAAAATATCGATGAGAAAAACATGATCATCCAGGATGCCAGCGGAAACGCTATTGCCTTGCAATTTACAACCAAACACGATATCGCTTTAGGAACACAGGTGAATGTATTACTGAACGGAGGAAGTAAAACGACAGTAAACGGCTTGAACGCGATCGGCAGTCTGAGCACAGCTCTTCTAAGCCCACAACCGACCCCGACTATTACCGTCAATCCGACAGTAAAAACCATAGCTAATATTTTAGCCGGAGAAGTGGCAGACGGTTTACTGATTCAATTAAACGAAGTGGAATTTAAAGATATCACGAAGACTTACGGAGATCAACCTATCCTATGGAACAGTAGCGAAGAATTAGTTCTTTCTACCCTGGAAACAGCCACTTTCGCCAAGGAGAAAGTCAGCGATAAAAATGGTTTTGTGACCGGACACCTCACCCAGAACGGAGGATGGAAACTTTTATTGAGAAATCTGGACGATGTCAAACACATGACCTCTCCCAGAAAGTATGATAAACCCCAATTAAAACTGGATGCAAATGCTCACACTTTCGATCAGCAAGGCGGCGAATTTGTCGTAAATGTAACGACCAACAGCAGTGTACGCTGGACGGTAAACGTATCTGCCAATGCCGATTGGTGTACGGTTCAGCCAAGCAGCGGGACGGGAAGCGCTTCCTTCACGGTTACAGTCGCAGCCTACGCAGGCACAGGAAACCGTACGGCGACACTTACGGTAACCGCAGACAAGGCAGATCCCGCTATCGTGGAAATTACCCAGACGACAATCGGTCAAAGAGAATATGCCCTTTCCAAATTAGCAGAAAGTAACTTAGGAGCCAAATTAGCTGCCACAGAAGAAAATATACTAGGTCCCAATTACAAAGAAACTTGGGGATTGTATTACCAATGGGGACGAAACGTGGGTTTCCCTCATACCGGCGCCACGGCAACTGTACCGGCCAGTGAAGAGATCACTGCGGAAAAAGCTCAAACCATGACCGAATTCATTACCTCCTCAAACGGAGATTGGCTATTAAACCCGGGTTCGGCGACGACATGGGAAGCCCGTGCCGGCTCCTCACCTTGCCCCGCCGGTTACCATGTACCGACAAAAGATGATTTAATCCAATTCTTCCCTTCGAATGAAGCAAGCGGTACTTTCGCCACTACCCAAAGTAGGGTAATTTACGAAAAATTAGTCGACAGACCGGGAGTACCCGACAGGACCCTGTATGTAGGAGACGGAACTTCTAAAATTTACGCTATTAAAAAATTTGAAACAGCGGACGCTTATGCACTACGTTTTGAAATGTTGGGACAAATCGGCAAGAACTTATATCTCAAGATCACTGAATTTTTAGGAAATGAAGAAACTTATTTTGATAACGCCACAGATGCCGAAGCTTCATTTAATAAAGCGACAGCAACGGAAGTCAGAATTCTACCCTTGGCCGGAATGTTGAGTTTCCAAGACGGCGTAACGTTACAAGCTCCGGGGGCAGCTTCCTGGTACTGGCTGGACGCCAAAATGCGCTGTATCTATATGCTCAATACGACAAAAATATATGAAAACGGTGCCCAATGCGGTTATGCTCAACCGATACGCTGTGTGAAAGATTAAACAACCCTCTCCGGAAACAACCCCTGGAGAACCCTAAAGTCTGAATACAGTCTTTTTGTGATGAGCGTTCCTTTCAGGATCTGGCCGGTATCCGTTCGTTGACGGGCAAGACAAAAGTCTTCGATCGATTTCGATCCAGCAGCATAAAAAGCTGCCAACCGGAAGTCTGAAAGTCTTTACCGATCAGACTTGAAAGGCCGCTGATCTGTCCAAAAGGTTTTTGGGAGATTCTCCCTTATCCGGGACATATTTGGCTAAAATTTTAATACAAAACACATGAAACAACTGAACTATATTCTCCTGATCTTCACCCTAATCTTTGCAGGATGTGATTCGGACAACAAATTAATTCCCACGGAATTACCCTTGGAAATCTCGGAGATTTCGTTTGAAGCGACGGGCGGTACTCAAGAAATTGAACTCGGCTTAGGCAGCGACTGGCAGGTAACTTCCGATAAAGACTGGTGTACCGTAGCAAAATTCGGCAAATTCCTGATTGTAACAGCACCTTTAAATCCGACGATTGCCGTCCGTACAGCAACCGTAACCATCACCGAGGCAGGAAACTGCGGGTCGGTTAACATTACTCAAACCGGTTCCAAATTCGACACATTTCCTGAAAAAGTATATCTTTCTGCCTCCGGCAAAGCCCAGACTGTTGCCGTCGCAAGTAATATAAGATGGAAAGCGGAAAGCTCACAATCCTGGTGTCATTTGCTTGTACAGGGAGATACTCTGTTAGTATCTGCCGATCCGTATAAAAATGAAAAAATAGCCAGACAAGCGGAAATCAATATAGAAGTGGAAGGGGAAACCGTCCGTACCCTATTTGTAACGCAAATCCATTACAAAGATTTCAACCTGGAAAAATGGTCCGAAACCAATGTAGGGGCAACTCTCCCCGCTACAGCAGAGAATCTATCCGGCCGGCAGTTCAAGCAAACCTGGGGGAATTTTTATCAATGGGGGCGAAATGTAGGCTTTACTTATGGAGAGCCTATCCCTCTACGCGCATCCGATCCCTCTATAACAGCTGAAGAAGGACAACAAATTCCGGAATTTATTACCAATATAGACGATTGGCTAATTGACGGCAGCTTTACTACTAAGATATATTCAGAATCCAACCCTTATGGTTGGGTAGACAGAGCCGGCTATGATCCCTGCGAATTAGGCTATCGGCTACCCCTGGCTTACGAATGTGCCCGAATACTTACCCAAGCGAATTCCCTGGATTTCACGAATGTCACCCGGACAGCAGGAAAAGAAGTCCTGGATGCGATAGGCACGGAATATACGTATGTATTTATCGGTAACGGATCTCAAAAAGCCTATATGATTAAAATGTTCGGGACCGATGAGGCTTATGTCATGAGATATGAATTCCGGGGTACAGCCGGCTATAATGGATGGATGAAAATTACAGAAATAAAAGGAAATGCCCGAACGGATTTTCAAACTCCCGACCAAGCAGAAGAATTATTTACCCGTGCCGGAAAATCTGCGGAACGTTGCTTCCCTCTATTTGGTTTGCTCTGGGGAGAAAATGCCGATCTGGCGTCCCCTACCACAGGCACTTACTGGCTATCCACCCCCTCCCATCTCTATACGGGTACAGCCAATGGCTTTATGATGAGCGGAACGAACCTCGGTTTCGGAATTTCTTACCGAAAAGCTTTAGGATGTCCGATACGGGGAATAAAAAAATAACCGGCCGGTCGGTTATAACCTTTGGGTTGGGTGAAAAATACCGGATCATAGGCAAATAGTGTAAGCAACCATCCGAAAGAGGTGGTAAAATGAAGAAGCCGTTATCAAGGGATTGAACGGCTTCTTCCCGTTTACAAACTATAAATATTTTTCAATCACATTTTTCAACTGCATCGACTGCATAACCCCGCTTTGCCGCCATACCATCTCTCCCTTTTTAAAGATCATCAAAGTAGGGACGGATTGAATCTGATGACTCATGACAAACTGCCGGTTTGCTTCCCCGTCGACATCTATCGTAAGGACATGAATTTGATCTCCCATCTCTTTTTTCAGCTCCTCCAAAATAGGATGCATGGCCTTGCAAGGTCCGCACCAAGTGGCAAAAAAATCGACCAATACTGGTTTATCCCCTTTTATCAATTCTTCAAATTTTCCCATAGCTCTTTTTGTTTTTCGTTTTTATTCTTATACTCCGACAACCGGGGGATAGTTACAAAATATTTCTTCGCCTCTTAATTTTGTACAATATTACCAGAAGCATCTACCATCACATAGAGATCTTCCTCTCCTTTTTCCAATTCAAACAAGTATACTGCTACTCCGGCTGCCCGCTCTACATATTCGATATCGTCTATTTTATATCCGGCATATTGGCTCCGGATCGTCGCCATTACCGCTGCAGGTACATCTTTTTCCAATACCTCCCAACAGGTAGATATCCAAGCATCATCTTGTCCGAATTTGACTTCTTTATACCGATTTTCATGGAAAATATCCACTTCCGTCACATTCCGCTCCCTTTCATATTCAATGATCTTTGCCCCAGCATAATGAGTATTCAGGTAATCTTTGATTTTTTGAGGCAAGCTTTCTACAGGCCAATGATCCTCGTTTCCGTCTCTATCTTCCATTACTTTTACCAATGTTCCGTCTTCCACATAATACAAGTCTTTTTCGACATCTCCCTGTTCGACTTCCATAACATATACTTTTTCCATTTCTATCCGTTCCAATACGTCTACATCCTCCACTTTCCAGCTACTGTATTCACTATTGCGGAAAGCCGTCTTTATCTTTTCAGGTAAAGTTTCGAAAAAGATATCAGTCTCTGTCATATACCATTTTCCGTTTTTATCAAACCAGGCATCTTTTTCCTGATGCTCGTAATAAAAATCAGCGACAATATAATTTCCTACTGTTTTCCATTCCACCCTTTGTGCTAAGGGAAACATTTGATTGAAAGTACGCACGACCGGTTCAGCCGGAGTCCAGGTTGAATCATCGTCATCTTTACAGGCCATACCTAACAAGACCAGTAACATTCCTAAAATATACACATTCTTTTTCATAACTTACTATTCCTAATATCTCTTTTCTTACTGTTTAAACAAGAGGAGGAATTATGTACTCAATCCTCATATCCGATAAAAAGCTGTTCCCGGTTAAATTTCAATTCCCGTCCATCCGATAGCTTCACCTCATATCCCTCCCGATCTTTTTCAATCGAAATAACCGAAAAACCCGGGAAATTTTTATTCAGGTAAACCGCCATTTTCTCCGGAATAACCGTAACAGGCAAAGCATTCCGGTGTCCGTCAATTTCTTTCCACTCTCCGTTTTTGTCAAAATCCAGGTCAAAACCGTTCGTCAGAATCACGTCATATTGATTTCCTTCCCAAAATTCCTTTTCAATCTTAATGTGAGAAATCCCTACTCCTGAAAAATGAGTGTTGATAAACTGACGAGCCGCAACAGGCAGCTGCAAAGTATCCGTGGTATAAATTTTTTTATCAGCAAAAGAAAACTGTACCGACAGGATACAACATACTAAAATAAAAAACGCTTTTTTCATATCATTCTTTTTATTGGTTATTATAAATTCTCCTATTTACGATACAAAAAAAGTATAGAATTTGGGAAAGATTTGGGAAAAGCCCCCCAGTGAAAAAAAGATTTAAAAATTTATTTTATAGAGGAAGTAGCGAATTCCCTATTCCTAAACGTTCCTAACTTCTAAAATATTTTTCCCTCTTCCCTTCAGGAAAGCATCGGATCATCCATCCGATCAAGCAAGTAGATCGAGAATTTCTGCAGGTTGGTAGACAATATGCACGGCTCCGTTTTCTTTCAATTCGTCACAAGGACGGAACCCCCAAGAAACGCCAACAGCGGTAACTCCGGCGTTTATAGCCGTTTGCATATCGACACAGGAATCCCCCACATATAAAACCGCCTCTTTCTCGAGTCCGACAATAGTCATAATCTCATTGACAATACTGGGATCCGGTTTTGTCGGCACAGTCTCTCTTTGTCCCAAAATCACTTCAAATGTACCGTTTTTAAAATAATGCCAGATTAATTCCCGGGTGGCTTCCTGGTATTTATTGGATGCAACGGCTAAAACCAATCCTTTTCGTTTTAATGTTTCCAATAATTCCGGTATACCCGGATAAGGCTTTGTCAAATCTGTCTTATGGGCAGAATAATAAGATACAAATTCGGCTCTTACATGCATAATTTGATCTTTTGTCCGCGCATCTTCCGGGAGGGCCCGCTCGATTAATTTAGTGATTCCATTTCCCACCATATAGCGGTATTCGTCCTGTTTATGTTCCGGATAACCGAATTTTTTCAATGCATAATTAGTGCTTGCAGCTAAATCCCCCAAAGTATTCAGTAAGGTACCGTCCAGATCAAATATGATTAATTTTTTCATAATTTTGAATTTGTAGCAAAAGTAATAATTATACTATCAGAAGCGACAGAAAGTTGCCGATTGAAGGAAATAAAATCACGCAAAGCTTTCCGGGAAAGGACAAAAACAGTTGAACCGGGGAACATTCGAACTTTTACACCTCAACATACAAAGTAAACTTTTATCTTTGCAAGAATTGAATCATTTTAGTCCGATATGCCTCATACTACGAAAATAGCATCCATAGCAGAATTAACAGAACACCTCCGATTATTACAAACGGAATATACCTATGAAAAAGAAAGTTATCTGGAAAAATCAAAGGCAGGAGGTATCCAACGGAAAATACAACAGGGATTCTGCTGGTATCCGGTACGAGCTGAACGGAATTATTACAACTCCCTGAATCTCCCTGTCATCGAGATGGTTTACAACGGAGAAGAAGAGGCAGAACATTTTTTTGAACACGGCCGGCCGGTTTGTTTTTTTACCTCCGACCTGAACCGGAAACAACGCTATTTCACTTTTACAGGCACAATCAGTTATATACGGGATAACCGTATGGTAGTCATCTTACCCCAGGCTTCTTTTGCGACTACTTTACAACAATGTACAGATCTTGGTATACAGCTTTATTTCGACGAAACTTCCTATCAAAGCATGTTTACAGCTTTACGGGAAACGATCGCAGCAAAGGGGAACCGATTAGCCGAACTCAGGGAAATCCTGTCGGGTGCCCATCCTTTCCGGGAGCGGAAACTCCCCCTGCTTCGCTTTCCCTGGCTGAATGATCAACAGGAAAAAGCTGTCAATCACGTGCTTCGCGCACAAGATATCGCAATTGTTCACGGCCCTCCCGGCACCGGCAAAACGACGACTTTGGTAGAAGCCATTTACGAGACTCTTCACAAAGAAAATCAAGTATTGGTTTGTGCCCAAAGCAATATGGCAGTCGACTGGATTTCTGAAAAACTGGTAGACCGGGGGATTCATGTACTCCGCATCGGTAACCCTACGCGCGTAAACGACAAAATGCTTTCCTTCACTTACGAACGTCGCTTCGAAGCACATCCCGATTACCCGGAACTCTGGAATATACGGAAAACCATCCGGGAACTGTCCCCAAAACTGCGGAAACGGGAAACAAGAGAAGCGGTTTACTCCCGCCTGCAACACCTCCGTCACAGAGCAACAGAATTAGAGATAAAAATAGAACAGGAGCTTTTCGGAGAAGCGCGGGTGATCGCGTCTACTTTAGTCGGTTCTGCCAACAAAATTCTGGAAGGAAAGCGTTTCTCCACTCTCTTTATTGACGAAGCAGCCCAAGCTTTGGAAGCAGCCTGCTGGATTGCCATCCGCAAAACAGACCGCGTCATTTTAGCCGGCGATCACTGCCAACTCCCTCCGACCATAAAAAACAAAGAAGCAGCCCAACAAGGACTTGCCCGCACGCTTATGCAAAAAGTAGCCCAGCGGCAACCTCCCGCAGTCTCTTTGTTGCAAATCCAATACCGGATGCACGAAGATATCATGCATTTTCCCTCCCGCTGGTTCTATCATAATTGCCTGCAAGCCGCCCCGGAAGTCAGGTTCCGGAATATTCTCGAATACGATAGTCCTATCGTCTGGTGCGATACCCAAGCATACGATTCCAGCGAGGAAACAGCCGGAGAAAGCCTCAGCCACCTCAACAGGACCGAAGCTCTTCTCCTCCTCCAACAACTACAGGAATACATCCAAAAAATCGGAGAAACCCGAATTTTAGACGAACAAATCGACTTCGGACTCATTTCGCCCTATAAAGCCCAAGTTCGCTATATACGACAGCTCATGCGGAAAAATCCTTTCTTCAAACCTTTTTCCCGTCTGATTTCGATCAATACGGTCGACGGTTTTCAAGGACAGGAAAGAGACGTTATTTTCATCAGTTTAGTCCGGGCAAACGAAGCCGGAAACATCGGTTTTTTACAAGACCTGCGCCGGATGAATGTAGCAATCACCCGGGCCCGCATGAAACTGATCCTCTTGGGAGATGCTTTAACCCTCCTCCATCATCCTTTTTATAAAGCCTTATTCGAATATATTCAAGAAAAAGGGGTGATCACGACCCTTACCCCTCCCCTTGCAACACCTGGGGACGGGGATAGGCGCTAATCCCCAAGCAACCGTTTTTGAAACCGTAACCTTGCTTCGGAGAGAGGAGGGGATTTTGTCGGGAAGCTGTACCTCAAAAAAATGAAAGCTTGTCCACCGGCATCAGGCATAAGGAAGGTAGCTAAAAAGAGAAAGCCTCTGCGCTTCAGGGAAGACTGACTTTACAAAATAGCGAACGGAACTCCAAGCTCTTTTGCGAAACAAGGCAGAGGAATCCTAAGAAAAAGTAAAGAAGCGAATTAACCCCAGATCTAAACGTACAAAAATTGAAGAGTTTATTTCCTCCAAAATCACTTTTCCAGAATCTTTCCCAAATATTTATTTAGCTTTGTAAAAACATAGCAAGAAAAATGAAAATTCTGATCATTGAAGACGAGGACAATCTGAGGAAAACTCTGGCAACCTCTCTGGAAAAGGAACGTTTTATCGTGGAACATGCTCCCGACTTTCAGACAGCTCTTTCTAAATTAAATGATTACGACTACGATTGTGTATTACTCGACATCATGTTGCCCGACGGAAACGGTTTGACATTGCTGCAGGAACTAAAAAAAATGCACAAAAAAGAAAGTGTTATCATTATATCTGCAAAAGATTCTCTGGAAGATAAAGTATACGGTTTAGATGTAGGAGCCGACGATTATCTGGCAAAACCTTTCCACTTGGCAGAATTACACGCCCGGGTAAAATCCGTGATCCGCAGGAAACAAAACGAGGGAGAATTGAAAATTGAAGTGGAAAATCTAAAAGTGTATCCGGACCGGCATAGTGCCTTTGTGGGAGAACAGGAACTGACATTAAACCGGAAAGAATTTGATTTATTATATTATTTCGTTACCAATCCCGGCCGATTGATACATAAAGGGACGTTGGCCGAAGCTGTATGGGGCGATTGTATCGATCAGGCTGATAGTTACGATTTCATCTATTCCCAAGTAAAAAATTTACGGAAAAAAATGAAATTAGCCGGAGCATTACCCGAAATCCGGGCCGTCTATGGTTTCGGATATAAAATGTGTTACGGGAATAGCAGTACTGAAAACGAAAAATAAAAATGTGCAAAAAGTTTTATGTATACAAGAGGCGCTTAAAACAAGAAATCGTCTCTAGATATCCATAAAAAAAATTGATTTCTAATATTATCCATCAGATGAAACTGATCCATTATACAATTGGGAGATTATCCTGGGTACTCTTATTAACAATGGCATTCTGGACTCTATTTTTTTATTTCCAGCTATTGAATGAAGTCCGGGATGAAACAGACGACAGCCTCAGAAATTACAAAAAAATAATCATCAAACAAGCTTTAAGAGACAGCTCGTTACTCACTTCCCACGTGGATATTTTAACCCGTTACTATATCCGCGAAATCCCTGAAGAAGCAGGAAAACAGTACGAGGAACGTTTTGTTACCACAGAAGCCTTTAACGAATATGAAATGGACGAAGAACCGGTGCGGGTGCTCTATACTTCCTTCCGTACAGATAACGGGCGATACTACGAATTGACGATATTGACCTCTACACTGGAAGAAGACGATATGCTGGAGTCTATTTTATGGTCCATCATTTATCTTTATATTGCCATGTTAATCTGCATATTGGTCGTCACTCAACTGGTATTCCGAAAAAGCTTACGTCCCCTTTATAAATTAATTCACTGGTTAGATTCCTATACTTTGGGGAAGAAAAATAACCCTCTGGAAAATAAGACAAAAGTAAGTGAATTCAAACGCTTAAACCAGACCATTTCAGAGATGGCTATGCGGAATGAAAAAGTTTTCGGTCAGCAGAAACAATTTCTCGAAAATGCCTCCCACGAACTTCAAACCCCTCTGGCCATCTGTAGTAATAAATTGGAATTACTTTCCGAGAACCCTTGTTGTACCGAAGAATTATTGGATGAAATCGGAGAAATACATCAAACAATCGGACGTATCATCAAACTGAATAAATCCTTACTATTATTGTCGAGGATCGAAAACCGGCAATACGGAGATGAAAAAGATGTCAACTTCAATGCCCTGATTTCCCGGATAAACACAGATTTCAATCTGATTTACGCTCCTAAAGAGTTGTCGGTAGAAATAAAAGAAGAAGGTATATTTTCCTTCCGGATGAATGAAACGTTAAGCCAGGTACTCCTCACCAATCTCCTGAAAAATGCCCTGATTCACAGTCCGAATAAAGGAATTATCCAGATTAGTATACGAGCAAACGAAATTGTCTTTTCCAACACCGCTACGGACGCTCCCTTAAATACGGAAAAAATATTCCTGCGATTCTATCACGCAAGTGACAAAAAAACAGAATCAACCGGATTGGGTTTAGCCATTGTCAAATCAATCGTAGACAGCTATGATTTACAAATACACTATTTCTACGACGGTAAACACCATTTCAGTTTAAAGAAGATCAGGTAAAATGAAGCAACCCTCCTCTACCGGACGAATGCCCATTTGACAAACAAAACTACGATCCTGCTAAAAAGAGAATGATCAAAAACTTCTGTTCCGTTTATCTGTGAAATGTCAATCGGCCTTTTCAGAAATATTTATCCATTTTAAACGATTATACCTCTCACTTTCTACCTATACTTTTCTACCTTCTCTTCCAACTGTTCTTCCGACATTTCCCCACTTTGCCTCCATACCTGATCTCCCTGGTAAAAAAGTAAAAAGGTAGGAACAGACTGTATTCTATAATAATTCAGCAACTTTTCGTTCTCCGGAGCATCGATATCAAATCTTTCCACCTGCAAATACTCTTTATTTTCTTTTTCCACACGGTCTAAAATAGGACGCATTTTCTGGCAATGAGGACACCAGGTAGCAAAAAATTCGACCAATACCAGCTTATCTCCCTTTAATATTCCGTTCAATCTTACCATGATATTTCTAATTTAATTCAGTTTACGTTTTACCGATTTATATTTCTATTTCACCTTCATCAATCACTTCCCATTTTCCATTTATTTCTACAGAGACAGATACTGTATTTTCAGTCGTAAATTCAAGGCTGACACGGGTGATTCTTCCCGAACGGAAACTCAGTCTCCGATCATCAATCACCAATTGGTTTAGCCGGTTTTCACCCTTCAATTTTATATCTACGAGAGCCGGGAAATTTTCATAAGTCGGAAAGGTATTCATACCCATCCAATACTCTCCGGGCCCGGCATAATTTAATTTTTCCGACTTATATACGAAAGTAGTATCCTGAAGTTCTTCTCCCAACTGAAAATTTTCAGCCGACACCGCCTCCTCAATTATAATCTTGCCGGCAATATGTTCCACGCGGAATTCCAAACCTGTTATCCATTCCGGAGGATTTACCACTTTCATTTCCAAACGGGAAACCAGCATTCTGAGTTGTACAGGTAGTTGTGAAATAGTCCAAAGGTCGGCCGTACGAATAGCAGCCAAGTAAACAGCAGGCTCTCTGTTTTCCAATATCCGGAAAGTGGCCGTCAGTCCCTCCCCCGAAGTACTCTTCCAACTCATCGCTTTTTCATCCAAAAGATTAGCTACAAACAAAAAGTGATATTTCCTTGGGGTCAATTTTACCGGAATAACAGGATGTTCCTTACAATAGGCGTAATCGAAACTAAAAGTCGTATCCCGTTGAGAATTCTGAAAAGCCAAAATATCCAAACGATCGGTCAACGTATAATAAGGCCTGTAGCCAATAGCTTCATTTCCTTCGAATAAATAAGCGACATCCTTCATCATAAAAGCAATCCCTTCCTCCGGCAGGCAATCGCATTTTTCATCCATACAAGCCTCCAGTCCAAAGAGGAGGAAACACATCATTATTCCTACTTTATATCTCATCGCGGTAAAGGTTTTAACGGGAATTCCGGTAATACAATATTCGGCCAATCCCATACAAAAAAATAAACACATGAAAATTCGAAACTTACTAAAGCCCCGCAAGCTGAATTTATCTCTCCGGTCAGATACAGATACCGATCCGGCTCCAGTTGCAGGGGTATCCACTTCGTCCTTTCCTGCCCGTTTTTGGCCTGAAAAATCAATTCCAACCTGGAAGAATCCTGCGCAGAAGGGAAGGTATACAGATCAAACAATATGGTGTCCTGCACATAGACACTTTCATTTTTCATCTTAAATATTTCTTGTCTCGAATGAGTTATCCCCGAATACCTCCCATTCAGATGAATACGGGAAACCATATTTTTTATACTCATCCGTACCATATCTATTTGATAAGGAACACTATATAATTTCAGGAACACCCGGCTGACAACCCGGTGTAACTCTATCTGGACCACCGGATTGTCACTTTCCGCATTGACTTCCGCCTCTCCTAAAAAATAAGCCCAATACAGTCCGTCTTCCGGATAGGTGAAATAAAGGTCGAAAGGTTCTGAAACGCCTACCTGCAAAGATTTCCCCCCCTCTACCTGCCCATTTCCTATCACATATAAACGGTAATTTCCGACAGTAAGCTCTGCAGAAAATAATCTGGATTCTGTATAATTCTCACCGGGAGAAGGAGCCGTTTCTAGCTGACGTATAGCATCCCGATTCAATTCCGCCAATTTCCGATAAAATACATATTTCCCTTTTTCATTTTCCTTAAAAGCATATATGGTCAGCAGGCCGATAGAAGTCGGGAAATCGTTAATACTCTGAAAGGCCATACTGAAACGAACGACATTCGAGCCGGCAGTATACGGAGATAACGGATCCGAACATCCGATCATTCCGATACCACATAATAAAATGAAAACCAACTGCCTCATAGCGTAAGGTTTTATCTAAAAATTCTCTCCTCACATCCGAATACTCAAACTGTGGAATATCCGAACACTCAAACGAACTATCTATTTTTCTTTTGTCAGTATAAAATCCGGCATTTCCTGCCCCTTTGTCTCCGACAGAAAAATACCCGTATTTACCGGTGAAGAATCAAAACGACAACTGATCTGAATATCTTCAGATCCTCCCAACCGAAAAGATTCGGATTTTCCCTGATAAACAATTTCTCCCTGTACATTATAACAGAAAACTTCCAGAAAACTCTGCCCGCCTTCCGGATAAGAAGCCAGAGAGGTCAGATGTATTACGGGACTGCTATGCGGCACAACGGAAAGCTCCGACGAAATTGCAGGATGAGCAGCTTCGGGCAAATTTACCAGCGTCATATAAATACCCGCTACTGTATTCCGTAAATTTACTTTTACACGAGCAACTCCTGAAGGCACATTCCGAATCGTCAAAGCGATCCGGGCAGATAATATTATTATCCCTGCCCCAATCCGATTGGTTTCTCCCGCCTGAATATAATTTTGGGTAAAATACAAATCCGGAGGCTGTGTACCATCCGAATAATCAATAATACCATTTTCTACAGAAGGAATCCCTTCAAAGCGAATGTGCTCCATTTCTCCATTACCAATAAGAACCATCTGATAATAACCCGCCGGCAATTGAAAAGAATAAGTAGAAAAATCTTCTCTAGGTCCTTCTATTTCTACACGGCACACCAAGGTATCCCCCTTTTCCAGCTTCCTGAAAAAAAAGACCTGGGATTTCTCTATAGAAGGTACAGAGAAGGCAGGCAAACGAATTACAGTTGCCTCCTCCTCCGTCCCAGATAGTTCTTGAATAGCGTCCGTACAACCCGCCAGTACAAGACAGCTTAAATAACCCCAGATAATCGGATTCTTCATCAAATTGTCACCCTGCTTTTTAGCTTTTAGCTAAATAATAATATTCGGTTCCTGATCGACATTCCACTCGACATCGGCAGAAATAGAAAGAGTCAATCTTACATTCCAAACCCCTCCGGACTGATCAGCATCAATAGTAGCAGTCAGTTTTGTAATTGTATTGGCTTTTAATACATAAGTATTCTGTAAAGGTATCGTTATCACCTGTCCGTTGTCGAGATAAAACAGTAAGGTAAAAGCCGATTGTTCCCCGGTAACAGTCGGTAAAGTAACCAAGGCAAGCGGTAAAGTACTCTGATCTTCGGTAAACTCATAGCGATTACTCTGAGTTACTGAAATGACCCGGTCACTTAAGAAATTACCCGTCATATTAAAAGCTCCGTATGTGTTCTGCACCTCTACGTCAATACGATCTACCGCTGCGGGAACATTTTGTAAGGTAAGGGCGAACATTGCTACTTTTCTGTAAAGCGTCAGAGAAGGAGCGACAGGCATAGCAGAACCCAATACAATCCGATCGGTCATTCCAAAGAATATCCGGGGAGAAGTGCTCCCTTCTGTAACCGAAGCAACGATTTCCTGCATTGTATTTCCCACATTTATAGCCGATAATGCCGCATTTTCCAATGCACCGCCAACGGAATCCCGCATATTCCCCACACCGACTATAATGTAATTTCCGATTGGTAAATTATCAAAATTGACGTTTCTGGCTTCTGTAAAACCAGCACCTACTTCCGTCGTTCCGCCGGCTAAAGCTTCCAACTGCGCTTTTGTGAAGGAAACACTTTCCCTCAATAGATAAATTCCGTTCGTATTTTCCCGGAACAACAACAGATCCAAAGATTTTACATACGCTGTCAGATCATCCCCGACATGAGTACCCACCCTACTGGTTACAGCCAGATTAATAACACCCGGACCTTCTCCGGGCTTACCGGTGGTCTCATCATGATCGTTATCGCTACAAGCCAAGAAAAAGAGGACAACCATAAGTGATAAAAAGAAAGCAAATTTTTTCATAACCTTCCGTATTATAATTACAGATAAGTTATACTTCCCTTTTCTTCACTTTGTTACATCAGAAAAGATTAAAAAGGCAAAAACAAATCGCAATACTCAGTTTTTATACCCGATCCAGGTCGCCTTTTTCCACCATCCTTCAAAAGGACCTTGTTTATGTGTTTTCATCCACCAACAAGCAAAACAATATTGCAATCCAAAAAGCAAAATACCCATCCCGAAACTCCAGGTGATTCCCAAATACCGGTGTAAAGCTATTCCCCAACCATAAAACAAACAAGAACCGACTATGGATTGAGTAATATAATCGGTTAAACTCATACGTCCGTATGGAATAATCTTACTCATCCATTTTTTGAGAGCAGTGGTATAAAAGAGCAGAATAATACCTGACACCATAAATACCATAAATACCAAATTTGCCAAAGATTGAATAATTAACTTCAAAGGAACCCATGCGGCTTGACTTTCTACAAATTGCGGTAATAAGTTTCCCAAACCGTTCAAAGGGAAAAAAGCAACAATCCCGATCAAAAGAGCCTTGAACCAAAATTTCAGATTTTGTTCCGTATACAAAAATAAACCGGTCCTACCAATCAACATCCCCAACATAAATAAAGCTGCTGTCTGAAACATACGACCGTGTTCCCACGCCCAAGTCAAACTCGCCAATTGCCCTTCCCATAAATTCACCTTCAACATTTCCCAAAAAGAGGTTCCCTGCTGTGCTTCAAAGGCAATCCCAAAATAATAATTAGACAAATTCTGTCCGATCTCTTGTCCCGGATGTACCAAAGCCGAGAAAAATTCCCACCATGCCAGTGGCTGTAACATACAAATAATAGCCAATCCTAAAACGACCCTAGTACTCAAACGGCAAACCCCTATTAAAACAAACCCGATTATCGAATATAAAACCAGAATTTCTCCTGTAAAAAAAGCCGCATTTATATTCCCAAATAAAAATAACAAGACCAACCTCCAGGCAAATCTTCCCCGAAAATCTCTTCCTTGCTGTAGCTGACGATTATCCTGAATAAAAAAGCTAAATCCAAACAATAAAGCAAAAATCGCATAGGCCTTTCCTCCAAAAGTAAAAAACATTGCTTCCCAGATGACTTTATCCGTAAATTGCATCCAAGAAGCTGTAGTTTCCGGATAAGAATAAAAATTATAATGTTCCACACTGTGCAATACAATAATTCCCATAACGGCAAATCCCCTCAAAACATCCGCCACATCGATCCGGGAACTCCCTGGCAATTTCACTTCCATAGCTATTATTTTCCATTATTTTCATCACATAACCGACACGAAAATAATATAAATTTTTTGAAGAGAAACAAAACCGCAAAAATTGTCAGCAAACTTTTCCGTACCAAAACCCGTAAATTCTCCTTATATTTGCCATATTAGTAAAATTTAAATGCTTAAAACAGACAAGAATCTAAAAGTTCAGGAAGGATCCCCAGAGTGTAACTGACGAAATCTCATTGGCCTATCCGTAGCAAAGAAATCAAAAATGTGAATTTTGTCAGTCTACTTATCTGAAAAACATTTATTAAAACCAGTAACAGTTTTTTCGAACATTTTTACATGTAAATATCCGCTTATGATGATCATTCTTTCACCGGCGAAATCCATGGATATGAGTATAACTTCCCCTCTACCTCAGGGAACAGTTCCCCGTTTCCAAAAAGAGGCCGAATACATCGCCTCCCAAATACAGGACTACTCCCGGGATCAACTTCAGACATTACTACAAATCAGTAATAAACTGACTGATATAAATTACGAAAGGTATCAGGAATTCGACAGAGAAAACACTCCGGCCAAACCTGCCATTCTGGCTTATACGGGAAATGTTTTCCAGCATATACGTCCGGAAACCTTCACCCAGGAAGATTTTCAATATGCTCAGAAACATCTTCGGATCATTTCCACCTTATACGGTCTGCTGCGTCCCCTCGATCTTATCAAAGCTTATCGCATCGCTTTTAAAATCAAAATCCGGGGAATGCAAGAATCTAATCTCTACGAATACTGGCGTCCCAAGCTTACGGAGCCTTTGATAAAGGAAGCAAACCAGGATGACAAAATAATCATAAACCTGGCAAGCCTCGACGTTTTGGCGGCTTTACAAATAGAAAAAATACAATCGCAAGTAAGAATGATCACCCCTGAATTTAAAGAACTTAGAAAAGGAAAATACGAAACGATCCGTACTTATGCTAAAATGGCCCGGGGAGAAATGACCCGTTATATTTTACTCAACCGCATTGAAAAACCGGAGAGAATACAGGAATTCGAATGGGACGGCTTCCGGTATTGCGCAGAACTTTCTGAAAAAGACAATTATGTCTGGACCCGATAAAGACCTGTGGGCATTCTCCCGGCAAAAGGAAAAGCAAAAAATTTTCGTAAAATCAACGGGTAAGCCAAGGTGCGAATCTACTGAAATAATAAAAATCGATCTGCTGTCCGTTTTTGATAGCAGCTTTTTGTAACACAGCTTCCAGAGTAAATCCGGCATTCTTGATCCATAGCTTCCCTTTTGGTATAGGGATGCGGAAAATGATCCATTATATTGTTCCAGATTTTTATGTTATTCGCGTTTTCGGCCAGTGAATTACAATCGGGAAAACGCCATTCCCGAAGAGTGTACCCTTCCCCTTCCAACTGTACACTCGCTCTGTTTTTACCTCTTATTAAGAACTCGTTTCCCTTGCCCAACGAACTGGGCAAATCGATTCTGCTCGTTTTCATGTCTGTCAGATTCTGCCGAATCTCTCCATCTTCTAAATTGTCTTCCGTTAAAACAGTACAAACACATACAGATTATCGATTCTGTGTACGGATACACTCAAAAATATTTCCGAATGTTTAAACCCCTCTTCTTTTCCTCATTCTTGGAGCAGAATACCCAAATTTTGTTTATAGGCCGTTTTTATGATTTCAGTAGCTTGTCCGTAAAGTTGCCGGATTTCTTCTACCTTCAATCCTTGTCGTTCCCATTCGGTCTGATAAGGAGCAAAAAGGGCAAATACAGCCTCTTCTGCAGGTTGCAGCACTTGCATAATACCGCTTCCTTGTGCATTGTAAAGCAAACTCCAATTCATATATTTTAAACCGTTTCCCCGCTTGACGGAAAAAACAAAATCCCTTAACTGAACAGCCACCTCACCCAAAGGAGCCTTTCCGGTTTGTGCAGAAGCCGCTAATAATGCCGGAATTTCCTCTCCCATCTTTACCCATACAGGCAAAGCTATGGACACAGGAGGATACCCTAATACGGCCCATAACGTCACTAATTCCGGATCCATACCCGGTTTGACCCCTTGAATGACAACCGAAGCGATACTTTCATAGCGGGGAATAAAGTCCTGCTCTACACAGAATCCACTTGCCCGGTTAGGACTGAAAGCTTCTTCCCGCAAATCAATTCCTAACAAAGAGTGACGAAACGAACGGGAACATCCGGCAAAGAGATGAGCCGCTGTAAAGTCCTCTTTTTCAAACTGTCTGAATAATTCTTCCGCCGTATCATAACGAATGTATCCCTTCCCTTCATCCTTTCTTCCGTGAAAAGAGAAATTCGTATAGATCAAATACCCCCGGGGCGCCAACTCCTCATCATTTACATCCATTTTTACATAAGTATGATTGTTGGTTTCATAATAAGCGGCTCCCCCAAAAGCATCTATCACCCCAAAGTTTGCTTCTACCCCCATCGGCCGACTTAAGGTATCTAAAAAATATTCAAAATCTTTCATATCTTTACAAACCTCCAAAGCCCGCTTCATAAACTGCCCTTCTTTATCCATTTCTTCCACTTCATCATCCTTGAGGTTATAAGAAGCCGTATTCATAATAGCAAATCCCGCCTCGTTCATTCCTGTCCAAATCTCATCCGAAGGATTCTCACTGTTCACCAAACCGGTATAACAAAATCTCTCTCCCTTAAAATAAGCAATATGATTCCACCCCGCCCCAGAATCCCGATGTTTCCACATCAAGGGTCGTCCGTCTTTTGTCAGCTTCCCGGTAATAATAGCGGACGTACAAGCCCACACAGCAACAGTCGACATATTGAAGAATAACAATAAGCCGAGGAAAAATTTAAACTTCATAACATATTTTTTAATACCTACAAATGTAAAAAATTAAGGTTAATTTTCTACTCCTTCTAAAAGAATGTCTTTTGTAAAGGCCTTACCCCTCCCCTTCAAAATCACCCTCCTACTATGCCATAAACGATTTCCATTCCCTCTCTTCAGGCAATTGTATTTCGTATCGCTTTAGCCCCTCCGTCTTCCCTCAAATACCTCTCCGTCCGACCAACTATATTTCCCTTCCCCAATCCGCCCTTTTTCTTCCCCTTCAGTCCTTATTCCTCACACTTTTCTTTCCTTCCGCATAAAATTTAATCCTTTAGAACTCTAACTTTTTATTTTTTACCGGACTAAACTTTTATTTCTATACAATTCACCCACAATTGTCTGCGATCGTAATAACGCCGGAAAGTTTGACGGAGAAATGCGTCATCCCACTTCACTTTACGTTTAAATTTCAATTTCCCATTTACATATACTTTTACTTTTTTATTCATATCTACCATTTCGGGAGAAATATATAAACGAAACACGTCTACACAAGAAGTTTGTACACGGAATACATTCTTAGCATATTCAGCTTTTACAGCTCCGGAAGCGCGCGGAAAATCAAACGCTTTTTTATTCACTTGTTCACTTACTAACTCCTCTTTATCATTATACGCTAACCAGGTTGTTATAGGGAAATTATAAGTTTTATGCCAACTTGCACGAGAGGATAAAGTATCCAGCTCAGCGATCTCCAGCCAATCCGTCTGCCCGTATTTTACATCATCCGTTTCACGATAAATCTCACAGGGGAAAGGATTTCGCCTCCGTTTCCCCATCTCTTCAAAAATAATCCGGAAAGCCGCTTCTGAAGCGTCGAATTGCGGAAACCAATGCGGATACCCCTCGTAGCGATGATCCGAATAATCCAAGCCCAATTGCCGGGTCAATGTATCCAGCCTATCGTTTGCCTGAGGTGGATAATAATAATCCTGATCTGTAGAAAAATTAACAAAGAAACGATTTTTTCCATTCAATAGATAAGTACCTGCCTCCCATACTTTCGGATAAGTATTCAATCCGAAACAGCCGGCAAAAGGTGAGGGTTGCTTCATCCAGTAGGAAAAAGCACCCGTAGCTCCGTTACTGTGTCCGCAAACAAACACCCGATCGTCATCTACATGTAACGCCTGTTTCACTTCTTTCAAAATAGCCGGTACCATATAAAATCCATCATCCGGATACATCCAGTTAAACTGTTTATCCGCCAAGGGGAAAACCAAAATAACCCCGGCTTTTTCCGCTTCACTGACATAAAACCGGTTATGCCCTTCCATTATCCAATCTGCAACAAAATCTTCCAGTGCAGTATATCGTACGGCACCATGCAAACAAATCAGCAAGGGATAAGCTTTTGCCGGATTGTATTCTTTCGGCAGACGGACAAAATAAGAAGAGGCTAAGGTATCGGATACCGTAAACGAAATAGAATAATTCCGTTGCCGCTTGGGTAAATAATCTTTAGCAACCTGTAAAGCCTTATACAAGGCTTCCCCCTTTAGTCTTGCACTACCGGCAAAAATAGCTGCCGATTTTTCCTCCGAGGCACGCATAAAAAACTCGGTTCTCTGTGCTTTTAACGAACGATAAAAATCGGTTTTGTTTTTCCGTGCTTTTTCCACCAAGGTCTTCCAACGCGGATCCGAAACCAACACGCCAAAAGCTTCATCCTGATATTCCCCAATGATAAAGATAAAGCCCGGTCCGTAACTACTTTCCGTATCTACAAGAGGATCTAAATAATGAAAAGCCCGGTCGGCCTCCCGAAGTTTGCAAGCCAACAATCCGGCTTCATAATACCCGCGTATACTCACACTATCCGGATAATCCGCATATAAATCCTCAAACAAGGCAAATACATTCCGATAAGCCACCGAATCTTCCTCCACTTCTGCAGCAGCTTCAATAGCCGACTGAAGTCGCCCGGCATAAGACAATGAATCCGAAACCACCTGCCCAAAAGTTCCCAAAGTCAACGACCAAAAGAATAAAAATAAACTATATTTTCTCATCTCCGTTCATTTTTATAAACCTAAGGGAATCCCTACCCTCTGCTTCTAAAAGTTAATCAAATATTTTTAATATTTACAAATATAAGGAAAATCCTGAAAAATTCCGGTTTACATAAATATTAAACCGACTCACCTTTATAAGCTGTCAAAAATATACGGAAGGTTTCTCCGGAGATTCAGTGTCTATACCTCTTAAATTACTTTATACCCAATACTTCAATATTGAAATTTTTAGGTGATTCAAATAAACAAATTCATATCTGCTTTTTCCGCCTTCTCTAAATAATTTGCTACACCTCCGATTTGCACCCCTTCCATCAGCTCTTCCTTTTTTATACCCATTACGTCCATGGACATCTGGCAAGCAATAAACTCCACTCCTTTCTCCCGGGCCTGCAGAATCAAACTTTCCAGCGATTCAATTCCCTTACGTTTCATAATCTTCCGCATCATTCTGGCCCCCATTCCCCACATATTCATTTTTGATAAAGCCAGGTAGCGGCTTCCTTTCGGTAACATCCAATCAAACATTCTCCCCATCCGATCTTTCTTAACCTTACCCGAACGCTCTTTTTTAATTACGTTCAACCCCCAAAATGTAAAGAACATCGTCACTTTTCTCCCCATCGCTACTGCTCCGTTGGCAACCACAAAAGAAGCCAGTGCCTTATCCAAATCATCACTGAAAACAATTAATGTCTTGGCGTTTTCACTTCCTCTTTTACGTTCTTCCGTCACAGCCTTTCCCTTTTCAATAACAGCCGTAATCACACCTTTCTCTTCCCTTATTTCTCTCAAGGGATTTCCAGTTAACTCCGCCCAGGAAGTCACATCTCTTCGAAAAGCTGGGTCCGTCGCCTTAATAAGCATCCGGTCTCCCGCTTCCAGTTGATCGATACTTTCTTTCAACTTCATAACCGGCCCCGGACATTGTAATCCACAGGCATCAACTTCTAAACCGACAATCCTCCCCTGCTGCTCTAAAGGCTGTTCCACTTTAATTTCACGTTTTTCTTCTCCCCCTCTTTCCTCTTCCATGACAGCTTCATAAGTCCTCCATCCACCGGTCAAATTAAATACGTCAAATCCATTTTGCATCAAAATCCGACTGGCAATATACCCCCTTAATCCTACAGCACAATACACCACTACCGGTTTTTCCCGGGGTATTTCGTCCAAATGCTTCCGCATCTCATCCAATGGAATGTTCAGAGAACCGGGAATATGCCCGAGTTCACATTCTTCCGGAGTACACACATTGATCAAGGTGTATTTTTGAGATTCCCACTTTTTCAACTCCCTCCAGCTGATCGGATGTACCAACCCACTCAAAATATTATCCGCCACAAAACCAGCCATATTTACCGGATCCTTAGCCGAGGAATAAGGAGGTGCATAAGCTTGTTCCATCTCTGCTAAAGCATAAATATCTCCTCCAGCTTTCACTACTGCCGACAACATTTCCAAACGTTTATCCGCCCCCTCATATCCGACGACTTGCCCACCGAATAAACGCCCGTCTGTAGGAGAAAAATTAATCTTTATCGTCAACGGAACAGCCCCCGGGTAATAACCAGCATGGGAAGATGCATGTATAATCACCTCCTGGTAAGGAATATTCAAACGATTCAATAAACGACCGGATAACCCCGTCGCCCCGACAGTCAGTTCAAAAATTTTCGCAATGGCTGTATTTACAGATCCTTCATAAACTTTACAATTCCCTTGCACCATATTGTCGGCACAGATGCGTCCTTGTTTATTGGCAGGACCGGCCAGAAAAGTCAAAGCAGGAACACCGCTTATGGGGTGGGGAAATTCAATGGCATCCCCTACGGCATAAATGTCCGGGCAAGAAGTTTGTAAATAAGCATTCACCCGGATTCCACCAGCCTCTCCCACCTCCAAGCCAGCCTCTCTGGCCAAACGGGTATCCGGGCGCACGCCGATAGAAAGAAGAACCAGATCTGTTTCCAGTAAATTTCCCCCCTTCAATTCCACACCCAACCCCTTCTCCGTTTTCCGAAATGCCTTAACTGCTTCTTTCAATCTCAACTGAATACCATTTTCCTTTAAATGCCGATGTACCACAACAGCTATTTCATAATCGACAGGAGTCATCACCTGGTCTGCCATCTCGACAATTGTCACCTCTATTCCCCGGGCAGCCAAATTTTCCGCCATCTCCAAACCTATAAATCCAGCCCCCACCACAACGGCCTTCCGTACCTGCTTCTCTTTTATATAGGTATGAATACGATCGGTATCCCTGACGTTTCTCAACGAAAAAATTCCTTCTGTCCGGATTCCTTCCAAAGGAGGAAATATCGGCTCCGCTCCCACAGACAATACCAATTTATCAAATCCTTCTTCATACACTTCGCCACTCTTCAAATCTTTTACCTCTACTTTTTTCCGCTCCGGATCAATTCTCGTCACCTCCGAAAGCACTTTTACTCCTATGCCAAAACGACTGGCAAAACTTTCCGGGGTCTGAACAAACAACCGTTCCCGGTCTGAAATAACCCCACCGATATAATAAGGTAATCCACAATTGGCATAAGAAATATACTCTCCTTTTTCAAATAAGAGAATCTCCGCCCGTTCGTCTAGCCGCCTTAAGCGAGCTGCCGTAGAAGCTCCCCCGGCAACTCCTCCGATAATAATGTATTTCATTTTCTCAATCTTTAATCCGATTCTTTTTTTTACTCACAACTGAAACCCTTATCCGTTCTGGATAAACTTCTCGATCGTTTCCTGCAATTGTGCAGCTCTTACTACTCCACTCTGCCTCCATACCATCTTCCCCTTCTGAAACAATAATAAAGTCGGTACAGATTGTATCTGATAAAAATAAACACTTTCGCGATTGGCCGGTACATCTACATCTATTTTCACGATTTTTACCTTATCCCCCATACGCTGTTTCAATTCTTCCAAAATAGGATGCATCATTTTACAAGGTCCACACCAAGTGGCAAAATAGTCTACTAAGGTGGGAACATTTCCCTGAATCATTTCTTCAAACTTTTCCATCATTTTTTACTTATTTTTCTGATTTACATTTCTCTGCCATACAAAAATTTTTTCCACTAAAAAAAGAACCGACCCATCCTCCCAAGGCCGCTCCCCATAGGGTAGACAAATACCAAGTCGACTGGATTACACAAGTCCCCGACTGACATCCTACATAGCGCCAATAGAAGAAACCTCCTATAGCTCCTATTATTCCGAACAGAATAATTCCCCAATTCGTTTGTATCCACTTTTTCATAAATTCAAATATTCAAATATACATTTATATTTAAGGGTTAAAAAAAAACGCTTATTTCTCCCCATATTTTTCTCATTTGGACCTGCAATTCATCATACACCGCATGACATTTGTCACCCGCTCGTCTGTCAAACGATAGTAGGCATTCCGTCCGTCTCTCCGGATTTTCAAGATTCCTTTAGCCAACATATCTGTAAGGTGATGTGAAATTAATGCCTGACTGCAACCGGTCTCCTCACATATTTCCGATACGTTCAATTCCTCTTTCCGCGATAAAAGACAAATAATCCTCAAACGATTCGGATGGGCAACAGCCTTCAACATATAGGCAATCTGCTCCAATTCTTCCCCCGTAAAACACTCTGTTCCCATAATTTCCCTCTCTAAATTTAATTCGGCCTCTTATCCGGCCTCCTCTATTGTTTTTATTTCCGATACAAATATATAAACATATATTTATATATACAACTATTTCACACAAAAAATACGGTTAAAACGGAATATATTTTTAATTACACTCTTCAAGAGCCGATAATTATATCCTCCGGGAACCGCCTTCCCATCCCAAACCTCTCACCGTTCTTTCTATCTTCTTGTTTCCTTTTAAATTTTCCCCCAAAGGGACGGACCTTTTTGGCGAAAAACAGAACTCCCTCCGCTCTCAATCATCTCCTCAGTTCCTTCTTCCTAAAATTACACATTAGGGACGTGCCCTAATGTGTAAAATGATAAGAAATTTTGCTTGATCCGAAACTGCCACCTTCCCCTCCCCCGGGGAATCATAAGAGTCTTTGACCGTTAATGACCAATTCAAAACGTATTTTCAAATATTCGGCAGCTTTCCGGCTCAGCATCATCCGGCCGAGAAAAATTTCGAAATAATCCATCACGGCAGAAATAGTTGTATCGATTTTAAGTTCCAATACAATCGCTGTCCGATCGTCATTAAAATAGATATTCGACTCTTCTACAGCATAATTCACCCGATCGTGTATATCGAAATTAGCAAAATCCCGGTTCCTTACCCGGCTACGGCGCACATCGGTTTTATCGGCCAGAATCAAAGCCGCCGCAATAGGGTTTACAGCGGCGGCTGTACTTTCGTCATGGTTACCGATGGCACTGACCACCTGAGCAATTTCATTGGGTTCCATTCCCATTTTTTCCAACAGGTGAAAAGCCAGTATAGCTCCGCTTTGGGCATGATCAATACGGTTGACAATATTGCCTATATCGTGTATATAACCCGCAATTTTTGCCAATTCCGCTTCCCGTTCCGGATATCCCAAAGTCAGCAGTATTTTCTCAGCCGCCTCAGCTGCTTTCACCACATGAGCAAAGGAATGTTCCGTATATCCCATCGCACACAAAGCCTTATCTGCCTGTGCTATATAACATTTTATCTCTTCGTTCGCACGTACTTCTTCAAAAGTCACCTTTTTCTTCACTTCTTCCATATTCATCTTTTTAAACAACCCGATTTAAAGCCTGCCTTTAAATCCTTCACTTATACTTTTCCCTTCCCCGAAAGTTTCATTTCTTTTCTCTTTCCGCCCCGTCTTTCAGTTTTTATCCTAATTCGGTTGCAAAGATAGGGCAAATTGAACACAGGATCAAATTTAATTAAATACTGCTGAAATTTGCCTATCTACATCAAAGGTAAATAAGTTGTCTTTATCGTTATCTGCCCCTATGAAAAAATACCTGCTTTAATAAATTGAAACATATCACAAAAAAGCCCTACAGACAAGTAACTGTTTTAGCTATACAAAACATACTGTCTACGACACAATCATCAATTAACTTTTCACATATTTTTGTATACGGTACAACACAATCACATGTATCAAACTCCGTCATAAGGCATTTAACTAGGTCTTTCAAATAAAAAATACACTTTCCACTCCCCCACTCAACCTCAAAAAGAGCTATACAATCCGATGTATTTCCTATTGAGTCTCCCCCTAAAACACGAGCTATCTTTTTATCACTTTTTTCTTTTATCCTAACTTTTTCATCAGTTATTTATTAGTATTATACAGCAATCTCTATTTTACAATTATTATCTGTCCGTACTATAATTTGACAAGCTTTCTCAACGGTCTTACAATAAAGAGTATCCTTATTAAAACAATTATCCCCACATGTTTCACACGTCATCTCCTGGGAATAAGGTTTACAATATCCTGAACAACAGCCGGCCCCGTTATGTGTCGCAGGAGCACAAGCTCCTATTGTATTACGTCCGGTCAGAAAATCCCCACCTAAAACATTAGCCATCGCATCATTTGTTAAGGAAGCAATCACTTCTTTTTTCAATTCTAATTTTTTCGATTTCATAGTTCTTACATTTTATTTATTAAACGCTAATCAAACAACTAATTATTTTATCAAAAATTCCGACATATTTCATAAAATCAGACATTATCAATCTACTCGAATCGTTATTTAAAATCAGATCTTCCTCTTTTCAATTTTCCTCAGCATCTGAATTTAACGAACAAAACCATTCAATTTATAATACTCACTCAGCTATATATCTATGACAATCATTCTCGCCTGTTATCATACAAGTCTTAACGGTCAAACATGCCCTCGTTTCTTCTATAACACAAATACATGTCTTAACCTCTGATAGAGGGCATTTAAAAGGATCTTGCGTATAAGGGATACAGTTTCCACTCCCACATCCACCTCCCTGGGAGGGAGCGATACAACCATTCGTATTTCCGACCAAATCTCCTCCCCATACATTAGCCATAGCGTCATTCGTCAGGGAAGCAATCACTTCTTTTTTTAATTCTAATTTTTTCGATTTCATAACCTATCATTTTAATCCTTAAATAATAAAACTGAAGCAAACATAAAAATATGCCGAAATGGATTCTGTGTAAAATAAAACTTTTTATAAAGTTTAAATTTTTCACTTCTACTGATTTCTTTTTTATTAAACTTACTCCATTACAGTTTATTTCCGTAGTAGGAATATCAGACAAATTGAAACTATTCTGTTTTTTATGAGGAGAGTATCTTCCCTTTTCGTTCTATCTTTTTCGTCTCTTATTCCTAAAAAGAAATACAGACAATGACAATTAAACTTACCAATACTATTTTTAAATTTATACCCCACCTCATAATTGAGCTTTACAAACATTTTCTATTTTAACAAAAGTCTGTAAGTTTACATCGAATGTTCATTGATGTACAATTCTCCTGCATAGTTTGACAATGTGACTCGGTTTTTGGTAAACAGGGATTGCATACAGAAGCCTGATCTTCCGTTCCACAGTCTATATCTCTTGATACCAAACAACGTAAGGTATTACATAACAAATTCCCTGCTGAAGCACAAGTATCAATTGTTACACCTTCCACCCCACCCCACAGCCCTGACATTTTGCTTTTATTTAAAGTAGCAATCACTTCCTTCTTTAATTCTAATTTTTTTGCTTTCATATGAATAAAAATAAAGGGTTTTTCAACAAAAAGAGAAAGTCCGATTTTGTAAAAATTGAGGCTCACTTTCCAGAATTGGAAACAATTCCTGAAAAGTTCTAAAGCTAAATTAGCGAAGCATCTTTCTTCTTTAAAAACATCCAAAATCTCATTATGGGATTTTAAAACTTCTAATCAAAAGAAAGAATAACGAAAATTTCAAAAATCTAAAACATCAACCTAACGCTATTAATTAGCAGGCATCCGTGAATTTACAAGGAAACTCTGTCATCTTAATAAGTGTACATTCCTGTAAGGTATCACATGCATCTGAGAGTTTACATGGATAGTCAGTCACTTTACTACAATCAAATCCTAAGGTATGACAGGGAGATTTTTCAGAAATCATACATATACATTTGGAAGGAGAATTAGTCGGTCCTAAGGGCTCTCCGCCCATTACTTCAGCCATCATGCTTCTATTTAAAGAAGCGATCACTTCTTTCTTTAATTCTAATTTTTTTGCTTTCATAACTTTTTCAATTTTAATTATTAAATTTTTCGACAGAAAATTTTATATAGGGAGTTAATGCTCCACATCTAATTGTAAAACAAAGTTTAATCAGATTCGAATCCATGGAAAACTATACATTTTATTATCCGATAACACATCCACCTTAAACCCAAAAACAGAATAGGCACAACCAGCTATTTCACAAGGATGACTTCTATTATTTCTACAATTTCCAGAGGGCGTCGAATAATTCCAATGATCACGGTTTTACTTCCAGTCCATCGTGTTTTAATTCAACGTAACCATAACGTCCTCTTTCAATTTTCATTTTTTATAAATTAATCCATAAATTCGGCTCCAGCTCTATCGAACTTTTCTCCACCCTTATTCAAACTTTACATAATACAAACCTGTACAGATTCACACTTATATTCCGTAGCGGGTATACAAGCATAACAAATAGAAGGATCGGTTTTAACCGCACAAAGTTGGGTCAACTTACACAAATCTGTATCTCCACAAGTATTTGTCTTACATAAGTTAATTCCTTGCGAAGGACAGTCGTCGGTGAAAGGTTCTATTCCGATACCCCCTCTTAATTCGGCCATTGTACTTTGATTCAACGTAACAATGACTTCTTTTTTTAATTCTAGCTTTCTCTTTTTCATATTTATATGGATTTAGTGAATAAAAAAGAATACTACTATTCCCGCTTTAAAAACTACTTATAAAATGATCGTTTACAGTCAGTGATACAGATATAATTCCTTAACCTTTTAAACGACAGAATTAAAAAAATATTTTCCCGACAAAAAGACAAGTATACTATTATCAAAATAGTAACGCTATCAACCTATAGCGTGGAGCAAATACAAAACATAAAAGTCTAAAGACACCTAAAAAATACCTCTCTAAAGAACGAAAGCAATATACAAAAAAAAATTAATATAAAAAATAAAAAGTAAAATATATGAAATAAAAATTATATTATTATTTACCTATATATAAATAAACATAATATATTCTTTTTTAAAGGAAAGATAAATTAAAAAACAAAGAAGAAGAAATTTCTAATTTCCAACAAATCTTTTACAAAGGTGACTTTCTGATAAGAAACAGTTCTTTTCCGGATTCGGATCTCCCGTAAAGCATTATTTCTCCCGCTCTCTTATTTTCCTATACCGCAGCAATGCTTCTACAAAATAGTAATCTGCATAAGTTAAAGGAACATCCACTTCTATATCTTTCATAAAATGCCCCACACTGTGCTTTAAAATAAAGTTAGCATTTTCTCCGGAGGAAGCCAGATAGGCAGGAGAACAAAGCGTTTTCAGTTGTATTTCTGCCACTTTTCTATACTCGGCTGCTTTGTCCGGATCTACATACCCGCTTAATTCCAATAAAGCAGAACAAATAATAGCTCCTGCAGACGCATCCCGCAAAGCTTCGGGAATATCGGGAGCATTAAAATCCCAATAAGGAATTTTATCTTCCGGTAAATTCGGATGATGGATAATAAAGTCTGCCACAGCTTTTGCCTGCTGTAAATACAAACTATTTTTCGTTTCCCGGAACATCATTGTATATCCGTATAATCCCCATGCTTGTCCCCGTGCCCAAGCCGATTCATCGCTATATCCCTGCGAAGTTTGCCGGGCTTCTGCTTGACCTGTAAGAGTATCATAAGATACCACATGATAACTGCTATAATCCGGACGAAAATGATTTTTCAGCGTAGTATTTGCATGCGTAAGTGCCACCTTATTAAAATAAGGCTGCTGAAATTTCTTTGCACTCCAAACCAACATCTCCAGATTCATCATATTATCAATAATCACCGGAAACTGCCATTGTTTTGTAGCTGCATTTGTATTCCAGGAACGGGTACACCCAACTACCGGATTAAAACGGGTACACAAAGATTCAGAAGCCTGACGGATAGGCCCCAGCCAAACAGAATCACCGGTGATCCGATAAGCATTTCCAAAACTGCAAAAAATCATAAAACCTACGTCATGATTATCGGTCCGGTATTGTTCCTTTTCCACCCTAAGGGTATAATTCTCTGCCCATTTTTTGTATACCGGATTCCCGGAATATTCATATAAATACCAAAGTGTCCCCGGGAAAAAACCACTGGTCCACCAAGCAGAACTGGAAGTTTCTAACTTACCTTTATAAATACTCTTTGGTAAACGTTCCGGCTGAGATTCTAATAACTCCGCCATCCGTAAACTCTGTTCCAATGCGATATCCAAAGCAATCTTTGTATCTGCCAATAAATGTTCCTGCCGGCTTTTTTCACAAGACGTCCCTATAATAGTCAATATTATCCAAAATATCCAGATTTGTCTCTTCATGGTATCCGCTGATTTTCAGTATTTCTCCCTTTTCCCTTTACGGCCTTTTCTTTTTGAAATAAGGGAACAAATATAGACATTATTTTTTAAAGAATCAACATACTTATTTATTTATTTTAACTTTAAAAGCTCCCTTCTCTTGTAAAGCTGTATTTTTGTTAAAATATATAAAAGAAAAATATAACTTCAATTTATATACAATATTTTTTAAAGTAGAATGGACATTTTTTAAAAACAAATAAAATTATGCTAATAAACGAAACGGATAAGAAAAGAGAGCTGAATCAGGATGGAGAATCTCTTTCTTTAAAATCGGAGGACAGATATCGTATGCCTTCAAACCAAGGGTATGCGATCGATTGGTTTATAAAAAAGAATCTGTATCCGATTTTTTTCAGCTGTTTTCTTTCGGTAACCGTAAAATTCCCAGACAAAGAGCAATTTCTTCCGGGTTTCCGGTATGTTTTCCTTTCGCATCGGAAAGTTTCACTGTAGGTATAAAAAACGGACATTTTTGAGGCCGGCATTCAAACAATTTAATCACCATATTCAAAGGTTTTACTCCTACGTCGTTAGTCAGATAAGTTCCTATGCCGTAGACGTCGTGCACTCGTCCCTTTACAAATTCCCGGATTTTTTTTACCCCTTCCAGATCGAGGGCATCACTATAGACAATTGTTTTAGTACGGGGATCTACCCGGTGCAAACGATAATGACGTATCGCCTGCTCTGTAAATTCAAAAGGATCTCCGCTATCCCAGCGTAATCCATCGAACAACTTTGCGTATTTGGTCGTAAAACTTCCGAAAAAATTAGTCGACGTATACGTATCTGTCAAAGCTATACCGAGATAACCGTCGTATACATCCACCCAATTTGCCAAAGCCAATTCGTTCGCAGCCCGATAACCGTAATGGGCTCCATGATACATAAACCATTCATGCGGATGAGTTCCCATAGGAGTCAAATTGTGTTTCAGGGCCAGATACACATTACTGGTTCCGTTCAGCAGTGATCCCATATATTGTTTTAATATTCCGACCACCCGATCCTGCACTTCAAAGGAAAATCGTCTACGGGTTCCGAATTCAGAAAGTTCTGCCCCCAAATCGACAAAAGCCTGGGCTTTCTTTATTGCTTTTTCCGCTATTCCCTGAGGGGTTTGAGCCGTCATTTGAAAATAAAGTTCAGAGATAATAGCCATTAAAGGTACTTCCCACAACACCGTACGGTACCAGAGGCCACGAATTTCTACTTTTAATTCTCCGCCTTCCTGTTGAATGTCCACTTCCTTGGGATCGAAACGAAAGCCTTTCAATAAATCAAAAAATACAGCATCAAAATAATAACATCTTCGCCTCATAAACCGCTCTGCCTCTTCTGATAAAGAAAGCGAGGCCATGGCCTCTACTTCCTGCCTTAACCTCTCGGCGAACCCTATAGGGAAAAGAGTCTCTCCCCGGTTGATAAAGCGATAAGCCACTTCTGCCTCCGGAAATTTTTTCTGGATAGCATTCATAGTCGTAAACTTGTATAGATCGTTATCTATAAAATCCTGTATAATCATTTTCTCTTGGTTTTACCTCTTCCTTGCCGCAGTTCTACTGAAGTCGTAAAATGGGCTCCCATCGCCCGGGCCTTTTGAAATACAGCTTCGGCCTGTGGATAGTTGCCGGGTACATCGCTCATACAATCCTTCAGAATTACAATTTTCTGCATAATCGCAGGAAAATCCAGTAATTGCCGAATCGTAGCCGCCACACAATGGGTACGGGCTTCTCCTGCCATCCAAATACTATCATAAGTATTCAATTCCTGCAACAAAGGCAGGTTAAACCAAGTAGAGGGAGCATCTTCAACGATTACTTCAGCCCTGAAAGCACCGTATTGTTCGGCAAAAGGATAAGCTCCCTTCTCTACGATATGTATAAAATGTCCCCGGGCAGCCCATGCCCGTACTTCCCTCATGACTCTTGAAACAACGGCAGCACCTTCACTACCGACAATACAATGTTCCAACCAGACTACATGAAACTCCTTTGTTTCTTTTTCGAAATGCCGTAGATAATTTAAAACTCTTTCCTTTTCCGTAAAAGGTATCCATTCTCCTTTCTCCACCTCCTCCGCTTTAATGGGAGTTCCCGGTTTCGGATGCCGTCCCCCTAAATCAGTCCAAAAAACCGTATGCGTGATATTCATCACCTGATGAATATCCTGTGCCAGAATAATCCCGTCGATATCCTTTGCGCAACCGGCAATCAAACGGGCAATCCGGCCGGCATCAATTTCCGCATCCGGTATATATAAATTACTATAAGGGCGGCAAAAATCATTCTGCATATCTATAATAAACAAACACGTTTTCATCTCTCTACAGCATTCCTAGTTCTCTGAACATATTTTTATATATTTCTGCTTTTTCCGTTAAAGGTTTAGGATAGGCTCTGGAAGAAGAAGGCATCCGATAAATACGGAGTTGCCGATTGCCCATGTTATATACTGAAAATTGCCCTACCCGGGGTTCCTCCGCTTGCAAAAGCATAAGAAGCGTATCTGTGGCTTTTTGTCCCGTCGTGACCACAGCCTGACAATCCGGCAATTGTTCCAGAATCCCCTTTACATCTGCAGTCTTTACAATTTCCAAAAAACGATCGGAAGCATTTCCCTTTTGACGAATAATTTCCCGGGCTGTATCCGACAAAGCAATTCTCTTTTCTTCCAAAAATTGCCGAATCCGGACTTCACAAAATGATTTCCGGTCCTCTGTCAAAAAATAATCTTTATCATCAAAAAATACACAACCAAAAATTCGCCACATATCGTTTTGAAAATTCGGATAATAAAAATTCATTTTCCATCGGTTTGCCGCCGGGGGAAAGCTACCTAGCATCAACATTCTGGCTCCTTCCGGAAAAAAAGGTTCCAACGGATGTAGTTCTGTTTTTATTTCATTTGTCATATCCTAAATTCTATTTCAATAACACACACAATTTTAAACCGAATTTTTCGACATTTCATTCTTTAAAATTATTATTTATATAATCCATTAAATCCAACTTTTTTTTCAGTTCTGCTTTTCCCAGAAAAAAAATTTCCGTATTCATGATTAAAGCCTGTTTTTGTCGGATGAACTTTTCCAGAAAAATTTCAATTTCCCCTCTATTTTCCTCCAGGGGGATACTCGCTATTTCATGCCCTGCATTTAAATAGATACAAAAATAATGAGGTCTATTCATATGGGTCAATTGCCTGGCAATATAATTCGCACCGAAAAAACCGCCTCGTTCATCCCCGGCTTTATAAAAAGGAACCCGCTCGTCAGCATCCCCATGAAATAAAAGCATAGGTACAGGGGGTCGTTTCCATTGTAAATCCGGCTGAGTATCCAAAATTGCACCGGCAAAAGCGACAATTCCAGCATAATTAAACCCTTTAGGCAATATAGAATTAACATTCCCCCGGTTACAAATCTCATATTCTCCTTGAAGAACAGTAATTGCCCCCGCACTGGAACCACTTGCAATGATTTTCTTCCGGTCAATTTTCCACTCTTTAGCATGCGTATATACATAATCCGTAGCAGCATATAAATCTTCGACAGCCATCTGGACAGCTCCTGCCAAAACAGAGAGAAATTGTTCCGGATTTACTTTTTTCCCCTCAGCCACAGCCTTTAATCCCAACCGATAATCGATAGAAACGACCACATATCCCCTCTCAGCCCAATAGTGGAAGTAAGGGATATAACGAACATCGTCTCTTTCCCCTTTGACAAATCCTCCTCCAAATAAAAATAACATACAAGGTTTCATACCTTGTTCATCCTCCCGTTCGTATTTATCCAAATACAAATGATCGGATCCTTTTACTGCATATAAATATGTCTGTTTTTTCACCTTTTGTAAATTATGAGCTTTTACACCCAAACATAAAAATAAAAAAAATACTCCTATTACTCCCCAAATTCTCATTCTCTCTCTCATTTCCTCTCTTGCGAACTTTTATTTCTCCGGATAAAAAATAATTCCCGGAAATCTTCCCTTAAAGAATACGTAATATCTGGCCCTTGTGTTCAGAGATTCCCCTCTATTTTAATTCTGTAAATTTCTCTTTTTTTGTTACAGTTTCACAATAGTCTTTTAAAAAAATTCACCTTTTATCTTTCTTTTGGGTTTTACAGTTGCTCTCTCTTTTAAATCCAAATAAAAAATCCTTCTTCCTCCTCTCCGGAGTATTGAACCACTGAACCCTTGAACAGGAAAAGATTCAACCTTTTAGGCTTCTCTGTTACCCATAGAAAAAATTTATAACTTAACCCGATTCTTCAATTCTTTTTTATTGGAGATTTTAATTAGTTTTGTAACTTTCCTAAAAAAGGTAAAAAAACAGGTGGTGATCTTATTTTTTAATATAAACATCAAATTTTGAAATTATTAACATGAGTACGACAGCAAAACCAAAAGAAAAAATCCGGTTCAGTAAAGCATTTTGGGTAGCGAACACGGTAGAATTATTGGAAAGGGCTGCCTATTACGGAGTCTTCATCGTCATTACCCTTTATTTAAGTCGCATTTTAGGATTCAACGACCTTCAGGCAGCAGCCATTGCAGGAACCTTCTCTGCTTTTCTTTATTTACTGCCTACTTTTGCAGGGGCAATTGCTGATAAAATCGGTTTCCGACGGTCTATGCTATTAGCGTTTAGTCTTCTGACCGTTGGTTATAGTGGACTGGCATTATTCCCGACCTATCTGGAAAGTGCAGGTTTAGTGGAATATGGAAAAACCACCATTTTTAAAGGACTGACCGATAGTGGATTACGTTATGGAATTATTCCGATCATGGCTCTTATTATCTTGGGAGGTGCTTTTATTAAAAGTGTTATTTCGGCCACAGTAGCACGGGAAACTACAGCATCCACCCGGGCAAAAGGTTTTGCTATTTTTTATGGCATGGTGAACATCGGAGCTTTTTCCGGAAAAACGATCGTAAAGCCTTTACGGGAAGCCATGGGGAACGAAGGTCTAATCAATCTGAATTATTTTTCAGCCTCCATGACTTTACTCGCTTTAATTGCGATCTGGTTTTTTTATAAAAGCAGTCATCACAGCGGAGAAGGTAAAACCTTCCGTCAGATCTGGCACGCCCTTCTAAAAGTTTGTACCAATGGACGGCTAATCACCTTAATTGTCATTATCACCGGTTTCTGGATGGTACAACACCAATTGTATGCCACTATGCCTAAATATGTATTGCGTCTTGCAGGAGAGGGGGCTTCTCCTTCCTGGTATGCCAATGTAAATCCTTTGGTGGTAGTACTTACTGTAAATCTCGTCACCCAAATCATGCGGAAAAGAACAGCCTTAACTTCCATGACAGTCGGTATGTTTATTATGCCAGTTTCCGCACTGTGTATGGCATACGGTAATATGCTGAATCCTCAGAGCACCATTTTAACGATGCATCCAGTCGCTTTTATGATGGTCGTCGGCATTGTGTTCCAGGGAATAGCAGAAACTTTTATTTCTCCCCGTTTCCTGGAATATTTTTCTTTACAAGCTCCCAAAGGAGAAGAGGGACTTTATTTAGGCTTCAGCCATCTTCACTCTTTTCTCTCTTCCATTGTAGGTTTCGGACTATCCGGCTATCTGTTGAGCAAATATTGCCCGGAGCCCACCCTTTTCTCTACACGGGAAGAGTGGCTAGCCGCCAGTAGTCATGCGCATTATATCTGGTATTACTTTGCAGGAATAGCTCTTCTATCAGCTATCGCTCTTATCATTTACGGACAGATTGTCAAACGACAGGATGCCCGCAAACAAATCGCTTAATTCAGCTTTGATGTGCGGGAAGAAGAGCAATCTTTCCCCAAAACAATTCTGACAACAAGCCAACGCTTCGCTGTTTCATGAAACCCCAGTTTCCGAGTCAATCTGATTCTCCAAAACAAAAGGTTCATTCAGCAGCGAAGCGTCATATAAACTATTATCCGGCACAAAGTGTCGTTCTTTCTCAACGTCTTTCAACTGATTACAGTAGCAACAACCGTCCGCCGACCGCCAAAACGTCTGAACTCACACAAATAAATGCCTTGCCAAATTCCCAGATTTAACTTTCCGTCTTTAAGCGGTAAAGTAAGACTTACTCCTGTCAATACTGTTTTGGCATGAGCAGGCATATCGTCATCTCCTTCTGCCGTATGACGGTAATAAATCTCCCTTTCTTTTACCAAACGATCGAAGATAGCCTCCATATCCAGCCTTACATCCGGGTCGGCATTTTCATTTATGGCCAATGCTGCGGAAGTATGTTTTAAAAAAAGATGTACCATTCCTGCTCCCGTTATAGCAGGCAAATGACGTGCAATTTCCTCGGTAACTAAATATATCCCCTTGGAACGCGGTTTCAGCGTAAATTCGATTTGTTCAACCATTTTCATTTCAAATTCATACAACGAATATACGGAATTTTGAAAAAACAAGAAATTATTGTTCCTCCCAGCCGCAAAGTTTACTGGAATAGAGAGATTGCCTCAAAACTTCAACCGGCTACAAAAAATTTTACTTTTCTCTCCTTAAACCGAGCCGGAGTACAAGAAAAACAAATCCGTTACTTTGTATTCCGGTCCGCAGGAAAAACCACCCCCAATTGCCGGCGGATTTCGTCGGTAATCTCTAAAGTCATCAAAGAATGTAAATGAGAATTGATATCCGACTCTAATCTTCCACTCTGGATCAAACCTATAAATTCAGCTATTTCGTAATAATATTCATCCTTATCCGTAACGAAACTCAAATTCTGCCGGGTAGAAAGATTACCCCTTCCGGAAGTAGCAGGCCCATGAGGTATCCATACCACCTCCGAGATTTGCTGTATCTTATCCAAAATTAACGTTCCGTCCTCTCCCTGTATTTCCGAGGGCAAATAAGAATCGGCTATTTTAGAATACAATACGGTCGCATTCATCCCTTCATACAACAAATGTACCGCCGCCTGTCCGTCAACGCCGGTTTTCAATATTTCTCCGCAGGCTTGTATAGCCAAAGGACGCCCGAACAGCACAACCAACGGATAAATCGTATAAACTCCCAAATCCATCGTAGCTCCATTGGAAAACTCCGGTTTAAAGGCATTCAACACCCTTCCTTCCTTCAACTGATCATAGCGGGAAGAATACTGACAAAAAGAAGCAAAATAACGCCTGACCTTTCCCAAGTGTTTTAACTGCCTCCGGACTGCACCAAAATTAGGTGTCAAAGTCGGTTTCATCGCCTCCATCAATGCCACCCCATACCGTTTCGAGGTTTCAATCATTGTTCTCGCTTCCGCCGCATTGGAAGCCAACGGTTTTTCACACAACACATGCTTCCCTTCTCTCATACACAGTATACTCTGGGAAGCGTGCATAAAATTAGGAGAAGCTATATATACAGCATCCACACAAGAACTACCGGCCATTTCTTCCACAGTAGTAAAAACATACGGAATCCCATACTTCCGGGCAAACTCCTTTCCCCTGATTTCCGAACGGGAACACACGGCTGTCAACTCAAAGCGGGCATCTTGCCGGGCACCCGCAATCACCCAGTCCGTAATAAAATTAGTCCCGATCACTCCAAAACGTACTTTCTCCATTTTTTCCTTCCATTTTTACACATTAGGGACGTGCCCTTTTGTGTTATTTCACCATATTCCCTTTTTCTTTCTCTTATTTCCGGTAATCAATCCCGGCCCGGCGGGCCTGAGAATGCTGAAATTCCCGCCGAATCCGATACAGCTTTCCATCTTTCAGCAAACGGGCTCCTGTCTGGTGAAAACCAAATGGCACCTCCTTTTCCACACATTGCCGCCGTATATCCAGCACCCAGTCGTAATTACAGGTTCTTGCTTCCAAACCGGACTCTCCCCCGACAGAGACTTCCTCTATAGAAGCATCCAAATAAGCAGTTAAGTCCAGACTCCCCAATAAAGGAGCGCATATAATAATCTTATGCCGGATTGGTAATTCCTTATAAATAGGCAAACGATAATCCGCCATCGTCTGATTTTCCACTGTACAAGCGATGGCCACGTGTTCATACCCTTCTCCCCAATCTTCCGGCAAAGCCACCCGAAAACGATCGATTCGCTTTGTAATCATAAAAAACCTCAAATCCGGCCTTTCTTTGATCATCGCCCAAGCCTCAGTTCTCCATTCATCTGCACCCGGTACAAAAAAGTCGGAAGTAAAACAGGTATAAACCATTTCTCCGGCAGGTACTTTATAGGTTTTATCCCGTTTGCGTCTGACCGGTAAATTAAACAGGGCCGTACGGGTGACAAGACTGCTATCTTTCCCATGCATTTCATCTTGCCGATATACATAACAATACCGGCAGCCTTCACTTATCTTCTGGCATCCATGCCATAAATTCCACGTTACCGCCATACCCCATTTTTATTCTTTCCTTTTATAAAAACATACTTCTTTCCGTCGAAACATTCTTTGCAAAAATAAAGAACAAACGATTAAAACCGTCCGAAAAAACAAAATAATCCGATTTATTTCTCCTTTTTACCTCCTCAAATTTCATCCTTTTTCTCAAATAATTATATCTTAGCAGTTCCGAAACTGAAAAGTTATTCCCATCTCCTTTCAGGCTCCGGAGTTTATTCTATTTCTAACGATTATATCTCCAAAGATATGAATATCATAAGCAATTGGGTTCAAAAATTATTGGAATACTCAGGGGTTAGTGAAAACCTAAGTGGCCTTCTCAATCACCTTGTCATCCTCCTCATCATTCTCCTCATCGCCTACTTAGCTGACCTGATCTGCCGGCAGGGACTCCTCCGTCTCATTCGTCAAGTGACGCAACGCACCAAAGCGACATGGGACGATTTACTGTTTAACGACAAGGTTATGAATAACTTTTGCCATCTTATTCCCCCTGTCATTATTTATGCCTGTCTTCCCTTAGCATTTCCAGAAACTACGGATCTATTCATTTTCCTTCGTAAACTGTGTATGATTTATATTATTGCCGTTTCCATCCGGTTTACAAACATCTTTCTGGGTACTTTATTCGAATTAATCAACCAGAAAGAAGCCTTCCGGGAACGACCTTTAAAAGGAATATTCCAGATCATTCAGGTTGCCTTGTTTTTTGTAGGAAGTATACTGATTATCAGCGTTCTGATCGGGAAATCGCCGACACATCTTTTAGCCGGACTGGGAGCTTCTGCAGCAATATTAATGTTAGTATTCAAGGACAGCATCATGGGTTTGGTATCGGGAGTACAACTTTCAGCCAACGATATGCTCCGGCCGGGAGACTGGATCACTATGCCCAAATACAATGCAGACGGAGTCGTGATAGAAGTTACGCTTAATACAGTTAAAGTCCGCAACTTTGACAACACCATTACGACCATTCCCCCTTATGCCTTAGTGAGCGATTCTTTTCAAAACTGGAGAGGAATGAGCGAATCGGAAGGCCGGAGAATCAAACGTTCTATCAACATTGATATGAATACCGTACATTTTTGCACACCTGAAATGCTGGAAAAATTCAAAAAGATTACGATTCTCAAAAATTACATTGAAAAAACGGAAGAACGGGCCCAAGAATATAACCAAAAACATCACATAAACGATTGTCTGTTAATCAACGGATTACATCAAACCAACCTAGGGGTTTTCCGGGCCTATCTGGAGAATTATCTTCGAAATCTGCCGGTTACCAGTAAAAATCTCACCCACATGGTACGTCAGCTTCAACCCACCGAAAAAGGCATTCCTTTAGAAATCTACTTCTTTTCTTCAGAAAAAAACTGGGTTCCTTACGAAAATATACAATCCGATATCTTCGATCACATACTAGCTATCATACCGGAATTCGGCCTGAGAGTTTTCCAAAATCCGTCCTCTGCAGACATCCGGGAAGTCTTGGCTCTGAGCATGAAAGGTTCAAATATTTAATATCTGAAAAATCACTTTTTTCTTTTTACCCTCCGGAAATACTTTTTCCGGATACCCGAAAATTCAGTATAATAAAAGTCATCCTATTCTGCTCTGCAATTTTCTCACAGCTTTTATATTTAAATTTTTTTGTTGTCTATTTTTTACATATTTTTGTAAATATAAAATTACGCATGACGTTTGAAGATATTATTTCTACTTCCCACTTAAAAAGATTATTTTATTCTCACCTTCATTCTTCCGGGGTGAGGGGAAATGATTCCGTTCTTCCTACCGCTTTCGAGTCTCGGCTTGAAGAAGAAATAAATATCATTCAAACTAAAACCCGTATCCAAACTTATACCTTTACTTACTACCGGGAGAAATTAATTTCTAAGGGAGCCAAACATTTTCCCCGTGTACTTTCAATTCCCACGGTGAGAGACCGCTTATTGCTATTGGCTTTAAAAGAGTATCTCCACCTCATATTTCCTGAATGCATTAACCGAGATCTACCGAACAAAAAAATTGCCGATCTATACAAATATATGCAACAGCATTCCGATTCGGCTTATTTAAAAACGGATATAAAAGGATTTTACGATCACATCGACCATACCATCCTATTCGGGCTATTAAAAGAAAAAATCGAAGACGAACGGATTCTTTCTCTGCTTTGGAAAGCCATTCACAATCCAACAGTTCCTTTCCCTTGCACCACTCAGAGGAAACAGAAAGAAAAACCGGCAATCGGAATCCCCCAGGGTCTATCCATTTCTAACATTTTGTCTGAGATATACATGTCTGATTTTGACCTTATGATGAAAAACCGTTTTCCCTTCTACAGTCGTTATGTAGACGATATGCTATTTTTTACCAACGGGCCACTAAAAACAGGCAGACAAGAAATCAGA
Source organism: Odoribacter laneus YIT 12061 (assembly GCF_000243215.1). GTDB lineage: Bacteria > Bacteroidota > Bacteroidia > Bacteroidales > Marinifilaceae > Culturomica > Culturomica lanea. The sequence goes on along the minus strand of NZ_JH594596.1, from coordinate 117,255 downwards.
GACAACCTTAAACGAAAAAAACTTCATTGGAATTTGTCAAAAACAAGTTCAGGAAAAAAAGTTCAGGAAATTGTCTACTTAGGTTATCTTATTTCCCCGCAAAAAATAACTGTTCCCGAAGAAAAAATTTCCCGTTTTATCAGGCGGATTGCGGGGGTTTTCACCGAATTCAAAAAACAATACCAACAACCTGAATACTGTCCGGTTCATTATAAAAACAGGCCTGAAGCGCTGAAAGCTTATTTTTTAGAAGAATTGAATAAAAAAATAGCAGGGGTAAAATCAGGAAAGAAAAGATACGGCTGGATTTGTTATTATTCGCAACTCACGGATATAATCTTACTAAATCGTATTGATCATATTATTATAAGTTTTTTCCGTCAATCGGAAATTTTTGATTATCAAAAACCGGAATCGTTAAAATCCGTAACACGCGCCTATTACGAACTTAAAAAAGGAAAAAACTCCTATTTGTACGATTACGACACCCTCAATACGCCTGAAAAAAAAAGGGCAGAACTCATCCGGCACAATTTGATCCGGGAGAAACATTCTTATTCGCCGGAGACAATTGAACGTCTTTACAACAGATTTTTAGTGAGGAGCCTATACAGTTTTGAAAAAGACAGTGGCATAATAAACGGAAAAAACAGTGGTTAAATATGGATATACTTATTGAAAACTTAGAAAAGAAAATCTGGAAAACCCGAGGAGCCAGATTTAATGCATACAGAAGAATGCGGTTAAACAATCTCTACTCTACTTTATCCGTAACCTTTCTGACAGTATCCATCATTGCCATGAATTTATGTATTTTCTTACCGGAAAATCAGGCGAAAGGAACGTTAGTCACTATACTCACCATCGGTTTATCCGTTTTTGTCTTAGCAATTTCTCAGGTCATTGCGACCCGGGAATACGGATTGAGGGCGATTAATTTTCATAAATGCGGTTGTGAGCTCTCTGCTTTATTGGATGAATTAAATATCCTGAAAATAAGAAAAACAGTCTCGGAGGATAAATTAAAACAACTATACGAAAAATACGAAAATATTTTAATGAAATACGATAATAATCATTCTGAAATAGATGTCAAACGTTTTAAAAGTCAATATCCTGAATATCCTTTATCCCGCTTACAAAAATTTTCCATTTGCTTTCAGTGGATTTTTCAAGTTTATCTTATTTATTTTGTGCTGGGGATCGGGATTCCTTTTATAGGTTTTTACCTGATATTTAAATAGACTTATTACCCAATATCTGACTTATGAAAATCCGTATTATCGAAAGCTTTATTCCCCTATTAGCTAAATTAAACAAAAAAACAGCTTTTTATCTGATCCCTCAGAAGTGGAATGATTATAGTTATACGACTACTTATGAATTATATGCCAATCAGACCATTAAAGAACCCTTAGATTCTTATCTGATCGGTACCGTAAAAATTATGAGATCCGGTTTAAAGAAACAAACTTATCCTCTGGCGTTAGACACTGAGTTTGAAAAATTAGATGAGCATTTTTGTTCTATTGGACAATCGGCAGAATATTACAAAAATCTGAACCGCATTGCTCCCCTCTATAAAAATACATTATTAGAAGCCCTGCGGGATATTGTGGCTTATCCCGAATTGACAGCTTTATATGACGATGAAGATGTATTTTGTCTCTCTTTGATGAGGGACTTTCACGAAAATAAACAGCTTTTAAATGAGATAAATCATCTATATCAGCAAGGAAAACCATAAAGTCCGCCTTCGGCCTCAGCCGAGATCTGTTTGAATACAGGTATTTGTAATCCTTTTTCTCCCTAAGAGAACTCATCCTTAGCCTGCTAAGGAATAAACCGTAAACCTATGGGCGGCTTTATGTTTCCTTCCCTCAAAAGAAAAAAGTTTTAGCTTTTCTCATTCGATATTCGCTCCATTATCTCATTGACCAACCTTTATTTTCCATTGTCCCTTTCCAAACAATTCTTTTCCTGATAAGTGAATTTCTTCCTTCCCATTTTCAACTTTTACCTGAAAACCTTACATTTGTAAAAAAGCAAATTATGATCGACGAATCTATCATTTGTGCTATCTCCACAGCCCCCGGAACCGGAGCAATAGCTATCATAAGGCTATCCGGAAAAGGTTGTATCGATTTAGCAGACGCCTTATTCGTTTCTCCTTCCGGGAAAAAACTAAGAGCAAGTGCTTCCCATACTGTACATTTCGGATCTATTTACGAAGATCAGCAATTGATAGACGAAGTTTTAATCACTCTTTTCCGGGCACCCCATTCTTTTACAGGAGAAGATTCTGTAGAGATTTCCTGCCACGGGTCCACATACATCCAACAGCGTCTTTTACAATTGCTGATAAATACAGGAGCACGTTTAGCTCTGCCGGGCGAATTTACTCAACGCGCTTTTTTAAACGGAAAAATGGACCTTTCACAAGCCGAAGCCGTTGCCGATCTGATTGTTTCCTCCTCAGCAGCTTCCCACAAAATGGCAATGACTCAAATGAAAGGAGGTTTCTCCGGAGAATTGATAAAATTACGGACGGCTTTATTACACATTACTTCCCTGCTGGAATTAGAACTCGATTTTTCAGAAGAAGATGTGGAATTTGCCGATCGTACCGAATTACGGCGTATCGCAAGTAATATCGAAACGCTTTTAAATCGGCTATGTCGTTCCTTTTCTTTGGGAAACGTGATCAAAAACGGTGTTCCCGTCGCTATCGTGGGCAATACCAATGTAGGAAAAAGTACGTTATTGAATGCCCTTTTAAGAGAAGACAAAGCCATTGTTTCAGACATTGCTGGCACAACGCGCGACGCCATTGAAGACACCATCAATTTAAACGGTGTCCTATTCCGTTTCATCGATACAGCGGGCATTCGCAAAACAGAAGATACCGTAGAAAACATCGGAATCGAACGTACTTTTGCCAAAATCGCCCAAGCCAGTGTGGTGCTCTTATTAACAGACTTAAGCCGGGGAACCGATACTTTCGAAAACTATTACCGTCAGGTCAAGGAACATCTTTCCCCGGAAGCCCGGCTTTTAATTATTCTAAACAAAACGGACCAAGTAAAAGATCCTTTGACCACCCTGGAAACCATCAAACTCTGCACTTGCGGTGAAAAACTCATCGCCATTTCGGCCAAAACCGGACAAAACCTCGAGCTACTGATAGATGAACTTCTCAGCACGGTCAACCTAAACAACCTTAACTCCGGAGACGTCATCGTCAGCAACATACGCCACTACGAAGCTCTCTCCCATGCCCTCACGGCCATTCAGCGTGTCATTTCCGGACTCGATTCCCCCATTAGCGGCGAATTTATCTCCCAGGACATCCGCGAATGCCTCCACTACCTCGGCGAAATCACCGGCGAAATCACCACCGACGAAGTATTGGGAAATATATTCAAAAACTTTTGCATCGGCAAGTAAGTGGTGATTACCAACGATTAGCAATGATTAGAAAGTTGCTCAAAATGAGCGACTTTTGTTTTTTTCTATATTCTCGCCGATTATCATCGGTGAGCATCTTTTATCATTTTTTTCCGCCCCATTTCCACCCCGGTGTCAAACGTCGCTCGGGAAAAATTTCCCGTCTCTTAGATTTTGTAAATCTGAAACGAACTGCAACGAAGTGATACGAAATTGGCGAAAAGAAATATACGCCAGGTCGTCTACAACCTAGGCGAAATTAAAGGAGAAATAAACACTAACGATATTCTTAAATACATTTTTATGAGCAGCATGATTCAGATTAAGAAGGTCTGTCAGTATTGCGGTAAAGAGTTTATCGCACACAAGACAGTAACAAAGTTTTGCTCGCATCAATGCGCACAGCGTAACTATAAGAAGCAAAAGCGAGAGGAGAAAATCGAGAAAGTTCTCGAGGAGCAAAAACATTCTAATACTAATCAACCTACAATTAATAGTAGAGAGTACCTTTCATGCGATGATGTGGCAGACCTGATGGGCATCAGCCGAACAACTGTCTACCCCTATTGTATAACTGGAAAGATGAATTGTATAAGAATGAATCGCAAGATTTTCATATGCAAGGGTGACATTGATTTGCTTTTTACGGGCAATGAACCGTATGAAGTACATCCCGTGGAGAAGCGTGAGCTGACGGAGTTCTATACAATGCAGGAGATTGTGTGTGCAAACCACCTCATCTTCATTCTCCGCTCCAGCAATTGAAACGGCAAATCAATCCGCGTATCGATAAGCTTTTGTAAGCCATGAAATTGAATGGCTGCTACGCCTTGTCGGACTCCAAGATTATAGATCTCCTCCCATTCTTGATTAGATATATCATTCTTTAGCCGGCGAAAGCCTACGAGTATATTCTCATCGACTTTAGCGGTTTTTAACCCTAAACGAAGTAGTTGAAAAAAACATTTATTGCTTCTGAAGTCATAATTTGGGGGTTATATAATTATAAACTGCCATCATGCCGCTTCACGCACCATCGCGACACAAGGATAAAGGACAGGAACTTCCAAAATCCCCTAAGCAGACTACAGAATATTTGCTTTGATCTGCTCAACGATATAATTGACATCGTCATCGGTCACATAAGGTCCAGCAGGAAGACACATACCAACCTTAAAAATGGATTCTGACACACCGTTAATATAAGCCGGTGCATTCTTGTAGACAGGTTGTTTGTGCATCGGCTTCCATACAGGACGAACTTCAATGCCGACTGCATCCAGAGCCATTCGCAGAGCCTCGACATTCGCGTTCGGCTCGCAATCGGTGTGTACACCGCCACCAACATGAATAACACCCGCAGCACCGCCTACTGCGCTTATTATGGCTGCTGCATACGCTTTTTCTTGACCCTTCACCTTGACGCTCTCGTCAATGGTTATGGTGCAGAGCCAGTAGTTGCTGTCAAATTTCTCCGAGGGAGCCTTATTGACCTTAATGCCGGGGATATCGGCAAGCAACTTCTCGTAGAGTTTCTGGACATGTTTGTGGTGGTCGATATGCTCCCGAGCTACGGTCATCTGACCGCGACCAATGCCGGCACAGATATTTGACATGCGGTAGTTGTAGCCGATAGCCTCGTGCTGATAGTACGGATAAGCCTCGCGGGCCTGCGTCGCGTACCACATGATGTTGTTCTTGTCCTCCGCATTGGCGCAAACCAGTGCGCCACCCCCCGAGGTAGTAATCATCTTGTTGCCGTTGAACGAAAGAACGCCGAACTTGCCGAATGTGCCAAGTACCTTGCCGTCGTACTTCGACCCAAATCCCTCAGCAACGTCCTCGATGACGGGAATACCGTAGCAGTTAGCTATCTCCATAATTTCGTCAATCTTGTAAGGCATACCGTAGAGAGCCACAGGAACGATTGCCTTCGGCGCTTTGCCGGTCTTGGCGATACGGTCTTTAATAGCCTCTTCGAGAAGTTGTGGGTCCATATTCCATGTGTCTCTCTCCGAGTCAATGAAGACGGGAGTGGCTCCGAGATAGGTAATCGGATGGCTTGACGCACAGAATGTAAACGACTGAACGCAGACATCATCACCCGGACCGACACCGCAAGCGAGCAGTGCAAGATGCACCGCAGCCGTACCGGCAGACAAGGCAACGACCTCGTTCTCGCCGCCAACAAACACTTTCAGATCGGCTTCGAAGCCATTAACGTTAGGTCCCAGAGGCACTACCCAATTGGTGTCAAACGCCTCTTTTATAAATTTCTGCTCCTCGCCCGACATGTGTGCCAGACAGAGATAAATTCTTTTGTTTGCCATATATTATATTAATTTGCTCTCTTTTTCCCGACTCAATTACTTCAAAATATCTTTAGAAGATATTATAATATTGACACCCATTTATCAGTATCATGTCCGGCACATATTATTCTATCTTTTGATAGCTCTAAAATTCGCTGCAACGATATATTTGCCTGGGTTTTATTCCCTTTAGGAAGCGTAGTTACCACTTTTGCCCCGGGGATATAACTATCACCGGTAAAAATATGATGATTTGTATAATATGTTAGACAGCTTTGACAATGACCGGGAGTCTCAAGTATATTGATAAATGTGTCATCAAATAACTCAATGCGTTCTCCTTCAGAAATTATAATCACATTATCACCGATATATGAGACAGGGAGATCATGATAGGCCGATAAATTTTTCTTCGTATCTCCTAATGCTTCTTTGCCATATTTCGATGTATATATTTTACAATCAGGGAAACAATTGATTAGTTTTTTTATTCCTGATACATGGTCGAAATGTCCATGGGTTAGGAATATCCCTTTAATTCCCAAATAATCAGGTAATTCGTTTAAAATCTGGTTTGCATCCCCTGCGTCAATTAAATAACAATCGGTCACGTCTTTTCTAAAAAGCAAATAGCTATTTGAAGAAAGTACGTGACCAATTATTTTTTTAATTTGTAACATTATCCCCAGAATGAGAGAATATCACCAACAGTCTTGAATGTGCGAATCTGCTCGCCTGATAATTTTTTCCCAAATTCCTCGTCAGAAGTAACAATAAGCGAGAGTTTTGCCATTGAATCATATTCTTCAATAGCCAAAAGTTCTGTCGCTTCTGATAATGTGCCATTCTCTAATTCCAGCATCTCCTCAAGGATTGCTATTTTCTCTTCGTTTGTCATAATTTCTTGAACATTTAATTAAACTTAGGATGATAATTTACCTCCATCAACTGATAGACATGAGCCTGTAATCTTATTGCTCATGTTACTTAGTAAAAATACAACAGCATTGGTGATATCATTTGGAGAACATATTCCTAAATACTGTCTTTGTAAAATAGACTTGTACTCCTCTGATTCAGAACCATAATCTTCAGATGCTCTGGCCATTGGCGTGTCGGTAACTCCTGGAGCCACTGTATTGATGCGAATATTTTTTGGAGCTAATTCTTTCGCTAAACATCTTACTGCCGCATTCATCGCACCTTTCGAAGCGCAATAAGCGGTCTTTGTGCTGTTCCCTAAAAATGCGCCAATTGCTGATATTCCAACAATATTCGTCTCTTTAGGATTATAATTCCCTTTTAAGGAAATACATCTTATCATTTCTATAAAAGAAAAGAAATTAATATCCATTACTGTGCGCATGAACTCATATTTGGATAGCTTCAAGGGACGAACTGCGCCAATACCGACACAATACACAAAAGCGTCTATAGCTCCAGATTCTTTTACAATATTCTTAATTAGGGGCTCTATTGTATCGACTTTTGAAAAGTCACAAATGTGTGTGGAGTGTTTACCTTGACCTAACTTAAATATTGTTTCATTTAGAGCTTGTTCATTTGCGTCTATCATGATAATATTCGCGCCCATCGAGGCTAATTCCAAAACTGTTGCTTGACCTATTCCTCCAACACCTGCAACAATTATATTTTTATTATTGAAGTTAAGCAGTGGTCTCATAATGTATATCCTCCATCTATTACGATTGATTGACCAGTTAAAGTATGTGTCGCATCGCTCAATAAAAATATTACTGTATTGGCTATTTCGGTAGCGCTTGAAGCTCCAAGGCAAGCATTCGATACACCTTCTTCTCTAATGGCCGATACATCTTGAATATGTCCTTTCTCAAAGTCTACATCCACTTCTCCTTTTTGAATGGAATTAACTCTTATTTTTTTATTTGCGAACTCTACTGCCAAGCATCTTATTGCTGCGTCCAATGCCGCTTTAGAAGAGCAAAACGCCATTTTTGCTTTCATCGCGCGAATGCTGCTAATTGAAGAAAGAGCGACAATACTTCCATTATTGTTAATCTTTTTCATTTTAGTTAGAACCCGGATGAACTCTACAAATGAAAAATAGTTGTCATTTACAATAGATGATAAATTATCATATTTCACAAATGACAATGGTTTAAAATCACTCTGTGTATGGCAGAATACCACACCATCATATTTCAAGTTGTCATTCAGATGAGATTTCAGATTCTTTTCTATGTTCTTGCAATCAGTAATATTGAAATTAATAAGATGCGGTTCAGTAATTTCGGGGTATTCTTCAGCCAGCAGAGATTTATCGGATCCAATTAGAGTCACATGGGCATTTTCTTTTATTATAGATCGAGCGATTATTCTCGAAAGCTTATCATGAACTCCAATAATCAGAGCAGATTTATTTTGTAAAGTCAAATCAGACATTCTTAATTTTTCAATTTTTGAACTAATTCCCAAATAGATTCCATCGAGTTGAAATTATCGGGATCTAATTCATTGATTCTTACTTGTACGTCAAACTCGTCATCCAATTCAGAGATGATAGAGACTATATCCATTGAATCTAAAATTCCATCATCAACTAAGGCTATCTCGTTCTCAAAATCAACATCAGGGCGTATACCCTGTAATAATTCTAATAATTTTTCCATTTGATTTATATTTAGTTATTTAATTAGTGATATTGTTGATTTGCCAGCATATTTAAATCCTTTTTTTTGGTACATGGAAACTGCTGCGGTATTTTGCTGTTGTACCCAAAACATATATCGACTTTTTTCGGTTTCCATATGGTTTTCAACAAATCTGTTTAATAACGATTGTCCTACATGGTAACCTCGTGCTTCTGGAAGAACCACGATATGCGAGATACATGCAACCTTTCCTGTAAAAGATTGGTGTAACGCGCCTAACAAGTTCTGATTTCTATCTGTGGCGATCAGTATCGATTTATTCTGAAATAATGTTGAATATTCTTCTTGGGAAATATAGTCACCACTGAGTGTGTCAAAAGATATATTGAAAAGATTGCAAGCAAATTCAACCTCTTCCATAGTTGTCGTATAACGCACTTCAATATTTTTATTAAGGATAGGTGGAACCAAGTCTTTGTAAATACCTGTATATAAATCTCTTGTTAAATTCACTTTAAACCCGGCATTTTTTAAGAACCCAATCTCTTGTTGGGGATAGAATGGCTCTCCTCTATACAAGATTTCTACGACCACATCTTTTATATTTGAACAATTGGGAATCGTATTGAAATCATTAATATAGTAGTACATTCTGTGTCCAACAGTTTTCTTTACTAAGAGATAAGCATTGTTCTCTTCACAACATTCAAGCAACTCTCCTTTTTTTATCAGAGTTTCGGCGTCTCGTTGCAGGTAATCATTGGACACACCGTTTTTGGAATAGTATCGTTCAATAATCTGTTGATAGCGTTCTATTGTTTCAACCTTGTTAAATATCATATTCTTTCTTTAATTGGATCCGGTCAATTTTTCCATTCATGTTGTATGGCATGGCTGTTAAATGGTATACCTCGTTGGGGAACATATACTTTGGTAATTTATCTTTCACGAGATTGATAATATCTAATTCATTTCCCGAATTTGTTGTGTAGTAGAGAACAATATGATCTTTTTCTTGGATAAACACGCAAGCCGCATTTGAGATGTCGTCAATAGCATTGATGGCTACTTCTATTTCACCTAATTCAATACGGTGTCCCATGTGCTTTACTTGGAAGTCTTTACGCGATACAAATTCGATTTCCCCAAATTCGTTATATTTTACGATGTCTCCTGTGCGATAAATTTTGTCATCGTAGAGATTGTGAAGAGGATTTTGAACAAATACTTCTTTTGTTTTAGCCTCGTTATTGTAATAACCTAAAGCTACGCCTGTGCCTCTTACGCACAATTCACCTGGTTCACTTACTGTTACCAATTGGTCGTTATCGTTGAATACCAATATCTCCATGTTATGGCAAGCATTTCCAATAGGGATATATTCATCATCATTAAATTCGCGGTTTACCACATAGTAGGTGCAATCAACGGTTATTTCCGTGGGACCATAGAGGTTAATGTACTTAGCATTGGGCAATTTAGCCATCCATACCTTTAATTGCTTGGCCGGCATAGCTTCTCCGGCAAAAAACACTCGTTTCACATAGTGAGGAATATTATCGTCCAATATGTTACTATTACCCACAAGTACAATCGCCGATGTTGCCCACATGATTGTTGTAACCTTCCGTTCGTTAAGGAATTGCATCAACAACTTTGTGAACGTGAAATATTTCTTGGCAATAACATTTAGCGTTGCTCCGGATTTTAAGCAGATATAGATATCTTTTACAGACCCGTCAAAATAGAACGGAGTTTGATTTCCAAGAGAATCGGTCTCGTCAAATTCAAAAGTGTTTACTAACCATTCGGTTAAGTCTATGGCTCCTCGCTGACTGATAACAACCCCCTTAGGTACACCGGTTGAGCCACTGGTAAATATTGAGTAAAGAGGGTCGGTGTCAATTACTTTGGAACGAATTTCGTCAAGGTACTCCTTGTTTATATCATGTTTGATAGCTTCGGTATATTGGATCCGGATCCCTTGGAAATCAATCAAATCCAATATTTTTTCATCGGCAGTAGTGGTAGTGATGGCTGCGACAGGATTTAAAACATCGTGGATTAGCTTGACGCGTTGGTCGGGCATTTTACAATCGATAGGAACATAGAAATTTCCACTTTCCACTACCCCCATAAAACCGACTAATCCTTCAATTCGGCGGTCAACAAAAACAAGCACTGGTCTACGCATTTGCTTGTTAATTGTTTCTCCCAATACAGAACCAATGGCCTCTGCTTGTTGTTTCCATTGGGCGAATGTCAACGAATTCCTATCGTCGGCAATTGCCACCTTATCGGCAAAGCGTATGGCATTCTGGTCTAGATATGTAAGAATATTCGTAATCATTTCTTTTCGTATAATTGGTTAGGATTTGTAATTAATCCTTCTTCAAATATTTCATCATCTTCAAAGATAGGAAGTATGTCATTGGTATTGATTTCAAAAGAAGTGGCTCCTAATGAAATACCAATGCCGAAACCGCAGGCCATTACCTTGATGGTTTTGTCCTTTGTGTCATTGCCATATTTATCGCAAAGCGAAACTATCGCAGAGGCTCCAGAGGTATTGCCATAACGATCGAGCGTGATAGGCATACGTTCAAAGTCGATTTTTGTTTTCTTTGCAATTTGTTTCAAAATATAGAGATTGGCTTGATGAAAAGCAAAACAATCGTATGAATCCGGAGTAGTTTCTGTTTTGGCAAAGAAATCTTTTATCAATCGGGGAACATCAAAGATTGTAAAGGTAAATACCGATGTTCCTTGAATGAAACTATTCATTAAGGTGCGTTCGTTGCCATCTTCACACATTACCGCTTCTTCACTGGCATGCAAGTTTCGATAACCGCCTCCGGGAACAATCATATATCGGTAACCAGAGCCATCACTACGCACTAAAGCATTTATTACATCATTTTCATTCTCGCTTTTTTCTAACAACATTACAGCGCCAGCTTCACCAAAAAGCATAGCGGAACTTCTGTCTGTAGGATAGACCGATTTCCCGGCAGTATCTCCCACAATGACCAATGCTTTTTGGATATCACCGGTATTCATGATTGAGGCTGCATTTTGCATCCCTACAACTAATGACGAACATCCCAAACTGATGTCATAGCATACAGCCTCTTTAGGAAGCCCAAGACGATATTGAAGGACAAAGGCTGTAGAAGGACGGCGATAGTCAGGGCTATGAGATACAAAGAGTAAAGCTCCTATTTCTTTTGGATCTATTCCTTTTTTCTCCAGAAGTTCTTTTACCGCACGGTAACCTAAGTCTGAACAGGTTTGATGTTCCGATGTTCTGTGCGATGCTCGTACACCGGTCATTTCCATAAATTTTTCTACTTCTTCGTCTCCAAACAGAGGTTTATAGCTCTCTGTTTTTATTTCATTACTCGGTACTGCGCACGCAACACCGGTAACTCTGATATTATTAAAACTGAAAAATGCCATTTGTTTATTCATTAAAAATCAATCCTTTTTGCAGGATTTCCCATAACTTTGGTATTGGACTTCACGTGTGTCATAACCATACTCCCCATTGCAATATACGCATCATCTCCAATTCTTCGGGATGGAGCAACTACAGCACTTGTTGCAACAAAGACACGTTCTCCCAATTTGCAGTGTCCATTGATGGCGCAGTTCCCGCATATCGTCGTAAAGTCTCCAATTTCAGCATCATGTCCTATACCGCAACCTAATATAGTGACAAAGTTTCCAATCTTTACATTTGGAGAGATTTTAGCTCGAGGGGTTACGACAAGCCCCTCTCCAATTTTGCAGAACTCCCCAATAATAGAAGTGGGATGAACAACATGAGCAAATTTGGCCCCTTTTGATTTTAGGATTGAAGCCAATAACTCTTTTACCTTCGGGGAGGCTATAGCAAACACGAACTCCTCATTTTCTGAGGGACTCCAATCCTTTATTGTCCCAAGTAACCTATAATCACAAGGATAACCCTCAAGTGCATTCAAGTTGTCATCCAAGAAGCCCTTGATATTCCAAGTTGGTTTTACTGCATTAATATCCTTTATCCACTGTAAAACTTCCCTGCCAAATCCATTGGCGCCTAAAATAATAATATCTTTCATAAAGCAAATTAATTATTTCCTGTAAACGTGGGCATTGTCGCAGATTTTCCTGTCTGGCTATTAATATCTGAGCGACAGATTACCTTTTTAATAGTTATAAAAATCACTTTAATGTCTGTCCAAAATGTACAGTGATCAACATACCACACATCAAGTTTGAACTTTTCAGTCCAACTAATCGTATTACGTCCATTAATTTGCGCCCAGCCAGTGATTCCCGGGCGAACTTCATGACGGCGAGCCTGCTCCTTATTATATAAGGGTAAATATTGCACTAACAAAGGGCGGGGGCCAATGAGGGCCATATCTCCTTTTAATACATTGAACAGTTGCGGCAGTTCATCAAGAGAAGTGCTACGCACAAATTTACCGACCTTTGTCAATCGCTGTGCATCGGGTAGTAATTTCCCATTCGCATCCCGCTCATCGGTCATTGACTTAAATTTAATAACCTTGAATATCTTTCCATCTTTACCGGGGCGTTCTTGAGTGAAAAATGCTCCTGCGCCTTTATTGGCGAAATACAACCAAATAGTGATGATTAGCAAGAAGGGCCAAATAATCAATAGAGCACTTAATACAATTATAAAATCAATGATACGTTTAAAGAAATGTTTATACATATTTATTCATTTATGCCTGATACAATTTATCCATACCTTCCCAAATTATTTCACTCTTGAAGTTTTGTCCCCAAATGGGGCCATTAGTAGCCAGTCGTTCTCTTAATTCTTTATCTTCTTTCATACGAATCATCACATTGTACAATGCTTCTACATTCTTTGGCTCCACATTAATACCATTAAACCCGTCACAGACGGCATCGCAAACTCCTGTTCCCGTGGAACCTATAATAGGCAATCCCATATTTGCGGCTTGAACTACGACATTGCCAAAACCTTCCCACCAAGCCGGTAAGGTAAAAGTATCCATTATAGAAAGATATAATGGCACATTGTCTGTTCTCCCAGGCATGACAACACCAGGATGAGATTCCATTCTGTTGTAGAGAGATTTATCCTTAATTTGTTCAAACTCCCATGGGCCTACAATTAATAAACGGCAATTGTTATCCCTCTCATAAACTTGATTAAATGCGGTGAACAACTCTGATATTCCTTTTCTATCAACAACCCTTCCTAAGAAGCCGTATACAAAACAACCATCTATTTTGAGAGCTTTTTTTAATTGTTCTGTTTCTGAGACAGGAACATTCTTCCTGTTGAAATAATCCGCATCAATACCGTTGCTGCTTCCTTTATTGATTACGACACACTTGTTTTTATTAAACAATTTGTCTTTTATTCCTAAATTCTGAACAGAGGGGCTAATACATATAATGCGTTGAGCACAAGCGCCCGACAACCATTCACAAAACATCAGTATGCGTTTTAAGATCCCTTGTTCGTGCTCGTAACGAAATCCGCGACAAGTATAAATTCTATTGGGGACACGAGTCAACCAAGCGGCCAACATACCTAGCATACCCATTTTGGGAGTTCCCACATTGACTATATCGGGTCTCTCTTTTCGGAACAATCTGATTAAAGCAAAGAGGGTTTTAAGATCCTGCATTAATGAGATATTGCGCGCAATTTCCACAGGAAGAGGCTTGCATCCCTCATGGTCACAATATGATAGCGATTTATCATTGTGTTGTGTCAGCAGGTAAGTATCATACCCCTTATTTTTAAAATATTGCATTTGCCCTTTCAGTAGGCCAATGCTTCCCGGGACAGTGATTCCTACAAATAGTTTTTTCATATTTATTATTTTATAATTTTTCTCTTGACCAATCAAGGTTTATTTTGGTTATTGTTGCCGGTATGCCGGCAATAATAACATTCTCTTGCTCAATTTTTTGGAGACCAAAGCACATCGTCCTATAACACTATTATTTGTAATAGCTTCATTGTTAATTGAGCTTTTTTATCGTATTTACAGTGACTCTTTTATATGTTTTTAAGATAATTGATTACAGCATTTATTTGTTTGTCATTGCCTCCCTCTGAACCATTGAGTGCAATCAATTTTTCCTGCTGTGTATTACCAATGCAGATTTCATCTTTGTTGTAAAAGTTGTTGCTTATAACTTTCACACCTCCCTTTCGCGCTTGAAAGTTCAACCACACGTCATCGGCGAAAAAACAGATTTCTCTAAAGACATCCTTGTTAAATGTATCTTGAGGCATAATACCCGCCGGGATTAGAGTCCCGGCTCCAGATGTGAAAAACAGCTCGTCTGATTCCATCTGAGCTTTATTATAATTATGTATCCACTGTCGATAAGGATTGAGAGATGCTCCATGATAAGTCATCTTATGCACGCGAGTAGCACAAATACATTGGGGATTTCTTTGTGCCATTATGTGTAGATTCTCGAGCAATTTATCAGGATAATACAAGTCATCATCCAAGAGCACAATATCTACATCCTTAAATTCTTGAAGTGCATAATAATACTTTTTGTGAGAACGTAGGTCTTCATTGCACCATCTGATGGTTAATCCTCGCTTTTGTAATTGAACTACCGATTCAGGAAGTTTTTTGTCGGAGAATTGTGAAGTAGCTAACCACAATATAATTTCATCGGCTTTATAGGTTTGACGAAATATAGTTTCTATACTTTTCCACACCTCATCGATTCTTGCGGGGAAAGAGGTTAATGAGCAAATTAATTTTCTCTCTCGTTGCTCTATTGTATTAATTCCGCAATCAAGAGGATGGTGTAAATAATAAATAGGCAATTGTCTCTCTAATTTTGCTTTAACAATTCTTGCGACAATTCGGTTAACAGCTTTGCCTAATAAACCAAATTTATTATCATCTGCCAATGCAAAATATAACTGATACCATCGATTCATCATATCTTATCGCTCAAAATAAAGTTCAAGAACAAATCTCCTATTCTATCCTTATCCAATCGTTCTCTGATGCTTTCTGCATTCTGTGCATAAGTGTTTCTCAATGCCTCATTGTCCATGAGAATTGTAATTTCTTGAGCGAGAGCCTCTATATCACCATCGGGGATGACCACACCACTTTTTCGGTTCTCGATAATATCTGACGCCGAAATGCTGTCAAAAGATATACAAGGAAGCGGGGATGCCATGGCTTCGCACAAGGCATTGGGAAATCCCTCACATCGAGATGGAATAACAAAGATTTTACTTTCAGCCAATAGGGCGTCTACATCATTTCGCTGCCCCAAGAATTTAACTTTATCTGATAGCCCTAACTTATAAACTTGATTTTGAAGATTTTCCCGTTCTGGGCCATCGCCCACAAGAATCAACTGCCAATTATCATGGTTTTCAATTTTTGAATATGCTTCTATTAATCGGTCAAATCCTTTTTCAGTAGACAATCGCCCAACACCAATGACCCAATTTTTTTTTCTTACATTGGAATAACTCGATATGTCTCTTAAAGAGTTGGGAATAATGACCATGTTGAGATTATTGCCAAATACTTGAGTTTTGTAATCTGCGGCCATCTGAGATTGAGCGATAATGCCGGTTGCACTACGGTAAGTGATTTTTTTCATAAAATTCTTGAAGAAGCCCAGGTTCTGCTTTGGACTGATTTGGTCTGATATGTAAATGGGGTATCCAAGATTTTTATTGGCAATAAGGGCAATGGGATTAATAATATCGCCAAATACCATGATAGTATCGGGCTTTATTTGTTTTAATTGGTGGCGGATAAATCGGATAGTCTTATAATAGCTTATAGTTTTTTTTATTGGTTTTGTCGTGTGAGGGAAAGGCGGTTCCAAGTATACGACTTTGGAGTCCAATTCATAAAAATGGTTTCCTGCCCGGCATGAGATATAAGTGACTTTATGGCCTCTTTTTACAAAATGAGCCGATAAAATAGAGAGTGCGCGTTCAATCCCTCCCATTTGGCGAGAGGGGGCTATGATACAGATATTTTTGGTATTCATTGGGGTATGTTATGATTACTGATAATTTGCCCTAAAGTGTCACTTGACATAAATTCGACATCTGGCCATTTTTTGACAATACGGGAAAGAAGAGTTTTAAATTTGAAGAGATTATTGTCTCGGTATTGTTTATCGAGCGTCCCTATAAAATTCAAGCGATGAGTACTTATTATCGCTGGTTTATGGCATTTAAATGCGATATTAATTCTACTTAGGCATTCATCGACCCAATCTATCGCATCGCCCTTATATGGCTCAAAGAAGGCGTTTCGAATCAAATACCTTTGCCCGTGCGAATTTTTCTCTCCTAAATAGTGATAGACGCTTTTACATTGAACGGGACTATCTTTGTAAGGAAGTTGTTGATAGGCTAAGCCTTGTATATATTTTACTCCAACAGAAGCCAAGGTCTCTTCCAACTCATTACGCCAGGTATAGCAAGGCGCTATAAAAGACTCAGATTCATAGCCGTAAAGCTCTTTAAATAACCTTGTTCCATCTATAATGGACAGCCGCTCTTCTTCGAGGCTATCGGTGGCATAATTTGCAAAAGCATCCATGTACCGGGTTTTTACCTTGGATGATGCCTCCTTGGTTAATCCAAAATGTTTTTGATGGAATGACAGCGTGGTAATCTCATCTTCGGCTTGAAGAGCCTTTATCCATTGATAACCGTTAAGGTGTTCTCGCCCATGGAACTGGGGCCTCCAAACTCCTTGGGTTATTCCTTGCTGAATCAATTCGTAGCTATGCTCGCAACCGGGATAATTTTTATAAGTTACGGTTACAGGTTCATAGAAGTACCCTGACATCCGTTCTTCACTAATGCGTTTAAAGTCTGGATTTGCCACTACACTATTGGCTGTCATAACCACACTATTCCCGTTTGAGTCATTTGTACTGGCTAATACATCAAATAGGGCAGAAAGGTCATCTTCGGTTTCTAAAGAATCATATCTTGAGAATGCGCAATTATCGACATGTATTCCTCGGCTTAAGAGGTCTTGATACACCTCTCTAGAGGGCATTCTTATACTTCCCCAGTCGTCACTTTCGATAACGATAATGCGTCGAGATGTGTGCCATCCGAGAATTTGTGACAGATAATGTTTTGCGGTTGAAATCATTTTGAACTCAATATATTGTAAAGTTTTTCGCTGTCAATAAATTCGACATCGGGCCATTTTTTCACAATAGTTTTCAATAACAATGATAGTTGCTTTAATGTTTTATCTCGATTCTTGGGGAATATAGAACCGATATAATTTACCCGATGAGAATTTATAGTGGCAGGCTTCCCCCAGCGAAAAGCGATATTAATTTCCTTCAGGCACAGGTCTACCCAATCCAAATCATGATTTTTAGAGGGCTCGAAGGTGCAATTCCTGCGCCAATATATTTGGTGAGTTGCGCTCATATCCCCCCATTTTTTATTGATGATTTTTATTGTTCCATCTTTTTGAGGAACAAAATGTTGACCGGCTTGCAAGCCTTTAATTCCATGCCTCGATGCAACTTCTAAAATTTGACTATTGACAACTCCGCATGGAGGACAAATGGAAGAAGCCTTATAACCATATACTTTTTCAAATAGAGCTGTCCCATCTTCTATGATCAAATTTAAATCATCTAACTCCTCAATATGATCATACGCGAAAGCGGGGAAATAGGTCTGATGAACAGGGGTGTAAGCCATCTCTTCTCTTGAAATAATCAAACATTGGTTATCGTAGGCTAATTGCTCCTTGAAAGAATACGAATTGATTGCCTCCATCCATCTTTTTACATGAAGATGCTCTCGTCCATGGAATTGAGGCTTGTATATTCCGTTTGCTATACCTTGTAGAATTAAATCGTGTGATTTTTCAGTATGACTATGTCTTTTATAGGTTTCTGTTATCGGTTCATAGATATATTCCTTTTTTTGCTTCTGTTCTATTAATTCAAAATTGGGGTTGGCAGAGACAGCCAATGGAGTTATGACAGCAGGATGTCCAAGACTATCTTTTACACCGGTAAGGACTTCAAACAATGCGGTTAAATCATCCGTAGATTCCAAAGAGTCATATTGGTCAAAATAATCTTTATCAACATGAATGCCTTTGCTTAGCAAAAGGTCATACACTTTCTTGCTGGGCATGCGGATACTACCCCAATCGTCGCTCTCAATAAGTACATAGCGTTTATTTGTACGCCACCCTATTGCGTTTATATAATTTTTGGCAAGGATTCTTTTGAAGTTCATTTTATATATTATTTCATGCTTCTTATTGTAAGGCTTTTACATAGATTGTTTTAATATAAATTTTAATCAAGAGCCCCGTTTCTAAAAACTTTTGTTCGCTATAATAGCCGTTGTAAATAAGGATTTTATAAAAAAATCATATTATATTTCCTATCACTGTAAAAATCACATTGCTAAAAAATAATTCAATAAATGAATAACCGATACGACTAATATATATAAATACCACACCATAGAGTATACCAACTATAAATAAAGTGTTAAAGATGTATTTGTATTTATGATATATTTTTATTGCTCCATCTTCCATAAGAAATGCAAATAACATGTATAGGGAAAAAAGACTTGTCACATGATAAAATCGTTCACCATTACTAGCACTCGCCACAATATTAGCTAATGAAAATAACAAAATAATAAGAGTAAAGTAAGATGTCGCTTTCTTGTCTTTATGGTTTTTTCTATATAGCAAAAGAGAGAGAAGTACTACTCCGCTCATAATAACGTAAGCTCTGACGTCAACCAAAAATCTAGATACCTTACGATTGTCATTGCCTTTTTTAGATGCGTCTTCATAATTTGCTATCATAGTTTCGCGTCCATCCTCGGAAGCGTATATCGACACAGTACTAGAGACTGACTTACTTAAATTATTCTCTGCGAACTTATTTATCATAGTAGATGTTGAAGCTGTCTGAAATATCAGAGACATTATGAAAATACACCATACTATTTTTATCTTATTTTTTAGATAAAAGTACAGAAATGGTAATGGTAACAAAATAAAAAAACTAAAATGGAATATTAGAGTTAACAGTATCAATCCATAAAATAATTTCCGTTGATTAAAGAAAATTTCCAGCATACACCAAATAAAATAAAAAGTTCCAAATGCAAATCGAAGGCTATTAAAGAATGTAAATGGTGTAATTAGGAATAAGGCATATATGAAATATTTAGGAACTCTATGTTGCTCGTATTTTTGTATTATGATTCTAAAACCTAATAAAAACAATATCGTGTAGAGGATATAATAACATACAGCCAAGAAGCGAAGATTATCGCTAATCATACATAATAACTTCCCTGAAACACTCAAAAAGAAATCTTTTTCAAGGAATATTTGTATCCATGTGTAGTATTGAGCATCTGCTGCTCGCTGTAAGTTACGAATAATATCAGAGTTGTAACCACTAAAAGCATAGACTTCAACTGTTAGACCAAGCATTATAGCCATAAATAAACTGGCAACAACAAAGCCTTTTGTCCTTACATCTCTTAATGAATATATGTAAGCTCCCATTGGCCATAAGAGCGATAAAAGGAAAATCATATGCCTTATTAATTATATTTTGACATATGTAAAACATGTCTTAAAATTAAAATGTTAATTATATAGCTTATAATGCTATTTATCGCTAATCCTATTGTTACTGAAGTTAATACATTATATGGCAGTATATATGTCATAATAAGTGGATATACAAAACATCCGGCAAAGTCTATAATTGCATATATATATGAGTAACGAAATGCTTTAAGTGTATTTAGAATCCATGAAGTAGTTGCAGAACTTGTAAAAATAAATGCAATAGCCATAATTCTCATTGGCCATAATGCTTCTACATAATTTGGGAAAAAGGTGTCTAACAACCATGGCGATAGAATCCATATAAAAACAGCAATAGGCAATGACACAATAGGTAATAATACAACCATCTTTTTTACTGGGTTCCACATAGACTTTGCAAGTCCTGTTTTACCATATAAATATCCCATTTGCGGATGAAAAAATTGGGCGACTTGAGATGGAATTAAACAAATTAAACTTTGAATTGCTGTTGCGGGAGTGAACAAACCCAATTTTTCAACCCCTCCTCTAAAAATGATTATCCATCGAGGCAAGGTTTGTGCCGCTGTTCTCAATTGGACTAAAACCATCAATGCTATACCAATTTTGCCCATATGCATTATTGTAAGTTTTTTGATACAAGGTTTAATATGTTTAAACGGAGCATACTTAAGCATTAATACCACATTAAACAAGTTAATAATAATGTTGTATAATAATATCCCCCAGTAATGGTATAGATATACAAAAATGGTGCATAAGAGTATAAAAGGAATTTCTATTTTAAATATGGTTGATAATGCATCAAAAGCTTTAGCTGATCTAAAACGAGCAATAAAATGTAATTGAAAGGAAGAACAAATAGCGACTAAAGTGATAGTTAAAATCCCTGCTAAAATATCAATATTGCCAGAAATACCATACACGATAGCAGTTATTAACCCTATTATTCCAATAATTATCGATATAATAATCGCATATCCATATCCATTCGCAATTAAGGTTTCAGCATCGTCTTGTTTCCCACCGCCTAATTTGACAGGCAACTCTATATTCAATCCACTTTGAATTCCCAGTTGGAGAAATGGCGCATATGCTAAAAATATAGAGACAGTATTCCATTTGCCTAATTCAAGAGGTGTTAACCAAAGCATAACTGCAATTCCAACAGCAGTTGTAGATAGGGACTTTAAGGTGGCCCAAAAGCTATATGTGGCCCCTGTCTTTATAATAGAATTATTTTTTATATATTTCCGAATATTCATGACACTACTTAATTTCTGCAATATCATTTACTTCTGTAATATGTGAAGTCGGGTTAATAATTTCCAATTGAGATAGCACCTCAACATTGTTATATAATCTATGTGTCCAATAGAAGCGACAATTAGGATTATTTGTAATTAGTGCAGTAGAATAGCGACTAACAATTATTGAGTCTTTCATAGAAGCTATAATTAACTCTGCAGGAACGATATCCTCTAAATAGGAAAAACCGGCAATTTCATCATATAATGAAAGTTGTTCTTGTGAAATATTGGGATGCTTTTTAAATAAAAATGGTTTATCTTGATTATTAGAGATTATTTCTTTAATTATTTTTATTTCCCTTTTTCTCAGCAACTTGCTTCTTATAGGCTGCCCAATATACAATATAATATTATTTAAAGGTACTGATGGTTTAAATTTAAATATTCTACTAACCTCAATGACCACATCATCATTTAATAGTGGGATAGGGATAATTTCCTTTTTGTTGGGAATGTATGGTAGTTTATTGGGATAGTCAACCCATAGTTGATTTATAAAACGTAATTTCCCATATTTGTAACTTTTAATGAATAATGTAGGAATAACAGCCCATCTTCTAAACATTTGCTTATAAAACTCAAATGTTTCTTTCAAACAATTTAATAGCAGGAACCTTCTATGCCATATTGGATAAGGTTTTAGCCCATCTTGCACTAATGCGACATTAACGTTTAGCTTGTTTAAATGATAAGATAAATAAATATTATCAGAGCTATTGTCTTGAAAGAAAAAGAAATTTTTAGGGTTTAATATCTCAAATTCTTTTAGCGTGGAATAAACACCATAGTTTATATGGGGAAGACGCCTAGTATGTACATTAGGCAAGCTTGATTTAATCTCGCCTTGTATTCTGTGCTCTGAAGCAATATAGATAAAATTATTATCATCTTTGTATTTGTCAAAGATGACTCGGAATGTCGTTAAGAGGTGATACTCTGTGTGTACTAGAAAAATATTATTCATATATGCTCAGTTAAGCACTTATTTCATATGTCTTACTAAATCTTGGGCCTTTTGATATTCTTGCGGTGTACCTATATCGATCCATGTTCCGTTTAGAGGATACCTGATGACCGTCTTATTTTGCGAAATAAGTTTTTCAATCAAATCAGTGGCATTGAAAAAAGTATCTTCAGGGATTTCATCCAATGCGGATTTCCTAATCAAATATATACCGGCATTAACATAGTAATTATACTTGGGCTTCTCGACCAGACCGCAAATGTTACGTCCATCCAAATCAAAGATACCGAAAGGTATACTGATGGAATATGGGACTGCTGCCACGGACATTTCGGCATTGTTTTCCTTGAAATGTAGAAAGAAATCCTCGTAATCAATATTTGTAAAGAGGTCGGAATTCATCACAAGAATAGTGTCGTTGTAAAAATTCTCTACAAACTTGATGCTGCCGATAGTACCCAAGAATTTGGGTTCATGTACACAATTTACCTTTACATCATTTATAGTCCTCAAAAAATGCTCCTCTAATTGCTCTCCTAAATAATTTACAGTAACAGAAATATTTTTTACTCCATAAGATACAAGGCTGTGAATGTTATAGTCAATAATACATTTTTCACCCACCTTTAATAAGGGCTTTGGCGTTTTTTCCGTTAAAGGTCGTAACCTTTCACCCTTACCTCCAGCCATTAACACTGCATCAATGGGAAGCTTGGTCTTATATTTCTCAAGATTTATGATTTCTACAATACAATTATTTGCATCAAGGATTGGCACAAGTTTCATTTTTTTCTCCTTCTGTTGGCGCAAGCAGTTGACAAGTTCACCCACATCTTCACGTATATAATTGAAATCACGATGCATTGCAGTACTAACTACATCTTTTAGTTGTAAATTTCTAATCAATGCGCGACGCGTATCACCATCAGTGAGTGTACCTATCATTCGCGATTGTTCGTCAACAACAAATAAAACCAATGGTTCCGGAGACTTCAAACTATTAATCTGAATCAACGCATCTAAAAGTGTCTTATCCTGAGAAATAATATGACTTGCTTTCATATTTATATTAATTTTTCATTGATAACAAATTCAGCTAATTTCCAATCGAACATTGTATCTAAATCAATTGAATGAATTTCATCCATCTCATATTTTCGGATCCTTTGAAATTTAGAAAGAGGCATCTGTCTCAGACTTAATACATTAATGACATATACAGCTCCATTGTACCTCCACATTTTTGACATATCCTGCCTACGCGTATATGCTGTCTCTCCCAGAATATTTTTCAGAAGTCCTTCTTGATCCTCTTTATAATAATTCCCGGAAGCATCGGTTACGCTGACAACCATATCAATGTCATCAGAGTAGAGAGCAGATGCTTTTTCAACATCCCCCTTTGTCCTAAAAGGAGAGGTGGGTTGCAGCAAAATCAATTTTTTATACTTACGATTTATAGACTCATAGAAATCCAAGGCATGAAGCAAAACGTCATAAGTGCTACACTGATCTGTTGCCAAATAATCAGGACGTTTGAACGGAACCTTTAAGCCATAGTTTTCAACAACCTCTATAATCTCGTCATCATCCGTTGAGACGCAAATGTTATTGTCCAGAGTTATTGCGCGCGCGCAGTCTATTGCATATGTAATTAATGGTTTCCCATTAAATATATTAATGTTCTTGTGCGGAATACCTTTGCTCCCACCACGGGCTGGTATAACAACCAATGTATCTGCATCCATAATTAGACTTATTTGCTTAATTATCCATAAAGCGTGTTATAATAGCTTGTTTTATGGCACTAATGCTATTTCCCGTACCGTATATATATTCTTGTTCTGGAAGAGAATATTTGCCATCTATCACATCAGCTATAAGTTCTGATACTTTATCCGGGTTATCATCTACGTTTAATACGCTTTTCGGGGAATTTCTACCTTGTTGACGATTCCCTACATTAATTGTAAATTTAGAGAAGTAGGGAACTTCTATAATTCCACTACTGGAATTACCTACTACAAAAAGAGAATTTAGAATGGCATTATAATAATTTTTCATACCTAAATTAGGCACAATTATCACGTTATCGTTTTCTTTATACTCTTCAATTTGTTGTATTATAGCATCGCTACCATCATCATTATTCGGATATGTCACCAATACCTTTAACCCTTTATTTATAACTGTATTAACCGTTGCCTTAAGGCATAGTGGTATCCGATTAGCTCCAATGGTTTGTGAATGATACGTAATTAGCACGTACTCATTATTATTCAACCTTTCATCTATCTCTGATACGGTATGCTTTTCTTTAGAAAATGAAAAAATGTTGTCAACAGCGGAAGACCCAACTAAGTAAAGATCTTTTTGCCTTATTACAGGTATTTGCAATAGCCTTTCATAGGCATATTTATTGGTAATTAAATGCAGAGATGATATATTTGAAATATTATAACGATATATGTTGTCAACAGCTCCTTCTGTAATCTGGCCTCCTGCAAAATGTATTACCGGAATTTTAAGAAAATGAGCGGCTAAAGCAGCAGCATATGCTTCAAGCCTGTCGCCGATAAGATATACGGCATCTAAAGATAATGGTTGAAGCCCATTGTATAAGACTGTAATAAGAGAGGTAAAATCAACTGATTTTTCCCTTTGTTCTTCTGTATAGCATGGAATGGGAACAACAGGTGCTAAATTATCATTTTCTATTTCAGAAACAGTATATCCATATTTTTTCTGAAAGTGCATTCCCGTTGCAATGATACAAACATTAAAACGATCGTCCGCCGCTAAGGAACGAATAACGTTCTTCATAACCCCATACTCGGAACGGGCTCCTGTTATAAATCCTATTTTCATGCTAAGTCGGTTTCATAAATAACCCTATCAGCCTCTTTGTCAACCGTCAATTTCTTACCAATTACCAAATCCGTATGTATTGGAAGTATACCTGTCCCAGGACGCTTGAAACAAATGTCCTCCATCGTGATAATGTCTCCTTTCTTCATTGCATGTTTAGTGATGATGCTTTTACGTGCTACACGTGCAATTTCACGCTGACTTTCACTAAAACTTCTTTCTCTTGTTCCCATAGCAACCTCTATATGGCGAATTGAAGATACCAAGGATTGAAGTTCTACAATATCTATTGAGGCTTTATGATCCGGGCCATTCGCATTTTTATCCAATGTAACATGTTTCTCTACCATGGTAGCCCCCAACGCAACAGAAGCTATCACACAATCATTTCCGACTGTATGATCAGAGAATCCGACATTGCAGTTAAATCGAGATCGTATCTCCAATATATTGCGAAGATTAACCTCCTCAAACCTAGCCGGATAATTTGAAATGCAATGAAGTATTGTTATGTCTTTTTTGAAATTTCTATTTAATAAATCGACAGCCATCTTTACCTCATCATAAGTAGCCATACCTGTCGATAATATAATGGGCTTATCCTGTTCTGATATATAATCTACCATATCCATCGAAAAGATCTCTCCGGAAGCTATTTTATAATATGGCATTTCAAAATGTTTGTCAAGGAACAACAAACTTTCCATATCAAATGCTGTACAGATATAATCGACATTTAATTCTTTGCATTTATTATAAAGAAGTAAATGTTCATCACGTTTTAACTGATAACGCAAAGACATTTCTCGCGCGCCCTTAGCCGAATCATTTTTTTTCTGATATGATGCTTTAAATGAATCATCACTATAAAGCATATAAGGGTCTGTCATTTGGAATTTTACAGCATCAACACCTGTTGCAGCAATTTTTTCAACCATTTCTAATGCAAGCCCAATATCTCCATTATGATTCGGGCCGACTTCGGCTATTATATATACGTTGTTATTCATATATTTTAGTTATTTTAGCAGGTATTCCAAAATATAAACCAGATATTTCACAATTTTTATTAACCATGCTACAAGCTCCTATTACACAGTTGTCGTTAATTATTAAGTCATTGGTAATAACTGTATTAAATCCTACAAATACAGATTTTCCCAAATGGATTCCTCGTCCAATAGTACATCCAGAAACTACTTGAGAGAAAGGTTCGATAATTGTATCGTGTGATATTATAGCATTATCACCAATCATTACACAATCCCCAATTTTGCAATTACTTTGAATAATTGCGCCATCTCTTAAAATAACGCCCTTCCCAAGAGTAACTCCTTTATGAACAATAACATTTTGCCCTTTAATTACAGGTAACTTAAAGCCAATAGTGATAAGATTATTAAAAATTTTCTGTTTAATAACAGTATTGTTGAGCTTATTCCCTACACCAATTGCCGCATTGTGAACACCGGTGCTATAAAGTTTCGTTAAAATATCATCTGTCCCTAAATAATTATATCCCCAAAAAGAACCATGATCTTGTAAATCTGTGTATCCTACAATCTCATATTTATCCATGTTCTCTATATAATTAATTATATTTCCAATAAAACTTCCACCTCCCACAATTACAATTTTCTCCATATTCATTATTATGATTAATAGTTGCGTATAAAAATTTTTGTTATCTTACACTACTCGGGATATTCACAACCCTATCAGCAAACCAAATTGTATTCTCCAAACCATCATTCTCGCAATGCTCAAACATAGGCAGGCGGTTCATGAG
This sequence comes from Odoribacter laneus YIT 12061, assembly GCF_000243215.1. Classification (GTDB taxonomy): domain Bacteria; phylum Bacteroidota; class Bacteroidia; order Bacteroidales; family Marinifilaceae; genus Culturomica; species Culturomica lanea. The sequence continues at coordinate 90,287 of NZ_JH594596.1, read as the reverse complement.
TTCCCAAATAGGACGTGTCATCACACCGTTGTCATTGGTCTGTTGCAGGAATGCCTGCTGCGCTGCTTTATCTTTCAGAATTACCGCATTGAGCCAATAGTTTGAAAACGTATTTTCGGGTTCCGTGAAGAAATCGATGCCGTCAACATTTTTGAAAAGCTCGGTATATTCGGCAGCAACCTGTCGTTTGCTCTCAATAAATTTGTCAATATTTTCCAGTTGTGCGCAACCGAGTGCCGCATTGATATTGGGCATTCGATAGTTGTAACCTATATGGTCGTGACGGAACTCCCACCTGTGCGGAACTTTCGCTTGTGTTGTAAGGTGCTTTGCTTTTGCTGCAAGCTCCCCATCATTAAAAAGCATCATTCCGCCACCGCCGGTTGTGATTGTCTTGTTACCATTGAAGCTGATTGCGCTAACCTTGCCAAATGTACCGGTATGTTTACCCTTATAAAGGCTTCCGATACTCTCTGCAGCATCTTCCACGACCTCAATATGATATTCTTCGCAAATTTGGATTAACTCCTCAATATGAATAGGATGACCGAAAGTATGCATAGGAACGCATGCCTTTACCCTGCGGCCTGTGTTTTTGTTGAAGCATTCTCCGTTTCTAATTTCTGCGTTCTTTGCCAACCAGTTCTTTACAGCAATCGGTGACAATCCCATTGTATCTTTATCAACATCAATAAAAACAGGATGAGCTCCTATATAACTTATTGCATTACATGTCGCAATGAATGTAAGAGCCTGAGTAAGAACTTCATCATTTCGTTCCACACCGACAAGCATCATTGCCATATGGAGGGCACTGGTTCCACTAACACAAACTACCGCTTTCTTGGCTCCTGTATAGGCAGCCATATCATTCTCAAAGCGGTCCACAAATTTACCTACACTGGAAACGAAAGTAGTATCGATACACTCTTCCAGATACTTCTTCTCGTTTCCCATAAACTTCGGAACACTCAGAGGGACAAATTCCTCTGTTCCATAAAGTTTATGAATGAAAGAAATTACTTTTTCATACATGATATATTTCTATGATTACATCTTTTGATCCAGATTTTTACCCTTCTCTTCGTGCTCAAAATTTGGCAAGAACGATTTCAAGGCAGCAACGATTTCTGCTTTCGTGAACTCTTCTTTATGGAAGATTGCTTCTAGGTCAGTGAAGAAGGACTCAACCTCATCCATTGGGCGATGTGTTGTTTCTTCAATAACACCCAAAGACTGGAATCTTTCCATATTGATTTTCTCTCCAAGTATATAGAATTCTTCGAAGCCTTTTTCGCCGGTTGTATCGCTTGAGAAATAAACTACTGGATACTCCTTAGAATTCTCTGTCCTCTGGGCAGCAAACTTTCTTGCTTCACTATCCGATGAGCACTGCTTCTCTTCATATCCTGCTGTCTTTACAAACTTCTCGCAGAAACTGCTGAAAGTAATCATCTGGTCTTCCCCAAGTTTAGGGAAGAAAATCTCGCCATTATTACCGAGGATGCAAGCGAGCATGCAAATCTGACCGCTCTCCTGAGGGGAAACGAAGTATCTCTTCACATCATTCGGAGCAGCAAGAGGCTGCTGTTTCATAAGGCGCTGTATCCAACCATCGGGAAGGGAACCGTTAGAGAAAGCAACATTAGCAAAACGAGCAGTGGTTACAGGGAATTTATTGCAATAGGCCATAATCATATCCTCCATGACACGCTTGCTCGCTCCCATGATATTCACTGGATTGGCAGCTTTGTCTGTACTTACACAGAAGAAATGTTTAGGAGGATACTCGCAAAGCAAATCCATAAATTTCTTTGCCTTGATATCGTTGTTCTCTATGAGGGCCTGAACCGAATATTTGTCCTTTTCGCTACGGACGTGCTTATGGGCCGAGAAATTGGCAACAATATCAAAACCTTTCCCCTCTCGGAAAATCCTCGCAAAAATAGGGTCTGCGAAATTCAATGTATATGCACGGTACTCCTCGGGAATGTACATTCCATCGGTGGAACGCAGGTCGCGAGTGAGTTCCGCAAGACCGTTTTCATTCAAGTCGATAACAACCAGTTTTGAAGGTTTAAATGGAAGTATTGCCTTTATAAACGATGAACCGATGCTTCCAGCACCGCCAATTACACAAAGGCTTTTGCCTTCCACTTCTCGACTAATTTGTTCCTTATTATTTTCTATATCTGCTTTGAACAAACTTTCTTTACGGAAAGTCACATTCTCAGATATGAATTTAGAAATGTTTAACATTTGTGATTATTTAGACTTTTAATTAAAATGTCATCTATACTGACTGGAGAATAAGTCCTATTCTTTGCATTAAACAAGATTGTGTCTGATTCCAAACACGTAAGAGTATGCCATTGACCTACCGGTACCTGGAGAATAAAGTTATCTGTTCCTGCTTTCAAAATATAGGATGCAGCTAATTCACCATTATCATTATAGAAATCTTCCCGCATGGCACCCCACAAAACAATCACAGTTTCTGATGTATTTTGATGGCGATGTATAGGGAATATCGTTCCCGGTTCCAAGGCATTGAATATTCGTTGACTTTGGCCGTCCATAGACGTACGCATATCATAATTTATACATAAGCATTCTGATGCCTTGGCTTTTTCTGATAAGCTATCAAAGAAACATTTATCGAAAATCATTTAAATCTAATCCCTCTTAAAAATATCCCTAGTATACACTTTTTCAAGCACATCGTCTAAGCATGAATCATAACGATTTGCAATAATCGCATTTGACAACATCTTAAATTTTTCAAGATCATTCATGACTTTACTACCAAAGAACAGAGTTCCATCTTCAAGCGTAGGCTCGTAGATAATGATTGTAGCCCCTTTGGCTTTGATGCGCTTCATTACACCCTGAATTGAGGATTGGCGGAAGTTGTCTGAGTTTGATTTCATTGTCAGACGATATACTCCAATAACTACCAGCTGCTCTTTGTTTGTGTCCCAAACACTTGAGCCAACGTAATATCCTGCTTTTTTCAAGACCTGGTCTGCGATAAAATCCTTTCTGGTTCGGTTGCTTTCTACAATGGCGCTCATCATGTTTTGAGGAATATGGTCATAATTTGCAAGCAACTGCTTGGTATCCTTTGGCAAACAGTAACCTCCATAACCGAATGATGGATTATTGTAGTGTGTGCCGATTCTAGGATCAAAACCGATGCCTCGTATGATTGCCTGAGAATCAAGTCCCTTGACCTCTGCATATGTGTCAAGTTCGTTGAAGTAAGATACACGCAGAGCGAGATATGTGTTGGCAAAGAGTTTTACGGCCTCTGCTTCTTTCAGCCCCATAAACAATACATCGACATTCTCCTTGATTGCTCCTTCCTGAAGCAGACAGGCGAATGTCTTAGCTGCTTGTTCGAGTTTTGGCATATCTGCAACTGCACGAATTGCAGAGTTCTCTTCTGCAAACTCTTCTGATTCGATGATTTTCGGAATACCTACAATAATACGACTGGGATATAGGTTGTCCTTCAATGCCTTGCTTTCACGAAGAAATTCCGGAGAGAAAAGAAGGTTGAACTTTTTTACTCCTTTTTGGGCATATTTTACATAAAGATTACGACAATAGCCCACCGGGATAGTTGACTTTATAACCATTACAACCTCCGGATTCACCTTCAACACTAAGTCAATGACTTCCTCTACATGGCTTGTATCGAAATAGTTTTTGATTGGGTCATAGTTTGTAGGTGTAGCAATAATCACAAACTCTGCATCGACATATGCAGAACGCGCATCAAGTGTCGCTACGAGGTTCAATGGCTTCTCTGCCAAATATTTTTCGATATAATCATCCTGAATTGGAGACTTTTTACTGTTAATCAAATTAACCTTTTCAGGAACGATATCAACTGCTGTAACCTGATGGTGCTGAGATAAAAGGGTGGCTATGCTCAAACCGACATAACCAGTGCCCGCTACTGCTATTTTCATATTATTTAAAAGTGTATATTTTTGTTAATAAAGACTTTTCACAGAATTTTTTTAGAGGCGATTTTTTGCACCATGTTTTCTATTTTGCTTCTACTTTACATAGAATTGTTCCAAGGACATTACTCAGAATCGTCATCTTTTTTCGACCTTATACTGTGGTGTTATGTTGGAGTTTATCTGTTTGTTCATTACACTGAATTTTGTCAAATTGTTCGAAGACGGAGTTTTTGGAGATGAACTCTGGGACTGTCTTTTTCATGAGACGCACCATTTCTGGAATTTTGACTTCATGGGAGAGGTTTTCGAGTTGGCGCGCTACAATTAGAGCGTCGTCGTAGTCGTATTGACGGACTTTTGCGATTCGTATTCTGTTGTGGCCTGTGGGCATTGTGTTCTCGGAGTTCGAGAGGACTTCCTCGTAGAGTTTTCACCGGGTCTCAGTCCCGTGTATTCTATTTCGATATCCTCTCCCGGGATAAGTCCTGCCAGTTCTATCATTCTTACAGCCAGGTGTGCAAGCTTCCGGGATTGCCATGAAGAAATGAGTTATTTCCGGGCGTGTCACCGTTATCGGTCCACCCTTGGCAATCTGTTCACGGAATCTCGGTATGACCGAACTGTTTGACCCTAGCACATTACCGAACCGAGTTGTAACGAACTTGGTGTAACCACAGTGTCTTCTCTGCTCGATTTCAACCCCCTGAGTCTGAACGTATATCTCGGCAAGACGCTTAGTGCAACCCATGATGTTAGTTGGGTTTACAGCCTTGTCCGTTGAAACCATCACCATCATCTCCACATCGTATTCGATGCGCTTGTCTGCTACGTTTCTCGAGCCGGTGGCATTTACCAGCACCGCCTCGCAAGGATTATCGTCCATTAGCGGGACATGCTTGTAGGCAGCAGCATGGAACACCACCTGCGGATGCCATTTTCGGAAAGCATAATCAAGGCGAAGTTTTTGTCTGACATCGCCAATCCCAGGAACGAAATCCAGTTCGGGGTATCGTTCTTCGAATTCAAGACGAATATTATGCATCGGTGTTTCGGATTTCTTTCAGATTTATCTTTACCTCGTCACGGCCGAGGAGATCCTCGATTTTTATCTGGCGTATGTTCTGCTTCATTAGTCTGCCGTCAACCACCTCGTCAATTCCCGGTGCTATCAGAACATTCAGTCCGCAGTCGACACAGAATTTCACAAGCCGTTCCTACTCGTTTTGTACATCATTCTCTATGGCAAATAGGACATCGTTAATTCTATAATTTTCTTTCAGCTTCTCTATACTTTTTAAGTCCTTGAAGTTGTAAACCGGAGATCCTGATATTTTATAATCTTGCAACTTGTTACCATAACTGAGGAATCCTGCCACCTTATAGTGAGGGGATGCGGCAAGTCTAGTAATAACAGCAACACTCTTATCTCCAGTTCCGTAGATAAGTATTCTTTCCACATTATGTTGCTGTTTGCCAGAACGCTCCCTGATGAGGTTGTACGTCACAATCATTGCAATGCGCATTACTACCAACATTGCAAACAAGAGTAACAGGTCAAAAATCAATGCAACTCAGATTACAGAGGACAAACCGACAGGTGGCACTGTATATAAAAGTACGAGCAACGCCACGAATTTACATATCACGGCAAGAGTAATCTTGCGCATTAAATGCAATGTGGAGTGGCGTATGATTGTCTTCTGTGTCTTGAACGCCGTAAAGAAAAACCACGAAAACAGGAGTGCCCCGGAGAGCCACCATATCGCGGTAGTCGCACTAATCCCACTTGGTGAGAAGAACAGTTTTGCCAAAGAAATAGCAAACAATGACGCTATAACTGAAGCATCTAAGTCTAAACATAAAACCACAGCAGAGCTTAGGTAACTCTTGTGGTATAGTCTTTCAAGATAATTCATATAAAAATGGTGGGCAAAGGTTTTTAATCTCTCTATCACAGACTCACTTTCGGGGGGATGGGGGTTAGTTGTTTACTCATAGGCTATTATATTTCAAGAAACACTTCTGCCTGTATAATTATCATCCTACATTGCATCTTTAAAGTCGTTCACTTTCTTTGTGTGCCATTTGCCGAACTTTTGTTGGTCAACTTCATTGACCGTGAATTCCATGTAGTCCGCATCCTGACGAGATGCAAAATGAGTCTTCATCCATTGTTTGAGTTTCTTTTCAGGGACAGAAACTCCGACAATAGCAAACGGATAATTCGGATTATTCACTATAAACAATTCCAAATTGCCAAAAATCCTTGTCAGGAAGTAAGCTGAACGCTCGAAAGCAGTCCAGTAACCGCCCGTGCCATACAAGCACATTTTGTCTGTGTTGTTGACCTCTCGTTTGGCAATATCAAGGGATTTCGTGTTGATTAAACGAACTAAACGAACGCCGCACGGTTCGTTGTAGTCTGACCTATACATATTATTCAATTGTAATGTATTCAGGAGATACTTCCACTCCTACAGATAGCAAGCCTTTTAATTCAACAATAAGATACTTCTTCTTACTACCACGCAGTTTCAAGAGTTTGCCGTCAAATGTATCCAATGGACCTCCGACGATACGAACCTGATTTCCATACATATCAGGAGTAAGTTCACCGGGGAGATAATATTTCGGTCGATCTGATGTCCTTACAACGTGAATAAAACGCTGCATTTCTTTTTCTACAATCGTTATGGGGGTACGTTGTATGCCTTTCTTGTAGCGGTATTGGAGAGTTTGCGTTTTGGTTACTATCGGGTCAATATCATCTCGTAAACCGTGAACGAATAGCAAATCATGTAAAACAGGAACATTCTCCCTTATACGCTTTCCGTTTTTGATTTTCAATTGCTCTTTCATCGGAGTAAAGACTTCAAGACCTTCTTGTGCTAACAGTTTGTACGCAGGCAGCTTGGCATTGGGACGAGTGAAGTCTCGCATAGCATACCAGCTAACCTGATTTTTCTCCTCCGAATCAGCCATATTTACCCGATACAAGATAATTCTTTGAGTCCTGCAAGATTGTGTATTAATTTATAAATCAAGCAGTTACAAATAGCTATTTTTAAAATTAAGGATTTACATCCATGCCGTAACACATTCATATTTTACTCCATTAATCCATCTTATTATTTTTAATTTGACTGCAAGAAAAATCTTCTGTGTTTATGGTTTCTCCGTAAGAAATAATATAGTTCTATAACTAATTGTTATTCAAATAAATACTCGGATCAACTTGACAATTTTGTTAAGTTGGTCGAGTTTTTTGTAAAGTTTTAATCTGAAATGCCAATTTGAAGGTAAAAAATGGGGCACAAAAGCCTTTGTCGATATTTTTGATATTAAATCATTGAATATCAATTATTTAAATTGAGTGGAATATTTTTAACCTCAAAAATTCCTAAAAAATAGATGCCTACAAATTTGTTCACCTCAAGGATTTTACCTTATTTTGCAATAAATTTATGGTTTCTTACGGAGAAATCACACGATTTAATCTTCCTAAAATCCCCTTATTTGCTTCATCTATAACAGAATTTTCGAGTGACGCTAAATAAATCTGTGTCGTTCTTTCACTGGTGTGTCCCATACCCTCACTGATGACAGAAATTGGCACATTATGGTTACGCGCCGTTGTTGCCCATGTATGCCTGGCGGTGTATGAGGACAGATACAAATGTTCTCCGATTTTTTCCCCTCATCTCTTCAACTTGCGATTGTGGTAACTCAATGCAATCTGATACTGATTGTATGCTGTTTCCGGATCAGTTGCGGTAATGATAGGAAAGACATAAAGACTGCCAGCCGTTTCTGTTTCATATTATAAGAATAATCCAGAAGCTAAAAACATCAAATCAGAGGAAACAAGAAAACGATATGCAGACCCATCGGAAAGATACAAAACAAGTTTAGTTCAGAAAAAAGTCATGCGGACAATCCTGAAAGAGCAAAAAAGCAAGCTGAAAAATTAAGCCAAGTTTGCTCAACCCTAGAGGGAAGAAAGCGAATGAGCCAAACTATAAAAAGAGCGTGGGAAACAGAAGAGTACCGAGAGAAAATGGCTATTGCGCATAAGAATATGAATGGCAAAAAAATTTCGCAATTAACCCTTGAAGGTACACAGATAAAAGAATATAGTTCAGCTACAGATGCAACTCGACAGCTCGGATATAGCTTTGGTGGTATATGTAGAGTATGCCGAGGAGAACGGCAACAATACAAAGCGTATCGATGGATATATGTTAATGAATAGTAATACAAATCTATTAATATATATAAAACCGAGCGTTATTTTGTTGCCGGTTTATTGCTCTGAAAAACTAAGTTTATTGATTAATCTATTGATTTTCAATTAAATATGTGTTAAAATTTCAAATCTTGCATCAGGAAATAAGTAGTAATTACCAACGATTAACATATATCCTCAACTATTATTAAGGCGTTCGGGAAGAGTGCCTTTCTTTTTAGTCTTATAAGCGATAGTTATCGTTTATAGGGCTTTTTCAGCTCATTTTTGTAACGCATTTGTTGCTCGCTTGTTAATGCCCATCATTCCATTGGAAAGGTCGTGGAGAAACTTTACGCCATTTTACATGGTTTTACGGAATTTTACAGAAATAACGGAGAAATAAAGATGAAATAAAATGAGTAATAACCTGAAAATTAAAAAAATTTGCACTTGGTGCGGCAAGTAATTTATCGCCTAAAAGACAACAACAGCGTGTTGTTCCAAACAATGCGCCAATGCGTTGTACAAGAAAAGGAAATGTGATGATGCAATCAAAGCAAATAATCAAATCGTAGAAAAACGAATTGAAGAAAAGCCTATCGGAAGCCTTAAGGATAAACCACTTCTTATAATCAGCGAAACTTCAATTTATCTTGGAGTTAGTCGACCAACCGTTTATAGTTATATTAAGCGAGGTGAATTAAAAGTCATTCGATTAGGTTACAAATATCTTCTAAAGAAAGAAGATATTGATGAGTTATTCAATCATCCAACATAATTTGTACTCCTATAAAGGAAAAAGCACCTATTACAGACTTCTACACTGCCGCAGAAAGTCAAAGAGAAATATCATATAAAATAGTCGTGGATATCTGTAGTAGTTAAGAAAAACAACATACTTCGAACTTTCAATCGTAGTAAAACTTACTGGAGCAAGAAACATATTGATGGGCAAATATCTATAGATGAAGCTTGTAGATTGACTGATGAGCATTATAAGAAGAAAAAAAACTAGTATCTTATCCTACACATTTTCAATACCTAAAAGAACTATTATATATAGAAACTGAATCTATTTAATTACACATAGATTCAGTTTCTATTCATTTAAGCTATTCCATGGATTCCCGAATAATCCGCCGAGTTTCTTTCTTATATTCCTTGCGGTCATATTCAAATCCTCTGCACATCATGCAGCTACACGGAGTACCTGTAGTTTTGTAAACTTGCGCCCATTTCTCTTTAGCCAATTCAAACCAATGAGGATGTTCATAGTAACTTCCATCCTTACGGAGGATACAATGCCCATAAGCGACATAAAGAATCATACGAGCTTTAAACACACGCGCCATTTGTTGGCGTCTCCACAATTTGTTTCTTTTGTCCATCGTCTCTTTCTATTAAAGTTAGGATGAACAATGATGTTACTTTTTTGAGACTTAATGTATCCATAGTATAATGCTTTATAAATATTATTCAGTCATAGACAGTAATATTTTGAACAGATAAATATATTGCGTATGTTTTACTATTCAAAATTTTACTGTTTTATAGTTTTCTGTGAAAGTCTACCAAGCCGTTCTCTTAATAATTCAACATACTTTTCTTTTAGTTCAATATTTAGGAAAGAGTTTTGAATGGCGGCTTCTAAATTAGGCAATAGTTTGATATACTTATTAATCAGACGTTCTATAACCACCCTCTCAATACCAAGATTTTCGGCTGATTTAATAAAATCCGCTCTTTGTAATTTCTTTTTCTGTCCATTCAGAGTCAAAGCCAACTCTTCATCATCTTTAGGATTGATGATAGCCGCATTCAGCAAGTCGTAAGCCGGAGTCAAACGTATTGTGTTATCCGACGCTTCGTATAAAGAGAAATTTTTCAAGTGCATATCGTTGTTCCCTGTCAACCAAGAGAAAAGCACCAACTCAAAAAAATTGGTCACATCCATTTTGGGCAAAGACGAGTATTTCAAAACCGCCTTACCGATACGCTCATAACTACTCTTATATTTATGCTCCGTTTGTCTTTCGGTCAGCTGACACATATCTTCCATCGCAATCTTCTCTCCGGTAGGAGTTCTGTCTATTCGACGGGTAAGATAGCAAAGCGTATTATCCGCCATCCGCATCAACGTGTGAGGAACCACATCAATACGTGCTACCTCTGCAAGTTGCATGGTCAAATCCTCTATCTCAGGCATCATTTCATATTGCAAGGTCTGCGGCTTACAAATGTAACTACCCCAAAGTCCGACAATAGTCAATCGCTTGCTGCCCTCATGTTCATTCAAATGCAACGATAGCTTTGGCTGCACACCTGTTAAAGATGTTTGGTCTTGAATGATTTGCAGGGCAAGTTGGTCAAGTTGCTCTGTCGTATAATCAAGAACAGGCAATGTCGTTGTTCCAAAGAACTTCTTGATACAAGCTGGATGCATATCCTTTTCTCCCTTTAAGAGCGGACGATAGCAATATAAGCAGTTACACATGGTTTTCCTCCTTTTCTTCAATAGGGACAACACTTACTGCACCTATACAATCCTTACAACAGGTCAGCAACAAAGATATTCGGTCGAGTATGCTGATGTCTGTATTCCGCAATACCACATCCAGCAACCATCCTTAAGGAATCAGACCATCGAAAAAAGGAAACAACACAGGACTTGTATATGCTTCTTCTTGCAAAGGTAATGTCAAACTAACAGCCCTTGCCGTTTCCATAGAAAGATACTCCAAAAAATAGCGGAACTCATACCCAGCATCGTTCTCAGTCAAAATCCCGGCCAATTGGTCTTTGTAAAATATATGGGCTTGTCTCATTGATTATTTGTTTTCGAAGTGGCAATCATTTCATAATTAAAGAAATCAAGAAGCTGATTCACCTTATCAAGGCGCAATGTTCCTTTTCCTTGTTCAAGGTCACGAACAAAGCGAAGCCCCACACCGGACTTCAACGAAAGTTCTTCTTGCGTCAAATTATACTGCTTTCGCAACCTCTTGACTGTAGCGGACAAATTATTCATAAGCCTTCTTATTATATCATTTCGGGTACAAAGTTAATACAAAAATCAACTATTATATCAGAAAAGGTATAATTTAATTGATTTAGATAGAATTATATCAAATAGGGTATAATATAAGAAGATTCTGAGCCTTAAAGTAGTGCAATTCCAATAAAAACACTACTTTTGTATTCATCAAGCGTTCTGTAACATCCATGCGGAAATGTCCTATCATTCAATATATTGTATCTGATAGCGGATATTTCGCAAAACGGCTGAAAGAAAGCGGTACAACACGTATATGCAAAACAGTGAAATACAACAATTTGCATTTGTCACTAAATTCTGTGTATTTGTAAAAACAGAGGTTGTATCGATTAAAATGAATTGTCACTGATAATCAGTAATATAAATATGTTGTATCGAAAAAATAGGTATTGATTACCAACGATTAGCATATATCCTCAACTATCTTTTCGAATTCTGAGTAGATTGGAATTCTGGATTGTGAGAGCACTAACGCTAGTCATAATTCACCGACCTGTACAAGACTTTTCTTGGAGAAATTATTCAATCTCTTTATTACCTACGATGCAGCCAATGATTGGAAATTTTGAACAAATAACAACATTCCCTCTTTTATCTCATCATCAGTTTCATCAAAGAATCCGAGCCAACGATAATTCTTCCCTATAAAATACGTTGCCACCTCACAGTCAGAGTCTTTATTCATGTCATGTATAAACCGCCATAAGTTTCTAATCTTTTCAACAGGGATATGTTTGCCATTAATATTGAAGAACTGAATTATATTCCCGTAATCCGACGCATTTCTATCTTTGACTACTGAAACACTTAATGGTGAATCGAGACCAAAATTAATCTTTTCAAAATGATAAACTACACACATATTGGATTACCATTTTCTGCATTACAGAGTCAAACAGATCTCTGCTGCCGAAGAATCTGTCGTATTGTCCAGTATTGCAGAAATACTCAAAAACTTGAGTGACTGTGTTGTGACGAATGTGGAATCCAACGACAAGAAAGAATTGTAATTAAAAGGACAAAAGAACATAGGAAGAAAATATTCTGCAAATTGGCAATGACAGGCATGCTCGCCGTATGTGCCGCTACGGTTCAAGCACAAGAGAATAAACTGTTGGAAATCACAGCAGCAAGTCCAATTACTGCAATTAAACAACGGCGCGAAAATGCCTCAGTTCGGTCTGGGACTATTTATAATACCTGACGGTAAGGTGATATACAATTCGGTGCGTGTCGCCTTGCGTAGCGGCTACCGGCACTTCTACCCGGCCTACGCCTATCGGAACGAGCGTAGTGTGGGGAAAGCCATCAGGGAAAGCGAAGTTCCCCGGAAAAAGAGCTGGATCACCTCGAAGTTATGGCCAAACGAATACGGCAAAGGCAAAATACTGGCCGCCATTGACCGGATGCTCGAACGTTTCGGTTTAGATTACCTCGACATGGTATACCTCCACCAGCCTGTAGGCGATTACGCGGGTATATGGAAAGAGTTGGAGAAAGCCGTGGAAAAAGGAAAGGTGCGTGCCATTGGCATCAGCAATTTCGATTACAAGGATGAACTGTTTGATTCGTTTATTGCAACCATGCGACAGAAGCCCGATGCAATGCAGATAGAGTGTCATCCCTATGCCCAGCGTGCCTATTGGCAGGAAAAGCTGAAAGAACTGGGAAGCATATTGGAATGCTGGCATCCGCTCGGTGGCAGGGCAAGCAACGGAGAATTGTTGCGTGATCCGATCATCAACCGTATCGCCAAAGCTCACGGCAAGACAGCTGCCCAGATCATTATCCGCTGGCAAATGAGAGATAAAACATCTTTAAAAAGCCGGTTCTTGTTGCTGGGAAAAACTGTCAACCAAATACCCGCTGAACGGGCGAACCGAAAGGTCCGGCAAAGTATAGGCCGATAATATATTTGTACAAAGGCAGATACAACGTATGCAACAGTTTGAATGATTGAAAGATAATAAAACGTAATTTTGGTAAATCAATCCGTAATCTGTATACCTCTTAACCCAATGCATCTCGGTATTTTTGCAGTAACAAAATACATATAAAAGTAACAGTATGAAAATAAGTTTGGCTTTAACAACAGCATTAACTTTTATGACAATGAATAATACTTTTGCACAGGACAACAGCGATCGTATCTCTGCCAAAGGATTCGCCGTTTTTGAAGAGAAAGGGCATTTTCAGCCCTACACTTTCAGTCGTCACGCGGTTGGTGACAACGATATTCAGATTGAAATCCTTTATGCGGGAATCTGTCACAGTGATCTGCACCATGTATTTGCCGACTGGGGGCGGAGGAGTATCCCAGGGTTCCCGGACACGAAATCGCGGGACGTGCGGTTGCCGTCGGTAAGAACATCAGGAAATTCAAGTTAGGTGACTCTGCCGGTATCGGCTGCATGATCGGTTCGTGCCGCCACTGTGATGCTTGTGAACACGACTTGGAACAGTATTGCGAGAAGGGGGCTATAATGACCTATCACGGCATTGATTACTTCAATGGCAACGAACACACACAGGGAGGATATTCCGACACCTATGTTGTAGCTGAAGATTTCGCTATAAAAGTACCCGAAAATGCAGACATCACCAAAGTAGCACCGTTACTTTGTGCCGGAATCACCTCCTATTCACCTATCATGCAGGCCGGGGTGAAGCAAGGCGACAAGGTCGGCATTGCCGGTTTCGGTGGTTTCGGCGGATTGGGACATAGAGGAAATCGATAAAGCTTATCGGAACGTACTGGAGGGAAAGGTAAAGTTCCGTTACCTCATGGGTATGGGTAACCTAAAATAAACTACAGACCGAGTACAGAGGTCGAACTTGTCCGAGACTATGCCGAGGCGCAGCGGTTATTGTAACCAATAGTTTAAAATAAAAAACTTCGCAAATATATAATGAAATGAAAACAATCGCATTGATCATCGGGGCATTGCTGATAAGTTTGTGCCCAATGACGTATGCTCAGAGCAACAATAAAATAAAAAAGAATATGGAGAATAAAAAAGTATTGGTGGCTTTCTTTTCGAGAGCCGATGAGAATTATAATGTAGGTCATATCGAGAAAGGGAACACGCACATCGTGGCGGAAATGATTGCCCAAAAGACCCATGGCGAACTCTTCCACATCGTCACGGTAAAACCTTATCCGGCAGAATACATGCCATGCGTGAAACAGGCAAAACAGGAAAAGGAATCCGGCGCACGTCCTGAAATAAAGGGCGATGTAAAAGTCGAAGAATATGATGTGGTGTACCTCGGGTATCCCAATTGGTGGGGCGACATGCCGATGGCTGTTTACACCTTCATTGAGAAACATGACTGGAAAGGCAAAACCGTTATTCCCTTTTGCACGCATGAAGGCAGCGGGTTGAGCGGTACTGAGGAAAAAATTCGTCAGGCGTGTAAAGGGGCTACGGTAGAAAAAGGGCTGGCTATCAAAGGATCTGTCGCACAAAATTCCCGGGACAAGGCAAAACAATCTGTAGACATCTGGCTTGGAGTATCTGAGAAACGGTAATATTGATAAGACAATCCGCAATATGTATAAAAACAGATCTCGGACGGACCTTTACCTTTGCAATACTCTGGATAATCTAATTATAAGCATACAGATAGCAATTATGAGGAAAGAAATTAGGATCGATTGTTCCAATCAAAATACACAAGATTTGGAGCGGACGAAGGAACAGGCCAAACTGATTTTTCGCTTCAATCACACCATACCGATGACGGAAGAACAGGATGAATACTAAAATCCTTATCGGAGGAGTAGCGGCTTTTTTAAATGCTTCATTTCTCATGGCTCGGGAATACAAAAATACCAGCAAAACTTTGATTGTCTGTTTTTCCTACACAGCAGGAAATACGAAACGGATCACTGAAAAAATACAGCAGACCATCGGCGGTGGTTTAGTTTGCCTGGAGCCAGTGAAATCTTACTCCAAGAATGACAACGAGGTGGTCAACCAGGGGCAGGAAGAGGTAAAACGCGGTTGTAAACCGGAATTGAAGCCGCTCGGTATCGAGGTAAAGGAGTTAAATGAATGGATTAACCTATTGAGAACTAAATTATAAAATAGTATGTTGCGTAAAATCAGACAAACACTTGCCGTCCTCTTTTTTACGGCCATCACCTTACTGTTCCTTGACTTCACCGGAACAGTCCATTGGTGGCTTGGATGGACGGCTAAAATTCAATTCCTGCCAGCGGTGCTGGCTCTGAATGTAGGGGTAATTCTCCTGCTTGTGGTATTGACGTTCCTCTTTGGGCGCATCTACTGCTCTGTTATTTGTCCGTTGGGGGTAATGCAGGACATTGTGTCTCGGATAAGCGGAACGCGAAAGAAAAAGAAATTCCGTTTCTCCTATTCACCAGAAAAGAAAGTGTTGCGCTATGGTGTGCTCGTAGTGTTCGTCCTTGCAATAGTCGCGGGAATCGGCTCATTAGTCGCCTTACTGTCACCATACAGCTCATACGGACGCATCGTGCAGAACCTTTTTGCCCCAATCTACCAAGGGGGGAACAACGGACTGGCTTATCTGGCGGAACGTGCGGATAGCTATGCTTTCTACGAAACTGAGGTATGGATGCGCAGCTTGCCTACATTTGTCATTGCGGCAATTACCTTCATTATCATAGCTGTATTAGCCTGGAGGAACGGTAGGACATATTGCAATACCGTCTGCCCGGTAGGCACGGTGCTCGGTTTCCTTTCGCGTTTTTCTTTAATGAAACCGGTCATCGATACGGAGAAATGCAAGAATTGCAGCTTATGTACCCGAAAATGTAAGGCGGCGTGCATTGACTATTCGAATCACAGGATAGACTACAGCCGTTGCGTCGCCTGTATGGATTGCATAGACGTATGCAAACACGGAGCGATTCACTATCGGATGCGCAGCAAGAAAAAAGCAGCTTCTCTCTCTGAAAGACCGCAGAATCCCGATCAAAAACAGATTGATGCTGCCCGCCGTTCCTTTCTATCCGCAACGGCTTTGATCGTAGGTACTGCCACATTGAAAGCGCAGGAGAAGAAAGTGGATGGGGGACTGGCGGTAATCGAGGACAAGAAGATCCCTGACCGTAAAACTGCCATTGTGCCCCCGGGCGCCCAAAGTGCACGCAACTTCGCACAACATTGTACGGCCTGCCAGCTTTGTGTGTCGGTCTGTCCTAACAGTGTATTACGCCCGTCAACGGACTTGATGAAACTGATGCAGCCTGAGATGAGCTATGAACGTGGTTATTGCCGCCCGGAATGCAATAAGTGTGCAAGTGTCTGCCCGACGGGAGCCATCAGTCCCCTTACCATTGCCGACAAATCTGCCATACAGATAGGCCATGCCGTGTGGGTACGCAAAAACTGCATCCCGCTGACCGATGGAGTAGAGTGCGGTAATTGTGCCCGCCATTGTCCTACGGGAGCTATACGGATGGTGGTTTCGGATGCTGCCAATCCCGACTCTCCTCAGATTCCAGTGGTAGACACTGAACGCTGCATCGGCTGCGGAGCTTGTGAAAACCTGTGTCCGGCACGTCCGTTCAGTGCCATCTACGTGGAAGGTCATGAAGTGCATCGTACTGTATAAATCAAACAACGTATTCAAGATATGGAACATCATACGAAAAAAGAAATATCCCGCCGCGACTTTTTCAAAATAGCGGGAAGCGCGGGGCTGGTTACTGCCGGGTTGACCGCTTGCAACGACCGGAAAGTATCCGAGGGCACAGCAACGCAAACAACCTTAGGCGAAATGACTTATCGTACAAATCCTACGACCGGCGACAAGGTATCCCTCCTCGGCTATGGCTGTATGCGCTGGCCGACCCTTCCCGGAGGTGACGAGCCGATGGATCAGGAAACAATCAATGCGCTGGTCGACCATGCACTGGCGCACGGCGTGAACTATTTCGATACCTCCCCCGCCTATTGTAAGGGGCGTTCGGAACGTGCCACGGGAACAGCTCTCGCACGCCATCCCCGCAACCATTATTTCATAGCCACGAAATTGTCAAACTTCGCGCCCTCCACCTGGAGCCGCGATGCATCTATCGCCATGTACCGTAATTCATTCAAGGAATTGCAAACAGACTACCTCGACTATCTGCTGCTGCACGGTGTGGGTATGGGCGATGACGGAATGGCCGCGCTTCATTCCCGCTACATCGACAACGGAGTACTGGATTTTCTGTTGAAGGAACGCCGTGCAGGACGCATACGTAACCTTGGTTTTTCCTATCATGGAGACATCCAGGTTTTTGATTACCTGCTTTCCAAACAGGACGAATATAAATGGGATTTCGTACAGATTCAAATGAATTACCTGGACTGGCGGCACGCTAAAGAAACCAATCCCCGTAACACAAACGCAGAATACCTCTACGGTGAATTGGCCAAACGGAACATTCCGGCCATTATCATGGAACCCCTATTGGGAGGAAGGCTTTCCAAGGTGCACGACCATATCGTAGCCCGCCTGAAACAACGTGAGCCGGACAGGAGTGTCGCCTCATGGGCATTCCGTTTTGCCGGAACCTTTCCTAATGTACTTACCGTACTGAGCGGCATGACCTATATGGAACACCTACAGGACAACCTGCACAGCTTTTGTCCTTTACAACCTCTTACGGATGAGGAAACTCAATTCCTTTACGACACGGCAGACCTGATGATGCAGTATCCTACCATTCCCTGTAACGACTGTAAGTATTGCATGCCATGTCCCTATGGTATAGACATACCGTCTATACTGCTGCATTACAACAAATGTGTTAATGAAGGCAATATGCCAGAAGACCGCCAGGCAGAAAACTATCGTCAGGCTCGGAGAGCATTCCTTGTGGGATACGACCGCAGCGTGCCACGCCTCCGTCAGGCAAACCATTGCATCGGTTGCAGCCAATGTGCGCATCATTGCCCTCAAAATATCGACATACCGGGCGAACTCCACCGGATAGACAGGTTTGTGGAACATTTGAAACAAGGCACTTTGTGATATGAATAAAATTATCGAATTATTACATACAGAACAGTGCTCCTGTGTGATTTCCAAAGGAGAAGAAACTCGTGTTTTCAATCAAAAAGGCATAGCCGACCTATACGACCTGGTATGCAGATGTCCGCATTTTTTAGAAGGTGCAACTGTAGCGGACAAGGTAGTGGGGAAAGCTGTTGCCGCCTTAATGATAAAAGGCGGGATCAAACAGCTACATGCCGATGTCATCAGTCTTTCTGCCCTGTCTCTGCTTCAAAAACATCATCTTATGACAGCGTTCGGAACACTTGTCCCCCATATTAAAAACAGAAGCGGCATGGACTGGTGTCCGTTGGAAAAACGGTGTAACAAGGAAGAGTCTGTGGAAGGCATATTCGCGTTGATTCAAGATTTTGTAAAATACAATTTGCCCTGTACCCCAAAAGAATAAGTGCTACCTCAAAATCAGTTATACATTTCAAAAATGTAATAAACTAAAAATCAATGAGTTTACAAAAAATGATAAATACGTCGGGAAACTTCATCACATTAAATTATTATCAGGATGAAAAAAAGATATCTTACAATAACCGCTGTTTTCGCCCTTATGGGTTTTAACCTGCTTTTCGCACATACGGCAGTTGGAAAACAGGACAAGGGAACCCTCTCAGGAGTAGAAACATCTGCAAAAGCAAAAAGTAAAATACTGGTTACTTATTTTACATGGCCTGAACCGGATGGCGTGGATGCGTCTTCCGGTGCCAGTCGGGTTATAGCAAACGGCAAGTTATACGGAAATACGGAATATGTCGCGCATATAATCAGCACCGCAACGGGAGGCGACTTATTTGCCATCCAAACCGAACGCACCTATCCTTCGCCCCATAAAGCACTAATAGATGCGGCCAAGAAAGAAGCCGAAGCCAAGAAGTATCCCAAACTGAAAACGCATATCAGGAATCTGTCGGAATATGATGTCGTATTTGTCGGTTATCCAAACTGGTGGTATGACATGCCGATGGCCCTTTATACATTCTTTGACGAATACGATTTCAGCGGTAAGACGGTCATACCTTTTGTGACACATGGCGGCAGTCGCTTTTCCCAGTCTGTGGAAACCATCCGGGAAATGGAGAAGCAGGCAACAGTCATTCAAGGCCCTTCTGTTTCTGCCCGCAATGTGCCAGATGCAGAAAAGAGTATCAAGGTATGGCTGCAAAATCAAGGATTGATATCGGACAAATGAGAGTAAACGATCTGAGGAATAATGCATCTAAACTTCTAAAAACACTTATTATAATGGAAACAACGACTTTAAAACTCTATTCGCTGGAGTATAAGGAAGCGAAAACTTATTTGATGGCCGCACTTTTCATGGCAGGAAACATAGTATTCCCGCAACTCTGTCATACGGTCAACATGGGCGGTCCAACTTGGTTGCCTATTTACCTTTTTACTTTAGTTGGAGCCTATAAGTATGGCTGGCGTGTAGGACTGCTTACAGCTGTCGCCTCTCCGTTCATCAATTCGGCTTGGTTCGGAATGCCGGTTCCTGCTTCTCTGCCGGCCATCCTGCTCAAATCCATTCTGCTTGCCGGAATTGCCGGTTATACCGCACATCGCTTTCAGAAAGTATCCATTGTTTTGATGCTGGCAGTGGTAGTGGGATATCAGCTGACCGGCACATTGGGAGAATGGCTTCTGAAAGGTGATTTTTACCTTGCTGTACAGGATTTTCGTATCGGTATTCCCGGAATGCTGTTGCAAATTTTCGGGGGATATCTGTTGGTCAAATATTTAATACGCAAATAACAAATGATGACACCCTTATTTATCGGCGGTATCGGCATGCAGGAAGTGCTGCTGATCGCACTCGTAGTATTACTGTTTTTCGGAGGCAAAAAAATTCCAGAACTGATGAAAGGTCTTGGCAAAGGAGTACATTCATTCAAAGAAGGAATGAACGAAATGAAACAAGAGATAGAGACCGAACCAGAAAAAAGGAGTGACCGATGACGGTAACAAACAAGCAATCCTTTTGGGAACATCTCGACGTGTTGCGGGTAGCGATTGTAAAGATCGCCCTCGTAACCGTAGTGTTCGGCGTGGCAGCATTCTTTTTCAAGGAAGAACTCTTTTCAGTCGTACTCGCACCTAAAAGCGACGGATTCATCACCTATCGCCTTTTCAACCGGATTGCGGCATGGAGCGGAAGTTTATCCGAATCTTTCTCTGTACAGCTCATCAATACGAAACTGGCACAGCAGTTCATCATCCACCTGAAAACTGCACTATGTGCGGGCGTATTATGTGCATCGCCGTATATCCTTTATCAATTGTTCCGGTTCGTATTGCCTGCCCTCTATGAAAATGAACGGCAGTACGTCACAAGAATAGTCGGAGGCGGCTATGTAATGTTCGGCTTGGGAGTATTGATCAGCTATTTCCTGATTTTTCCTTTGACATTCCGCTTTTTAGGGACTTATCAGGTCAGCAGTGATGTGAATAATCTCATTACCCTCGATTCGTATATTTCTACGCTGGTGATGATGTGCCTTGCCATAGGACTCGTTTTTGAAATTCCGATACTCTCGTGGCTCTTCGCCAAATTAGGCTTCCTCTCAGCCGGTTTTATGCGTCGCTATCGCAAACATGCCATTGTAATCATTCTCGTCGTAGCGGCAATCATTACTCCGACCTCGGATATCTTCACATTATCATTGGTCGCCCTGCCAATGTGGATGCTTTATGAAGTAAGCATATGGATTGTAAAAGGAACGGTTATATGTAAATGATTCAGATAAAGGGCGAAATTTTTACTGCAATATAAGATTCTTTTCGGCTATACTCCTAATGATAATAATCGGTTGCACGACAGCCGTTTTATTTCCTGAACGTCACCGGATACGGGAAATAGAGGAGGATGCCCATGCCATCCGCTTGGTAAACCATGACGTCAATACCATCCATCACCAGGAAATTACCGACAATCTATTGCTCCACCACCTGCCTGTCGAAACGAAACACATAACTGATGAGGAGTAACCGAACAACAGTTTACCCTTACTGAGCAACGGGCAGAACGAATTGTAAAAGAATGGACCAAAAATATTTATCCGATAGCACAGCATGAACGACATGGTGAACCTCTACCCGCTCGACCCGAACTATGTATCGAACCGGATCTGTAAAAATCCGATCCCGAAAATACAGGGCGACAATCATTAAAAACGATTTAAAGCATCCGCCCCTGCTGCATCCCCCTTGTATTTGCTACGAGCAGAGTTAAAATAGTAACGCACAGTGAATGAGAGGGCACGGTTGTCAAAATGATACAGATTTTTCAAATCTGTTTGAGGCATCATTATTTCATTAACAGCTCTATTTTGATTAAAAATATCCGAAATCGCCAATTTTACTTGCAGGGATTTGTCAAAAAAACTTTTGGATATACTACAATCTACCAAAAAGCTGTCCTTGTAGATATAGGAAGTACTTAAATGACCTTTGCTGTTGTATGCTGCGTCAAGATTAATCATAAAATTGCCGGAGAGATCAAAAGTATTGTTGAATGAGCCAAAAAAGGAAGGCTTATCCAGTCTTACATTTATACCATAAGACGTTAGGTCAAGCCACTGCTTATGTATGCCGCAACTTAGCTGGGGTTTCCATATCCCGAATGTCGGAGCAATTGCTATCATGGCCGCTAATTTCGGTAATTCATGGAGGTTACGACTGGTAAGCACAGAAACTTTCGGATCACTTTCAAAACGATCTATCCACGTAACTATAGCATTTTTTTGGTGAACATATCTCACCGATGCCTGGACGATCTTCCATACAATCATAAGCGACAAATCTTGTCTGACAGTTGGTTTGAGAAAGGGATATCCCGTTTCTATCATAAAGCGGTTTCCATAGGCCAGATTGCCACTTAACTCTCGGTATGAGGGACGTACCACTTTAGAGGTATAACTCAACTGCAATTCTACTTTATCTATCTTTGTCGCATAAGAAGCATTTGGAAACCATTGTCGGTAATGCCGGCTCTTATCATCCGCTACCTCGTCGTCTACCAGGTAATCATAATTAGCGTCCTCGTAACGTAATCCGATACTAAAGTTGCCAATATTTGTCAATACCTTGTACTCTGTAAACAAAGCAAGATTCGTTTCGTCGACATTAACTTTCGATGTAAAACCAGGCAGATCTTTATTGCTATACTCATCGTTACGAGAAATATCTACATATTCACTACCCACAGATAACTTACCCTTTCCTATCGGATAGGCCAATTGCAATTTGCCAGCCAATAATGAGTTGTCAATATGGCTAGCGCTGTAAAGAGTTCTTTCTCCAAATTCCTCGCTCATTTCAACATGCATACCTTCGGTATCCGTACCTCCACAATAATAATCTGCATTAAAATCTACACTAAGATTGCCTAGCTGACCTGCATAGTAGAGATTTACCTGAGATACCGGCCTGTTTGCCGTACGCTTTAGTTCTCGATTCTTCCATTTGTCATACAACACTCCATCGGCATAGATATCACTTGTCAGGTAGATATCTTTTGTATTTTTTTGAGGTGAAGTTTTAATATCGTATCGGAGTCCGATGTAATGATTTTCGCTTATTTCGTAATTGACCCCCACTGTTCCATTTAAGGCATTACTCCGCATCCCGCCATTCGTATAGCTATTCTGACACCACAGTGTATCAACATCTACTATTTGTGAAATATCGCCTTTCAGCAAAGAGGAGATATTCGAATAATAGAGATTCGCAAACACGTCAAGCCCCTCTTTGCGATAGTTTGTACTTATTTGGTTGATATAGTCATTATTTTCCCCTGTATAAAAACTCGAACGGGCATTAAAACTAAATCCCTCTCCCGGCTTTTGAGCCGTTTGGATATTGATAACAGCAGCTACAGTAGCATCATAACGGGCACCGGGATCAGAGATAACCTCTACCCTCTCGATATCAGCAGAATTGAGTTTGTCAAGTTCCGAAGGATCGCGTACTTCACGGTTATTAATGTATACTCTTGCATCACCTCTTCCAAAAACTTTAAACCGGCCATTATCACCGGTAATCATAGGTATCCGCTTAAGTACATCATTGCCTGTACCTATTCCGCTCAATACCGTATTGGCTACGTTGATTTGCACCCCACCGGATATGAGCCTGGATATGGGGCGAGTTCCCTTCACTACTACTTCATCAATCGAGACAACATCTTGCTCAAGGACAATAGTCTGATCCGTTATAGCCGGCAAATAGCGAGTTTTATACCCAATAGAGGAAACTTGCAATAGAAGCTGTTTACTTTCCACTGCCGTAAGTTTAAACTGTCCTTCTCTATTGGTGATGGCACCACTTACGTATGTTGTGTCAGGAAGTGAGTATAAAACCACGGTTGCATAACTTATAGGGCTATTGGCCGTATCTTTAACTACTCCCGTAATTGTTTGTGCCCAACTCATTTGCCCTATAAACAGGAGGATCATACTTACTATAATATTTCTCATTTTTAGTTTCTTAAAAAATTAAAATTTAAAAAAGGCCAGTCTTTGTCAGTAAGTAGGAACAAAATTAAAAATTTAATTGGTATGATAAGGATATTCACACAGACTTCGCCAAATTACTGAATCGATTGGGCAGATTAAACGAACTGTATAGGGGGGAAAAACAAAATTTTTGTGAAATTGTAATAGAGAAGACGTATGATTTAGTGACTAAAACAATTCCACCGCAGAACGTTCCGTATAGGTAGCTTCCAGATATTGAAGATGAGAAAGATAAGCCGGATCGGTCAAGCGTTTAGCGTGTACCGGACAAGCTTTAATGCAGGCATTGCATTTAATACAGATATCGGTAATCCGGCTAACATCATCCGGATCGATAGAGCCCAAAGGACACACAGCAACACAACGTTTACAATGAATGCAATCTGCTGTCGTAATAGGTTTTACTTTCAGTATAGCGACAGGTTTACCTTCCTCTCCTAAAGGTTGGTAATAACCTCCGTAATCAGGCGCCCCTCTTCCCGGAACATTTACCGGGGTACAAGAATCCCCTTCCTGTATCGTTTCTATTCGCTCTAAAATAGTTTTCACAAAGCGGTCGGCTACTGCCAGATCGGCTGCATCCGGACGACCTTTGGCCAATTGTCCGGAAAACGAATGTTGCCCGACAAAAGCAGCCGCAGCCAAGGTGTTAAAACCAGTATCTTCCAACAAATCCCGAAGCTCGATAAGTGCATTTCCGTAGGATCGGTTACCAAACAAAACGACGGGTACAGCTATGGCTCCCTGCCCCCTAAGAGAAAAAAGGTATTTTAATATCAGATTCGGTAAACGCCCGGCATACACAGGTAAACCTAAAATAAATAAGTCCGAAATTCCCGGCTCAGGAACCTGCGCGCGCTGTTCCGGCAAGGTAAAATCCCAGTATTCCACTGCCGACTTCAATTTATCGGCAATCCCTTTTGCCAAATAAGTAACCACAGTACGGGTTGTACCCGTGGGACTGAAGTATACTGCATATATCCGGTTTACCTTCATAAAATAAGACTTATACCGAACAAAAGTAAGTAAAATATTCTTCCAAATTTTAACACAGCCGCTTATAAATGATTTTTTCAAGGAACATATGCCCTGTCTCAACCTATAGTTCCCTATTTACCCTCAAAACAATGAAAGTTGATCGTTTCGGAAGCTTTTCACTTTCCGTTCCTTTATCGTCTGCCCCTCATTTATTTCCCCTATCATCAAAGGAGAGTGGGGATTATGCTTCCCGACAAGGGTTTTAACTGTGGGACTATTCCCTTTGATGGCATAGCAGTAAAGACATCCATTCAGACAGCTGTCATAAGCACCAATATCAATACTCTCTATACAGTTACAGACCCCGCGCTGATTTTTATCTTTCCCGGCAATGATCGAATAACCTGTAATCCGTTCGACCAACTCTTTATCTATACACTGCCCGCTGGGTATTCCCCAATGCCTCAAATCCACTTTAACCGTGCAAGTGTTTATTTTAAGAGTGGGATAACGTTCTGCCGTCGTTTTAAACGAAACCGCCATTTCTTCCATTTCTTCCTGAAGTAAAGGTTTGATTTCATTTTTTCTCATTACCTTCCGGATATGCGGATAAGAATCGATAAAACCGAGCATACATTTTTCGGTATAATTCTGCAATTTTTCAGCAATTTGTGCAAAAGCCTCCCGATGAAACGCTATATTATATTTCGCGTTTATAAAAACAGGATCATATCTCCATATTACTTTTTCTTTGCCAATCCGCTCGGAAAGCCGTTTAAACAAATCTATTCTTTGGGATAAGCCAGGCAGGTTATGCTCAATCTCCCTGCCGTAAGGATTAACCGTAAACTGGAAATAATATTTATAATGCTTCAGCAAATCCAGTTTATCCATCATAGGAGCCGGATTTTTGGTCCAGAAGACGATGCAATCTACCACTTCTGGACCCAGTTCCACCCGGCTAAGCATTTTCGGGTTAAAAGGATTCGATACCAAAACATATCCTTCTTTTATCCGGTTAAAAAACCAACTGGAGTAAAAAGAAGGTATATCCGTTCTTCTGCTTGCACTAATGATCATGAATTGTATTTTTATTCCTCCCGGAATCCCATTTCTCCCGGAAGGATAAAATTTCGACGGAGGTTTCAAAGGTACCCTATTTTTTCTGAATAAAAAATCAGGGAAGGTTTCTGAAAAATGCACTATTCCCTATTCAAACGAACCATAGCAGCCAAAAGGAACGAAATGCCTTTGCTCTACAGCCAAGAGAAAAAGCAGAATCCCAAAAGCAATGCGTATGAAAAAATTCGTTTATATAAAACACAAGGCCGACAAAAGTTATGCTTTCTGGGAAAAAGATTTTAAAAAAGCCCCCGGAAATAAGCATCTCACTTCCGGGGGCATTTACTATTCCGTAATTTTTCTTTTTCAGCAGCAAATTATTGCTTTATACAACGAATCAAAAGTCCGCTGCCTTTAGGCAAATGAGAATAGAAAATTGAATTACTGGCTAAATACAACCGACCTCCGTTTGACAGGCTTTCACTCTGTTCATTCCGGGTCCAATACATCCCCAAAGCTCCGCAATAATTCAAAACGCCACCTTTTACTTGCAGAAAGCCCGACAAAGGATAAAAATCATTGGAGCCTGCAGTCCAGTAGCGTCCATTATCGGTAAAAGTACCCCAATCATTTTTTATTGTCGGACGATCCCACCCTTCAGAAGGAGCTACCATATAACCAGCCGGACAAGGATCAAAAATTGTCTTTTCCTGAGGATCAGCTCCCCACAAAGCAGTTTCGATTTCTGTAGTTACAAACCAATTTTCAAAAGAAGAACTGGTTAAAAAATCAGTAGGCCTTCTGACAGCATACTCCATATTTCCGGGAGCTTCCATGACATTCCGCATCGGGTGATTATAATTCCACTGAGCGGATCCGTCCCCTACTTCATTATTATAGCGATTGGCGGCAGCAATATTATCAAACTCCGTTACCATATAAGCAGCTCTGGAAGGCAAGAAAGGATCTTTCCGTCCCCACTGATAAAGCAGTCCCCGATTATTGATATCTCCGGGAGTATTATTCAGAGCTCCTAAATTACGGTCCATCCAAATAAGTCCCCCTCCTTCTTTACTATTTATTTCTTCATCTACGACCCAAATATGCCAACTCCACAGTATCGTTCCATAGGCATCTTTCACTGCTATCACAGCATTTCCCTGAACCGAACCCGTAGAAAAATGAATTTCTCCATCCCGATAAACGGGTTGTCCACAAATAATATCCCGGCTTATATTTTTATCCGCATCGTAAGTTGCTTCCCACAGTAAATCAGCATAAACAGCATGCTGAATTTCCAATCCATACTGACTGATATATTTACTTTTACCATCTGTCCCTCCATTTCCTTTGACATCTGCCCGGAAACTATAGTTACCACCGGTTTTGACGATATAACAATTAGCGGTTTCTGTTTCAGACAAATGAATCGTTCCAAGAGCAGATTGTACTACGGCAATCGAATCTTTCGCCATAGTTCCTCCATCACTAACGGAAAGGATGATCTGAGAAATTCTTTGTTGTGAATCCGGATTAGCATCAGCAATAATCGTCAATTGATTCTCTTCTTCCGTGACGGTTAACCAACTGGCATTCTCAATCTTCACATTTTCCCGGTTAGCCACCATAGCGACAACAGCTGTTCCTCCCTCCCCCGGGAAAGACACATTCCATGTAGAAAGCGTAATTCTAGGTTCATTCAAGATGCCTGTGTTGTCTTCCCCATCGGAACAACTGCCAACGAGCAACGATAGACAGGCTATCATATATAATAACTTTTTCATTTTTTACTATTTTTCAAATTAATAAAGAACTATTTCCATGCAGCCGGAATTAACTCATAGTCACTTAAACCTGTACAGTTAAAGAAACATTTAGTCTTGGTTGAGGGCGTTTTAAATCCATTCTCAGTACTCCGTTCGTATAAATGAACTTTTACTCCCTCCACCAGCGTATAAGGAGATTCTCCCGTTAAAGCCGTACATCCGTTAAAAGCATTAGCAAAACTGTTTACTTTTTTACATTCATCAAAAAGACCTACTGGCACACTCGCTAAACTCGTACATCCGCTAAACAAAGTTGCAAAGCCAGTGGCCTCCGTAAACGAATCCAGTAAACCTTCCGGTACTGATTTCAAATTTGTACAATTCTGGAACAGACTGGCCGAATTGTTTGCCTTAGAAACACCCGGGCAATTAAAGATATCTCCCGGAACGGTCTCGAGCTGTGCACAACCATTGAATACCCGACCAATATTGTTAACCAAGGGACTGTTTTTAAATAAACCGGCTGGAACTGTTTTCAAAGTAGCACAATTTTGGAAAGCTCCCGAAAAATTAGTACTCTTTGTAAAGGGATCAAATAAGCCTTCCGGTATAGCAGTAAGAGATGCACAACCGTTGAATATCATAGAAGTACTGGTTACTTCCGTCATCGGAGTAAATAAACCAGCCGGAATTGTCGTTATCAGTTCACAATTTGAAAACAGATAGTTACAATTTGTTACTGCCGTCAATCCTTCAAACAACCCTTGCGGAATACTCTTCAATTGCTTACAATTCTGGAATAAATAACTCAAATCCGTCACTTTTGTACATCCTTGTATCAGAGAGGAAGGTATCTGAACCAGAGAAGTATAGGCAAAAGCACTGGTTAAGGTCTCTATTTCGGTACAATTGGCAAACAACTTAACCGGTACCGTAGTAATTCCGGACTGATAGAAGACGTAGCTAAAATCTTTGGCTTTTTTTGTTCTGTCAAATAATCCTTCCGGAACGACAGAAATGGCCGTACTTCCCCAGAACATTCCGCAAAAATCTTCCCCATTGATACAATTGTCGAATAAACCAGCCGGAATTTCCTTCAACACGGTTTTGTCACCACTGACAGAAGCAAAAATATATCTGAAATTGGTAGACTTAGAAGCATTCACCAATAAATTAGCCGGAATTTCTTTTAAAGAAATACATTTATTGAAAGCTGATTTAAAAGTTGTTACTTCAGAGAATGATTGGAAATCGTCTCCGGGGATAGAGATCAGATTAACACAGCCCTCCATAGCTCCCTCCATACTGATCAAACCCGTACGTCCCCAATTTATGACCCGGGTTAACAATTTAGCACTTGCATTCAGATCTGTATTACTGAGCGCCGTTACAGTACCGGAAATCTTTACTTCATAAACACCTGCTTGGGCATACTGATGGATAGGTTTGACGGCAGTCACTTCTTGCGTCGTTCCATCGCCCCAATCAATCGTACAATTTACTGTCCCCTGAAGAGGCAGAGTAATAGGCGTATTAGCCGAAGTTGTAGTATATTCCAACACCAATAAATCATCTTCTTTACTCCATTGTATCACATCAATATAAGCTGTCGTCGTATTTTCATTGCTTCCACAGATAACCGGAATCCGACAACTACGTTGATTATCGCCGGTATTTTTTTCTACAGTCACTGTAATTTCATCCTTTCCGGCTACCGCTTTTACCCATGCCTCTGTAATCTCCCCTAACTGCCAAGCCTGATTAGCAGCTACCAGTACAGTTTCCGTCCCTCCGGCATTCATAAAAATCAATTTATCCGGCTGGAACAAAATCACCGGAATCGCTTCGTTAATAACCACCAATTCCTCCGTAGCTGCCAGCTTTCCATATCCCGCTGTTATTTTTATGATGAGAGTATCGTTCATAACCGTAGCATTCGGATCGGGAGTCAATACTAAGGTATTGTCAGCTTCCTTTTCGATTAGCAGCCAAAAACTGGGAGTTTCTGTTTTGAAAGTCCAATCTTCTCCGTTGGAATTCACCTTCACTTTACGAGGTTCAAGATTTTTAGGAGTAAAGACAATTTTATTTTGGTCTAAACTAAGCTCCGGATCCCCGGAAGCCCGTTGATTTACATCTAAAACAGCTTTTACGGTATTTTCACCACTTCCGGCCGTAATGGTAACACTTGTATTTAAAGCTTGCTCCCCACTATTTACATCCACCGAAAGAGTAAGCCCCGTTTCGTCCTGCTCTATCTTTAACCACTGATTCCCAGGATTGTCAACAATCCAAACTCGCTGATTGGTTTCCACTGCAATACGGGATTGTCCGCCTGCAGTCTTGAAAACAACAGTTCCTTTTAAACCGTCGTTCTCTATTTGTACATTCGTATCTGTTGAGGAAATGGAAAGTGAAACAGCCTGTCCCGTAATTTCAGCCAGTTTGTCCCCTTCGTTATCACACCCTACAAACAGCAAAGCGAATATCGAAATGATAATGTATGTTAACTTATTCATATTCTAATTATTGATAAATTCATATAACTCCTTTTCGAGGAAATTAATGCACGGAAAAAACTGAAGTCATTTCTCCTGATAGAGAAGCCGATTGTCCGGAAATTCTTTTCTTTACCGGAATGACAAAGTAACGGTCCATGGCTCTGTTTCCTGCAGGTTGTTTCTTAAAAGTAATTTCACTCCCAGTTGCATAATAAAGATCACTGAAACTAGCTAAACTACTCCCGTCTTTTCCGATAATACCTAAACCAAAACCAGCTTCAAATCCCTTCAAGGTAATGGTGTTGTAATCCTCGGAAATTGTCCCCGTAACCATGGTAGATTTAACGCTACCGGTTGTCATATTCGTTGCACAAAGATAGCAGGCGTATAAGCCGTTCGTACTCATCCCCACAAAACCACCCAAAGGAATATTCATACTACCGTCTTCCGGGTTATAATAAACTTCTAACTCCATTCCGTTTAAAATCAGATCCCGAATCACATAAGTATCTTTTACAACTCCTTCCTGAATTGTAAAACTAACATAGGATCCAGCAGCTATATTCTGACCGCCAAGTACCCACTGATTGGAATAAAGATCCCAATTTCCCACCATAGCTAAATAAGGATTTTCAGCAACAGTATATTGAGTAAGAGTAAAGGTTACAGTTTTTACATTATCTTCCAGTCCTGCTGATACGGTAATGCGGGCTGTTCGTTTATCCCCATTATTTTCACCTGCACTTAAGGTAAAAATATTTGTTTCTTTATGGATAACTAACTCACACCAATCAGCATCTGAATCGACTGTCCAAGGATAATTAGAGGAAACACTCAACGTAAGAGAACCTCCGTAAGAATCGAATCCAAACGCCTCGTCCGAAGGAATCAACGCTAATGTTGTCTCCAGACCACTTTCCTGAATAATGTCAATAGTCGCATTTACCTCACCCTTAATCTCGACAGTAGTCTTTTTTACGGACAAGTCTGTGTTTCGAGGAGCATGGATTAAAATACCATCGACTTTCTTCGTAACGGTAAACCATTCTGCATCGCCGCCCTGAACCAGAATATCCCAGTCAAAACCGCTTGCAACAACCGAAATCGTTTGGTCACCGCCCGAAGCACCAAAGGTACAACTTGTTGAAGAGAGCTGAAGACGTAAATCGTCTTCATCAGAACAAGCTGAAAACAAGACAAATGCGACAAAAAACCACCCTGCCGCCAACTGTTTAAGTGCTTTCATAAATAAGATTTTTGATATTTGTAAATATTAATTGAAATCTCAAAAATAAATAAATTATAGGTAAGAAATTCTTTTTTTAAGATTTTTTTGAGATTTTTGATGACATTATTTAACATTATTTCAAATGTTTATCTAAGTAAATTTACATAAATTAATTTAATAATCTCTTTTCCAATTTCATTTGTTCCTTGATTAATATCCTTTTATCCTTCATTTAATTAACAAAATCTCAACTTCTCTTTTTATTTACGTGTAAAAAATGTACGATGAATTACCTTCCGTATATATTCTCCAAAAGGATACCCAGCAGAAAAGTAGAAAAATAGTAAATTTCATCCCCCCTTACGCTTCTTCCTTAATTTTAGACTTTTTTAATTAATCCCTTTAAACTAATGGCTTATTTTTTGCGTATATGAGCATAAATTAATAAACAGAAGAATATCCAGCCGGGCAGGCCCCGGATATAAAAAATTTAATAACTAATAAACTTACCATTATGAAAAAATTATTTTTTCTTTTACTTATGGGAATTCTTATGATGCCAGCTACAGAAATTTTGGCACAGACGCAAACACAAACCCATACCCAGGAACTGACCAAAAAACAAATTCGTCAGATAAAACGGGATCAAAGGCGCCACGCCAGACAAGTCGCCAATCAACAAGCTTTTAATGCAGCCGTTGAAGCGTTGAAAGATAACAATTGGGTATTGATGGCCAATACTTTATATGGTCCTCGGGGAAATTCAATTCCTGTATCGGATAATACCAATTTTATCCAATTCAAAGGCAATAAAGTATATCTACAATTGGCATTTACAGGCATAGCCGGACCAAATGGCTTGGGAGGGATTACGGTAGAAGGAACTCCTTCGAATATCAGTTCGCAAACGGATAAGCACGGAAATATTACCTATTCTTTCAATGTAATGGGAACAGCTATTACAGCACAAGTCATTATAAATTTATCCTACGGCGACAATTATGCACAAGCTACCGTATATCCCATGATGAATAATAATAATCTGACATTCTCGGGGATTTTAGTGCCGACCGATCAATCCAGCATTTTCAAAAGCGGATTTATCAGCTATTGATGTGAAGGTTTTGACAAGTTGAAAAGAAATTACCCCCTTCCTTGTAGGACAGAAGAACAGCTTTTCAAACCGAATCAGCAAGATCGTTTTATCTTTTGATAAGCGGAAATGCCATTCAAAGCCATCAAAAACAATCAGGGTTTTACCCTATAAATTAAGGAAAGCGCTAATCTGTTCCGGAAAGGAATACAATCTCCCCAGAGGCAATATTTCACCTTTGGGGAGAATTTTTTAACGGGCTAAGATTATACGTACTTCCCCATAGGAATCTGCATCTCCATCGCTCTGCACTCTCGCCCGTATATAGCATTCATTATTTCCGGTTGCCCCTTCAGGAATTTGAAAGTAAAAAAAGTTATCCCGGTTCACGTCTCCGGTTGTCCCGTTTTGCACGACTTTACACACCTCTTTCCCATCAGCGACCAGAGTGACTTCACTGATATCCAATTTACGGGCACCCCGGACATATTCAAACAATATCCCTCGCAAAACAGGCAATTTCTCTGCCGGAATATTATAAATCACGTCTTTCCATGTGGTAGAAACATCCGAAGGCGTCCAATAACCGATAACAGTTTCCTCTTCCTTGAAAGTCTCTACCTCTTTCGCTTTTTGTATCCACCGGATAGCCGCCTCTACCGGATCAGCATAAGGAGTCATCGGACTTACCCCTTTTTTCTGCGTTACCCAGTCGCTCTCCCAGGAAGCTAAATCGTACTTACTCCCCGTTTCTTTACAGCGAAAGTATTCCCGCCAACGAGGTAAATAATAATCCCGGATTAAACCAGACCAAAGCTTACAAGCATAGTCACTGACAGGAGGTCCCCAAATTGTAACGATCCTGCGGGCATTCATCTCGTAGTAATCTTTCAATTTTTCTGTATCACCGTGTTTTCGGGCAAAATCAATCCACCGCTGCAAACGGTATACCGGATGAGATTCTAATAAAGAATCCAGTCCTTCCCCTAATTCTTCAAATTGCTGCTGCATTTTCAATGCATCTGCGGTATTGCCATACAGATAAGACTTTCCTATAGCACTGGCCAAAGCCTCCATTTTTCCTCCTAAATAAAAAGCGGTCATTTCCAAGAAATCGGCCTTAAACAACGGACTTTCCGTCATTTTCGGAGCACATTCTGCCATTTTTTCTACAGCCCGGTAAAAATTAGAATCTGTATTAACCGTCCCTTTACCGGAACGTCCCGGCCGCAACTGCCAAAGGAAACGCGGATGATCGGTAAACGTACCGTAAACCGATTTACATAATCCCTCCCACACCTCATCCATTTCCGGACAAGTCTTTCCATACCGGCATAAAGAATAATCCTTCAACCACTGCTTTACATCTATTTCTGAAGAACTCCAACCGGCATCGCAAATCATTTCATAGACGACTTCATTGTTTTCCGTCCCTTCCGGAGCCATTCCAAAGCCAAACAAACGTCCGCGGTTCGGAGAATTCAATGCCTCCAGATGCCCGTTTGCATAAAAGGAAAGGATACCGGTAGCGCCCGTTTTTCCACCCATATTCGGAATGACACTATACACCCACAATTTATTGAAAAAACCTTTGTAAAACTCCCAGTTCATTCCATTTCCCCATACATTTTTATTGTAATCCGCCGCTAAATCCAAAAGCATCATTTTATCATCCGGGACCTTACTTACTAAAGCCTGCAAGGTTTCATAATCCCAAATATCTCTTTGATAACCAAACATCCATCCTTGCATCACCCACACGGCATCCGGATTACCGGCTTTAATACCTTTGTATACCTGTTCTCCGTAAAATGCCAACATATCGTATCTTTCTTTCGTTCCGATAGGAGGAAAAGGCACATCCATTTCATTAAAGCTATCCGCCAAATAAAAATCATTTTTACCGAATTCCTTTTCCCACTCTTCGATAAACAATTGTCCGATTCGGGTAAATAATTCCTCTTCCGGCGAAAGCATCCAATTGTGGAAACCGGCCCAAGTGGTTTCGATAATCTTTACATCCGGATAAAGTCTTTTCAAGGCCAAAGGTACAAATCCGGCAAAAGCAGGACAAATGGGCTTCATACCCAACAATTTCATCCGTTTTAAAATCTTATGCTGTAACTCAACCTGATCGGAATGCCATTCTACAGGCATCGGTCCGTCAATCTGAGAAATATTTCCCATCCGCATCCAAGGTAAATGAGCCGGTCCTACAAAATAAGACTGGATTTCCTCCTCTGTCAATCCCAGTCTTTTCCAAACCCTTGCCGTAATTGCTTCATTTGCCACCAAAGCCAAAGGCATATCCACCCCATGCAAAGCCATCCAGTCGATTTCTTCCTCCCAACGCTGCCAATCCCAATAAGGAAGAGTATAACCATAAGTGACCACATTGTAATAATAATGACGCGGAAAAGGAGAAACGACCCGTTTCTCCATATTTTCCGGTAAAGAAGCCGGAAAAATACAGCGATTTCCAGACCATGCCGAAATACCGGCATGATTGGACTTGATAAAATCGTAAAATCCCCGACAAAGTGCTACGCCACTACTTCCCCGGATTTCCAGTCTTCCATTGCGAACTTTTGTTTCGAAAACATCACAATTATTCTCTTTGTCAATAAAAGAGAGTTTTAACTTCGCCGGAAACTCCCCGGCAAATCGACGAATTACTTCCCGGACTTCCCCTATAGAATTTTGTGCATACAAGCACGAAGAAGAAGCTAAAATAACGGATAATAGGAAAATACGTAACATATTGGAAAAAGATTTAATTTTTCCAAAGATACTAAAAAATGGTAAGTGTATTCTTCTTCCCCTTATTTTTAAGAGGAAGAAGAACGGTACAAGGATGTGCCTGCTTCAAGAAAAGTTTTTATTGAGCCGGCTCCAGTTCTACCGTAAAATGACGCATAATCGGGAATTCTTTTGTAATGACATATCCCCTGTCTATCTGTTCTCTTCTGTCAAATACATTTTTCAGGGCAGCTGCGATAACATCCATATGATTATTGGTATAAGTACGTCTGGGAATAGCCAAACGCAACAATTCCAATTTCGGATAACGATTTTCACGGGTTACCGGATCCCGGTCAGCTAAAATAGATCCGATTTCTACACCCCGGATTCCAGCTTCCAGATACAGCTCTATTCCCAAAGTCTGAGCAATAAATTCTTCTTTAGGAACATGCGTCAATACTTTTTTAGCGTCTACAAAAATGGCATGTCCCCCGGCAGGCCGTTGATAAGGGATACCATATTCATCCAATTTTGCTCCTAAATATTCCACCTGACGAATACGGGTTTCCAGATATTCAAATTCTGTACCTTCATCCAAGCCCTGAGCCAAAGCATTCATATCCCGGCCTGACATTCCCCCATACGTAATGAATCCTTCGTTCATGATGCAAAACATCTGACATTTTTTCCACAATTCCTCGTTTTTAAAAGCCACAAAACCACCCATATTGACGATGGCGTCTTTTTTAGAAGACATCGTCATAATGTCGGCGTAAGAGAACATTTCCTTCACAATTTCTTTGATTGTCTTATGCTCATAGCCTTTTTCACGCGTCTTGATAAAATAAGCATTTTCAGCAAAACGGGCAGAATCAATCTGTAAATTAACTCCATATTTTTTGCAAAGCGCAGAAACCTCCCGGATGTTTTGCATAGAAACAGGTTGTCCGCCGGCCGTATTATTCGTCACCGTCAATACTACTGCCGGTATTTTTTCTTTGGGATATTTTTTCAGAACAGCCTCCAATTTAGCCGGATCCATATTGCCTTTAAAAGGAATTTCCAACTGAGTGTCGGCAGCTTCATCTATCGTACAATCCAAAGCAATAGCTTTCCGGAATTCGATATGTCCTTTCGTCGTATCGAAATGAGAATTACCCGGTAAAATATCTCCTTCTTTAATAAGGGTAGAATACAACACATTTTCAGCAGCCCGTCCCTGATGGGTCGGCAAAAAATAATCAAAGCCCAATATTTCCCGGATTGTATTCTTCATTTTATAATAAGAACGGGCTCCGGCATAACTTTCATCTCCGAGCATCAGTTCAGCCCATTGTTTATCACTCATAGCCCCTGTACCCGAATCTGTCAGTAAATCGATAAAAACCTGATCACTTTTCAGATTAAAGAGATTATATTTAGCCTCTTTTATCCATTTTTCCCGTTCTTCACGGGTACTCTTGCGGATGGTCTCCACCATCTTGATTCGAAATGATTCTGCAAATGGTAATTCCATAATAATATTGTTTTAGGTTATAAATCTTATTCTTTAAAATCAATAAATATCGTACAAAAGGTTATGCTGAACATTCCTCCCGCACAAATAAACAAGTAAATGATTACAGATGAGTTTCAGATGATAAACTCATCCCGCTTTTTGATGTTTAAAAAAAGCCTGTTTGAAAGTATAATCCTCAATCGATGCATACGATTGCAAATATATAAAAATAAAAAAGGAAATCTAAATTACCGATTTCCTTTTTTAATTTTCAAAACGATGATTTTTTCTTTTTTTCCGGACTCTTACTATTTTTGGCAGAGCGGGCATGGAAGGCTCCCCCTCCTTTGGGCCGACCTTTTTGATAAATAATATTAGCCGTCTGTATCTTTTCTTCATCCAGCAAGACATCCGAAATTTCCAGTCTTTCCGGCAAAGCTTGTAACTCGATTTTTTGGCCAATCAGTTGCTCTATCATTTCGATCCGTTCTTCTTCCTTAGGAGATACCAGGCTGATCGCCACCCCTTCTTTACCAGCACGGGCCGTACGTCCGATCCGGTGTACATATTCTTCCGGCAAAGCCGGTATATCAAAATTGACGACATGTGACACGTCCTGTATGTCAATTCCCCGGGCGGCTACATCCGAAGCGATCATAATCCGGGATCTTCCTTCCCGAAAAGCTCTCAAAGCATTCAAGCGGGTATTTTGAGCTTTATTCGAATGGATAACACTCAGTTCGTCTTTCCAGTAATCCGCTAATTTATCTGTGATCCGATCGGCATTTTTCTTACTTTCCGTAAACACCATCACCCGGCTATATTCTTCTTTATCCGCCAAAAGCAACTTTAAAAGATTGATTTTCGTCATAATATTCGGAACATCATAACGCAACTGCAACACAGTATCAACAGGAGTTGCCTGGGGAGCGACTTCCACTTTCACCGGGGCAACCATAAATTCAGAAGCCAAGGCCGTGACTGCAGTTGAAAAGGTAGCCGAAAACAATAACGTCTGATGTTTTTCCGGAATGACTTCCAGAATACTCCGTAATTGCGGCATAAACCCTAAATCCATCAAACGGTCGGCCTCGTCTACCACAACTGTTTTTACCAAAGGCGTACGAAGCATACCATTCATATAAATATCCATAAACCGACCGGGAGTGGCAACCAGTAAATCTACCCCCTCATACACCGCATTTTGCTGAGTCCGGATATTTGTACCCCCATATATCCCCACACAACGGATATCCATATATTCTGTCAACAATTCTACACTTTCGCATACCTGTACGACCAGTTCCCGCGTCGGAACAATCACGATGGCACGGGGATATTTTCCCTGTGCATAGTGCAATTTCATCAGAATGGGGATCAGATAAGCCAATGTTTTGCCCGTACCTGTACGAGCAATTCCGATCATATCTTTTCCCGAACGAATCACCGGAAAAGCTTCTCTTTGTATAGGAGTAGGTTCTTCAAATCCAGCCTCTGCCAAAGCATCCAATATCTGTTTACTTATATTCAAATCTGTAAAAGCCATAAAAATAACGATTTATAATTTAGTCCTAAAACGGCTATAAATTTGTCAGCCGGTTCAAAAGCCAGCCTGTTCAAGTACCCCGTTAGTAGATCCTCATACATTTTTCACTACTAAACTTTTGAGCGCATATCATTCTACCAAACTTCCGGTATTTCATGGGGCAAAGATAGGAAAAAAACACCACACAAAAATTCAATTCTATTAACAAAGAAAAACATCAAATTAAAAGATTATAAATCAAAACCTTATTCTGGACTTTCCAGAGAATTGCATTTTTTAGATGAGAGCGCAAACGTTTTATTTGGTTTTCTCAGAATTAAGTTATACATTTATTCCACTGAATAACCATTAAACTAGTAAAAATATGACAACAATGACATTCAATGAATTGAGGAGAATCAAAGATCAATTACCCTCAGGTAGCATGCAACGGATTGCAGATGAATTAGGCATTGATGTTGAAACGGTTCGTAACTATTTCGGTGGAGATAATTATGACGACGGAAAAGCAGTCGGCCTGCATTACGAAAAAGGCCCGGAAGGGGGAATTGTCCAAATCGATGATACAACCATTCTAGAAAAAGCAAAAGAAATGCTTGCAAATTAATTTAATCCGGGAGCTTCACTGACAAAAGCTCCCGGATCTTTTTTATGACAAAGAGAGAGTTCTTTTGCCCCACCTTTTTCCTCTCCCTGAAAGCTTGTTATTCGGGTTCTCTTTTCTTCCTGTCCGTAAATCGATTTTTTTATCTATTTTTGCAGCCAACAAATATCTATGGGATGAACAGCATTACATTAAAAAATGGAAAAGACAAATCCATCTTCAGATACCATCCCTGGATCTTTTCAGGAGCTATCGATCGGATAGAAGGAAAAATTCAGGAAGGGGACCTCGTCAAAGTATATAATGCAGAAAAAAAATTTCTAGCCATCGGGCATTATCAGATCGGCTCTATCGCTATCCGTATCCTCAGCTTTAAAGACGAAGAAATAAATGATGCGTTCTGGACAAACCGGCTTTACAAAGCCTATCAGATGAGATGCGCCTTGGGACTCTGTAATTCAGCGGATAATAATGTATACCGTTTGGTACACGGCGAAGGAGATGATTTGCCGGGACTAGTGATAGACATGTACGCCGGAGTAGCCGTCATCCAATTTCACTCTGTCGGTATGTACCTTCAAAGGGAAACCATTGCCCGGGCTTTAGTCGAAATCATGGGAAATAAAATTACCGCTATTTACGATAAATCAGAAGCCACTCTCCCTTATAAAGCAGCTATTGAACCGGAAAACGGTTATTTATATGGAAAAACTGAAAACTTCATAGCACAGGAAAACGGATTAAAATTTCATGTGGACTGGCTGGAAGGACAAAAAACCGGCTTTTTCATCGACCAACGGGAGAACCGGAGGTTACTCGAAAAGTATGCAAAAGATAAATCGGTTTTAAATATGTTTTGCTATACCGGAGGTTTTTCTTTTTATGCTATGCGGGGCGGAGCCAAACAAGTACATTCGGTAGACGTATCTGCAAGAGCCATCGAATTAGCAAACCGGAATGTAGAACTGAATTTTCCCAAAGACACACGGCACGAAGCCTTTGCAGAAGAAGCATTCAAATTTCTGGAACATTCTTCCAACCAATACGATGTAATTATTCTGGATCCTCCGGCCTTTGCCAAACACCAAAATGTCCTGAATAATGCCATCCAAGGATACAAAAAACTAAACCGGAAAGGTATGGAAGTAATCAAACCGGGAGGAATTCTCTTCACTTTTTCCTGCTCCCAGGTAATGACCAAAGATCTATTCAGACAAACGGTATTTACAGCCGCAGCCAATACCGGCCGGAAAGTTAAAATTCTTCATCAGTTGACTCAACCGGCTGATCATCCGATCAGTATTTATCATCCGGAAGGAGAATATTTAAAAGGATTGGTATTATACGTAGAATAAATAAGGCCCGGCACTTGACGCGACCGGACCCGATTTTATAATATGCTCAAAAAATCAACAAAGTTGTTTTGCCGCTTCTATTACTTCTTCTGCCAAAGCATTGGCTGCCGCTTCATCTTTTGCTTCCGAATAAATCCGAATAATCGGTTCGGTATTGGATTTACGAAGATGTACCCACCCCCTTTCGAAATCGATTTTCACTCCGTCGATATCCGTCACTTTTTCCCGGGCATATTTTACCTTTAACCCCTCCAAGATTTTATCCACATTTATTGCAGGTGAAAGCGTAATCTTATTTTTCGAAATGAAATACTGGGGGTAATCTTTCTTCAATTCCGTCATCTTTTTGCCTTCTGCTACATAATGGGATAAGAATAATCCTACTCCGACCAAAGCATCCCGTCCGTAATGACTCTCGGGATAGATCACACCACCGTTTCCTTCCCCTCCGATGACAGTATGGGTTTCTTTCATCTTCGCCACGACATTAACTTCTCCCACAGCCGCTGCGTTGTATTGCTGACCATATCTTTCCGCAATGTCTTTCAACGCCCGGGACGAAGACAAATTGGAAACGGTATTTCCGGGAGTGTGTTTCAATACATAATCAGCTACCGCTACCAAGGTATATTCTTCTCCGAACATTTCTCCGTTTTCACATACCAAAGCCAAGCGATCGACGTCCGGATCGACAACGATTCCCAGATCCGCATGACATTCCTTCAGCTTTGCCGAGATTTCCGTCAGATTTTCGGGGATAGGCTCCGGATTATGCTGGAACTTCCCTGTCGGTTCACAATTCAATTCTATAATCTCTTGGACACCTAAAGCCTTTAGTAAACGTGGAATAACAATCCCTCCTACGGAATTGACAGCATCCACCACGACTTTCAGATTAGCCTTAGCAATAGCCTCCCGATTTACTAACTTCAAATCCAACACATGC
This sequence comes from Odoribacter laneus YIT 12061, assembly GCF_000243215.1. GTDB lineage: Bacteria > Bacteroidota > Bacteroidia > Bacteroidales > Marinifilaceae > Culturomica > Culturomica lanea. The sequence goes on along the minus strand of NZ_JH594596.1, from coordinate 49,148 downwards.
TGAATGTGATAATCTGTATAATCCTTCTCCGTCACCACACCTAAATCATCCACTTCGGCATATTCGAAATTTTCTTTTTCCGCCAATTCCAAAACCTGGGCTCCGTCAGCAGCAGTAAGAAATTCTCCTCTATTATTCAATAATTTTAAAGCGTTCCATTGCTTGGGATTATGACTGGCTGTCAGAATTATACCGCCATCCGCATGTTCTGCTGTAACCGCAATTTCTGTAGTAGGGGTCGTAGCCAGACCGATATTTACCACGTCATGCCCCAATCCACTTAAAGTTGCCGATACCAATTTAGCATACATATCTCCCGAAATCCGGGCATCCCTTCCCATTACAATTTTAGCTCTTTTCTTGCCTGCTCCTTCCTTTAACCAAGTTGCATATGCAGAAACAAATTTAACAATATCCAGCGGAGTCAGATTATCCCCGGGAGAGCCACCGACCGTCCCACGAATACCTGAAATAGATTTAATTAGAGTCATTGGATTTCAGATTTTAAATTAAAAACGGAGAATCACCCCTTGCTATATAAAATTCACAGAGAAATACTCCTCCCCTCCTTTTGCCTTCAGTACAAGGCTAAAAAAAGCTGCACATTCCTTCGAAAGTACAGCTTTATATCTATCAGATTATGGCCTTATAACCTTCAGCATCCAGTAAATTATCCAATTCTGAAGGATCACTTATCTTAATTCGGATAATCCAACCTTTTCCATAAGGGTCTTTGTTGACTAATTCCGGTTCTCCTTCCAGGTCAGGATTGAATTCCAGAATTTCACCACTTACCGGTAAATACAAGTCAGAAACCGTCTTCACAGCTTCAACAGTACCGAAAGTATCTCCTTCTGCAAGGGTCTCTCCTTCTGTATCGCATTCTACGAAAACGATATCGCCCAATTGACTCTGAGCATAGTCTGTAATACCAATTACAGCTTCCTCACCTTCAACACGAATCCATTCATGTTCTTTAGTGTACTTTAATTCTGCGGGTACGTTCATTATCTTAAAAATTTTTTAATTTAGTAATAATTGTGACCTCAAAGTTAAATAAAAAATTTAATAAGCAATTTAACACACCATATATTTTTCAGCACTTCTTTATGAAAAGACTGACGAGCTTGCTATCAAGAGATTAGAAACATTCAAAAAAAACAGAAAAATAGAAAACATTCCCTGAACACTATCTTGGATCAAAAAATTCACATTTTTCCCCTTATTTTATTTGCTATTTCAAAAAATCGTCCTACATTTGCACCGCTGTAAGGAAATACAATTTCCACAAATTGGTGCGGTAGTTCAGCTGGTTAGAATACAGGCCTGTCACGCCTGGGGTCGCGGGTTCGAGTCCCGTCCGCACCGCTGAAAGTTCTTCAAATTTTTATGATTATTTTGGTGCGGTAGTTCAGCTGGTTAGAATACAGGCCTGTCACGCCTGGGGTCGCGGGTTCGAGTCCCGTCCGCACCGCAACAACATTCGAAAGCCCTTGAAAGTCAATTCCTTTCAAGGGCTTTTTCTTTCGAGGTCTCAACGGGGAGACCAATCCGATGACACACCGTGACACAGGAAGACACATTGGATATTGTTCCATACATTTAAAGGTTGTTTCTATTCATAACCATCTGGTCCTGTATATCCTATGAGGACAGTTGAGTATATATGGATTCCTATTTGGATTCCGCATACATTGTCATACCCCTATCTCATGGCATAACAGGATATAGATATATCCCCCTCTCTTAATATAGTCCCATATATCATTGGGTCTCTTCGTTGGTCTCTGTGTGCTTTTCAACTTCCAAGATGGGTCGTTTATAAGACTGCAACTATTTTGGTTTGGGTCTGATAAGGTCAGCAATTACCTAAAATCTTTATTGATTATATGTTGAACGTCTTCTTCTTTTCTTTTACTGATCTGTACTTTATATTTCTGTTGATTTTGGGCTTTGGACTGTGTGATATGTGTATAATCCTGCTTCTCTATAATGGTAAGGCTATTCCGATAAGGTATCAACTTATAAGGCTTTTTTATTATCATATCTTCTGATTTTTCAGCAATTATACCATAGACATCTTCTATTTCATCCAATCTGACAATCCTTTTGTTTCTTATATCGCTCAAGTTTGCTCCATATTTGTTAATACATTTAAATACAGTAGCGGAATCTACCTTTATGATTTTGGCTATGGTTTCTTTAGGTACTCCTTCCAAGTACAAGATAACCGCTTGACGACATTTATCCAAGTTGGTCAATGTGAAGTTTGGATAAAAGTTCCGATTACATCCTCTGCATAGAAATCTCTGCCTTATTTCACCCTTATGCGCGACCTTCCCGTTTTTTACATTTTCAGATTTGCCACAATATGGGCAAACAATCTTTTCCATACTCATCTCCCTTTTGATTTATTTCTACAAAAATAGGCAAAATCTACATTATCTCCAAATATAGGCATTATCTAAAAGCAATTTTCACGTATTGTCATCCGCAAATATTTGATATACAATCCATTGTTGTCTGTGCGACCTGCACACTGAAATTATGATAAAAGGAGGGCAATATTGCGACATAACTAAAAAAATGCCTATGGAAATATCCATTTTAACTAGGGATGATTTGCTCAAGCAGTTACGCCCACTATTGGAATTAAAGGATGAAGTAATAGCCTTGAAAGAGGACGTTGGCAAACGAACTTCACCACAGTATCTAACCATATCACAAGTATGTGAAAGACTTCACATCTCACGGAGTACAGTAAACAGGATGATGCGCAACGGAGACCTGAAAGCAATGAAAGCGTACCGTAGGGTCTTGTTCTTAGAGTCAGATATAAACAAATTACTAATCAGAAAACAATATTGACATGAAAATAAAATTCATAACAAAAGAAAGAATCACCAGATTTACAGATAATGATTATGCAAACACTTGTGCAGCAGAGTTATTACATCCACGCTTCCCTATATCAGTTGTCAATGACGCTCTTAGGAGATACGGTGTCAGATTGGATAACAGATGTTGCTATGAGGGCAGTTATGCTATTATCTTACCATATATCAGTACAGACGGCAGGATAAGGAATGTGATGCAGATGCTTGTCAAGGGCAATGGCGATATTGTGGAGAATGGCGATGATAAAGCCATGAGCCAAAAGACAAGGAAACAGAACAGCAACTCCCCTTACTTGCCCGATCCTCACGGCAGGAAATACCGCTCGTTAGCATTGGAGTTAGCCAAAGGGTATGAATTCGAGGAAACGCAATGCTTGTTCGGTATCAATATCGGGGCAACAAATAAACCCGTAGCCATTGTTACCAACCCCATGCTTGCCATTATAATGTCTATAATCTGCCCTGCATACAGATGGGTATCAACATGCAAGGAGAAGTTTGATGATTCTCTATGCAGCCTTGATATAATCAAGGATTTGGGTGGTCAGTCGGAAGTGCAACTGTACCCAGAGAGCGATAATGCGGTAGAAGCTAGACGCTTCCAAAATTATTTGCTACAGCATGGTATTAAGGCTTCCATGTGGAATGCTGATACCATTAAAAATTGGAAACATACAGGAGATACCCCAAATATCATCAACAAGATATTGTGTATACTTGATAACGGCTTCTCTTATAATGATATAATCATTGCAATGCACCTGTACAAGGGTGAGTTATAAAAATCTTACATAACACAGAGAGGAAACAGAAGTTTCTATTAAGGTGGGCTTCGTTTCCTCTTTGGAAACAAAAAAAATAAATTATGAAGAAAAATACTATATTACAATTCGATACCGTAAAATTTGTATCTGACAGTAACAACCTGTTATCCTATAATGACAAGTTATTTAGAAATGACATTGATCTCGAAACAGAAAAAGTCAAATCCATAATATACTCCTCATATCGAAATGGTCATATGCCGTTTGAACTATACATCTATGCCAATAATCTCAATCAAAAACTCACGATAGAGTTCTCGTCAAAAATCCTGTTAGGCAATTATCCGCAATTGATATGCCATGACAACTTTGTGGAATGCTTGCAAAATATCAACAAACTTGGTATATGCAAATTGGATGAGGAAGCCATTATGAAAGACTGTCAATTCACCAAACTGCATATAACCAAAGATATAGACATGGAGCTCACAGACGATAAACTTAATGCATTAAATCACCTTGTAGGAAATTACAGACGATTTAAATGGACAAGATACAATACAGGGATTACATTCACAAGCGATGTACAATCCATATATGGCAGGGAGGAGATTGTACTCTATGACAAGGAAACAGAAATATCACTGAATAAAAATGCTGCCTTCCTATCAATGACTGGTAAACGCAATGAAATAAAAAAACACTTCGTTGGAAAAACAAGGATTGAAATGCGCCTTGAGGGAAAAAAGAAAATAAAGAATGAGTTGAAAATACTCGATACATCATGGAATAGCCTAAAGCTGGTAAAAAACAATCCATTACTGAGGCAGTTTAATAAAGTCTTTACATCAGAAACTGTTGTGGAATATCCTGCCATGAATAAGATCAATGATTTCCTCATGTACAACTATGTGAAATCCTATAATGGAGACCTTAAGAAGATAGAACAAAGCATAAAGGACAACATCCCCTATAAATCACGTGGAACATTGGGAAAACAGATGAAGAAGATGGCAGAAATAGCTAAAATATTAAAGCAAAACGAGCCAAAGGATGATAATGTACTGTCTGAAATAAGACGGCTATTGTCTGACTAACAAATAGTAGTGAGCGTTGGGAGAGTGTCAGCCAATCCCAACGCTCAATGAAAGAAAAGTCACTCTGACGGATGAAACCAAAAGATATGTAGAAGGAATAATTCTTGAAAAAACTACTAACAAACAAAATCAAGTAAGATGATGAAAGAATTATTCTACGGAAAAACGGCAATCCGATTTTCTCTAAAGAATGCCACCAAAGAGATGTCATTGATAAGAGTAAGAGTGAACATCAATGGAGAACGACTGACATACTATTTACCCTCCGATTACAAAATCCGTCCTAAGCATTGGGATAATATTGTAGGCTGTGCGATTGAAGATGCAAAACGGAATCCAGATCTTAAAGGAAATCCACGATTACAGATGATATTGCGTAATGTCAATAAGGAAATAGAGAAAACGACCAATGCTCTTATCAAAGTATTGGAAACCGTCAAGCTGCACGATATATACGCAACGGTATCTTTGGTTAGAGAAGAATTGAAGAAAGAATTGCAAAAAGAAATCAGAGAAAAACGTACCTTTACTGACTTTGACAGCTTTATGGAGTATTATATCTCACTCTGTCAGAACGGAACGATACTGAACAGCAAGGGAAGCAGACTGGTATCGGGTACGATAAGGAATTATATCTCAACACGGAATATTGTTAGACGCTTTTGTGCAGACCGCCATGTTAAGCTGACATTGAACGACATGACGCTCGACTTCTATAACGACTTTGTAAAATACATGAATGAAGCCAGCCATTCTCGTGGAAAATACAGGCCCAATGTCATAGGAAAATTCGTAAAGAGTATAAAGGCTGTTATCCGTTATGCCTATGATAATCACTATACCATCAATGAGGATTTCAAACGAAAGGAATTTAAGGCATACAAAGAAAATGTTGAAACGGTATATCTGACAGAAAAGGAATTGAATCGCTTGTATGAATTAAGTCTATCAGAAAGCGAAGGCTGTGTGAGAGACTGCTTCATTATATCTAGCTATACAGGCTTACGCTATTCGGATATAGCACGGCTTGAACAAAAACATCTTGACTTTGAGCAGAAATTAATGACTATAATAACACAAAAGACAGGTACGCTGGTTGTTATCCCTATGCACCCGAAAGTCGAAGCGATATTCAGAAAATACGGTAATCGTCCACCGAAAGCACAGTCCAATCAAAATACAAACAGGGTGTTGAAAAGATTGTGCCGTAAGGCTGGAATTACTAACTTTGTATCGGTTGTGGAGACGGAAGGTGGCATCCGCCATGAGGCAACTTATGAGAAATGCGATATGGTAACCAGCCATACAGCCCGAAGAAGTTTTGCAACCAATGCTTATAGAGCTGGAATACCAAGCCTGTCTATCATGCAAATAACAGGGCATAGTACGGAATCCAGCTTTATGAGATATATCAGAGTGTCAAAAGAAGAGAATGCCATTGCATTACAAAAACATACTTTCTTCCAAATATTAAAATAATATGCCCACAAAAAACACCATACGCAGGCATTACCTGATAATCCGCAGAATATTGCGAAATGATTATCCAAGTAAACATATCTTGCTTGAATACATGAAGCAATATGACGTGGAAGTTGGAGAAAGAACTTTTCAAAGAGACCTGGCAGAGATACGCAGCAACTTCGATATTGAAATCATATATGATGAAAAGAAGAACGGTTACTTTGCACAGACTGACAGTACATTGGAATTAGACAAATTGCTGTATTTTATAGGATTGGCGGAAAGTTCGGATATTGCCCTCTCTACCATGAGAGACAAAAACAGGCTGTTGCAATACCTTGCTGTCAGTCCCGATCCCCGTGCAAAAGGTGTGGAACATATCGGCTGGTTATTGAGAGCAATCCAAAATCAGACGGTTGTTCGATTTGCCCATTATAATTATCAGTCAAAAGAGACCAAAGAGTATACCGTCTATCCCTACTTGCTGAAAGAATTTGAGGGTATGTGGTATTTGTTTGCCTTTGTAGACAAGTTGAAATCATTCCGTACATTCGGGTTGGACAGAATAAGCAATCTTATAATAACAGATGATGTATTCCAGCGAGAACCAGTATTAGAGGAAACAGCTAAACGCTTTGATAAGGTCTATGGATTGGTCTATGAACCCGATAACAATCCGACAGCCCCCATAGAAGAAGTCAAATTGCGTATTTCTTCTTCCATGTTGCCCTATTTCCAATCATTACCAATCCATGCTTCACAGGTGATAGAGAGGGATATTGTAACTTTACATCTGATAATCAACCCAGAATTGGAGAACAGAATAATGAGCTACGGTGAACATGTTGAGGTGTTGTCTCCGCTGTCATTGAGAGAAAGCATAAAGGACAGAATACAAAAGATGTTATCCCGTTACAAATGAATCATTTTCAGGCAAATTTATGTGAACCGTTGCAACAATGTAACGGTATTTTTTTGTCTTTTTCCCGTCAGATATGAAAAACATTAGACCACCGACTTAAACTGACGTGCCCCTAATCTTAGCTTTGTGAAAAAACAGGCTTAGAAGTCGAAATTGATAGGAGGAAAGAAATCGGCAGGAGAACAATCGAAAAATTGTGCGATAAGAAAAACTTGATATACGCTGTACTTTATGTCAAATTTATCGCTCTCCACCTGTCCTATAAAACTGGGTGAGCATTCCAGTATCGCAGCCAGTCCACGCTGTGATATGCCAAGTTCCTTTCGCTTCTCCCGAACCTTATTAATGACGAATAAATCGACCTTTGACTTCATAAAACCCTGTTTTCGAAATTATAAAGTTGAAAAAAAGATTTATCTTTGTGCTTAGTAATAATAAGCATATATAAAAGACATAAGATTATGGGTAAGAAAATAGTAAAAGACGGTTGGGTTTATGACTATGATACTTCAGATGAATATCGTAGGAAGTATGATTGTGAGTTAACAGACGTGCGTTATGTGTTAGGTGAGCAATTCGATACGGATAAACGGAATGTATTGATTTGCATCGGTATTAATCCCAGCATGGCATTGCCAAACTTCCTTGACCCGACACTTAGGAGAGTGCAGGACTACGCAAAAAGAAGCGGTGAATATGGAGCATGGTATATGCTGAATGTCTATCCCCAAAGAGCGACCAATCCGAACAACATGGATACGGACGATACTTACAACATGGAGATTCATTTGCGCAATCTTGCAGCCATAGAAGAACTATTATCTACCATTGAACGGGCAGATGTGTGGTGTGCTTGGGGTGCGGTTATTGACGATACAAAACGGACATACTTGTCTGATCTGTTATTCGGAAACGAAAATAAGAACATACAAGGTATAATCAGCTTGTTCAGTGGTAATTATCATTTCAAAGCCTACGGAGCTACCACGAAAGGCTATCCTAAACACCCTCTTCTGATAGGGAAAGAAGCAAAGTTGAAAAACTTAGATGAAGTGGGATTGCAAAAATTATCAGATAGAATTACTCATAAAATTAAAAAATAACATTATGAAATTGAAGTATTTATTGGCTGCTTGTACAGCCTTTTTTCTTGTATCTTGCAGTAATGATAATGACCTTCCCCAACCGCCACAACACGGTGATATTGTGGGGTTGAATATCAAAGATGCAAAGTATATCTATACAAGTGGAACTAATACCCGTTCTTCTTCTGCCCAATATCGACAGATTAAGAAAGACGGTAGAGACATGGAATTATCGTGGATTGATAATAAGGGTGATACGATTAGAATAAGCGGTTTGCCTGAAATATGGGATATTAATAAAAAGTATCTGATGATAACTACAGGTTCAGATATCAACTATAGACCAGTGCCAGGTGAGCCTATTGAAGAACGGTTTGGTGGATATTCTTATCTTATTGATAAAAAAACAGAAGCGATATATGATTTAGGTGCAGGACTAAATGGAGAGAATGCCGTAACAGACAATAAGGGAAATATCTATGTCATGGCTAACAGGGGAAACAATATGGGTGGAGGAAGACTTTATAAAATTCATACACAGGATATTTCTAATTTAAAGTTAGAATTGTACGCAGATAATTCCCTTTCTTTTGTTGTCAACAATAAGGGAACTTGTTTCTATGGCTACAGATATATTCGTCCGTCATATGGTACGCAGCAGTTTATCATTTCTAATTTTATCCCCCAAACAGAATATGGAAACGCTTTTGTTTCTCACGACAACGAGGATTTATATCTCACCGCTGTGAGTGGAGAATACGATTCTTACAAACTTGTAGTTAGCAAGTTGAGTGAGAAACAAGAACTCCAAAGTCAAATTATGGCAGAGACGGAACTTCTTTATTGGGGAAGACCACAACCCAATGATATACAAGTGAAATGGAATGAACGCAGGGCTACAATGCTGATAAATTATTATGGTCGCACATATGAATATATGTTTGCAACAAGGACATTGACAGAAATTTCTGTTAATCTAAACGGATTCTTCACTAAGGATTATTCCACTTATGTCACAGCAAATGCTTTATATGCACGAAAATCTGTGAATAAATTGGATATTATAGCATTGGAGGATTACAGTATCAAGGAATTGGACTTGTCAAGCAAAGGTATTGATTTTCGTTCCATTTACACAATGGACGGTTCGGATTTGTTATATTTTGCAGGTTTTCAATATAGTACAAGCCAATCTGTTATCGGAACGATTGATATAGACGGTAATGTGGAAATTACGGAATCAACGCCTAATCCTATCACCAACATAATACAGATAAATTAAGGTATGAGAAAGCATCTCAAACAATTAGAAGAATTTCATCGGTCTTTTGGCTTGTACATAAACGAACAGCCAACTTTGCGCATCCCCCAAGATTTGCATGAACTTCGTATGCGAGTGATGAAAGAAGAAGTTGATGAATACGCAGAAGAATACGCAATCACAGGAGATACAAAGGATGAACGGCTGCAAGCGGTAGCCAAAGAATTAGCCGATATAGCTTATACCTTGTTGGGGACAGTTGTTTCTCACGGTTTACAAGATGAATTTGAGCGTATTTTCAATGCGGTGCATGAAAGCAATATGAGCAAGTTGGATGAAAATGGAAAACCGATCTATCGAGAGGACGGTAAGATACTGAAATCAAGCCGTTACCATGAACCCGATTTGAGTTTCTTGAAAAACAAGAAATAACCCTATCCATAAATCCCCCAAAGAGCCATTATATCAAGAATAGTGGCTCTTTTTTATGTTGATACGTCTAAAACTGACGTAGTCAAGGTTCTACCTTTGTTGCAAAATTTATATTATGCAAAAAAAGATATTCAGATTCAAGCTAATAAACAGAGAGAATAATTGTATCTTATCAATAGACTATACAAAATTATCAAGTGATATAATTAGCCAGATGTCTGCTAATTCAATCAAAATAGAACCTAACGAAAAGTGCAAATTATTGTTTGTAGGAAGAGAAGATTGCCGATTGTCATTGGAGGATGTATATAATTTGTCAAGCCTGCTCCAATCGGTTGTAGGTTCTGTTTTGGAATGGGATATTATAGGAGATTATCTATATACGGGCGACAGCCAAGACTTGGACGGTTACCTGCTTATTAACCCTGACTTTATCAATCAATGAGCAATACACCAACATTATTCCAACAATACACTCCATACGATACGGAGATTGTAAAGACAGCTACCCGATACGACTTATACCTTATTGGTGGAACGGCAGTAGACTTGCTATGCAGATATTATTCCATTCCATTTTGGAGAAACAGATCCGATAACGACCTTGATTTTTGGACTTCATCTGCCAATAAAGAAAGGAACAGGTTCGTTAAACAGGTGGGTAGAAAATTCGGAATTAGCGTAGAGAACAGTTCCGACTATATGGTCTCCTTAGAATTGGAGAAAGTCAAGATAGAGGCAGACATACTGATAGATTATGATTGTACCAATACAAAGTTTACATCTTCTATAGACGGAATTTGTGTAATGTCTCCAATATACCTATTTTCCTCTAAGTTTGACAGATACATCAATACCGCTAACATTCAGCGTAAGAAGACCGATTTTTATGATTTAAGGACATTGCTGTCTATAATCGAAAAGACAAACGGCTTTGATGAACTTGAAAGCCATTTGTCTAATCGGGATTATGACCAGAGAGCCGAAGATATGCTCAACGATATAATTGCAAGTATGCTATAAGCTGATATTGTTTTCGTCTTTTCTTTTTCTCCCTCTTTTCTTGACGTTTAAGAGATGATTCAGATAGATACTTGGCTTAAAGTTTACAACCTTTTTAGCAGGAATATCAATCGGGGCGAAAGAAGTCGGATTCATCCCTTTCCTTGCGGCTTTCTGTTTCACAGAGAACGAACCGAAACCGATAAGGGTGATTCTACCGTTCTGTTTCATTTCGTTGGTTATAATTTCTATTACAGCATTGAATGCCTTTTGGGATTCTGTTTTGCTTAACCCTGTTCTTTCTGCAAGTGCATTGCATAATTCTTTTTTGTTCATATTCTAAATATATTGTTCAACAAGATTTTTTCAAGAATCGTTCCTTTGGATAGAAATATGACGAGCCGTCATATAGTGATTTGATAGAATATGACGTGTATCTAATTGATATAACGAACCGTCATATTGAAAATATGCAGGTCTCAATCTAGGTCTCAATTCTGTGGTATATAGTGATACACAATGAAACAACAGGCGACAGACTTTATTGCATCACAAGATAATCAATGTACCTGTATGTATCACTATGTGTCAGTAAGTAGATATGTTACTGCCCCGTCCGCACCGCCATAATACTCGAAAGCCCTTGAAAGTCAATCCCTTTCAAGGGCTTTTTCTTTTGGGGTCTCAACGGGGAGACCAATCCGATGACACACCTTTTTGAAACACTATCCTATCTTATCAATTTAACCGGCTTGTAGGGGTGAAGCACACGGATACGCAGGAGGACAAACACCATACTCACCGCCAAGAACAGCAGGGAGCCTACAACGGAATAGCGCGTATCGAAAAAAGTGATGAATACTCCACAGACAGCCGCTCCGACCGTCGTACCCAGATTGGCGGACAACAGGTATAATCCATTGGCGAAATCCGGGGCTTCGGGCGCCGCATCCGTAATCATATATTGCATAGTGTTCTGGCTGTACCCGGCCAGCACTCCAAGTAGAAAGATAATAACCGTCATAATTACAAGCCCTCCACCCCATATAAATATGCATAGGTATAACGCAATCAGCACCAATGGAGCTGCCAACATACTACGCAGCGGATTAGCCGATAGCTGTTTCCCGGCAATGATATTACCGATGATATTTGCCAGCCCGTAAATCAATAACAGTATACTGATGATGCGATAAGGAACTTCAGTAACCGTTTTCAGGTAATCCGACAGATAACTGAAGAATCCGAATAACGCACCGTTGATGAGTGTAACGGCTGCAATGGAATACCACGTTATCTTCCTTTTCAGCACATGAAGCTGCTCACCGTAAGACAATTTTTCTTTCACAGGCATAGAAGGTACGAAAAAGAGTGTGGCAATCAATACCAGCGCATTGATAAACGCGAAAAATGCCATACCGACTGTAAAGGAAACTTCGCTGGCGATAAAGCTTGTTACCGGAACCCCCAGTACCATGCCGGCGGAAACACCGATAAAAACCTTTGCCACCGCTTTCGGGGCTTTCTCTTTGCTGACAGAGGCCGCCGCCACAGTAAAAGCCATCGAAACATACACCGGATGCATGAATGCCGGGAGTGCCCTTGCTAACAATAAAACCGTAAAATTAGAGGTGATCATCGAAATAATATTGCTCAACAGGAAAATCCCTAGAGCCAGTAACATCACCTTTTTCCGGTTTATCCCTGAAAACAACAACGGCATGACCGGAGCGGACAAAGCCACCACCAAAGCAAAGACACTTACCGTCCAACCAGCTTCGGGAACTGTTACGTGAAAAGTTTCGGCAATCAAAGGCAAAATACCGATTACGCCCATTTCTGTATTGATGATCCCAAACACACCCGTCGTCAGGATAAACACAAGCAATGCACCTGATTTGAATTTACCCGTTTTTTCCATAAGTATCAGATTAACTCAAATGTAACATTTACACTTCCCGAACCGAGGGAAGCCGCCAGTTCCGACGGATTATCCAGCCTTCCGAGACGCGTATAGCTATACGATGTCTGAAACGTTTCATAAAAGAGCACAACACAATCCGAACCGTAGAGCATCAAATCGCCAACTTGAATCGTTCCGGGATTCGAAGCCGCAGTCGGCAAATTATCCGGTAAATAATAATACTTCTCGTTGCCGTTCATCTCCCGCATCGAAACCGTCATCGGCAGCAATGCTTTGAAAGCCGTTGCCGTAGCATTATTGGCCAAGGTTCCCGTAAAAGAAACAGAGCCAATTGTAATCCGCAATTTATTGCCGGGTACAGGATCAAGGTCCGGATCAGGCGTGGGCGTTTCCGTTTCGGATATCACCGGATCAACATCCGGATTGCAGCCAAGCATAAGCATAGTCAACCCAGACAATAGCAAAAACATAAACAATTGTTTTTTCATGACCGGACTATTTTATGACCAACTTCAGTTTTTGTAGCCGCTCCCGGACAACTTCTCCCAAAGATGTTGTATTGCTCCCGCGTACGGGAAGCCCCTCCAAAACCGTCGCTTTCGGACAGAGTTTGCGGATATCCGATTCGGTATGCCCCATACGACTGCCTTCGCGCGTCTTAAACGGCACGATTGTCTTATCCAAAAAATCATACGATGCCAGGGAAGTTGTAAAGGGAGACGCAATTGTCGCCCAACAGTAGGGAGAACCGATAAAAATTACGTCATAGGCTACCCGTATCTTTTTCGGACTATTAGTCTGTGCCCCAACATCAAGACCGGTACAGAAAAACAATATGCACAATTGTGCTACCATTCTTAAACTTTTCATATCTCTTCCTTCAAGATTAAATTTATATTGCAAATATCGGAGAAGGAAGGCAAACCGTTTGTAGATGAATTACAGACATCATAACCTTAATTACAGGTGTTCTGTTTGGGGTTAAGGGAGATAAACTATCGGTGAAAGAGCAGGTTTTGTACATTATTTATTATACATACAGACCGGGCCTATTTATTCACGCAGTCAAGTTTAAATTCGGTCTATGTGCCGATAGTTGTTTTGATCGGAAAAATGTAAAACAGTAATAATGGTTGAATTATCTGTAATTTATACACAAACCGATTGCAGAATCGACCGTATCTTTGTCACAACAAGGATGATTTTTCAGCAATTACTAGGAAACAGCTAAAAATAAGTTATATGAAAGCAATAAATAAACTAACGGCAGCAACTCTCTTATTGGTAGCTGCCTGTCCTCTCACTAATGCACAAGAGAAAATGGAAAATGTATTGAATCAACGGCAACAGAACATCATTGCCATCGCATGCCTGGAGGCAAAAGGTGATCTGGAAAATCTTTCCGAAGCTATCCATACAGGCCTGGACGAGGGGCTGTCGGTCAATGAAATTAAAGAAGCTCTTTCACACCTTTATGCTTATACCGGTTTTCCCCGCAGTTTGAATGGATTAGGCGTCCTTCAACAGATTCTTGCCGAACGCAAAGCAAAAGGGATTACCGATCAGGAAGGTAAGGATGCCGATGCACTGCCCAAAGGGTTCGACGCTTTAAAAGAAGGTACAGCCATACAGACAAAGCTTTCCGGTGCTCCCTTCGATTATACTTTTGCGCCGGCAACCGATTATTATCTAAAAGCCCATCTTTTCGGCGATATCTTCGCACGGAATATCCTAACTTTCCCTGAACGGGAACTGGTAACAGTCAGTGCCCTATCCGGTATCAAAGGCGTAGAGCCTCAATTGAAATCACATGTGCGCGGAGCAAAGAATATGGGACTAACGGATGCAGAAATACACTCTATTCCAGACGTACTACTGCAAAAAATAGGGGAAACGGAAGCTTATCGTGCAAGGAAAGCGATTGCAGAGGTTTACGGCGAAGAATTCAAAGAAGGCGCCCCCGTAGAGAACCGTATATTTCCAAAAGGCGAACTGAATACAGCCTATGCCAAATATTTCATCGGAAACAGCTATCTGGCAGAATTAGCAAATGGTGAAGGGAAATTGCATGTGTCCAATGTCACCTTCGAACCACGTTGCCGTAACAATTGGCATATCCATCACAAAGGCGGACAGATTCTTATCTGTGTAGGCGGCAGAGGCTGGTACCAGGAATGGGGCAAAGAGGCTCGCGAATTACATCCCGGCGACGTCGTCGACATTCCTGCAGAAACGAAACATTGGCATGGAGCCGCAGCAGACAGTTGGTTTCAGCACATCGCCATCGGTGTTCCGGCTGAAGGAGCAAGTGCTGAATGGCTTGAACCGGTGACCGACGCGGCATATGACAAACTGAAATAATCCGTCCTTTAAAGGGGCAACCAGCAAGTAAGGGCAATGAAAAAAAGTTGTATCCCGATTACAGATAATATAACCTCAATTACGGATTTCACGGAATGCATGAAATCCGTATGCTTTTTATCGTTATCTTTGCTACAATTCAAACAATTACGTCTATGAATCAACTTGTAAAATTAGAGAATGTAGACCAGTACAACAAGCTATACGGACTTGAAACACGACATCCTTTGATAAGTGTCATCGACCTTACCAAAGCGACCCAAACAGTTAATCATGTCCAGATGAATTACGGGCTTTACGCACTCTTTCTGAAACAGACCAAAAGTTGTAATATCAAATACGGACGGACATCATACGATTATGAAGCAGGAACAATAGTCTGTTTTGCTCCGGGACAGACAGCTGCTGTAGAATTGATAGAGGATGAGGTGGCTCCCGAGGTATATGGGATCCTATTCCACCCCGATCTGATCCGGGGAACTTCCCTGGGGAAAAGTATCAAGACTTATACGTTCTTCTCCTATGCCGTCAACGAGGCACTGCATCTTTCGGAACAGGAAAGGGGGATTGTGATGGATTGTCTGGCGAAAATCAATATCGAGTTGGAACATGCCATAGACAAACATAGTAAGATCCTGATCGCCATGAATATTGAACTGTTACTTAACTATTGTATGCGTTTTTATGAACGCCAGTTCATCAGCCGGAGTGATGCGAATCAAAACGCCCTCACCAAATTCGAGCAACTATTGGACGATTATTTCCAAAGCGAGTTGCCGATACGGGAAGGGTTGCCTTCCGTTAAATACTTTGCAGACAAAATATGCCTTTCTTCCAATTATTTCGGAGATATGATCAAAAAAGAAACCGGAAAAACGCCACAAGAACATATTCAGGACAAAGTGATCGAACTGGCAAAAGAACATATTGCAGACACAGAGGAGACAGTAAGTGAAATTGCTTATACCTTGGGATTCCAATATCCGCAACATTTCTGCCGCTTATTCAAGAAACGTATCGGCTGTACGCCTAACGAATACAGACTGCAATATGGACAGGCTTTTCAATAATTTTAACTAATGTATTAGGAATATGGATGAAATAATAAAAATTGATACGATAGACCAGTACAATAAGTTGTATGGATTGGAAACCGTACACCCGCTGGTAGGAGTTGTGGATTTGACAAAAGCGACTATCCACCCCAACCACATCCGTATGAATATGGGGATCTATTCGCTTTTTTTGAAGCATACTAAATGCGGTGACCTAAAATACGGGAAGAAATTATACGATTATCAAGAAGGGACAATTGTCAGTTTTGCCCCCGGACAGATAATCGGAATCGAACTGAAGGGAAATGCCAAGCCTTCGTCGGTCGGTATCGTTTTCCATCCCGATTTAATACGAGGAACATCGCTCGGGGAAAATATCCAGCAATACTCTTTCTTTTCCTACGAAGTGAACGAGGCACTCCACCTATCCGAAGAAGAAAAACAAATCATCACGGATTGTTTTGATAAAATCCGAATAGAATTGAGCCATGCCATCGACAAGCATAGCAAAATACTGATAGCCAAAAATATTGAGTTATTACTGGATTATTGCATGCGTTTTTACGAAAGGCAATTCCATACCCGCAGTAAAGTGAATAAAGATATTTTAGTACAATTCGAAAATTTGTTGGATGATTACTTTCAGGGAAAGAATGCGGAAAATAAGGGTTATCCCACCGTCAAATATTTTGCAGACAAGGTATTCCTTTCTCCCAACTACTTCGGCGATCTCATCAAAAAGGAAACCGGTCAGACGGCCCAACAGCATATCTTATTCAAACTTATAAGCATGGCCAAAGACCGGATCGTAAATACAAACCAATCCGTATCCGAGATCGCTTACGGATTAGGATTCCAATATGCACAGCATTTTTCACGCCTGTTCAAGAAAAATGTAGGTTGTTCGCCTAATGAGTATAAGAAACTGAATGGTTCAACCTTTTGACAGCGGCAGCGTAGAGCGCAGCAAAAGCAACTGTATCCAGATGGCACAGGAGCAGTTGCTTTGCATGGAAACAACATATCGGCTTGGTCGGCAGATTACAGGTATCATCCCCCATTACGGATAGGCAAGGAAAAGGGAAATAAGTATAGTTGAAACATACTATCTTCCACCCGGAATAAGTTATATAAATGAAAGAGAACATATTAAATATAGAAACCATACACGAGTGCAACTGTTGTTTGGGATACAAAACATTGCACCCCCTCGTCAGTGTCATTGATCTGGAGCAAGCCAATCTGGAGCAGTGTACCATCAAATTTGATTTCTACACCATTATCATGATACAAGGGGAAGTAGAAGATTTCTTATACGGACGTAAGTATTATGACTACTCCAACGCATCGCTTCTGTTTCTTACTCCGGGCGAATCGATTAAAATAGATCCTAACAAACTACTCCGCCGGAAAGGTTGGCTGCTGGCCTTTCATCCCGATTTACTCTGCCGTACTTCGCTGGGTGGGCATATAAAGGATTATACCTTTTTCTTCTATAAACCGGATGAAGCCCTCCACTTGTCCTTGCGCGAAAAAAGTAAAATCGTAGACTGCCTGCACAATATCGGAGATGAATTAGAACACTCCATAGACTGCCATAGCAAAACATTGATTTCGAGACATATTGAACTCTTGCTCGATTATTGCACCCGCTTTTACGAGCGCCAATTCATTACGCGTTGCGAAGCAAACAAATCTATTATCCTTCAGACCAATATATTGCTGGACGAGTATATTCAATCCGGGAAGTTGAAGAAAGGAGTTTTACCCTCGGTTGAATATTGCGCCGGCAAACTCCATTTATCCTCTCGTTATTTCAGTGATTTATTATATTTTGAAACGGGGCAAAACATCCAGGAGTATTTCCAGTTTAAACGCCTGGAAGCTTCCAGGCGAATGCTGCTCGAACCGGGTAATACAGCGGGTATGGTAGCAGAAAAGCTGGGCTATGCCAGCGTGCAATATTTCAGCCGGGTTTTTAAAAAGATCACAGGGATAGCTCCCAGCGATTATAGGTTGGCACAAAACTAAAATTTACCCCTACCCTTCTCCCGTTCTTATCTTCCAGTCAGTTCTTGCTGGTCAGCCGGATAATTTCCGAAACAGGGTTAAGAGCAGGGCTCGTCAGCACAAAGTCAAAGCCGGGTGCTCGACAACTTATCCTTCTGTACTCCGGCAAGCGGAAACGAGCCGCTATTGCCGGAGTTTAACTTCCTCTTCTTTATCAGATTTTCGCTATCTTTTTTGATTTCATTTCAGATACTCCTTGAAAAATGTTTCCAATTTGTCGAAAGGAATGATGTTCATACGGTCGTATAAATCTACGTGGCTCGCACCGGGAATAATCAGCAGTTCTTTGTTATCGCCTTTCAATTTTTTGAAGGCATCTTCGCTGAAATAGCGGGAGTGAGCTTTTTCTCCGTGAATCAGGAGCACGGCACTGCGGATTTCATCGCTATAAGAAAGGATGGGCATATTGATGAACGACAAAGCGGAAGTTTTGTTCCAGCCGTCGTTTGAGTTGAGGGAACGGGGATGGTAACCGCGCGTGGTCTTGTAATAGGCATGATAATCTTTCAAGAACTGCGGTGCATCGTCGGGCAGCGGATCGATAACACCGCCTGCGAGCGCATACGTACCGTTCTTCGCATCCTCCGTCCGCTGGGCGTTGAGTTGTTTGCGCAGTTCGTAACGCGCATCGGTATCCATCGCGTCGAAATAGCCGTTGGCATTTACACGGCTCATGTCGTACATCGTTGCAGCGGCCGTCGCCTTGATACGGGTGTCGATCGCCGCAGCATTGAGAGCCATGCCACCCCAGCCACAAATGCCGATGATGCCGATACGCGCAGCGTCCACATCATCGCGTGTCGAGAGGTAATCGACGGCAGCGCAAAAATCTTCGGTATTGATGTCGGGCGATGCTACGTAACGGGGTTCACCACCGCTCTCACCCGTATAGGAAGGGTCGAATGCAAGGGTCAGGAAGCCACGCTCGGCCATTGTCTGCGCATACAAGCCCGATGATTGTTCTTTTACGGCTCCGAAAGGACCGCAGACGGCGATAGCAGGCAGCTTGCCGGCGGCATTTTTCGGTACATACAAATCGGCTGCAAGAGTGATGCCGTAGCGGTTGCGGAAAGTCACCTTACTGTGATTTACCTGGTCGCTCTGCGGGAATACTTTGTCCCACTGTTGAGTTAAAATCAGATTTTCGTTCATGGTCATATCGGATTTAAAATGATTCTCGTTTGCCCCGGCCGCATGTATCGGTCCGGTAGCCTGCTGTTTGCCTTTCCCATAACAGGAAATGGAAAAGGCAATAATTATCAAGGTAGTTAAAAACAAATTTCTCTTCATACGACTGATTTATTATTTATATGACAAAAATAGGAAATAAGTAGCTGTCGTCTTATACCCAAATTAAGGAAAGGTTAACCCTAATTACAGATTTTCAGACGCATATCCGAAGCCGAGTAAGATAAAAACGCAATCTTTGTTCGGGATAAAAGCCAATGTTCCGGATATAAAGGAGGTTCCTTTCTAAAAATAGGTATAACCGAGCAATATCCTAATCTGTTCGATCCCGAGGCTTGCCCTCTGGATGCCGGCTTTATTAAATAAATGTTCCCTTTTTTGTAGTTTATTATAGGACATCAAGATACAACTGATGCTTATCCCCCGTTTTTTCGATTCAAACGATAGTTTGTCTGAAAATTAAAACGCCCCACTTCCCCCTAGATAGGGCAAATAGGGGGCAATCCGATTCCTGTTTGTTATCCGGTTATTTTTCACTTCACTAAGCCGATCAGCCACTTTACTATTTCCGGATCATCATGCGATAAGAACAGGCTTTTTTTCCGGTCGAGTCCAGTTATTTCCTGCATATCTTCGTCCGTCAAGGCAAAATCGAAAACCTCAAAGTTTTCAATCATACGCTCTTTGCGGGTAGATTTCGGAATGACAATCACTCCGCGTTGAATAAGGAAGCGCAAAGCTGTTTGCGCTACAGACTTGCCATATTTTTTGCCGATTGCTTGCAAGGTTGCATTGGCAAAGAAGTCGTTCCGTCCTTCGGCAAACGGCCCCCACGACATGATACGCGTACCGTAACGCTCCATGATTTTCTGTGGTTCCGTCTGTTGGTTAAATACATGTGTTTCTACCTGGTTTACCATCGGTTTGATTTCGCAGCACTCAGCCAAATCTACAAAACGGTCAGGATAGAAATTACTCAGGCCGATAGCACGCGCCTTACCTGCTTTATAAGCTTCTTCCATAGCCCGATAAGTGCCGTAGTAGTCGTTAAAAGGCTGGTGAATCAACAGCAAATCCACATAGTCACTTTGCAGCTTACGCAAGGATTCGTCGATAGAAGCTTTCGCCCGTTCATAACCGGCATTGGAAATCCAGACTTTGGTGGTAATGAAAACTTCTTTACGGGCAATGCCGCTTTTCTTCACGGCATTGCCTACACCTTCTTCATTGGCATAAGCCTGTGCTGTATCGATAGAACGGTAACCTATACTCAAAGCATCTGCAACGCAGCGTTCACACTCCTCGGGTGTTACCTGATAAACGCCGTAGCCCAACACCGGCATTTCGACCCCATTATTCAATTTTACTGTATCCATCATTTTATGTTTTCGTTCGGTACAAAATTAGCGGATTCTCTGTAAAGCTTCCTTACACGGATTACGGATTTACGTACCATTTTTACCGGTCCCCTCTGAATATTCCGCATTCACCGCACAATGCGGTTATCTGCAGATTAAATGTTTGATGAACAAATACCCCCCGACGATTTGCAAAGCCATACCCGGAAGACCGATACGGAAATCCTGCACGGCAGTGTAAAAACTGCCTTTCATAGTCCATTCTCCCAAGGTGCCGACGATTTGATAGTCCATGACGACAGTCAATAAAACAGGCAGTGAAACGCGTTGGAAGCGGCGTGCGGCCAACCCGGCAGCAAGGGCGAGCCCTACGGACTTCAATAGGATAGCAGGCAGAGCAGCAACCGGCGGCATCCCAAAAAGCCAAGAGTTGACGAGAGGCGAAGCGATGGCTGTCAGTAGCCCTACCTTCCAACCATATTTGTACGCACCGATCAAGGTAAAGAAATAGATCGGCAGCCAGGTCTGTCCACCCTGAGGCACAAGATGGAACACCTGTGGCAAGGCGACGTTGCCTACAACGAATAAGGAAGCCGCCAGATAGGTTTTTGCATTGCTGTAGTCCAGCGAATAAAGTTTTACAGTTGTTGTTTCCATTTATTTTTCCTTTAAAAGGGTGAGAGGATGATTTTTAAAAATGGAATTTGAAGCCGCCCATCCCTGTAAATCCCGGCATTTCATATCCCCGGTTGATGGTATAGGCGGCATTGGTGATATTATCCAATCTGGCAAACAGTTCCAGGACACGGATTACTTTGTAAGAGAGCTTCATATTAAGCAATGTATAGTTTTCATTGTCCATACCGCTGGCAATATACAGGCCGCCAACACCCTTCAATTCAGCATCCACCCGAAGCTTCGGCAGTGCCTGCCAGCCGATCCCCAGGAAATACTGGTTTTTCGGTGCTGCCGCCAGATCCGCTGAAGTGTGGAGATAACTGTAAGTAGCCATCAGCGACAGCTTAGCGAGGGGCCGACTGTTGGCTGTCACTTCTATCCCTTTGTTGATGAAACGACCTGTGTTTACGTTCTTTCCGCTCACCGTCTGAATCAGATTGTCGCCCTTGCTGTAATAACCGGTTACGTCAATACCGAAATAAGGGGAGAAGTTTTTACCCACCGTCACCTCATAGTTCATCATATTTTCCGGGTCGAGATCGGGATTAGCGGGGCCGTAGAGGTACATCTCGCGGAAAGACGGATTGCGGTAGCCTTTTGCGAGAGATCCTTTCAGCAGCCAGCCTTCGGCGGGATGAACAACGAAACCTCCCTGCGGAATCCATTGGGTATCAAATCGATCACTGTTCGCCATGCGAAGTCCGGCATTCAGAATCAGCATGCCTCCGAACAGATTCTGAGAAAAAGTGAGGTAAGGAGAATACTCCGTAATGCTTTTGCGACCGATAGTCTGCATCTGGGCAGCAGTACTGCCGTCTCCGTGTGTATGTCCACCAGACATCGGAATCCTGCCGGTGTAAGTGTCAAAGTCGAAACCGAATGTAGCGGCTGCATTTTTCCAGGGATTAAAATTCTGATAAGCGAGGATACCGAAACGGTCGTCCAAGCTATGGAAATGGCGGGGATCATCGATATAATGGTTGCCGTAGCTGTAATATACCCGTACACTACCGCTGGTATTGCCATAATAGTTGTTCAGTGACAATGACGCTTCGCCCCGGGTGACGTTCTGGTGATAAATATCGGTAGATTCCGGATTGCTCAATGTCGGATAGATGGGATCGTTGCCGACGAAATTCATCAGCGAGTAATCCGCCCGCGCTTGCCAGGAATCACTGAAATCATATCCCAGTTTGGTATACAGGTTGCCTTGCCTGAAATCGAAATTATCCTTTAGTCCGTCTGTACGGTCGTAACTAAGCGACACAAGCGAGGAGAATTTCCCGAAGCGGGTGGTGTTGGTAAGCGAAGACAGCCATGTATTGTAAGAACCGTATTGTGAAGTGAGTGTGGTATGCACTCCGTCCTTACCAGCATTCTTCGTAATGACATTGATGACACCGCCCATGGCATTGGAACCGTAGAGCACGGAACCGGGCCCGCGAAGCACTTCCACCCGCTCCACGTATTCCGTCCCGTAGAAGTCTGCTATAGGATGGGAATAAATTCCGGCAAACTGGGGTTGTCCGTCCACCATCATCAAAACGGAATTGGTAGGTGAACCGCCTACACCGCGGATTTTAATGCCGCCCGAGCCACCGTTGCTGACACCGAATCCGAAAATATTGCGTTCGGATATGAACAAACTCGGCACCTGAACGGAAATAGCGGAAAGCAACTGGGTCTGTCCGCTAGCTTCCAACTGGGAATTCCCGATAACGGAAACGGTATAAGGAAGCAAATTCCGCCCGGTTGCATGATTACTGCCCGTCACCACCACCTCGTCAAGGCGATAGATCCGGTTGGTATCCACGACCGCTTGGGCAGATGCGCCCGTCATGCCAAATAAAGCCGTACAGAAAAGAATTCCTCCGGCTAATCGTTGTAAACAGTGTTTGTTCTTTTTCATTTCTGTTCGCTATTTGATGATTTATTCTGTTCAATCAAAGGCCACAATTCCTTTTCAATATCCAAATCTTTCCGTCGCCCTCTGCATGTGTCCGCGAATATCGACCCCGAAAGGACAGTTCTTTTCACAACTACCGCAACGGATGCACTCGGAAGCATGGTGCGAAAGAGCTTTATAATGCTCTCGCACGGTTTCAGGTACAAATCCTTCGGCTACGGTCAGATTGTAGTATTTATTGACACTGGCCACATCAATTCCAACCACACAAGGGGCGCAGTGTCCGCAATACATACAATGTCCTTTCCACGAGAAACGGTCCATACCCTGCATAACCGAAGTGTAGTCCTTTTCTTCCTTCGTCGCGCTGCACCAATCCACTGCCCTCTGTACTTCCTCACAATTGCGGCAACCGACCATGACGGATGCCACACCCGGACGTGTCAATGCATATTCCAGACATTGTACCGGGGTGAAGGCTTTCCCGAAAGGAGAGTTGGCTTCACTCAGCAAATCCCCTCCCCCATACACCTTCATCACGTCGATACCTACGCCTTTCTGCTCACAGAGTTCGTACAACAGTTCGCGCTCCGGATCGATATTGTGCAGCTCACGTTCATAATTTTCATCCTTCCACAAATCTTCCACCTCTTCACTGGCAGGTTGCAAATCATAACAGGGGTTGATGGAGAACATCAACACATCCACCAATCCGCTTTCCACAGCCTTTATCGCCACCCGAGGGTTGTGACTGCTCATACCGATATGGCGGATTCGTCCTTCCTGCTTCAAGCGAAGGGCAAGCTGGATGATAGGCCCTTCAAATACACAACGGAAATCCTTTTCATCGTCTACATAATGTATCATACCGATGTCCAGATAGTCCGTCCGCAACAAACGGAGCTGCTCCTCGAAAGCGGCCAGCGTTTTATCCACGTCACGGGTACGTAAATACTGGCCGTTTTCCCAGGTGGCACACAAATGTCCCTGTATTACAAACTGCGGCCGATAGCCCACTAAAGCCTTGCCTATATTCGTACGTAAGCCGGGATTAGAAGAGTACATGTCCATAAAATTGATGCCTTGTGCAATGGCAAAGTCCATCTGTCGGCACGTATCCTCTTCCGACAGGCCGATAAAGCCTTCACAGCCCAGTCCGATAGCACTGACGGACAAGCCGGTTCTTCCTAATTTCCGATACTCCATCTCATTTTTTGTCTAAATCAACCAACTCATATTTTTGACTACCTATACCGATGGCTTCCGCATATTCCAGCGTATGAATGCCATGGCGCGACTCCATGCGCTCTATCAGATGTACTTTCCCCGGGTCCGAAGATAAATAAACCAGGTCCACACAAGCCTTATCGAGGGCCACCGGATCCAGCGAAGCAAGTATACCGACATCCCCCATCTGGGGAGCCGCCGGATGAGAGTCACAATCACAATCCACCGACAGATTATTCATCACACTGATGTAAAGAATTTTTTCACCGCAATGGTCGATGACCCCTTTTGCGGCTTCTGCCATAGATTCCAGGAAATCATCCTGTGCAGGATTTCCCCAGCTCGTAGTACTCTCTCCTGCAGAATGTATCAGGCGCTTTCCGTTAGAAGAAGCTATGCCGATAGAGATATTCTTGATAGCCCCTCCGAAACCTCCCATGGCGTGCCCTTTGAAATGCGAAAGTACCACGGTAAAATCATAATTGAGGTAGTGAGAACCGACAATATCTTCGGTCAAATGTTTACCACCGGCCACGGGAAGGCGGCTTTCACCTTCCGCATCCATGATATCGACCGGAGCAATGGCGGTAAAGCCGTGGTCTTCGGCAGCTTTCAGGTGTGCTTCTGTATTAGAACGTCCACCGCCGTAAGCTGTGTTACACTCCACAATGATGCCGTTTACTTCTTTCACCAAGCCGGCAATTAATGCCGGTTTCAAAAAGTTATTCCCTCCGGGTTCTCCCGTACTTAACTTGACGGCAACCTTTCCGGTGGCAGTGCGTCCCAACGCCTTATAAACACGCATCAGCGCTTCAGGAGTAATTTCCCTGGTGAAATAAACTACGGATGCTTTTCCGCCTTCAGGCGTCTCCTTTTCCGGTTGTTCCTGTCTGTTCTTATTCTTGTCTACTGCTGAAGAAGGGGTGCAACCATACATCGTAAGAGACGTAAATGTTATGGCCAAAAATACGATACCATACTTTTTCATAAATTCACTATTTAATTTATACGAATTCTCAGACGGTCACGATAGAAAAGCAGCCCCCGATGCCGTACTTACTATCTTACTCCGTCGAACGGTTTTATTTTAAATCGTCAATCCACTGTTCCAGTTCTTCCACAGGGGTAACCATACGGTCAAAATGCTTTTCGTCAGAACTGAATTTGAAGGCATGGGCATGTTCTACCTTTGCCCCATTCCCCTCTGCCAGGGAAACCATATCCGTTATCACACTACCAGGCCATCCGGCATTGGTCATAAAAGGTACTACCACTTTTCCTCTGAAATCATTGCTGGATAAAAATGACAATACAACGGGCGCCATGCGGTACCACCAAGTGGGAGTACCTACGATAATGCGGTCATAATTTTGCAGGTCGACGCCAAGTGATTTCAACTCGGGCTTATATCCACCCTCCACTTCTTCCCTGCCCTGTTTCACCACTTTCTCATAGTCATCGGAATAAGGTTTCACCGGTTCCAAACTCACTAAATCGCCACCTATGGCCTTCTGCACTTTCTCGGCTATACGCTTTGTATTGCCGGCTGTGTAGGAAAAATAAACGATCAATGTTTTCATTTCACTCTTGGGTTTTATTATTGCATTCTCTTGAGGGATATTCGCCCTGCAGCCTGGACAAACTGCCCATAAAAAGCCCGCATACACCAGACCAAGAGCCAGAATCCCGAATATTTTCTTCATGTTATACCGTATTATTTATCAGAATCACCTTCACAGACTATTCTTTTTGCAAAAATACAGTGTTTCAAACAAACAGAAAGTAGATAAATTACAGTTATTCTAACCCATATTACTGTTTATCATCATTTATTCTATGGTAAGTGAATGTCAGGACGCAAGAATATTTCCTCCTGCTTTTACATTCCTAAATACTCGATATTTATTTCATTGTACTTATACCAAAGCCTTACCGGAACTTCACTTTACCATCCCTATGTTCCGATAAACGTCCCCTCTTGCAAATGCATCCGCTTTGATACTTTCTACTTCAGAATACATATTATGAGAAAACTTAACAAAAAGCCTTTTGCTATTTCCCGTGTCAAAAATAATTCAGTCTGAAATTCAGTCGGTGACACTCCCGTATATTTCTTGATGTAATTACCGAAAAAAGCAACTTCCTCCAGGCTTGGAACAAAAACAATTTCGGCAATAGAAAAAGTAGTGTATGGCAACCGCTATACGTCCTTTTGTAAATCCATGTTTCCTAGTAAAATCATCTTGATTCTAAAAAATTATACATAAAAGATTTATATCCGGTTTCCTGGTTCTATGCCTCTCTTTCCATATCGTTTTGCAGGATCTCCCTAAATATAATCATAATATATGAGATTATAATTGTATATATGTATTTTATATTAAAAAACATATATATTTGTAAAAAATAATTACTATGAAAAAAATAGTTTTAATTTTCATGACCTTTGCACTAATAGTCATGGGTTGTGAGTACAAAGATGTGTATCAGACGAAAAAGGTGGACTTTGATAATATTGTTCCCTTTGCTTCGTATGAGGTTCCTTTGAAGGAAGGAATGGTATCGATCGTAATTTATGGTGAGGACACTTTGGCCATTACCGGAATTCCGATGAATATAAATGTTCCTAAAGAAGCTGTAAAGAATTTGACGAAAAGCACAGCTCCGATAAGAGTGGTTTATAGTAACGAACCTAAATTTGAAGGTTATAAAGATTGCGGTACAATACAAACGGATTGTGTTCTTCTGTTTGAGGATACCCGAAGTGGTGATAACGATTATAATGATTTGATTATCTGGGCAAAAAAGAAAGAGACAAGAACGTATTGGCCTGATTATATCGTTTCTTGTGAATTCACCATTCATCCAATTGCCTTGGGAGCCATAAAGAATTTCAAACTGGGAGTTGTAAATGAACAAGGTACAGAATTTATTCTGGCTGAAAATTGCCGTGAAGAGTTATTTAAGGGGGAGAAAGGATTTATCAATACGGAAACAAATGTTGCTCCGAAAACATATCCCAGCAAAATGATTAAAACCAAAGCATGGAAGTATAATCCGAACGTAGGGAATACGACAATAAACTGGTTTATAGAGACATCCGATGAAAGGATGTATATTGCAGAAACCAATAAAGCCGTCAATCCATCCAACTTAGAGCAATTCGGAAATGAGAAAGGGAGACCTTATGGAATAGCATTCCCGACAACCGGAGTGAATATTTTCAAATTCGGGGGACCTTTTTATGCAACGGAATGTACTCCTATCCAACAGATTTATAACAACTTCGAAGGATGGATCCAAGGGAAAGGGAATATAAACGACAAAGGAGTAAATAACACAGATCCTCAAATCTGTTACAATTTCTCCAATCCGCATTGACAAAGAATTATTTCCATCATTTTACACATTAGGGACGTGCCCTAATGTGTAAAATGACAAGAAATTTAGCTATTCAAACACACCTATTTGTAGGACAGATCCCCTCTTAAAACTTAAAATAGCAGAAAAGGTTCATTTCCCCTAAATTATTTTTCATCTGTCACCTCTAAAGAGGAGAGTATTCTTTGGGCCATCAATATCCGTTGGGAAAGAAAATTGTGAACATCTTTCCACTGATAATAAGGAAAGCGGTCAGTCGCTAGCGGAAGTGCAGCTTCTTGCTCGTTTAAGAGAATTTTAATCCATACATTTTGCTCTTTATCCCGATAAAAAATCCACTGTACGTTAGCGGCCATAGGTGCAATTTCATAATCTTTCCAGTATAATGCAACAGAATCGGGATTAGCTATGGAGCTGTCCGTTTTTTCTATACCCATTAAAGCGACAAAAGGTATAACCGTTTCCGCATGAGCAAAACGAAAATTCGCCTGCTTATTTGATTGTCCGTTTATCACCTCTTCGGCGGTACGAATAAATTCGGAAAGCAAAGGCCACGCAATTGCAACCGGCAACATCTTTCCAATAGGCGCAGCGCTTTTACTCAGGTATTGCCGTAAATTCTGGGTCTGCCAATAATCAAACCATTCTTCGGTCGTAAAAAAATTCCCCAAATTTAAGGAAATATCGGTATCGGGAAGTATGGCCGCAATAGCAAATAATGCCCTGACAAATTTCCTGGCTTCCTCGTCTGCCTCTTGTTCCGGATTGAGAAAAAGCCTCTTCATAACAGGGGCGGGAGAAATTTTTTTCTCCAAAAAGGCCTCATATACAGGAATCCATTCCCCGTTTTTTTTATAACAGACATAGGACTTATTTAAGTCGAAAAAACGAAGGAGGGTATCGTACTGTCTTCCTTCACTTCTCTCTATATACAGAGCTGAATGGTGTTGTTTTATCACGGAAAGGAACGCATCCATACTATTTATACAACGGGGAACATAGGTAGCAATTGCTTCTATCCGAGCTGCACCGGTAAACAACAGAGGATAATGCTCTATCATACGTCCGGCAATTCCTTTTTGCTCCTGCTCTCCTAATTTTGATAATTTTCCCCACTGATTCTTAAAGAGCCCAGCCAGATAACGCACAGTGGAAAGTAATTCCCCACCTTCCGCCGTCAGTCTATTTTCGCATTCAGCAAACGTCAGTACCTCTATGACCTTATTCAAATCCTTTCCCGAAGTAGGAAACCTTGCTCCGTGCCTTCCCAAATGATTTATGTAGAAAGGGATCATACCGTCTGAAGAAAAGGTAGATGAATTTTCTATAAAAGGATAAGGCATGGCAGTTCCTGCATATTGCTGAACACTAGCCTGTCCCCATGCAAAAGAAAAATAAATAAACAGACAAAGTACAAACATTATTATTTTCTTCATACCGCCATTCGTTTTATTCATTAGTTATACAACAATGAGTAAAATGATGTTTGCGTAAAATCTTATTTTATGATTTTTTTTCACCACAGCAACATCTTACCCCCACCGATCCCGGGATTTTCTCCCCACAATGCGATAAATAAGGAACAAAGGGACGATTCCTTTGTCATTTCTTCTCCCATAACCTAAAATTATCTCACCCCAAACACCAGCCCAAACTTAAAAGCAATTTTTCCCCTCGAAATCGATTCACCATTCAGGAAACGCCCTATATTCCCACCCCAATTGAGTTCTAAAAGCATTCCCTTTTTGTAAACCCTCCTCAATCTCCAATAAGGAAAAAAACATAAGATTTTGAACGGCCTTCGCGATATCCTTTCCAGACAGGATCAAAATAATATACACAATCTACAGCCAGAAAATTTGCACTATTTCCACAAGTATTTTTTCCCATCTTGGCCCGTCTTTTCCTATCATCATAATAACGAGGCAGAACACCTATTAAAGGTGAAATAGCGTAATAAGTATTATGATCTCCCAAAGCCATAGTCGTGGATTTTACACCCATACGTCCCCCGGTGCAAAAGTATTTGTATAGGCATCTCACAACCGACACTCCCTCCTAACTTCTCTAAAATAATGGAAATCGAACGTTGTAATTGTGAGTTATTTTCCTCTCCTTTTACGACTGAACCTAGGACAGAGAATACAACTCTCAACAAATTCCTACAAAACTTTTTTCCTAATAATCCAGACGAAGCTCCTCACTTGTTGCTTTTATTCCAGAACTTTTCAAGGTGAATACGAATCATTTTCCCTGTTCTGTATTCTGCTCGCCACACTTATAGAAAGTGTAATATAACAATTTTTCCATAAAATGAAAAACAAAATGCCGGTCATCATGCCCAAATAAATCCCCCTTTTTTCGCTCTGCCAAACTTTTGTATACGAAGTGAATTTAATACAAATTTGAACTATTTTACAGCAATATTTTTATTCCTTCTTCCTGAACGTCGCTTAAAAGCCCCCAATTATTAAGTGAAAAATACCATTTTTGTTTTCATTTACTCATTTAAATCATTCATTTTATGGCAACAGTTCATGTAAAATTGCGTTCATCTGTCGTAGAGGGTAAACCAGGTACCCTCTTTTTTGTTTTATCTCATCGGGGAAATACCAAACAAATTAAAACAATCCACAAACTATTTCCTCCCGAATGGGATCCCGTATCCCAGCATCCCCTTATTCCGGACAACGAAAGGAGTATGTATGTACAGCAGGTAAAAATGTCCCTGCAAGAATCGCTGATCCAACTTCGTTCCCTCATTCACTCTTATCCTCCCGGAGAACCCGACATCCTTCAGCAAATAGTAAACCGTTTCAACGGTAAATCCCCCTCTCTTCGGTTGTTCTCCTTTATTGATAAATTACAAAAACAATTGGAACAAAACGGTCAAATCAAAACAGCTATGTCCTATCATTATGCCATGAGGAGTTTTAAAACCTTCCGGGAGGGACGAGACATCGAATTAGCCGCTATCGATTCCGTCGTTATGTCAGAATACGAATATTGGTTAAAAAGAAAAAACGTCACTCTCAATTCCATTTCCTTTTATATGCGGATTCTTCGGGCAATCTACAACAAAGCCGTGGCCCAGGAATTAATTATTCAACGCGATCCTTTCAAAAATGTATATACCGGAATAGAAAAAACCCGAAAAAGAGCGGTAGATGAAAATATCATTCTAAAATTAAAAAAGTTGGATATTAAACAGCCGAACCTCACTTTTACCCGGGATCTTTTTTTACTTAGTTTTTATACCCGGGGCATGTCTTTTGTCGACATGGCCTATTTGCGCAAAAAAGACATCCGTGAGGGAATCATTTACTACAAACGCCGCAAAACGGGTCAGCGTCTTTCTGTCAAACTGGAACCCTGTATGCAGCGCATAATAGACAAATATGCCCCTCATGTCCCGAAAGAATTGGATTACGTACTCCCGATCATTAGCAGTACCGATCCGCTAACTGCTTTCAAACAATACCGGAATGCTCTCTCTTATTACAACCGCCTGCTCAAAAAACTGTCTCACCTCCTGGGTCTGCATCAAAGCCTTTCTTCTTACGTCTCTCGGCACAGCTGGGCCACCATCGCCTACAAAAGACATATACCTCTTTCCATCATCAGCGAAGGTATGGGGCACTATTCGGAAATGACTACTAAAATCTACCTGGCCTCCCTCGACCAAACCCTCCTCGACCGGGCCAACCGGACAGTGTTGAAGGGACTGTAAAAACAATCTTTCCACTCATTCGAACAAGAAAGGTTGAATAAACAGCATTCATAGAAATCGGATAAAGCAAATTTTATCCGAAGATATTACACGAAATCTTGCCCAAGTTCCAAAAGCTTATGCTTACTTGGGCAAGTACCTATAAGAGCAGTACCGGTTGTAAAAAATAGCGCATATCCTATTACAAAAGAAAATTTTTACACTCACAAAATTTTTCTCAAAAAGAGCTTCAAAAAAATTCCACAACAGTCTGTATCGAAATTACCAGAAACTTAAAATAAAAAACATTCGTAAAGTCAGATAAAAAGGTAAAACCACTACATTTAAAATAAAAAATGAAGAAAGAGTAGACCTATTGGCTAACTCCTTCTTCATTCCCAGAGAAGAGAGGATAATTTACAAAATATTCCTCGTTATCTGTTTGAGGTATCCGGGCAATATGCTAATGAATATTTCTGCCCGTTGTTCCACCAAAACTTCTACACATCCATCATTCTTTCATGTTGTGAAATCCGAAGAAAAAATTCTTCTCATTTAACTCACTATTTCCTATTCTACAACGCATACCGATGCCAGTCTACCCACATTTCTTTGTCATACCTCCAGCTATCCTTTACTGCCTCGGTAAGAATCTTATTAGAGAAAACTAAAAGAATAGAATTCGGTTCGTTGGCTTTAAAGCCATTGGCATACCCTTCCGGTATGAGCAATATTTTACTATTCTGTGCATTCAATTGAAATATCTCCGGTTGTAGGTTTGGTGAAGGATTTTCCCAATTGTCCACTTTCACAAAAGCTGCCGTAAAAGATCCTTTTACCACATAAAACCATTTTTTCTCTTCCTGATGAGCATGCCATGCCCGTATAATGGAAGTATCTTTTTGGTGAATGACATAAAAACGTTTAATTTCGCTCATATCTAAATCATTCACATGGGAAATCTGTCCCCTTACATCAACCGAAATCCCGCCTTCTACAAATTTAATTTCAGACATATTCTACCAAATAAACTGATTAATTTTTTCTATTAACTTCTCTCTGTTAAAAATAGACTTAGATAAGTATTCCGAGTTTTCAGAAATCTTTTTTATTTCATCTTTAGAAAATTTAGAAAACATTTTAAACCCTTTAGCAATATCATCAATATCTGAAGGATTAGCCGCAAGTCCCAAAGAATAGTTTTCTACAATTTTACGGACTTCGCCTTTAAATATAGCAAAAATAGGTTTATGAGTAACTAAGTAAACTTGAAATTTTGATGGAATCATAATCTCATATAGGGGCACGTCTTTTAAAGAAATTATTAATACATCGCTAGCCTTATAATAGTCGGACATTTCTGATAAGGATTTGCGCCCTGCAAAATTTACATTTT
Source organism: Odoribacter laneus YIT 12061 (assembly GCF_000243215.1). Taxonomy (GTDB): domain Bacteria; phylum Bacteroidota; class Bacteroidia; order Bacteroidales; family Marinifilaceae; genus Culturomica; species Culturomica lanea. The sequence goes on along the minus strand of NZ_JH594596.1, from coordinate 15,971 downwards.
TAATGTTTTCTGTAACAACAAATGTCTTTAAATATTTTAAAAAAGATCCATCACCAATAATATTCAGATATGCATTAGAATAATTTTTTGAAAATATTTGAAAACCTCTAAGCACATTCTCCAGATTTTGTACTTTACCAATATTTCCAGCAAAAGTGAAATTAAATTTTCCAGGCAATTTTATATTACCTACTGGATGATAATCCAGTAAAGACCAATTAGGTACAAAAATAATTTCTTTTTCAGGTACATATTTACGTATTCGCTCAATAAAACCCTCGCAAGAAACTAAAATATAATCACAATTTTTATATACCCATTTTACAAATCGATTCAAACAAAAGCATAAAATCTTTGTTTTCTTAAACCCATAAGCGTATACAGTCTCAGGCCATAAATCCTGTGTCCAGATAATAACTTTTGCTTTATAAATCTTTTTAGCTAAAATTCCAGCTGTTGCTAATGTCAGGGGTCCTGTTTGATAAACAAAAATACGATCAAATCTTCTTCCAATAAACATTATAATCCAACAACTCCAAAATACAAATGAAAAATAATTTAGAATCTTGATAATTTTGCTTTTTTGATAGCCTTGAATGACCGGGAAACGATGAACTTTTATTTTATTAAAAAAAGTAATCTGATAAATTTTATTTTTATAACCTTGGAAAACCTTACCAAAGGGATAAGAAGGTGTGCGAGTTAAAACCTCAAAGACATAACCTTTTTTCTCCCATTCTTTTACCAAGTCATTAATCAGAAAATCTTCGGGGTAAAAAGCTTCCCCCAATACTAAAACCTTTTTAGAGTTTTTCATCCCAAGAATAAAGTTGAGAATATAAATCTTTATGTTGATTCATCCATTCGCGTTGCTCTATCAACATTTTTTTATATGCAGGTACAGAATAAATAAAGCGTTGAGATCTGGCAATTGATTTATCAACGGAATAAGTATCATAAGGTAATATATTCACATCCTTTTTCCCCCAGATATCTTTAAAAAGGCAAAGTAAGTCATATTTTGAAATACCTATTCCATTACTCAATTGGACTAAACCATGTATATTTTTCTCTATAGCAACATCAATTGCCTTAGCCAATTCAAAAGTTGTAACACCGCCCCAAATAACTTTAGTATACCCATTAACATTTCCAGACTGATCCATAAACCAATGAAACAATCCTTCACCATTTATTTTCAGTTCTGGTCCTATGATTGAAGTGCGGATTGTCAAATCCTTTTCATTAATGATTTCTCCCAAGGCTTTACTTCTTCCATAAATATCATCAGCATCACGAAAATCCTCTTCAGTATAACCACCTTTCTTACCAGAAAACACACAATCTGTACTAATATGAATTAATTTTGCACCAATTTCATCAGATAGCTTTTTTAATAAATGAGGAAAATAAGCATTAATTAAAATTGCATTATCAGGATGCTCTTTAGAACCTTTTACTAATACTCCAATGCAGTTAATTATCAAATCAGGATGAGTGCTCCTAACTACTTTTGCGACAGCTTCAATATCCGTCACATTAACAATAATACTATCTTCTGTAAGCTTTGTACGAAATACAACATTAGTAATATTATACTTTTGTGTACTTTTCAGATAGTAATAAGTGATATGCCCGGCCATCCCTGTAGAGCCGAACAATAGAATTTTTCTTTTCACCATAAATCAGATTTCTTTATGCCAGACTGTCCGGTTTATATAGTCTGTATAGGAGAGAATAATACGAACAACTTTTTTAGAAACATTTTCCGCTTCGTAATCAGGTACTGTTCGGATAACTTTTTTACTTTCAGCATATTGAGCTGTTACGATATCAATAGAATCGAGTATCCGCTGACTATTCAAGCCTGTCATTATGAGAGTCCCTTCATCCATACCTTCTGGTCGTTCATGGGCTTGACGAATAGTAATTGCCGGAAAATGTAAAATAGAAGATTCTTCAGTAATGGTTCCGCTATCCGAAATTACGCAAAAAGCATTTTGCTGCAATTTAATATATTCCATAAAACCAAAAGGTTTCATGAATTCTATCATAGAATTAGAATTTACAAAACTGATTGCTTCAAGTTTTTTTCGAGTACGTGGATGAGTAGATACAATCACTTTTTTGTGATATTTTTCTACGATTGCATTTAAAGATGCTAATAAATCTGCAAAATTTTTTTCAGAATCTACATTCTCTTCACGGTGGGCACTTACAATAAAATATTCTCCTATTTGCAGATTTTCTTTTTCTAATACATTATTGGCTTCAATTTCTGCTTGATGATACTTCAGTACTTCTGTCATTGGAGAACCTATTTTAATAACCATTTCAGGGCGAAGCCCTTCCTCCAACAGATAACGTCTGGCATGTTCAGAAAGAGGCATATTAATGTCGCTTAGATGATCCACTATTTTCCGGTTGATTTCTTCAGGAACTCGTTGATCAAAGCATCGATTACCAGCTTCCATATGAAAAATAGGAATTTTTTTTCGTTTAGCTGAAATTACTGAAATGCAACTATTTGTATCTCCATATAAAAGTATTGCATCTGGTTTTAGTTGTTCTATTAAATCATCTGATTTTTGGATGACCTTTGCAATAGTTTCTGCAGCATTTTTCCCAGCAGCATCCAAGAAATAATTTGGTTTTCTAATATGAAGTTCTTGAAAAAAAATTTCATTTAACTCATAATCAAAGTTTTGCCCGGTATGGACAATAATATGTCGTGTATATTTATCCAATTCGGCCATCACCCTACTCAGTTTAATAATTTCTGGGCGAGTGCCGACAATAGTCATTACTTTAAGCATTGTAACTAGTTTTAATTTACTCACTCCGGATTTCGCGAGCTTTTGCTTTGGACTCCATACCTATATCTTCGCGTATGAAGCGTAATTTCAAGAGAAGTTCTTTCATTTCTTCAATATTCAGCCGATGAGTATTATGGCTGTGATAATCTTCCACTTGAGACATTGCTTCATTACCCTTAGTGAAAAATTTATCATAATTTAAATCTCGAGTATCACATGGAATTCTATAATATTTTCCCATATCAATGGCGCGCACCATTTCTTCGCGAGTTACTAAAGTCTCATAAAGTTTTTCACCATGGCGGGTACCAATAATTTTTATTTCAGTATCTTGTTTATAAATTTCTTTAAGAGCTTTGGCCAACGTCTCCAATGTTGCAGCGGGAGCTTTTTGTACGAATAGATCCCCATTATGAGCATGGGTAAAAGCATAAATTACAAGATCTACTGCATCATCCAATGTCATCATAAAACGGGTCATATTAGGATCAGTGATCGTAATGGGTTTGCTTTCTAGCATTTGATCCACCCAAAGAGGAATAACTGATCCCCGACTAGCCATCACATTTCCATAGCGCGTACAACAAATTGTAGTTTTTGCATCTTCTCCTAATTCACGTCCTTTAGCTATAGCAACCTTTTCCATCAAGGCTTTACTCATTCCCATTGCATTAATAGGGTAGGCCGCTTTATCAGTAGAAAGAACAACAATGTTTTCCACTCCGTGCTCAATTGCAGAATTCAGAACATTTTCTGTTCCTACAATATTCGTTCGTACTGCCTCTACTGGGAAAAATTCACATGAAGGAACTTGCTTTAAAGCTGCTGCTGAGAACACATAATTAACCCCCTTCATTGCAATATCTACAGATGACTTATCCCGAACATTACCAATATAAAATTTCACCTTTGGAGTTTGTAGCACGTGACGCATGTCATCTTGTTTTTTCTCATCACGACTAAAAATCCGGATTTCTTTTATATCAGAATCCAGAAACCGACGCAACACTGCATTACCAAAAGAACCTGTTCCTCCAGTAATCAAAAGAATCTTATCTTTAAATACACTCATTTAGATATTAGATTTACATATTTATTCTTAATGAAATTCTCAAAATACTTATTATAAGTTTTATTCCACATTTCTTTTGCTTTATTTCCTTTCGTACGAACATCTTTCAGACTTATTGATGATAGCACTAATTGTATATCTTCATAATTTTCAGATACTACATAACCGATACCATTATTTATTATTTTTTCAGTCAGAATTGTACCCTTATTCGTTAGTATAGGTTTACCTAATAACATTGCTTCATAATATTTATTGGGGGCTGCGTATATATTATTACTGTTTTTAGAACTGTACATAGCATATATCAAATCAGAATTATACATAATATTAAGTCCATCCAAATATTTTACTTTACCGAAATATTTGAAATTAGGAAGAGATTGCAATTGTATACACCTATTTTCTATATCCTTCTCTCCAAAGCCGGCTATCAATAGGTTGATTTTGCTTTTTTGAACAAGATCCAATAATTCATCCAATAGTCTACTTTTTGAAAATCCTCCAACATAAGAAAGAACTAGTAATGGATTATTAAATTGAAATTTTTCATCTTTTTGCAGAAAATCGTAACTTGTAAAAGCTGGAGTATTAGGTACAATCAATTCTGGTTTATTAAGTTTATAGGGGATTTGTCTGATTCTTTCTGGTTCACAAATAATAACTTCATCAGAATATTTTATAGTAAATTTTTCCATAATTTTAAATATTCTTTTGATCAGAGATTTCTCTTTATCGAAATTTGAACTAAACCAATCACATACGTCAAAAATTGTTTTAATCTTACGATGAAATAAAAACTTAAAAAGTGTAGCAGGATAAGCAGCATCTAGATCAAAAGCATGAATCATTTTAATATCTTTTCGATATCTATAAAATGTTTTCATCAAAAACAACATCCATAATATTCTGTAATAAGATGCTTCGAAGCCACCAATATTATAACCAGTCTTTTTCCTAAAATAAATAGTATTTTCTCTATATAAATTTTCTCCTTTACGATCCCAACCTATAGCTAAGTACTTGATTTTTTCTTTTTCAAAAAAATCGATGTATTTTTCTATACGCGGAGATGAATATATACCGTTTGAACGTGTAATAATAATCATATATTGAATAATAATGGTATTTTATAGATTGACAGGTAATTCAAATTTTGATCCCAAATAATTGTAAAAATCTATATTATAAGAACCGAATCCTGACGTAAAGGTTAGTTCTCCAAAATATATTTTCCCATTTATATTATATAAATCGAGCCTTACGCACGGAATATTACGGGTAATTTTTTGGCAATACTCCAGCATTAATTCATAATTCTTAGGTTTTTCTATATTTTCATCACTACGAAGGCACTTTTTTATATTATATGATATATTATTCCAATTTACATCGTATAGTGATAATTTATACTTATGCTTTAATATATTCCTATCAGAAACGACAAGACAGGTCTCCGGTTTACCATTAAAACACCAAAATTTATAATCTTTTAAAGTAGTATGCTCTTCTTTATCACTTAAAAATTCTTCTATAATAATACATTTAGGAATCCGAAGGTAATGACTTTGTGCATTTATATAACCATAATCTAATTTTAGCCATTTGTTTAATGTTTTATTTATTTTCCGAATATTTATTTTGCTTTTATCTCTAACAATAATAACACTACCACAGCCATTATTAGTTTTTATGACAAATTGTTTAGGTAATGACTCAAAATCTATCTGGTTAGCATTTGTATATTTTCCATAAAGTTCTGGGAGTTTACATTCTGGACATATTTTCTTTATATAAGAACGAACTTTATATTTATCAGCAAGCTCACTCCACAATGAGGTATCTGAATTAAACTGCATCCAGATAATTTTTTCGATAAGATCTTTAGGACACTCCCAATTGATATTCTTTTTAAAAACCTTCAAATAAGATTTGTTTGCTAATTTTTTAGGATTTTTAAGATATTGGTATTTGTTAGAATAATATATATACGTATTAACAATATGCATAATTCCTGGTAAATTTTTTATAATATTTTTAAGTTTCATTTTATTTGAGTTAATTGTATAAATTTATTTATATGTTCAGTTAGATTTTTTTCAGCTATTATGATATTATCAATCTTTTTAACTACTGAATATCCATTATATTTTGAAGTCAAACGGTAGAAAATTTTATTCTTTATCGTTTTAAAAATTCGAGTAAATGTTAATTTGGTATATAAAAAAAGAAATCGAGATTTATTCCTGGAATTTTTTAATCCCAGCTTTGTTTCTCCATAAAAAACTGCAGCACAAGCATACATATATTCATAATTCATAATCTTAATATACTCTTCCTGTTTTACATATCTTAATCCTTTTAAACCTGATTCGGGCCAAGCGAATCTACCACACCATATACGAGGAATTGTCGGTTCCCACTTATCAATGACAGATTTAGATATAAAACTTACTTCTTCTAAAGGTGATTTGCCTATTTTACGTTTAAAAATTCCTCCTCCTGTCATATTAGAAGTTCCATTAATAATTACAGGAATATCTATAATTGCATATCTTTTAACAAAAAAACATAATGATACCCCATTGGACATATCGGGTGATCCGCCAGGAAAAAAGGTATGTCCGATAAAATAGAGTTTATCAAGTACTGATCTTTTTATGATTCCATGGTATAAAAAAGGCATTTCACAAGGATATTGTAAACCTTTCTTTAATGCTTTGGTCAAATTTTTTAATGGAGAAGCGAGTCTATAACTATATTTACATTTTTTATAAAGTAAAGCATTTGAAAAATTAGTTCTATAATTTTTTTTATTATAATCATTCCAGAAATACGCTCCATTATCGCATCTTACTGCATCAATATTGTTATTTTTCATCCAATTTACGCAGTCCAAAATGGTATGACAAACTCCATCATCATCTCCAATAAAACAAACATATTCTCCTCTAGAATTTATTATTGCCTGATCAGAGTTTTCTGACATAGATAATTTTTTATTTGAATAAAAATATCTTATTGATTTCCAATTGCTTGTAGATAAAAATTTATTTATTTCAGTATTATCATCAGAATTATCTTGTATAACGAGTTCTAATTCTTCAGAATTAAAAGAATGTATTAATTCTATCAGATATTTGAGATATTTATATCTATTTTTAGTGGGTACTACTATACTGAGTAAAGGTTCCATTTCTTAACAATTAATATTTTGACAAAGAATTTATTTCTTTATGATTATAAAGAAGAATATCTAAATAGATAAAATTATACAACATGTTTTATGTAAACATTAATATGCATAAAAAGAATAGTATGCACTATGAAAGAATCATCAAAAAAGTCGGTATGCTAACAATATTGATTGTTTTCACGGTTTGTTATTACTCCAACTCCTAATATATACATGAATAAATAAAAGAACCAAAATACACCGTGAATGGTTTGTGCAAAAATTAATAAATAAATAAGTGAAAATAATACTAATCTATATTTATTATATTGCGAAGAAAATAAGGGAAATAATAAATAGACTAAATATGCTATCAATGAAAATAACCCATATAAAACTATATAAACCTTCCAATCTGTACTGCTAAATTCAAAGGCACTCCCTCTTCCCCAAAACAAATCTTTACTATGAACGAATTGATCCCAAAACCATTTGTCTGTATATTCGTTCGATCTGTTATATCCTCTTATGCCCTTGCCTTCATCATACTCTAATCTGGCAAATATTGCATTATTTAACCAATTATCACCTTGATTATAACTTTTTACGAAATTAGTAATAAGTAGAGCAAATAAAACTATAGATATTAACCATAAGATACTTTTTTTCAATCTACACAACAAATATATAAAGGTAGTTATAAGCCATCCTGCTAATGAAAAAGTAAATAATAAACATATCAAGAATACAATATTTATTTTGTTCCATTTATATTGGCCCAGAAATAAAAATACCGATAATAAACAACCTAAATAACCAGGTTCTAAAAAAACCGAACTAAAGCGATAATAATCATATATACTATTTAAATTAACTAAAAACAGGTAATAATTTTTAAAAATATATTGATACAAACCATCAATCTTTCCATAATAAACAATAGAATAAGAAAAATTTATATTACTTAAATATAAAATCCAACCAACTAAGGAAACACTAAGAAAAATTGCAAACCAAAGCCTAATAGATAAAAACAAATCTTTTTTATATCGACTTTTAAGTGCAATTATAAAAAAAAGAGGTATTATTCGCAGTACAGAATTGATCATTCCATTCAAATTCATATGTGTACTTGTTAATATACTCGCTAGTAGAAGGAGTAAAAACCAAACAATTTTTTTTTTGCCAACAGAAAACAGATAAGGAATAAACATATATGTTAGAATCCCTGAAGCAATAAAAATTAATTGTACGATTACATCCGGTATCCCCCAAAAAAAATATGCTTTGAAAGAATACAATGAACCTATAAATAAAATCCATTTATATAAAAGCCAAATTTTTGATTTTTCCATTATTATTAATTAACTTTATATAAATATCTGTATAATATCTTCAGGAACTTTTTTTTATAAAAAAGATTCAAAATAGCATCGAAAAAAATCTCAGGAATTACAAGTACAGACCTATAACCAAGTATTTTTAATAAAGAACATTTATAATTACTTGTTCTGTTCTCAAATTCTAATTTGGCCAAAAGATCATTGTCTCTCATTATTTCTTCTTCAGAAAAATTTACTTGATTTCTATTTTCAATAATCGATTTGAAAAATAATTCATTAAATTCATTTTCACTTAATATACAATCCTTCATTCTACGGCCTTTTGTTTCCCTATATTTCGAATCGTCAATGAGTTTTTTTGCTTCATTCGCAAAACTATTTAAATCAAATGTTGAAATACTTTCGAAGTTTTTTTGACAAACAAACTCTTCTACCATACTTTTATTGTTTGAACAAAAACTTAAAATTGGTTTTGCATTATTTGCTGCATATTGACACATTAAACCTCCACTAAAAGGATAAGTATTTAAATAGATATCACAATGTTTAAATACTTCATTTATATCTGAACGATGACCAATCAAATGTATTCGGTCTTCATAACAGTTATTTTTAATAAAATCGGCAAATATTAAATTATCACCCGCTCCAGCAAATACAATAACTGCCTGAGAGTTATTATCTAGTATTATCTTGAGTAATTTAAAAAACGTTTTTTTCTCATCCACTATTTTATAATAAGCACCTCCGGATAGAATTACTACTTTATCGTTACAATTTAAAGGAAAACCTTTGAAAATAGAATCTTTAGAAATAGGATGATATGGCAATAAAAAAATATTTTCCCTTGATATTTTTCTTTGAAAAATTGACAGTATCGCTCCATATGCTCTAAACTCAAACGAAAAATCAATACATCCAGTTCCTATCCAAAACGTATGATCTGTTAAATTTATTTGATATCTCTTTATACTTTCTGGTAAAGCGTAGAATGCCGTTACAGCATAAACAGCACTCGGACTAAGATGCATAAACAATTTGCTCGGATTAAAGGATATTATAGAATCATATATAAATTGTATTCTTTCTAGTGATTTTAAGTTATTAGGAATAGAAATTATTGTTGCATTATTATACTGCCGAATTTCGTTAATTATATTTCTAGCATTAGGATTATCCATATTTTGTTCCATTAAATACAATAACTTCCACCTAGCATTCATTATAGCTCTGATATACTGCTGAGTTAATCCTTTATTATCTAATGAAAAACTATCATAAAATACACATCTGTTAGTTATTGTTTCCAGCTTTTTTTCTCTTTTCCTTATATGAGATGACAATTGTTTCAACATTTTTTCAAGTTCATCATCTTTAAATCCCAAATAAAAAGTATATGCAGTATAGGCAGCGGCTTTAAGATAGCACAAGCACCTGTTAAATTGTCTTTTATTCAATGCTTTTTCAGCTTTCTGCTTCAACTTAACGAACAACTTTCTAATGTATTTTTCCGTTAATTTCATTTTTACTGCATTAACTTTTTTAAAGGTATTCTCTTATTAAATTCATATAAACAGTATCCGCATATAATAATTACGAAAAAAGCTTTTAAAAAAAAATTCCACGAAAATATTAGTTCTGTAATATGATAACTAAGAAGTACCGTAAGTAAAATAAAAAATAATCTGAGATAAATTTTTGAATAAACAATGGAGTATTTTACTCTTGCCACAATAGCCACCCAAATAAAATATATAACATAGTTAAATGTAAAGGCGATCCCTATTCCCAATAACCCATAGTAATAGTATCCCAATAAATAGGAAGGTAATGTAATAAATTTTATTCCTATTTCATTAAACAGAAATGTCTTTACATCTCCTTTAGCTAAAAAAACAAAACTAATTCCCCATGATCCTGATTTTATGAAAGAACCTATTAATAACCATTTTACCATTGGTACAGCCATTAAAAATTGTCCCGAGTACAAAAGTTTAATTGCAATATTAATAAACACAATCATTATAATGATCAGAGGAGTTAAAATCAATAAAGCTATTTCACCCTGTTGATTAACAGTCTGCTTCACTTCTTGGTTTTTATTTACAATCTGAGATAATCTTGGAAAATAATCTTTAGCCATAGCTGCAAACACAAGGCCTAAATATTGCCCGTTTATGGCCCAACCTGCTGAATATAAACCGACATCGTTTATTCCACCATTGCGTAAAATAAATGACCTCAAAAAAAACTCCACAACATATACCATTATGCCCGAAATTGACATAGCTGTTCCTAATTTAACCGCAGATAAACCTATTCTAAAACTATCTCTATAAGTCTGTTTTACCTTGGTTAAATTTAACTTTTGCACATAGAAATAAGATACGGCAGCACCCGAAAAAGCCGTCATAATTAAAGCACTTACAATACCTTCTTCTTTTAAGAAATATAGTAATGGTATGGAAATAACAAAAGCAATTAATGCACCCAAAAGATTAGCTCGAATCAATCTGGTTAACTGCCGTATTCCTTGCAGTATTGCTAAGTATTCTTGATTTAACGCATTAAAAAATACAACTACAGACAAAAAAATAAAAGCCAAAGTATAGCTACTACTTTTAAAATACCATTGGCTTAAGTAATCAGACATAAAAATAGTGATGATAACTCCTAAGAATCCTGTTACTAATACCCATCTATGTATAGCTTTTACAGTAATAGCTATCTTTATTTCATCATTTTGACTTTTAGCATAAGCTATTTCCTTAACGGCACTACTCTGTAAACCAAGGTTACTTATAGAAGATATAAGCTGTATAGCAGCGTTAAACAATCCCATCAATCCTATACCAGCAGGCCCTAACCATAAAGCAAGCAATTTTGATTTAACGACTTTCAGTATAATCAAAATGAATTGCGTCCCTCCAAATAAAGCAGTTGCTTTAAAAGCCGTTTTATAACCTTCTTGCGGAATACTATTAATGCTTTGTTGCATATACATTTACTTACTTAAATTTATTTACCCCAAAAACCACTTCTTCCATTTCCTCTTCTGTCATGACCGGGCTTATGGGTAAACTCAATTCTTCTTTGTGAATTTGTTCTGTTATAGGAAGAGAAATATGATTCATCTCTTTATAACAGGTTTGTTTATGAGGAGGTATAGGGTAATGGATAATGGTTTGGATCCCCTGCTCTGTTAAATATGCTTGCAATCTATCCCGTTCTGTACAACGGATCGGGAAAAGGTGGAAAGCATGAGATTTCCAATTACTGATCTTTGGTAATATAATCTTAGGATTCGTTATTTCATTTATATATCGTTTTGCAACTTCCTGGCGCAAGGCTACATCTTCGTCTAAGTGCTTTAATTTTGTTGTAAGTACTGCTGCTTGTATTTCATCTAAACGACTGTTTCTTCCGCAATATTGAAAGACATATTTTTGGGATGAACCATAATTCGCTACAGCTCTTATAATTTCAGCTAATTTCTCATCGTTCGTCGTTACGGCACCTGCATCACCTAGTGCGCCTAAATTCTTGCCCGGATAAAAAGAATGACCTGCAGCATCTCCCAGAGATCCCGTTTTTTGATTTTTGTATAAACAACCATGAGCCTGCGCATTATCTTCTATCAATTTCAGGCGGTATTTTTTACATATTTCACCAATTTTTTCCGTATAGGCACATTGTCCATAAAGATGTACAATCAAAATCGCTTTAGTTCTATCGGTTATTGCTTTTTCAATTTTAGAATCATCTATTTGATACGTTTCTATATCGGGCTCTACTAATATCGGTTTTAAGCCGTTTTCAGTTATAGCTAAAATGGAAGCAATATAAGTATTTGCAGGAACAATTACTTCATCCCCTGGTTTCATAACTCCCATTTCCAGGTATGCTCTGAATATCCAAATTAAAGCATCTAAACCATTGGCACATCCGATGGTATATTGGGTACCGATATAGTTAGAATAATTTGTTTCAAAGGTTTTATTTTCATTTCCTTGGAGATACCAGCCTGCATCCACTACACGTAATACGGCATCGTGTATTTCATCAGCATATTTTGCTGTAATTTTTTGTAAATCTAAAAATTTGATCATATCTCCTTAATCTTCTTTAATTCTTTTCAAAAATTTTGCAGGACTTCCTACATGGATTTCATAATCGGGAATATCGTGTGTAGCTAAGCTTGCTGCTCCAAGCATAGCGAAAGCACCAATTTTTTTATAAGCTAGTATCGTCGAACCTACCGCAATATCAGAGCATATTCCCATTTTAGAATAACCTGTCATAATAGCTCCCACCGAGCAGTGGCAGAGTTCTCCCATTTCAATATTATGGCCGATCATACTATTTGCCATAATCAAAGAAGAACTTCCTATAATGGCTTGGGGACCCACATAACAATTTGCCATAATAAAAACTCCGGGTTCAATAATTGCGTTTTTGGCGACAAAGGCAGATTTGTGTATGATGGTCGCCAGACGATTTTTCGGAATATTGGCTTCACGATACATTTTTTCCGTTAAGACATTTCTGCCTACTAAATGAATTCCCCAAGAAAAGTAATAATCTGTTGTGTCGAGAAATCTTTTAATGGAAGAGAGCGGGCCTATAACAGGATAACCACAAACTTGTTCTTCAAAATCATTAATAAACCCAACAATTTCCCATTCATAATCATTGTATCTTTTTTGATTATCTTCAATACAAGAGGCAATAACACCACCGTTACCTTCGCCTCCAACAATAATTACTTTCTTTTTCATTTTTCAGTTCCGAGTTTTCTTTTTTTTCTTTCTTCTTTTATAATGCCCAAATGTTCTTTAGATAACAAGTTAAATGGTAATCTTTCCAAATCATTATAAAATTTTACTCTTTTAAAATATTCAGGGGAAGTAGGATTCTTACACATACACCAATTATATTTTGCACAATAATCTGCTATACTAACATCCATCCTGAAAATATTCATAATTTCTTTACATTCTAATAACAAAGAATTTCCTTTGGAAGAGTTTGCCATAACAAAAGAAGTCCCTTTATTGTCATCATAAAGACTATTATATTTTTCTACCGCCCAAAAATCACCTAATGTGAGATCTGCAACTCTCTTCAAATCTCGGTATCTACAACAGAAACAGGAGGGACGAATATTATACCTGCTATGAAATGAAACAACATAATCGTCATCGAGAATTGAATTATAATATTCTTTCCCATTTTCGAATTCTACTGCAATAGATTTTTCTCTCCAGCCATTCCGTTTATCTTTAAAATTAACGGATTTTACAGAAGAGTGATATTTATTTCTAAGATATTGAATATAAATTTTATAAACTTTAGGAGAAGAAACACATCCGCATATTAAATCACAGGTAATTAATTTTTTAAAATCTTTACCAAGATAAGAACGTAAACCTCCTACTTCACAAGGAGTTCCTGTAAATAATACATATTTATTCTGAAGTAAAATATCTTTTATAAGAGAATAAATATGATACTTATTACTTTGAACAAATTTTGATCTTCTTAAATCATCCAAAGAGACATCATCTTTTGCTATTTTATGCAATACTTCATCATATTCTGCATTAAAACCAACTCCGCAAACAATTCCTTTTTTTGCAAAAATAATTTTTGAAAGAGCAGTAAATGCTCCACCAGAAGAACTTCTTTTTCTTATTTCTTCACTTTTAGACCAACATGCATAAAGAATAGAGGTTTCAGATAAAAATAATTCGCTATTATCACACTTTTTCAAGCATATTCCACAATGAATACACAAATTATCATTGACAAGCGGGTATAAAAAACCTTCCTCATCAGGGATCATTTGTATTGCTTTAGTAGGACAGGATTCATAACAAGCACTACAACCGCAACAATTGTCTTTAAGGACCAGAGAAACATTATTTATTAATTTCATCAATACTTTTTTGTACAATTAATTCTTTCTTATTTAAAACATTTTTAGCCATTTTGACCATAGGGGGACCTATGAATTTATTGTCTTTTACAGCTACGCCTTTGCCTTCCTTTTGAGCCTCTTCGGCTAAAATCAGCATTTCTTCAGCCCATTCGATCTCTTCCGGACTGGGAGAAAAATATCGATGACATAGGGGCAATTCTTTGGGATTTAGAATTAACATGCCTTCGAATCCTAATTTTTTTGAAAGTATCAAGTTTTTCTCTAAATCCTCCAAATCATGTACATTGATATGTACAGTGTCGATAGGAGTGACACCACATGCTTTTGCTCCCATGGCTATCATCCCGCGGGCTGTATATATACTTAAGCCTTCAGGATCGTGCTTTCCTCCTAAGTCCGTAACAAAATCTTCACACCCGAATGCTACTGCTACGACCCGGTTGGGACAAGCAGTACAAATATCCTGAATATTCATAACTGCCCCTGTGGTCTCTATGAGCGGAATGATTTTAAACGTTCCAACCGGAATCCCTTTTTCATATTCAAGGGTTTCCAGCAATTTCCCAAAAAAATAAACATCTTCTCCTTTTCGGCTTTTGGGATACATAAAACCGGCAATTCCCTCTATCGTGAGTTGAGTAATGTCTTTTAGTAATTCGCCGCTTTCCCTGTCATTTACTCTGGGAAAAAGTAAGTGTTTGTTTAGTATTCCATTCTGTACATATTTTATGATATTGTCCCTGGCTATTTGTTTATTCTCTACAGGCTGTACAGAATCTTCTATATCTAACAGGAGTATGTCTGCATCTGAGCGGGAAGCACTATTCATAAGCCTTTCATTATGTGCAGGTACGAACATAAGGCTGCGCATGAGATGATTGTATTCCATAATTATTTGATTATTTGTTTTTTGACAAGGACTTTCCTGCGAAAAGATAGCACATCTAATCCATTCTGGTTGGAAGCAATGGTTTCTACGTATATTATTCCCCGGTCCGGTTTTGTATGCGATTCCCTTTTATCTAATATGGTGGTTCTTACATATAAGGTATCATTTATAAAAACAGGATTTAAATGTTTGATTTCTTCATAACCTAAGTTTGCAATGGCTTTCCCGCTGATATCAGGTACCGTCATGCCTACCGCCAAAGAAAAAACCAGTGTGCCTACTACTAAAATTTTACCGTGTTGATTTTTTTGTGCGTAATCTATATTTGTATGCACGGGATGATGGTTCATTGTCAAGAGGGAAAAAAAATTATTGTCACATTCAAAAATTGTTTTTGACAAAGAATGTTTGAGTGTTTTCCCTACTTCAAATTCTTCAAAATATAATCCTAGTTTACTTGCTTCCATTTCTATATAATAAATATTCGTTATAATTTCTAATGTAATCCTTTTCGTCATACTTTTCTGAAGCAAGCACCATACAAACAGCTCCTGACGAGAAATCGTATAAATCACGCCATATACCCGGAACTACATATAATCCTTGGTAAGGCCTGTTTAACATAAACGTCCGTTTGACATTTCCATCGTCCAGGGTTACGCTGAAAGAACCACTGACTGCTATAATCAACTGAGATAGTTCTTTATGCGCATGAGACCCTCTGGCTTCTCCTCC